>NZ_JAVWVO010000007.1:0-195846 GCF_036666595.1 Acinetobacter sp. | reverse complement strand
GCCGGCATAGCTCAGTTGGTAGAGCAACTGACTTGTAATCAGTAGGTCCACAGTTCGAATCCGTGTGCCGGCACCATTTTATACTTAGCCTCGCTTTTTAGTGAGGCTTTGTTGTTTCTGGCCTTTAGGTTTTCATTTTACTTTAAATGTCTTTCATTGCCGTGATTTGAACATAGCGCACGATGCCCTGTTCAAATAACTTCTGGCAGAGTTTAGCTGTCATTTTAATTTTGAAATGATCCAAATTTTGAGCGGCCTGCTGTGCTAAATGTGCATGATAATAACGAGAAAACCCAGCCAAAACTGCATCTGATAAATCTTCAATAACAATCTGCTGATAGCCTTGTTCTTCTATCGAATGCTTCAAATTCGCTTCTAACTGAAGATGTTCCAAATGAACATCGGCTGCTTTTAACAGCATTTTCAGTTGAAGTTTCTCAAAACGATTTAAATTCAAAAATGCATTACTCAACATTAGATAGTGAAAACCAATCCGCCCTTTTGAATTTAAAACAGAATGGGTTGATCTCAGAAATGAATTTAAATCACTGTGATAAGCGGCATCGAGACACAACACCACATCAAAAGGTTTTAAAAATAACTTTGAATTTAAATTTAAAAATGACGTTTGAATGATGTGTATCTTTGAATTTAAAGTGTGTTGTATATGCTGAACACATTCGGCTTGCAACTCAACCGCACAAAGTTGCTGAACATGGTAATGCTGCTGCCACAGGAATAGACTCGCGCCCTGTCCACAGCCCAAGTCTAGAACACGGTCATTTGTTTTTAGCTGTAATCGATTAGCAAGATGTATGGCTAGTGTTTGGCAAGCCTCAGGATAGGAAGATTGGCTATTTTCCCAATAGCCAAGATTGCTCCAAGCCAATACAGCGTGATCTCCCAATTGTTTTGCATCAATTGCATATTTATGTTTGGGCAGATGTCGCTGTAAGGTTTGAAGCCATTTCATGCTTTAGTAGCCGAGTTGTGGGGCAACCTCAACTTTAGGTTTTAATCCAACAAACGGCAATGGTGCACCGAAAATTTCTGCAATATGCATTGCTGAAGTTACAGCAGACTCTAAAATAGGCAGACCATCACACGACCATGAACCACAGAAGAAGACTTTTCGGTTGGCACTCTTATGGCGTTGTTGTAACTCTTTATTCAAAGCCACAGTTTGCGAGTCCACCACCGCACGGGTCAAAGTTACTGTTGAAATTACTTTTTTCGGATCAATCTCGGTCACAGGCTGCCACGTTTGGAACACGGCGTTTTTACCGACCAGACTTGGTTCGACTGAATTGAGCCACACCGTGAACTGCTGGCGTGTAAACTTACGGTCCATCATATAGCTCAGCACCGACCAGTCTTTACGCTTAGGTGGCATCACGGAAGGATCAGTATGGATCACCAGCTGACCTTGCTCAAAACGGAACTGCTTTAACAGGGCAATATCATCTGCAAACTGAACAGGATCTAAAAACTCTTCAATTTTTGTGGTTGGCGTTGCCACCACCACACGGTCAAACAGTTGCTGTTCGCCCTTATTATTTTCAACCAAAACCTTGTCACCTTGTTCAGTGACTTTACTAATAGCAGATCCGCTTTGGATATTGATGTTTTCAATCAATTTATCGACCAAGGCAGGTGTTCCACCTTGTATACGCAATAAAGCATCGCCATCCGTCAACTGACGTAAAAAGATCAATAGCGGTTTCGCTGGCCATTCGCCGATGGTTTTTGGATTACAAGTACAGATGGTATAGAGCACAGGCATTACTGCACCATGCCAAAACACTTCTTCAATGTCATGCTGGTTGATAAATTCAGCCAAGGTAATGTCTTGATCTTTAGATTTGAAGAATTTAGCAATCGCGGTTTTAAGCTGCAACATACCTTTAACCAAGCGCCATCCATACTGCTGTAGGCCTTTACGGTTATTGATAATTGGGAAATTGCCAATGCGGCTACGCGTAGTGGTTAACCATGTTTCTGTACGGTCTTCAAACAACCAACTACATGCCATGTAGGTGCGTACTGGATACGTTTTGATGCCTAAATAAGTCGCAAGACTTAAGGTGTTTTTCCATAAGTGTGGGTTCATGACACGTAACGGAGCATCAATCAGTCCACCTTCAAACTCTGTACTGTGGCTATCCATCCCTCGCCCAGTCAGTGCTTCGAAAATAGTAATATTATGCCCAGCATCCTTTAGAATTCTTGCGGTAGCAAGACCGGCCATGCCGCTACCAATAACTGCAATATCCAAAATTATGATCCGTCAGTCTGACTTATATTGACTGAAATTATGACCCAATGTCGAAAAAATAGGGCTATTAAAAAATACCAGAATCACATTTTTTCATGTACCGCACCGATAGGACGATATCTGCTTAAATTACATTTCATTACACTAAAAAATCACTTAAATAAGCACAGGTTTTTTATACAATTTATTTTAAATAAAAATATAAACCGTTTAAAAACAAAGTATATAAATTAACTATTTTTATAACATCTGTTTTACAAACCAGCGAAAAAGCGCTAATATGCGCCCCGCATAAAAACGATAATTACATCACATAATAATTCATGACCAACTATGCAAAACAAGAAGACTACAGCGCCTAAAAAATCCCTACCCTTGACCGAGTAGGGATTTCTTCTTTTTAGCGACAAGATTTTAGTCCACCACAGCAACAGGGATTTCACCAAACTTGCCACGATTAAAATCGTCAAAGGCTTGCACAATTTCCGCTTTGCTATTCATCACAAATGGACCATAACCTTGAATCGGCTCATTCAGTGGTTCACCAGTCAATACCAAGAACTTAGTGTCTTGCAGCGCTTGTAGTTGAATTGCAGCTTCGCCATCTTGAGCAAACATCACAATCGAACTATCCACCACTTTTTGCGTGCCATTAATCAGCACTTCACCACTGAGCACCACCACAATCGTGTTATGCGTGACGGGCACATGGATAAAAGTTTCATACTCTGCTTTTAATTCACCATCCCAAACATTGACGGGGCTATACGTTTGAGCAGGGCCATGATGACCACCAAACTCACCCGCAATCACGCGTATGTGCCCAGCATTATCATCCATTTCGATGCGCGGGATATCTGCCACGGTCAAGGCTTGATAACGCGGTGTGGTCATTTTGTCTTTGGCTGGCAAATTCACCCAAAGTTGTACCATTTCAAACAGGCCACCATGCTCAGCAAAGGCTGGAGAATGAAACTCTTCATGCACCACACCTGAACCCGCAGTCATCCACTGTACATCGCCAGTATTGATGGTACCACCGCCGCCGCTAGAGTCTTTGTGTGTCACTTCACCGCTATAGGCGATGGTAACCGTTTCAAAGCCACGATGCGGGTGTGAACCCACACCACGTTGCGATGTGGTTGGATCAAATTTGTAAGGTGCTGCATAGTCCAAAAGTAGAAACGGACTAATCGCTTGTCCTAAGCGGTCATATGAAAAGAGGTTTTTGACAGGAAAACCATCACCAACCCAATGCATGTCTTGATTACGATAAACACCAATTACTTTTTTCATCTTGGAACTCCTATATCGATAGGATGAATATGCAATCTATACTACCCCTTTCCTCAGCCGTCTTATAGCACTGCGCTAGTACACACAATCACACAGATAGGACAATCTCGTTAGAATCATCTCACCTGCATAAAAACCAATTTAAAAACAAAGCCATTCTTTATTTTTATGGCATATTTTTGCTCAAATTTTCCTATTTTTAAGATTAAGCATCTCGTTTGGCTTATTTTATTGTCTCATTTTCCTACCTATGATGATGTTCAAGCTCAAGGCCGTAACCTTCTTATTGATTGCCTTGAGATTCGACTGATAATCACAACGAGGACAGAAAAATGGCGAAACCTTATATTCGTTTAGACAAAGATAATGCAGCGGTTCTTTTGGTTGACCACCAAGCGGGTCTACTTTCACTGGTCCGTGACATTGACCCAGACAAATTTAAAAACAATGTGCTGGCACTGGCTGCTGCCGCGAAATATTTTAATCTTCCCACCATTTTGACCACTAGTTTTGAAGATGGTCCAAACGGTCCTTTGGTCCCTGAATTGGTCGAAATGTTCCCCGATGCACCCTATATTGCACGCCCAGGGCAAATCAATGCATGGGACAATGAAGACTTTGTTCAAGCCGTGAAAGCCACAGGTAAAAAACAATTGATTATTGCGGGTGTAGTAACTGAAGTCTGTGTGGCCTTCCCTGCACTGTCAGCACTGGAAGAAGAGTTTGATGTCTTTGTGATTACCGATGCATCGGGAACCTTTAACCCCATCACCCGTGATGCAGCATGGGATCGCATGTCTCAGGCAGGCGCGCAGCTGATGTCATGGTTTGGTGCAGCTTGCGAATTACACCGCGACTGGCGTAATGATATTGAAGGCCTCGGTTCACTCTTTGCAGCGCATATTCCAGACTATAAAAACCTGATTCAAAGCTATAGCAAAAATACAGCTCAGAAATAATCAGACCTCAGTAAAAGCGATCTTCGGATCGCTTTTTTGTCGTGTGCAATCATCAGCGATGATACAGTATCAGATCATCCATCACAGACTGCCTTCGGTCAAAAATCAATACAGGCTTGAACCCATTATGCATTCATTTGACGACTATTATTATTTTTATCTTGTGGTCAAGCACGGCGGTTTCAGTGCTGCAAGTGATGCCTCGAACATCACCAAGTCTAAGCTTAGTCGCCGCATTTTAGACCTTGAAGCCAAGTACAACGTGACCCTGATTCAGCGTTCAACACGACATTTTAAAGTCACACCTTTGGGACAAGAGCTATTTGAAGAATGTCGTCAAATCATTCAGCAAGTCGAAAGTGCACACAATGTTTTACTGAAACAGAAAAGCGAACCGCAAGGTTTAATCAAGATCAGCTGCCCTTCTGTGATGATGCGCTATCAAGTGCGAGACTTACTCAATCATTTTTTAAAACAATATCCCAAAGTCCAAGTGGAAATGGAGCTAACCAGCCGTCGTGTCGATGTCTTGCATGATGACATTGATCTTGCTATTCGGACCAATTTTAGCGCCAATGAAGACTCGAGCATTGTGGTCCGTGATGTGGTCAAAACCACGCATTGTTTGGTGGCCAGTCCTGATCTGTTACAAGGCCGTGAAATTCAATTTGCCACCGAGCTGAATGATTTTCCAACACTCGCACTGGGAGTACAAAAGTCTGATTATCAATGGTTATTGCATCATACCCAGAGTGATGAACAGATCGTGATTCCTTTAGAACCACGGGTCAAAAGTAATGATGTCGCAGGCGTGTATTACTCGGCTCTGGATGGACTCGGCATTGCCAACCTGCCTTACTTAACGGTAGAGGCAGATATTGCCTCAGGTCGCCTAGTTCACATTTTGCCTGACTGGTGTTCCAATATTGGAACCGTACAGTTGGTCTATGCTTCACGTAAAGGACAACGTTTGGTCATGGAAAAACTGATTGAGCATTTGATTCAGGGTTTAAGAGACTTTGCCAGCACCAGCAAGGGTTATCATCTGTAGAACCGAAAAGAATCCCGCATAAAAAATCAGCCACTTGGGCTGATTTTTTACAGGCATCATACTCATGACTCTGCACAATGCAACTATCGAGGTCAGCTTAGATTTTACCAACCAAGTCGATTGACGGCGCAAGCGTTGCTTCACCTTCTTTCCATTTTGCTGGACATACTTCGCCTGGGTGTGCATGCACATATTGTGCTGCTTTCACTTTGCGTAATAGTTCAGATGCATCACGACCAATACCGCCAGCATTAATTTCAATAATTTGGATTTTACCTTCAGGATCAATCACAAAAGTACCTCGGTCCGCTAGACCTTCAGTTTCAATCAGCACGTCAAAGTTTTTAGACAACGTCCACGTTGGATCACCAATCAATGGATACTGAATTTTACCAATCACATCTGAAGTGTCGTGCCATGCTTTATGGGTAAAGTGGGTATCAGTCGATACGCCGTAAATTTCCACACCTAGTTTTTGAAATTCAGCATAGTGATCGGCTAAGTCGCCCAATTCAGTTGGACACACAAAGGTGAAATCAGCAGGATAAAAAAATACGACAGACCATGTGCCTTTCAAGTTTTGCTCAGACAACTCAATGAATTCGCCATTTTGGTAAGCTGTTGCATTAAACGCCTTAACTTCAGTATTGATTAAACTCATGTATTTGTCCTCAAAAGATTTGTGAGAGTGCTTAAGTGATGAAGCGAGAATACGCACAAATCCAAAATAGGTAAAACAGTAAGTTTTTATTATTTTTATCGGATTTTTAGATTTATTATTTCCCGACGATCTTGCCCGATTTTCACCGTCTTATGGTCTAAATGAAAACCTTTCGATTTTTCAAATGAGCTCAATACAGTCAAACAGAGTCAAGCCGAGGAAAATCTATGATTTGGGAGGGCATTTCAAAGCTTTAATGTTCAATAAAAAGTGAATTTAAGCCGTTTCCGTCTGGCCAACTTGATGATAAGCACGATTAAAATAAACCAGACTTTGCTCATGTTGGCCTTGTTGAATCGCGACAATACGGCACATAAAAACCGTATGTGTTCCCACTTCTTGAATGTCATCAATTTCACAATCAAAATTGACCAAAGCATCCTTTAAAACAGGCGCGCCCGTTTCTAGCTCTGTCCAAACACCATGTTTAAAACGCTCTTCAGACGTCATTTTAGATGCAAAGACATTCGAAATATGCTGATGTTGTGCGCCTAACACATTCACAGTTAGGATTTTATTATCGACAAAATGTGCATGTGAACGCGATGCTTTATTCATACAGACCAATAATGTCGGTGGTGTATCCGTCACACTGCATACGGCAGATGCTGTGAATCCATGACGATCAGCCATGCCTGCCGTAGTTACGACACTCACTGCACTTGTTAACAAAGACATTGCATCTCTAAAGTCTGTTGCTTCAATCATCATTTTATTCCTCAGTAGAACGGACACATGCTTTGACTCAGATAAAAGCTACCCATTTTATCAAACAGGTAGCCCTTCCACATCACGCACTTGCTGCGTATGAAGCCGAAAGTTCTTTACGAATAATTTCTGCACCTGCGCTTAACGCATTCAGCTTACCACGTGCGACTTCACGTGCTAAAGGCGCCATGCCACAGTTGGTCGAAGGATAGAGTTTATCTGCATCGACAAACTGAAGTGCTTTACGTAGTGTATTCGCAACTTCTTCAGGTGTTTCAACGGTGTTGGTTGCCACATCAATCGCACCGACCATGACTTTTTTACCGCGAATCAGTTCAATCAGATCCATTGGCACACGCGAGTTTTGACATTCAAGTGAGATGATATCAACTTTAGATTGTTGCAGTTTAGGGAATGCTTCTTCGTATTGACGCCATTCTGAACCCAAGGTTTTTTTCCAATCGGTATTGGCTTTGATACCATAGCCATAGCAAATGTGCACCGCTGTTTCACATTTCAGACCTTCCAGTGCTCGCTCAAGCGTTGCAACACCCCAATCATTCACTTCATCAAAGAACACATTAAATGCAGGTTCATCGAACTGAATAATATCCACGCCAGCAGCTTCTAACTCACGTGCTTCTTGATTCAAAATTTTGGCGAATTCCCAAGCCAGTTTTTCACGGCTTTTATAGTGTCCATCATACAACGTGTCAATCATGGTCATCGGACCAGGCAGCGCCCATTTAATCGGCTGATTTGTTTGGCTACGTAAAAACTTAGCATCTTCAACAAAAACAGGCTTTTGACGGCTTACTGCACCGACTACCGAGGGTACGCTCGCATCATAACGATTACGGATACGAACCGTTTCGCGTTTCTCAAAATCAACGCCATCCAGATGTTCAATAAAGGTGGTGACAAAATGTTGACGGGTTTGTTCACCATCACTGACGATATCAATACCTGCATGGATTTGTTCTTGTAATGACAAACGTAAAGCATCTTGTTTCGCTTCGAGTAATGCCTCACCTTCAAGTTTCCAAGGTGACCAAAGTTTCTCAGGCTCAGCAAGCCAAGAAGGTTTCGGCAAACTGCCCGCAGTTGATGTTGGTAATAAAATGGCCATTTTAAATCTCTATTTTAATATTCTATTTCAGGTAAATTAAGCAGCGTTGCTGTTTACGGTGTAATTCGCAGCCCATTGTTCAAGGATGTTTTGATAAGGCTTAATAAAGTTCTCTTCCGTCCATTTACCTTGCTTAACCGCGAGCTGACCACGTTCAACACGGTCATAGACAATTTGTGTCAAGGAGTAATCTGGGTACTCTAGGCTGGCTTGATAGACTTGAGACGCTGATGAATTTGCATTGTAAATTTCAGGGCGATAAATCTTTTGGAAGGTTTCCATGGTGCTAATCGCACTGATCAACTCAAGATCAGTGTAGTCCCGCAGTAAATCACCCGCAAAATAGAATGCTAAAGGTGCAGCGCTCCCTTTTGGCATAAAGAAGCGAACCTGTAAGCCCATTTTATGGAAATACTCATCGGTACGTGAATATTCATCTTGTTTATACTCAACGCCTAAAACAGGATGCTCATTGGCAGTACGGTGATACTTCTTCGCTGTTGAAACACTCAAACAAATCACAGGCTGTTGATTAAACTCTGCTTTAAAAGTCTCTGAGTTCACCAAGTATTGATACAGTTTGCCATGTAGATCACCAAAACCTTCAGGTGCATACGACGTCGAATTCTCTTTATTATGTTCTTTCAGCACCACGCTAAAATCGTAGTCACGTACATAAGATGAGAAGCTATTCCCAATCATGCCTTCAATACGCTGATGGGTATGATGATCATTAATCGTGCTTTTCAACATTTCAATAATTGGGAAAGTTTGACCATTCCCCTCAATGTCTAAATTTGCAGAAATAATATCGATTTCAAGCGAATAACGATCACCATTCGGGTTATCTGTTTGTGCTAAGGCATTGAAACGATTATTAATCATACGAAGTGTATTACGTAGATTCTGCTCACGACTTTCACCGCGCGCCAAGTTAGCAAAGTTCGTCGTTAGACGTGTGTTATCTGCTGGTTGATAGTTTTCATCAAAACGAATGCGTTTAATTGAACATGCAAACTCTGTACTCATGGCGATCTGTTACCCTCTATTTCTGCGATAAAACTGAATTTCTTTCATGCTCTTTCTAGACTGTCCAATTTTCTTTTTGGATCTTTCTAGCGAATCGTCTTTCCAGCCTTCTCAGCTTTTTTCTGATCGTCAGGCTAAGAAGCAACGATGAATATGATCTATCGTTAAGAGCGTGGTTTAATTTATACCTGAATGATCACATGAATAAAAATGATTTAATCTCACACCAAAGTGAACTAAATTCATGTTTAGAAATTCTGTCGCTTTAACAATGAATTGCGCATAGATAATTTTTTGTGGATGCACGAAAGGAAAGAATGAAAACATCAAGCACTCGTGCGTGAGCTGTGAAAAATCATGAAATTATTCAATAATACTAAATCAACGTCATCAACACGCTACATCTCTATTTTAATTATCTATTTATATCATCAACTTAAAGTCATGAGCTGATTATTAAAAGATTAGATAAACCTGTCAATTCAATGGTTTTGTCCGCAGGGAAATTAAGAGCACAAGCTCGATTTTGAATTCTTACATTCATTAACTTTCGCTTCGCTTTCAGATCTTCGCTCTTCCTCACAGAGTCAGGAAATTTAGTATCTTTCCTATCACCAATCAGAATAAAAAAATAAACATTCGGTCTTTATATTAAGAACAGCTCAGCTATATCAAGTAAAACTAAAGAATCATCTCATGCATTTTTTGCATAACTGAATTAAAAATTGCATTGTCGTTTTTTTTAAAAAAAAGTAACACTTGCCACAGTTAAATCCCCAATCGACGATTTAGCACTCAACACCTAAAGCAATGCCTATATAAATTGATCAACATGGAATGTCATCAATGCCTTGCTACATCAGGCCAAAAGTTGATGAAAAGAAGATTAAAGAAGGAACGATAAGTATGAAGCAGAAGAAATTACTGAAATATATTCTGATTGCCATGATCTCTGGAATACTGATTGGTTGGGCTTTTCATAGCACTTTAACGACTGCACAAACCACAGAACTTGCCGCCTATTTTAAAATTGTGACCGATGTATTCTTAAGATTAATTAAAATGATTATTGCACCCTTAGTGTTTGCAACAATCGTTTCTGGTCTTGTCTCGATGGGAAAATCCTCTTCGCTGGGATCAATTACCTTAAAGGCCATGAGTTGGTTCATTGGTGCATCATTTATTTCACTTTTACTGGGTATGGGCTTAGCCAATTTATTCCAACCTGGTGCTGGGATGAACCTCACCGTCCCTCAAACAGCGGTTGATATCGGTGTCAGTGCGACAAGTCTGAGCTTAGAAACCTTCATTACGCATATTTTCCCGCGTAGTTTTGCTGAAGCCATGGCCAATAATGAGATATTACAGATTTTGGTTTTCTCAATTTTCTTTGGTTCTGCACTGGCCTATGTGCAACATCAAAATGAAGCGACCGTCATTGGTAAAATAATTGATGAACTCTGTAAGGTGATGTTCCGAATTACAGATTATGTCATGGCATTTGCACCTATCGCCGTTTTTGCAGCCATTGCTTCCGCGATTACTATCCAAGGCCCTAAGCTGATTATCGATTATAGTATTTTCATTGGACAGTTCTATGTGGGACTACTGGTGCTTTGGACTCTCCTGATTGCTTTCGGCTATATCTTCTTGAAAAAAGATATTTTTAGATTGATGCGAATTGTGCGTGAACCCACCATGTTGGCATTTGCGACCGCAAGTAGCGAATCGGCTTATCCAAAAACCATGGAAGCTTTGGATAAATTCGGTGTGCCTAAACGTATTACCAGTTTCGTTCTCCCTTTAGGTTATTCTTTCAACCTCGACGGCTCGATGATGTATATGGCATTTGCTGTGTTATTTATTGCACAAGCCTACAACATTGATTTAAGTTTTTCCCAGCAAGCACTCATACTCTTTACCCTCATGATTACGAGTAAAGGGATTGCAGGTGTTTCACGAGCATCCATTGTGGTGATTGCCTCCACACTGGCTATGTTCAAGCTTCCTGAAGCCGGTATTCTATTAATTTTAGCGATTGATCAGTTTTTAGATATGGGCCGTACGGCAACCAATGTGATTGGAAATAGTATTGCAACTGCCGTGATTGCACGTACTGAGGGCAATAAAGATGAACTTACGGAGCAAGAAGGTATTATGGTGAACAACATTCCTCCCGCAAATCAATTAGCCGATAATAGTTAGAATTATTTATAGAGAAAATAAATGGTGATTTTTAAATAGTAAGTAAAGTCCTTTATTTACCATTCATAAAATCACCTTATTTATTATTAATAATATGCTTCACAACGATTAACTAAAATAATTTATAAAATCCAATTATTTATTTTTCTGAATTAAAATATTCCAAATATAATTAATTCGGTTTGAAAATGACATTTCACGTTTAACCAGATAGACATCTTGAAATAAATAGTACTGCTCACCGTCCAGTACTTTTAACTTATTTTCTTGGATTTCTCTTTCAACCAATAATTTCGGCAGCCATGCCACACCTAAACCTTGCAACACCAGCTCTTTTAAATCGCCTGCATTATCCGTCTCATATAAAGTTCTATAATCTAACTTATTTTCAATCGCTTCATCCACACAGTTTCTTAAATATGCTTGTTTACTATAAGACAACAAAGGAAAAGACTGATCGAGTGAATATTTGGCAGTCCCATCATGATCTAAGGCCGTCACTGGGAGGATTTCCATTTCAACAATTTTATGAAATTCGAACAAAGACCGATCGAATTGTTCTAATGTTTTTTGATCGCAATAGCTGATTAAAAAATCACACGAGCCATCTTTTAATAAGCGCATGCCCTGTTTGAAATTAGAGGCAATAATTTCCAATTTTAAGTCCGTCATATCCATCGCTAACTCATGAATAAAGCGGGGGAAAAACTGGGTAATGAGCGAGTGTGACACTGCAAACTTGACGGTTAATTCATCATGTTTCACATTCTTTTCTAAATATTTTATTGTTGTAGTGAGTTGATTTTGTATATTTTTTGCCGATGCCAGCAAAACTTGGCCTGCTTCTGTGAAATCAATATTTTTACTATATCTTTTCAAAATTTGGAACCCAAGTGAGTTTTCAATATTCTGAATTCTGCGCGTAAAGGCAGACTGCGTGACATGTCGTAGAGCTGCTGCTTGAGATATCGATTTTTCTTGCTCTAACGCAAGTAAATCTTCAATCCATCGAATTTCTAAAGTCATAACTCATTCTTCACTCATCCTTTGATCAATTATAATCTATTATGCAAAAAATGCATGTAGTAATATATTTTTACATTAGAAAAAAAACCGTTCGCACTTTAATATCGATTTATTCGAGATTAGAGTCTATTTAAATGAACATTAAGATTAACACACGCCTTGAAAAGGATTTATTAGGACATAAAGAAATTCCTGCTCATTGCTATTATGGTGTACAAACATTAAGAGCTTTAGAGAACTTTAATTTAAGTCCAAATAAACTCAATCAATTCCCTGTTTTTATTAATGCCCTTGCAATGGTTAAAGCTGCATGCGCAGAAGCCAATTTTAAACTCAATAAACTTGAAGAAAATAAATACAATGCCATTCAGTATGCATGTGAACAAGTTATTAATTATAAGTATCATGACCAATTTCCCATTGATATGATTCAAGGTGGTGCGGGAACATCCACCAATATGAATATCAATGAAGTACTGGCTAATATTGGCTTAGAACATTTAGATCATTTAAAAGGCGAATATCAATATTTACATCCAAATAATGATATTAATATGTCTCAGTCAACCAATGATGTTTATCCAACGGCAATTAAAGTGGGTTTAATTTTTGCAATAGAGCAATTGAACGGCCCGTTTCAAAATTTAATTCAAAGTTTTAAGAACAAATCAGATGAGTTTTCACATATCTTAAAAATGGGCCGTACCCAATTGCAAGATGCCGTTCCAATGACCTTGGGCCAAGAATTTGGCGCATTTGCAAATACCTTACAAAATGATTTAAACAAGCTCAATGACATCATGCCGTCTGCTTTAAGTGTTGTAAATTTGGGCGGAACAGCAATTGGAACAGGGATCAATACTGAAGTTAAGTATCGTGAATATGCCATCGCAGCATTGTCTGAAATTACGCAAAAGCAGATCAGCAGTTCACCTGATTTAATCGAAGCAACCTCAGATATGGGTGATTTCGTTTTATTATCGAGCTTCTTAAAACGTACCGCGACTAAACTTTCAAAAATTGCCAATGACCTGCGTTTGCTTTCTAGTGGCCCTCGTACTGGTCTGAATGAAATTCATTTAGAACCGCGTCAACCAGGCAGCTCAATTATGCCTGGCAAAGTGAACCCGGTTATTCCAGAAGCAATGAATTTAGTGTGTTTTCAAGTCATTGCAAATGATTTGGCTATTACTTTGGCAGCCGAAGCAGGTCAATTACAGCTCAATGCGATGGAACCTTTAATTGCTTTTAAACTGTTCGAATCGATCGATTTGTTGGGTAAAGCGATGCAAATGTTCCAATATAAATGTATTGAAAACATCCGTGCCAATGCTGAACACTGTCAGGCAAATGTAGATAATTCAATCGGCATTATTACTGCACTCAACCCATATTTGGGCTATGAAACAACGACTCGTATTGCAAAACAAGCGAATGAAACGGGTCAAAGTGTATTGGCTTTAATTAAAGCTGAAAACCTATTGTCTGATCAAATTTTGGCTGATGTGCTATCCATCAAAAATATGGTTCATCCTCAGCAATCTTTAGCATGATTTATTAGCATTTCGTATTTCTAAAAAGGGATCTCATCAGAGGTCCTTTTTTATAGAAAGGAAAAGTATGCTCTGTCACTCACATTAGCTGAACATTTTTATTCTATAAAGCTCTTTTTTAAATACAAAATTTGCCTAGCCATAAAAAAAGAACTTGATATAAATCAAGTTCTTTTTCCGCTTCATACAATATTTAGATATTATACAAATCAGAATGGAAGATCATCATCCATATCTGCTGGTGCTGCCGCAGGCGCTGACTGAGGAGCCGCCTTGGGTGCAAAACCGCTTGGATTATTATTCGCATAACCACTTTGTTGATTGTTGCTATTACCTGCTGCTGGATTGCCACCATAACCGCCTTGGCTGTTGTTATTGTTATAACCACCACCTTGGTTATTGTTGAAACGTGGTTGTGCATAACCATCATTTCCGCCTTGCATTTGCTCACCTTGCTGACGGTTGTTGTCGAGCATCTGCATTTGCTCACCACGAATTTCCGTTGTGTAGCGTTCTTGACCATTTTGATCTGTCCACTGACGAGTACGCAGTGAACCCTCAATATAAACTTTCGAACCTTTACGTAGGTATTGTTGCGCAATTTCACCTAGACGGTTGTGTAACACAATACGATGCCATTCGGTTTGCTCTTTACGCTCACCTGTACTTTTATCTGTCCAAGAGTCGCTCGTTGCAATTGAAAACTGGGTCAACGAACCACCGTTTGGGAAAGTTTTCGTCTCTGGATCTCGGCCTAATGTGCCCACTAAAATAACTTTATTTACACCGCGCATCTGATGTTTACTTCCTATCTATTTCTATTATTTACTTTATAAGAGTTATGCTTAAATGGCTACCTCTTTCCCCAACAACTGCGTTAAATCTTGTCGCGTAGCATCATCTATTTGCTGCTTATCGACTTTTACATACGCTACTTGCTGATCAGACATCACCACGACCTCTTCAATACCACGAATCGCTAAAAGCTGTGAAGTCCATTCGTCCGTTTGTTTATGTTCAGGTAAACGCAACACCATCGAAGACAAATAGCGCGGTTGTGCCAAGCCAAAACTAATCAATAACCAAACAATCGCCAGTCCAGTCAGGATGCTCCAGCCCAAGGCAGTATTGTTTAACAGCAACAACTGACCACCAGTGACACCACCAAAGAATGCGCCTAAAAACTGGCTGCTGGCATTGACGCCCATTGCAGTGGCTTTAGACTGAATCGGCGCAGCTTTCGATAACCATGACGGCAGCAACGCTTCCATGACATTAAAAGCAATAAAGAATAAGCCCAAACCTGTCAGCAAAATATACTTCGACTCAAAGCCAAAAATTAGGATACCTAAACCTAAAATAATGCCGCCAATAGCAGTTAAAAAGATGCCTCGCATCTTGCGATATTTTTCAGCCAACACAATACTTGGGAACGCAAAAAATAGGCTAATCACCAACAGCGGCAAATACACCCAGCCATGCGAATTTAGTGGAATTTTTGCAAAATCGATGAGTTGCGATGGGACATAAATAAACATTGCCGTCAGCAATAAATGTAAGCTAAACACTGACACATGCAGACGGTTCAGATCGCCCATTTTTAGGACTTGTTTGAACTGAGCCAAATAACCTTGCTGATAATTACGATGATGGCGGGTGACTTTTGGCACCAAAAACAGCATCGAAATAGCCGCCAAACCCATGATGGTGGTTACCCAGAATAATCCTGAAATCCCTACTAAACCGGTAAGCCACGGCCCCAAACTAAAAGCTACAGCAAAAGAAACCCCGATACTCATGCCCATGGTTGCCATGGCTTTCATGCGGTTTTCTTCACGGGTCACATCCGCCAGTAGTGCCATCACCACTGCAGACACTGCACCCCCACCCGCAATGGCACGACCAATAATCACCCCATAAATGGTGTCTGACATCGCGGCAATTGCACCACCCAAAGCAAATAGGAGTAGTCCAAAAACCACCAAAGGCTTACGGCTATAACGATCAGCAATCAAGCTAAAAGGAATCTGTAAAATGGCCTGTGTTAAGCCATAAATCCCTACAGCCAAACCGAGCAACGCAGGCGTTGCATATTCATAGGTCTGCCCTGCCACAGAAAATACAGGGATGATCATGAACAAACCCAACATGCGTAAGGCAAAAATACTGCTTAAGGCAAAAGTTGAACGACGTTCTAAAGCATTCATCATAAACGAGGACAGACTGTATTGAATTAATCTTGGATCAAGATTATAGGCTATTCAATCCGACTAGCGGCATGAATTTTATGTTTAATAAAAGCCTTCCTGATCTGAAAAACAAAAAGCGCAGCCTGAGCTGCGCTTTTCCGCGGTTTAAAGCAATCTGCTTTAAGCGGCTTGATGTTTTTTGTATTGAATAGAAGCAATAACTGCCCAAACAATAAAGGCCACACCAATTAAACCCGTGACAACTTCTGGTACATGTAGACCTGTGCCACTTGCCAGCATAATGAATGCTAAAGCACCAATTGCGTAGTGTGCACCATGCTCAAGGAAAACATAGGCATCCAAGGTACCTTTTTCGACCAAGTAAATCGTCATCGAACGCACGAAGATCGCACCAATCGCGAGACCAAGCATAATAATCACGACATCTGAAGTAATGGCAAATGCACCAATTACACCATCAAAACTGAACGATGCATCGAGTACTTCTAGGTATAAGAAACCACCAATACCTGCTTTGACCACACCTGTGGTTGCGCCATTGGCATCATGTGTAACTGCATTGCCGTCTTCATCAACTTCAGGTTCGCCACCCAACAAATGACTTAAGACTTGTACACCAATATAAACCACGATGCCCCAGATTCCCGCCATGGTCACCACCAGACGTTTAGCTTCATCGACATTGGCTGCCATCACCAAAAGTGCAATCAGTGCAAGAAAGACCGACATTGCAGGAACATTGGCTAAGTTGGTCAAACGACGTTCTAACCAGCGGAACCAGTGTGTATCTTTCTCTTCATCTAAGAAGAAGTTTAAGAACACAAGTAACAAGAATGCACCACCAAACGCAGCAATTTCAGGGTGATGATCCATCAGACGTTGCGAGTAGGTTTTTGGATCATTCAAAGCCAGTTGTACGACTTCAACAAAGCCCATATCTGCAGTTACAGCCACAATTGCGACAGGGAAAATTAAACGCATACCAAATACAGCGACTAAAATACCCACTGTCAGGAACAAGGTTTTCCAGAAATGATCCCAACCACGTAACACGGATGCATTGACTACGGCATTATCGAAAGATAAAGAGACTTCCATCACTGCTAAAATTGCAGTAATGGTCAAAGCAGTAAACATGGTCTTTAAGCCCGCTTCTGGTCCATGGGTAAAACCCCAGTACGCAGACAACGCAAGACACACGATCGTAAAAATGATAGAGAAACCAAAATGTTTCATCATGACAGATCGACCTATAAAAAATTTGGAGATGAACGAAAACTAAAAAACAGGTTGAGTTTTATGGCCGCAATTATGACGCTTTTTGAGTCTGAAACCAAAACATCTTCGTTAATTTTTACTTATCTCACCGATGTACGGAGATGGATTGTTGTTCCGAGCAAACTGTTGTTATAGTCTTGCCCATATTTTGGCTTCCCTCAGGATCTAATCATGGCTTTTTCTCAAGACGTTTGGCAACGTAATGTCGACTTATATCAAAAAACACTGGCTTTACCTTTTAACCAAGAATTGGCTTCAGGCACACTTAATAAAGAAGCGTTTTGTCATTATGTGATTCAAGATGCGCACTACTTGGTGGCTTATGGTCGGGCTTTAGCGGTGTGTGGTGCCAAAGCGTATGAGGCCGATGACATTATTCAGTTTAGCCAAGGGGCCAAAGAAGCGATTGTGGTGGAACGCAGTTTGCATGATGGCTTTATGAAAAATTTTGATATTTCAAAGCAGCAGTTTGAAGAAACACCACTGACTTTGGCATGTCACCATTACACTTCATTTCTAACGGCAACAGCATGGTCTGAAAGCTACCCTGTGGTGTTAGCAGCACTCTTACCTTGTTTTTGGATTTATGCTGAAGTCGGTAAAGACATTGTGGGTAACTCTATCGCCAACAACCCGTACCAAGCGTGGATTGATACTTACGCAGGTGAGGAATTCAACCAAGCGGTACGTAATGTAATTGCAACCATCGATAAAGTGGCTGCACGTTGCGATGCGGATACCATTGAGAAAATGCATAAAGCCTACCGTAAAGGGGCTGAACTCGAATGGTTGTTCTGGGACAGCGCTTATAAACAGCAGCAATGGCTCGGTTTAGACCACGCTTAAAAACACAAATGATCCAAAAAGCCCTGAACTCTTCAGGGCTTTTTTATTGACCGAATCTCGTATTTTTTCAGATGACGCGATTGCTATTTTAAGCATTTAAAACTAAACTTTAATAATGATAATAATTATCATTTACATAATTAACTTTCGAGGGCCATTCTCATGCATCCTGATACTCTAGGTACTGAAGCCATTCGTGCATTTTTTACCGTACAATGCTGTTGGCTAAATAACGAAGAAATATACCTTGAAAAAGGCTGTTTACACTGCGGTTCTGCCGCGACCTATCTCATTTATTATACCAATCCACACATTCAAAAACTGATGTTGGCTTTTATTAAAAAATATCATTGTGTTTTAAGTCGAGAACAAGACTTACTCGACCTACCAGACTTTGAAGAGGACTACGACGCCTTCTTACAAACTCTTGAGCATGAAGTCAATTTCTATGCCCGTATCCATCATGACATTATCCGTCCCTTTGCTTTTGAGACGGTCGATTCAATCTTTGAACGTCGTTATGCGCTAGCATGCTAAATGCTGCAACCACAACAACACTCTATCCCTGAAGGCGTACGGCAAACCAAAAATAGCACAACCATGATGCAACTTTTGCGCTGCGCCGAATGGGTGATCCTCTCTTTTTTACGCAATGCGTAAACATCTTTCTATCTTCAGTCGCAGCCAATGTCGATACGTTGAGACTTGTTTCAACACTGAAATCTAGCTACAGTCTAGCAGCATCACTTTTCTTTTGGCCGACATGATTTGTCGCTATAAAATCATGTTTAACACTTGAATAAAGCATAAGTCGTTATCATATACCTCCTTCATCTGCACAATTTCGAGATGTTTTATGAGCCAAAGTCATATCCGTATTCGAGGCGCACGTACCCATAACTTAAAAAATGTGAACCTTGATATTCCCCGCGACAAATTCGTGGTGATCACGGGACTTTCTGGTTCAGGTAAGTCATCGCTTGCATTTGATACGCTGTACGCCGAAGGTCAGCGTCGTTATGTCGAATCGCTCTCGGCATATGCGCGCCAGTTCTTATCACAAATGGAAAAGCCTGAAGTTGACTCAATTGAAGGCTTAAGCCCTGCAATTGCAATTGAACAAAAGTCAACCAGCCATAACCCACGTTCTACGGTAGGCACCATTACCGAAATTTATGACTATTTACGTCTACTCTACGCACGTGTCGGCACACCATTTTGCCCAGAGCATGATTTGCCGATGGTGGCACAGACCGTATCGGAAATGGTCGATGCCGTAAAAGGATTGGATGAAGGGACAGCGCTGATGCTGCTTGCACCAGTCGTACGTGAGCGTAAAGGTGAATATTCCAACCTGTTCGAACAGCTACAAAGTCAAGGTTTTGTCCGAGCGCGCGTCGATGGTGAGATTGTAGATCTCGACCCGATCCCAGAACTCGATAAAAAGAAAAAGCACACCATTGAAGTGGTGGTGGATCGTTTCAAAGTCCGTGATGACCTTGGCAACCGTATTGCCGAAAGTTTTGAGACCGCTCTGCGTCTCGGCGGTGATATTGCCATTCTCTCGTGGATGAACGGTGAACACCCAGATCGGGTCTTTTCGGCTAAACACTCGTGTCCTGAATGTGACCGCGCCGTTGCAGAACTTGAGCCACGTTTATTTTCATTTAACAATCCCTTTGGTGCCTGTCCAACCTGTGATGGTTTAGGGACCCGTAGCCATTTTAGTGCCGAAAAACTCATTCCAAGCCCTGAGGTTTCGATTAGCCAAGGGGCAATTCGTGGTTGGGACAGACAACGTCCGTACTACTACAGCATGATTGAGAAAGTGGCAGCGCATTTTGGTTTTTCTTTGGATACACCTTGGAATGAACTGGATGCAGACACCAAAAAGAAATTTTTATACGGTACTGGCAAAGAAAAAGTTGATTTAAGTTATATCGACGAACGTGGTCGTAAACATAATCGTGTGCAACCTTTTGAAGGAATTTTGCCACATTTAGAACGTCGCTATCGTGAAACAGAGTCAAACTATGTTCGTGATGATTTGTCACAGTATTTATCCAATGCGGCCTGTGATGCTTGCGGTGGATCACGTCTGAATGAAATTTCACGCCATGTTCGGGTTAAAGACAAAACCATTGCCCAAATTACCAAAATGTCGATTGGTGATGCGGAAAGTTATTATCAAGATTTAAATCTTGATGGTGCAAAAGGCGAAATTGCCGATAAGATTTTTAAAGAAATTCGTGAGCGTTTACATTTCTTAGTTTCAGTGGGTTTGAATTATTTAAGTCTTTCTCGTTCAGCAGAAACATTGTCTGGTGGTGAAGCGCAACGTATTCGTTTGGCTTCGCAAATCGGCGCAGGTTTGATGGGTGTAATGTATGTCCTCGATGAACCATCGATTGGTCTGCATCAACGTGATAATGATCGCTTGCTTGAAACTTTAGTCCGCCTAAGGGACTTAGGCAACACGGTATTAGTGGTTGAGCATGATGAAGATGCGATTCGTGCAGCAGATCATATTATCGATATTGGTCCTGGTGCTGGTATCCATGGTGGTCATGTGATTGCTGAAGGGACTTATGATGAAATCCTTGCGAATAGTGAATCTCTCACGGGTCAATATTTATCAGGCAAACTGAAAATTGAAATCCCGAAAAAACGTACTGAACCACCCAAGCCTGAAGAACAAATTAAACTGATGGGTGCTGCGGGACATAACCTGCAAAATGTAGATTTAACCATTCCTTTAGGCGTGATGACCTGTGTCACAGGTGTCTCTGGTTCGGGTAAATCAACGCTGATTAATCGTACTTTATTGCCTTTGGCTGCAACACAGCTGAATGGTGCGACCACTTTAACTGCTGAAAAATTTGATTCGATTGATGGTCTACAATTCCTTGATAAAGTAGTTGATATTGACCAAAGCCCGATTGGGCGTACACCTCGTTCTAACCCTGCAACTTATACAGGTTTATTTACCCCGATTCGTGAATTATTTGCGCAAACACCTGAAGCCAAAGCGCGTGGTTATGCTGCGGGACGTTTCTCGTTTAACGTGAAAGGTGGTCGTTGTGAAGCCTGTGAAGGTGACGGCATGATCAAAGTGGCAATGCACTTTTTACCCGATATGTATGTGCCTTGTGATAACTGTCATGGTGAACGTTATAACCGTGAGACTTTAGAAGTTGGGTATAAAGGGAAGAATATTTCCGATGTACTGAATATGACGGTTGAAGATGCCATGCATTTCTTTGATGCGATTCCTGTCATTCACCGTCGTTTAGAAACCTTGAATCAAGTCGGTTTAGGCTATATTCGCTTAGGTCAGTCTGCAACGACACTGTCAGGTGGTGAAGCGCAGCGTGTGAAATTGGCACGTGAATTGGCCAAACGTGATACGGGTAAAACGCTGTACATTTTGGATGAGCCAACTACAGGTTTGCATTTCCATGACATTGCTAAACTGTTAGATATCCTTCATGAGCTACGCAATAAGGGCAACACCATTGTGGTGATTGAGCACAATTTGGATGTGATCAAGACTGCTGACTGGGTGATTGATTTGGGCCCTGAAGGTGGTGCAGGTGGCGGGATGATTATCGCAGAAGGAACGCCCGAACAGGTTGCGAAGAATAAAGTTTCACATACTGCAAAGTTTTTAAAGCCGATGTTGAAGTGATTTTATTATCTCCCCTCTTTAAGAGGGGGTATTTCCTCCTTCCAGATAACAGGCGACATGAATGTCGCCTGTTTGACTATGCTCAAGTGACTGAGCATTAGTCAAACAAGTGGGTTTTGTCACTTTTGCCCAGTAAAAATGAGATAACGCTACACAATGGCAATTAAGCCAGCAATCCAGTGGGAAGATGCTCTAAAACGATAGTCATTAATACCAATCGTTCAACTTACTATTCAAAAGCTCGAATCTGCTCAGCAAGCAAAGCCAACTCTTCATCATTTGCCCGCTGAAAATCATGTGAAGAAATATAACCTTCATATTGGTCAAAATACTTATCAACATTAGAGTTCACAGCTTGCCAGTTTTCATGCACTTGCTTAGTACCATGCATTGGAAATAACTTAGCGTGAACATGATCCACACCAAAACCTTCAAATACCATTGCTGTACGCCCAACGTCTTCAAAAAATCCATCTAACTTTTTCGCAACTTTCTTGGTATATAGCATCAATCCGGTGAGAACATCATCATCTAAATCAAAAGCATAACTTGTGTAATGTTTTTTGGGAATTACAACAGCTGCACCTAACGTATTCGGAAAAATTGTTAAAAATGCCATGTAGTCATCATTACTATCAATAATATGGCAAGGTATTTCATTTCGTGTCATCTGACAAAAAATACAGTCTGTTCCCATTTTCCCCTCATTTATTCTTTTGTACTGTTATTTAATTTACTTATTTATTTTGATCTAATTCTTTCAAATATAATATGACTCATTCACTTCATCGACTGAATAAGCCACAACCTTATTTTTACCCTGCTCTTTAGCTTGAAACAAAGCATGATCGGCTTTTTCTACCAGTGCCATCCAACTGGTCGCACCAATTGCCACCCCAATACTAATACTGACTTTCAAATCAGGGCAACGTACGCTATCAACCGACTTCGCTTCATAAATCTCAGAACGAATCTTTTCCGCAATTTTTAAAGCGCGCTCCATTCCAACATTTTCAATCAGTACGATAAATTCGTCACCGCCATAACGGACCAACAAGTCAGATGTCCGAATATTTTCTTTTAATTTTTCAGCCACAAACTGAATCACTTGATCCCCCATCAGATGCCCATACACATCGTTGACCTGTTTAAAGTGATCGATGTCGATCACCATTAAACACGTCTCAGAAAACTGAGTCGGCTGGTTTTCCAAAAGTTTAATGTATTCATTCAACGCATAACGGTTTGCAACCCCCGTTAATGAATCCAAATGCGCAATATTCTTGAGTCGAAACTCCAACGCATCTCGCTGCTGAAGCGTCTGTTTTAACTGCTGAATCGCTGTAAATAAAGAATACATATTGGCTGGTTGATCTTTGGTATCCATCGGGTTGGGGCGAATACTGGAATGAGATAAATCAAACAAAATTTCACGCGCTTGAATGAGTGGACTAAACACTCTCTTGCGCGCATAGATCATGGTAAACAGTGCCGCAAAGATTGAAATAAGTGAAATACTCACCGTTGTGAGCAAAATATTTTGTGCTTTATGCTTTTCAATGATGGCTTTTTCAACGCTATATTTGAGTAAATAATTTTGCAATTCCACCACGGTCGAAAATTTATCAACGATTGCTTCAGTTAACTGTGTCCCCGTTAAGTAATATGGTCGATGGTAGATACTTTCATTCATCAAACGCTCAACAATCAATAGCCCTTTGGCTAAAAACTCGTTATAAACCGCTTGATGCAACACTTTAAATTCTTCGGTTTTATCACGCTCGGGCTGTAAGGTATCAATGAGTTCCCACAAATACATCACTTGCTTCCGAGTCTGTAAAGAACGCGCTAAATTGGTTTCAGGAATCGGTTGTTTAAAAGCTACATGCGCCATCACATTGGATGCAGCACGACCAGCCTGATCGCGTAAGTCCGCTAATAATAAAATTTGGACATAGAAGTTTGAAACAGCGGTGTCTTTGCCTTCAGATACAGCGATTACATCTTTTAAAACATCATGGCTACGATCCCAAGCACTAAACATCTTTAGAATGGCTTGGTCCATAGTCTCAGCATTACGTTGCTCGCGAGGTAGGGCTGCATAGGCATCTACCTGTTGTCTGCCTTGAGTTAAAGCTTCATCTAAACGGTCAAATAAACTTAAATCTAAATTGGGGAGGTTGGAATGCTTTAAAACATCTAAAGTCTTTTGCATCTGCTCATCCACCGTAAGCCGATATAGTTTTAACTCAAGCACGTGTTTGGCAAAGTCTTGCTGATTACTCGACATGAGTTTGTTGGCTGGCGCACGCTCTCGTGAAATCTTATTGGCCAAGTCTGCAACAGCTTGTAGGGCTTGTATTTCAGTTAAAGCTTGGTTGGTTTTTATGTAATCACGATAACTTTTAACTATCAACGGAATGGATAAGCTACACAATGACAAAATAATAATGCTCATTGCAATATACAGCTTTTGACTCAAATACTCAGAGCGTATTTCTCGCATACTTCAACCACGCCCCCATTCCAAAAGAAAATCAAACCAATTGTTCATTATACAAACAGTATATCGTGTATTTAAGTGATTAATTCTTTGTTTTGCATCGTTTTAAGATTTCATCAGCCCAAATGATCGCAGCTAAACTTTCGCCCATCCATGAAAGCTAAGTAAATCCATCCTTAATAATATTCATGTTTAGTGTGAATTTCATTCAATATTTTCTAATTTTCCCATTTTTTAAAGTGCCTATATTTACACATGCAACATTTAGGTGCATAATGCACAGTATTGGGGCGAATTAGAGTGTATCCTCAGCAGATATTCTAATTTTCCCACTAGTTTTGGCGAAAAAAACCAACTTCTTTTAGAAGTTGGTTTTTTTTTACTCGAATAAAAGTTTTTAATTAAAAATACAGACTTATATTTGCATCATTATGGTGCATTAAATTCCAATATATTTTTATTATGGAAAAAAGAGATCTCGGAATTTTAAATAAAAAAAAGCCCAACCTTGGGGAAAGTTGGGCAGATAAACAAAAACTGTTTGAGGAGAATTAGCTTCTCAGAAAACAACAATATTGTTAAATGATTCGCTAAAATTATTATGAAATAAATCTGCTCGATTGTAAAGCCAACCAAAGCACTATGGATTAATATAATTGCATAATTATTGTGAGAATTATCACAAATACAGAAGATATATGTACATTATGCAAGCAAAAACTGTGTTTTTTGCACTAAATGTAACCATATTCTAGACTTGGATCACAAATGCACCTGTGTTTGAGGCATTTCAATTAACTTTTTTACCGTTTGTTCTTGTTATTTCAATCTAATTTATCAATCATAAATCAAGTTCAGTACAATTCAATATCGCGCATTCTCTGTTTTCAAAAGCGATATACCCTATTGTTCTGCTGTAAGTTTTTTTTGGTTGACATAGATGTGCTTATTCGAGCATTTTTTAACCTAAAGCATAATTAGAGTAATTACTCAAATTAATAATGTCATTAGAGTTCATTGACTTAATAAATTGTTACAATAGAATAGCCTTAGTTTAATCCAATGTTAACAATCTGGTAAATATCATGAAAAAACTCGGTTTAGCCACTGCTTTATTATTAGCCATGACCGGTGCTCAAGCATACCAATTCGAAGTACAAGGTCAATCTGAATACATCGATAATACTGCGAATGACAAAAACTTTACTGGTGCAGCTCAAGGTACTTTCTACTTTAAAGATGTTGATTCATCTAAAGGTCCTTTAGCTGAAGCTGCTTTCTTAAACCAAGCATCTAATGTTTCTGTAGCATATAACTACACTAAATATAATGAAGACAATGGGTTTAATACAGAAACTCATACATATGGTGCTAAAGCTGAAGCATATGTACCAACTCAGTTTGTTCCTGTATATGCTAGTGCTTCTTATAACCATACTAAAACTGATGCAAAAAATGACATGTCAGCTGATGCTGAAGATCAAGGCGACCGTTATGCACTTGAAGTGGGTGCTTTAGCGGCTCCAAACTTCTTGGTTGCTGTAGGTTATACCAGCGTTGCAGACCAATATTCTCTAGATGCATTCAATATCTTATCAAACGGTGTTGTTAGTGCAGGTTTAGAATCTGATACGATTCGTGATGACCAAGATGCAATTACTGCACGTACTAAATACGTAGGTAACATTGATGGCACAAACATGGCTGTAAGTTTTGAAACAGGCCTTGTTTATGGTGAAGACACTGCTTATCAATTAAAAACTAACCTTTACCTAACGCCTGCATTAAGCGTTGGTGCATCTTATGTGAAATCAAGCTTCGAAGATACACCTGATTCAGCTTGGGGTGCGAACGTAAACTACTTCATCACTCCAGCTGTTGCTGTTGGTGCGAGCTATGTAAATGCTAACGCTAAAGACAATGTTGAGAATCTTGATACTCAAACTATCGGCGTAAATGCTAAATTCCGCTTCTAATTCAATTTAGAAACTGAATACAAAAAAAGGACGCTTAATGCGTCCTTTTTTTTAGTTTGTGGCTCTGACTAAATTTAAGAAATGTAAATGACGCTCATATTGGTCAATAATATCTTGTAATAGATCATCTAAAGTCCAATCCATCACATCATAATTCTGTCCACCTTCTCTTAAGAAAACTTCAGCTTGATAAAACTGCTGTTCTTCAAGTCGATCTGCCATAAAACTGGGTGGCTGAGTTTCACGGGCAACCACCTGATAGATGAAGTTAATTTCATTATGGTGATCCACGCGTAACTGCAAACCATGCTCAATCGGCTGAATGGTCACGTCTAGCTGACGGCGCTGAAATTCCTTTTGTACCGCTGAAAATGCATGTTGTACTTGCTGACCAATGAATTCTTCGACCTCAGACTGGGTATGCGGATAATGCATAATTAGACCTAGACGCTGTTGCCAACTGCGTGGATTTTGAATCGCACGTGGCGTGATTCGTGCATCTTGTAGTGCACGCATTTTGGTGACATCCAAACGCAGTGCTTTCAGTAAGCCCCAACAGACCAACAACATGATCAACGTAAAGGGTAAGGCACTCATAATTGTGGCCGATTGTAAGGCCGAAAGTCCGCCTGCCATCAGTAAGATAATCGACAGTAAAGCAATCAAAATAGTCCAAAATAGCCGTTGCCATAAAGGTGAATTTTCTGTTTCTGCGGTTAAGTAATCAATCACCAATGAGCCTGAGTCAGCTGAAGTCACAAAGAATAGCACCACAAGAACGGTCGCAATCAGGCTCGATATTTGAGAGAAAGGTAAATGGGTCAAAAATTCAAACAGTGCGACGGATGAATCTTGTTGTACAGCTGAGATTAAAGAAGTGTGCCCATCTTGAATAATACTGAACAGCGCTGCATTCCCCATGAAGCCCATCCAGATCAGGGTAAAGCCCGTCGGAATGAACAGCACTCCGACAATGAACTCGCGAATGGTTCGACCTTTAGACACTCGGGCAATAAACATTCCAACAAAAGGCGACCACGAAATCCACCACGCCCAATACATAATGGTCCAACCGCCAATCCAACCATTGGGTTGATAGGCATATAAGTTGAAGGTCATCGTGAACAGATTGGATACATATTGCCCTGCATTTTGAATGCTGGTTTGTAAGATATAAATGGAAGAACTGGCAAAAAACACAAATAACAGTAAAACCACTGCCAGCACCAAGTTCAATTCAGACAGCCGTTTAATACCTTTGTCCAGACCAAAACCGACTGAGAGCGAAGCTAAAAAAGTGACAAAAATAATCAGCCCGACCTGAATACCAATACTTTGCTGGATACCAAATAAATAATTCAGTCCCGAATTAATTTGGGTTACCCCAAAACCAAGTGTGGTAGCAACCCCGAAAATGGTGCCTAAGGTTGCAAAGGTATCGACTGCATCTCCCGTTACACCATAGATTTTTTTGCCCACCAAAGGATATAAAGCGGAGCGAACCTTTAAAGGTAAATTATGTCGGAAAGAGAAATAAGCCAGTGCCAAGCCCACAAGCGCATAAATGGCCCATGCATGTAATCCCCAGTGAAAAAAGGTGATTCGCATCGCTTGTTGTGCGGCATCTACGGTTTGCCCATCTCCTGTTGGCGGGTTGACATAGTGCATCACGGGTTCAGCAACACCGAAGAACATCAAACCAATCCCCATCCCAGCGGTAAACAGCATGGCGAACCAAGAACCACTGCTATATTCAGGCAGACTATGATCAGGGCCGAGTTTGATTTTCCCCATATCGGAGAGTGCAATAAAGATCAGTAAGATCAGAAATAACGCGACAGATAAAACGTAAAACCAGCTAAATGAATCAATAATCCATTGATTTAAATGTTTGGTTAAAGCCTCAAAACCACTTGGGTCAAAAAGAATCAAGGCCAGAAAAAGCACCAGAATCACGACAGTGCTGAGAAATACATTCCGTTTGATGTTTGCAAACAGCGATGGCTTTATGGAAGGCATAATTCCCCCAGAAAATTATTTTTAGTACAAAGATATAACCAAAATGGTTAATTAGACGAGTCTAATAAAGAGTGAAGAATGAATAGCTTAAAATTTAACGATTCTGTTCCATCATAATTTATGTTTAAAAATAAGGCAGTGCGAATCCTGTAACAGTTTAATTTTCTTTATGGTCATTCGGGTGATGCTGAATATACTGCAAGGCAATCAAGCGTGAGACGACTAAAGCCAAATACATCACCCCACAAAACATCTGTAACATCGCAATCATACGGGCCAGCGGTGTCAGTGGCATTAGATCGGACAAACCTGTCGCCGACTGCAAACTAAAGCTTAAAAATAATAAATCGAGCCACGATTGTGCGCCCGCCACATTGGGATTTAAAAAGCTATTTGGCTCCAAAATCTGGCAAATGCTATATAAAAAGGCAAAACCCCATGCAATAAGCGTAAACACTGCCCCTGCCGCAAATAGCTCATCCTTGGTCAAATAACGGTCTGCAAACATATAGCGCAGCAAGCCATAGGCCGCTATAAAATAGGCCATCGCCTCAAAGGCATGACTAATCACCAAAAGCATCGGATTTCGCGCACCCAGCAAAATCAGTAAGGAAAAGAACAATGCCCCACCAACAAAACTCAACCCGAGGATGGTAAACACTGGGGTTTGACGAATGACCTTGGCAATGAGTAACAGGACCAAAACACCTAAGCCCCAAACCAATACACGTAAGGACAGGCTATGGCCGCTCAACAGCGCCAAAATCAGCATAATAAATTGCAACAGCAGTAACCATGCTGAAGGCAGTAGACGGAAGCCTTTCCAAAATTCGACAAATACTTGCATATGCAGCCTGTTATTTTTAAAGCCAAGTTTGATTGGTTCTTGTTCTCGCTTTTTTAACTTAGCATGAATAGCCACTGAAACCGATGCTTTTTATTCGTGTCAGTCGATTCATTTTGCCCAACAATTTGAGTACTGCTTGAGTACTGAATGTCACGATCTAGATCTTTCAGCATTCAAAGCCAACACAGTTACGAGGTTCAACACCATAAAAAAGCCCCAATGAATGGGGCTTTTTTAGTTCAGGTTCAGATTAGTGATCTGAAGCGCCTGAGATACCAATACCCGTTTGTGAACGTACATACTGCGCATCAAATGCTTTACGTTCTGCTTGTGCACGTGCTGAGTTATCAGTCACAGAGAACAACCAGCAGCAGAAGAACGCCAATGGCATTGCAAAGATTGCTGGACCATTGAATGGGTTCACTGGCGTTTCAGAAATACCCAATGTATCGACCCAAACGGCTTTAGATAAGATAATCAGTGTTACTGCAGTCGCTAGACCAATCACACCACCAATCACCGCACCACGTGTGGTTAAACCTTTCCAGAACATTGACAGTACAAGCACTGGGAAGTTCGCACATGCTGCTACAGAGAATGCTAAACCTACCATGAAGGCAACGTTTTGTTTCTCAAATAGAATCCCTAAAATCATCGCAAAAATAGCAAGACCTAAAGTCGCGATTTTAGACATACGAAGTTCAGATTCAGGAGTCGTTTGGCCTTTCTTGAATACGTTTGCATACAAGTCATGCGAGATTGCTGAAGCACCTGACAAGGTCAGACCTGCAACAACAGCAAGAATCGTTGCGAACGCCACTGCTGAAATGAAGCCCATGAACAAGTCACCGCCCAATGCATCAGACAAGTGAACCGCTGCCATGTTGTTACCACCAACAAGCTCTAGCTTGCCAGTTACTGCCATTTTCGCGACATCAATGAACTGTGGGTTGTTCGATACATAAAGGATCGCACCAAAACCAATAATGAAGGTTAAAAGGTAGAAGTAACCAATGAAACCTGTTGCTACAACCACTGATTTACGTGCTTCTTTAGCATCTTTAACGGTAAAGAAACGCATTAAGATGTGTGGTAGACCCGCTGTACCGAACATTAAAGCCAAACCTAAAGAAATGGCATCAATTGGGTTCGCTGCAAGTTTACCTGGGCCCATGATATTGCCCGCTTCTGCTAGAGAAATGTCATGTACTTTAGAGAAAACTTGAATTGACTGCGTGAACATTTCAGAGAAGCTGAAGCCTACGCCTTTCATCACCATGAAAGCCATGAATGTCGCGCCAGACAAAAGCATCACAGCTTTAATAATCTGTACCCAAGTCGTTGCCAACATCCCACCGAAGATCACATAAGCCATCATAAGAAGACCGACAATCACCACAGCAATGTTGTAGTTCAAACCAAATAAGAGTTTGATCAGCTGACCTGCACCCACCATCTGAGCGATCAGATAGAATGCAACAACAACCAGTGAACTTACTGCTGCAAGCGTACGTACTGGTTTTTCCGCTAAACGGAAGGACACTACGTCAGATAAGTTGAACTTACCTAAGTTACGTAGACGTTCAGCCACCAAGAACAATACGATTGGCCAGCCGACCATGAAACCCAATGAATACAGCAAGCCGTCGAAGCCTGAACTGAAAACCATTGCGGAAATACCCAAGAATGATGCTGCGGACATATAGTCACCCGCAATCGCTAAACCATTTTGGAAACCTGAGATCCCGCCACCCGCTGTGTAGAAGTCAGCAGTGTTGGTGGTTTGTTTTGCTGCCCATTTGGTGATGAGCAAAGTAAATCCGACAAAAATACCGAACATGATAATTGCATGCCAGTTTGTCGCTTGCTGTTGAGCCTCACCCAAATCTGGGCCTGCAAGTGCTAGGCTCGAAGCCAACAGTGCTGTAGCAGCGACTGCAAGCGCTTTCAATGAATTCCATTTCATTAGTGCTGTCCTTTCTCTTGCGCAATGGCTTCGACTTCACGCATTGCTTCTTCATTTAATGCGTCGAGTTTGTTATTCGAGATATACGAATAAACACCACACAAAACAAAAGACAATACAATAATGCTTAGACCCAATGGCATGCCAATCGTGGTCACCCCACCACTGACTGAAGTCATTAAAAATTCTTTGTTGTAGCCGACCAACAACATGAAACCAACGTATACAACCAACATAATAGCCGTCAGTGTCCAGCTCAATTTACTTTTACGACTAACCATTTCCTTGAATTTGGGATTTTGTAGAATCTGTTCTACTTGTCTCTCATCCATAACCATACTCCTGTCCGTATCCAACCGTAGATACCATTTTTAATTCGAATTATTACATTTGCTAAAGTAGCAAGCTTCTGTATTGGTTGTAATTTAGACTTTGGTCTGTAAATTTTAAACAAGCCAGCCGTCTCTGGCAGAGATACGTTATGATGGCAGGATAAAGGAAAAACTTTAGGTAAAATGAACAGCTGGCTCATTATCGGGGTATTGGCCCTCTATATCGTCTTACTCTTTATCTGCGCCTTTTTTGGTGAGAAACACGCCAGCCGCCTGAGCACGCGTGGGCGCATGCTATTGTTTAGTTTAACTTTAGGGGTCTACTGTTCATCTTGGACCTTTTATGGCGCAACAGGTGCAGCAGTTCGTGAAGGCATTATCTTTCTGCCGATCTACCTTGGCCCACTACTCTTCGTCGCACTGGGCTATGACATTTGGCGTCGTTTAGGCCGCGTCCGTCAACACCATGCTATTTCATCGATTGCCGATTTTGTCGCTGCACGCTATGGTAAAAGTGGGCCTTTGGCCTCGATGGTGACCATCCTCGCCGTCATTGCAATTATTCCTTACCTTGCCCTACAGCTACGCGCTATTGCACTCAGTGCTGCGGTGATTTTAGAACCCACCGCAGGCAGCATCGCCTCAACCACCAACGGTGTACTGTTCCTCACGGGTATCTTGGCTATTTTAGCCATGATTTTCGGGACCAGACAGATTGCCAATACAGAACAACATGGCGGTCTGATGTTGGCGGTTGCCTTCGAGTCTTTTGTCAAACTGTTTGCTTTGCTGTGTGTCGCGCTCTTTTTCGTGTTTGCTGCACCTGAAAACATTCATCAAATCTCCAAAGATGTCGCAGAGACTTTCCATCAAGTACAACTGATTGGTGTACCCGATACGTTTTGGATTCAAACCTTATTGGCTGGACTAGCGATCATTTGCTTACCGCGTCAGTTTCACGTTGCTGTGGTTGAATTGCGTGATGAAAAACATATTCGCGGGGCACGGCGCTGGTTCGCCGTTTATTTAGTTTTAACCATCATTGCCATTATCCCGATTGCCAGTTGGGCGCTGCATGCAACGCCAGGTTACTTAGCAATCCCCGATGTAGCGGTTTTGTCTCTACCCTTAAGCTATGGCCAAGACTGGTTAACTTTATTGGCCTTTTTAGGCGGCTTCTCTGCCTCTACGGGTATGCTGTTGGTGTCTTCAGTGGCCCTGTCGATCATGCTCAGTAATGACTTGATCATGCCTGCCTTATGGCGTACCAATTTACTGTCCCGCCACGATAAACGCTTACCCTTGGTGCTTAAATTTACCCGTCGGGTCTGTATTTTAGCCGTCATGTTATTGGGCTTTTTGTTCTTTCATTTCTTTAATGACATTGACCAACTTTCAGTCTTTGGCTTGTTGGCCTTTAGTGCGGTGGCTCAGTTCTCACCTGCCCTCATTGGTGGTCTGTACTGGCGTGGCGGCAGTAAACAAGGCGTCTATGCAGGTTTATTGGCCGGTTTTGGTATGTGGGCCTACACCCTGCTGTTACCCACTGTACTGCGTAGTTTACCTGCTGAATATTCACACTTTACCGAGAGCTTTCTTAATTTCGGGCCAATGGGCATTAACTGGTTACGCCCTGAAGCCCTGCTCGGTTTTGAATCCTTTGCGGCACTCACCCATGGGGTGGTGTGGGCACTCGGTCTGAATATTATTTTATACATTTGGATTTCACGAATTTTCCGCCCCAGCGTGGCCGAACAAATTCAAGCAGAAAGCTTTTTCTATTATGAAACTAAGCCACTGCCAACACAGAGCACGTCAACAGACATCAACTACATTCATCACGATGTTGCACGCTTAAAAGTTGGTGATTTAATCACCTTAGCCAAACGGATTACAGGCGATGGCGCAACTATGCGCGCTTTCCAACAGTTCTGTGCCCAGAACAATGTGGTGCTGAATGAAAACAGCAATGCCAACGGCATGTGGTGGCGTTTTACCGAACAATATTTGGCAGGTACTATTGGTGCTGCATCAGCACGTACCCTGCTCACCACCGCAATGGTCAACAATGGCCTCGCTTTGGGGCAAGTAGCAAATATTCTAGACCAAGCCTCACAGTGGCAACGTTTTAATCAAAACCTGATCATGACCATGATTGACCACATGACCCAAGGGGTGAGTGTGGTCGATGAAAATATGTGTTTGGTGGCATGGAATAACCAATATTTAAAACTGTTTGATTATCCGAAAGATATTGTCTATGTCGGTTGTCCAATTTCCGATTTGATTCGATATAACGCAGAGCGCGGCGAGTGTGGCCCGGGTTCGGTCGAAGAACATGTGCGTAAACGGATGCACTGGATGCAAGTCGGTAGCGCACATGAATTTGAACGAATTCGTAAAGATGGTCGTGTCATTCAAATGCGCGGTAACCCAATTGAAGGCGGTGGATTCGTCACCACCTTTGCCGACATTACCGCCTTCCGTGAAAATGAAGCCATGCTGGAGGCGCGTGTCCAAGACCGAACTCAGCAGTTGGCAGATGCATTGTCTGAACAACAACTGGCGCGTGAACAAGCCGACAAAGCCAATATGTCGAAAAGTCGCTTTATTGCCGCGGCCAGTCATGACTTATTGCAACCGATGCATGCCGCGCGCCTGTTCAGTACTGCTTTAGAACAAAGCGTACAAAGTGAAGAAGACCGTAAAACCCTACAACAGCTTGATCGTGCCTTACACGGTGCAGAAAGTATGTTGTCTGCCCTACTGGATATTGCCCGTCTTGAAGGTGGCACTATTCAACCCAACCGTCAGGCCTATCCGCTGCATGATTTACTCAGTGACCTCGAATTGCAGTTTAAATCCATTGCAGCACAGCGCGGTATTCGTTTCAGCGTACATGATGCACAATTCTGGATTGATACTGACCCACAATGGATTCGCCGTATTATTCAAAACTTTGTCAGTAATGCCCTACGCTATACGGCCAAAGGCAAAGTGGTGGTGGGTGTACTCCGTTCCACGGACAAGCCACGCCATATTCGGATTGGAGTATGGGATACAGGACCTGGGATTGCAGAAGAACAACGGATTAAGCTATTCCAAGAGTTTGAGCGCTGTGGTCATACCTCACCGTGGGGTGAGCAAGGGCTTGGCTTGGGCTTGGCCATCGTACAGCGGATGACCAGCCTGCTCGACTACCCAGTGCATGTCTATTCAGAGTATGGCAAAGGGTCATGCTTTATGATTGAAGTACCAATCATTGACCCACCCAAAGTCGTAGCAGCGCCCGTACAAGCAGTTCCACTCAAAACCAAAGCCTATAAGATTTTGTGCTTGGACAATGACGAAACCATTTTAGAAGGGATGTCGACTTTACTGACCAAATGGGGCTATCAAGTGTTCAAGGCAACCGAGCCTGAACAGGCTTTTGAGATGATTCAACAAGAAAATATTCAGGTCTGGTTGGTCGATCAGCACTTAAATCATGACAAAATTGGTTTGGACTTTATTTTGGCCAATCGCCAAGAAAATGTCCCCGTCGCTTTGATTACCGCAGACTCAGATCCTGAACTGCCACAACGGGTCAAAGATATGAATATCGTGCTGTTGAAAAAACCGTTAAAACCTGCTTCTTTACGAGCATGGTTATCGGGTTTAAAAATTTCAAATCCTGAATAAATTCACTACATTCGCTCACAAAACCCAAGTCACCTGACTTGGGTTTTGTTTTTTTTAGGCTCTGTATACATAGCAAAATGACTAAAGTTTTAAGGATTTCGACCAAAGTGCTCATTTTCAGCCCTTTGAAGCCCAACAATATTGGCTAAAAATTACACATCTATTTTTACTATGGCAAAATACACCACTTACATTAGTGAACACTTGTATACTTAGTTACAATTTTTCAAGTATCTGTTTTATTTAAACTAAATATACATAAAAACACAAACTACGACTTTAGTCGTATTCATCTCCACAGGGGATTGGCAGATAACTAGGACTAAGAAAAGATCAGTTTTTCTACCTATATACCCCTTCCTTCGCTGAAGAAACTGATCATCCTTCTCTTGGAGTTTTATGATGAACATTTCTAAAGCAATGCCACATGGCTCAGATCAGTCGCAACAATTTCTGCGCCAGTATAGTGCCAATGCCTTTTTACCCAGTATTGACTGGGTCGAACTCTTTAAGCAAAGTAAACTCAGCGAGACTCATGTTCAGGCCTTAGATACGCTGTATCACACCGCCATTCCCCTCGCATTACAAGTATTTGATCAACTCGACTTTGATGTGTTTCGACCTGCGGCTTACCAACCGCACGGCTTAGGTCTATTTGAAAAACTTCAGCAACAAGAAGACCCGTTCTTGCTGGCATTGGAAACCGAATCCAGTGCACTCAGTGAAGATGTACGCCATCAAATTTGGAGTATGCTCCTTCGCGGCGGCGCAGTATTGGTGTTTAAAGCATGGCTCGGTAAAGTCAAAACCGATCAGGATCAACTCGACACCACCCAGTTTGACCAACTGTTGGATCTGCTCTTTATTAAAACACCACCACAAGTCTTGGCGGATCGTTTAAGTATTGATACGCAAGGGACACAAGACCATATTTTCCTCATGTATGACAACGAAATCTACTTAGACCGTTTCAATAGCTTAGAAACGGCGGCTTTATTTGTCGATCTTGGCGTGTATGATGCGGCCTTTTTAAGTCTGCGTGATGACCGTGTTGCCGCTTATTTGAAACAACAGGGCTATGTCTCTGAAGAGCAAATTGATGATCTGCAATGTGCTTTAAATCCTTTATTTTGTACCGATGTCACCAGCAAACAAAACTGCTTGGCTTAAACTTAAGACCGAAAAAAAGCGCTGATGATTCAGCGCTTTTTTAATTCAATAGATCAGCTTACATGCGTTTTTCTTCAATATTTAAAGCATTGATCGCGAGGACCGCTTGAGTTCGGTTTTGTACCCCGAGCTTACGGAAAATCGCAGTCACGTGTGCTTTAATGGTCGCTTCTGAAACATCGAGTTCATAGGCAATCTGCTTATTCAGCAAACCTTCTGCCACCATCATCAAAACACGGAACTGCTGCGGTGTTAAGGATTGAATTCGCTCAGCCAATGCAGTTTCATCGGCAGCACGTGGGTCAAAGTTCATGTTGGCGGGTAAATTTGGCGGCAACCAAATTTCACCATCTAAGACTTCGCGAATTGCTTCGCCAATATGGCTTGGATGTGCCGACTTTGGAATATACCCCATCGCACCATGCGCAATTGAACGCTGAATGATTGAAGTCTCTTCATGCGCTGAAACGACAATAATCGGTAATGATGGATACTGGGCACGAACGTGTACCAATGCAGAAAAACCTGAAGCACCTGGTAAGTTTAAGTCCAATAGCACCAAATCAGGTTCAGGGCCTTTTTCAAGGCGTTCATAAAACTCGTTTACTGCGGCTGTTTCATGAATTTGAGCTTGCGGTAAGCTATAACGAACAGCTTGGATTAACGCATGGCGAAACAGCGGATGGTCATCAACGATTAATATATTCATAAGCAACGAGAGATTTCGAGTGCACTAGTCTTGACTATTCTAACCATACAAGTGCCGATAAGGATATGCAAAGTCTAACTTTTTTTCACTTTATCACGCTTTAGGCAGGAAAATAGCCTCAATTCTAAGTCGATATTGAAATATAAATAACTAATCACATTTTGATATAAAATTTATCAGCACATCGGAAAAGGTTATGTAATTTAAATATATATATAAAATACAAACCTTTAATAAAAAATTAAGCAGCCTTTTTTAATATCAACCCATATATCTTAAAATCATATAACTTAACGCTATTTCTTTATTTTACAGACCAAGTTCAGATATTAGATAAATAAGCCCATTCCGAGATACAACACTTTAGGGCTTTCCTTATGTCTACTTTACTGCAAAAACCACTCAATATTGTCGCTGTGTCAGGCGGTTTAAACACTCCATCTAAAACTGAGGCCTTGGTACAAGAAATATTAAATGAACTGGGCGATGCAACCCCAATCAATGTACATTTCATTAAATTCAGCGAAATTGGACATCTGCTCGGTGGTGCGATCTATCGCAACCAACTGCCACAACGTGTGCAAGATGACTTAGCCGCGGTCGAAGCTGCCGATGCTTTGATTGTTGGAACACCAGTTTACCGTGCTTCATTTACTGGTTTGTTTAAACACTTTTTCGACTTTGTTGAACAAACGGCGCTGGTCGATGTACCGGTACTACTTGCAGCCTCAGGCGGCAGTGAACGTCATGCCCTGGTACTGGAACACCAACTTCGCCCACTATTCAGTTTCTTCCAAGCACAAACTTTACCGATTGGGGTCTATGCCACAGACAAAGACTTTACCCCAGCGTATACCATCCAAAGTGAATTATTACGAGATCGCATCACCCTTGCTGTGGCCCGCGCTTTACCCATCCTAGAATGGGCACCTGCCAAAGGTCAACGTGCAGAAGTGGTGAAAGAAAAGACCCAACTTGCCAATCAGAACTTGGGTATCAACACTCAAATCGAACAAGACGATGTGCTGCCTTCAGCCGCGGTCCCGAATTTAGATGCAGCCGAGTCTCGCTTGCATCAGAAAAAAGCCAAACCACAGGTCGCTTAACGCAAAAGCATTGAGAGGGTTTTCACATGTCACAACAGAATAAAAATATTACGTTTGCTTATTGGGTTCCCAATGTCAGCGGTGGCTTAGTGGTAAGTAATATTGAGCAGCGCACGGATTGGAGTTATGACTATAACGTCCGTTTAGCGCAGGCCGCGGAAAAAAATGGCTTTGACTATGCTCTAACTCAGATTCGTTTTACTGCAGGTTATAACGCAGAAAACCAACATGAGTCGGTTAGCTTTAGTCACGGTATTTTAGCCAAAACCAGCAAACTCAAAGTCATTGCCGCCATTTTACCTGGCCCGTGGAAACCCGTGCTTGCCGCAAAACAGCTTGCAACCATCGACCACTTAACCCAAGGACGTATTGCGATTAATGTGGTTAGTGGTTGGTTCCGCGGCGAATTTGATGCCATTGGTGAAACATGGCCTGAACATGACCAACGCTATGCTCGCTCTGAAGAGTTTATTCGTGCATTAAAAGGCGTTTGGACCCAAGACAACTATAGTTTCGATGGAAAATACTACCAGTTCAAAGACTACACCTTGTCACCCAAACCTGTGCAAAAGCCGCATATTGAAATTTTCCAAGGCGGCAGCTCTCGTGCTGCACGGGATATGGCTGCACGAGTTTCAGACTGGTATTTTACCAATGGCAATACCCCTGATGAACTCAAAAAACAGATTGATGATATTCGTGCAAAAGCCCAACAGAATGGCCATCAGGTCAAAATTGGGGTGAATGCTTTCATTATTGCCCGAGATACCGAGGAAGAAGCGAAAACGGTTCTGCAAGAAATTATTGATAAAGCCAATATTCAAGCAGTACATGCCTTTGGCGAGGCCACCCGTGAAGCGGGTGCAGCAACACTGGAAGGTGAAGGCAACTGGGCTAAATCGACTTTTGAAGACTTGGTTCAATACAATGATGGCTTTAAAACCAATTTGATTGGTACACCACGCCAAATTGCGGAACGTATTGTGGAATTAAAAGCCGTTGGTGTGGATTTAATCCTTTCAGGTTTTTTACATTTTATCGAAGAGGTTGAATACTTCGGTGCCAAAGTGTTGCCATTGGTTCGTGAGTTGGAAGCTCAGCAGCAATCCGTTGAGACTGCCAAATCTGCTTAGCTCGGTAAGCAGCAGACACGAACTAAAAAATAATAATGATAGGTGACTCTATTCTTCCCTCAAGGCTCGGCTTGAGGGTTTTTTTATTGGTGTATAATCCGCACAAAGTAAAAAATAACCCCTTTATATGAACAACAGCCAACCTTCCAAATTCATTAATCTCTCTTTGGCCTTTTTATGGGGCTATCAAGGTCTAATTCCTAAAATCCTCTTTATCAATCCCGATGAAATTGCCATTTGGCAAACTTTTGGGCTTTCCTACACACAGGCCCAACTAGCAGGTCAGGGCTCAGGTGTGCTTGAGTGTGTTTTTGCTTTATTGTTCCTCTTTAATTCCAGTAAGTATCTGCATTACCTCAGTATCTTTAGCTTAGTGTTTTTATTGGCACTGGTCGCTTTTCTAATACCAGACAGTCTCATTCGTGCTTTTAATCCTGTGGTCATGAACCTTGCAATGATCAGTCTATCCATTTGTTATTGCATGCTTCACAGCCAAGAAGCGACGTCCTTTAGTTCACAAAGTAAAGGCTCCATATGAATTCAAAATCAGGTTGCATCATCATTACAGGCAGTTCTAAAGGTATCGGCTTGGGTTTAGCTCAAGCCTTCTTGGAACAGCAACAAGCCGTCGTGATTTCTGGCCGAAATAGCACAGATTTGCAGCGCACCCTGCAACAGCTACGGCATCGCTTTCCCGCTGCGCTGATTCATGCCGTCACTTGCGATGTCATGCAGATCCATGAAGTACAAACGCTTTGGGATGAAGCCATTCAACACTTTGGTGCTGTTCAGATTTGGATTAATAATGCAGGCAGTTGTACAGCGACACTAGACTTTAAAGATCTCGCAGCAGCAGACATACAGACTGTGGTTCAAACCAATATTCTCGGCAGTATGTTCGGCTCACAAGTGGCCTTAAACGGCATGCTGGCACAAGGCTATGGTCAAATTTTCAATATGGAAGGTTGGGGTACTCGAGGCGAATGGAGTGCAGGCATGACCGCCTATGCCACCACCAAACGTGCCGTAGGGTACTTTAGTCAAGCCCTCTTTAAAGAAACCAAACAGACCAATATTCAAGTCGGTACGCTCAGTCCCGGAATGGTGGCAACCGACCTACTGGTATCCTCATGGCAAAATGGCAATGTTCAGCACTGGAACAAAATGAAACGGCTTTTTTTGTTTATTATTGACCCACCTGAAGTGGTCTGTCACTATTTGGCCCAACGGATTTTAGAGAATAAACGTCGCCATACTCGCATCGTATGGATGACGCCCTTACGTCTATTGCTCCGATTTTTGCAGCCCTATTATTGGCGTCGAAATCCAATCAAAGATACAGCTTTAGCACATCTCAATTCAAAATAATGCCACATCAAGTTGTAGATCATTTACATTAAACATAACCCCCGAATTAGGAAGACTTCTGATGTACACAGGTATCGTGCAAGGCTTAGAAAAAATTCTAGATGTCCGTCAAGGCGACGGTTTTAGCACCCTTGTGGTTTCAAATACACACAACTTTTTTCACGATGTCTTCATCGGTGCAAGTGTAGCCATCAATGGCACCTGCTTAACTGCAACGCGCATCGATCTGACCGCTAATCAAGTCCATTTTGATGTTTCGGATTTGACTCGACGCCTGACCACTTTAGGCACTTTACAGGCAGGTGATGAGGTGAATATCGAACGTTCAGCCAAAGTCGGGATGGAAAATGGGGGGCATAACTTGTATGGACATATCGAAGGAATGGCTACAGTAAAGCATCTGAGCCGTCACGGCGAGACTCTGCATGTGGATCTTCACATTCCAGAAGGCAATATTAAATACTTTTTCTTAAAAGGTTTTATTGGTCTCAATGGCTGTAGCCTCACCGTCAACCGTGTTGATCGTAACAGCCATGAAATTTCAGTTGATTTGATTCCTGAAACCTTGCGTCTAACCACGTGGGCATCGGTAAAAGTGGGGGATGCGGTCAATTATGAAATTGATCAGATGACACGGACAATGGTGGATACCTTAGAAAGCATCCATCAACGTTAAGATGGTTTGATTTTTGTGCTTCCTATCATACATAACTCCCTAGCCTCATGCATGCATCAAGACTTTCCCTCAAATAAAAATACCGTCTGCTTAAGACGGTATTTTTTAGACCAATTTTAGCCGTTTGGATATACTTCTTTAATCAACACTTCGACCACTTGCGGTTCAGCCAGCGTCGATGTATCGCCCAAACTATCTAGCTCGTTCGCCGCAATTTTTCTTAAAATACGGCGCATGATTTTGCCTGAACGTGTTTTCGGTAAAGACGGTGCCCAATGTAAGGCATCTGGTGTCGCCACAGGGCCCAACACCTTTCTTACCCACTGAATCAGCTCTGCACGGAGTTCTTCCGTTTGCGCTGTGCCCGCTTGTAAAGTGACAAAGGAACAAATTCCCTGTCCTTTGATTTCATGCGGCATTCCCACTACGGCAGCCTCAGCAACCGCCTCATGTGCCACCAAAGCACTTTCCACTTCGGCCGTGCCTAAGCGGTGCCCTGACACATTCAGCACATCATCCACCCGTCCTGTGATCCAGTAGTAACCATCTTTATCACGGCGTGCGCCATCGCCCGTGAAATACGTTCCCGGATAGGTTGCAAAATACGCTTCGATAAACCGCTCAGGATCCCCCCAAATAGTTCGCATTTGCCCCGGCCATGAATCCTTAATCACCAGATTGCCTTCGGCCTCTCCGTCTAACTCGTTGCCTTCAGCATCGACCAAAGCGGGTTGAATCCCAAATAAAGGACGCGTTGCAGACCCCGGTTTAAGTGGTGTCGCACCCGGAAGTGGAGAAATCAAAATCCCGCCTGTTTCGGTCTGCCACCAAGTATCCACCACTGGGCAACGGCTTTCTCCCACTACCGTGTAATACCAATTCCATGCTTCAGGATTGATCGGCTCTCCAACGGAACCAATTAAGCGCAAACTGCTACGGTCACTCTCACGGACAAAGGCATCCCCTTCACGCATCATGGCGCGGATCGCTGTCGGTGCCGTGTATAAAATCGTCACATTGTGTTTGTCGACAATATGCCCTGTACGTGCCCAACTTGGATACTGTGGAATCCCCTCAAACATCACCGTTGTCGTTCCATTCGACAAGGGTCCATACAGCACATAAGAGTGCCCCGTAATCCAGCCCACATCGGCGGTACACCAAAACACATCATCTTGTTTTAAGTCGAATACTTCACGGAAGGTACTATTCACATAAGTTAAATATCCACCTGTGGTATGCAGCACCCCTTTGGGCTTACCGGTTGAACCTGAGGTATATAAAATAAATAGGGGATCTTCGGCATTCATCGGTTCAGCTGGACAAATCTCGTTGACGGTCATGATTTCCATGTGATACCACAAATCACGCCCTTCTTTCAGCGTGATTGGATTGCCTGTACGGTGCACCACAATCACGTTCTGTACTGAGTCTGTCCCGGGTAGATTCAATGCTGCGTCTACATTTTCTTTCAGCGGAATGGGTTTACCCCCGCGCATTCCAGAGTCTGCGGTAATCACAATTTTGGCTTGACTGTCATCAATTCGGCTTGCCAATGAATCAGGCGAGAAACCACCAAACACCACACAATGCACGGCACCGATTCGGGCACAGGCCAACATCGAAATGGCTGCTTCTGAAATCATTGGCATATACAGCACCACACGATCACCCTTCACCACGCCATGCTTTTTCAGAACATTGGCAAAACGACATACTTCATCATACAGTTCAGCAAAGGAAATGATTTTATGGCGTGAGGGATGGTCACCTTCCCAAATAATGGCAGGTTTATACGGATGTTCTTTTAAGTGGCGATCGAGGCAGTTGGCACTTAGGTTTAACTGACCATCGGCAAACCATTCAATTTTAAAATTATCTTTGTCATAACTGGTGTTTTTAACTTGGCTAAAAGGCTTGATCCAATCGAGTTTCAAAGCTTGTTCAGCCCAATACTCGTCAGGTTGTTCTATCGATTTTTGATAACGTTCAAAATATTCTTGTTCATTGGTGCGCGCAGTTTTTTCAAATTCAGCAGGTACAGGATAGACTTCTTTCATATCATACTTCCTTATATTCTGACTCTCATCGCGAGAGTTCATGCCACAGTTATTGGTTTATTATTGGACTGCATAACCACAGTATGACGATTGTTTTTTAAACAGATCAACACGGCTTTGGTCGTATATTATTTCTACAATTTAAAACACATTTTATAGTGATCTTTCAATGAGATCCTGTGTTTAATCCGTAACATGAACAAAGCTGAACTCCGTAAAGTCACTCCAGCTACACTTTTTCAAGCATATTGTTACACTTCAGTCGGTGCTGTTTCATACTTAGGAGCATGACTCAGCGCCTTCATTCCAAAACTCAAGCATTTAAAAAACAGAGAGATAAGTTTTTATCCGTCTATCAATCACCCAGAATGCGATAATTTCATACGCTTTTCTCTATTAAATACACACAATTTTCAGGCAAAATATGCCAAATTTTCAGCGATTGGAGCACCAGTGTCAGAACAAACCAATACCTTGAGCGAGGTTGCTCAAGGTACGTCAGAGATGCTACATGACGCGACAGCAAAAACCACGCAAAGTGTAATTGCACATACAGCAAAATATAATGATGCCTATTCCACCATCGACAAATTTGTCGATAGTTTTTGGGAGCGTATGCCTTATTTTTGTATTGCGCTAATTACCTTCGTCATTTTTTATTTGCTCTCCAAACTGTTTAAGCTTTTTGTTCGTAAAGCACTGTCTGATCGTTCTTATACCAAGCAAAACCTTGTCCTTGTCCTGAACCGTGTTGGCAGTTCGGCCATTGTCTTTATTGGCTTCCTGATTGCCATGGTGATTGCGATTCCGGGTTTCACACCCGGGCAGCTGATGAGTGCTTTGGGGATTGGCTCGGTTGCCATTGGTTTTGCATTTAAAGATATCTTCCAAAACCTACTTTCAGGAATCCTGATTTTACTGGGTGAACCATTTAAGATTGGCGACGACATCATTGTCTCGGGTATGGAAGGTAACGTTGAAGATATTCAAATTCGTGCCACTTACCTACGTGCGCCAGATGGTCGCCGTATCGTGATTCCAAATGCGACTGTGTATACCAGTGCAGTCACTGTCAACACCGCCTATCCACGCCGTCGCTGCGAGTTCTTGGTCGGTATTGGTTATGAAGATGACATCAAAAAAGCCAAAGATATTATTTTAGGTATTTTAGACCGAGATACGACCATTTTAAGTCAACCAGGTTTTAGCGTGAACGTCGCTGCACTTGCAGATTTTTCAGTGAACCTCAAAGTCCAATGGTGGGTCAACACTACTGAAACTACGGTATCTGGCTCGATCAGCTCAGTACAAGAATATGTGGTTCAGGCCTTTGCTGAGCAAGGGATTTCTATTCCTTACCCAGTTCAAGAAGTTCGCGTCGCAAAAAATGACAGCTACCCGACAGAAACTTCAACTGCTAAATAAGCGTCCTAAAACATAAGGGATCACGGTTTCAGTCCGAATAATACGGCTGCCTAAGCTCATCGCTTGGCAGCCGTTTTTTACAAGTAATTCAATTTCATAAGGGATAAATCCACCTTCCGGTCCGATCACAACTGTACACGGATGTTGAATCGCAAAAGGCATTTTGGCATCGCTATAGGGATGTGCCACATAGGCAGGACAATCGGCTGAAATCAGGCTTGGCAAGTGATCTTCAACAAAAGGCTTAAAGCGTTTATAAATTTCAATTTTGGGTGCAACCGTATCACCTGCCTGCTCTAGCCCCAAAGTCACATATTGATCCAACTGTTGTAAGAACGGGGTTTGCCAATAACTTTTATCGACCCGATAGCTATGCAGCAAAATGATGTTCTCAACCCCTAAAGTCACCGCATCCATAATCAAACGACGCAGAACTTTAGGGCGTGGCATCGCGACAATTAAAGTCACGGGCAGTTTGGCTGGTACAGGTTCTTCATATAAGGGTTTTAAGCGTACAGCTGTTTCGGAAACATCAACCACTTGCGTAAGATAACGCTTTCCGTTTTGTATCCCTACTTTTAAAGTATCATCGACTTTAAGCTCTAAATGACGATGTAAATGCTCAAGCTGGCGCTTGGCACTAATGGACCAGAGTTCAGATTCAGTTTGGCGCGGATCTAAGAGAACGATATTCATAATAAATAGAAAAAATCCAAACAGTGAAGGCCTAATCAGCACATGTCATCGTGAAAGGCGACAAGGATGTCGCCCGCTGTGCTGAGATACAGGATGTACCTTCAGCACAGCAAAAGATTTTTGCTACTTTTCATCTTTGAAAAGTAGGAGCCACTTACGCAAAAGCCATCCATAAAATCTACAGTATTTGTAGTAATGACAGACTCAGTCAAATTTTATAAATAAGCATCAATCACTTGAATATGTTTGGCTAGAGAGCCCGTATTCAATTGCATAATCTTTTGTGCCGCTTGATTCAGTGTATTGGCCTGCTCTGCATCCTCTAACAGTGTCATCAACACCGCGGCAGCTTGTTCAGCATCCTCAACAACTTTCACTGCATCGGCTTGTACAAATTCATCGACAATGGTTTGGAAATTAAAATAGTTTTTACCCAAAACCGTCGGCACATTTAATGCAATCGGCTCTAAAATATTATGTCCGCCACCAGGTTCATTCAGTGATCCCCCGACAAAACAGGCATTCGATAAGGCATACCATAACCACATCTCCCCCATCGAATCGGCTAAATAGACTTGGGTTTCCGCCTCTATTCTTTGTCCCGTACTTCTGCGAGTGGTATTTAAATTTAAACTTTGCGTGATGTTAAAGACCTCATCAAAACGCTCTGGATGACGCGGTACAACAATACACAACAGTTCATGCTGTGCATCTAAATATGACTTAAACGCACTTAACAGTTTTTGTTCTTCGGGTGCATGGGTACTGGCAATAGTGATGATCTTGCGCCCAGTGAGCGACCATTCTTGCTTGAGCTGAGCTGCTTGTTTGACAGCCAATTCTGGTGCATGAATATCAAACTTAATACTCCCCACCACCTGTGTTACCGATGGTACTGCACCTAGCTGAATAAAGCGCTCCGCAGTTGCCTGATCTTGTGCCAAGAGCTGATCTAGTCCGTGTAACATCGGCTGCGTCAGGCTAGATACTTTGGCATAGCCTTTGGCTGATTTTTCAGAAAGACGTGCATTAATCAAGATACACGGCACCTGACTCTGCCCCGCTTGCGCAATTAAATTTGGCCACAGTTCCGTTTCAACCAAAGCCAAGAGTTTGGGCTGATACAATGCAAAAAACTGACGAACTAAAGGCTTTTGATCTGCAGGTAAATATACAGCTTGGAACAGGTCTAAATAAGGTGCTTTTAAAAATAGGGATTTGGCCCGCGCCTGACCCGTTTTGGTGGTGTTGGTCACCAAGACTGGATGACCCGCTTTTAAATAATGCTCGATGAGAGGCTGCGCTGCATTGGTTTCACCCACCGACACCACATGGAACCAAATCGCTTGGCGATTTTTAACCAGTTGAAACGGCCCGAAACGTTCGAGACATTCTTGTTGAAATTGTTCTGTACTCTCTGCACGTTTTTTTATTTTAGACTTATACAGCGGTTTGATCAGCGCAAGTGCTGCGTTATACCAAAAAGGAGTAGCCAAATACGTGCTCCAAAAATCAATGCAAAAATAAAACAGCGCAACTCATATTATCCCATGAATTGCGCTGTTATCTTGTCGCGAATTTAACGGAAAAGCAATTTAAACCGCAGCAGTTTCCATTTCAGCTAAAGTTGGATAGTCCACATAGCCTGCCGCGACATCTGTTCCAATCATGTTTTCCAGTTTCAATTCATTCAGTGGCGCATCTTGAACCAAACGCTCATACAAGTCTGGATTGGCAATATAATCCTTACCCCAGGACACTGCATCCGCCTGACCCGATGCTAACAGATCAATCGCATCTTCACGGCTTAAACGCATATTGGCAATCAATGGCACACCACCCGAACGTTGTTTCAGGTAAGTACTGATACTGTCGTCTGCTAAATATTCACGGGTAAAAAAGAATGCAATCTGACGCTGACCTAGTTGTTCTAACGCATAACCAAAGGTTTCACGTGGATCATTATCGCCCATGTCATGCTCATCACCACGTGGAGCTAAATGCACCCCAACACGACCTGCACCCCAGACTTCAATCAGCACATCCACCACTTCAAGTAACAAACGCGCGCGGTTTTCTACGCTGCCACCATATTGGTCTTCACGTACATTGGTTGAACTTTGTAGGAACTGGTCAATCAAATAACCATTGGCCGCATGCAGTTCCACACCATCAAAGCCCGCAACTTTGGCATGAAGCGCTGCTTGTTTATATTGTTCAACAATACTCTTAATTTCAGCAACCTCTAATGCACGAGGTACCACATATTCACGTTTCGGACGCAATAAGCTGACATAGCCTTTTTGTTGCACACTACTTGCTGAAACTGGGGTTTCACCATCCAATAAATCAGGGTGCGATACACGGCCCACATGCCACAACTGCGCCACAATTAAGCCCGCTTGGTCATGTACAGCTTGAGTCACCTGTTTCCAGCCTTCAACTTGAGCTTCATTAAATAGCCCCGGTGTATTCAAATAGCCATTGGCTTCTTCAGAAATCACGGTCGCTTCAGAAATGATCAAACCGGCACTTGCACGCTGTGCATAATACTCCGCCATCATGGCTGTTGGCACACGGTCTGCCGTTGCACGACTTCGTGTTAAAGGAGCCATAATGACACGGTTTTTTAAGTGTAGATTACCTAAAGTTAAAGGAGTATTCAGTTCAGCCATAGTCGCCTCGATCGTCACTTTTTTCAATTAAAGTGAACGTTGCAAATGTTCGATATATTGCTGAATCAACGCTTCATTTCGAGAAAAATAAGACCATTGCCCATACTTTTCCACTTGAATTAAACCGGCCTGCTGTAACACAGACAAATGGTTCGACATCGTCGATTGCGATACATTTCCCAACCGTTCGATATGACCTGCACATACGCCGCGTCTAAAGTCACCACATTCGTCACTCGATAAAAATTGTTCCGGTTTTTTTAACCATTCCAAAATTTGGCGACGCGTTGGATTAGCCAAGGCTTTAAAAATTAAATCTATATCCATACTCAAGACACGTTTAATGGGCAGCAAAGCGTTGTCAGCTTGTTTTACTTAATATATCGCATTTTTTCGATTTTAATATCGATTTTTTTAGATATATTATAAAATAACTGATAACACTTTGCTTTCATTCATCATTTAAATTACAAACCTTGTTTTAAGCTTGCTTCAATAAACTTATCAAGGTCACCATCTAGTACTGCACCTGTGTTGGAGTTTTCAACACCCGTACGTAAGTCTTTAATACGCGAGTCATCCAATACATAAGAACGAATCTGACTGCCCCAACCAATATCCGACTTCGAGTCTTCAAGTGCTTGAGCCGCTTCGTTACGCTTGCTCATTTCCAACTCATACAACTTCGCACGTAACTGTTTCCAAGCATGGTCACGGTTGGCATGTTGTGAACGTTGGTTCTGACATGCCACCACAATGCCTGTTGGCGCGTGGGTTAAACGTACTGCAGAGTCTGTTTTGTTAATGTGCTGACCACCTGCACCAGAAGCACGATAGGTATCGGTACGCACGTCAGATGGGTTGATATCAATTTCAATGTTGTCATCGACTTCTGGCGAGACAAACACAGCAGAGAATGACGTATGACGACGGTTACCCGAGTCAAATGGCGATTTACGCACTAAGCGATGCACACCCGATTCGGTACGCAACCAACCATAGGCATACTCACCTTCAACACGAATCGTTGCTGACTTAATCCCAGCCACATCGCCGTCTGACTCTTCCATCAATTCAGCTTTAAAGCCATGACGCTCAATCCAGCGCATATACATACGCAGTAACATTGAAGCCCAGTCTTGTGCTTCTGTACCACCTGAACCTGCTTGAATTTCTACATAACATGGATTTGGGTCCATTGGGTTGCTGAACATACGGCGGAATTCAAGCTTCGCTAACTCTTCTTCTGCAGAAGTCAATTCAGCTTGGACATCAGCCAACAGACTTTCATCATCTGCTTCTACTGCCAAATCAAGCATCGCTTGCGCATCTTCAAGCTGCGTTGCCAAACCATCTAACACATTTAAGACGTTTTCAAGTTCGCCTTTTTCTTTGGCCATGGCTTGTGCACGGCTTTGATCATTCCAAATCGCTGGGTCTTCTAATTCACGGAGAACCTCTTCTAAACGCTCTTTTTTCAGATCGTAGTCAAAGATACCCCCGTAATGTGAGACCACGGTCGTTTAAGTCTTTTAATTGGTTTAGATACGGATTAATTTCCACGTGAATTACTCTCAATCAATATTAAGCGAAAAATAGCCGCTGATTATATCACAGTCGACGGCTGGGATTATTCATCTCAAATTCTACAAAATCACACCCTTCTTCTAAACATTAAAACCGTTTAATCTCCAAAAAAGCATTCGCTTGATCCGGAATCAAGCTGCATATAAATGCGAACCATCCCACAAAATACACACCTGAGAAGTGTTCTCAACAGACAAACGGACTAAACATTTTGAGTTAAAATTGGTTAAAATAGCGTCAAAAATTATAAAATCCACAGAATCTACACAATTTTAATAAAACAAAACATTATAAATTTATAATTTATTATCAATCATTTAAATTTTAGAAATTACACGATGTAACCTTAGATACAGAGCATTAACTTTCCTTTGGTTGACGCTTTTTTATTTTGCCCTAGACTGAAGTTGTAACAAAAAATTAATGAAATACGGGTCCACTTACGAGGGGTACATACCATGAAAAAATTAGCAATTGCTTCAGCATTACTTTCAGCTCTAGCGATCACAGGTACTGCACATGCATACCAAGCAGAGGTGGGTGCTTCAGCTGGCCTAATTGATCCAGACAACGGTAGTTCAAGCGGCTCTTTTGGCGTAGATGGCACATACTATTTCAACCCAGTTCAAACACGTAATGCGCCACTTGCAGAAGCAGCATTCTTAGACCGCGCAAGTAACGTTAACGCAAAATATCAGTATGACGAAGTTGGTAATGATGAACGTCATCGTTATGGCGTAGGTGCTGAAGTTTACATTCCTAACTCAGATTTCTATGTGAGTGGTAATGTTGGTCGCGACGATGTGAAATTTGACCGTGGTGGCGATTTTGATGAAACCGTTTATGGCGCTGAAGTTGGTTATTTACCAGCGCCAGGTTTATTAATTGCTGCGGGTCTAAAAGGCTATGACAACGATTATGACGATGGTGTAGATCCTACTCTTCGCGCTAAATATGTCACTTCCCTAAGCAATGGTAAAGACATTAACTTAGAAGCAGGCGCAGGTTTTGGTGATTTAGACGAATATAATCTTGCAGCAGATTACTTCATCGATAAAACCTTAAGCCTAGGTGTAGACTACTACAGTAAAGACCGTGACTATGGTGATACGAACGAATTTGGTATCAATGCACGTAAATTCTTTACCCCGCAAGTCAGCCTTGAAGGCCGTGTTGGTTTTGGTGAAGTCGGCAACAACGACTACAACAAATTCGGTTTAGCTGCTAAATATCGTTTCTAAAACCCATTAGAAAACCTTGAATACTCAAAGCCCATTTTCGAATGGGCTTTTTGCACTTCTATAAAGCATTGTTATAAATAAAGATTGACTCCCTGCTACTTTTTTGTACACTTCGTTACAACTGTCATAGAACAGTCATATTTTTATAACAAAGAGAGAACCTCTAAAATGCTTAAAAAAATTGCGCTAACTACAGCACTAATCGCAAGCTTCGGGACTGCTCATGCTTACCAAGCTGAAATTGGTGGCACCATTGCTGTGGCTGATCCTGATCATGGGGACACTTCAATAGGTTTTGGCGTAGATGGCACGTACTACTTCAACCCTGTTCAAGTCAAAAATAGCCCACTGAATGAAGCTGCATTCTTAAATCGCTCAAGTAATCTCAATGGCGAAGTTTCATACATTGATTATGATTATTACGAAGTCACAGACTTTAATTTTGGACTTGAGTATTTTATTCCAAACTCTGATTTTTACCTGAACGGTAATATTGGGCAAACCAAACACGAAGCAGATGGTGTTGAAGACCTAGATACCACTATTTATTCTGCTGAAGTAGGTTACCTTCCTGTTCCTGGCTTATTGGTTGCAGCTGGTTTATTTGGCTACGATAATGATAATGGCGACGATGTCGACCCAACTTTACGTGCCAAATATGTCACTCAAGTGGGTGCCTATGACATGAACTTTGAGGGTGGTGCAATCTTTGGTGATATCGATTACTACAACCTCGATGCTGACTTATACTTAAATAAAACTTTTAGTGTGGGCCTTGGTTTCTCTGATACCGATGAAAAAGATGCTGAGAAATTTACCATCCGTGCGAAAAAGTTCTTCACGCAACAAGTCAGCCTAGAAGGTTCGATTGACTTTGCTGATGAAGACAATGTGTTTGGCCTACGTGGTGCTTACCGCTTCTAATTGCAACTAAAATGTATTAAAAAAAACCGCTCTATAGAGCGGTTTTTTAGTGTTGTTCTAAATGCAAAATGCGAAGTTGGACGCTGACATTGCCACGAAATTCATTTTTATCCAGCTCATAGACCAAACGAACTTGATGGCTCATCTCATTGAACTGGTATTTGTCTGCCGCATTAAAAGCAATGGCATCTACGACCTGTCCATTGTCTAAAGCTATACGTAATTTTAAATGCACTTCTTTCAACCAGCGGAAATCTAAAATTTGAAAATTTCCTTCAAAAATAGGCGCTGGAAACTTTTGCCCCCATGGACTAATCTGCTGCAACATATTGACCGTTTCAACTTGAATATTCTGTGCAGCTAACTCACCATCGGTCCATAAAGTCGCAGTAAATAAACCTTCATCCTGAGCTGCCATTAGTACTTCAAAGGCCTGCTTAAACTCTTCAAAATGGACTTTTTGAATGGTTAAACCTGCTGCCGCAGCATGCCCACCAAAGTGGCTGACCAAATGTGGATATTGCTCAGCAACACACTCAATGGCATCGCGGATATGCACTCCTTCAATCGAACGGGCAGAACCTTTGATATGTATCCCGTCTTCATCTGCAGCAAACACCATACTCGGACGATGAAACTGTTCCTTTAAGCGCCCCGCAACAATGCCAATCACCCCTTGATGCCAATGCGGCTCGAACATGATTAAAGCCGCAGGTAAGACCGTATCATCCAGTTGAATTTGATCCAAGGCTATTAAGGCCTCTTGTTTCATTGTCGCTTCAACCTGACGACGTTCCACATTCAACTGATTCAGTTGTTCTGCCAATGGATAGGCAGAGGCAAAGTCCTGTGCCAATAGACATTCAATACCGATATCCATGGTTTCCATACGACCTGCCGCATTAATACGTGGCCCCAGTACAAACCCCAAATCTTGCGCTTTTAAAGTTGCAGCTTCTCGACCTGCAATCTCCAGTAAAGCGCTAATGCCAGGACGACATAAATGTTGTTGAATACGCTTCAGGCCAACATCGACCAAGATGCGATTGTTATAGTCAAGACTGGCAACATCGGCATAGGTGCCTAAGGCCACCAAATCCAAATACTGACTCATGACTGCCGAAGACTTATTCAGTTTTTTACGATAGGTCGATAAGTTGGCCAAGACATAAAAGGCCACGCCTACCCCAGCTAAGGCTTTACTTGGAAAATCACACCCCAATTGGTTTGGGTTCACTACCGCTTGGGCACGGGGAGTCGGTTTGGTGGTCAAATGGTGATCGGTAATAATCACCTGCATACCATGATCTTGCGCTTGTTTCACGCCATCATGACTGGAAATACCATTATCCACAGTAATCAATAAATCAGGCGTAAAGCTGGTAAATGCTAAATCCGCAATCGCAGGCGTTAAGCCATAACCATATTTAAAGCGATCTGGAACCAGATACTCTACCTGCGCGCCCATTTCTCGCAAAGCCAAGACCATTAAAGCGGTGCTGGTTGCACCATCTGCATCATAATCACCCACAATGACAATTTTGTGTTGCTGATCAATTGCAGCATCCATCAACTGAATCGCTTCATTTAAGCCTTTCAGACTAGGAGCCAATAAATGCTTGAGCTTTAACTCCAGCTCCTGCGTTGACGCCACCCCACGACGGGCTAAAATTTCTGCAATAAACGCAGGAAGGTCCTGAAATAATTCAGGATGAGTAATGAAGGGTCTTTGCTTAATTTGAATGGCTGACATTTATGGCATCAAACGCTTCAGCATCCAAACATCTTGCTGTTTTTCATAACTTAAACGGTCATGTAAACGGTTCGGACGCCCTTGCCAAAACTCATAGTAGTCAGGCTCGAGACGGTAGCCACCCCAAAAGAGGGGTTTATTCAGCTCTGATTTAGCTTCAACTTGGTTCTGCAATTGCGCAAAACGTTGTTGCAAGACTTCACGACTTTCAATCACACCACTTTGTGGTGTACTGATATGTGCTGCAATTTGGCTATCTCGTGGACGTTTATGATAGTAGTCAGTCGATTCTGCTTCAGAAACTTTGATCACTTTACCGCCAATGCGAATCTGACGTTCCTGCTCTTGCCAATAGAACAGTAACTCTGCATATGGGTTTTCAGCCAAATCATAGCCTTTTTGGCTGTCATAATTGGTATAAAAATCATACCCTGCTTCAGTTGCACCACGCAACAATACCGTTCGTACATGCGGACGACCCTGCGCACTTGCTGTCGCCAGTGACATGGCATAAGGTTCGTGCAGTTGTGCTTCTAGAGCGTGATTAAACCAAAGCAAGAACTGGGCATGTGGATGGGCTTCTACGCGATCTTCACGCAGCTCGCCTTTTTGATAACTTAAACGAAGCTCGCTGAGATCTTTAATTAAATCACTCATTTTTCCACTCCTTATTAAGCTGCATTCGCACGTACAGCATCAGCCAATGTATGGGCTAAACTACTGACTTCATCGAGATCATCCCCTTCCACCATGACACGAATCACAGGTTCAGTGCCTGATTTACGAATCAACAAACGACCACGACCTTTAAGTTGTTGCTCTGCTTTATCAAATTCAGCCACCAAAGCAGGCACTGCATAAGGGTCAAACATCGCCTCTAAACGTACATTCACCAACACATTCGGTAGAAGCTTAAAGTCAGCAACCAATTCATGCAGCGCTTTCTTCTGCTCGACCATCACGGTAAGCACTTGTAGAGCCGCAATAATGGCGTCACCCGTGGTACTTTTATCCAAGGTTAAGATATGTCCTGATGGCTCACCGCCAATGACCCAGCCTTTTTCTTCTAGGCCTTGTAGGACATAACGATCACCCACTTTGGCCCGTAACAATGCTACACCCGCTTTATCCAATGCCAGCTCTAAAGCCATGTTTGACATCAAGGTACCCACTATTCCAGCAGGCTTTTTAGCGCTCTGTGTCGCCAAGATATATAGAATATGGTCGCCGTCAATCAAATTCCCAGCCTTATCGACTAACATGACACGGTCTGCATCACCATCAAAAGCGATGCCCAAATCTGCACGATTTGCAACCACAGCTTGTTGTAAACTTTCAGGGTGTGTTGAACCACAACCTTCGTTAATGTTTAAACCGTTGGGTTCATTATGAATAGCAATAACTTTAGCGCCCAACTCACGAAACACCGATGGGCCCACGCTATAGGCTGCACCATTGGCACAGTCCATCACAATCGTTAAATCATTCAAGTCATAATGATAGGGAAATGTGGATTTACAGAATTCAATATAACGGCCTTGTGCATCATCTACACGGACACTTTTACCCAAGTTGGCTATATCATCAATGATGAGGTCTTTTTCTAATTCTTGGTTAATTTCTTCTTGTAGCGCATCTGGAAGCTTCTTGCCTTCACTGGAAAAAAATTTAATCCCATTATCAAAATAAGGATTATGTGATGCTGAAATCACAATGCCTAAGCTTGCGTGTAAAGCACGAGTTAAATGGGCAATCGCAGGAGTCGGTAAAGGACCCAACAGATGCACGTAAACACCTGCAGCATTCAGACCTGACTGTAGTGCAGATTCTAAAATATAGCCCGATAAGCGAGGATCTTTCCCCATCACCACAACAGGTTTTGATTTTTTACTGTGGCGTTTTAAAACTTTCCCTGCTGCAAAGCCTAATTTAAGTGCAAATTCAGGGGTAATAGGGAGGACGCCAAACTTGCCACGAATACCATCGGTACCAAAATAACTCATATTTTACTCACTTCTTAACGGGTGATTTGCATCATCCTTTTTCATTGCGAATTACTTTACACCAAAACGAAAAAGCCGTCATAAAAATGACGGCTTTTACATTGAACAATTGGTATAGCTGAATTAACCAACGCGATAGTTCGGTGCTTCTTTGGTAATCGTAACGTCGTGAACATGTGACTCCGACATACCTGCCGAAGTAATTTTCACAAACTTCGCATTTTGACGAAGATCTTCAATCACAGATGAACCCGTATAACCCATAGAAGAACGTAAACCGCCCATCATTTGGTGCACAATGTTGCCCATTGGCCCTTTGTATGGCACACGACCTTCGATTCCTTCGGGAACAAGTTTCTCAGCGCCTGCTTTAGAGTCTTGGAAATAACGGTCAGCAGAACCTGTTGCTCCTGCCATCGCGCCCAATGAGCCCATACCACGATACGCTTTATAGTAACGACCTTGGAAGAATTCCACTTCACCTGGCGCTTCTTCAGTCCCGGCAAGGAGTGAACCAACCATAATCGTACTCGCACCCGCGCCAATCGCTTTCGCCATATCGCCAGAGAAACGAATACCACCATCTGCAATTAATGGAATTTGATCTTTTAGTGCATTGGCAACGCTATCAATCGCAGAAATCTGCGGCATACCAATACCCGCCACAATACGAGTGGTACAAATTGAGCCTGGACCGATACCGACTTTAACCGCATCTGCGCCTGCATCGAGAAGTGCCAATGCTGCATCACCAGTTGCAATGTTACCGCCAATCACTTGGACTTGTGGGTAATTCGCTTTCACCCAACGTACACGCTCGATCACACCCGCAGAGTGACCATGTGCCGTATCCACGACAATCGCATCAACACCTGCTTCAACCAAAGCCTCTACACGACTTGGTGTTTCTACACCTGTACCGACGGCAGCACCCACGCGTAAGCGACCAAGGTCATCTTTACAGCTGCTTGGATAGCTTTCCGCTTTACGGAAGTCAGTGACTGTAATTAAACCTTTAAGTTCGTTGTGTTCACCAACGACCAAAACTTTTTCAATGCGATGCTTTTGTAGCAATGCTTGAATATTTTCTTTCGACTCACCTTCACGAACAGTCACGAGACGATCTTGACCGGTCATGATGTTGCTTACAGGTTGCTCAAGGTTGGTTTCAAAACGCGTATCACGACCTGTGACAATACCGACCACTTTGCCATCTTTCACAACAGGCACGCCGCTGATGTTGTTGGCTTGAGTAATCGAAATCAATTCGCGCACTGTAGTTTCAGGTGTCACAGTGATTGGATCTTTCACCATTCCTGCTTCAAATTTTTTCACACGACGGACTTCTGCAGCTTGTGCAGCAATATCCATATTCTTGTGCAAAATACCAATACCACCGTTTTGCGCCATCGCAATCGCCATACGTGATTCAGTCACCGTATCCATTGCTGCTGAAACAAGGGGGATATTTAAATTAATGCCGCGCGTGAATCGTGTCTTTAATGAGACATCTTTTGGGAGAACAGTAGAATAGGCAGGGAGTAATAGGACATCATCAAAAGTTAACGCGTCTTGAACGATGGTCAACATGGCAGTCTCACTGGTAATTTCCGTGCGCTATTATAAACAAATATGAACTTAAATTTCATTTCAATTGAAAATTTATTTTTTTTATCTTAGAAAATAAAGTGATAAAACCCATATTTTATTTGATACCTTCATTTTCACCTTTATTTTTTATTTCTTGTTTTAAGATGAATTTGATTTACTTTCAAAAACTAAAAAGCAGAGCCTTGACTCTGCTTTTACCGATTAACACACTTGATCAAAACCTTCATCATTGACTGGAATACTCGCTTCCAATTGTACAAATGGAATCATATTGTGTGCACGTCGTGCTTTGTTGCATTGATCATCAGCAATTTGAACTTCTTTACATGAAGAGCTACGCTGTTCATACATCCCGCAACTAACGTGTTCGCCAATAGTGCCTTGCAGTGCGATACAGCGTGGGCTAGCTTGATTGGTACCAACCATGCATGAATACACAGCCGTCACTGGCTCTGTATAATGTTCAGGCATGGAAATGCCTTCAGCCCAATAAAATGAGACTCTAAAAAAGGCACAACATGCCCCGCAGCTTAAACAGGCATCTTCCGTTGGAACTTGAGACAACATCCTTTATATTCTCATTTTCAAAAACTTTTTTTGGAAGAAAATATTAAAAAAATTGTGGTTGCCAAACAAGCAAAATTTACGACTATTTTGTCACTTAAGTTGGACAGGTAAAAACACTCTCATCCATCAAGTCTGTACCGCACTCCAAAGTCTCAATCCAGTCTAAAAATTGATGAATCTGCTCGTGCCCAATAAACGGTGTCCCATGCTGCGGTACAATCATTTCAACATCCATGGTACGGACCATATTGACCCATAAACGAATCACTTTGTTATTGCACATATAGCGCTGATGAAACCCTTTCATTTTAGGAATATGCGCAGCAAAGTTTTCCAAAGGTTTTGAGGCATCGTCCACCATCGATGCCCCCATATCGCCTGAAAATAGAATCTTGGCAATTGGGTCATAAAACTGAAAATTGCCTACCGAATGTAGAAAATGGGCAGGCACAGCAATAATGGAGGATTGTCCCAAAGTGATGACTTGACCGTGGTCAGGTAGCTCCACTAAACGATCCAGCCAGTTGCCTTTCATCCGCTCACTCATAAAGGCAGAGTTCAAGTGGGGTAAAAAGCGTGCCCAAAGTTTAGAAGCCACCACTTTCGCTTCGGTATAGACCAACCAACGCGGCATTGAGGTAATAATATCGGGGTCTTGGTGTGAGGCCATCACAAAATCAAGATTGGTCAAACGGGTATATTTATTCAACTCCATGGTCAACGGTACATAGGTTAAGTCCCCACCGGGATCTAAGACTGCTGCACGCTCATGGTCAATAATTAAGAACTGATTTGCCTGTACACCCTCGCCTTTGACCAAGCTGGTAAAGCTAATACACTTATGTGTGCCATCATCATATAAAACCTGTGACGTTGTGCGGTCAAATGCCATGCCCATCCCCTCAAAATGCTGTTTTTCTTAAAAGACTTTTTAATACCTACAACATATATGGATTTACACAAACTTACAATGCATTTGCGACCAATATCATTTGATATATCAATAAATTGAAGATAAGTTTTCAAGAAAAAATCCCGATTTTTTAAGTCGGGATTCTTATTTTTTACGATAAATTAGAAGAAATAATGCTGTACAAGTGTTGCAACACCAATGACCAAGAAAATGGCCGCACCAATTTTATGAATTAAGGCAATTGGCAACTTGGTCGCCAACTTATCGCCAATAAAGACCGCTGGCGCATTAGCCAACATCATCCCTAAAGTCGTACCCAACATCACCCAAACAATACTGTCAAAACGTGCCGCTAAAGCCACTGTCGCAATTTGGGTTTTATCTCCAATTTCGGCCAAGAAGAACAACACAAACGTTGCACCAAATACCCCAAGCTTCTGCCACTTCTTAATGCTGCCTGACTCATCATCCAACTGATCAGGAATTAACATCCAACCTGCCATAGCAATGAAACCAATCGAGAGAATCCAGATCAGCGCATCAGGGCTTAAAACTGTGGTGATCCATTGGCCTAAAACAGCAGAGACACCATGGTTAATAATGGTCGCCAGCAAAATAGCCAATAGAATTGGGACGGGTTTACGGAAACGTGCAGCAAGTAACAATGCAAGCAGTTGGGTCTTATCGCCCATTTCAGCTAAAGCCACGATGGCTGTGGAGAGGAGGAATTCATACATGATGTCTTTCTCTGGCTAGCATAACAAATACCAATGACTCACCGCTCCTGCTAGCCAAAAATCTGCAGAGTGGTAAATCAAAGGTCTTGCCAACAAAAGAAAGCTCTTTAGAAGCTCATTTGGTTCTTTGCTATGATGACCATGCTCTTTTTAGAGCAAATATGTTGATCATCACCTGTTCTTAGGAACAGCGGCTACTCCCCAATGAAGTAACACCATGTTAGGCGAAAATATGTTTTTTGGCAATCTATAAATACAAAAGACCCTGCCGAAGCAGGGTCTTTATTGAGGTATTTTTTTCAGTGCTTCCAGCCGCTATTTTTCTCTTTTGAGAAGAGAGAATAGCAGGGCTAAAAGCTAGATCATCAGATCAGCAAAGTACGGATGTCTTTCAACAACTTGGTCAGCTTATTGGTAAAGCGCGCTGCATCGGCCCCATTGATCACACGGTGATCATAAGACAATGACAACGGCAACATCAGTTTCGGATCAAAACCTTGACCATTCCATACCGGTTGCATCGTCGCTGGAGAAATACCCAAAATTGCGACTTGCGGCCAGTTCACCAGTGGTGTAAATGCCGTACCACCAATTGCACCTAAGCTTGAAATCGTGAAGTTCGCACCTTGTAGATCTTTCGGCGAAAGCTTCTTATCACGTGCTTTCTGACCCAATACACCAAGCTCCACCGCAATGTCTTTAATCGATTTCTGATCTGGATTACGGAGTACAGGAACGGTTAAACCATCTGGCGTTGCTACAGCAATGCCCATATGAATTTCGTTACGCAAGAGTACAGACTTGCCATCATCAGCCAAGTGACCGGAAAAATCACGTTCTTCTTTGAGTAAATGCGCAACAGCCTTAATAATGAAAGCCATAATGGTCAAGCTAATACCATCTTTCTTAAAGTTACCTTTAAGATCATTACGCCAAGCTTCAAGTTCAGTAATATCCGCCAAATCAAACTGAGTTACTTGCGGAATATAGTTGTTTAAAGACAACTGCGGAATAGAGACTTGTTGCAGACGTGTCAGCACTTTCTCTTCTACACCACCAAACGCACTAAAGTCAGGCAGTTTCGGCAAGCCCGCGGCAGCAACAACCGTCGCAGCAGGTGCAGTTTGCGGTGCTGTTAAGCGACCTTTCACATAAGCAAAAATGTCATCTTTCATTAAACGTGCATGCGGCCCAGAGGCTTTTACTTCTGCCAGTACCACGCCCAATTCACGCGCCAGTTTACGTACCGCAGGACCCGCGTAGACTTTAGCATTGGCTGCATTTTGCTCTTTGGTCAGTTTATCTGCACCTTGAACTGCTGGTGCAACTTGTACAGTAGATGTCAGCACTGGTGTAGTTGCAGCTGGAGCTGCTGTAGGTTTCGCTGATGTTTGAGCAACAGCTTGAGCCACTGGTGCAGGGGCTTGGCCCTCGGCTTCAATGGTCACCAAAGCCACACCTTCCGATACATTTTGTCCCAATGCAACATGAATGGCTTTAATCACACCTGCTGTTGTACTTGGTACTTCAACCGTTGCTTTGTCTGATTCAACCACGATAATACTTTGATCTTTTTCAACCGTATCACCTACTGACACCAAGATTTCAGCAACAGCCGCTTTATCCACACCCAAGTCAGGCACTGCAATTTCAAACGCACCTGCAGGTGCAGCAGCTAATTGTGGCGCCGCTTCAGCAGGCTGAGCTTCAGTGGCTTGAGGTGCTGCAACTTGCGCAGGCTCAGCAGTCACTGGTGCAACTGACGCTGCTGTTTTTACAGTCAGAATCACCACACCTTCTTTAACACTATCACCAACTTGAATGCTAATCGATTCCACTGTGCCTGAAATCGTACTCGGGACTTCAACCGTCGCTTTGTCTGACTCAACCACAAGGATGCTTTGATCGACATCAATTTGATCGCCAACCGACACCAAAATTTCACCAACGGTTGCTTTTTCTACACCAATGTCTGGCACTTGCACATCAATCACTTGTGATACTGTAGTCGCAGCGGGTGCAACCGTTTCAGCAACAGCAACGGGTGCAGTCTTTTCTTCAGCTTGTACAACGTCAGCCTGTGCTTGTACTGCTGGCGCTTCAGTTTGTCCCTCGGCTTCCAGCTCAATCAGCGCTGCACCTTCAGCAACCGAGTCACCTAAGTTTACTAAAATGCTTTTAACAACGCCTGCTGAAGTGCTAGGCACTTCAACAGATGCTTTGTCTGATTCTAATAGAACGACACTGTCATCAACCGCAATGCGATCGCCGACTTTGACCAAAACTTCAGCAACAACGGCTTTATCTACACCAATATCAGGAGTTGTAATTTGCATACTTATTTCTCCTCTTTGTAGTCAGCTACAGCGTGTACAGATGGCGTTGCTTGAGGAGCCCAAGCCACAGGACGGTCCGTATCTAATTCAAATGTAGAGATGGCATCTTTCACTAAGCGTGCATCCACTTCACCTTCATCAGCCAATTTCTTCAGTGTGGCAACAACAATGTGCGCTGCATCTACACCAAAGTAGCTACGTAATTTAGCGCGTGAATCTGAACGACCATAACCATCTGTACCCAATGCTACGAATGGACGGTTGTCTGGAAGATATGCACGAATTTGTTCGCTATAAGCACGCATATGATCTGTTGCAGAAACCACGATACCTTCTGTACCGCGCAGTTGCTCAGTCACCCAAGCCTCTTTCACATTCTCGCTCATTGGATGCAAGCGGTTATATTCTTCACATGCCATACCATCACGTGCAAGTTCATTGAAACTTGTTACGCTAAATACATTTGAATGGATTTGGTATTCATCACGTAAGATTTGTGCTGCTTTAATGACTTCACGCAGAATCACACCTGAACCCATCAACTGAACAGTGGCTTTTTCATCTTTTTGAAGTAAGTACATACCACGTTTAATGCCTTCTTCAGCACCTTGTGGCATTTCAGGATGCTCGTAGTTTTCGTTCATTACCGTTAAGTAATAGAAAATACGCTCTTGGTTCACATACATGCGTTGTAAACCATCATGCACAATAACTGCTAATTCATAACCAAAACATGGGTCATACGACACACAGTTCGGAATCGTGTTCGCAAGAATATGTGAGTGACCATCTTGGTGTTGTAAGCCTTCGCCATTGAGCGTTGTACGGCCTGCTGTAGCACCCAACAAGAAACCTTGTGCTTGTGCATCGCCTGCAGCCCATGCAATGTCGCCAATACGTTGGAAACCAAACATAGAATAGTACATGTACATTGGAATCATAGGTAAGTTATTGGTTGAATAACTTGTTGCCAATGCCGCCCAAGCACTCATCGCACCTGCTTCGTTAATACCTTCTTGAAGCATGTGACCATCTTTTGCTTCACGGTAATGCATCAACTGTTCTTGGTCTTCAGGCGTGTAATGCTGACCATTGGCTGCATAAATACCTAACTGACGGAACATACCTTCTAAACCAAAAGTACGTGCTTCATCTGGAACAATAGGAACAACACGGTCTTTAATTGCTTTTTCTTTTAACAATGCAGCGATTAAACGAACCATCACCATGGTGGTTGATTGTTCTTTGCCTTGTGAGCCTTTTAATACTGCATCAAAGACAGAAAGTTCTGGAATAGCCAACTGTTCACTTTCTTTACGACGTGCAGGCAAATAACCACCTAGTGCTTCACGACGTGCTTTCATATATTTCAATTCAGGCGAGTTTTCGCTTGGACGATAGAAAGGCACTTCTTCTAATTGCTCATCGTTAAATGGCAAATTGAAGCGATCACGTACATATTTTAAAGATTCGATTTGCATCTTTTTGATTTGATGCGTTTTATTTACCGCTTCAATTTCATCAGACAAGCCATAACCTTTAACAGTTTTCGCTAAGATTACAGTTGGTTGACCTTTGGCTGTACATGCTTCTGCATAGGCTGCAAAAACTTTGTACGGGTCATGACCACCACGATTTAGATTATCAATATCTTCATCGCTTAAGTCTTTAATCAACTCAGCCGCTTCTGGGTATTTACCAAAGAATTTTTCGCGTGCATATGCACCGCCCTTCACTTGTAAGCGTTGGTATTCGCCATCCAGTGTTTCTTCCATAACCGACTTTAAAGCACCAGTTTTGTCTTTTGCAAGTAGTGGGTCCCAATGACGGCCCCAAACCACTTTAATGACACGCCAGCCCGCACCACGGAATAAAGATTCTAATTCTTGAATAATTTTACCGTTACCACGTACTGGGCCATCTAGACGCTGTAAGTTACAGTTTACAACCCAAATGAGATTGTCTAATTTTTCACGACCCGCAAGTGAAATTGCACCTGTGCTTTCTGGCTCATCCATCTCGCCATCGCCAAGGTATGCCCAAACTTTGCGATTTTCTTCTTTAATCAAACCACGGTTCATCAAATATTTTTGAATATGTGCTTGGTAAATCGACATGATTGGGCCAAGACCCATCGATACCGTTGGGAACTGCCAATAATCAGGCATTAAGTATGGATGCGGATAAGAAGGTAAGCCAACACCGTCCACTTCGCGACGGAAATTGTTTAGATGCTCTTCAGTCAAACGACCTTCAAGGAACGAACGCGCATAAATACCTGGCGCACAGTGACCTTGATAATAAATCATGTCGCCGCCAAAGTTGTCGTTATTGGCACGGAAAAAGTGGTTAAAACCGACATCATATAATGTTGCTGAAGATGCGAAACTTGCCAAGTGACCACCTAAGTCATCACCCGTTTTATTGGCACGGAGTACCATCGCTAGCGCATTCCAACGAATCAACGCACGGATACGACGCTCCATGTCTTGATCGCCCGGCATTGCAGGTTCTTCAGCCACTGAAATTGTATTTAAATAAGGCGTATTTAATCGCTGAATAGGGACATGTTTAGCGATTGCTTGTTGATACAGTTTTTCCAGTAGAAAAGCTGCACGCTCAGTCCCCATGTGTTGTAAAACGGAGTCAAACGCATCTTGCCATTCTTGCGTTTCTTGCGCGTCAGTATCACCATAAAACGCCATAATTCACCTATTTCGATATCCTAATCTTATACGCTAATATGTATCATACTTTCGTCCTATAAGAGTATCGCTACAGCTGAATATGGCCGAGCCATACTATTTAGCAACTAAATAGTCATTGACCATTCGTTACCCAAGATAACAAAAAACCGCCAATTTAGGCGGTTTTTTATACATTTAATGCTATTTTTTGATGCTAACTTAGATTTCGTCAGAGCTGTATTCCTTTTTCAAGCATCAGACCAACGGTAAGTTCGGATCATCGATCAAATCGGATTAAGGCAACATGGCTAGATAAGTCGATGGATTTTTGCGCTGGCCATCTTTAACTACTTCATAGTGTAAATGTGGGCCTGTACAACGACCTGTACAACCAACATTGGCAATATGTTCACCCGCGTCTACACGGTCGCCAACACGAGCGATTAAACGTGATGCATGAGCATAGCGCGTGATGTAACCATTGCCATGGTTAATTTCAACATATTGACCATAACCTGTACCCCAACCTGACTTGGTCACAATCCCTGGACCTGTCGCATAAATCGGTGTACCGCTTGGCGCAGCAAGATCTAGACCTGAGTGACGCTCAGCACGACCATTCATGGTTCGGCCACCGTAACTTGAGCTAACACGTGCACTTGGAAGCGGGTGTGTCACTAACCACGAATATGGATTAGTTGAAAAACTTTTTGCAGAGGATTCCGAACCGTATTTTTTCGCCAGTGAAGCGTTGTTGAGTTCAACCGTTTTCTCACGGAGCTGAACGGACATTTTCGTTTCGGCAGGAACATCAATATCATTTGATTCAGTATAAGCACCTTCCGATAAAGTGCGTGTCAATTGCTCAATTCGATCCGAAGATGCATTATTTGTATTGAGTTCTACCAAATCAGCGAAGGCTACTGAAGCAGCCGATGCCGCAAAAGAAAAAGCCAACAAAATACGTCGCATATGCATAAAAAACCTCTTAAAACTGTTCTTACGAATGTTTCTTGCGTGATCTCGTCCTTGATATCTACCGAAAGAAGCGCATAAGATTAAGACATTAACATGAAGGAAATATGTATGTCCGAACCAGTGAATCTCTTTCAACAAACCAGAAAACACATAAAAACAGGAAACTTAACGTTTCTCTCAAAGCAAGTGACTGCATGGCAGAAACTTACAAAACTGATTCAACCTATCCTACCGCAACCAGAGCAGTGGCAGGTTGTTTGTTATCAATATGGTATTTTGACGATTACCGGCGAAAATCAAGCGATGATTAGTCAACTTGGTTACCTTCAAAAACAATATATTGCACAACTATCGGAACTTGATGAGTTTAAAGACCTACAAAAACTCCAAGTTCGTTTGAGAATCCCCTCTCAAACACCCGCAAAGATACAATCTATTTCAAGATCGCTAAGCACAGAAACTCAAGACTTAATTCGAGGTGCTGCTGACTTTGTGAGCGACCCTAAGCTTAGCCAAGCAATGCGCCGTTTGGCAAGCAAAAAAAAGTAACCTCGTCGCGACTAGCTTCAGAATTACGATTTTAAAATGATAAATTCATCACACTTATATTTGTTACAATATAACATCACACAATAAAGACAATGACTTAAGTCACACTCACATAAGGAATTGGACACTGATCTTCGTCATCAAATGTTACAATTTCATAGCTGCTTGGATCACTTTGAACATTGCGCAATAATTGATTATTCAAAGCATGCCCAGACTTATATCCATCAAATTTGGCAATAATTTGGTGACCGAGCAAGTAAAGATCCCCCACCGCATCTAATATTTTGTGACGAACAAATTCATCTGAGAAGCGTAAACCTTCTTCATTCACCACACCGGTTTCATCGACGCCAATGGCATTGTCTAAACTTGCCCCCAAAGCGAGATTATTGGCTTTGAGATAGTCCAAATCTTTCATAAAACCAAAAGTACGGGCTTCGCTGACTTCATAAACAAAAGTTTCGGTTGAAAAATCAATAGTGGCAGACTGATATTCTTTCTTAAAAGCGGGATGATCGAAGTCAATCGTGAAGTTGAGTTGGAAACCCTCATGCGGGCGGAAAATGGCGCGTTTGTCGTCAATGAGTGCTTCAACAGGTTTGAGTATTTTTATAAATTTTTTAGGGGCATCTAATTCTTTGAGGCCGCCTTGCATGAGCAAGTAAATAAACGGACCTGCACTGCCATCCATAATTGGGACTTCAGAGGCAGACACCTCAATGATCAAGTTATCAATACCTAGACCTGCAATTGCACTCATGACATGTTCAATGGTACCGACTTTGGCATCTTCTTGAACCAAGTTTGAACACATGAAGGCTTCTTGGATCAACATCGCATTTGCACGAATGTCGACGGGTGGATTGAGATCGATACGACGAAACACAATTCCTCCGTCCGCATGATGTGGTACAAAGTTAATTAAGACTTTTTGACCACTATGCAAACCAATGCCGCTTGCTTTAACGACACGTTGTAGAGTTCTTTGTTTCAACATGTTTCATATCATCTCACCACTAAACCGCTATACGTTAGCATATTTAGCCATTGATAAAAAACAAAAAGGTAGTCAGAGACTACCTTTTCTTCATCATATGTGGCTTAACCACATAGACAAACACTACTTACGTTGTTGATTTTTCAAGTAATCTTGAATACTCATTGGAGTTGGACGTGCAGCACTCACTGTCGATGCAGAACTTGCTGCAGCAGCCACGTCTTGGTTCTGACGCTGGATTGCAGGCACATCATCATCTTCAACAACCGCTTGCGTTGCATGCCCATGTTGTGCTACCTGCACATGTGCATTTGGACGCTTCACTGGCTCAGCAGAATCTGCTGAATTTCGAGTTAAACCTGTTGCAATGACAGTGACACTGATTTCATCGCGCGCATCTGGATCAAATACGGTACCGTAGAAGACTTGGCCTTCATCTAGATCGACAATTTGGTTCACAACGTCGGTAATTTCTTCGATTTCGCCAAATGTAACATCATCACCACCCGTCACATTAATCAGAATCCCTTTGGCATTCATAATGGTGACATTATCTAGCAATGGACTACGGATCGCTTGCTCAGCCGCTTGGCGTGCACGATTTTCACCACGACCTAAACCCGCACCCATCATGGCATAACCACGTGTGCTCATCGCAGTTTTCAAGTCAGCAAAGTCAAGGTTAATATGACCTGGGCGTACCACCAAATCAAAGATACTACGGACCGCATTTAATAAGACATCATCCGCTTTTTTGTAGGCATCTTTCATTGAGATGTCACGGAAAACTTTTAACAAACGTTGGTTTGGAATGATGATTAAAGAGTCAACATGCGCTTCTAATGCTTCAATGCCCTGCTCCGCAGACTGAAGACGACGTTTACCTTCAAAGTTAAACGGTGTCGTCACCACACCTACGGTTAAAATGCCCATTTCTTTGGCAATCTCAGCAACCACTGGCGCAGCACCTGTACCTGTACCACCGCCCATACCGGCAGTGACAAACACCATGTCAGTGCCTTCAAGGTGTTGACGAATCAAATCACGACTTTCTTCAGCCGCTGTTTGACCGACATTTGGATTAGCACCTGCACCTAAACCACGAGTACTTTGCTCACCCAGCTGGATTTTGAATTGTGCATTCATACGGTCTAGCGCTTGCTTGTCCGTATTGGCACATACAAATTTTACACCTTGAATATCTGACTCAAGCATGTGTTGTACGGCGTTACCGCCTGCACCACCAACACCAAACACAGTAAAACGGGCTTGACCGTTGCTATCGGTTTGATCATCTTCTAAAAATTCAAATGAGGCCATGACCTATAGATTTCCTAATTCGTTATTGGCAGTCACTTAAGCCCGTATACTGCCTTGATCTTAATAAACAAAATTGCTTTTAAGCATGCTGTGCAAGCCATAGCTTGTCAAGTTTAAGCGATGCGTTGTACAACTTCTTAACAATATTCCAAAAAAATTCAACTTAAAAAACAGATTTCAGCTTTTCATTGAGTCCAGACCAAGCACGTCCAACGCGTTTAATCAGAGACAGTTTTTCTGTATCTTCTGGTTCCACTATGGTTTCTTGTGTTTCGCTCTGACTAAACATCAACAAACCTGCGGCTGTGGCATACTGAGAGCGACGCAGTGCGGCAATATTTTGCTCATCTGCTGTCACTTGCACAGGTGGATTACCCAAATGCGCAGACACACCCAACATACGACGAGTCAACGTCACCATACCTTCGATTTGACTGGCATCACCAGTTAACACCACACCATGATACAAACCATGAATCGCACCATTACGCTCTAGCTCTTGGCGAACTTGGCCTAAGATTTCTTCATAACGCGCAATCACGATTTCAGTCAGCTCAATACGACTAATCGTTTGCGGACCATCAATTCCTTGGATCTGGATCATATGGTCCGGTTTAACCGACTTAATGTCGACACACCCATAGAGTAATTTAATTCGCTCAGCTTCTTCAGTGGTGGTTTGTAACACAGCAGCAATATCACGGGTGACATGCTCGCCACCACGCTGCAACGTATGTGTCAATGCCAAACGACCATCCAAATACACAGCAATGTTAGTGGTACCTGCACCAATATCAACCAAACAGACGCCATACTCTTTTTCATCTTTGAGTAGGCTCGCTTCTGCCGTTGCCAAACAAGACACCACCAGTTTTTCTACCCCGATGTTCGCGCCTTTTAATGCCCGATCAAGGTTTTGCATGGTACTAATCGGTAACATCATCAACTGATAATGGCCAATCATGCTGTGTGCAGACATCCGTATTGGGTTTTGTACCCACTCAGTGGAGTCATCCAGCTCAAAGCCCAGTGGAACAGCACTGACCAAATAATGATCCGAGGTCATGTGGCTGGCTTTGGCCAACTCTAATGCACGAACCACTTCACTTGTTGTAATTGTATGGTCAGTATTTTCAACTGGCGTTCGTCCAGATGCATAAAAGCTTTTTAACTCGGCACTTGGGATCGACACCCACGCGGAATGGACACGGCATTCAGCCATATCTTCTGCTTCTTGCACGGCATTTTTTATCGCTGTAATGACTTTATCAAGACTTACAATTTTTCCTTTATTCATGCCTCGGTTACGAGCAGTTGCCATTCCTATCACTTGGATATTGTCTGGCGCATGTACCTTACCAATCAAAACTGAAACTTTGTGCGTCCCAATGTCAATCGCAACAACTGAGGGAACCGCTTCATTCATTATTTACTACTACCATCACATGTTTGTTTAATTTATGGCTTTATGCCTCTGTTTTAAAGCCAAGTATTATGGCTTTGCTGCTGCTCCACCTGCAATGCTTGTGTCATCAATCGTTACAACAAAATGACCATTTGCTATCTTTGGTGCGGCAGCATTCTTCCATTGGATGGCCAAGCCATTCCGATAACGCAAATCAATGGCAGATACTTTAGCCCAAACTGGCTTCAAATCACTTTGAGCCAAATAACTCAAACGTTGCAGCTTACTCATGGTTTGATCCTGATCTACGATAACACGTAAACCTGAATCGAACTGCATAAACCAAGTCATACGCTCCGTTAAATATAGTTCTTTTAAACGAAGGTTGACTGGCTGGAATAATTGATTAATTTCATTATAACGGCGCATCATCATTTTAGATTGACTGATTGGGCCGTGTAATAAAGGCAAATTCTGATTATTTTTCGGCGTCACTTCGCTAAATACGTCACCACTGTCACTTAAGAGACGCCCTGTCCCCCAACGTGCAATTGCATGCCGTGGCATAACACGAACGCGAATCGCATTCGGCCATGCCCGCGAAACCACCACGCGATCGACCCAAGCCAGCTCTAAAGTGCGATCACGAATTTCTTCTAAATCTGAGGTGAAATAATTATGGGTAATGGCTGGTGAAACATGTCCCATCACCTGATTCTTTTCCGCCTCAGAACGTACACCTACTACATCAAGTTCGGCCACACGAGCATCTGTCATGACTTGATATAAGCCATAAATACCAACCAACAGCACCGCCACGGCAACGACCAACATCACCCAACCACCGAAGTTGGCAAGCTTTTCCTTACGCGTCGGTGGTTTATCGTGTATCGAAGTAATCGCTGCACGTTTACGGCGCATAGAAGCGGGTAATTGCGCCATTTAGTGAGCCACACCTGTCAGTGTTTGCTCTAAAATTTGGACACAAAGCGCATCAAAACTATAACCCACTGCATTTGCTGCTTTCGGCACCAAAGAGTGACTGGTCATCCCTGGGACTGTGTTCACTTCTAATAACCAGAAATTGCCTTGCTCATCTTGCATCGCATCAATACGGCCCCAACCACTTGCACCTACCGCTTGGAATGCACGGAGGCAAAGCGCTTGCAACTTTTGCTCTTCTTCAGCGCTTAAGCCACACGGAATTCCGTATTCCACATCATTACGCTGATATTTCGCTTCGTAATCATAAAAAGCCACATCCGCAGGCGGTTGTAGACGAATCACAGGTAGCGGTTGACCATTTAAAAATGAAATCGTGAATTCACGTCCCGTAATCCATTTTTCAGCCATCACCACAGCATCGTGTTGGGTCGCTTTGGCAATTGCCGCTACCAAATCTTCTGTTTTTTCGACTTTACTCATGCCGACACTTGAACCTTCGTGTACTGGCTTGATAATCAGTGGAAGACCCAAATTCGCCACCACTTCAGCTAAATCTGACTCTTGGCTAATGATGCGATAAGGCGCTGTCGGTAAGTCTGAACCCTGCCAAACTTGCTTGGTTTTAACTTTATCCATGCCAATAGCAGAACCCTGTACGCCTGTTCCAGTATACGGGATGTTGAGCCACTCTAAGACACCTTGGATTTGACCGTCTTCCCCACCGCGACCATGTAACACAATAAACGCACGGTCATAACCGACCAATTCCGTCACACTACGCTCTTGCGGGTCAAAAGCTTCTGCATTTACACCCGAACGAACCAATGCTTCAAGTACAGCTGCACCACTATCTAGAGAAACCTCACGCTCAGCAGACTTACCACCAAGCAACACCGCTACTTTGCCGAATTTTGAAGCATTTGACACGTTGATATCCTTAAACTTTATGACTGTTTTATTCATTGAGTAATCACAAAACGTGATTATTTTAAATATAAATGATTGCTTGCAAGCTCAACCGAGATAGCCCCCACATTACCTGCGCCTTGCGTCAATAACAAGTCATCCGCTTGTAACACTTTTTTCAACGCATGCTGCAAATTACCTTCAACCGGATCGATCAAAATCGGCTCTACATCGCCACGTAAACGAATACTACGCGCCAATGAACGGCTGTCTGCGCCCACAATCGGTTTTTCGCCCGCAGGATAGACTTCAAGCAGCAACAACTGATCGACATGTGACAGTACATCCACAAAGTCATCGAAACAGTCACGGGTACGGCTAAAACGGTGTGGCTGGAACATCATCACTAAACGGCGGTTTGGATGGCTTGCACGTGCCGCTTTAATAGTCGCTTCGACTTCTTTTGGATGGTGACCATAGTCATCCACCAATTTCACATTGCCGCCTTCGATGTCAAATTCGCCTTGTACTTGGAAACGACGGCCTACGCCGCTGAAACTTTCCAACGCACGTGCAATCGCAGCATCAGACACACCTTCATCAGTTGCAATACCGATCGCTGCAAGTGCATTTAAAATATTATGCAAACCCGGCAAATTGATGGTTAAACGCAAAGGCTCACGATCTTTACGTAATACGGTAAAGTGCGACTGCATGCCTTCTTGTTCAATATCCACTGCACGAATGTCATTGTCTTCGTTAAAACCATACGTGATCAATGGACGACCAATACGCGGCATGATTTCACGAATGTTGGCATCATCGCCACACACCACAGCCAAGCCGTAAAACGGTAGTTTTTGTAAGAACTGTACAAAGGTATCTTTTAAGACATCGAAACTACCACCATAGGTGTCCATATGGTCTGCATCAATATTGGTCACGATGGTGGCCATTGGTTGCAAATGCAAGAATGAAGCATCTGATTCATCTGCCTCTGCCACGATAAAACGACTCGCGCCCAGCGCAGCATTCACACCAGTACGATTCAGCAAACCACCAATCACATAGGTTGGATCGAGATTTTCTTCTGCCAACATACACGTGACTAGGCTGGTGGTCGTGGTTTTACCATGCGTTCCCGCAACAGCAATCCCATGACGGTAGCGCATCAGCTCACCCAGCATTTCTGCACGGCGCACCACAGGTGTACGCGTTTCAATGGCTGCTTTAATTTCTGGGTTTTCTGCATCAATTGCAGTCGACACCACAATCACGTTTGCCCCTTGAATATTTTCAGCCGTATGCCCGATGTAGACTTTGATGCCGTTTTCTTCAAGCTGAGCCGTGGTTTTTGATGCCTTGATATCTGAACCTGAGACTTTGTAGCCTTGATTCTTTAACACTTCGGCAATACCACACATACCCGCACCACCAATTCCAATAAAATGGATGTGCTTAATACGGCGCATTTCTGGCACTTTAATTAACTTTTTTGCTTGATCAGCAGGCGTAGATGGCGACATAAAATACTCGGTTTACAATGCTTGAATTAAACGAACCACATGTTGGGTTGCATCGGGTTGTGCTTGCTGACGTGCTTTCACTGCCATTTCAGACAATAACTGCCGGTTCATCAAGGGTAATAATAATTCTTTTAAACTCTCGGGCGTCATGCTTGCTTGTGGGCAAATTTTGGCTGCACCAATATTGGCTAAAAACTTTGCATTGGCCGTTTGGTGATCATCTACTGCACTTGGCAGTGGAACAAACACCGCAGCCACACCCGCAGTCGCAATTTCGGTCACGGTTAACGCCCCAGCACGGCAAATAATTAAATCGGCATCGCTATAAGCTTGGGCCATATCTTCAATAAAAGGGTGGACTTCAACCTGAAGCTGCTCAGGGGCATCGGCATAACGCGCTTGGGTCGCATCTGCATGGTTTTGACCACACTGATGATAAACGCTTAAAGGCACATTCAATTGCGTCAATGCTTCAGGAACACGCTCATTTAACGCTTGTGCACCCAACGAGCCACCCACAATTAAAACTCGAAGCGTGGCTCCAGCTTTTTCACGTTCTTGATAACGCCAAGACGGATTTAAAATTTCCGTAATCTCTTTGCGGACAGGATTACCCGTGGTCACAATTTTATCTTGTGCCGCAAAGGTATTTGGAAACGCCTGACACACTGTTTTGGCAATACGTGATAACTGCGTATTGGTAAATCCAGCAATCGCATTCTGCTCATGAATAATCACAGGAATACCCAGTGCGCGCGCAGCCAATCCACCAGGCCCAGCGACATACCCCCCAAAGCCCGCGACGGCATCGACTTTGAGCTGCTTCATGTAGCGCATTGCACTTAAAGTGGCTTTTAAAATCTTAAAGGGTGCCAATACTTTGCGGACTAAGCCATTGCCGCGCACACCTTGAATATCAATTTGATAAATTGGGATATCATGATTTTTAAGCAGGCGATTTTCCATACCTGTAGGCGTAGCAAGCCACGAGACTTGGCAGCCTTGTTGCTGTAATTCCTTAGCCACAGCAAGTGCTGGAAAAACATGTCCGCCCGTTCCGGCAGCCATCATCATTACATGTTTCGGCTTTGTTTGTGTTGCTTCGGTCACAGTCTAATTCTTCAATTCTAAAAATATGGAAACAAAATTCAATTTTAAGCGATCAATTGTAATCACAAACGCATAGCCGCGAAAGATTATTTACTTTTTTTCAACAGGCATTTGATTGTTTTTTTCTACTGATTTTCAAGTTTAAACTAGATTTGTTATCAGATGTGCATTTTTACTCAAACTACAGCACACAATCAGGCTCGACAGCGCAATTGGAGATATTTAAAAATAAAACAATGAAGCTGATTTGAATCAAATATTTAACATAATTTTAAAGCCCAATTCACTTCATTTTATCGCTCAGAAATACAATGTGAGCGCATACATTTGAGCAGGATAAAAATTTGTAGTGTCTAGCAACATAATCCGCTTTATTTTCAACCAAATTGATACACTTTGCAGCAAAGTACACTTCTATTTCAAAACCGACCACCACCATGAAAGAAAAAAGGAACCATTTCAGGTTCCTTTTCTGTCAATTTAGCTGGCTTTGCCTGCTTCCAAGACATCAAATAAATCATCGGCAATCGAGGTGCCAAATTGTGCATCAATCTCACGAATACAGGTTGGACTGGTGACATTAATCTCGGTCACATAGTTGCCAATTACATCAAGTCCGACAAAAACCAAACCTTTTTCACGTAAGAAGGGTCCCACTTTTGCAGCAATCGCCTTATCGTTTTCAGTCAAAGGACGTGCTTGACCCAAACCACCTGCGGCCAAATTTCCACGCACTTCGCCGTTTTGTGGAATACGCGCCAAACAGTACGGAATCGGTTCGCCATTGACCAACAAAATACGTTTATCCCCTTCCACAATTTCAGGAATATAACGCTGCGCCATAATTGGACGTGTGCCCATTTCCGTCAACATTTCCAAAGTGGAGCCAATGTTCACACCATCTTGATATAAACGGAAAATTCCCATACCCCCCATACCATCAAGAGGCTTCACAATCACATCACCATGTTCTTTGATAAATTCACGAATGAGGCTTTGTTGTGAAGTCACTAATGTAGGAACTTGCAGTTCGGGGAACTGCGTGGCAAACAGTTTTTCATTACAGTCACGTAAGGACTGTGGTTTATTGATAATCCACGCGCCTTCACGTTCTGCTTGTTCCAAGATATAGGTGGTGTAGACAAAGTTCATGTCAAACGGTGGATCTTTACGCATCAAGATCACATCGTAATCGGCCAAGGACTCTTTTTGCTGTTCGCCCAACTCAAAATAATGATCGTAGTCTTCAAACACTTTTAAGGGAGAAATCAGACCAAAGGCTTTACCTTGATCGATATGTAAATCGTGTTGTAATGCATAACCCAGCTCATGTCCGCGACGGCTTGCGGCCCATAACATGGCCATGGTGGAATCTTTTTTCAGATTCACCGTTTCAATCGGGTCCATCACTACCAGTACACGCATAATTCTCACGCTCATATTTTTTAAACTTGGCAAAAAGTATAACGAAGTTTTCAGGTTTGGGTGCAACAAGTTGTGTAATAATTAAAGATTAAAAAATCTATTTTATTCAAATAACTACAACATATTTCAGCAACCACTTAGTTGCTAACTGCGCGATGCAACAAAGGAAAGTATGCATCCATTACCACGCGACAGCTCCTTTCCACACCTTCTCCATTAAGCCAAAAGACGTTGAATATCCTTGGCAATTTTTTCAGGTTTAACAATTGGCGCATAACGTTTCACCACCTGCCCTTTTTGATTAATGAGAAACTTGGTGAAATTCCACTTGATGCTCTGGCTACCTAAAATGCCTTTCGCTTCAGTGGTTAAATACTGATACAGCGGATGTGCTGTAGGACCATTCACATCAACTTTGGCAAACATTGGGAAAGAGACCCCATAGTTACGCTGACAAAAGCTACCGATCTCTTCATTACTCGCAGGGTCTTGCTGCGCAAATTGGTTGCAGGGAAAGCCTAAGATCAGCAGGCCTTGCTGTTGATAGTCCTGATATAACTGTTCCAAACCTTCAAATTGCGGGGTTAAACCACATTGGCTGGCGGTATTCACCACCAATAAAACCTTGCCTTGATAATCGGCCAGATTTTTTTGCTCGCCTTCTAACAGTTCAGCCTGAAAATCATAAATTGTGGTCATTACATCTCTTCCATTCATCAAAATGTCATTACTTGAAGTCGCTTCAAGGACTGAACCGACCTCAATCTCAAATAAATATCGCACACAATTAACTTGTACACAAGATTATTATGCACAATATACTTCTCCCCCTATTTCATTTATACTGCTTTACAGACATCAACACCCAAGGACATGCAACATGCCGGACACCCCACTTTTAGAAAACCGCGTGTGTTTTGCCATGTATTCCGCAACCAATGCCATGGTTCGTCAATACCGTCCACGCTTACAGGTTTACGATCTGACCTATCCGCAATTTATTGTTTTGTTGGCTTTATATGAGCAGGACAATGTGACGCTGACTGAGATTGGACAAAAAACCTTTTTTGACTCAGGCACCTTAACCCCGATTATTAAAAAACTAGAAGAAAAACAGTTTTTAAAGCGTGTTGCCGTCAAAGAAGATGAACGTATGAAAAAAGTCGTTCTGCTGGAAAAAGCACTCTTAGCCAAAGATAAAATTATGGCCATTCCTTTTGAGCTGGCATGTTCTTTAGGCCTAGATCCCGATGATTTGGTAGCCATCCATCAACTGTGTCAGCGTTTTTTAAACGGCTTAGACCAGACCCAACACGCCAGTGGAGATACTTAAGTGCAACAAGCGATTGTTGGTTTTCATCTCGATGAAGAACATCATTGGGTGGCGGAACTAGCCTGTGGCCACACACAACATGTCCGCCATACTCCACCGTGGCAAAACCGCCCTTGGGTACAAACTGAGCAAGGACGCCAAGAAAAAATAGGCGTTCTTTTAAGCTGTAAAAAATGCATGGAAAATTCACAAAAATAATTCTTTTGCATTTCCTTCAAATTTTAATGCTTATTTATCAATTTTTTAGAAAAATTAAACAGCCTGTACAGCTGTACTTTTCCACTCAGTAATACTATGTAGAAAAAATGAATATTACCGTAAGTCTTGTTCATTTTTAGTAAATGATTATACTTCTCATTTTTATTGGCCATTCACTCTCTCCGAGCCTTAAATCATGATGAAATTTTCACCACAGCCGCTTTGTGGTTCTAACCTATTCAAATATAGCCTTCTCAGCTTTATGATTTTAAATGCGCATGCAGCCTATGCGGATGAAGCGACGCTACAAAGTAATGAGAACCCCTCCTCTCAAGCGACGACAAACAAATCGGGCACAGCAGCAGTTTTGCCTACTTTAAAAATTGAGGCAATGAGTGAACTTGATCCAATCAAAAGCTATGTCGATTATGATCAGGCCAATGTCACACGGAATGGTTTAAAGAAAAAAGATATTCCTCAAACCATCGATACCATCGATGTACAGAAATATAAAATCTATGGGTCTAATGACCTCAGTGTAATGCTACAAGGCACACCAGGGGTATCCACCAGCTACGATACGCGTGGTGATGGCATCACCCTCCGTGGCTTCTCTGCCGACTCGGGCGATATTTACCGTGACGGTATTCGTGAAAGTGGCCAAGTCCGCCGCAGCACATCCAACATTGAACGCATCGAAATTTTAAAAGGCCCTGCCTCGGTGTTATATGGTCGTAGTGCTGGCGGCGGTGTGATCAATATGGTGAGTAAATACGCCAACTTTGACTCGAAAAGTTCCGTCGGCACCTATGTCGGCTCATATGATAACTACGGTGCAACAGCAGATATTAACCAAGTGTTGAATGACAATTGGGCTGTCCGTTTGACGGGTGAATACGGTGAAGCGGATAGTTTTCGTTCAGGCATCGACAGTAAAATTGAAATGATCTCACCAAGTTTCACTTATAAAAATGATGACGAAACCCTTACGTGGACCACACAATATACCTATGACAAATTAAATCGAACCCCTGACCGTGGGCCTTCTTATAGTAATTTACCCGCTGGTGTTTCAATCAAAACTGGCTTTGCTCAAGAAGGCGATTTTATTGAAGATGAATTACAAGTAATTCGCACTGATGTGAAATATCAATATGCACCAAATTGGAATTTCCACTGGGCGCTCAGCTATCGCCAAGCTTATCAGAACTTTGACAACTTCTTTGGTGGTACCTATTGCAATAATAATCTCACTATAGCTGCCAAGCCTGAGACATGTTCTTGGAATGGTTACGTGCGTCAAAGCTATGCATGGCAAGAAACCATGAATAAGACCATTACCAATACTTTTGATATATCTGGTTCATTCAAAACTGGAGCTATAGAACATCAGCTCCTCATCGGTGCAGATGTCAGCCGTGAAGAGCGTTCACCAAAACTAGGAAATTACTCAAGTGGCACAGGTGTTCCGCGCTACTATGGTTTTATTAACCCCTACAATCCAGCAGACCAATATAATACGTTACCAAGCTCTGAACGCCTCCCTGTAACCTCGGAAAATCATCACGTAGGTGAGTCAATGGGGTTCTTTGCTCAAGATTTAATTAGCCTGACACCTGAACTGAAAATGATGTTAGGTATGCGCTATGATCAGTACAATTTCAAATCGACCAATCATATCCAGAACCTTTCAAAACAATATGATGATACGACCTTCAGCCCTAATATTGGCTTTGTATGGCAGCCATCAGAACAACATAGTTTTTATACCTCATATAACAAGAGCTTCGCCCCTTATGGAGGTCGCGGCAATATTTCTGTTGATGTCAATACTGACCCTAAATACTATGACGCTGAACCGCAATATAATGAACAATATGAAATTGGGATTAAGAGTGATTGGTTAGATCAACGCTTAAACACACAACTTTCGGTTTATGACATTCGCAAAAAGAATATTCGTTATCAACCTGATGCCAAAGAACAGCCTTTCCTTTGGTCTGTAGGTGGTGAGCATCAAGCCAAAGGTTTAGAGTTCAGCTTCATCGGTCGTGTACTGGACAACTTATTTGTCCGTGGTGGTTATGGTTATACGGATACTGAAGTGAAAAAGGATAAGGAAAAGCCTGAGAATGCAGGGAATGCATTAGCAAATACCTCTAAAAACACAGGCAACCTGTTTGTGCGTTACTTACCTACAGAAAAACTCTACGGTGAAGTTGGCGTGACTTATGTTGGCTCTTACTATCCAAACATCAATAACTTGACCAAGATGGATGGTTTCAATCGCGTCGATGCTGCCATTGGTTATAGTGCTGACCCATGGAACGTGACTTTAGCTGTCAGTAACTTGACCAATAAAGAATACTGGCGTTCAGACTCTATGCCAGGTACACCACGTAGCTTCCTCATGCGTTTGAACTACCAGTTCTAAAACCCTTCAGTTAAAACGCCATCTCAAGCGGAACAGGTCACTGTTCCGCTTTTTTTATGCTTACCAAGGAACGATTAAGTCAATCAATGCATGCTCCGAACCTTTTCTGATAAAGCGCAAGAAACGGATTTTCAGGCCTCGCTGGATTTGTTACTGTTTTCTTAAGTTAAATGATTTCCGCGAGTCATCATGACAGAACATAGTAACTATGCACGTGTGGCAAAGGCGATTGAATATATTGAACAAAACTTCAAACAGCAACCCAGTTTGGCTGAGATTGCAGAACACGTTCATTTAAGTCCTACACATTTTCAGCGTATCTTTAGCGAATGGGCAGGCATTAGCCCGAAGAAATTTCTGCAATATATTAGTGTGGAATATGCAAAGTCCGTTTTGAAAAATCACACAGAAAATAATATTTTTGCAGCAACCTTTGACACTGGCCTTTCTAGTACCAGTCGATTGCATGATTTATTTGTTCAAATCGAAGGTATGACGCCCGCAGAATATAAACATGGCGGTGAAGCACTCCACATCCACTATAGCTTTGCCGAGACCATTTTTGGCTCCGTCATTATTGCCTCGACCCCTAAAGGGATTTGTCATATGGCCTTTACCGAAGCAAATCGGGATGCATTGACCTATCTGAAAAAACAGTTCCCACGCGCGACATTTATTGAAGATCAGGATGAATTACAACGCAAAGCACTCGCGATTTTTCAGCACGATCAACACAGCCTATCTGAGATTAAACTGCACCTGAAAGGCACTGACTTTCAGCTCAAGGTTTGGCAAAGTTTGCTTAAAATCCCCATGGGACGGCTCAGCAGTTATGTACATATTGCCCAAGAGATTGGAAAAGAGCGTGCCTCACGAGCGGTCGGCACAGCAATTGGCAGCAATCCCGTTGCCTTTTTAATCCCATGCCATCGGGTCATTCAGTCTTCAGGGCAACGTGGCGGCTATATGTGGGGGACAACACGTAAAACCGCGATGATTGGTTGGGAAGGTGCGCATAGCCAAACGCCAACTGAAAGAGAAAGCGAATAAAAAAGGAAGCCGAGGCTTCCCTTTTTTGTTTCAACGTTTAGACGCCATACTTCACGCGGTAGGCTTCCATTTTTGCTAAAGCTTCTGTCTCACCTTTAGTCTCTAAATAATTCATCAAATCTTTCATGGTCACCAGTGCATGCACAGGAATTTCTAATTCTTTTTGGACTTCTTGAATCGCAGACAGTTCACCTTGACCTTTTTCTTGACGATCTAATGCCACCAACACACCTGCAATCTGCGCACCTGCATTTTTCAAAATGGTGACTACTTCACGGATCGCTGTGCCCGCAGTAATCACATCATCAATAATCCAGACTTTTTTGCCTGCAACGGATGCACCAACCAAGACCCCGCCTTCACCATGATCTTTGGCTTCTTTACGGTTAAACCCCCAAGGCACACTCACCCCATGATTTTGTGACAAGGCTACCGCTGTTGCAGCAACAAAAGGAATCCCTTTGTACGCAGGGCCAAATACCACCTCAACATTGTTGCATTCTGTCAGTTTAGTTGCATAGCCAGACGCCAGTAATGACAAGGCTTCACCATCATTGAGTAAACCTGCATTAAAAAAATAAGGACTCACACGACCCGATTTTAAAGTAAACTCACCAAATTTAAGCACGCCACGTGATAATGCGAGTTCGATAAAAGCTTGAGGGTTAAATGTCGCTTGCGTTGTCATGCGGTGCTCCGTATTTTCAAATTGAGGTAAGACTTGCGCATGATACCAAAGAGTAGCTATCCAAGTGATCAAAAAATTTTACGTGTGGTTTCAATTAACGTAAATGGTCTACGTTCTGCAGAAAAAAAAGGGATTTTTGATTGGATTGCCACATCAGATGCTGATGTGATTTGCATGCAAGAATCTCGCATCACCCACGAACAATGGACCGATAAATTTAAACCTGAAGGCTGGCATACCCACCTGTTCCCTGCTGAACGTCCAGGGTATGCTGGTACCGCCATTTATAGCCGTTTGCCCTTTGTTTCAGTCACTGATGGGCTTGGTTTTGAATTGGCCGATTCTCAAGGCCGCTTTATTTCGGCTGAGTTTGACTTAGGCTTAGACCAAAACGTGCATATTTGTTCACTCTATTTACCATCGGGTTCTTCTGGTGAAGAAGCACAAGTGCGTAAAGATCACTTCTTAGAAGAATACAAACAAATTTTGAAACAATGGCGCGATGAAAATAAATCCGTGATTGTCTGTGGTGACTATAACATCGTACATAAACGCATCGACATTAAAAACTGGTCAGGCAATCAAAAAGCCTCAGGCTGCTTACCGCACGAACGCGCTTGGCTCGATCATATTTATGATGAACTTGGCTATGTCGATACTTTCCGTGAAGTGCGTCCAGAGGCTGAGCTTTATTCGTGGTGGTCAAACCGTGGACAAGCCCGTGCCAAGAACGTGGGCTGGCGTATTGACTATCAGGCTTGCTCACCTGACTGGAAAGCCCGTACAGTCAATGCTTGGGTCTATAAAGAAACATGGTTTAGCGACCATGCACCTGTCATTATTGACTACAAAATCTAGAAAAATGTAAGTATTTAGCTCATATTTAGTGAACACATGTTTACTGAATATGGGTTTTTAGCCTACATTATCTGCCGTTTTTTGAGTCTTTTTCTGATCAATCAATCAGTGCATTATGTTTCCACGGCAAAGGGACGATGTTAGGATGACAGCACAAGGACAGGACGCCGTAGGATGAAATTAAAACGAACTATGGATATAGTTGGTTTTCAAGGATGTGACAATGGACGTTGTAATGAGACCCGCATAATCAGGATGATTAAATGCGGGTTTTCTCTTTTTTAGTCTCTGCTTTTTAATATTTTTTCTTTTTATATTCTATTTTTCTTTGATTTGATTCTAAATCGCTTTTATGACAAGACGATGACGCTGTTGGCTTAAATTGCGACACTAGAGCTACTCTGCTTTTTCCGCTACTCTAAACCCAGCTTAAAATTCAAAAGGGTTTTCCATGTTAAACGTGTATGGCATTAAAAATTGTAATTCAATGAAAAAAGCATTCGACCTACTGAATGAGTTAGGTTTAGCGTATGAGTTTCATGATTATAAAAAACAAGGCATTGATGCTGCGACTGTCAAAACATGGCTCGATCAGATTGGGGCAGATGTAGTCCTGAATAAAAAAGGCACCACTTGGCGTAAGCTGACTGAAGCAGAACAAGACACTGCTTTAGCTTCAGAGCAAGGACTGATTGAAGCTCTCACGACCCATCACAGTCTCATCAAGCGCCCCGTGATTGCAACCCCGAATGGTTTTATTGTGGGGTTCAATGAAGATGCAATTCGTGCCTTGAAGGCATAACAAAACAGAAAAAAGCCGAGCAATTGCTCGGCTTTTTTTATTGGGTGGGATTAGTTTGCGCGAATCCAAGTTTGGTTACGGCCTAATGCAGCCACACCAATATAGCCACGAAGCTCTAGTTTTTTACCACCAGCAGCAATGTTGCCTTTTAATTTATAAGTTTTGCCCGTTTGTGGATCTAAAATTGATCCACCTTCATAGCTTGTACCGCCCGCGTTTTTCAGACCATGTACAATCGTTAAACCTTTCAACGATTTGTTTTTGTATGGGCCTTCACACTTGGTACATGCATTTTCTTCACCTGGTGTCAAAATACCTTGAATACTCGCAGTTAAAGTTCCATTTTTTTGCTCAGTGAATTTAACCAAGGCTTTCGCTTGTTTAGTTTTATCATCAATCGTTTTCCAAACAGTGCCATTCAGCGGATCTGCTGCATGAGCTAGAGCGGTTAATCCTAGTACGCTTAGTGCAAGTGCAATTTTTTTCATTTTTGTCATTTCCCTAGTCTAGTATAGACGACTATCATTATTAAAAAGTCACAACAATTTTTCAATTTTTCAATGTGACCAATTAGTGTAACCTTGTAAATTATGTTGGTAAATACACAAACTCAAGGTAAAACAAATAACAAAATGGAATAACTATGAAGATTGCCGATCCATGGAAACAAATTTTTACGGAGCAGTTGTTAAAAACCACGATTCGAACCCCAAGTCGCTTTAGCCTTCCACCCAGTAGTCAGCGGTTTCTTCTTGAACAAATGTGCCGTGCATTTCCGCTCAATAAGTCGATCCAGATTCGCCCTCTACGTCTTGCAGGCCTGCGTGCGGAAGAATTAAAACCTGAAACTGAAGCCACTCAGCTCATTTTGCATATTCATGGTGGGGCTTTCTTTTTAGGTTCAATGAATACCCATCGCGCGTTTGTCTCAGACCTTGCAGCCAGTACACAAATGCAGGTCATTCACCTTGACTATCCGTTGTCACCCGAACACCCCTATCCTGAAGCCATTGATGCACTGTTTGACGTTTATCAGCTGTTATTAGAGCAAGGTATACAGGCCAAAGATATTATTTTATCGGGGGATTCATGTGGTGCAAATTTAGCGCTAGCCTTGGCGCTGCGCATTCGTGATGAGCAACGTCCTCAAGTCAGTGGGCTGATTCTGCTTTCGCCGTTTTTGGATTTAAGCTTAACCAGTGAATCTATTCGCTATAACAGTAAGCTGGATGCGTTGTTATCCATCGAAGCCCTTGAAACAGGCATCGATTATTATGTTCCTGAGCAAATCGACCCGGCTGACCCGCTTGTTTCACCTTTATTTGATGATTTAGCAGACCTCCCGCCGACCCTGGTACAAGTCGGTTCGAAAGAAATTCTTTTGGACGATGCCCAGCGATTTAGAGATAAAGCGACCAAGGCAGGCGTAGACGTGACATTTAAACTATACACAGGCATGTGGCATAACTTTCAAATGTTTAATGCATGGTTTCCAGAAGCTAAAATGGCGTTGCATGACATCGCAACGTTTGCTCAAGCGCTCGACCAAGACTAGACAAATTCCGCATAAAAAAAGGTCAGCTTAAAGCTGACCAAATGAGGAATCATGGAACTAAGGTTATTGTTATTAGATCGTTTTCACCTGCGCTAGAGCTGCTGCAATGGCTTTGTCTTTCAGCTCTTGGCCCATATTCACGCCTTCAGCACGAATGATTTCAACATCGGTCACACCAGTAAAGTTAAAGACAGTTTTTAAGAAGCCTTCTTGGAAGTCAACAGGACTATTTTCCCCATAGACACCACCGCGACTACTGGCAATATAGGCTTTCTTGTCACCAGCCAAACCGACAGGACCATTTTCCGTATATTTAAAGGTACGACCTGCAACACTAATGCGGTCAATCCATGCTTTTAAAGTCGAAGTAATCCCGAAGTTATACATCGCCGCACCAATCACCACAACGTCCGCATCTAAGTACTGTTGAATAATACGTTCGCCCAAAGCCGATTGTTCTGCATTTTGACCCATTAAAATTTCTGCGTCTAAATGTGGAATCGGTTGAGTTGCCAAATCCAAATATTCAACCTCAACTTGCGCATGCTTTTCGCTGAGTTGCGAAACAATGGCTTGGCTCAACTGACGAGACACAGAAGCATCCGCCATAATACTTGAATCAATATGTAAAACTTTCATGGGATGTTCCCGCATAATCTTTATTGAATAGTTGCATCTTAAAAGAATCCTTCTCTTAGAATAATTGGTTTATTTAAAACACTATGTTGCAAAAATAGAACACTTTTCCCTTTTTATAGGGATATTTTTTCTATGATTTTAGATGCTATCTTTGAATTCAATTTTAAGAATTAATTACACTATTTAAATTAAAAAGAATATGAAAGTAAGAGGATAAAAAGATTGAATGAATTCATTAGCCTCCAGCTCTAAAAAATTAAATAAAAATAAACTTTCTCACTATTTACTGGAAAAGGAAGTCATCATGAATTGGAGTACCTTGAAGAAGTGCATTCTGATGTTGGTATTGGCTTGCATTATTCATATTGCTTGGCTTGGCTTGGATAGCTTTATCCTACTGAACCCGCAATATTGGCAGGTGGTCAATCTCGATATTGTGCGTATCCAATTCGTACTGAACTCTATTTTTTTACTGATCTTGTCAGGACTGATTTATCCCTGCTATGTCCTACATGATCGCGTCTGGGTACAGCGTTTTTTACCCTATGTCGCAATCGGCATTTTTGTCATTTCTCTTTGCCAAGACAGTTATTTCGTCGGCGTATTAAGCCCAATGACTATGATTGCCTACATTTGTTTACTGACCGTGGGCTTAGTCCTGTTTAAACGCAAAATCATTTATATCATGCTGATTCCCACAACCAGCTTTTTGGTCTTCTCCGGCTACCTCAGCTTTATTGATGTGATTCCTTATGCCCCAATTTTTAAGATTGATGGCCAACTCTTTCTCAATGGATTTTGGCTCCTGTCGATGCTGTATTTCGTTATGCCAATCCTAATAACTTGTCTCATTTTATTTGAAATTTTACTCAGTCAATGGCGACATCGTGAGCGACTCATTCAACATTTAAGTCAGATCGACCCGCTGACCAATACATTTAACCGTCGCCGTATCAGCCAAAGTCTAGAGTATTTACATCAGCAACATCAGCATAGCCCCTATGCGGTCATTCTCTTAGATTTAGATCATTTTAAAAGCATCAATGACCGATTTGGACATCATATGGGAGATAAAGTGCTCGTCGCAGTGAGCCAAGAATTAAATCACCATTTACGAGAACATGACCTAGTGGGGCGCTTTGGCGGAGAAGAGTTTATCCTTATTTTAAAACATTCTTCACACATTAAAGCCCATCAAATTGCGGAACGTTGTCGCGCTTCCATCGAGGCTTTAATCATTAGCAATGACGAAGGTCAATCTATTCGTGTTACAGCTAGTTTTGGTATTGCACAATCTCACCATGAACTCAGGCCTCAGCAACTCTTGAGTCAAGCGGACAAAGCACTCTATGCCGCTAAAGCCAGTGGACGCAATCAAATCCTATCTGGAAATCAATCCCTATGAGATCAAATATAGCGCTGCATGTGCCGACACACAGCACATTTCACCCAACTAAACTGCTTCTGCTCGTGCCGCATCGACCCATTGTGTAACCGCAGGATGCTGCATAATGTGTTGCATATACTGTTGGCTGTGTTCAGATACAGGCAGTGCATAACTCTTGAAACGCATCACTACAGGGGCATAGAAGGCATCGGCTATAGAAAAATCACCAAATAAAAAGGTCTGCTCATCTGTATGCTGTGCCCAAATTTGTTCAATTCGTTCGACATCTGCTCTTAATTCTGCATGCTGCGCCCACAGAGCTTGCCCCTCAGCTATGCTGTACTGCGCTTGAATATGCATTGGGCACAATTGGCGTAACGCCATAAAACTACTGTGCATCTCACAACTGATACTACGTGCTTGTGCTCTCAAATGAGCCAGTTTAGGCCACAGGGCTAAATCTGGATTTTGCTCGGCCAAATATTCACAGATGGCTAAAGAGTCCCAAATTTTAAATTCACCCACGTCCAATACGGGCACTTTAGCATTGGCATGAATGTGGGAAAGTTGCTGCTTAAAGGTCGGGGCTTCTGCATCAAAGCGAATGAGGATTTCTTCAAAATCGATGTTAAATGCAGTCAATACCAACCATGCTCGCATCGACCAACTGGAGTAATTTTTATTGGCAATATATAAACGTTGCATACCCGCTCTCCTTCAGGTTAAAAACGTTGTAATTGAGCTAGCAGCTCAGCCTCAGTAAATGCACCGGTTAAACGTAAACCACGAATTTCTTGTTGCGAGGCATCTAAGAATAAATAGGTCGGTGGTCCTAAAATATCCCACTGGTTTAAAAGCACTTGATGGGTTGCATCGTAATGGCTCAAATCCAATTTAATCAAATAATACGGCGCAAGCGCTTGCTGTACCATTGCCGATTTTAATATACGGTGTTCAATCGGCTGACAAGCAACACACCAATCCGCATAGACATCGATAATGATTTTTTGCCCTTTTGGTGCTTGTGCCAAAAGCTGCTTAAACTCCGCTGCCGTCGTTGCCACATGCCAACGCGCAGATGCAGCCACAGGTGCTTCAAAGAAACGCTGACTCTGCTGATATTGGCTATAAGCAATGTAAGTCCCGCCAATAACTAAAGCCACAATGTACAGCATACGCAACTGGGTTTTATGCCACATCAAACGATACAATACATAGATAATAAAGCTTAAACCCAGCAGCAGACTCAGTGCTTGCATCCATGTTTCAGAAAGCAAAGGACGCACAAAATACAGCGCCAAAGCCAACATAATAAAAGCAAAGAATACCCGAACCTGATTCATCCACAGCCCAGCACGAGGCAATACCTTAGCGCCCAGTACGCTTGCCAGTAACAGTGGTGTACCCATACCAAACCCTAAGGTGAACAACAAAATGGCCCCTTGCCACTGACTTTGTGTCTGCGAAATAAATAGTAAAGCACCTGCCAAAGGCGCCGTCATACACGGTCCAACCAACAGCGCAGAGATCATGCCCATAATGGCAGCGCTGATCAGGCTTCCACCCTTTTGCATAGACTGGATATGATCAAGTTTATTCACCACGGCTTGTGGCAGCTTAAGTTCAAACAACCCAAATAGATTGAGCGCGAATAAAACAAAAAGAATGCTAAAAGCAATCAGAGTGGATGGCTGTTGTAACCAACGCTGGAAGTTCAAACCTGCAGATGAGGCCACCAAGCCCAAAATGGCATAGACCATGGCCATACTGCACACAAAGACCAAGGCAATCATCCATGCTTTCAGGCCTTTGCTATCGCGAATAATTAAAGAGGTTAAAATCGGCAACATCGGTAAAGAACACGGCGTAAACGCGAGTAATATCCCGAGGCCAAAGAACAGTAATAAACCATAAGCCAATGAGCTTTTGGCTAACTCTTCAGACCAAATTTGGTCTTGCGCAGCAATCGCATCGGAAGCTGTTGCGGCGGGTTCAGCAGAGACTGTGGGGTTGATAGGCTCAAATTGTGGATTCGACTGCGCGGCTAAATCTAGCAGTCGTTTTGAGCCACCTGCTTGGTCTTGTAGACTGACCAAACCGTTGACATCGGTTTTAAACTCAATGCTTTGCGGCGGATAGCAAATACGATCTTTGGCACAGCCTTGCCAAGTCACCTTATAAGTTTGTGAAGCCTGTGTGTCTAAGTCAAATTGCACTTGTTGATAATAAACTTGGGTGTGTCCATAGTTTTCATCATACAGATCATGCGCAGGAGGTAGCTCAAGCTTGAGCGGCTGACCTGCCTGTTGTACTTCAAATTTGTGCTGATACAGATAATACTGCTCAGGGATATTCCAGTGCAGTTGAGCCGTATGCTCAGTCGTGGATTCCACTGTAAATGGAAAAGCATCTTCAGCTGAAAGGAGTGGGGTTTCTGCATGAACGTTTAGGATACTGGCCCAGATACACAGATTGATGATCAATACTGACAGCGCCAGATACCACGTTTTGCCGCTCATCCCCTGTTTCAGATGAAGATGCTTTTTCATAATATGTTCTTTTTTCTAATTAAAATAAGTATGAGATGCCAAGGCCTGAGTAATAACTTTTATCTGCACCATTTAAGTCAACACCAACACTTGCGTCCAACTGCATCCGATTATTCACCGCATACATGACACCTGTACCGAGCGCATATTCATTGTCTTGACTTTCTGCTTTACGGTAAACCAATTCAGAGAAACCACTGAGTTTATCGGTAAATTGGTACTCTAAAGTTGGAATTGCAGAAATGGCCCAATCACTATTTTGCACTTCATAACGCATGGTGATGGATGTCGACACGAGATCGCTATAATCGTATGCCACCACAGATGACAGGCTATAAATATCATCTTCATTGGTGAAACCATCATTACCTGTGGCAATAATCGCTTCAGCCAGTACCGCCATACTCAGGCGCTCATCATCCAAGGGAATCGCCGCTTTCACCCCGACACTGACATCACCCAAGCCATCTGTTTCAGACTTGTGGCCGGCCACTTTCACTTGTTGCCAAGAAGGTCCAGCCCAACCCAATTGCAATTCGATGTTTTCAGCTAAACCTGTGCGCAATAACATATCTGCATTTAAGCTGGTGGTTTTGACTTTTTCACCATCAACCGTAGTCGATTCAGCATAGTGCGCATTGGCCAAGCCCTGCTCCCAAGCCAACTGTCCCACAGGCGTAATCCCTGTCCCTATACCCGAACCCGGACGGTCAAAAGAAAAATCTGCGGCCATCGCATTCATACTGAACCCAGCGGCTACACATAAACCTAAATGTTTTAATTGCATCATGATGATCTCGCTGTTTAAGCTAATTCTTTTGTCATTTTTGCGCCATGCTGACGAAGCAACTCTAAGGTTTGCTTTTCTTCAGCCAATGCTTCGGCCCAATTAATTTCGTCAAACTCACAATCAAAGAATAAATCGCTAATTGAAGATAAAATGGTTAAACCATCTTCATCTTTGGTGTTTGGATCGACTTTTTCGTCCAATAAACGTTTGACCGCGGGCGCACATGCAGCACTTGCCGCATCCCAAAGTGGGCCATAAATTTCTTCTGTATCCCACAAATGCAAGTTTGCTTTGCCATGAATCAGTTGTTCTAAAATATCTAAATGTACCGCTAGAGTCTGTTGTTTTTCTTGTTCTGACAGTGGTGCACCTGCTTCATACGCTTCGCAAATCGCTTCCCACCATTTGAATAAGCCATCTGACCAAACAGAAATCACAGGTCCTTTTTCAGGATCGATAAAATTGAGACTTAACCCATCGGTCAATAGACGTTGAACTTGTTGAAGATCTAATTCTTCAAGTGCTTGCACGAAAGCTTGTTGTTGCGCGGTTAACATGGAGATGACGCTCTTCAATTCAGTTTATTCTATTATGCCGAATAAACGGGACATTTGTTATCCGTAATGTTGGATAAAAGTGAGTGCCCAGCATTAAAAAAGCCCCTGATTGAGGGGCTTTTTTTAAATTCAGTGAGGTTTAATCTTCCTCATCATCAACTAGGCCATCATCCTGATCTGCATATACAGGTTGGCCAGCACGTGGTTTATCATTTTTTTCAAAGGTATGTTCTAAACTACGTTTAAGGCGATCGATCGCGCCATGAATCGCGGTATCAACATTATGACCTTTATGATTTACAACCACGGGTTTTAAACCTGCAGGACGCGCTTCAATCATACATTGAATGTCGTCATCTCCGCCTTTATGGCTATTGGCATCACTTAGATGCACTGAAAAGTGGGTAATGCGCTCACTGTGACGTTGAAATTCTTGATTCAGCTCTTCGCGTATATAACTAATTAAACGGTCACTATTTTGAATGTTTTTATCTGTACGGATTTCTATGTTCATAAAATAACATCCTCTCTCTTTCTTTATTCGACTCTTTTTTTGTACGAAGATTTTTATCTCTTGGCACACTTGTAACTTACTGTTTTAACAGTATTCGACCATCTTCAATTGCTTTGGAATGTGACCTCCATCGATTGAATGATGAACACTTTTGAGTCTGCAGATCTGTGTCCTTCTCCTTTGAATATCGGGCCTAACTGAAAATTATGCAAGTGATATTTTTAAAAAAATATGAAAAGGATACTTATTGTGACAAGCCCTTACTTGCATGGCCAAAAACAGATAGATTTGATTCCATCTTCTCGCTATTGAGGTGACTTCATTGGCTAGAATGAACAAAAAAATCTAATGATTATGACAACTTCAATTACGGCAGGAATGACTGCAAGCATCGATCATTCATTCTTTGCAAACATCCCCAAATAAGTGCAAATCCTGTTCTATTCTAGGATTTTCCCGAGCTGTATCATGTCGATATTGCTAAATTTATTATTCAATCACCTAACATTTTTTCCAAGAAGGTCCATATCAAATTAAGTGTCATGCCTGAAAGGCAACATTAAACCATTTGGTAAAAAAAGTATAAAAAATGGCTCATTTTGATATCTATTTTCCATGACATTCGTCAAATTTGGCTTTATTTTTGCTTAATAATCGGTATCCTGTATCCGATTTTTTGGGGAAATATTCATGAAACTGACTCAAATTGCTGCTTTCGTAGCATTATCTTCTGCTGCGGCAATCTCTCAAGCTGCGCCGATTTGGCAAGACTTTAGCTTCACTGGTTTATATGGTGAAAACTACAAATCACCATTTGTGACTCAAGACGAAAAGCTTGAGCAAACAACCATTACTGCAGAATACGCAGCGGGTTTCAAATATGGTGATTTCTTCGCTTTTGCTGACCGTACCAACAACGATGCTGATGGCAATGAAACTTACTTTGAAGTTGCGCCACGTTTCAGCTTAGGTGCGATGACAGGAACTAAACTTGAGCTTGGCCCAGTTAAAGACGTGTTAGTTGCAACCACTTGGGAAGGCGGTGAAGGTTTCAACAACTACCTCTATGGTATTGGTTTTGCCTTAAACGTGCCATATACACAGTATGCAAATATCAACTTCTACAAAGCAGATAACGACCTGACTGATGATGATTATCAAATGACCATCACCTATGCAGTACCGTTCAAACTTGGTTCTGAAGACTTTTTAGTTGATGCCTTCCTTGACTGGTCAACTGCTGAAGATGACCATGCAAGTGAGTTAAACTGGACTAGTCAGTACAAATGGAATGTAGGTAAACACATTTCTCCAGATACACGCCTTTACGTGGGTATCGAGCACTCAGTTTGGAATAACAAATACGGCTATAAAGGCGTTGACCAAAATGACGTAAGTGCGTTAATCAAATACCACTTCTAATTCACTTTTGTGAATATCCAAAAGCAAGACTTCTGTCTTGCTTTTTTTTATGCAAAAGCAGCATGATAACCCTCCCAACGCATACAACCTTGCCTTCATGTCTTTTCTCATTCGTCCAGCCACTGAACACGATCTGCCCGAGATCCAAAACATTTATAATGCAGAAGTCTTATATGGTATGGCCACTTGGAATGAACATGCCTATGATCTAGCGCATTTCCAAAAACAGCTACAACACTTTCAACAGAATCAATTTCCATTTTGCGTGGTGGAAGACCAAGAAATGCAGGCCATTGCAGGCTTTGCAGACTATGCTACTTTCCGTAATTTTTCAGGCTATCGGTATACCGTTGAGCACTCGATTTATATTTCACCCAACTATGCCCGTCAGGGCTTAGGTCAACAGCTTTTAGCCTATTTGATTGAACAAGCAAAAATGCAGCAAATGCATGTCATGGTTGCAGGGATTGACCATGCCAATCTGGCTTCAATTGCTTTACATCAAAAATTTGGATTTGTACAAACTGGCTATATGCCCCAAGTCGGACAGAAGTTTGGGCAATGGCGTGATCTGGTGTTGATGCAACTGCTGCTAAATCAGTGAGGTCGGGACTAAATTATCACTGGTGACGCTGATCACGGCATACGTATGCTTGGCCGCATGTTCATAAAAATTTCTGAGCTGAGCAAAGATTAAACTCAACTCGGCAAATTGCAATTCAATCGATTCGGTCTGGATGCCATGTTCCTGCTCTAAGCGTTTCAAACATGTGGTTTGCATATGTTTTTTAAAGTCATCGATATCCAGTTTTTCTAAAGCCTCTTGAACTTCAACCACACGCACCGCGGTGTTATAACGTACCTCTGTAAGTTGTTTTTGGCGCTCTGCCAAGTGATGCTCGGCTTGCACACTCAAAGCCAGTAATGAAGTGCCAGACTTAAAACTGCCTTGTAATAAGGTCTGTAAGATTTTCCAGTTTTTACCTAAAAGCAGATGCGACTCGATGTGCTCCGAATTCAGCACATCATCAACAGAAATCGATTCTAAAATCAACGTTTCCAAAGCATTGGGCGGAATACTTAATAATAATGTGTCCATATGGCTGCTCTTATTGTTGTTGCTTTCCATTAGCTTAACGCGTCTAAAAGCACACTGCTCAAACAATTTGTATGAGTAATTTTTCAGTTTCCATTATCCCTCTATCTTGAATAATTATGAGCCCCTAAAGATTGTCCCTTTACTTCGAATAGCTCCCTATGTTTTATTCAAAGCATAACGAAAATGGGATCAAATCATGCTTAAGTATCCATTCTTGATTGGACTTTTGACTGTAAGCACACTCGCTTCAGCAGATGGCACCTTTGAACAAGAACTTCGCCAAGGTTGTGCTAAAGTCAAAACCTCTGCCAACTCTGGTAAGAAATTTTATGATCAAAAACAATATCAAAAAGCGTTAGAACAATTTCAGTATCAGGCGACGTGGTCTTCTTTTTGTTTAATGAATCAACCCGAAAGCAGTGTATCTCTCACTGAACGTGATGTCGAAATTGCCAACAACAATGTCGGTTTAAGTTATAGCAAGTTGGGGAAACCACTTTGGGCCAGAGCATGGTTTTTGCGTGATGCTGAGTCGAAATCCAGTCAATTTAATTTAAAGCAACTGCCACCCCCTAAACAGTCAGCAACACTGGCAGGTAAATATGTGCAGTATGCAGGCTTTGGGCAGTGGAATCAGATTAAGGTAAAACCACTTAAGAATGTATATCAAATTGAATTTAATGGTCTTTATATGGGACTACGCAGTCTCATCTACGGACCCAATATTGGCGAATTTGAAACCACAATGCCGCTCAATCGAACTCAAGTTCAATATCAGGTCGACGACTGTAAAATTAATTTAAAGTTCGCCTTTGATCCCAAAATGGGACACACCATCCGTGTCAGCGAAACCAATAGCATGAGCTGTGGTTTTGGGCACAATGTTTCGGCAGACGGTTTATTTCTAAAAGTAGACTAAGATCGCGATACAATATTCAATATTTTCATCATTATCCCCCTCTCCCTTTGGAAGAGGAGGAGAATAAAAAAGCTTAAATCGCTACCAATTCTCGAATACCTTTTGCAGGCATTTCACAACCTGCACCTTGCGCAATCACTTGTCCACGGGCCATGACGGTATATGCATCGGCCAGCTCCTCGGCAAAATCATAAAACTGCTCGACCAAAACCATCGCCATGTCGCCGCCATCCGCCAGTTTACGAATCACTCGGCCAATGTCTTTGATAATAGAAGGTTGAATGCCTTCTGTAGGCTCATCCAAAATTAACACCCGAGGCTCTGATGCTAGGGCACGGGCAATCGCCAGTTGCTGCTGCTGCCCCCCTGATAAATCCCCACCTCGGCGGTGCTTCATTTCATCTAAAATTGGGAAAATTTCATACAAATGCTCAGGCACTTTTCGAGTTTTCGCCCCCTTAAACTTGGCCATGCCAATCAGGATATTTTCTTCGACAGTTATGGTTGAAAAAATATCACGCCCTTGCGGCACATAAGCCAAACCTGCACGCACGCGTTGCTCGGGACTCATTTTCGAGATGTCCTGACCATCAAGTAGAATCTGTCCGGACTTGATCGGTAAAATCCCCATTAAACATTTCAGTAAAGTGGTTTTCCCAACGCCATTACGCCCCAGCACCACGGAGCACTCTCCCACAGGGGCCTGAAATGAAACATCTCTTAAAATATGACTGCCACCGTAAAACTGATTGACGTCTTTGACTTCTAACATGGTCGGCTCCTTAACGTCCTAAGTACTTCTCAATCACATCTTCATTGGCCTGTACCTCGGCCAATGTACCTTCGGCTAAGATCGCCCCTTGAGCCAATACCGTCACCTTCTCACTGATGGTGTCGATAAAGCTCATGTCATGTTCAACCACCACCAAGGTGTGATTTTTCTTTAACTCTAAACATAGCTCAGCGGTTCGTTCCGTTTCGGCATCAGTCATACCGGCCACGGGTTCATCGAGTAGAATCAGCTTAGGACGTTGCATAAGCAACATGCCGATTTCCAACCATTGCTTTTGTCCATGTGACAATAGTCCCGCAGGTTTGTGTACCCATTCTTCTAGGCGAATTTGCGCTAAGGACTCGTCCAAAGCCAGCTGTGCATCTGGGTCAAGTTTACTAAAAAAGCTTTTCTTCACCCGCTTATCTTTGGGTGCAGCAAGTAGTAAGTTTTCCATCACGCTAAAGTTTTCAAACACCGTTGGTTTTTGAAATTTACGCCCAATGCCTGCTTCCGCAATTTGCTCGGTACTCATCTTGGCCAAATCATAGTTTTGCCCAAAAAAAGCCGAGCCTTCTGTCGGTCGGGTTTTTCCCGTAATCACATCCATTAGTGTGGTTTTACCTGCCCCATTGGGCCCAATGATGCAGCGTAGCTCCCCTTCTTGGATGTATAGCGATAAATCATTTAAGGCACGAAAAGCATCAAACCAAACACTAACTTTTTCCAAGTACAGTGCAATCCCATGACTGAAGTCGGCACCTTGTTCTTTGGGACGTCCATAGCCGTCTGAAGCATGGCCACCATGAGGTTGAATTAGCTCACTCATTCGCTACGCTCCTTTTTAAAACGGTCAAACAGACCAATGACACCTTTGGGTAAGAAAATGGTGACCACAATAAATAAAGCACCCAAGATCAATAACCATGCTTCTGGATAAGCCACAGTGAAATAGGTTTTCACACCATTAATTAACCCTGCACCTAGAATTGGGCCAATCAAAGTCCCACGCCCACCCGCAGCTACCCACACCGCCATTTCAATCGAATTGACGGGGTTCATTTCACTCGGGTTAATAATCCCAGCCTGAGGCACATACAATGCTCCTGCAATACCTGCAATCACTGCGGACAGCACCCATGCAGAGAGCTTGTACCACAACGTACGGTAACCCAAGTACTGCAAGCGGTTTTCACTGTCCCGAATTGCGCCCAGCACACGACCGTAGGGTTTATTCATGAGATGACGCAAACCCACAAAGCACAGCATCAACACCAAAGCCGTTAAGGAACATAAGGTGGCACGCATAGGAGCAGAAGTGATGTCCATGCCTAAAATAGTCTTAAAGCCTGTAAACCCATTGTTTCCGCCAAAGCCTGTTTCATTGCGGAAAAATAACAGTGCCGCAGCAAATGTCATGGCCTGCGTAATAATTGAGAAATACACGCCTTTAATTTTGGAGCGAAAGGCAAAGAAACCAAAGATGAAGGCTACCATACCGGGAACCAATACCACCAAGGCCAAAGCCCATAAGAAATGGTTGCTGCCCACCCAATACCACGGTAGTTCAGTCCAGCTTAAAAAACGCATAAAGTCAGGCAGACTGTCACCCGCTGTCTGGCGCATCAGATACATACCAAACGCGTAGCCACCAAGGGCAAAGTACAAGCCATGGCCTAGGCTTAAAATTCCTGCATAACCCCAAACCAAGTCCAGCGCCAAAGCCACCAGAGCCAAGCACATGATTTTGCCAATCAAGGTGACCCAATACGCAGAGAGATGAAAGGCTGAATCTACCGGTAGCAAATGTAACCAAGGCAGGATCAACATCACTGCAAAGCAGACCGCAATAGCGAGCGCACTATAAGGTTTATCAGAAAATAAAGAATTGATTTTCATGCGCTTACTCCACAAAACGACCTTTGATGGCAAACAAACCTTGTGGACGTTTTTGAATAAACAAAATCACAAGAACCAGTAGAATAATTTTTGCAAGAACAGCCCCCATCCCGATTTCAAGGACCGTACCGCTGATCCCTAAACCAAGCGCCGCCAGTACCGCTCCCCAAACTTGTCCTACACCACCCACCACAACGACCAAGAAAGCATCGATAATATAGTTCTGACCCAAATCAGGCCCAACATTGCCCACTTGCGCTAAGGCACAGCCCGCTAGACCAGCCAGCCCAGAACCCAGCCCAAAGGCCAACATATCGATACGGCTAGAGCGGATACCGACAGCACGTGCCATTTGACGGTTTTGTGTCACTGCACGAACAAACAGACCAAAGCGGGTTTTATTGAGCAGGTAAACCAACAGCAGTAGCACCGCAACCGTAAACACAATAATGGCAATTCGGTTATACGGCAGCATCAAACTTGGACTCAGCGCAACCCCACCCGATAACCAAGAAATATTCGAGACTTCAACATTTTGCGCGCCAAAAATCATCCGCACCAATTGCATCAAAATCAGACTGACCCCAAAAGTGGCCAACAAGGTTTCAAGCTGACGACCGTACAGTGGACGAATCACTGTCCGTTCAATCAACATGCCAATTAAGGCGCTCACCAAAAAGGCTGCGGGAATGGCAGCAATCAAATACCAATCGACATAACTGCCTAAATAAGTCTTAAACAGGCTTTGCACCACATAGGTGGTATAGGCCCCAATCATAATCAACTCACCATGTGCCATATTAATCACACCAAGCAGGCCATAAGTGATGGCCAAACCGAGCGCTGCTAGCAGTAAAATGCTGGCTGTACTGAAACCTGAAAACACATGCCCTGCCCATTCACTGGCTTGGATGCGGGTTTTAATCTGACTTTTGGCATCTACCAACACTGCTTTGAGTTCTGGGTTCAAATTTGATTGAGTTAAAGCCTGCTCAACCAGTGCCAGCACATCGGGACGGTTAGAATCAGTAAGGACTTTAGCAGCCTGAATTTGGACTAAAACATCTGGACTTTCAAAGTCGAGGCGCGCTTTGAGCTGTGCCAAGCGCTGTTTAACTTTATTATTTTGTTCATGCAGATAGAGCTGATTAATCTGCGCAACATTCAGTTCAGACAGATTATTTTCTAAAATATCAATGGCTGCTAAACGTTGGGCAGATTCTTCAGATTTTAATTTGGCCTGTGCCTGCCCAAAGTTTAAGGCTTTACGTAAGGTGTTGACCAAAGTTACCTGAGACAAATCCCCCGGCCAAGTTTCAATCACTTGCTCATCGGGATAACGCAATAATTTTTCATTATTTTTTAAAATATACGTCATGCCTGTACTGTCTCGATACAGCTCATCATTGTCGATCAGTGCCACCAATCGATCAAATTCTTCAATCGTCCCCGGCCATTGGTTGAGCATGGTACGGCGCTCAGCAAACTCAGCTTTGACAAAACGTTGAATCGTATCATTCGATGCTGATAGGCTTTGGGTCTGAGCAGAAAGTTGAGCCTCTTCAGCACAAATACTGCTACTCACGAGCTGTGCCATTGCGCACAGCAGTGCGGCACAAAAAAATTTAAGATTCATAATATGACTTCCTTAAGCTTGCTTAAAACATCCCACATCGGGATGTGCTTACTGAAAAGCCCACAGCGATCGCAGCAGGCTCAACGCTTAAGAAAATTATTTAGGAATGTACGGACTCCAAGGTTCCGCCTTAATCACTTTTGGTGTTTTATAGACCACGTCAAACTGACCATCACCACGAATTTCACCAATCATCACAGGTTTTTGTAGATGATGATTTTCAGCATCCATTTTTAAGGTATAGCCTGATGGTGCTTTGAACTCTTGGCCTGCCATCGCAACGCGAACTTTATCAACATCGGTGCTGCCTGCTTTTTCAACCGCTTGTTTCCACATATTGATGCCCACATAGGTGGCTTCCATCGGATCATTGGTCACGATTTTGTCAGCATTCGGCAGCTTATACTGCACCGCATACTGCTTCATTTTATTGACAAATTCGGTGTTGGTCGGATTTTTCACCGACATGAAATAGTTCCATGCAGCCAAATGTCCAACCAATGGTTTGGTATCAATACCACGGAGTTCTTCTTCACCCACAGAGAAGGCCATGACAGGAATATCTGAAGCTTTAATGCCTTGGTTACCCAGCTCACGATAGAATGGCACGTTAGAATCACCATTGATGGTTGAAATGACCGCGGTTTTCTTACCTGCAGCAAATTTCTTCACATTACCAACAATGGTTTGATAGTTACTATGACCGAAGGGGGTGTACTCTTCCATGATGTCCGCATCGGCCACACCTTTGGACTTCAAGAACGCACGTAAAATTTTATTGGTGGTGCGTGGGTAGACATAATCCGTACCGAGTAGAACAAAACGCTCTGCTTTACCGCCCTCTTCGCTCATCAAATATTCCACCGCAGGAATCGCCTGTTGGTTCGGTGCGGCTCCTGTATAGAAAATATTTTTCGACTGTTCCTGCCCCTCATACTGCACGGGATAGAACAATAAACCATTCAACTCTTCTACCACAGGTAACACTGACTTACGCGATACCGATGTCCATGAACCAAAAATCACTGCGACTTTGTCTTGGGTAATGAGTTGACGAGCTTTTTCAGCAAATAAAGGCCAATCAGATGCTGGATCGACCACTACAGGTTCTAACTTTTTACCCAGCACCCCACCATTGGCATTAATTTCATTGATGGTCATCAATGCCGTATCTTTGAGTGAGGTTTCAGAAATTGCCATGGTGCCTGAAAGAGAGTGCAAAATTCCAACTTTGATGGTGTCACCACTGCTCACTGCTGCTGGCTCAGACGTTGCTGTTTCCGCTTTCTCCGCAGGTTTTGAACAACCTGTCAAAGCAATAGTCCCCATCATTGCAGTTGCAAGGAATGTTTTAGTGAGTAATTTTTGTTGGAACATCTTGATTTTCTCCAAACTTGAAACTTAGGGTGCATTTTGCAATGCATGATTGTTATTCGCGCTATGAGTGCCAATTCAATTTCTATGCCAAGCTGGGTTTTACGATGTGAAAATCATTGTAAAGTTTTTAATTATTTTAATATTTATCAATGATTTATTAATTTCTAAATGCACTGTATTTTAGATAGATTTGCGCCCAGATGACTGCTTTTCTGCATACAAACTTGTATACATCATTTGTTCCAAATCAATTCATTTCGCCTAATTCAGTCGATTGATCTGAAAAATTGTGCACAGATTAAGCGCAATTTTGTTGCTCATCTGCGCATCAAAAAGCCCGCAATGTGCGGGCTTTTTATTTTGTCCTTAACCGTACTTAAACCACCAACTCGGCCAAATTACCTTTCTGTTCCAACCATTCTTTACGGTCACTCGAACGTTTTTTTGCCAGCAATTTATCCAATAAACCTGCGGTGAAGTGACTATCATCCAAATCTAACTGCACCAAACGGCGTGTGTTTGGATCCAATGTGGTTTCACGCAATTGGCTGGCATTCATTTCACCCAAACCTTTAAATCGAGTAATTTGTGGGTTCTTGGTTTTGCATTTTTTCAACATGCTTTCAAGCTCGTCATCGTCCAAGGCATAGTGCACATCTTTTGCATCATCAATTCGATACAGTGGTGGCATCGCCACATATAGATGCCCTTCTTCAACCAAGATCGGAAAATGTTTCACAAACAAAGCACACAGCAACGTCGCAATATGTAGACCATCCGAGTCAGCATCGGCCAAAATACAAATCTTGCCATAACGTAATTCGGATAAATCATCCGACCCCGGATCGACCCCGATCGCAATGGCAATGTTATGCACTTCTTGCGAAGCCAAGACTTCATCGGAAGAGACTTCCCAAGTATTTAAGATTTTTCCACGAATGGGCATGATGGCTTGGAAGTTTTTATCACGCGCCTGCTTGGCTGAACCGCCCGCAGAATCTCCTTCCACAATGAACAGTTCAGACTCTTCTAAGGTATGCCCAACGCAGTCTGACAGTTTGCCGGGTAACGTCGGCCCTGCCACAATTTTCTTACGTTCAACCTTTTTCGCAGCTTTCAGACGACGACCCGCTTTTGAGATCGCCATTTCAGCCAACTGCATGGCAATATCGGAGTTTTGGTTCAACCACAGTGCAAAAGCATCTTTGGCAATGTTCTGGACAATGCCTGACGCTTCACGGCTGGATAAACGCTCTTTGGTTTGGCCTGAAAACTGTGGCTCTTGGAACTTCAACGATAAAATATAGTTCACACCATCCCAGACATCTTCAGCCGATAGCTTCATATTGCGTGGCAGCAAATTACGCAGTTCACAAAACTCGCGCATCGCATCGGTCACACCTGAACGTAGACCATTCACATGGGTACCACCCTGCGCAGTGGGAATCAAGTTCACATAACTTTCTTGGACCAACTCGCCGCCATCGACATTCCAACAAATGGCAAATTCGGCACTGGCACGCTCAGCATCTCCTGTTGCCACAAAAGCTGGATGAGGCAGAATCTCACGATCCTCAATTTCATCCATCAAATAATCGACGAGGCCATTTTCAAACTGCCAAACAATTTTTTCGTCATTGATTTGGTCGACATAATTGATTTGCAAACCTGCCGCCAAAACTGCTTTGGCTTTTAAGTTGTGCTTCAGCGCTTTCAGAGCAAATTTCGGTGAATCAAAATATTTAGCTTCAGGCCAAAAGTGAACGGTGGTTCCTGTCGCACGCTTCGGAGCTTTACCTTCTAATACCACCAAGGGTGCAGTCGGTTCACCGTGCTCAAACGCCATTTGGTAGAGGTTGCCTTGACGCTGAACTTCTACTTCAACTCGGCTAGATAAGGCATTCACCACGGAAATGCCTACGCCATGCAAACCACCTGAAAACTGGTAGTTGTCGGTACTGAATTTACCACCTGCATGCAGTTTGGTCAGGATGATCTCGATCCCGCTTTGACCGTATTCGGGGTGAATATCGACAGGCATACCGCGACCATTGTCTTCGACTGAGAGCGAACCATCTTTATAAACGGTGACGGTAATTTTGTTGGCATGGCCAGCCAGTGCCTCATCGACTGCATTATCAATAACCTCTTGCGCCAAATGGTTTGGGCGTGTGGTATCGGTATACATGCCGGGACGACGACGTACCGGATCTAAACCAGATAATACTTCAAGCGATTGAGCCGTATATTGAGACACGTTGTACTGTTTCCTTATTTTAAGCAGTCCGATAAAAACTGTAATGCCATCGGTATTTTGTCTGCGAAATCTTCCATCGCATGATTGCCTTGCGTTTCCGAGATCACGAGCGCTGCGCCATTATAATAGCGCTGTGCTTCACGATAATCCAAAACTTCATCGCCTTGTTGCAATAACACTAAAATTTTGTCTGCATCTTGCACAAATGGCAGCTCAATCTGTTCTAAATAGTCCAATTGTGCATCATCGAGTGTCCAATGTTGATTGACTCTATAGGGCAGTTGCGTCGCACCAAATAGATCTCGGAACAAGTGCCATGGTTGCATAGCCGGATTGATCAGCACAGCCGGTATTGCCAACTTCGCGACCAGTTGTGTCGCATAAAACCCACCTAAGCTACTGCCCACCAGCACCACCTGATCCAACTCCTGAATCAAGGCGGCCAATTTTTCTAAGGCCAAATGTGGCGGCATGTTCAAGTCTGGCAAATGCACGTGCCACTGTGGACGAGATTCGCAATAGCGTTTCAGCAATTGACCTTTAATCGATAAAGAACTGCTTTGAAAGCCATGTAAATAAATAATATTCATGCTGTACATTTACTCTTCTACATCATTTTTATTGAACTCAAAAGAGATGGCATCAGCCGACTGTATTATTTTGTATGGATATAAAAATTGTCAGACAAAATAATAAGCTCATCTGTGTATTCATCGCTATTGTAAAAGTTGTTCGAGATGAATTAGATAAGCTAGAGTGCTAAGAATTTATACCGTGATCGTTGAAAAAAATAAAGTCCCTTTGGACACAGAAACACAAGGGTAGAAAAAATGCCAAGTTTAACGCCTCTGCACGAGACCTATTGTAAATGGGATCGTACTCCTCCCAGCCAAGCCGATCTGCTTGAAGGGATTGCTCAGTTGGTGACAACCCGCTTAGGCGATGTCGTCCACGATTTAATTCAGGCCATTCAGCGTGAAATTTTAATCAGTTTATTTGGGATGAATGAAACCAGTTCCAAGAAGTTTCTGTCGACACGGTCAATTGAAAAAATTTACCAATTTTCCTTCAATACCCTGCAAAACTACGGTAGCTATTTATTGGCGCCAAGTTTGCGTCATATCATTGAAAAATTTCCGAATTTGCATCGCAAACCCTTAACCCCAACCATGCATTATTTAGTCGGTGCAATCAACGGCGTTTTGGGCGACTATTTACTGAAATATCACAACCCTGTGGCGCTACCGATGGTGTTTTATGATCATTACGGTGCCATCCAGCAAGGCGAGTTGTCTGGTCGCGTGGTGATTATGGTCCATGGTCTATGCATGAACCATTTGTACTGGAGCACGGCGCGTTATGGCGGTATAGGGGAAAAACTGCTGGCGCAACGTGCACAAAATACCATGCTATATCTCAACTACAACACGGGTCGTCGTATTTCAGCCAATGGGCGTAGCTTTGCCAACTCATTACAAGACTTACTCAACCGTAACCCACGCATTAGCTCGATTGATCTGATTGGACACAGTATGGGTGGACTGGTTTCACGCAGTGCGCTGTTCTACGGCAAACAAAATATGCAAAGCTGGATTCATGTGGTGGAAAACATGGTTTGTATTGGTTCTCCCCATCATGGTGCGGCTTTAGAACGTTTTGGCTTTCATTTGCAGGACAAACTGGGACGTTTCCCTTTTGTCAAAATTATTGGGCATATCGTCAACATTCGCAGCAACGGTATTTTAGACTTACGTCATGGCAGTGTGCGGGATGATGACTGGGAACATAATGAAGCGCGCATTGGTCATGTCGATGACAACCGTAAGCCAGCCCCCTTGCCCTCTCATATCAATACCTTCTTGGTGGCAGGTACCATTGAGTTTGAACATCGCAAATATCGTGCGCTCAATGTGATTGGGGATTATTTGGTCAGTGTGAAAAGTGCCTTAGGCGAGCATATGAATCCGCGCTTTCAACTGAAAGTCCCCGATTCACATAAAGCCATTTTCTACGGCTTAAACCATTTTGAGCTACACACCCATGCTAGTGTTGCCGAACAAATCGTAAATTGGTTCTATCCAAATCCAACTGAAACGGAATATGGTCAAGTGCATGAATATATGATCGGGTTGGATGACTTAGAGGGCATTGCGCTCACCTAGGCCCCCTCATTCACCTCATAAAAAAAGCCAACATCACGTTGGCTTTTTTTATCTTTATTATTTTTTCTTCGCGTGGCTTGGATATTTACGCAACAATTGCCACAGACTAATCAACGCCAATGCCACAAAAAACACCAAAGACCACACAGGTAAAGACTGACCCAAGAAAGTCCAATCTACCAGTGCACATTCACCTGAACCTGTTAAAACTTGCTCAAACACAGCACGCAGCGGCAACGTGTCTAACCAATAATCCAAGCCTGGGCCACAGCTCGGCACTTGATCAGGCGGTAAGCTCTGTAACCACACGTGACGTGCTGCCACACCTGCCGACCATAAGATCGATAGGCTGCCTAAAAATGCATAAAAGCGTTTAAAACCATTCGATGCAGGGTTATGCAAAAAAGCAATCAGCGAAATAATCCCCAGTCCAATCAGTCCCACACGTTGGAACACACAGAGTGGACATGGGTTTAACTGTAGCGGGCCGTGCTCTAAATACAAGGCAAAGGCCATCCCGATGATACTGGCTAAAACCAAAACACCACTCACGAAGCGATAACTCCATTGCATGGTCAATCCTCTTAATTTTTTATCTAAATTGTGCAAGGTACTGTTCAAAACTCAGTTGACTGTCTTGCTCTAATTGCTGTTGTTGTTGCAGTGATTGCGTGGCTAAATTGTCAAAATAAGCCCATGTCTCTGCACTCAACTGATGACGCTCATAACTCGATGCATGTTGTGCAGCCATTTGGCTACCAAAGCCCCATGTCCCACCCGCTTCCAGAGTATCTTCGATCATCTGCGCCGACAAAGTATCATCAACTTCAGCGACTCTCTGTTGCATGACTGTCATCGCTTTACTATAGAGTGTCGTGTCATAGCACTGATCTAACAACACAACCAGTTCTTGCATCGCCTCTAAATGAGACTGACTCCATGCTTCAATCGGGAATGACTGCTCACCCACAGCAATTGCAGCATTCGGTGCGCGACCACGATTGACCACTTCCGCTTGGTTTTTCTCGATTTGATCTTGCTCTTCTGCTAATAAGTCTGGGCTATCCAGCAGTAAGCAATACAGCGCCAACACTTCTAAGAAACCTGCGGTATCTTCATTGATCCCAATCGGGCTATACGGGTTCACATCCACCGCACGCAGTTCTACATAACCGACGCCACGATTGCTCAGCGCTTGGGACGGAGTTTCACCTGCTTGCGGTACTTGCTTTGGCCGCACCAAACTGTAGTACTCATTTTCAATTTGTAGGACATGATCATTAATTTGAATCGGTTCGCCCTGCGCATCGTTGAGGCCTAAGCGACTAAACGGCGCATAAGCCGTTTTGACTGCTTTTTGTAGGCCTTCGAGATAACCATCGATATTGTTGTAATGAATACCGAGCTGCTTTTGTGCTGAGTTTTGATAACCAAAACGTCCCATCCGCAAAGCAGTCGCATACGGTAAATACAAGGTACCGCGCAGCAATGGCAACAGATGATGTTCGCGCCCTGTCATAAAACACTGGCAGACCGATGGGCTTGCCCCGACCAAAAACATGACCAACGGTGTAAGGCGAATAAAGTTGCGGATCAAACCAAAATAGCGGTGACTACGATAGTCTTGCGCAGATAAGGCTTTTAGTGCTTCATCTGTTTCATGTTGTTGTAATTGTTCAAACAGTTGATCAGGAAAAGATAAGTTATAGTGTAAACCTGAAATGGTTTGCATACGGCGACCATAACGTACCCCTAAACCATGACGGTACAAGGTCTTGAACTTCCCAATATTTGAGCTGCCATATTGGGCTAAGCGGATTTTATCGTCATTGTCATCCAACATACATGGCATCGACAGCGGCCAGAGCTTTTCACCATGTTCCAGATGACGATGCGCCACGCTATGAATGTCTTTTAAATAATGCAACGCCTCAGTAATGCTGGGCTGGGGTGGCGTAATAAATTCTAATAAAGCTTCTGAATAATCCGTCGTGATATGCGGATGAGTCAGCGCAGAACCCAAAGCTTGCGGATGATCGGCTTGTGATAAAAAACCATCACTTTGCATACGCAGACTTTCACGCTCAATCCCGCGTAACATCCCTTGCAAAAGTGATGAATTGACCCAAGTCGGTAACACAGCTGTAGATTTAGATGCGGGTTGACCCATTACAATCTCACTTTTTGGAAGAAACAATTACAACGACGAATAAAATAAAATCATCAGTTTATATCAGTATAACGTGATTTTAATTCGGCACATTACACCCAGTCCTATTTTCAAGTAAACCATCTGTTCTATTTTTTCGGAAAATATTTATCACAAAGTTACGCTATTAGACATGTCAAAAGTGTGATTGTATTGAAGAATAAATGCTAAAGAATTGTAAACTTTATGAATTATCAAGAAATTTTAGATTTTTGGTTCGATCCCAAAAACCAAAGCTGGTGGTTTAGCCAAAATGATGCGTTCGATGCACTCATCGAAGAAAAATTTAAGACAATTCATCAACAAGCGGCGCATGCTGAGCTATGGTCTTGGCGCAGTAGTGCTGAAGGGCGTTTGGCTGAAATTATTGTGCTCGACCAACTGTCGAGAAACCTGTATCGCAACAGTCCTTTGGCCTTTGCTCAGGATGCCTTGGCCTTGGCTTTAGCACAAGAAGCCATCACGCTAAAACTGGATGCAGCACTGCCACCCATACAACGCAGTTTTTTATATATGCCCTTTATGCATAGTGAATCGAAACTTATTCATCAATATGCTTTAAAATTGTTCGAAGACTTAGGCAATCCGATTAACCTCGATTTTGAACAGCGTCACAAAGTGATTATCGATCGTTTTGGACGCTATCCGCATCGGAACCAAGTCCTTGGCCGCAACTCAAGCCAAGAAGAACTGGATTTTTTGACTCAGCCCAACAGCCATTTTTAACTGTTCGGCTTCTCCCTCTGTGCTAAGGAGTCTATCTCATGAAGAAAATTTTAATCGCCTGTGCACTGGCGACGGGTCTGAGTTTAGTAGGCTGTGCCTCTACCCCCTCAAAGCCCTTAACCTTCGACCAGTTAGGTCGGTTTAGTAATACGCCTTTAAACACCTCGACTTATCGCATCAGTTTCCAAGCGCGTCCAAATATGAGCTATGGCACGGCTGAAGAAATCACCCTGGTCAAAGCCGCGCAAACCACAGTGCAAAATGGTTATCGCTTCTTTAAAGTACTGAATGACCCGAGCAACCAAAACCAACCACCAAGGCAAGCCGTGGTGTACTCAAACCCAATGCCTTATTACCCATATGGTTATTATTCTCGTCATCCAGCCTTTTGGCCTGACCCGTTCTATGATGTACCACGTGTAGTCGACATTGACCCCGTGCAAGTGTCATACAGCATTCAATGCTTTAAAGACCAAAAATCGGCACCAAGCGATGCCTTTGATGCCACGCTGATTTTAAAATCACTGGGTGGAAAATACGGTTTAAGTCCAACCGGTGAAGTCCTCCCGCCGCCCGAACCAAGCAGTCCCGCGTCGACCAGCAAATAAAGCATAGAGCCTGCCTATGAATGAACCTCAAGCCGTCCCATCGAGTCTGAAACGCAGCAAACGCTTTGCCACCATTGCCCTAATCACGGCAGTGGTGACATGGCTGCTGCTGATGGTCGTTGCCAAGTTTGTCCCCACAGACAAGGTTTGGATCATTCATATTTTAATGTTATCCGCAGAAGCAGGTGTGGTGGGTGGCTTGGCTGACTGGTATGCCATTACTGTGCTGTTCCGTAATCCCTTTGGAAAAATGCCGATTCCAAAGTTTTTACGCGATCACACCGAAATTATTCCCCGTAACAAAGACCGTATTGCAGAGTCTATGGGCCGCTTTGTACAAGAGAACTTTCTTTCTCCACAAGTGGTGGAAAAAAGTCTGCAAAGTACCGACCTGTCTTTTGCCGTTGGTCAATGGCTCGCCAACCCACAAAACAATCTGCAAGTCACCCAAGTCATTCAACAAACGGTGCCTAAAGTGTTTGAGTTTGTGGGCCAAGAACAAATCGGACGCTTTATTCAAAGTAACAGCGTGCAGTGGGTGCGTAACACTCAGGTCAATCATTTGGCCAGTGAAATGCTGCGTGCAGTGCTGGAAAATGATTTCCATCAAGATGTATTACAACGCGGACTCGACTTGGCGCATGACTGGATGACCCAACATCCTGAACAAAGTCGTGAGTTGACCCGAACCTTGTTCAAAGAACTCGGGGTCTGGAAACTGGCCAAAGGGGCCAGTTGGATTGGCATCGATGTGCAGCAAAGAACCATCGACTCTCTCATTCAACGAGTCGAATCGATGTTGGCTGATCCTGAGCATCCGTGGCGTCAAAAAATTGAAGCGATGGGGCACGCGCTCATGCTCGAACTAGCAGACAGCAACAGTAGGGCCAGCCAGCGTTTAAACCAGACCAAAGATGCCTTGCTGGATAGCCCACAAGTGCTGAATTTTATTAGCGGTGCAGTGGTCATTTTATGTGATGCCATTAAGCAAGACTTGCAAAAACCAGACTCTGGTATTGCTCACAACATCCGTGTATCAATTCAACAAATCGGGGAAAACATCATTTCGAATCAAGCCGTCAGAGACTTGCTCAATCAACGCCTCAGCGGCATTGCGGTCAATCTCAGTGACCAATACAGTGAAAAAGTCATTCGTTTTATTAGTGAACGTATTCACGAATGGGACTCCAGTGTAATGATTGACAAGATCGAAAATGAAGTCGGTGGCGACTTGCATATGATTCGGGTCAATGGTGTGGTAGTCGGTGCATTTATTGGCTTAGCACTGGGGATGATTCGCGCGGCAGTTGAACAGCTCTTATAAAAGCAATCCACAAAAATGCATGCTTCACCCCTGCCCTACATGCAAAATTTGCATAAGTAAAAAGGGATGAATATGCTATTTTGGGCTGATATTTAGACACTTTTAAGCATTCATGATTCAGTTGCCTTCATCTAAACTGCCTGCACAAGGCGTCACTATTTTCAGCACCATGACTGCCATGGCACAGCGCTTAAATGCCCTAAATCTATCCCAAGGTTTCCCAGACTTCGAAGCCCCCGCTGAACTGCTAGATGCTTTAGCACAGGCCACTCAAAGTGGTTTCAATCAGTATGCTCCAGGCGATGGAGTCTGGTTATTACGCGAGCAACTGGCGCAGCAATTTGCACACCGCGATCAGATTCAGCTCGACCCGATGACTGAAATTACCATCACTCCGGGCGCAACCATTGGCCTTTTTGCCACCATTCAAGCCGTAGTCCATGCGGGCGATGAAGTCATCATTTTTGACCCCAGTTATGACAGCTATGCGCCAAGTGTGGCTTTGGTCGGGGGTAAAGCCATTCATATTGCGCTCCAAGCACCGCATTTTTCGGTCGATTGGGAGCAGGTCAAATCGGCCATCACAGCCAAAACTAAGCTGATCATTATCAACACGCCACACAATCCGAGTGGTGCTATCTGGAGCCAGCAAGATTGGCTCACCCTGATTGAACTGATTCGCGACACCAATATTTTAGTTCTGTCCGATGAAGTCTATGAGCATCTGGTATTTGATGGTCAACGTCACTATTCGGCGCTGTCTTTTCCTGAACTGCGTGAGCGCAGTGTGGTCGTGGGTTCCTTTGGCAAAACCTTTCATGTGACCGGTTGGAAAACCGGCTACTGCGTTGCTACACCTGCGCTCATGCAACTGTTCCGACAGGTCTATCAGTTTGCCAACTTCTGCGGAGTCACCCCAGTACAACTGGCGTTAGCCAATTATATGCAGCAACATCCTGAGCATATTCAAAACTTAGCGGGCTTTTATCAAGCAAAACGCGATCGTTTTATTGAGGGTTTAACCGGTTCACGCTTTCAATGGCGGCCTTCACAAGGCACTTACTTTCAAAATGTCGACTACAGCCACATTCGTCCCGATTTAAACGATGTTGAATTTTGCCGCTTTCTGGCAGAGCAGCATGGCATTGTTGGCATTCCTGTTTCGGTGTTTTATCAGCAGGCGCCAGAGGCTTTGCGCATGATTCGTTTTTGCTTTGCCAAGACCGATCAAACCTTGGCTCAGGCAGCTGAAATTTTGCAAAGCGTTTAAATTTTTTCAGCTTTTCTTTTGCACAGAAACAGGCTCCGCTTACTGAAATACATCGGCTTTTCAGCGCCGAACTATGCTAGGGTAAGCCTTAGAAATGTAATAAAAATAACCTCAGGATGACTTATGTCAGCACACACCCCATTGGTGCAACAACAAAAGCTATGGAAAGCCTTTTTTATTTTCCTGATGCCTTTGATTGCCACCAATATTCTGCAAAATCTGTCGGGTACGATTAATACCATCTTTGTCGGACAGATGATGGGGGTGCAGGCGATTGCAGCAGTTGCAGTGTTCTTCCCCATCCTGTTTTGTTTAATGGCCTTCGTAATTGGACTATCTGCGGGGTCAACCGTCTTGGTTGGTCAAGCATGGGGCGCACAGAATATTAAAAAAGTACGTGCGGTGGTCGGCTCCACTATTTTTATGACCCTCATTGGTGGTAGCTTTATTGCGTTTCTTGGGGTAGTTTTTGCGCGACCAATTTTATCGGCTTTAGGTATCGATGAAGACGTCATGCATCTCTCGCTACCTTATGTGCAATGGATGTTGGCAGGTAGCCCTTTACTGTTTGTATATATTATTTATACCTCAATTTTACGCGGCGTCGGAGACAGCACGACACCTCTGATTGCTTCTGGCATGACCATCTTGATTGGGCTTTGTGTCACACCAGTTCTGATTGCGGGTTATTTTGGCTTTCCCAAACTGGGGATTGTTGCGCCTGCCATTGCGACCATTTTAGGCTTTGTTTCTGTGCTGACCTTTTTATATTTCTATTTGAACTATAAAAAGCACCCACTCCGACTCGATGCACAACTGCTGCGTCATATTCGCTTTGACCGCCAGCTGAGTAAAATCATTCTCCGCTTAGGAGTTCCAACAGGCATTCAAATGATCACCACCTCCGTCGCAGGTCTTGTGATTGTAGGCCTAGTCAACCGTCACGGCGCAGATGCAACAGCTGCTTATGGTGCGGTCAATCAGGTCCTAAACTATATTCAATTTCCTGCACTTTCAATTGCGATTGCCGCATCGATTTTTGGTGCACAAGCCATTGGTGCAGGCAAATCTGAGTTATTGGCCAAAGTCACGCGTACAGCGCTCGGCATGAACATCATCATTACAGGCACTTTGGTGGTCTTGGCCTATCTCTTCTCCAAATACCTCATGGCACTCTTTATCACTAACCATGCGGTAGTTGAGCTGGGACAACAGCTGTTGTTTATTGTGCTGTGGTCCATTTTATTCTTTGGTGCCAGTGCTATTTTTGCCTCCATTATGCGGGCCAGCGGTACGGTCACCATGCCCATGGTCATCAATATTATTGCGATTATTATGATTGAAGTGCCCTGTGCCTACTTATTTAGTGAATGGTGGGGACTGCAAGGTATTTGGTATGCTTATGCGCTGGCTTTTGTCAGCTTATGCATCATGCAAGGGCTTTATTATCAATATGTTTGGAAGAAAAAGACCATTGAAACGCTCATTTAAAGCTAAACGAGTATTTGATAAAACGCGTTTTTTGATCATGACGATCTTTAAAATAAAGCATAAAAAAACCCATCTTGGTGGGTTTTTTACATCATGACTTTAAGACTTTCTTTGGCTTAATTTGGTCGCAAAAGCAGTCACTTTTTGGTAGCCCGTCGGTAAGATACGTTGAATCAAATCTAAGGTTTTCGCATCGTTGCCAATCAATAAACGACGCTTGTCTTTTTGTACCGCCTCTAAAATTTGACGCGCTGCTTCTTCAGGTGGACAGCGTAATAATTTATTAAAGGTCTGAGCAGATTTCTCAGGGTTCATCCCAATGCTACGCAAGCTGTCATTCACTTTGGCAGCATTGGCAATATTGGTTCGAATCCCACCCGGATGCACGCACAACGCGCTCACGCCAGAGTTTTCCATATCTAACTCTTGGCGTAATGACTCCGTAAAGCCACGCACCGCAAACTTAGTGGCATTGTAAGCAGACTGAGTCGGTTGAGCGGTTAGGCCAAATAAGCTAGAAATATTGATGATATGCCCATCGCCTGTTTTTTTAATATAAGGCAGAAACTCTTTGGTACCATAGACCACACCCCAGAAATTAATCCCCACGATCCATTCCAGCTCTTCATAGGATGCACCTTCTACAGTTGAACCCAAAGCAACGCCAGCATTATTAAAAATCATATTCACAGAACCATGATTTTGTACGGTTTCTTCAGCCCATGCTTGCATCGCTAAACGGTCTGAGACGTCTAATTTTTTCGTGGTAACGCGTACATTACTGCCTTGTAGCAGTTCAACCGTTTTCGCCAAACCTTGCTCATTGACATCACTCAACGATACATGACAGCCCGCCTTGGCCAATAAAAGTGCCAATTGTTGGCCAATACCCGATCCTGCACCTGTAATTGCCGCGACTTTATTTTTAAAATTCTTCATGAGATTGTGGTTGTCCTTTATCTTTGTACATCGACTGTAGATGCTTTTTTTATAATTGACAATATCAATTGTCATAAATTTAATAGCCAAAAGTGTCAAGTCCATGAAAACCAGCTAGAGATTAAAGCCTACGCATAGGTAGAGTCGTGGTTTATTGCTAAACTATGCAAAACCTTGGCTTTAAAATAGGGCGATGAAATCTGATGACGGCATCTGAACCAGTACAACAAAACAGCGATAACAATAAAACCAAAGAAAGACAATTCAAGGGCTTATCGCTTTCTGAACGTAAACAGCTGCGTCGTGAAAAACTAATTGAAGCAGGAATTGAAGCCTACGGCACTCACGGCTTTTTTGCCGTGACGGTGAAAGATATTTGTAATGAAGCCAAACTTACTGAACGTTATTTTTATGAATCGTTTAAAAAAAGTGAGCAACTGTTTCAAACCATTTTTTTAAAACTGATCGATGAGTTACAGCACAATGTCATGCAAGCCATCATGCAAGCTTCTTCAGATCCACACAAAATGATTGATGCTGGACTGCGTGCCCTGCTCACCACCTTAAAAGACAATCCCCGCATGGCGCGTATTATTTATATCGATGCAATGTTGGTCCAAGAATTACATAACCAAGCCACCATTCATGAAACCATGACCCGTTTTGACCGGATGATTCAAGCCTTTGTGATGCTGATGATGCCGCAAATTAACCGGTCCGAACGTGAAATTTCGCTGGTCGCCACAGGCCTCAATGGCTATGTCACACAAATTGCGATCCGTTGGGTGGTTAGTGGGTTTAAACAATCCTTTGAAGAAGTTTTATCCTCCAGCCGTATTGTATTTATTTCACTTCTAGAAACCTTTTCAGACCCCAATACACGGGCAAAATTGGATGTCTAAGACTTTTCACTTGGATGAGATCGGCATTTTCGAATGCAATTTAGATTAAACTTCCATTAATTTTGAATCCCAATATGACGGTTTTTTGTCACATTTTTTTGCAAATTTCATCAATCGTCTGTTTTTTGCAATGATACTGTCATAATTAATCTTTGTAATAAGCCTGTCATAAAATTAAAACGGCCTGCCGTTACCTACAATAGGATATTGCGTTGTGAAAGATGACTACATTTTAATCGTCGATGATGAACTTCCCATTCGAGAAATGATTCACACCTCGTTGGATATGGCAGGCTTTCAATGCTTACAAGCAGAAGATGCAAAACAAGCCCACCAAATGATTGTGGATCAGCGCCCTGCTTTGATCTTGCTCGACTGGATGATGCCCGGTGGTGTCAGTGGCGTAGACTTATGTCGCCGTCTCAAGCGCGATGAAAATCTCTCTGAAATTCCAGTGATTATGCTCACAGCACGTGGTGAAGAAGACCATAAAGTACAAGGTCTGGACGCTGGTGCAGATGACTACATGACCAAACCGTTTTCGACCCGTGAATTGGTTTCACGCATTAAAGCCGTTTTACGCCGCGCTAATGCGCTCAGCGGTGAAAAATCGATTGATGCCAATGGCTTAATCTTAGACCCTGTCAGCCAACGGGTCAGCTTTGGTAACAATTTCCTCGACATGGGGCCAACCGAGTATCGTTTATTGGCCTTCTTCATGACTCATCCTGAGCGTGCCTACACCCGTGCACAACTTCTTGACCAAGTCTGGGGCGGAAACGTGTATATTGAAGACCGTACCATCGACGTGCATATTCGCCGCTTACGTAAAGTACTTGAGCCTTATGCTGCAGATCGCTTTGTGCAAACAGTTCGGGGTACAGGCTATCGATTCTCTACACGTGCGGATATCGCCCTAGGTTAATTTTGTTTTATGTATGAACCCTACCCGGTCCCTGAACTTGCGCGCGAGCATAAAAAAACGCGATACAGCAGTTTATGGGGCTTTGCCAAACAGGACTTACGTCTCCTTGCTTTTTTCTTGCTGATTGCAAGCTTGATTGGCTTTGGCGTCGGTTATTTTTGGACGTGTATCTCCTTTGCCTTTGCCGTTTTTTTCATTCTGCAAATGCGCTCTTTGTATTTGGTCAATGACTGGATTTCCAATCGTCCCTATGAAGTTCCACCCAACCTTGGTGGCATTTGGGGGGCATTATTGTTCAATGTCTATCGGGCACAGCGCCAAGAACGGATTGTACAAGCAGAAATGGTCGGGTTGATTGATCGGGCGCAGTCATCATTGGTCGCTTTGCAAGAAGCCGTGGTGCTGATTGATGACATGCAACAAATTGAATGGTGGAACCCTGCCGCAGAACGGTTATTAGGCATCGAACAAAATGACCGTGGTCGTAATATTTTGACTTTATTACGCCAACCAAGTTTTGTGGATTATTATAATAATATTGATGCTGCACCAGATGGCTTAAAAATGAAGTCATCCAGTTTTGATGAACATTATGTTCAAGTCAAAATGACCCGATTTGGTGGTGAAAGTCGCTTACTGGTCGCCTATGACGTGACCCGTATGCACAATCTCGAACAAATGCGTAAAGACTTTGTCGATAATATTTCACATGAACTACGTACACCACTCACAGTACTCAGTGGTTATATTGAGACTTTTACAGACCAAGAAGACCTCAACCCACGTTGGAAGCGGGCCTTTGATCAAATGCAGGCACAGGCTAAACGCATGAATGCCTTGGTGAATGATTTGCTCTTACTGTCACGCCTAGAAAATGACAAGCAAATTGCTAAAAATCAAATCATTGATATGCCTAGCTTAATGAACCAACTTTATGACGATGCGCATGCCTATAATATTGATTATGGGCATACGCTCAATCTCGACATTGACAGTCATTGCGACTTAATCGGTTCAGATATGGAGTTGGCCAGCGCTTTTAGTAATCTGATTACCAATGCCATCAAATACACGCCGAAAGGCGGAACGGTGACCATGGGTTGGCATGACAATGGTGAACAGGCTTATTTTACTGTGGAAGATACTGGCATAGGCATTGATCCTAAGCACTTGCCTCGTTTAACCGAACGCTTCTATCGTGTCGACAGCGCACGCAGTCGACAAACGGGTGGCACAGGCTTAGGACTCGCAATTGTGAAACACGTGTTAATGCAGCACCAAGCACATTTAGAGATTGAATCTAAAGAAAATCAAGGCTCTATTTTTAAAGTGATTTTCCCTAAAGAACGCACCTATAATCCTGAATAAACCTTTCTTCAAAAGCATGAAAAAAGCACCGATATCGGTGCTTTTTTTGTCTCTCACCGTCCCTTTAACAAGGACGGAGATCGAGAGCTGAAACGATTAAACTGTATGTCCCATCGCTTCACCCATCACCACAGTCGAGTTGGCTTTAAAGGCGGCATCCCACGTCATTTTGTCTTGTTCAAACAGTACCACAGCAGTTGAGCCTAAGTAAAAGCGACCCAGTTCAGCGCCTTTGTCCAAGAACAAGTCATGCTGATTTAGCTCTAAACGGCCAGTCGGCTTCACTTTTCCTGTCGCAACAGTTTCAATCCCCGCCACAATCATGGCACCAACGAGAACTACGGCCATACGGCCGATTTCTGTATCAAATAAACAGACCATACGTTCATTTCGGGCAAACAAGCCTGGAATGTTTTCAGCAGTGGTTTGATTGACCGAGAACAATTCACCCGGCACATATAAGGTTTCCGTCAATGTGCCTGCAAATGGCATATGCACACGGTGATAATCTTTAGGCGATAAATACACCGTTGCAAACTGACCATTTTTAAACGGTTCAGCCAACTGCGGATCTGCAATTAAGTTATCAACGGTGAATTTTTGTCCTTTGGCTTGGAAAATATCACCTTCCACAATGGGACCCAACTGTGAAATCGCACCATCCGCAGGTGACACAATACTGGTCGCATCGGTATCAATATCACGTACACCCTCTTTTAATGCACGGGTAAAGAATTCATTAAAGGACTTAAACTTCAGTGCATTGCTCTGCTCAGCAATCGACATATCAATGCCGTACTGCGCTTTAAACGCAGTGATGACCGCATTTTTCACAATTGGATTTTCGCTGGCTGCGACTCTGCCCACGACACGTGATAACTGATGTTGGGGTACAACACGTTGAGCTTGAATGAAAATTTGTTTTTTTAAGCGTGATGTGAGGCTCAAGACGGCATCTCTCCGGTAATGATAGGACTGTCGAGGCGGTTGCCCCATTCACTCCACGCACCGTCATACGCCTGAATATTCCAACCCAATAAACGACCTAAAATATAAGCCAGTCCTGAACGGTGATGTGACTGACAGTACACCACCACAGGTTCATTTAAGTTAAAACCCAATTGCTCTAAGCGTTGCTGCGTGCGTTCTAAAGGGTGCAATCTTAAATGATTTTCACGGTTAAGGGCAGTACTCCATTCAAAATGTAGTGCATTTGGAATGTGACCGCCGCGTCGCGCTGCAAGACGCAGGCCGGTATATTCGTCTTCTGTTCGGCAGTCCCAGAGTTGGACTTGGCTACTTTGAACTTTCTCTAATAACTCAGCATATTCAATTCGATACTGCTGTATTTTGGCTTGATCGACCTGTACCAACGTACTAACAGGTTCAAACTGCTCCACTTCAGAAGTGGTTGGAAGTCCTACTGCAAGCCATGCATGAATTCCACCATTCAGCAGACTGGTATTTTCAAAACCTAAGCAATGTAAATTCCAAATCAAGCGTCCTGCCCAAGCGCCACCTTCATCATCGTAAACCACCACATGATGCTCAGGTGAAATATTCAGATAACCAATCAGTTCTTGTAAACCGTCTACATCGGGAAGTAGTCCCGTGGCTTGTTCGTCTTGGCGCACCAAAAATTTTGGCTTTAAATGTAAAGCATGTGGAATATGCAACTGGTCATAGACTGAGGCACGGCTTAAATCGACGATGCGTAATTTGTCATTCCCTAAATGCGGAACCAACTGCTCTGCGTCTATCAACAAGCCAAAATCAAAGGCAGAATGTGTCATATTATTTCGTATGTTTTCAGATCATACTTTGATCTTAGCACAACTCATTTTTACAATTATTCTGATTTTTTGCATTCTTTTAGCAGAATTATAGATATCACTATTCACCAGTTTTTTAATGCACAATGCCAGAATGGATTAATTGGTTTCTGCTTCAGCAATCTCAAAAACCTGACGTAAATACGCCAAAAAAGTATCATTATCGGTCATGGTTTTACCTGGACTGTCCGAGATTTTCGCAACTGACTGGCCATTACACTCGACCAGTTTAAGCACAATATTTAATGGCGTTTGTCCCATATCATTGGTCAAATTGGTGCCAATTCCGAAGCTAACTTGGAAGCGATCTTTGAAATAATTGTGTAGATCCCATGCTTTCTCTAAATTCAGTCCATCACTAAACGTTAGCATTTTGGTTTTACTGTCAATTTTCAGCTTTTTATAGTGAGCATAGGCTTTATCACCCCATTCATACGGGTCACCACTGTCATGGCGCAAACCATCGAACAGTTTGGCAAAGTACAAATCAAAATCACGCAGGAATGCATCCATCCCCACCACATCTGTCAAAGCAATACCTAAATCACCACGGTACTCTTGTACCCAGGTTTCCAGTGCTGATTTTTGGAAATTACGTAAACGTACATCTAACGCTTGGAATGCTTGTAGGAATTCATGTGCCATAGTGCCAATCGGGGTTAGGCCCAATTGCTTCGCAATTAAGACATTACTGGTGCCACGGAAAATATGCGGTGCAGCTTGATTAAACTCTTCAATCACATGTTTTTGCCACGCCAAACTATAGCGGCGACGCGTACCAAAGTCAGAAACTAAAAATGGGGGATCAGTTGGCGTTTGCGATGTTTCATAGTGTTTTAATAAAGCCACTTTGGCCTGTAGTCGACGTTCACCTTCAGCCATGACCTCATCAGTTCGAATACGGCGGAAATACAGCTCATTGACGATGGCAAGCACAAAGATCTCAAACATCATGGCTTGAACCATCGGCCCTTCAATTCGAATGTCTAAACGACCTTGGTGATCAATACTGGCCACAATAAAACGGCGTTTGAGCTGAAACAACTCTAAATAATCGACAAAATCACTTTTGATAAAGCGCAAACTGCGTAGGTATTGCAGTTCATCTTCTTGAAAACGTAATTGGCAGAGCAAATCTAATTGGTGATTTAAATCATCGAGAATGTCAACCAAAGGATAGACCGTGTCATCCAAATTACGACAACGGAACTGGTACACACTATGCGCTTGGGGAAACTTATGCAGGACCACCTGTAGCATCGTAAATTTGTACAGATCAGTATCTAATAAGGATTGGATGATGGCAGACATATCATTTTCGGTTTTTAGCAACTTATTGCATTAAAGCACATTTTTTAAAACTGCATAGCCATGTTTTGGTAATTCAGTCTTGCTATTCGACCAATTACTCGGTACATCCCTTGTTTCTCTTGATTCAGAATCCAAGTGTTGATGCCCTTGCTGTCATCGCTTTTGGTCTATGCTCTTTTACTTAAACAGTGCTGTGAATATCAACGCAATTGCCTTGTTTTTTCAATCGATGTTTCTCCTGTGCTGCATTAGGTTTGCTACAATTTCAGTCTGCACAATCAAATGGTAGATAGAATCAGTCATGCGGGCCTTATTACAACGCGTTCTCGAAGCTAAAGTGGTGGTCGATGGTGAAACCACAGGCGAAATTCAACACGGTATCTTGGTTTTCTTAGGCCTTGGGAAAGAAGACACTTTAGACAAAGGCAAAAAACTGATCGATAAAATCTTAAAGTATCGTTTTTTTGACGACGAACAAGGCAAAATGGGTTGGAATGTCAGTCAAGCTGGTGGGGGTATTCTTTTAGTTTCTCAGTTCACCTTAATGGCGCAAACCCAAAAAGGCTTACGCCCTGACTTTGGACCGGCCATGCCACCAAATGATGCCCAAGCCTTATACGAACAACTGGTTGAATATGCCCAGACCCAGTTTGAGCATGTGCAAACCGGTATTTTTGCTGCCGATATGAAAGTACATTTGGTCAATGATGGACCCGTGACTTTCAATTTAGAAGTCGAATAAAAACACCATGCATAAAAAAGCCCTCTATCGAGGGCTTTTTCGATTTCATCGCGCTCAATCTTCCTTTTATAAAAGAGACGGAATCGAGACGTTTAAAAAATCTTTTTATTTACCAGTTTTTTCTTTCAAAAACGCGCGAGCAGCTTTAATTTTTGCTTTCACAGGCTTTGGTAGCTTGGGTGGAACCAATTTTGCAACTTGGTTGAACCAAACCAAGAGACCAAAATCACCTTCCATTTTAATGCTGCCGTTTTGCATGCCTGTCATAAATGCGGTTGGGTCACCTTTGATTAAAGTTTTCACGCCCTGCTCACTGTCCGCGAACTGTAAAATAAAATCGGCTTTTTCAGCATCACCCGAAACGGTATCAATCTGACCATTGTTCACAATAATTTGGCGTGCCATACCCAGATCCGTACCAATTTGAATACGGAACTGACGTTCATGAACTAATTCAATAAATTTTGGACTGGTACGCGCCAGCTGTTTCATACGAAATGCCAAACCAGTAACCATTAAATCCAGCGGATCCGTGCTGACATCAACCAATGGAAGTTTAACCACAGGAATTGAAGATAGTTTCATGACATGAAAGCCTATTGTAATTGTTGATAAATTGACTGTTTTCAATGCTACCACAAGTTGCCATTTTTACCGCTAGGCTTTGTATAACAATCATGTAAGAACGTAAAAAAGATGCTCTAGGCATCTTCTTTTACGGTATGAGGTTATGACTTAGCGGCTAGAGCACTGCTGTTGGTCATCTTCATATACAGGTGTATGTTCAATACAACGGCGCTGCGCCAGTGCACGTTCTGCACGACGGTCTTCACGTAGAAGCAACATCGTCACAATAAGCATCGCTGAAGTTAAAGCAGTTAAGTAGCTATAAGTGATCGGCATTTCAAACGCTGCTTGCACACCTAGGCGAATGACTTCCAATATTCCCCAAAACACCATACCCGCCACCATAAAACTCAACCAGCGACGATAAGGCGAAAAGAAAACAGCAATTAACGCAGCGGCGACTAAACTTAAGCCAACGATGGTTGCTAAATTCGCTGTTACCATAAAAACCTCCGTCTAAGATAAATTCATGCAACTGATACACTGTGCTGAACTCATCCCCGATACCGTTTAAAATTAATGGATTGTGTAGCTTTCAAACTCTATGCATGCATTATGAGCAGTTTTGAAAAGAAAAAAAGGCTTGTATTTTTAGAATGCGACATACCTTGTCGCCATATTATATTGTCATTACATTTTTTTAGATTTGAACTTTTCCAAAACAAAGACGCGCTCAGTCTTGGCGTGTCATTACAAAATAAAACCCGTATTTTCAGCGTTTAAAAATATTTTTTCCAATTCTGTTGATCGTTGTTTTTATCGACATTTTTCACTTACCGCTCATCGTTTTTCGCTTAAATTTGCAACAAAAAAACGCAGCTCAAAGGCTGCGTTTTTTATAACACCGAGATGCTTTAAGCACGATTTAAGTCTTTATCGTGCACACCCAATAAATACAACACCCCATCTAAGCCGACACTTGAAATGGCTTGATTGGCGTTTTGTCTCACCAGCGGTTTCGCACGGAAAGCTACACCTAAGCCAGCAATCGACAGCATCGGTAAATCGTTCGCACCATCGCCCACTGCAATCGCTTGCTCAAGAGAAATGCCCATCTTATCGGCTAACTCACGTAATAATAATGCCTTACGCGCACCATCGACGATATGACCTTTAACTTCGCCCGTCACCAACCCATTTTCAACGTCTAAGACATTGGCATGGACTTCATCAATACCAAGTTTGGCTTGTAGATACTCTGCAAAGTACTGAAAACCACCCGACAAGATAGCCGTGCGATAGCCCAACGCTTTTAAAGTCGAAATTAAGCGTTCAGCACCTTCTGTAACGGTCAGACGTTCTGCAATTTTAGGTAGGACAGAAGCATCCATCCCTTTTAGCAGTGCGACACGTGCACGGAAGCTTTGTTGAAAATCTAGCTCACCCTGCATTGCACGTTCCGTAATTTCAGCGACTTGTGCGCCGACACCCGCTTCAATCGCCAGTTCATCAATCACTTCTTGCTCGATTAAGGTCGAGTCCATGTCAAAACACACCAAACGGCGGTTACGACGGTAGGCATTGTCTTCTTGTACCGCCACATCGACATTCAGTTCATGTGACAAACGTAAACAAGCTGCACGCATGGCTGCGGCATCCAGCATTTGACCACTTAAACCGAATTGAACACAGGCGCGTTTCGGCCCATCGACTTCGCCATTTAAGACTGGACGACCAGACAGACGGGTCACGGTTTCGATGTTGAAACCTTGGTTGGACACAATATTTGTAACTGCTTGTAAGTGAGACGCCTCAAGCTCTGGCGCCAAAGCTGTGACTATATAACGCGTCCGCCCACCTTCGCTCACCCACTGGTCATATTCAGTTGTAGTGATTGGTTTAAAACGTACAGTTAAACCAATATCATGTGCTAAAATTAGAATTTCCTTCATCGCCAAAGCTGTTGCGGTTTGGTCGTCTGAAGAAATAACAATACCTAAGGTCAATTGGTTATGAATAACTGCTTGTCCGACATCTAAAATTTGTAATGAATGAGTGGACAATACCTGCATTAATCGAGTGAACTGATTCGGCTGGTCTGGTCCTAAAAATGAAATAAGAATGATTTCTCGCATGAATTGACTCGGGTCTGAGCTACGACTATTGTTAGAATCATAATCGAAATTGAATATATTTTCTTTGGAAGTTTACGTTGAATGCGCCTAGACAAGGGCTATTTGCTAGCCTATTAATTGTAAGTTTTGCTTTACATACCTTTTTATTGGTATTGGCAACGACTCATCAACTGAATGAAAACCGTGCCAACCAAGGCCAACTGATGACCACTCAATTAGTCACAGACAGTCTTGCAGAGCTGGAGCCTGCCAACACGGTTTCCCTTGCGCTTTTGGTGGATCGCTATGCGACCAACCCAAGCGTAGCTTCCATTCGCATTTTGGATGCCAACAATCAAGTCTTGGCGACAGGTGGCCAAGTTCGAACACGTGATGGCGAAGTGTTTGTCCGTGATGCGCTGCAAAATGAAAAGAAAGTGGGTAGCATTGAAATCACGCTCATTAAACCAAGTATGGGGGAGATTTTACGTACTCAGTGGTTAGCGATTTTATTGTCCTTAGCGATTCATGGTTTACTGTGGTTGGCTTATCGTGCCATTGCGCGCCCAAGCCGTACCGAATATTTGGCACGGATCAATAATGAATCCCGCTTAAAACATGAAATTCAAGTTTTAACCCAAACGCTTGAACAGGAAAAACACCATACGGCGGTCGCGATTGCCCAAGCACAACAACAAATCAAAACCAGTGCAAAGCCTAAAGAACAGAAACCCGTGATTTTGGATAATCATTCGGTTGCGCTCAATATTCAATTCTACGACCCGAAACAGCTGATGGACTCGGTGAATACAACCGTGTCTATTCCATACTTTAATTTGTGTCAGATTTTCCTCAATAAAAGCACAGAACTTTGTTTAAAACACTACAAACTCAACAGCTCAGACATCACTACAGTTCAATCCTTTAATGAGCATGGTGCCACCCTCAGCATGTCGACAGACACACCCAATGCAGTGCCATGTTTAATGATGATCAGCAGTGTGTTCCAACTGCTATCTGAGGTTTTGTATAAACGTTACCGCGAAGAAAAGCGCTTTGTTTTGCAAACGCGTTGTGGCATTTCAACCGCAGTCGATGCAATGCAGCTGTCTGCAAATCAAGCTGCTGAGCGTTTGGTCCAACAGTTGTCGGCCAAAGAAAGTGCCGTACATTTAAGCAACGAATTATTGAAAGACATTTCTGAAAGTTATCAATTGGTGAATTTACCTAATCCAACCAATGTCTTGACCCGTCATGCCTTTATGGTCAATGGCATGGGTGCTGAGTCTGCAGAGTTAGCGCAAAGCTTAAGAACGGAAATTTTAAAAGCAAAACAATCTAAAGCCTCTTAACTAAGTCCAGCCATAAAAAAGCCTGACCTACGTCAGGCTTTTTTATGGCAACTGTTAAATTTTGAGTTGCTTCTGCGCAATCAAATGTTGCTGCGCACTATACCTTTGCTCTGGATCGGTACAGGCCACTTTAAGCCAATGACCATCAGCTTGTAGTTCCCAAGCATTCAAACAATCATTTAAGTAACTGATTAATCCGTCTTTATAAATCTGCTTTTTCAAAGTGCGATCTAATATTGGATAGCAGGTTTCCACCCGCGAAAATAAATTACGGCCCATCCAGTCTGCGCTGGCACAGTACAGCTTTTTCTCACCGCCATGCTCAAAACAATATACGCGGGTATGTTCAAGAAAACGGCCCACAATCGAACGCACCCGGATATTCTCAGACATGCCTTGGACCTGTGGAATCAGACAGCAGATCGAACGGATAATAAGATCGACTTGTACCCCCGCTTGTGATGCACGATACAGTGCGGCAATTAACTGAGGCTCCGTCAAGGCATTGACTTTAATGATGATACGCGCCTTTTGACCGGCTTGCGCAAACTGAATTTCTTGCTCAATCAGTTTTAACAGTTCACTGTGTAAAGTAAAAGGCGCATGTAACAACGCCTTCAATTTGGCCATTTTGCCCATCCCCGTCAGTTCTTGGAACATACGGTGTACATCTTCACAAATATCAGGCTGTGTGGTCATCAACCCATAGTCGGTATACATACGCGCATTACCCGCATGATAATTGCCTGTGCCTAGATGGGCATAACGGATCAACTGAGCATTTTCACGGCGTACAATCAAAATCATTTTGGCATGGGTTTTATAACCGACAATGCCATACACCACCACCGCTCCAGCTTCTTGCAAAATATTGGCCACGGTAATGTTCGACTCTTCATCAAAACGCGCACGCAACTCAATCACGGCTGTGACTTCCTTGCCATTTCGTGCTGCTTCTGCCAAGACCTGTACAATTTCCGAGTCAGGTCCACTGCGGTAGAGCGTTTGTTTAATTGCCAGCACATTCGGGTCTTTCGCTGCTTCTTTTAATAAACCAATCACAGGCTGAAAAGAATCAAAAGGATGATGCAGCAACACATCCTGTGCTTTTAAGGTATCAAAGGTACTTTTTTGTTTACGCAAAATTTTGGGAATGACTGGAATAAAAACTGGATGCTTTAATTCAGGTCGGTCACAACTGGTACTGAGGCGTGAAAGATTGATCGGCCCATCAATGCGATAAAGCTCCTGCTCAGTTAAATCAAATTCCTTGAGCAAATAATCAATCACCGCTTCGGGACAGTCATCTTCGATTTCTAAACGCACCGCACGACCAAAACGGCGTGAAGACAGCTCATCTTTGAGTGCCACCGCCAAATCATCAACATCTTCCGACAATATCAGATCTGCATTACGCGTCACACGAAAAGCATAACAGCCCGTGGCTTTCATCCCCGGAAACAGATCACTGATGTGCTGCTGAATCATTGCGGTTAAAAAAATCTGCGTGTCAGTATTGCCTGCCACGTTTTTCGGCATCTGAATTAAACGCGGTAATGAGCGCGGCGCTGGGACAATCGCCATCTCAATGCTCCGTCCAAAAGCATCTTTACCTTGTAAACTCACAATGAAATTCAGACTTTTATTCACGAGGCGAGGAAAAGGGTGTGACGGATCTAAACTAATTGGGGTCAAAACGGGTTGGATTTCTTTGGCGAAATATTCTGCAATCCACGCTTTATGTTTTTCTAAAATATCTTGGAACTGGATGAACTGAATGCCTTGTGCTTGTAACTCAGGCAAAATCGAATGATTTAAAATTTCAAATTGTTTTTTGACGGCATGATGAATGGATTCGGACAGGTCTTGTAATATCACTTCGGTGGGAACAGCATCAGGGGTTCGTGCTATCACATTCATATCGCGTTGTTTCATCAAGCCCGCGATACGAATTTCAAAAAACTCATCTAAATTACGTGAAAAAATAATTAAAAAAGTTAAGCGCTCCAGCACAGGCAAACTCGGATCTAATGCTTGTGCTAAAACCCGCTGATGAAACTCAAATAACGATAGCTCTCGGTTAAAATACGTCGCCGATGAATGCTGAAAATTATCCATACCCTCTCAATGCTGTTTGCAACAGTCTGTTATGAAGTGTTTGGCAGGGATGTTAGGTAGTCTTTATGACAGTTTAGTTACAACCTCATGCCAAATAGAAAATTCATCCTGACTTTATGCTTAAAGCTGCAACAGCGTACAGTATTCAAACCGACATATGTTCCTTTTCACTTTTTTCCTTGGCAGTGGCCTCTGCTTTCGCGGCCCAATAGCTGGCTAAAATTGGCCCTGAAATGTTATGCCACAAACTAAAGATCGCGCTGGGTACCGCCGTAATTGGCGAAGCAGCAAAATGTACAGCTGCCAAAGCCACGCCTAGTCCTGAGTTTTGCATACCAACCTCAATCGAGACCGCTTTACAGTCAGCATGTGGCAAGTGAAACATCCGTGCTGCTGCAAAGCCAAGTAAATAACCAATCGCGTTATGTAATGCCACCACAGCTAAAATCAATAAGCCTGATTCTAAAATTTGTGCTTTTGAGCCACCAATAATCGCCGCTACAATCAGCACAATCGCCACTACAGAAATTAAGGGCATCACCGAAATATAGCTTTCGACTTTATGTTTTAGCACGGCGCGTACCACCAGCCCTAAAATAATCGGGAACAGGACCACTTGCAAAATTGAACTCAGCATCGACCATGCATTAATTTCAATCCATTGGCTGGCCAGTAGATAGAAAATCGCGGGAGTCAGAACAGGTGCCAATAAGGTCGATACCGTAGTACATGCGACAGACAAAGCCGTATTGCCTTTCGCCATATAAGTAATCACATTGGATGCCGTGCCACCCGGACAGCAACCCACCAAAATCACCCCGATCGCAATTTCAGTCGGCAAGCTAAACAATAAACACAACAGATAAGCCACGCTTGGCATCACCACAAACTGAGCTGCCCCCCCAATTGCAACCGCTTTAGGACTTTGCATCACACCTTTAAAATCTTCCAGTGTCATGGTCATGCCCATACCAAACATGATCAGGCCCAACATCCACGTGATATAAGCTTTCATCCAGACAAAAGTTTCAGGGCTCAGGAGCGCAATGCCTGCAAATAATACGACCCACAGAGCAAAGGTTTTTTGAATCCAAGCGGTAAATTTTAAAAAAGTGCCCATGACCTTTCCCTGCTACATGTTTTTATAATGTCGATATTGGTGATTGAGGTGAGCCGATTGGTTCAACTCATCAGTTCACGGCATATTGTTGCACAATATCTTTGCAATACAGACGTTTCACACCATGGGCCAGCATCTCTTGCCATGCATGTTGTAAAGAACCGTGTAGATCAATGCCTTTGGTGGCATCTGCAATCACATAGGTTTGAAAACCAAGTTTACAGGCGTCCATTGCCGTCCATGCCACACAAAAGTCAGTTGCAATCCCAACAATAAATACGGTATCAATCCCACGCTCTCTTAAATAGCCTGCGAGTCCCGTCTGGGTCTTGTGATCCGCTTCTAAAAAAGCGGAATAACTATCAATGTGTACATGACATCCTTTACGAATAATCAACTGCGCTTTGGCAAGATCGAGATCGGGATGCAATTCCGCATCCTGTGTGCCTTGTACACAGTGACGTGGCCAGAGTACTTGTGTGCCATAGTCCAATTCAATCGTTTGAAAATCTTGTTGATCGGGATGGTTGTCTGCAAAAGAAATATGATTTTCAGGATGCCAATCTTGGGTGAGTACAATATTGTCAAAATAATCCCCCAGTTGATTAATTTTAGGAATAATTTGATCTGATCCTGCTACCGCTAAATTTCCACCAGGCGTAAAACCATTTTGTACATCCACTACAATCAGTGCCATATTCTTCTGCATTCTTCTTTGTCCTTTTTGTTCTGCGCTCGAAGGCCAAGCTTAGCTTAATTTATAAAACAGTATTCATCCTCGCGGGTCAAAATTAAATCACCGCAGCCTTAAGTGCAATGGGCTATTGAGGAGAATTGAAGCAAAAATAGAATATAGAACAAAATGCTAGGTATTGATCTATAACGTTAAAAAGACGATGTCATCGCTGTTTAGAGAAATCATGTAAGCGTTAAAATACTGACGTTTATAGAATTTATATCCCAATACTCAGTTTGATCGACTTCTAAGCCTCAATTGAAATGAAGAATTTCCTTTCTTTAAATACCTCAATCCACGGCCATGGGTGATGCAAAACGCCTTTTTCAGACGCAAAATAAGATGCTTTTCTTTGTCTACCATTTGAACAAGCTGTATTTTTGTAGCGAAAGATAAAGTTTTTATACACTTTGACTAAAGCATATTGTTCTTCATGTTGTGTTCGTTCATAATTTGCATAAGCATTATTCAATGCATCAGCGCTTTGAAAATGCTATAAATTAAAATACGCACCCATCCAATCTTATGTTTTTCTACCCCAACTGGATGGACAAATAGGATATTTTTTTAAAATGACTCAGCAAGCACAGACCATCCAAGGCTCAATTGTCGCAATCGTCACCCCTATGTTTGAAGATGGCAGTGTAGATTGGAAGGGTCTAGAGAAGCTCGTTGAGTGGCACATCGCACAAGGCACAAATAGCATTGTTGCTGTCGGTACAACGGGTGAAGCGTCTACTCTAAGCATGAAAGAGCATACACAAGTGATTAAAGAAATCATTCGTGTCGCAAACAAACGCATCCCGATTATTGCGGGTACTGGCGCGAATTCAACGCGTGAAGCCATCGAGTTAACTAAAGAAGCCAAAGAACTCGGTGCAGATGCTGCTCTTCTGGTGACCCCTTATTATAATAAACCGACCCAAGAAGGCTTATATCAGCACTATAAAGCTATTGCTGAAGCTGTTGATCTTCCTCAAATTCTGTATAACGTACCTGGTCGTACGGGTGTTGATATGGCGAATGAAACGGTCATTCGTTTGGCCGATATTCCACAAATTGTGGGCATCAAAGATGCCACAGGTGATGTCCCACGTGGTCAAGCACTGCTCGAAGGCCTTGCTGGCAAAGCGATGACCGTCTATTCAGGTGATGATGCAACGGCTTATCAACTGATTCTGTCGGGAGCAAAAGGCAATATTTCTGTGACTGCAAACGTTGCACCAAAAGAAATGAGCGATGTTTGCGCGGCAGCACTGGCAGGCGAAGCTGAAACAGCTGAAAACCTAAATACCCAAGTTGCAAATTTACACGAAATTCTATTTTGCGAATCAAACCCAATTCCTGTGAAATGGGCACTTCATGAAATGGAGTTAATCGAAACGGGTATTCGTTTACCATTAACACCACTTGCAGAACAATATCGCACACCGCTTCGTGAAGCACTCACAACGGCGGGTGTCATTAAATAAAGAGCACATCAATATGCAATTACGTTTAGGTCTTACTCTCGCACTTTCAGTCGTCAGTTTAGCGGGTTGTAGTTCCCTTGCAGTCAATAACGGTAGTTTGGACTATAAAGAAACAGCAACCTTAGAACCTCTTAAGTACCCTGAAGGCTCTATGGTTCGACCTGCAACGCCGTTGTATCCAGCTCCAACGGTTGAAGCACTCGCTCTTGAACACGCACCTGTACTTGAAAACAAACGCGGAAACCGTTTTGCAATGCCGCGCCCTCAAGCTGCTCAAGTCATGTCCAATGCAGAATCAACGGAAACAGTTGATACAGCTGTGAGTCGCCCTCAATTGATTATTGACGGAAATAAGAATCCGCTGCTCAAAATTGAGGGAAATTCTGCTACAATTTGGCAATATACGCTTGCCACCCTCAGCAGCCTCAACCATCAAATTGTTGGTCAAAGCAAAAATGGTTATGAAGCAACCATTAAAATCGATCAACAGGTCTATGTGTTAAGACTGACCGCAGTCGGTAGCAGCAACAACCTCGCTGTGTTCAATGCCGATAACAGTTTTGCAGCGCCTGAAAAAGCCACAGAATTGTTAACCCAGATTTACCAAAATTGGCCAGCCTAGTCGTACTAGGCATTTTTTTTTGAAAAAGGTTCCCTCATGTTAAAACAAACCTTGCTCTATACTGGTAAAGCGAAATCTGTCTATGAAACAGACAGTGCAGACCACCTGATTTTAGTCTTTCGTGATGATGCTTCGGCATTCAATGGTGAAAAGATCGAACAACTAGATCGTAAAGGTAAGGTGAACAACCGTTTTAACGCCTTTATCATGGATAAATTGGCTGCGGCTGGCATTGAGACTCACTTTGAAAAACTTCTTTCTCCAACAGAAGTTCTAGTGAAAAAACTCAGCATGATCCCTGTTGAATGTGTAATTCGTAATTATGCAGCAGGTTCTTTATGCCGTCGCTTAGGTGTAGAAGAAGGCAAGGAATTAACACCGCCGACTTTTGAATTATTCTTCAAAGATGATGCGCTTGGTGACCCAATGGTCAATGAGTCTCAAGCGATTGCTTTAGGTTGGGCAACTGCTGAGCAACTTGAGCAAATGAAAGTCCTCACTTACCAAGTGAACGAAGTTCTTAAAAACTTATTTGACCAAGGTGGCATGCTACTTGTGGACTTCAAACTTGAGTTTGGCGTATTCCACGACCGTATTGTTCTTGGTGATGAGTTCTCTCCAGACGGTTGTCGTCTATGGGACAAAGAAACCAAGAAAAAACTCGACAAAGACCGTTTCCGTCAAGGTTTAGGCGGTGTGGTTGAAGCTTATGAAGAAGTTGCTGCACGTTTAGGTATCGACCTTTCTGATATCTAATTTGTTACAGATTCAAAAAAACCGAGCATAAATGCTCGGTTTTTTATGGACGACTCAGCGCCAATAATAGCCAGCCAGAACATAAAATTGCTGCGAATAAATCAACAATCCTGTACGCCAGAGCGCACAAGACTTCCGGTATATTTCAACTATGTATTGAATTTGTTTTTTAATATGATAAAAACATATGAACAGGACGTTCTCAGATAAAAATTATTCCAACCCAAAAATACCCTTATTCCCTCATCTCTCATGGCAAGAAGATCCCTCGATCCCCTAAGAGCAGAGAACTGGTATAGATGTTGCTTTTATTCAGAAGTAACTCGTTGGCTAAGTTCTATCTTCGTCTTATTTTCTAGATTTGATTTTTCACGGATGGCTATATTTAAAATGAAAAACTGGCAAAAAAAATTACTACTTTCCACTACATTCGTAGCCGTAGCACTGAGCAGTACTGTCCAAGCAAAAGAATGGAAAACCATTCGTTTTGGCACAGAATCCGCATATGCACCTTTTGAATATAAAACCCCAGACAATAAGCTGGTCGGTTTTGACATCGACTTGGGCAATGCCATTTGTGCCAAATTAAAAGCCAAATGTGTCTGGGTAGAAAACTCCTTTGACGGGATGATTCCTGCGCTCAAAGCGAAAAAGTTCGACGGTATTCTGTCTTCAATGACAGTCACTACGGATCGCGCAAAACAAATCGCGTTTAGTAATAAAATTTACAACACGCCTACCCGTATGGTCGCGAAGAAAGGCTCTCCTTTACTCCCTACGCCTGCATCCCTAAAAGGCAAACGTGTGGGTGTACAACAAGGTACGATTCAAGAAGGCTATGCAAAAGCCTATTGGGCGCCTAAGGGTGTGAATGTGGTTCCTTATCCAAATCAAGACGTGCTTTATCAAGACATGGTTTCGGGGCGCCTAGATGCAACATTACAAGATGCGATTATGGTCGATGCAGGTTTCCTAAAATCGGCGAAAGGTAAAGGCTTTGCTTTTGCAGGCAATAATGTTGTCGATGCCAAAACACTCGGTGTAGGTGCTGCAATTGGCTTACGTAAAGAAGATGTCGACCTGAAAAAGAATATTGATAAAGCGTTAGCTGAAATTATTGCCGACGGTACCTATAAGAAACTCGAGAAAAAATACTTCTCCTTCAGCATTTATTAATTTATAGCGTGTCGGTTCAATACCGACACTCTTTATATACTGCTGATTTATAAAATTTTATATTTTTACTCGGAGAAACTGAGTATGTTTCTGTCTGGCTATGGTCCCGTATTACTCAGTGGCACTTGGATGACCATACAGCTTGCTTTGTTATCACTGGTACTTTCGATCATTATTGGATTGTTTGGGGCAAGTGCCAAACTCTCTCGTATTCAAATCTTACGTCATATTGCAACCCTCTATACCACGCTGATTCGTAGTGTTCCCGATCTGGTGATCATGTTGTTGTTGTTCTATAGCCTGCAACTTGGACTGAACTCCATTACCGAATCGATTCATATGGAGCAGATTGACATCAACCCCTTTGTGGCAGGGGTGATTACTTTAGCCTTTATTTATGGGGCCTATTTTACGGAAACCTTCCGTGGCGCATTTCAAGCCGTCCCCAAAGGTCAACTTGAAGCTGCAAATGCCTATGGCATGACCCCATTTCAAGTCTTCAGGCGTGTCCTCTTTCCACAAATGATGCGTTTTGCCTTACCGGGGATTGGCAATAACTGGCAAGTCCTCATCAAAGCCACCGCCTTGGTGTCCTTAATTGGTTTGACCGACATCGTCAAAATTACCCAAGATGCAGGTCGAAGCAGCATGCAAGTGTTCTATTTCAGTATTGTTGCAGCCGTCATTTATTTGGCCATCACTACCCTTTCGAATTTAATACTCATGTGGCTGGAACGTCGTTATTCTGCTGGTGTGAAAAAGGGACAATTATGATTGAGATTATTCAACAATATTGGCAGCCCTACCTGTGGACCGATGGCTTTCAAATGACTGGGGTCGCCATGACCGCATGGCTACTGGTCTTATCGATTGCGATTGGTTTTGTTCTGGCTGTGCCTTTGTCGATTGCTCGAGTCTCAGAGCATGCTCTTGTACGTGCACCTGTTTGGTTTTTTACCTATATTTTCCGTGGTACACCGTTATATGTGCAGCTGCTGATTATTTATACCGGGATTTATAGTCTCGAATTTGTCCATGCCCATGAACGGCTCGATGAGTTTTTTAGAGAAGGACTTAATTGCACCATTTTAGCGTTTGCACTCAATACAGCAGCTTATACCACTGAAATTTTTGCAGGGGCCATACGTTCGATTCCCTACGGTGAAATTGAGGCTGCAAAAGCCTTTGGAATGTCGCCTTGGAAACGCTATACCCGCATTATTATTCCGTCGATGCTACGCCGAGCATTGCCGTTTTATGGCAATGAAGTCATTTTGATGCTGCACGCAACCACCATTGCCTTCACTGCAACCGTGCCTGATATTCTCAAAATTGCACGGGATGTCAATGCTGCCACTTATGCCACGTTTGATGCCTTTGGTATTGCCGCTGTGCTGTATGCCTGTCTGGCATTTATCCTCATTTGGATCTTTCGTAAATTGGAACAACGCTGGTTGGCGTTTTTAAAACCATCGAATCATTAGGAGAAACAATGGAAAATTCAGCAAAACTGGTGATTCGAGATCTTTGTAAAAGTTTTGGCGATCATGAAGTCTTAAAAGGAGTTTCACTTGAGGCACATGCAGGTGATGTCATTAGTATTATTGGTTCCTCGGGTTCGGGTAAAAGTACCTTTCTTCGCTGCATCAATTTCCTAGAGCAACCGAGCCAAGGCAGCATTCAGCTCAATGGCGAACAGTTAGAGACTACTTTAGATAAAAATGGCGATCTTAAAGCCACAAACCCCAAACAACTGCAAAAAATGCGTACCCAACTGATGATGGTCTTTCAACATTTCAATTTATGGTCGCATATGACGGTATTAGAAAATATTATTGAAGGGCCCATTCATGTCTTGGGGCTAAAGCGTAGTGAGGCGGAAGAGCGTGCGCGAAAATATTTAAGAAAAGTTGGGCTTGCTGAAAGTGTCGAAAAGAAATATCCGTCTTTTTTGTCAGGAGGACAACAACAGCGTGTTGCGATTGCCCGTGCCTTAGCGATGGAGCCTGAAGTGATGTTGTTTGATGAACCGACCAGTGCTCTAGATCCTGAACTGGTGGGTGAGGTGTTGAAAGTGATGCAAAGTTTGGCTGAAGAAGGCCGAACCATGATTGTGGTCACCCATGAAATGGGCTTCGCACGCCATGTGTCCAATCATGTCATTTTCTTAGATCAAGGAAAAATTGAAGAACAAGGTGATCCGAAAGAAGTTTTGATTCATCCCAAAAGTGAACGCCTGCAACAGTTTTTAGAGGGTAACTTTAAATAATTGAATAGTCTTCAAGAGGTTGATGCAGCAATGATTCAACATTCAATACTTAGTTGAAAAGATAAAGCTCATCCCACGAAGCGATATGTAGTCAGATAAAAACCGAGCAGTTTCGCTCGGTTTTTATCTTCCGATCTAAGCATTTATAGATTAGTGTATCGATTTTTAGTGGTATCCATCACCAAAAAACTGGTGATCGAGCTAATGGAAGGAATCGTTCCCAAAACATCAGTATGAAACTTTTTATAAGACTTAATGTCAGCCACTTCAACCCTAAGCAAATACTCAACCGAGCCTGTAATGGTATGACACTCTGTGACTTCATCCGTTGCAGTGATCACATCCTCAAATTGACTCAAGCTTTCCTTTGAGTGACAAGACAGCCCGATAGTCACATAAACCGTTAAGCCGACACCCAAAAGCGAACGGTCAATCACCGCTTTATAGCCTCGAATCACACCAACTCTTTCTAACTCTTGCACGCGTCGTAAACAGGCCGAGGGAGACAAACCCACCCGTTCTGCCAGTTTAATATTGGTTAAATGTGCATCGCGCTCAAGCTCGCACAATATTTTTCGGTCCAATCGATCTAATTCAATCATTTGTTGCATAAAACTCAGTATTAACGATCAATATACAACCAAATTGTGATAGATCAACAATAAAATGATATTTATTTGATTGCGCCATCCCCTTTATGAATGCGTCACTGTTTGTCTCTTATCTGTTGTTCTGTGTCGTGATGACCTGCACGCCTGGACCCAATAATGCACTGGTCATGCTGTCTGGTGCACGATTTGGCATCAGTAAAACCCTACCTCTGGTTTTAGGCATTGCCTTTGGTGTGGCCGTGCAACTCTTCGCCATCGGCATCGGGTTAAATCAGGTGTTTCTGGCCCTGCCCAAGCTCCAATTTATTTTAAGTTTGATCGGCACTACTTATATTCTGTGGCTCGCATGGAAAATTGCAGCCAGTGGGCCACTCAACATCGAATTAGAACAAAAACCATCGATGGGTTTTCTACAAGGGGCTCTTTTTCAGTGGGTCAATCCCAAAGCGTGGATTATCTCCATCAGCACCATTGCCACTTATTTTGCTTTAAACCATCATGTCAGCGATATTCTTTATGCAGCCCTGATTTTAATGGTGGTTTCCATTCCATGTGTCGGGGTTTGGGCAGTCGGTGGTCTTTTCTTACGCCAACATCTGATGAAACCGCGCTTTGCCTTGAGCTTTAACATCACGATGGCAATCACCTTGTTAGTCGCTGTGTTACCTGCCGCATTAAAATTGATGAATACGCATATCGGAACATAAAAGCGCTACAGTGCTTAGAGAAAATAGAGGTCAAGCTATGTGACTAAATCCTAAGTCCCAAAAACAAAAAAGCCTGATTTGTAAATCAGGCTTTTTGTTACTGCTGCTGTTGCTGTTCTTGTTGCCAACGGCGTTGCTGTAAACGCTCCCCCTCAACCTCACGTTTATTGCGTGCCGACTCATACAGTTTGGTTCCTTTGAGCTCAGGGGGTAAATATTCTTGCATCACAAAATGCTCTGGATAGTTGTGCGGATACAAGTAGTCGACGCCATAACCCTGCTCTTTCATCAACTTGGTCGGTGCATTTCTTAAATGCAGCGGCACAGGTAAATTCGCTGTTTTCTCGGCCAAATCCAACGCTTTGTTGATCGCAAGATAAGTACTGTTACTTTTGGCACTGGTCGCCAAATACACTGCACACTGCCCAAGAATAATTCGACACTCTGGCATGCCCACCGCTTGAACAGAACGGAAGCATTCTCCAGCAAGCAGCAGTGCATTGGGGTTTGAGTTACCAATGTCCTCAGAGGCTGCAATCAACATCCGACGGGCAATAAAAACGGGATCTTCACCACCTTTGAGCATACGTGCCATCCAATACAAAGTAGCATCAGGATCACTCCCTCGAATCGACTTGATAAAAGCCGACACCAAATCATAGTGCTGCTCACCCGATTTGTCATAACGGGCGATATTTTGCTGTGCAACTTTGACCACCATTGCATTGGTCACGATATTTTCAACGTCAGGTTCGAAGGTGCCCGCAATGAGTTCAATTAAATTCAAGGCTTTGCGGGCATCACCTGCGGCAAACTGCACTAGTGCTTCAAATTCTTCAATTTGAATATAACGCTCTTTTAAAAACGGATCGTTCTTAATCGCTTGCACTAATAAAGTTTGAATCGCATCGGCATCGAGCGCATTTAAGGTATAGACCTGACAACGCGACAATAATGCACTGTTGACTTCAAAAGAAGGATTTTCGGTGGTGGCACCAATGAGGGTAATTTTGCCTTTCTCCACAGCGTTCAGTAAGGCATCTTGCTGCGATTTGTTAAAACGATGAATTTCGTCAATAAACACCACAGGTGGCATTAAATCTCCGCCATCTGCAATGATCTCACGGAGCTCTTTAACCCCCGTATTGAGTGCAGATAGACTGACAAATGGTCGGTCGATCGCTTGCGCCAACAGTAAAGCAATCGTGGTTTTACCCACGCCTGGCGGCCCCCAAAAAATGATCGATGGCAAATGCCCTTGATCGATCATTTGGCGGAGCGGTGCCTGCTCACCCAATAAGTGATCCTGCCCAATAATTTCAGATAAATCACGCGGGCGTAAACGTTCAGGCAGTGGAATATTGCTATCGGACATAGGGCTAGGACTTATCATGCATTCATCGAATGCTTATGTTATGGCAAATTCAGGCGAATGACACAAGCTTTTCATGCAATTTGATTATGCTTTTATCGACTAGCGAACCCAACGTACAATATAGTCTTCGATGTCATTATCCTGAATCTCTTCTTCAGAAATACAACGTCCTGCCGCAGACTTTTTCGCTTTCAGAATACTTTGACGTGAGCCCGTGTTCAGATAGTGCCATCTGGGCAAATTTTTACCTTCATGCAGACGACGATAAGCACAACTCGGTGGTAACCAATGAATCGTGTCTAAAAGTTCGGGCGTGAGCTGGATACAATCGGGCACATGCTGCTTGCGGTTCGGATAATCCCGACAACTGGCCGTTTGACAGTCCAGCAGTTTACAGGCCACTTTGGTATAGGCGACTTCTTGGCTTTCTTCATCTTCAAGTTTCACCAGACAGCATAGACCACAACCATCACACAACGCTTCCCACTCTGCTGAACGTAGCTCAGTGAGCGCATAATGCTTCCAAAACTCTGGTCTTAATTCGTTGGACATAACCACTGCCAATAAAACTGAATGCACTATTATAACCTATAGTCACATGGCTTTCAGAGCTATCTAAAGTGTCAATATTTACATCATATTCATAAACTTAAAATACAAACAGAACACTTTTTAAACAAAAGCAACACAGTGTGTCCGAACCTTGTTTCTATACTAATAGAGTAATAAATAAGAACATCTATGGAGAAAAATTATGTTTCGTTGGGCGATTATCTTCGCAGTGATTGCACTGATTGCAAGTTTACTTGGTTTTGGCGGCGTAGCAGGTTTATCCAAAGACTTTGCGATTATTTTATTGGTGATTGCTGTGATTCTTGCGATTGTCGGATTTTTATCCCGTGGCAAAGTCTAAAGCACACCACTCTTAACGACAAAAAAGAAGGATTCAGATCCTTCTTTTTTTATGTGTGCCTTTAAAAATAATTTCTCACATTTCTCATGTACATCGGAATATTTTTCAAATCCTTGTAAAAGTTTTTATGCTTTAATCAGAACAGATCATCTATCAGGATTTGAGCATGACAATCAGTATTCAAACTCGAGAAATTCAATATAACGCAGCCGATGGACAATGCTTAGTCGGTTATTTTGCAGCACCAAGCTCTCAAACACCGCATGCAGGTATCATCGTTGCACCCGAATGGTGGGGCCGAAATGAATATACTGAACAACGTGCTCGCGAACTGGCTGAACACGGTTATGCCGCACTGGCGATTGATATGTACGGCGACAAAAATGTTACCACAGATGCGAAACAAGCCTATGAATGGATGATGCAAACTTTTGCCGATGCAGACACCATCGTCAACCGTGCGCAAGCAGGTTTAGATACGCTTGCAGCCCAGCCTGAAGTGAATCCCAATCAACTGGCGGCGATTGGTTTTTGTTATGGCGGTAAAGTGGTTTTAGACTTAGCTCGTTCAGGTGCACCGCTTAAAGCCGTGGCGACTTTCCACGCAACATTGGCACCGAAAGCCCCTGCGGTCGAAGGTCAAATTCAAGGTGAAATTTTAGTTTTACATGGCGAGTTAGACAGCATGGTCACTTTGGATGATGTTGCCAGCTTCCGTGAAGAGATGCATGCGGCAAAAGTGAACCATGAAGTGATCATTTTTGAAGATGCGAAACATGGTTTTAGCAATCCATTGGCCGATGAGCGTGCCAAAGCCAATAGCGTAGACTTGGGCTATAACCCAGAAGCAGAAAGACAAGGTCTAGATGCAATGTATGACTTGCTAGAACGCAATCTCAGTGCTTAACTAGAGCTGAGAATTCAAATATTTTTGATTTTTCAGATCCAACAGGATACATAATTAGATTTTAGAGGAGATAACAATGACTGAGACCCACTGCCAATATTGTAATTTTGATGAATATGACGTGCTTGATAAAAATGACTTTGGGGTAATTTTACCCGAACCCAATGCATTGTCTAAAGGTCACTGTGTCATTATCCCTCTACGTCATGTGAGCTCATTTTTTGACATTACCGACAAAGAACGTAAAAGCTTAATGTCTTTGCTGGAACTGGCACGTAATGAACTTCAATTACGTCATCAACCTTCAGGCTTTCATATTGGTTTTAATGACGGTGAAATATTTGGGAATGTGTCTGAACACTTACATATCCATATTATTCCACGCTACAAAGACCAAGAGCTAAAACTCGATGCACGTTGGGGCATGACAAAAGACTAAGTTTTTATGGTTTTAAATGGCGCGTAAGCGCCATTTTTTATGCGCAAAAAATCAGGCTCAGAAAAGACATTCAGTTATACTAAGCCGAATTTCTTGCTTGTGCCTCAGATGTCTCTTTTCTCTTTTTCAGATGCGTTACTGACTTGGTTCGATGTTCATGGTCGACATGACCTGCCATGGCAAGTGGCCGATGATCCCTACAAAGTCTGGGTGTCTGAAATTATGCTGCAACAGACCCAAGTCAAAACCGTGCTGCAATACTTCGAGCGTTTTATCGAACGCTTCCCAACGGTTGAAGCTTTAGGGACAGCATCATGGGATGAGGTCGCACCTTACTGGGCAGGTCTGGGCTACTATGCCCGTGCACGTAATCTGCATAAAGCCGCAAGGGTTGTGGCACGTCAGGGGCACTTTCCTCAAACTTTAGAGGACTGGATTGAACTGCCAGGCATTGGTCCATCTACCGCAGGCGCACTGATGTCTTTGGGTTTACGTCAGTACGGTGTCATTATGGATGGCAATGTGAAACGCGTGCTCGCACGCTTTTTTGCCATTGAGGATGATCTGAGCAAACCTGTACATGAACGCAGCATGTGGCAACGGGCCACTGAACTCTGTCCAACTGAACGCAACCACGACTATACCCAAGCCATCATGGATTTGGGCGCAACCGTCTGTACCCCTAAAAAACCACTGTGTTTATACTGCCCAATGCAACAACACTGTCAGGCCCATGCACAAGGGCTAGAAACTGAATTGCCTTTTAAAAAGCCCAAGAAAGCTGTGCCTGTGAAGTCTGGCCAAGTTTTGGTGCTGCGTCATCACAATCAATGGCTGTGGCAGCAGCGTCCCAATAGTGGACTATGGGGCGGTTTATGGTGTTTACCTATTTTTGAAAATGGTGATGAACTCACGCAACTGTGCCAAAGTCTAGGACTGAAACAAATCTCACAACGCGCTGAAATTTCGCATAGTTTCACCCATTTCACTTGGCAACTTGAAGCGCTTTGCTTTGAAGTCGATGCCGATCAACTCGAACATTTAAGTATAGAACTGGCCAGCACATGGCTAGACATACAAAACGTCACAGAAATGGGCATCCCAACCGCGATGAAAAAATTGATCTCGACAATTCAACTGTGACATAGTTGGGTGATCCATTGGGTTCACCCTGACACTTTAAAATTAGATCACTGAAATAATAAAGGATTGTTCGTGCGTTATTGTTTACCTCGCCTTTCTGCGCTTGCCAGTTTAAGTTTTGTAATTCTGTTACTCGCAGCTTGCCGTACCATGCCGCCTGCACCGAGTGGAAGCCAGTTACCTGCCTCACAAGTCCAACAACTGAAAAACATGCATTTAGCTAAGCAGCTGCCTGTCCCTGTCCAAGGCATCAAACGCAATGTCCTCAAAGATACTTGGGGTGCGTCCCGCAGTAGCGGACGGACGCATGAAGGCATTGATATTCTGGCTCCACGTGGAACAAAAGTTTTTTCTGCCACAGAAGGTCTCGTCACAGACTTACGCAATAACAATTTGGGTGGTAAAGTGGTTTGGATTATGGGGCCAGCAGGTACTTGGCATTACTACGCTCATCTTGATGACCATAAACGCGGCTTAAGTGTCGGCGACTATGTCAAAAAAGGCGACCTGATCGGCTATGTCGGCAATACAGGCAATGCACGGCACACAGCCCCACATTTGCATTATGGACTTTATCTACAAGGTAAAGGCCGTGGTGCAGTAAATCCCTATCCTTATTTACGTTAACTTTAGGAATTTTTCATGTCAGAAGCGTTGATCAACCGTCTGGTCGAATTTGCTGAATCAGGCAATCAACAAAAAATCATCTTGGCAGGACAAAACCACCAAGGTTGGATCATGGAAATTACCGAAGATGCGCTTTTAATCAGCACTGGATTTGCTGAAAAAACAGGAAAAGATGTTTGGATTAACTTTTCCGACCTCGAACACGCCCAATTGTTTTATTGGGACAATCAACACGACCAATGGGCGCCTTTTACCCTATAAAAAGATCAGGAGCATGTTCATGACCACTCAACGCTGCGGATGGTGCTCCTCAGACCCACTTTACATCGACTACCATGATCATGAGTGGGGTAAACCACTACACGATGAAAAGCAGTTATTTGCAATGCTCTGCCTCGAAGGTCAACAAGCGGGGCTGTCATGGATTACCGTCCTGAAAAAGCGTGAACATTATCATCGCCAGTTTTTTCAATATTCCATTGAACAGATTGCGGCTTTAAGTGATACAGACTTAGCCGAAAAAGTGCAAGATATCGGCTTAATTCGCCATATCGGGAAGCTGACAGCCATTCGTGACAATGCGATTGCATGGCAAGCCCTGAAACAACAAGGCATCAACCCCGTTGAGTGGCTCTGGAACTTTGTCGAGCAACACACAATCAACAATGATGTCCCTGACTACCGCACAGCACCTGCACAGACACCTCAAAGCCAAAATATGTCTAAAACCCTAAAAAAACAGGGCTTTAAATTTGTCGGGCCGACCACCTGCTATGCCTTTATGCAAGCGGTCGGTATGGTCAATGACCATGAAAACAGCTGTCATTTTAAATAAAAGTACATAAAAAACAGGAAAATAAGGATATAGAATATGACGGATAATACCATTCGTGCCTATGCGGCAATGCAGGCAGGCGCAGCGTTACAACCCTATCAATTCGATGCGGGTGAACTGCAACCCCATCAGGTCGAAGTCCAAGTCGAATATTGTGGATTGTGTCATTCCGATGTTTCGGTCATTAACAATGAATGGAACTCTTCGGTCTATCCCGTTGTCGCTGGTCATGAAATTATTGGCACCATCAGTCGCTTAGGCTCCGAAGCCAAAGGGCTTAAACTTGGACAGCGCGTCGGTATTGGTTGGACGGCTGAAAGCTGCCAACACTGTGACCCCTGTGTGTCGGGTCAACAAGTGCTCTGTACTGGTGGGTCAACAGCAACCATCGTCGGTCATGCAGGTGGCTTTGCCGACAAAGTTCGCGCAGGTTGGCAGTGGATTATTCCTTTACCTGAAGAGCTAGATCCTGAATCTGCGGGTCCTTTATTGTGTGGCGGTATTACCGTTTTTGATCCGATTCTAAAACACCAAATTCAAGCCATTCACCATGTTGGCGTGATCGGCATCGGTGGTTTAGGGCATATGGCCATTAAGCTTCTGAAAGGATGGGGCTGTGAAATCACGGCGTTCACCTCGAACCTCGACAAAACTGACGAGCTCAAGGCCATGGGCGCAGATCATGTGGTGAATAGCCGTGATGTGGATGCACTTAAAACCCAGCGAGGCAAATTTGATTTAATCCTCAGCACCGTGAATGTCTCACTCAATTGGCCTGCCTATATCAGTACATTGGCACCGAATAGCACAATCCATCTGCTAGGCTTGCCCCTTGAGCCCATCAAGTTAAATGCAGGTAGCCTAATTGGTGGAGCAAAGTCTATCACGGGTTCACCCACTGGCTCCCCTGCGGCATTACGTCAGCTACTCAAATTCGCTGCACGTAAAAACATTGCCCCACAAATTGAACTATATCCTATGTCACAGTTGAATGAAGCACTGGAACGGTTACATTCTGGAAAAGCCCGTTATCGGATCGTCCTCAAAGCTGATTTTTAATCCATAAGCGCCTCAAAAGAGGCGCTTTTTATACCGCTTGTTTGACTAACGTTGAACTGCTGAGTTGCGCTTTCACCCAATCGGCCAACAAGATGACCGCCGCGCGAATATCTGTTGAAATTTCATGACCAGCATTGAGACGAATACAGTTTTTATAACGCTGCCCTTCACCAAAGACTTCTCCTGGCACTATATTGATGCCATGCTGTTGAGCAAAATAGTACATATCTAAACCGTCAATACACTCGGGCAGCTGTAACCACAGCGCATAACCACCTAAGGGTTGATTGATACGTAACGCAACCCCGTCAAAGGCATGCTGAATCATGTGTCGGTATTGCTCAACTTGCTGTTTTAAAATCGGCTTTAACTGCTGTAAATGTTCGCGATAGGCACGACTATAAATGAGATCGGCCAGTGCCAACTGCAAAGGTGTATTCACTGTGATATTTTGCATCAGCAACGTAGCCTTCAAATGCGCTAAGCGCTGCGGAATACAGAACCAACCTACCCGATACGCAGTTGAAAGGGACTTGGAAACCGAACCACAGAAAATCACATAACCCTGCTGATCCCAATACTTAATCGGCAGCGGACGACTCGAGCTGAAACTACATTCACCATAAATATCATCTTCAATCACATAGCACTGATAGTGTGCAGCCAGTTGTGCAATTCTTTCTTTTTCTGCATTGCTTAAGCAAAACCCCAAGGGATTTTGATAATTGGCCGTGAGTAAGCACGCTTTTGCGCCTGAACTTTGCATGACCTGCTCTAAACGCTCAAGATCAAAGCCTTGAGTATCGGCTGGAATTTCAATAATTTTCCGCTTTAACCCTGCCAGCATTTGCAACTGACCATTAAAATTCGGGGTCGGCACAATTACGCTGTCGCCTTCCTTGCTGAGGTGTTGAATCATCACCGACAGCGCAGGCATACAGCCATTGCTGATGTAAATATCATCCTGCGAAATATAGAAGCCATCTTCAGCCCAATGCTCAGACAAAGCCTGCCGCAAGCGAATATGACCTTGCTTATCACTATATAAAAAATCTTCAGGTTGGCTGTGTTTTAAGGCGCGTTGAATGGAGCGGCGGAGCGCCTCTACAGGCACATGTTTTGGCGAAAGCTGAATCGCTCCCAAATGGATGAGACGGCTATTAATGGAAGACTGTTGAATTTCCAGCTGTAGCTCTAAGTTAGAAATATCACGGGCTTGAGACTGAAAGTCTGGATGCTGTGGTACAGGAATAGATGAGCTGGTATTTTTTTGATAACTGACAAAATAGCCCGACTTATTTTTCACATGAATATACCCCTGCGACTCGAGTAGTTCATAACAGCTCTTGGCGGTATTCAAACTGACCTTTTGTAAGTTGGCAAACTGGCGTAACGACAACAGCTTTTGCCCTGCGGGTAATTCAGCATTTTGAATTTTTTCAAGCAACTGTGCAGCCAAGCTTTGATACTGGAATGCCATTCATCTGTACCTATTTTTTTAAATTTTATGTATCTGTATCCATTATGCCAACAGAATTATGCTTCTGTCATTCATTCACAACCATAAATAGGCACTTTTATGAAAAAAATAATCATATCTCTCTTTTGCTTATTGAGCTTATCGGCTTGCCAACCGCCACATGTTTCACAGCAGGTACAACAGCAGCATTTTATTTGTAAAGCCCTGATTGAAGGGTTTCTGAAAACGCAAAATTTAACTGATTATCAGTTTTTAAGTTTAGCGCCGAGCTTGACTGAAACCTCGACCCAACGAACTTATCAATATCGGTTGAACAATGAACGTCAAATGCAGATGAACTTGCCCCGCCAGAAAAATTTACAGTTTCAATGTGACCAAAGCAGCGCTGAAAACTTCAAGATCTCGCTCGCTGGTGAAGGACATGCCATGCTCAGTTTAATTCAGTTAGACCTGCCTCAAGCTTCAACCTTAGAGCTGCTGAACGCTTATCAACAGCCTTAAGTTTTAAAACATAAAAAGCCAGCATTGCAGGCTTCTTCGTCTTTAAAATTAACGTAAGGCGGCTGGTAAATGGGCAGGAGTATCTTCTTGTTCCAGCAATTGATTTTTCATTTTTTGCAGCATTTGATAAGGTTGTTGTTGCACAAACATATTCACAAACTTCAGTGGTATCGACCCCTCAGGGTTGGCATAACCCGAGGTCGAAACCTTGACTTTGTTTGGTCCCAGTTTCTGAAAGGTCCAATCGCCTTCATAATGATTTAGGCGCAAATAATCTGGATTTTTAAGGATGTTTTTATCAATCGCTTTATTTTTAATGCTAATGATGCCCTGACTGTCCTTGGTCATTTTCCCCTGCACCACTAAGTCGCGGTCTTTTAAAGGAAAAGGGAAATCCAGCACCATATACAGTTGAAACTCGCCTTTTTTATCATCGCGCGACAAGACTTTCACACTGCCCATATACGGCACCCATTTCACCGCATGGTCAACATCTAAGATCAGTGACACTGCTTTTTCAATCGGCACATCAAACGTGGTTTCAGCCTTATATAAAAAGACCGGGTTTTGCGCATTTTGATAGGTCCAAACTTTAATATTATTTTTATGAATACTGAGTTTTGCTTGATCCATAGGTTTGGCTTGTGCTGTCGTCATCGCGGCAACAACACAAGCCATATACATGACTTTTTTCATTCTATTCTTCGTCTTATTTTAGTTTTTTATCTTGTTTTTATGGCGAATGAAGCAGGTTTTTAAACTTGAATGTCGTTAAAACCCAGTACATCTTTCATGTCATATTTACTTGCTTCACGTCCTACCACCCAAGCCGCAGCACGTACCGCACCCGAAGCAAAGTTCATACGGTTGGTCGCTTTATGGGTAATTTCAACACGCTCACCATCGGCAATAAACATAGCTGTATGTTCACCGACAATATCGCCGCCACGAATGGTTTGGAAACCAATACTTTGACGCTCACGAGGTCCGGTATGACCTTCACGGCAATACACTGCATCGGTTTTCAAGTCACGCCCTAAAGCACCCGCAATCGCCTCACCCATCATCAACGCTGTGCCTGATGGTGCATCGACTTTATGACGGTGATGCGCTTCAATCACTTCAATATCCACTGTGTCGCCAAAGACTTTAGACGCCAATTCCAATAGCTTAATCGAAACGTTGACCCCCACAGAATAGTTGGCTGCATAGACCACGGGAGTCTGTGTCGCCGAGTCATCCAAATAGGCTTTTTGTTCGTCATTCATGCCCGTGGTGCCAATAACAATGGCAACCCCAGCTTCACGACAAATTTTTAAATGTTGAACAGTCGCTACTGGTGCAGTGAAATCAATAATCACATCACAATCTTTCACGACCGCTTCCAGACTCCCCACCACTTTCACGCCGAGGCTGCCAATACCTGCAAGCTCACCTGCATCTGTACCAACCAGTGAGCTTTCAGGACGTTCCACTGCCGCAGCCAGTTGATAGCCTGCTTCGTGTACCGCTTGAATAAGGATGCGACCCATACGACCGCCGGCACCTAAGACACCAATGCGTGGAGCTGCTGACATAACATATTCCTAATCTAGCTTCAAAATTGCTCTTACTATAGCAAAACTGATTGCCCAGACTAAGGTTTGTTGGCCATTTTCATCGAAAAAATCGCTTTATTTTCAAACATGATTTCTCAAGCTTTTCACAAATTTGCAATCAATCTTACGCAGACTAGGTTCGCGTTTAAAAACAACTTTAAAATGAGGAAAATAGAATGAAAGCAAAGGTACTTTTTCTAGCGATGACGTTTGGGGGCAGTTGGGCACAGGTTCAGGCTGAACCCGCTATTCAAGCAGGCGATACCTTAGAAAGTTTGTCACAAGTCAAAATTAGCACCAGCACACATCCCAAAGTACAGGCCGAGCAACAAGTACCAGCCGCTGCACCTATGGCTGAAGAAATGGTGCCGGTTGAAGAGATCGATCAACCTGAGCTGCCAACAGAAGCGCAATAACATAAAAAAAAGCGGGAAAATATTCCCGCTCTTTTCAATCTTATTTAACAGATATGACGTTTCATCAGTCAAATAGTCGGTCAAAAAAAGACTTTTTCTTCGGTGATGATTTGTGATCATCTCCATCTAAAGTTTCTTGCAACTCTTTCAACAGTTCACGTTGACGTGCTGTTAAGTTGACTGGCGTTTCAATCACGATACGGCAGAGTAAGTCACCTTGCATACTGGTGCGTACAGGTTTAACCCCTTTACCACGTAATCGGAACATTTTACCCGTTTGTGTGCCTTCAGGAATTTTCAAACTCACACGACCTTCGAGTGTCGGGATTTCAATTTCTTTACCCAAAGCAGCATCGGCAATGCTCACAGGGACATCCATATACAGGTCTGCACCATCACGCTGGAAGATTTCGTGCTCACGCACCACCACTTCTACGTACAAGTCGCCTGACTGACCATCACGAATCGCTTCGCCTTTACCCGTTAAACGAACGCGGTCACCGTTGTCGACACCCGCAGGAATCGTCACTTCTAAGGTTTGTTGACGGTCTTTAACACCTGAACCATGACAGGTATTACACGGGTTCTTAATGATCTTACCCTGACCGCGACAGGTGCTACAGGTCTGCTGTACAGAGAAGAAACCTTGCTGCATGCGAACCTGACCTGCACCATGACAAGTTTTACAGGTTTCAACATCGTTCGGGTTTTTAGAGCCTTTACCGTCACAGGTTTCACACGGCGCTGGTGCGGTAAAAGTAATGGTTTTTTTCACCCCTCTTACTGCTTCTTCCAACGTCAGTTCCATCACATAACGTAAGTCAGAACCACGACGTGCACGCTGTTGACCACGACCACCGCCGCCACCAAATGCGCCACCGAAAATGTCACCGAATTGACTGAAAATGTCTTCTGCGCTGAAACCACCACCGAAGCCGCCACCGCCGCCCATACCACCTTCAAAGGCTTGATGCCCCATCCGGTCATACATGCTGCGCTTTTCGCTATCCGATAAAATTTCATAAGCTTCAGCCGCTTCTTTAAATTTCTCTTCAGCTTCAGCATTGTCAGGGTTGCGGTCCGGATGATATTTCATCGCCAACTTACGGTAGGCTTTTTTAATTTCATCATCACTAGCGGTTTTAGCAACACCTAAAACCTCATAATAATCACGTTTAGCCATGTCTGGCGATGCTCCTCACGGAATTTATTTAATACTCAACTGTGGTCTGAAATTGGGTTCAAACCAAGTTTTACAAGGGGGTGTTTGAAAAAAAATCAGTAGAATTAGAAAACTGCTTTATTTTTCAAAAATTTAGACAGGCCTTTAAACCATGCATTTAGAAGGAAGAGAAATGCAATACAGCTAAAAACCACACCTGCAACCGTGCATGCAGTCACCCACAATGCGCTGTCCCAAGTGAAGAAAATAAGAGGAATAAACCACAGTGCTGCAAATAAAGCCAAAATGCTATAAATCACAATATTGCGCATGACCCAAAGTGCTTGCGCTTGTAACCATACTTCAGCATGATCAATTTGCGTGACTTTTCGGGCATACCAGTAGGAAAATGCGCCACTAATCACAGTAAACAAAGCCAAAAACATGAAGACATAAGAAATCGCAATAGAGCGGCGATACTTGGTTACATTGTCTTGCATCATGCGTTTAACCCCATTTGCCACATCGTTGGTTTTTTAATGTGTAGCAAAAAACTGCTTTATAAAAATGCCATAAATTTCAGGTGCTACTATATTGAAATTTTCAACGTTTCGCACCTGATATTGGCATAAATTTACAGCTTATGGCTAATTTTTTTTACTTTAAACCACTGCGCATACAAGGCAGGTAAAAAGAACAGGGTTAATAGCGTCGCCACAATCAGTCCGCCCATGATCGCAACGGCCATAGGTCCAAAGAAAATACTTCTAGACAATGGGATCATAGCCAGAACAGCTGCCAATGCCGTCAGCACAATTGGACGACAACGTCGCACTGTCGCATCGATGATCGCATCCCATGATTCATGCCCCGCTTGAATATCTTGCTCAATCTGATCAATCAAGATCAGTGAATTGCGCATGATCATGCCCGACAAGGCAATGGTGCCCAACATTGCAACAAAGCCAAAAGGTTTATTGAACAGTAGCAGGAATAACACCACGCCGATCAAACCTAAAGGTGCGGTGAGCAAGACAATCGTGGCACGAGACATACTGCGCAGTTGAATCATCAGCAAAGTCATGACCACGGCCAAGAACAAAGGCATACCCGCTGCAACCGATTTACCCCCACGTGCAGACTCTTCCACTGTACCGCCGACTTCAACCAAATAACCATTCGGCAGTTCTGCACGCAGCTGATTCATCTGCTCACCCATTTCATCCACCACCGTGGCAGGCTGTAACTTGGTCCGAATATCTGCACGTACCGTAATGGTTGGTAGGCGGTTACGATGCCAAATCAAACCTTCTTCAAAGCTATAATCAATTTTTGCAATTTGTGCCAACGGGACTGTTCCGCCATTTGAAGTTGGAACGGCAAGGCTCGCCAGTGATGCTACTTCAACCCGCTCGGCTTGATCGCCACGTAAACGGATTTCAATCAGTTCACGTTTCTCACGGTACTGGTTAATGGTGGCGCCTGAAATTGAGCTGTTCAAGAAATTGGCCAAATCTAAACTCGACACCCCCATTTGGCGGGCACGGTCTTGATCAATCTCTAAATTGATCATCTTGCTTGGTTCACCCCAGTCCAAATGCACATTGGTGGTGTTGGGGTTAGCACTCAACATCGCCGCGACTTTATCCGCCCAAGCACGCACTTGGGTTAGGTCTTCACCCGATACGCGATATTGAAGTGGATAACCGACAGGAGGGCCGTTTTCAAGTAAAGAAACGCGAGTACGTACATCAGGCAATAACTGACGGATTTGGGTGTCTAAGGATTTTCGAATTTCATTGCGATCATCCAGTGAAGAAGCCAAGACCACAAACTGCGCAAAGCTGGCTTGTGGTAGCTGCTGATCGAGCGGTAAATAAAAACGTGGCGAGCCTGTGCCCACATATGCCACATAATTATCTATACCTTCTTGCTTCGACAGGAACTGTTCAACTTTTTTCACCGCATTTTCAGTTGCGGTTAAAGATGCACCTTCTTCAAGTTTTAAGTCGACCAAAATTTCGGCACGATTTGAAGGCGGGAAAAACTGCTGTGGTACTAACTTAAACATCAACACCGAGAGCACAAAAATAGCCACAGTTGTCGCAATGACCGTTTTGCGATAGGTCACACACAGATCGACCCAACGGCGAAAACCTTGATAGAACTTGGTTTGATAAGGATCATGATGCTCACCTGCATGATGCACTATTGGCAGAGGTTCTGGTTGTTTGCGCAAACGTGCCCACAGACGGCTATACCACGGCGCTTTTTGAATCAGCTCTTTGTTAAAATCGGGCAGGAGTTTGTCACCCAAATAAGGTACAAAAAGCACCGCTGCAAACCATGACACAATTAAGGCAATGGTCACCACTTGGAAAATAGAGCGAGTGTATTCACCTGTACTGGACGCTGCCGTGGCAATTGGTAAAAAGCCCGCAGCGGTAATCAAAGTTCCCGTCAACATCGGAAAGGCAGTGGTTCGCCATGCATGCCCTGCTGCTTGTAGTCGGCTGTAGCCTTGTTCCATTTTGATTGCCATCATTTCCACGGCAATAATGGCGTCATCGACCAAGAGGCCCAGCGCTAAAATCAGGGCACCCAAGGAAATTTTATGTAGACCGACATCAAAAATATTCATGCCTGCAAAGGTCATGGCCAAAACCAGTGGAATAGAGAATGCCACCACCAGTCCAGTACGGAAACCCAGCGAGAAAAAGCTAACCAGCAAGACAATAATCACCGCTTCAGCCAAAACTTTCATGAACTCGTTGACACTACGCTTCACCGCAACAGGCTGATCTGAAACTTTTTTCAGCTCCATACCTAAAGGTAAGGTTTTTTGCAGCGTGGAAAACTCAGTTTCTAGGTTTTTGCCCAAAGCCAAGATGTCGCCACCTTTACGCATCGATACCGCAATGCCAATGCCATTTTCACCCATAAAGCGCATACGGGGTTGCGCGGGTTCACTAAAGCCACGATAGACGTCGGCAACATCGCTGAGCTGGATGGTTTTCCCATTGACCAATAAAGGCATACGTTGCAGTTCTTCAACGCTCTTAATTTGCCCTGTGACTCGGAGTTGAATACGATCCGATTCTGTTTCAAAAAAGCCTGCACTGGCCATGGTATTTTGCTGTTGCAGGGCTTGTTGCACCGCTGTCACAGGGATGCCTAGCTGCGCCGACTTGGTGTTGGAAATTTCAATCCAAATCTTTTGATCTTGCAGTCCGACCAAGTTGACCTTGGCGACATCTTTGACGCGTTGCAGTTGTAACTGTAAACGGTCGGCATATTCTTTCATCACCGCATAATCGAAGTCTTTACCAGTCAGCACATAAATATTGCCGAAAGTATCGCCAAACTCATCATTAAAGAATGGTCCTTGTACCCCATTGGGCAGCTGATGTTTGATGTCTCCAACCTTCTTGCGTACGTCATACCACACATCAGGTATCTCACTGGAGCGCATGGCATCTCGTGCCACAAAAGTCACCATCGACTCGCCAGGTCTGGAGTAGGCCATAATGCGCTCATACTTACCCGTGGTCATCAGCTCTTTTTCAATACGGTCAGTCACTTGTTCAGACACCTCACGCGCCGTTGCACCCGGCCAATAGGTCTGTACCACCATCACTTTAAAGGTAAAAGGTGGGTCTTCGCTTTGTGCAAGTTTGGAATAAGACACCACACCCACAATACCCAGTAACAACATCAAATAAAGGACCAAGCCCTTATTTTTTAAGGCCCATTCTGACAGGTTATAGTTCATGCTTAACTCCCTGTCGCAATCTTGACCGTTTTATTGTCACGGCTAATCGGTTGAATTTTTTGTTTTTCACGCAGTAAATGCACCCCACCCACCACCACATAGTCCTTCGGCTGTAAACCTGAACGAATGGTAACGCTGTCTCGACCATATTCCCCCACACTGACAGGGACTTTACGAATCCTGTTGTCAGCATTCACCACCCAGACATAGGCAGTTTTACCCGCAGCGGAAACACTGGCTAACGGCACACTCAACACATTGCGCTCAGTTGAGCTGAAAAACACCCGCGCACTCTGTCCCAGTTGAATCGTATTTTGCCCTTCACGCAAAGCCACTTTGACACTAAAAGTACGTGACTGATCTGCGGCAGGCGAAATTTCGCGGACGTATGCGGCAAAACGCTCATCAGGTTTGGACCACAAGGTGACGATTGCGTCTTGCCCAACTTTAATCTGAGCAATGGCTTGTTCAGGTACACCAATTACCACTTCACGATCGCCTGAAATGGCCAGTTGAAAAGCCGGTTGTCCTGCTGAAATCACCTGTCCAATTTCAATATTACGCTCGGTAATCACACCGTTTTTATTGGCGATCAGTTGGTTATAACTGGTTTGGTTTTGCGTAACGTTGTAATTGGCTTGTGCTTGTTTCAAGCTCGATAGTGCGGCTTTGTATTGATTTTCAACGCTGTCGTACTGTGAACGACTCACTGCATTACTCGGTAATAATTGCTTAAAGCGTTTGAGTTCATCCTGCGCATTTTTTTCAGCCGCTTGTGCACTTTCTAGCTGTGCTTTGGCTGCATTTAATTGTAACTGGGCATCTTGCACATCTAAGCGTGCTAAAACTTGTCCGACTTTGACTTGGTCACCCACATCGACCAGACGCTCCGTGACTTGTCCCCCAACACGAAAAGACAGTGCCGTTTGTTGGCGGGCTTGCACCTCGCCTGCATAGCTTTTTTGTTCTAGATGCGTGGTATTCGGTTGGCTCACCATCACCAAAGGCACCGACTCTGGTTCAGTCGTGTCTTTGCTACATCCCCACAAGGTGATACTACACACCACCACCATACTTGCCACAAGGGTCTGAATTTTGCTCATGAAGTCTGCTCTTCTTCCATAACCACCAATTAATCAGGCACAATATCCAGACTTAACTTGGTTATTTTTTAATTAATATACTGCATAGTACACTAATTAAAGATATGCTCAGATGTAAATGACTTTTTGAACTTTTTTTTAGGAAAATGTGTGCAAGCTTCAGCAGGACGTCCCAAAGATTTAGAAAAACGACAGCGCATTTTGAATACTGCACGTCAGTTGTTTTTACAACATGGCTACCATGGCTCCAGTATGGATCAAATTGCCAAGGAAGCGCACGTCACTAAACTGACGGTGTATAACCATTTTCAGGACAAAGCCAACCTATTCAGTTGTGCGATTGAGGAAACCTGTGAAAAGCTGATGCAAGGTCGTTCATTTCAATTACAACGTACTGAAGACTTTGTGCCCATGCTCGAACAGATCTGTGCGTTATCAATGCATATTATTAACCTGCCTGAGGCCATCAAGCTGGAGCACCTACTATTACAGCTGGCCGCTGAACAAAACCCATTGCTAGAGAACTTCTATAAAGCCTCTCACCTCAAAATGCGGGCGATTTGGGAACAGTTCTTTGACCAAGCCCAAACCTTGGGCTTGCTTAAGTTTGAACAGGTCAACGAGGTCATCACCTTATTAATGTCTCTGCTGTTTGGATATCGTCACCAAGAAATGTTGTTGGGAATGAATGAAGTGCCAAATACCGAACAACGCGAGCAACTGATTCAAGAAGCCATTGTGATTTTTTTATTAAAATACCCCATACAAAAACCGTAAGATTCAGTTAATTAGTTTCATTTTTTTGACATTAAATTCAAGCACTTGCCATCAACAACCCCCTTTATTTTAAAACAATCGCTTGCCCTAAGTGGTTCATTTGCTTCTAAATTCAGCAATTAATCCCCTACTTTTGTCTGCCCCTACTTGGATTGTCATCGAATCGGGGTATAGTCAAATTAAGAACAACGAGGGAATAATAATCATGATTCAACAAATTGATGCTCCACTACGTGAAGATGTCCGATTACTCGGCAACCTATTGGGTGAAACCCTCAAGGAGCATGCAGGACAAGATTTGTTTAATCAGGTCGAGCAAATTCGGGCCTTATCCAAAGGGGCACGGGATGGTCAAGTTGAAGCCGAAAAACAGCTGGAACAACTGTTTTTCAGCCTTGAAGACGATGAAATTTTACCGCTGACGCGTGCCTTTACCCACTTTTTGAACTTTGCCAATATTGCAGAGCAATACCATGTGGTCCGTAGCCGTCGTCAAAGTGAATTTGATGAGACCGCACCCTCTCCCAATCCGCTCGACCACCTCTTTGCTAAATTTAAAAATAACGACATTTCAACCGATACGCTGTTCCAGCAAATCTGTGATTTAAATATTGAACTGGTTTTGACCGCTCATCCCACTGAAGTCAGCCGTCGTACTCTGATCCAAAAATATGATGGTATCAACGATGCCTTATTTAAAATGGATCAGCAAAAACTGACCCCTCGTGAACGTCAGACAGTCCTTGAAGACTTAAAACAACTGATCTGTTCGGCGTGGCAGACCGATGAAATTCGTCAACATCGTCCAACCCCAGTCGATGAAGCAAAATGGGGCTTTACCACCATTGAGCAAACCTTATGGAATGCCGTACCGAAGTTCATGCGTGAACTAGATGACATGGTAATAGAGCACTGTGGCCAACGTCTGCCTTTACATGTGGCACCTGTACGTTTCGCTTCATGGATGGGTGGTGACCGTGACGGCAACCCGAATGTGACACACAACATTACTCAAGAAGTCCTGTGGCTATCGCGTTGGAAAGCGGCCGATCTTTATTTACGTGACATTGAAGACTTGCGTTGGGAACTGTCGATTCAAAGCTGTAGCGATGAACTGCGCCAAGCCTTGGGTCAAGACCATCCTGAACCCTACCGTGAATATTTACGCGATACCCGCGAACGGCTAAAAGCTACGCGCCATTGGCTCGCAGAAAAACTGCGCGGTGCCGATGCCGATGACAGCTTGGTGATTAAAGCCAAAGATGAACTGTTACAGCCTTTACTGCTGTGTTATCGCTCTTTGATTGCCAGCAATCTGCCTGAAATTGCCAATGGGAAACTGCTGGACTTTATCCATCGGGTGAACTGTTTCGGGATTGAACTGCTGAAACTGGATATTCGTCAAGAGTCAGGCCGTCATCGCCAAGCAATTTCAGCCATTACTGAATATTTGGGTCTGGGTAATTTTGAAACATGGACCGAACAAGCACGCCAAAACTTCTTATTGCAAGAGCTACAAAGCAAACGTCCACTGTTGCCTAAGCATTTAAATGAACCTGCGCAGAGCTTAATTGAACAACCTGAAGTGCAAGAAGTGTTTGCCACCATGCGTACTTTGGCGGCACAGCCTCAAGAAAGTTTAGGTGCGTACATTATTTCGATGGCTGAATATCCAAGTGATGTGCTAGCAGTACTGCTTTTGCAAAAAGAAGCGGGTATCCAACATCCCCTACGTGTGGTGCCATTGTTTGAAACATTGAAAGACTTAGATGGCGCCGCAGCCACCATGAATACCCTATTTAATATGCATTGGTATAAACAGCATATTCAGGGCAAGCATGAAGTGATGATTGGCTATTCGGACTCGGCAAAAGATGCAGGCTTTATGTCAGCCAATTGGGCGCAGTACCGTGCGCAAGAAGAATTAACTGCGATTGCGAAAACGCATGGCGTACAACTCACACTATTTCATGGTCGTGGCGGTTCCATCAGCCGCGGCGGTGCACCAACACAACAAGCCCTGTTTTCACAGCCACCCGGCTCGATTTCAGGTGCAATTCGAGTCACTGAACAAGGTGAAATGATTCGCTTCAAGTTTGGCTTAGAAGGTATTGCGCTACAAAACTTAGAGATTTATACCGCTGCCACTTTAGAAGCCACTTTACTGCCACCGCCCGTCCCAAAACCTGAGTGGCGCGAGTTGATGCACAGCATGACCGATTTGTCAGTACAGGTGTATCGTCAGACTGTGCGAGAAAACCCTCACTTCGTCAAGTATTTACGCACAGTCACGCCAGAGCTTGAACTGCAAATGTTACCGCTTGGCTCACGCCCTGCAAAACGTAAAGTCACTGGCGGCATTGAGTCCCTACGTGCCATTCCTTGGGTATTTGCGTGGACCCAGATTCGTTTGATGCTACCCGCTTGGTTAGGTACAGGCGCAGCAATTAACCAAGTGATTGATCAAGGACATAAAGCCACCTTAGATGAAATGCTGGTGGCTTGGCCGTATTTCCAAACCCTGATTGATATGCTGGAAATGGTGCTCTCAAAGTCTGATGCTCATGTGGCGCTGTATTATGAGTCGCATCTGACCGATGATGAAGACTTGAAAGTGCTCGGTGAACATCTGCGTCAGCGCTTAAAGTATGCGGTGCAAACCCTCTTGGCGCTTAAAGGTGAGTCTAAACTCCTCAGCAGTAACGAAGTTTTAGATCAGTCGATGAGAGTGCGCAAACCGTATTTATTGCCCCTGCATTTACTCCAAGCAGAGTTAATGAAACGTCGCCGCCGTTACCTAGAAGAGCGTCAGGAAACAAATACACCTGTAGATCATGCACTTATGGTAAGTATCGCAGGCATTGCAGCGGGTCTTCGTAACACAGGGTAAAGTTTTAAGCCCGCTCCATTTAAAGCACATCAGCATGATGTGCTTTTTTATTGAACGCATGGTCAAACCTTTTATAATTTTTTTTATCAATCCAATCATAAATATTTATGAATGTGCGATTGGCTAAATTTACCAATTAAACCTTGATTTATCATTATTTTTAAAAATATAAAGTTTTACCATGCGGTAAAAAGTTCTGAAAAGTCATAAGATTAGTTTGAACAATTTTTTGTATCACTGATTAAATCTTCTAAAAAACAAGAGTATGATGTGCACAATTTATCTTTAGAGTGCTCAAAAAATGTCCAACTGGTTTCCCAAGTGGCGCCCGTACGAAGGCAATATCGATGCACGTCCTGTTGGCACAAGTGAATACCTCCCTGCTTCACAAAGTGCGATTTTAGGTGTGCAGCATGCCTTTGCCATGTTTGGGGCAACGGTTCTTGCACCTTTCTTGATGGGCTTCGATCCCAACCTTGCCATTTTAATGTCAGGGATTTGTACCATCTTGTTCTTTATTATGACGGGTGGACGTGTTCCAAGTTATTTAGGTTCAAGTTTTGCCTTTATTGGGGTCGTGATTGCAGCAACGGGCTATACCGCATCGGGCACAGGCGCACTCAATCCAAATTTAGCCATGGCGGGCGGCGGTATTATTGCCTGCGGCGTGCTCTATACCTTGTTTGGTTTTATGGTCATGGCAACGGGTACCAAGTGGATTGAAAAACTGATGCCGCCTGTGGTGACAGGTGCTGTAGTGATGATTATTGGTCTCAACCTTGCACCAGTGACGGTCAAAGGCGTTGCGGGCAATCCCTTTAATATGTGGATGGCACTGGTTACCGTGTTATGTATGGGCTCGATTGCAGTCTTTACCCGTGGCTTATTGCAACGTCTCTTATTATTAATTGGTTTGTTACTGTCTTACTTGGTCTATTTCATCGTGACCAATGTCATGGGCTATGGCACAGCGATTAATTTTGCACCGATTCAACAAGCCGCTTGGTTTGGTTTACCGACTTTCCATTCGCCTGAATTTAATACCAATGCCATGATGATCATTGCACCGATCGCATTAATTTTGGTCGCAGAAAACCTCGGCCACATTAAAGCCGTGAGTGCGATGACTGGTGAAAACCTAGATCCACACATTGGTAAAGCGTTTGTTGCCGATGGTGTTGCAACGACTTTAGCAGGGGGTGTAGGCGCTCCAGGCATGACCACCTATGGTGAAAACATTGGAGTCATGGCAGTCACACGAGTTTACTCGACCATCATTTTTGCCATTGCAGGTGTGTTTGCCATTTTCTTAGGCCTGTCACCAAAGTTTGGTGCCATCATCCATACCATTCCAACCGCGATTTTAACCGGTGCATCGATTGTGGTGTTTGGCTTGATCACCATCGCGGGTGCAAAAATCTGGATTGAAAACAAAGTCGATTTTTCACAGAACAAAAACCTGATGGTGGCTGCAGTCACCATCATTTTAGGTACAGGGGATTTTGCTTTACAAATTGGTAGCATTAACCTAGGTGGTATAGGTACTGCAACCTTTGCAGCATTGTTCTTGAACTGGTTCTTCAGCTTAGGACAAAAAGATTGATCTGCCTGACATTTTGATTATCCATTTTTGATCGCAGCCTTCGGGCTGCTTTTTTTTGGTCTAATACTCTGCCCCCGATTACACACACCACTATGCTAAAGGATGTCTCAAACCGCAAAAAAGACTAAGATAAAGCAACATTTTCCGCTTTGACCCTGCCATGCGCCTTGATTTTTTTGATCTGCGATTGTTTATCAATATCCTGAGTACAGGCAGTCTGACCAAAGGTGCAGAACGTTCCGCCATTTCTTTACAAGCCGCCAGTGAACGGATTAAAAAATTAGAACAGCATTTTGAAGTGAGTTTATTTACCCGCCATGCAACCGGAGTAAAAGCAACCCTTGCTGGACAAACCTTTGCAGAACATGCGCAGCACTTGCTGCAACAACAACAGCAATTACAACAGGCCATGCTGCCCTTTGCCCACAGTGCAACGAGCAACATTATATTGTGGTGCAACTCATCGGCGCAGAGTGAGTACTTACCGCATTTGCTGCCGCAGTATTTAATGGAAAATCCGAAGATTCATATTGAATTAAAAGAAGCTGAAACCAATGACATTATTCAGGCCCTGAGTACAGGTACGGCACAGTTGGGACTGATCTCCGGTTTTTTTGATGCAGGCCAGCTTGAAACTCAAGAGTTTGCTGAAGACCCTTTGGTGCTGATCTGCCCAAGCCAACATCCACTTGCCACTGCGGCACAACTGGAACTGGGTGAATTATTGCAACATCCGTTTGTGGGCCTCATGCAATACCACTCCTTACAACAGTCAATAGAAGCTCAAGCCAAACGCTTAGGCTGTGACATCCACTATCGTCTACGGGTGCCGAACTTTGCCGCGATTGCCCAAGTCGTTGCCAATGGCGTCGGCATTGCGATTATTCCCAAGCGGGCAGCCCTGCGTTTAAAAGCACAGTATGATTTTCAGCAAATTGAACTCTTAGGCAAATGGGCCAACCGCAAGTTGCTATTAGCGGCACGGTGTTTTGATCAGCTCGCAGTAGATTACCAACGCTTTAGTCAATTCCTCTTGAGCCAACATGACCAACTCAGTCCGCATTAAAGCCAACCCAGTTGATGTAAAACCATATAACTGCCAAATAAGACTAGGCCCACAAAAAACACCTTACGAAAGGCTTGCTCAGGGATGCGGTAGCGAATTTTAGTGCCCAACCACATTCCGAGCAATGCAGGCAGCAGAGCGATCAACGACAGTTGATAGTCAATTGGGGTGTCTTCAACAGGATTTAGATGTAAATACGTGGCCAAACACAAAGTTGAAACGGTAAAGGCAAGGCCGAGCGATTGTACCAAATCATCCCGTTTCAAATGCAAGGACTGCAAATATGGCACTACGGGAATCACCACCACCCCTGTCGCCACCGTCAAAGCACCGCCCAAATAGCCCATGATCGGTGATAAATATTTTTCATACGGGGCTAAGTTGGGCATGTTTTTGGCAAACAAACCATATAGACCATAAATGGCCAGCATCCCGCCCAACAGCGCTTCACTTTGAAATTCGCCATGTCCAAGTGTAGGAAAAACACTCCAAACTGAACCAATGATCATGCCCACCAGCAACGGCCAAAAGCGCTGTACCAGTCGCAGTACGCGCCCTTCTGCAAACAATTGCCAAAAGTTCGTGACCATGGAAGGGATAATCAGCAAAGTTGCCGCTTGAAATGGACTAATCACCAAAGATAAAAGTCCCATCGACACGGCGGGCAAACCCAGACCAATGGTGCCCTTAATCATGCCTGCGACAGCAAAAACAAAAATAACAAAAGCAAGCATGACGCTTCTCTCTAAACACTTAGCGCCATGCTATAAAATTTAAATGTGGCCTCATATCACTGTTTTTAGAAGTAAGCCTCAACCAAAGATTGAGGCTTACTGGAAAGAATGGTCTGGACTCAACTGTTATTGAATCCAGATGTGATGCGGTGTGATTCTGCTTAGTATTTAAAATTTAAGCTGAAGCGGAAAGTACGTGGATCGCCCCAATTGACCAATTGCGCATTTGGCGTGGTGCCGACTAGATACTCTTTATCAAACAGGTTTTTTACACTGAACTTTGCGCCCCAATTTTTCGCTTCATAACCGGCACTGACGTCGTACAGCGTATAGCTCGATAGCGGCACATAAGAAGTCCCACGTTGTGCTGTACGCTCGCCTTGATAATTCGCACTGGCACCAATATTCCAGCCCAGTTGCTCATCAGCAAAGAAGTATTGGGTTGATAAAGAGGCTGCATTTTTAGGCACATGGTTAATCCGCTTACCAATATCACTTGTGGTCGTACTTTCTGTCGTTTCCGCGGTAGGAATATAACTATAGGTTGCAGTCAGGTTCCATTGATCCGTCAATGCAGCGGATAATTCCGTTTCAAAACCTTTGGTTTTTTGTTCACCGATTTGCACAGAATAACCGAGGGTAGAATCCGACTCAGTCACGTTCTGACGGGTTAAATCATAATAAGCCACATAGCCTTGCAACCGTTGATTCAACCCCTGAAACTTAATCCCAACCTCAAACTGCTCTCCCTCTTCAGGGTCCAATAGTGTTCCGCCAGCGCCAGTGTCGCTCACAGGAAAGAATGAGGTTGCATAACTCACATAGGGCGCAAACTTATCATTGATTTGATACATCAAAGATGCATTACCCGTGAAAGCATTGTCCGAGTTTTTCAGCGTCGTATCATTGAAAAGGTCATCAACTTCGACCTGTGTCCAGTCATGACGACCCGATAAGCCTAAGATCCAATGATCATCAATTTTAAAATTATTACGCAGATATACGCCCATATATTGGGTATCTGTCATTTGATGCGATTTGGTCGTGGTCGCCTTTGCGATAGGGGTATAGATCGGATTATTAGCATTAAAGGATGACAAGCTGTTACTACGGCGCTCGTAGTCACTGCGCTCATGCATCATGTCCAAACCAACCATCAAATCATATTGGGTTTTGCCCCAATCAAAATGACGCGACAAATTATGATCCAGCGCAAAATTCACATCGTCTTTAATCTGTCTTTCCACCGTCCGTTTGATGGTCGGTAAAGTGTTATTACTCCCCGCCAATACAGGATTGTTATCTGCATCGGTTTTGGTGACCGCAAAATTTTGTTTAAAGGTCCAGCCATTATCAAAATAATGCGCATAGTTCGACCCTAAGCGCAGAACATCGACCGTATTGCTTAGATTCGGCGCGCCAAAAAATAAGGTCTGTGAATAGTTTTTATAAGCGCCATTACTATAGGGAATCCCCTGCTGGCGAATAAAATCCCGATGCTGATAGCTGGCAATCACAGACAGTTCGTCTTTTTCACCTAAGTCAAAATTATAAGACGGCGCAATATAATAATTTTTATAATAAACATAATCGGTTGCATCATCTTGGTCAGAGGCATGACCCACCACACGAAACGCCCCTTTTTCGCTATCATTTGGCGCATAGTTGATATCAAATGTGCCATCCACAAAGGCATTGCTGCCATAGCTCACACTGCCCCGAGAAAAAGTTTCAGCTTCAGGACGTTTGGTGGTTAAGTTAACTAAGCCGCCCGGTAAGGCAAAGCCAAAACCAGTCGATGTCGGCCCTTTCACCACTTCAATCGACTGTAAACCACTGATGTCTTCTGAACGTAGGGCATTATCAGAAGTTTGAATACGCAAGCCATCGACATAGGTCTGTGCGCTGGAAACCTGCCCACGAATAATAAAGTCATCCCAACCACGGCGACCATACTGTCCTGCGGTGACCCCCGCTACACCCTGCAAGGCTTCAGACAGTGTTTTCGCTTGTTTCTGTTCGAGTTGTTTTTCACTAATCACGCTGATCGATTGCGCAGTTTCAAACAGCGGTGCATCTGAACGCAAAACAGCTGATGCCGTTTTTGCTGCATATGCCGCTTTTTCATCTGCATCTTGGGCTTCAAATTGCAAAGTCGGTAAAACTTGGGATAACGCTGTTTCCTGTGTCTCGCCCTGAGCAAACGCTGCTGTAGTCATCACGGCCAGAATGGATAAGCTCAAAGAAGAAATATGAAAACGCATAACATCGATCAACAGACAGAAAGAATGCCAATTATAATCATTTTCATTTGGAAGCCTATTTATTAATAAAATTTAACAATGAATTTAATTGTTAAACCTCATTAACATTATGAATAAGCACTTCAATGACTCAGTCTAGAAACACCATCGGCTTTAGGTTTCATGTGTTATTGGACTGTTTTGATCAATAAGAGATATACAAAACTCAGCCTTCGCTTTCATCCACAGGGTCGGTTTTATATTGATCTTCCAGCACATTACTGAAAATACTTTCAATCATCCAGACGCGATATAGACTATTAAAGACATAGCTCTGTCCATCCACACGCAGTTCAATCACGGGGAAATCAGGCTGGGACTTCATTTCACAGAGCATGTCATTTTCTTGAAGCTTGGCTTCCACATCTTCGGTGATCAATGCTGCAATTTCCAACTCTTGCATCAGTTGATCAAAATGCGATTTAAAGGATAAATCTTTGCCTTGGGTCCAAACGGCTTTCAAAATCCGATACATGGCATCAACGCGCTGCTCTTCAGGCACGCTATAAAATAACTGTGCCATCGCCAAAGTGGCTGCTTGCGTTGGCCGGCAAAACGGTGTGAATTTGATTTCTGTCCGTTTGGATAAACGCGTTGCCAAACTCCAATCAAACCCGTCTCGACCGTGATAACTGAGTGGGTAGACATTGAGCTGAATATTATAATAATCGGCCAGTTCTTCTTTAATATAGGCCAATAACAACCATGAAATTGGATCTTCTAGCGCAACGTATAGGTCTAACTCTGGATCGAGCGCCTGAATTTCATTTAACTCTTCAGCATCACTAATCAAATGCTCACGCCAATCAATATGATTGATCAAGAAAATTGGGTTATCGGTAAATAATTTTTGTTGTTTTAAACGGCGCGTTAAACGCAGCAGATCATCGACCGCATGATACTGACGGTCACCGAGCTGGAAGTAACTGGCCAGTACCGCATCATCATTAAAAATACGTTCTGGAAAGTTTTGCTCTTGATGGTGACGGCTAGCCATCGCATATAAGGTGCGCAGCTTACCTTCTTGTTTTTGCCACAGCATGTGAAACACATCTTCCAGCAAGTACAAAAAGTCCTGCCCACGCAGCGGCGTATGCCGCAAGATGGTTTCCGCTTGGCTCAATGCCTCTGGACTGGGTTGTTCTGGCGTTTCATGAAAGCTAAAACGGTGCTGACGCGACAGAATTTTGGCATCATTTAAACAATAAGTTTGCCACTCCAAAGCCGACATTTGGTTCGGAGGTTCAGCAGCCTGACTGGAAATGACCACCTTCAATGGCTTCAGTTCATCCGCTAAAATTTCTTCAATTTGTGGTAACTGCTGAACCGCTAAATAGCTATATACATCGTCGAGGCGTAAATGAATACTCAAGCCTTGTTCTGTAGATACGACCGTTTGACGAATCGGTTTTTGATAAAACCAACGCGATCGAATCGGATCGAACCATCGACGCAACAGTGACATGAGCAAAGCCTCTAAATTAAACCCTTGAAAGTACTACAAGGGTTTATATCAATTCACAGCAAAATGATCAATTAGACATCTAAATTTAGATCAGTTACCGCGCCTTTTTCCGCACCAGTGGTCAGTTTTGCAAACTTGGCCAAGGCCCCATAACGATAATTCGGCTGCGGTTTCACCCACGTGGCTTGACGCGCTGCGATCTCTTCTGCCGAAACATGCCACGTCATTTCGCGGGTTTCTGCATTAATTGAGATTTTATCGCCATTTTGCACTAAACCAATTGGCCCACCTTCATAGGCTTCTGGGGTCACATGACCAATGACAAAACCATGACTGCCACCAGAAAAACGACCATCGGTGATCAGCGCTACAGATTTACCCAAACCTTTACCAATAATCGCTGAAGTCGGTTTCAGCATTTCTGGCATACCCGGCCCACCTTTAGGCCCTTCACCACGAATCACCACCACCTCACCTGCTTGAACTTCGCCATCTAAGATGCCACGCATCGCGCCAATTTCACCTTCAAAGACACGTGCTGGCCCCTCAAAGTACAGGCCTTCTTTACCGGTAATTTTAGCCACAGCACCTGTTGGAGACAGGTTACCTTTAAGCACCACCAAGTGAGAGTCTTTTTTTATCGGCGCGTCGAACGGTAAAATAATCTGCTGACCTTCTGGATAGTCTTCAACCTCAGCCAAATTTTCCGCCAAGGTCTTTCCGGTTACGGTTAAACATGAACCATCGAGCATGCCAGCATCCAGCATACGCTTCATCAGCGGTTGAATACCCCCAATCGCAATCAGCTCAGACATCAAATATTTGCCAGATGGACGCACATCGGCCACCACGGGAATATCTTGGCCGATACGGACAAAATCATCCAAACTCAGTTCAACCCCAGCGGTATGTGCCATCGCCAGTAAGTGCAGCACACCATTGGTCGAACCACCCAAAGCAATCAGCACTTTAATCGAGTTTTCAAAAGCAGCTTTGGTCATAATGTCGCGCGGCTTCAGGTCTAAGCGCAGCAAATTCATCACCGCTTCACCTGCTTTTTGACAGTCGATCCGCTTGTCATCCGAAACCGCTTCTTGTGCAGAGGAGCCCGGCAAACTCATGCCCAAGGCTTCAATCGCAGAAGCCATCGAGTTTGCAGTGTACATGCCGCCACATGACCCCGGCCCCGGCAGTGCCACTTCTTCAATCTGTTTGACTTGAATGGCACTGATTTCACCTTTGGCGTGCTGCCCCACCGCTTCAAAGACAGAAATCATGTCGGTATGCCCTGCGCCCGGCTTAATGGTTCCGCCATAGACAAACAAACCCGGACGGTTTAAACGGGCCAAGCCCATGATGCAACCTGGCATATTTTTGTCACAGCCACCAATGGCAATCACCCCATCATAGGCCTGACAGCCCACCACGGCTTCTATCGAATCGGCAATAATTTCACGGCTCAGCAATGAATACTTCATGCCTTCGGTGCCGTTAGAAATACCATCTGAAATGGTGATAGTATTAAAAATAATACCTTTACCACCTGCTTGATTGACCCCTTTCTCAGCCTCACGTGCCAAACCATCGATATGCATATTACACGGCGTAACATTGGCCCAAGTAGACGCAATACCAACAAAGGGACGAGTAAAATCTGAATCTTTAAAGCCTGTGGCACGCATCATAGAACGTGCGGGCGCATTTTCAATGCCTTCATAAACAGGGGCTGAATGTTCGCGGATATTGTCTTTACTCATTGTATTTGTCCTTGGCGATGGCTGCGTATTGCTCTACGGTCTTGGCAATTTTTTCTGTTTTTATTGTATAGAAAGCAGACTACACATAAAAGTACAATGACACTTTTGAGTCAATCCTCATCAAGCTCTTCACGGTTTTAACATATTGATCTTGAATCCATCAGGTTGTCTGATACACGGAAACGTCGTTCTCAACTGTCATTTGAGAAACCTCTTTAAGACTCCATTGTACTGAACCAATGGCTTTTAAATAAAAAAAGCGCCCCAAATGGAGTGCTCTTTTTTCAATCATTCAAAGACTAGCGATTAAATTTCACGTACCGCACCTTTAGACGCACTGGTGGTATGCATCGCATAGGCTTTTAAAGCTTTAGAGACTTTACGTGGACGCTGTTCAGCAGGTTGCCAACCTTTGGCTTCTTGTACTTCACGGCGCGCTGCCATCGTTGCTTCATCCACGGCCAAGTGAATACTACGGTTTGGAATATCGATCTCGATACGGTCACCATCTTCAACCAAACCAATCGCACCACCTTCAGCCGCTTCAGGAGACACGTGACCAATCGATAGACCTGATGAACCGCCTGAGAAACGCCCATCGGTGAGTAAAGCACAGTCTTTACCCAAACCTTTCGATTTTAAATAACTGGTTGGATACAACATTTCTTGCATACCTGGACCACCACGTGGGCCTTCGTAGCGAATCACCACCACATCGCCAGCAGTGATTTTGCCACCTAGAATCGCTTCTACCGCAGCATCTTGGCTTTCAAACACACGTGCCGTGCCGTTGAATTTCAAGATGGAATCATCTACACCCGCAGTTTTTACAATACAGCCTTCAAGCGCAATGTTGCCGTACAGCACAGCCAAACCACCATCTTGAGAGAAAGCATGTTCAGCATTACGAATGACGCCATTGTTACGATCACCATCTAATCGTGAGTAGTAACGGTCTTGTGAAAATGCAGTTTGCGTCGGTACACCGCCCGGTGCTGAACGGAAGAATTGGTAAACTTCTTCGTCTTCAGTACGGATGATGTCCCACTTGTCCAAAGCATCTTTTAAGGTTTTTTCATGCACAGTTGGCACAGACGTATCCAACAACCCTGCACGATCCAATTCACCCAAGATCGACATGATGCCACCTGCACGGTGTACATCTTCCATGTGCACGTCTTGTTTTGCAGGTGCAACTTTACACAGCACAGGCACTTTACGTGACAAACGGTCAATGTCGGTCATGGTAAAGTCAACTTCAGCTTCATGTGCCGCTGCCAACAAGTGTAGAACGGTATTGGTTGAACCACCCATTGAAATATCCAGCGTCATAGCATTTTCAAAGGCTGCTTTGGTGGCAATTGAACGTGGCAACAAGCTGTAATCGTTTTGTTCGTAATGGCGTTTGGTAATTTCAACAATCAACTGACCAGCACGCTCGAATAGTTTTTTACGATTCGCATGTGTTGCTAAGGTTGAACCATTGCCCGGAAGAGATAAGCCCAAAGCTTCGGTTAAACAGTTCATTGAGTTTGCAGTAAACATGCCTGAACATGAACCACACGTCGGACAAGCTGAACGTTCGTATTCAGCCACTTCTTCATCCGTGAAACTATCATCTGCTGCGACGATCATGGCATCAACAAGGTCAATCGCGTGTTCATTACCACGGATTTTCACTTTACCCGCTTCCATCGGCCCGCCAGAGACGAAAACCACAGGAATGTTGAGACGCATAGACGCCATCAACATGCCCGGGGTAATTTTGTCACAGTTTGAAATACACACCATCGCATCAGCACAGTGTGCATTGACCATGTATTCCACCGAGTCCGCAATCAAGTCACGTGAAGGCAATGAATACAGCATGCCATCGTGTCCCATCGCGATCCCATCATCGACAGCAATGGTATTAAATTCTTTAGCTACGCCACCTGCTTTCTCAATTTGACGTGCCACAAGTTGACCTAAGTCTTTTAAATGAACGTGACCCGGTACAAATTGAGTGAATGAGTTGACTACCGCAATAATCGGCTTACCAAAGTCTTCGTCTTTCATCCCCGTTGCGCGCCATAAGCCACGCGCACCCGCCATGTTTCTTCCGTGTGTTGATGTTTTTGAACGATAGTCAGGCATTGTACTTTTCCAACATAGTTGTGCTTGAGATGAATGTCCACATTCACTCTGGCTAAAATCTGAGTTCTGAGAGTGTCAAACTGTCAAAAATTTAAACATAACATATTCACATTCTGCGTAAATCTCGTTTTTAGGTATCTCGACCTAAAATACGGACGGCAGTATATTTGCGCGCTACATTTTAACCGATGAGCTGACATTCAATTGCATATGGAAACTACTATAACCCGTTCACTCACCTTGCAATACAAAACTTCTATGAATAATTTTTAAATTTTGCATGAGTTTTATTTATATGAAATACAAATTTTGAGCGATGTGCCATTAAGGATCCTTGCGCTATTTTTTGAATAAAACTCTCGCACATCATCCAGTTAGAACCGCTCTATCGGCTTTTTATGCAGGATAAATCTGTAGCTGCTCGAGTTTTGCTATAATTGTTTTAATCTTCTCCTTTTTTCCGAGTATTTCTTGAAAATCATCTTTGCAGGCACGCCCGAATTTGCGGCTGTGGCATTAGACGCTCTCCTAAAAACAGAACATGAAATGGTAGCCGTCTATACGCAACCTGACCGTAAAGCAGGTCGTGGGCAGAAACTTACCGCTTCAGCCGTGAAGCAGTTGGCTTTAGCACATGATATTCCCGTGTATCAACCGCTGCATTTTAAGTCCTCAACTGAAGAAGGTCTGGCTGCTCAAGCTGAACTCAAGGCCTTAAATGCAGATGTGATGGTGGTGGCTGCTTATGGTCTTATTTTGCCGCAAGTGGTTTTGGATACGCCTAAATATGGCTGTTTAAACATTCACGGTTCACTGCTGCCACGCTGGCGAGGTGCAGCGCCTATTCAACGCGCAATTTCTACTGGAGATACCGAAACTGGGGTCACCATTATGAAAATGGCCGCAGGTTTGGATACAGGCGATATGATGTATAAAACCTACTGCCCGATTGAAGCTACAGATACCTCTGCAAGTTTGCATGACAAATTGGCACTCCAAGGGGCCGAAGCGACGGTCAAAGTTTTAGCCTCTGAAAGCACATTGCAGCACTATTTAGACAACCGTGAAGTGCAAGATGAAGCTTTGACAGTCTATGCACACAAACTCTCTAAAGCTGAAGCGCAAATTGATTGGACTTCAACAGCGGTGCAAATCGATCGTAATATTCGCGCATTTAACCCATGGCCTGTCGCATTTATCGCACTGGATGAAAGCAATAATCTGCGCGTTTGGGGTTCGATGTTGTCTCAAGAAAATGCCCAAGCTCAAGCTGCAGGCACCATTTTAGCCATTGATAAACACGGTGTTCATGTGGCTTGTGGCGATGAACACGCGGTGTGTTTAAACTCTCTGCAATGGCCGGGGGGTAAACCACTAAATGCCGTACAAATTTTACAAACCCAAAAACTGAATATTGGACAAATTTTATAATGAAACAATCTCCCCACGCCTCAGGTAAGACTCTAAACTTACGTGCTCAGGTTGTTAAAACGTTATTGGCTGTCCAAAATGGTCAATCACTGGCATCGGTACTTCAGCAACACATGGCGATTGTGTCTGACAAAGACCGTGCCTTGTACCATGAATTAGTTCTTGGCTGTTTACGCCAATGGCATGCGCTTAAACAAGTGACTTTACCGTTGTTGACTAAGCCACTGGAAAACCAAGTCGTTGAAACTTGTTTATATGTGGGTTTATACCAATTGCTGTGTACCCGCGTTGCAGCGCATGCCGCGATTTCTGAAACGGTAGAAGCAGCTAAACAATTGGGGATGGAAAGCTTAAGTGGTGTGGTGAATGCTATTTTGCGCCGTGCAACACGTGAAACTGGGCAGTTCTACGATGTGCTCGAGCAAGCTTCAAATTTGCCAAGTTGGTTAGCAAAGCGTTTGAAAAAAGACTGGGGCGAGCAACTGGCTGAAATTAGCTACGAGCTGAAACAAGTTGCACCCTTAACCTTGCGCGTCAACACCTTACAAGTTAGCCGTGACGAATATCTTGAAATTTTAGAAGATGAAGGCATTGAAGCCCATGCCTGTGAACTTTCAAATGTCGGTATTGTACTCGATGAAAGTCTACATATCCCAAGCCTGCCGGGTTTTGAGGTGGGTGGCTTTTCAGTCCAAGATGAACATGCACAACTCTGTGCAACATTATTGCCAGACTTAAATGGCAAATTCGTAATTGATGCCTGTGCAGCACCTGGCGGCAAGACAGCGCATATTTTAGAGATGTATCAGCCGAAAAAACTGATTGCACTCGACCAAGATGAAAAGCGCTTAAAACGTGTCTCTGAAAACTTAGAGCGTTTGGCTTTAAATGAAAAGTATGTCGACATTATCGCGGCCGATGCGGTGAAATGGACCTCGCCTGAGCTTGCAGATTGTATCGTACTGGATGCGCCTTGCTCTGCCATTGGGGTGATCCGCCGCCATCCCGATATTCGTTTGCTGCGTCAGTCAGGGGATATTGCCAAAACGGTACAACTGCAAAAGCAGATTCTTGAAAATATGTGGCAACAACTCAAAGTGGGTGGCACATTGCTGTACATCACCTGCTCAATTTTAAAAGCCGAGAATGAACAGCAGATGATCGACTTCTTTGCTGAACATACGGATGCGAAAGAAATTAAAATTGATGCCGATTGGGGCGTTGAGCAGATTCATGGTCGCCAACTACTCCCACAAGTAGGGCGTGGCGATGGTTTTTATTATTGTCGCATTGAAAAGATTTAAAAATAAAAGGAGCTGAAAGGCTCCTTTTTTCATGTGTGTACTGATTGCAGTTGCTGCAATTTTTCTAAAAAGCGAACTGCGTTAAGTTAAAGTGTGCCACAGTTTTCCGATAAAGAAGTGGCTTGATCCATCAAACGTTCTGCTGAAGCAAAAATCTCACGCGAATGATGCCAACCTAATTCACGGTACTCAGCAGCTGCCCAAACCAAATTCACTTCAGCTTGTGCAAGTTCTTTATAGGCACATTGAAACCCAGTCTGTATTTTTATCGTTGCAGCACGCGTCCATAAATCACGGCGCATTAGTTGGGAAAACGGTAACATTGGTGTTTCTACACTTAACGTTGCACGCTGATCTGCATATACAATGTCTAAGACCTGCTGATAGATCAGATCAATATTTTGACGCTTCGCTTTTTCACTATATTCATGGTCAACATAACTCAGCCATGTTCGTGCTTTTTCTAACTGGTACTTGTCCCGTAAGTCCGTCGCTTGCTCAATTGCAGTGTGCAATTGCTCATGCACATGCTGCTGCGAAACTGGATAACTTGAACTAACAGGAACCTCTGCAGCATGCGCCACTACAGTACCCAAAGCCGCAAGCCACAACACATGTTTAGCATAATATTTCAACATTATTTAGGCTCCAAGGCTTTATTGACTGAAGGCTTATTTTTGTTAAATAGATTTTCGTCAAATTTGAAGCGGAAACGGAAATATGCACCATCCATCGTTGTATCACTATCAATCAGATCTTTATCTTGATAGCCCACAAAGTTATATCCACCTGAAACCCAAAGGTTCGAAGCTAGTAGATAACCCACTTCAACCCCTGCCATCAACTTGGTTCCATCCGAAACACTGTTCCACATCACGCCAGCATTCACCCCTGCATCCCAACGCTCATTAATATCATACATAAACCGGCTGTTGAGCATTTGAGTCATACCACTGGTTTGCAGTAGATCATAAGTTTCATCCAAATATTTAACCGCATATTGCCCAGATACATGCACCGAACGTGTTGGATGATAATTCATATGATGAGACATAATATAAACATTGCGCTCATATGGATCATTCAGCGTTGTTTCATTTTTCTCGTAGCGATATTCAATTTTGCTCAATGAGTCAAAACGATTGGTTGCCAAATCACGATATGCAGCACCGACCTGAACACGGTCAATCACACGATCGCCAGAATCTGCAGACTTATTGTCGGTAATATTCAAGACATTTTTAGCTAATAAAGTTACTTCGTCTGAATACTTATACGCGGTACCTAAAGTATTTAAATAGCTATCACTTTGATTAGACCAGCGTCCTTCTATACGTGCCACATTTTTCCAGCGTGGATTGGAAAGGTGTTCAAAGCCCAAAGTTGCCGCAGTAGACTCTAGTGAATCTTTATTTTCACCTTCAAAGACTTTTACTTTTTCAAAACTGGTATTAAAGAATAGACCTTCTTTAAGCTGCCAACGATTACGTACACCCATCGCGGCTTCAGCTTCACGCGCACTCATACCATCACGTACACGATATTCACTAAACACAGAACCATCACGCATATATTCACTGTCTAAACCAAAAACGGTGGTATTACGTTTTTGCGTGTCATTGAGTTCGTATAATCCGCCTATACTCGAAATGAATTCATGGCGCGCATAGGCATGAATATTTTTATAAACTTGTGCATCACCACCTACAGCAAATACACGGCGGTCACTATCCGCGATGTCTTGCTCATATTCTAGGAAAGCACTTGAACCATCAAAAGGGAGTGCTGTTTTTAATTTAGCGCGCACAGTGGTGCCATCATATGGCGTTTCAACATTTTGGGTCGAAGCACTGGCTGCATTGGCTGACTCATTATAATAACGTGCACCCAGCTCTAAACTTACAATACGGTTAATCGCTTTCTCAATCGAGGCGCTCACGCCATGGCGAACACCTTCATTCACGCTATCTTCAGTCCTTACCGCTTCAACACGTAAAATACCAAACTGATCTAAACGTGCATTGAGTTTGACTGCACTTTCTTTGCGCCCTGAACTGATTGAAGACGCCGCATTACGGAAACCTTCATCTGCTTGTTGATGGTAAGCACGTAAATCGACCTTGTCATTTTTGTATTCCAATTCAACGCGTGCCGCTGTGCCATCACCAGATGTGTCTGTACTATTTGACGCATTCAGATCTGTCAATTGGTCAAGGTTTAGAGCATCGTGGTCAGAATATGCATATTCCGCAATCAGTTTGGTCTTATCATTCCAATGAATGACTGTATTGGCACTGGCAATTTTCTCTTGATCCATAGGATCATCATTTTGAATATAAGAGCCACCCACCGTCACTTTATCATTGAGCTTATAACGACCATTCACTCCAGCAACGGTATATTCCTGCCCCCCTTGATCCGACTCTACCGTAATCCGTAGATAAACAGGATTCAGGTTTTCATCAATGCTGCTCAACGGTGAGGTCAGGTAAATACTGTTGGTATAGGTATCTACTTGATAGTCGCTGAAGCGATTTAAAGTACGCTGCGCAATAATCAAACCTGGATTGTTACGATCACGAACAATCACTTCCACCTTTTCACTATTTTCTAAAATATCGTCGGTATCAATACCTAAAGAATATGGACCAGAAACCCCCATTGCACGTAATTCATTCACGATTTGCGTTGCATTGGTTCGTGCTGCGAAGCCCGAAACTTGGTAACGATCCCCTTCAACAGTTGACTTCAGACCTGTCAATGAACGGCTGTATTGACCCAGTGAAAGCCCTTCGTCATTTTCTGTACGTGTAACATAGTCCCCATACATGGCATAAGAACGGCCTTTATCCACACGGACATAAAGTTTACTGGTGGATTGTGCATCGAAGCCTTTCGCTGATGCATCGCCATACACGGGGTAATATTCATCTGGACGGATATCACGGAATAGGCGCTGATTATTTTCTTTGCTCGAGTCATAAGCCAAAGTCAGTAAATAATCTCCGCGCACCTTCCCTTTCAAGAATAAAGCCGCACGACCACGAATGGCGGTTTCACCATCCCCTGAACTGGATAAATCATTCAGTTCTTCTTCGAAGCCATCTTGTGTTGAGCTTTGCGATAAATTTTTTGGGTCGAATTTGTTCAATGCAAATGAACCTTCGATAATCCCCGCAACCAACATTGGGCGTAATTCTGCTAAAAAGCGAACAGGAACTGTCTGCTCATAAATACCACTACGAATACGCAGTACACCTGAACCCGCTTCTAATGGCGCAAGAACTGGGATAACCAGTGAGCCACCTTCAGCAAAAACTTGAATACCGGGCTTATCTGGGTCTAAATCTTTGAGTTGAACCGTTCCCACCGATGTTTCTATCGTAATTGGGGTACGTGTTGCAACAGCCGTACCATTGCGGTCAAGTACCTTAACAACAACTTGATAAACGTCTTTGCCATTGGCATAAACCACTTGTTCTACTGGCTGCGCAGCCAGTTGACTCATCGCATCTGGTGCGATTACTGTCACTTGCTGTTGGTCACGTAGATTGCCAAAGCTGTCGTACTGGCGAACTGCAACTGTGTTTTTACCTGCAAGCAGCGGCACACCAATAAAGTCTAAACCAGCAACTCCATGCTCTTTATAAGCTGCTTTTTTACCAATACGATTTTCCGAAATTTGCTCGTCATTCACAAATAAACGGATGTCGGTTCCTAAAGCACCTTTTACTTGAATGGTTGCTTGTTGAGCAGGTAGTACTTGCTGTTCATTTAAGTTCAAAATTGCAAGTTGATTCGACTCAGAACGTTGTAATTCCTGTTCTAAGTCTAAAATCGTTGGTGTTTTAACTGGTTCAACTTGAACCGTTTTAACGTCTTTAATCTGTTCTTTTTTATATTCAATATTACAGTTTGCCGAAGCCCCTGAAGCACTAATACAGCCACTAGCAGGCTGACCTTGAACATCAGTCACATAACTGCTCAATGCATCTACGTTTAAATCTTGGCGTAAGGTTTGCTCAAGTGCATCAAGTTGCGCATCAATTTTGCTACGGCGCGCTTCAATTTGTGCGGCCAATGCCTGACTACATTCGCCTGCGGTATCTGCTATCGCGAAATCAGCACGGTGCAATTCACCACGTTTTAGGTCCACAAATCGGCTGGCTGGATCACCCGCTTGACGGTTACTGATCAGTACCAACTCTGCATTATTTGGTAAAGTGGTATTGTCGACTTTTAGGACATGGGTAATTGGTTTAATGCCATAGAAGTTATATTTCCCTTCACGGTCAGTGACCACAAAGTTCCCATCTTCCATATAAATACGCACACCTGGAACACCAAGCTCACCCGCATCTTGCACCCCATTACGGTTACAGTCAGTAAATACTTTACCCACTACGAAACCATCTGGACTAAATACCCCTGGTGTCACTTTGACTGCCGCTTGTGCTTCATTTGAAGTCGTATTTTTATTGTCCTGCGCGTAAACACGGTTAATCCCATCGCCACTTAAAGCATTTGGCCCGACATACACACGGTATTGAACTTTCGCTTCTTGTTTCGGTGTCAGTGTCCCTAAACCTAAAGTTAAATAAGGACCTTTGCCACCCTGTGGGTCATTACTCTTTTGACCATTGACACGCGTAGTGCCTGATACATACACAAAACCACGTGGCAAAGTATCTTTCATATTGACGTCATACAGTGTTGAGTCACCCATATTGGCAACCGTCACCATATAATCTTTAAAGTCACCAATCTCAGCTGTTTTATCGCCCACCACTTCTTTTTTAATGACCAATTTGTCATTAATTGGCGTCACAATATCAACTGGGTCGATTGGGATATCAATATTGAGTGCAGCATCACCTGTTTTTAAAGTGAAGTTTCCGCCATAAGACCATGATGCATCGACCACACGCTGATCAAAATTATTATAAATGGTTTTGTCACTGGTAAATTTATAGCGGGTTCCACCCGCAATCGTCGACGTGTCGATATATAAGCTATAAGTACCATTATCAACATAAGGGTAAATAAACTCACCATCACTATTGGTTACCTGCTTTGCAGGAATAGCAACTTTGTCCCCTGTGGTTTCATCTAGTTTATAAGCAACATTTTCAGCAGGTTTGCCATTGGCATCCAATAAAGTAACAGTTGCACCCGCAACAGGTTGATTGGTCTTGGCATCAAAAACCACACCATATGGATCAATGAGTACATTGGTATCTACATCACTGATACTGGTTGTGGAGTTACCATTTTCATCCAAGCAATCCGTTAAGCTAACAACCACTTGATCACGCTTAACCGTTTGTAGAATTTGATCATTCTGCTGTGCTGTCGCAGACTCCTGAGTAGGTAATGAAAACCGGAATATGCCTGTGTTGATGCCTGTTTCAACACCCTGTACATATTCAATATCACCGGTTTTCGTCGATTGAACTTTGATTTTAACTTTGTCTACACTGCTGCGCGTGGCATTACACATGGCACTATTTGCTGCAATATACAACGGCTTACTTAAACTGCCAGTCGCTAAAATATTAGAATAATCTTTGCTGTTATTAGTGATGGAAGAGCTTCCACCCACTGTGGTGACCACTTCATTCGACAGAGTCTTTTTAATATTTGAGACTAGGCCATGCTCAACACTAAAGATGTTGGAAATCGATGTACGACTAATATTAGAGTTCATCGTCACAACCATTTCGACCGTTTCAGTCGCATTGGCTGCTAACGCTTGCGGGTAAGCCACCACTAAAGTATTGATGAGTGATTTATCATTCGGGATCTGCTGGGTAAATTTATCTTGGCCTAATGGATATAGCACCAAAGCTTTTGAGTTATTTGCTTTTGCTGATTTAAACGTGGTGTTTGCTGGTAACTCGTCCAATAACACCACAGCATTAATGGTTTGACCATCGACCTCAATCGGCTTAGTACCCGAGTTGCGCGTAGAGGTGTTTTTAATACTTAAAGTGTAGGTTAAATCGTAAGACTGACCTACTTTCGGTTCAAAACTACTTTTATCGACAGCTTTGGTTGCTGTTAACTGAGGTAAAAAACTAATTAAGCCGTTAACAGCATCTGCAATAGCTGCTGGATCTTGAATGACATATGCACGCAGTGGTAAATCAACGAGTTGACTATCATTTAAAGAACTCGATGAATCAGCCACGACCCATAGGTCAACTTTTTGATCACTTTCTAAACTCAAATGCCCCGTCACCAATAAGTCTGAACGATCAAACTCACCATTTTGATTACTGTCGACATAAATTTTTATATTGGATAATTCTGGAACCGAATTTTTATCAATTGAAATATCGGCTTGTGTATTGCTGTGATTCGTTAGAGTGTTTAACCAAATAACTTTTTCGCCCGCATTGATTTCCTGACGAGCTGGTGAAGTCAGGCTAATAACATATTGGGGATTAATTGTGACTTGAACAGTATTGGAAACGGCCTGACCAATCAAACCGTCCTTTTGTACAAAACTTGCATACGCAGTATTGGTGATATTTTGCCCAGCAGCAGGCACCACAGCATAAGCTTGATTTACCAAAGCCATAGCGGTCGCTAAGCTTGAGAAAATGAGCTTGATCTTATGATTATATAGCGGCTGAACTCGTTTAATCACGAAAATACCCCAATACCAAGTAAAACAAGGTGAAGGGATAGGCATTTTGACAATGCCTATCCACAAAAATAGTTATTAATGTTATGTCTTAATTATTGTCCATCGACCTTAACACTGAACTTCATTGTGACCGTTTCAGAAGGTGCTAAAGCAAACTCAGTTGATTTCAAATTGTTTGCTGTATTCGATACCGTACCTTTTGATGCAGGATCTAGTGCAGCTGCTGGTGTTGTACCTAAAGTGGTATAACTTGGCACCGCATCCGTAATCACAACTTTAGTTACTGCTTGGTTACCATCATTTACCGCCTTAATTTGGTAAATGATACAAGCACCTGGTTTTGCTTGAAGCGTTGATGTTCCGAAGTTACTACCAACGTTTGGTAGCCCATTACAGTCATCGTCAAGCGCCTGTAGTTTTTCCAAACGGACTTGACCAATGTTCACTGTAGTTTTGTCAGTTACAGTGACAGCTGCAGGGGCAGCAATACTATTCAGAACACCTGTTGGAGTGATGGTTACAATAGATAGATCGGCTTGACCTGCAGTTGCATTACTTGGTGCTTCAACTTTCACCAAAATGCTCACGCTTTCATTTGGAGAAAGACCATCAGCACCATTCGTTGCTGTTAACCATGCGTTAAGATCAGCGCCAGTAACCAACTCACTTGCGTCAGCAACACCATCGTTGTTCTTGTCCACATAAACTGAGGTTACAAAGCCACTGTTCGATGGGTCGTGAGTAATGTTGAATGGCAATGTGCTACCAACACTATTTACTACCGCACCTTCCACAACGTTACCGTTGTTGGTCAAAGTATGCTTATAAACAATAGTACCGCCTGGAGCGACCTGACCTTGTTGATCAGCTAAGAACGACAGTCCACGCACAGCTTCTACAACAAGACGATCTTTCATCTTGTCGGTTAAGCCAGTTGCAGGAGAGTTAATCGTGAAGACAATATCTTGGCTATTTGCAGGTGTTGCATTTGCTGAAGGTGTTACTTTGGCACAGAAATAAGCCGTCGCATTTGGCTGAATTGCACCTGTGTTGGTCACTTTAGTTGAAGAACACACCCCATTTGAATCAGCAACAAAGTACTCAACTGTCCAACCTGATGGTAATGGTTGATCTGTACCAAAGTTATAGTTGTCTGCAGTTGAACCACCATTGGTTACAGCAATCGGGAATGTTCCTGCAACACCTGGTTTAGTCGTTACTGTCGTTACAATATTAGCCGCAACATATGCGCCTTCACCTGTAAGTGCAGTATCATTTTCTATATAGTCTTTATTACCCTTACCATTACTCAAATCGACTTTAGAAGCAGTGATGTCAGTAATACGTAAAGTAATCTTATCGGATAAAGTGCCATGTACAGGTGTAATGGTTAGGATTGTATCTAGACCAGGTGCTGTAATCGGACCTGTATAACCATTTGGCAAAGTAATACGTGCAGAAATTTCAAGATGACCACCAGAAGCCAATGGACCACTATCTACACTTGCGTCACCATTGGTGTCTGTTAATGGTGTATTGCCATCTGACTTTAACAATTCAACGATAGAACCTGCCGGTAGCTTAGATTTGTCGACTTTAATATTATATGTCTCAGTCACATTACCTAAGTTATGAATCCAAATATCTTCAGTTGAACTTGAAGCACCAAATAAGATCGGCGAACCTTGAACAGCAGTGGTAGAGATTAAGTCATCTTTAGAACCCGCGACCTCAGCATCTGAGTAAGGGTCTGTTGCTAAATCATTAATCGTACCAATATAAGTCGACTGAACTGTGACATCATACGGGTTCGTAGGTTGTGGGCTTTCTGTGCCTGGACCATCTGGGTCAAATGTTGCGATGTTGGTAATTTTACCCGCTGGCGCACTCGCATTGACTGTTACTTGGAAAGTGAGTTTGCCTGTACTGTTACGTGCTACAGAAGCAAGAACCAACTGTACTGTTTTAGTACCAGCAGTATATTGGTACTTCGCTGTTGTTTCGTCACCAGTAGCATCTGTCAATGCCGCTGTTTGACCACTCCAACGTGCTGATCCAGCAACGTAAGTCACACCTGCTGGCAAGATATCTTCAATGGTTAAATTAGTTGCGTCGGCATTACCTGTATTTTTATAGGTCAACTCATAAGTCACCGTATCGCCACGAGTTACAGCTGTGACATTGGCAGACTTCGTGACTTGAATCACCGCGCCACCCACAATTTTCACTGTATCAGTGTTAACTTTGATATCACTTGAACCGATGAAGGTACTTTCAGCTGATAAAGTCAATTTACCCAAGTCATTTGCTTGAGCTGTTGATGCCGTTGTACCCACAACCACCAAACCTGCAGACTCACCCGCATTTAAGGTAACAACCTGCCCCATTAAGTTGGTATTGTTATCAGGCACACCGTCTTTGTTGGCATCTAAATAAATCGCAATATTTGAGAAATCAAATGCATCGCCAGCGATGTTTGCCAAACTTAATGTGAACTTATCTGTTCCATTACCAGTGTTGGTCAAGACGTGTGATAGGGTCACCACACCGTTCGGGTTCGCAGTCGCACTACGGTCTTGTTCAAGTGTGAAACTGCCCACTTGTAAAACAGTCGTTTTGACTTCATTCGAAGTGACAGTACGTGTAGTCGAAGTACCATCCACATACGATGCCGTTGCAATGTTACTAATATTCGTGCCCGCAGCTGGTGCAGCTGCATATGTGGTGCCTGTAGCAAAGAAAGCAAACCCACCTAAGACTGTCGCAATTGACAAATAAAGGTTATTTCGCTTTGTTGTTTTCAAATTCATAGACATGAAAGTCCCCCGACTCCATCGGAATGATGAGTGTAAAATTGAGAAATTAATCGTTTGCAGTATTTACTTTGGCTTGTGCACTAACCGTTACGGACTTTTTCGCTGGTAATTCTACAATCTGCCACTGTAAAGCGCGGTATTCTTTCAATGGAATATTGACCAATTTGCCATCTACTTTTTTCTTTAATGGTATTGCTGCAAAGTTGACACCATCCGTGCTCGCGAGTGCACCTGAAGGCAGACTGGCACCCAAATATTGAGTATCTGCAGGAATCGGTAATGTCGCCTTTAAGCTTTGAATGTTACGTGTTGTGTTATTGGTATAAGTCGCACGATACTCAATCACATCTTGCGGTTTAATTGAGTCTGCAGCTTTAAATTGTGCATTCCCCTTATTGTCTACAACTTTTTTGAACGCTTTAAGCTGAACAGAGACAGGCTCATTATTGGTCGCTGCTGTTACCGCCATCGCACTGGCAGCAACCCCAACAAACATCAAACTAATTGTCATTTTTTTCAGCATAGAATTTTTGTTTAACATGATTTTATCCACTGCGAACCAATGCGAACTTTTTGTGACACTAATCACTTTTTTACAAATTAATGCAACAAATCTCAAAGCAATATTAAACAAAAAACACACAAACAACCATACATTATTTAAAAAAAATGTTAACCAGTTCTCCTTAAGCAGTTTCGAATGGATATAAAAAATCACACAAACAAATTTAAATTAATGATATTTATAATTTTTTTAATTTTAAATTAAATTACATACAGAAACATTTGTGAGGGATACAAAAAATTACAGCTGAAAGAAAAAATTTAAATGCTGTTCAAAACCCCTGAATGTTGCTTTTCTGAGAGAATTATCTGGATAAAATAGACGTTATAACTGTCTTTAAATCACTCAATCCACGCTTATCATTTAATATATTTTTCAAGTAAATATGCAGAAAACTACAGCCCTATATATCAAAAATGGGGAATAAAAAAGCCCCTTCATGTAGATCACACTGAAGGAGCTTGTCATATCACAAATTAACTAATCGGGAATCCGTACACAGAAACCCACTTGTCCCTTTTGTTTCGGTGCCAACACACCAGGAATTGTCCATTTCAACTGCCCTGAATTTGCTTCAGTTTGACAACCAGAGGCACTACAAGACATTGTTCCATAAACCGTACCCACTGGAACACTATCTTTTAAAACAACATCAACTAAATTCTTGTTTGAATTATTGATATAGGTCATTTGATATTCCAAATAATCCCCTTTCACAGCTTGATTGGCTACAGTAAATGCTGTCGTCTCACTACTTGGTGCCGGGCATGCCGTCGTTTTACGGACCAATTTACTAATACTTAAGCCTGCTGTCCCAATAGCCGTAATGTCATTCACACTATTACTTTCTTTTGCTGTAGCACTGCTATAAGTGGCTTTTCCATTGACTTTAAAACTCGCAATAAACCGATCACCACCTTGCGCTGTCGTTGGTGAAATCACTCGCTGAATCAAACAGACTTTTTCATTGGCTTTGATGGTGCGGCTCGACAATAAACTCTCACCTTGATCTAACTGCGCATTACAGTTGCTGTCCACGTAAATCAAACTCTGCCAAGGCTGATTATTGGCAGGTTGCTGTTCTTTACTTTCCGTTAAATTAAGCACATTCATCACACTTTTAGCCGTCAATTCATGCGGATAATCCACCATATCTCCAGCCACAATGGTTTTTTGTCCATTTTGGCTTAAGACCAATTGTAACTCGGCATCTCCAAATAAGAAGCCTTCATAACTGGTGACATTATTTGCTTTTGGAATCGTAAACTGATCATTTGTGCTATCTGCTGTCGCTGTAACATTACTTGCTTTTGCAGAACTTACTGAATCATAGCCGGTCACATTACGTTGTACGAGACAGACATTACTGCTTCCTGCAAATACATCTTGCAATGTTTGAATTCTAAACTCACCGTTGGCATTGCTTGTAGCAGAGGCCAAAATAGCTTTGCTACTACAATCTTGCAACTCAACAATACTACCTGCTATTCCCAACTCACCAGTATCTACGATGCCGTTATAGGCCTTTGATGTATCTGAAGTTGTACCACTGTTATCATTAAAAACTCGGCCAGAAAACACATAGCCTGCGTTCTTACTATTCGTCACGCGGCAGATAAACTTAGACGCAAATTTCACATTTGCTGCTGGAATAGTTTGAGTCAGTCCACTTAAGCTTCCCAAATTACCTGAGCTATTCCCTGAAACAGCGGCATTGCTATCGATACATTCCACACTCTTAAGTGAATATAAAGTTGAAGCTGATTCAGCAAAACTAATCGCTGTGTTTGGGGTCGCGTAGGCTACCGTTGAACCTTGCTCAACAGGTGATACACTATTTTTTAAGCGCACAGACTGTGCCGTACCAACAACAGTTGTTACCACTTCCCCACTGGTAATGATTGCAGCATTGGCATTGCTCAAATTTGAAAAAGAACTAAAGTTGAAACTGTCGGTGCCATTTTCAGACACTTTATTCATTTCAAAGGTTGGCTTTAAACAAGCATTCACTTCATTTAAACCAATACCAATATCATCTCCTGCCACACCAGAACCCGCATAACTCTGGAATTCTGTGCGAACAACTTTCACACTACTTACCGTAGTTGGCAATGTAATTGTAAAATTAATTGAACCAGGATCTGTTTGGTAAGACGTTAAAGCATAATCCGCTTGTGCAACTTGAGCACCATTTAAGGCATTAAAAGAAGCGCTTGAATTAGAGCTTTTACCGGGCGTAGTTAATACCGCATAAACCACACCATCTACCAGTACTCGCATGTTCACCGCTGTTGTATTACTTCGTGGCGAGCCATATGACCAACTCAAACGACCTTTTAATTGCAATGCACCATTTGCACCCGTGCCATACATCACCGTATTTGGAAGAACTGTTGGACTCGAACCTGCAGTTTTTAGATTATTATCAAAAGCCGCCAAGGTATTATCGGCATCATACTTTCTAAAAGTCGTATCAGACACCAAATTTACTGCTTGACCAGATAAACACTGATTTTGGGAACTGCCCGTGGTGATTGGCGTATTCTGTGTAATCGTCATGTTTGCGGTTGCATTATTATTGGTCGTGTTACGGTCAAAAACACTTGTAGAAATAGATACAGTATTGGCGACTGAACCTGCTTTATAAGCCAGACCTGTTATGGTGAACTCCAAATAATTGACATCTTTTCCATTTGCAGGAAGACTCAGACCTGTCGCGGTTAAACTGTTACTACTTTCTGAAGTCACCATATTCGCAGTTGTTGGGCAAACAGCTGTACCATATTTAGTGCATGTCCAACTTAAGCCTGAAAGACTAGTAGGAACAGGATCTGTTAAGACTGCATCCGTCACAGCCAAGCCACCATTATTCCAAGCCTTAATCGTATACTTAACGACCTCACCTGTATTGTATGTAGTCTTATCAGAGACCTTTGAGACCTCCAAATCTGCCGATGCCAATACGGTATCTTGGTCTGCTGTCGTACAAGTGCCCGCCGTTTGGTTAAACGAACGGGTAATACCATTTGCATTTAAAGTTGTACAACTTACCCCTGTTGAAGAACCTAATGTTGGTACGTCTACTGTAGCAGTGTTTGTTACCGTACTGCCTGCCGCCGCATCAACACGGGCTGTGACTAAAATTTCATAGAATTCACCAGCAGCTAAGCTTCCTGTATCAATAGAAGCCAGACTATTTAAAGCAGGAGCAGTAGTACATTTATTATTGGTAACTGTACTACAAGCCACTGCAGTCGCTGTTAACCCTGTCCCGACCACATCCTTAAGTAGTGTTCCTGTATACGTATCAGGTCCATTATTGCTAACGCGTACCGTATATGTTGTCGTAGCACCAGAATAGACTTGAGTAGTATTGTTAGTTTTAGAAACTGCAAGGTCTCCGACCATAGAGTCAATACTGGAGGCACTGAATGAAAATGCATCTCCCCCGCTACTAGACCAACTCGTAGATGAAGAGTTCGAATTATCAAAATCAGAAGCTAGATACAAAGAAAATCTGAGTTTTGTTATCGTACTTGTACTTGCAATTTGCACACTACCACTCGCTCCACCCTCACCAGTGATCGAAGAGTAAGTCGAGCTATTATTTCTAATTTCATAATTTGATACTGTGAGTCCACGTCCAGATAAACGGTACATGGTTGTGCCAGCTGGATATTCAACTAATTTTAAGTTTGCAGTAATCCCATCTGTTGCTGTCCCCCCTAAACCAGCAACATTAATCACAGGGTTCTTAACACCGCGGCTAAACTCAAGAACAACATCCCCCAAGTAATGCCCTAAGCCTCCATTTTTATTTTTTGTGTATCGGCTGACCTTCCCATCTAAAACACCTGTTTTAAGAAAAAGCCAAGTTCCATAGTTAGTAGACGTACTAATACCTGACCCTGCAGGGTCTACCCTGTTTGCAGTGAAGTCACTATTAGCAGGGCTACCTATCGCACCGATATTCGTAAAAATACTAGAAGAAGATGTATTGTCCCCAACATTCCCACCAAAAACTAGCCCTTTCAATGCATTTGAATTATTATTATATTGTTGATTTTCAATAGAATAAGTTACTGATGTTTTAGGAAAATATGTTGCTGAGAAGTTATTATCATTAGGATTATTAGCATTAAATAAATAGGTATTTGTTTGAGCTACTACCGAAGGTCCTTGGGAGTTTGTTCCACTCCCCGAGCTAATTTCTAATGTAGGAATAGCAAAAACTGCTTTTGATAAAGACAAAAGCATCAATCCTATGAGTGTCGTGATGATATGAGTACTTTTTTTACCCATTAACTTAGTTCCCCACATATTTCACCCCAAACTCCAAGCTATGACTTTCATTGCTTTTTATTGCAGCAACTGAACCCTTAATTGCACCTGACTGTCCAAGTGCTGGTGCAGTTAATGAACCCACTTCACAGGTTGTACAACTTGGCGCTTTACTCATCACCATCGCCTCAGGCGTATAGTCATAAAAATTAAATCGACCAATGGCCGAAGCACCCAAATTTTTCACCGTTAATTGATACAGAACACATTGCCCAGACCCATCTGAATTACGTGTAATCGGCAAGACATTTGAGGTATACACGCTATCTGCCACGCCATCACAATTATTATCTTTGGCTTGTAACTTGCTCAAACGCACGGGCGCACTGGTGATGGTCGTAATATCTGTTGCTGTGTCTAATATCGTACCCGCACTATTTTTTAGGCTAATCACAGAGGTATTCGCCACTCCGACCGTGTTATATGCGGTATTCTCAACTTTATTAAAAATACGAATCTGTGCTTTGCTGCTAAGAATAGAAGTATTTACAATAGATAAGTTTTGAATAATCGGGTCAGATGCATCTAACTGCCCATCATTATTGGCATCATAATAAAGGGTAGTCGTAAAACCTGTTCGATCATTGGTAACGCTTAAATTATCCGTGGCTGACAATACAGATGTTCCCCACGGCTTTAAGATATGGCTATACACAATACTGCCACCTGGTGCAATTTGCCCACGTAAATCAGGCTCTAAACTCACCCCACCTTGACTCGCATTTGAGCTAATCGTAATTGCATTCTGAATAACGTCATAAGCATTATTTGGTGCTGAGGTCGTCAAATTAGACGAAGCCACTTTAAAATAAATTGGAATCGGTTGCGTTGTGGTCTTGGCATCGGCCCGAATTTCAACCACGGCACAATAGAGCTGTGATTCGCCATTATTCAACAATCGAGTTGAAGCAATTTCAGCTCCAAGCACCGAACAGTTTGTTGTCGATGTCGAAAAATAACGAACTGAACTAATTTCAGTAGGCAATGCGACCGTCGCAAAATTATTATCAGCATCGGCACTAAAACTATATGTCGTCGCTTGACCCGTATGACGTACCGTGAGCGGGAACACTACTGTTTGGTTATTCACCCCAGCTAAAGTTTTCCACGGCGAACTTCCATTCGATACGTTGCCATTTCCTGTACCATTTGCTGTAGTTTCAGGGCTATTGATCAGATCAACCAAACGAGAGGCTGTACTTTGAGTAAGAGAAGTCCTATCTTGTACCGTATCTGTTTTGGTACTGTCTAAAATCGACTGTGCTTTAGGCACAATGTTATACGTGGTATTGGCTGTATCTATATAGTCTGCGGGGAACGTGACTTTCACAATTATCGGAAGTTTAGCGCCTGCATCTAGCATTCCCGTATCAACAATACCGTCGTTATTACTATCAAACAGTGGTGTGACTCCATCTGCACGATAGAATTCCAATACACTACCTGTCGGTAAATTATGGCTGTTAAAAGTTAAATTAAACCGATCAGCCACCGTTCCTGTATTCCAAACATAGTTTTCAAATAGAACCGATCCGCCACTACTCACAGCAGGTTTAGTTAATAGATCATTACCACTTACACTACTTGCATCAGCATTAATCACCACCCCATAAATCGGCTTAATGCTTAACACCGCAGTGTTCGACTGTGTAGTTAAATTTGCAGTGGTGGAAAGACCGTCATGGTCGTAATCCATATTCGCCAAGTTGGGAATTTCACCGGGTGCAGTACGAGCAACCCGAACACGGAACTCAATATAGCCTTGCGCATTCGCAGGGACATTGGTGATTTGTGCGCGAATGGTTTTACCATCCGTATCGAGGTAATAATTGATGCCTATTGGATCATTACTGCCAGTCGCAGAATTCAGTGCTTGCCCATTCCAGTTTTCATTACCCGTGACATACGTCAACTGCGAGGTATCCAACAGGTCGCTGATATTGACTACACCGCTGTTATTACCATTATTGAAATAGGTTAAACGGACGGTTGCGATATCCCCATTCACGACGGTTGTTTTATCAAAACTCTTGGTTAAATTTAAAACTGCCTGATCCGTGATGCGAGATGTATCAATGTTATTTTGAGTCAGACTGGGTTGTTGTGTAGAGGTCGCTGTGAGTTGAATCTGACTGGAGCTATTTACGGCTGCTGATGAAGGAATAATGGCTTTAATAATCAGTGCAACCGTCTCTCCAGCATTTAAGCTATATTGGCTAATCGGAGTATTATTGTCTGCAACACCATTTCGATCGGCATCTAAATAAATTTCAATATTACTATGGGTAAAACTCCCCCCTGCAATTTGACTGCCCAACAAATTATAAAGATCGCGTTCGTTCCCAGTATTGGTTAGAACATGGTGATAATAGACCGCCTGCCCTGGACGCACATATTCCGTTCGGTTATCTTTCAAACTGAGGTTATAAACAGGAATCACCGTGGTTTGAACCAAGTTGGAACGTGCCACTTGAACCACGGTAGAGCCTTCTTCTTTGTATTCACCCACAGCCATGTTACTGATGACCAGAGCATCAGCAAAAACCCAAGTCGATGCTGTTGCCCCCAACAAGCTCAGCATGGCAATACGCATATTTCGAATCATTTTCTTTTCTGCAAACATTTTCCGAGCCTACTCTTAAGGGTTAACACGAATAACAAAGTAGAAATTGGCTTCTTGGTTTGGATCTAAACTGCTCACCAAAGCAGAAACTTTGTCACCAGAAGATAAATTTGTACCTGACGGAACAATTACAGGCGTTCCTACTATGCTGGTATAAGCTGGAACAACATCATTAAACTGCACATTCTTCACCACTGAACCACCATCATTTTTAAGTGTCAGCTTATACACCACACATTGATTTGGCTTGACCGAAACCAACTGGGTGGAATAGCTCAAAGCTGCTAAATTAGTGGTGGTACAGCTACTATTCGCTGCTTGTGTTTTAACTAACTGTAAATGCCCCGTTGCAACCGTGGTCACATCTGTATTTTTTAAGTTATCTAAATGAATGCCATTAAAATCAGACACTTCAACCACGATATCAGCCTGACTCACCACACCTTCTGTTGCAGAAGGAGCCGCCTGAACTTTAAGTAAAAGTTGAATATCAGCCTGCGCCAATAAGCCCGCACTACCCAAAAGCTGATTTAAACTGGTTGTTGCGCCAATAATTTGGTCTGCACTATCAATCTGACCATTTTTATTCGCATCATAATAAAGGGTATAAACAAAGCCATCATTTCTAAGTGGTACAACTTTCAAATTCACTTGAGAACCTGCGTTTGCACCCTCTGCCATATTGCCCAAATTCTTTAAAGTATGCGCGTAGACAATCGTGCCGCCCACACTTACCTGACCCTGCTGATCATTAGTTAGGGCGACTAAGCGTGCGACATTGCTTTCAATTTGGTTCTTAATCGAGTCCGCTTGTTGATTAACCGGTGATTGAATCGCAAACCAAATCGGTGTTGTAAAATTCTGTTGGCTTGCGTCAACATCAATCACTGCACAATATGTCTTGCTTGCTCCTGCACCTAAGGTTCCCGTATTTGTAATTTGCTTACCCACCGTTTGACAGCTTGCATCACCTTCATAAAATTTGACGCTAAAACCCGTTTTAGCGGTGAGCGCAATATTGGTTACATCGATCGCGCTAAAGGATGCATACAAATTATAGTTGTTGGCTTGGGTTGAATTATTCTTTGCCACCAAAGGAAAAACCGCTTTACCTGAAGTAACTTTAACCGTACGTAATGGTTGACCGGCGTTATCCACAATCCCCACGCCTAAACCGGATTGGTCAGCATTATATAAATCACTGCTGCTGGATGCAGCAGTCAAAACTGTAATTTGGTTACGAATTGGGTCAGAGGCTGTACTTGAAGCAATGGATGTTGCAACCACATCAATATTGATATTGCTGACACTGCTGGTACAGCCTGTAGAGGCTGATACCCCAACCTGAATTTGTTTGACCGCCGCATTTGAAATCGAACCTGTGTCGACTTTACCGTCACCATTGGTATCCGTAAGTAAAGTTTTTCCATCCTGCGTGTAAAAATTAACTTTGGCACAGCTAGGCAGATTGCTTGAGCTATAACTTAAATTATAAGTATCTGTGGTATTGCCGATGTTCCAAACATAGTTATTAAAGAAAACCTCTTGCCCTGGTTTTAAACTGGCTTGAACCACTAGGTTATCGGGACTGCTATTCGGGTTACCAAGGTTCGTTGCTGAACTGGATTTATTATTTAAAACCACCCCATAAACAGCAGCCAAATTGTAAATCACGGTATTGGAGAAACTGCTCAGTTTTACCGTAGTGTTATCTGTATCGTATTGTACAAAACCTGCCGTGTTTGGAATTTTATTGACCGCACCTTGTTTCACTTTGGCTTTAAAAGCTAGTGTGCCTGATGTGAGTGGTGCAACAGCCGTAATACTGGCTTCTAGACTCTTCCCATCAGGTTTAAGTTGATAGGAAATTCCCGTATTGGCAGATCCTTCTGTATCATTTGCATCGGTGAGTGCAGTGCTATTCTGATTCCAAACTGCCGACCCGGATACGTATTCTAAAGAATCATCCAACACATCTTGCAGCACGACACGACGTGTTGCTGTCCCTGTATTTCGATAGGTCAAAGTATAGGTAATCAAATCCCCAATATTGCCTTCACTTGCACTTTGCGCTTTAACGAGAGAAATCACAGCATCATCTACAACGCGAATCGTATCTGTAACTTGTGCAGAAAGCGTAGCATTTTGCTGGCTCACAGCTTTGAGGTCTAAACTACTGAGCTGATTAAAAGAGACATTGATGGGGATACTGCCCACAATCACAACAGCTAAAGATTGACCCGCATTGAGCTCAATTGAACCGACCAATAAGTCTTCAGTATTATCAGGTAAACCATTTTGATCGCGGTCTGCATAGACCTTCACATTACTTAAATCAAAATTATCCGTACTACTTTGCACTAAACCCAATGTATATCGATCAGCAGTATTACCTGTATTGGTTAAGACATGTGGTAGATTCACCGCCCCACCGACCACACCATATTGGTTTTGATTTTGTACTAAAGTCAGTGAGTATGTTTTTTGCACTTCCAATGCCACGGGATTGGAATTGACCAATAAAACATTCCCCATCTCATCGGTATAGTCCCCAGATGCAACGTTAGAAATATAGCTTCCCGGTTGTGGAAATGCATGTGCTTCTAATGAAAAAAAAAATAAAAACGACAGAGCAGAAAATTTCTTTTTGTTAATTTTCATATGAATTAGCCAGCAAAAGTACAAACTGTGTCACAATTCTATACCATTTTGTATCATAGTTGTTATTGTGATTGCATATTTATTAGATAAAATTTGTACAGGATACTTTTTGTTCTTTCTGGCCGTATGAATTCTTATTTATTTCAAGCCAAATTGATCCAAATCAACTCATCAAAAAAAAAACTTATCGAAGCATTGTTGTATAGCGCTGATGTGCGATAGCTCACTACACCCTCGTTAAAAAAACGCCCAATGAAGCTCATTGGGCGTTTTTTAATAAGTAGATACCTATTTCAGGGCGACTAAACTTTAAATCCAGTATTACAACGTATGCTGGTCTTTCACTTCTTCAAGAACCTCATCGAGTTCTTCAGGGTTTTTCATCAAGTGGAGAATAGACAACACAAGTCCACCCCATAAAAACACCATTGAAATGATCATCATCACGATTGCTGAAGTATTCATTTATGCTCTCCTAGCGATCTTTCATTTTACTGAGTACGATTGCAACAACAGCACAGAAAATCACGCTGCCCCATCCAAATACACCCTGTAGACTCATACTATAACTATCGTAACCATTTTTCAGTAAGTTAAATACGGTCATGCTCAAGGTCGTTAATAAGATCAAGGAGGTGATGACGGTTAAAGTAAATGCCCAGCCTTTGCCCAATTGAACCGTTGAAATACGGTTCACATGATCACGAAGCTCAATCAATGCAGAACGCTTAAACCAAGCCACACTGATAATCGACAATAATGCACCACCGATAATCCCGATGTTATTGATAAAGTGATCCACGATATCTACCAGTTTAATCGCATTCACACTTGAGAATAAGATCACTGAAACCAGTGCACTACCACCGCCAATAATGGTAACTGCTTTTTTACGGCTCCATTTTAACTTATCCTGCATCGCTGCAATTGGAACTTCCAAGATACTGACCATGGAAGAAATACCTGCAACAAATAATGATGAGAAGAACAATAGACCGAATAAATCAGCACCCGCACCAAGACTTGAAATAATTTTAGGGAAAGCAATAAATGCCAGACCGATACCACCACTCACTACATCTTGAACTTCTTTGCCTGCGGTATGCGCCATAAAGCCCAATGCAGCAAAAATACCAATACCCGCCAAAATTTCAGTTGAAGCATTGGCAAAACCAACGATCAACCCCGAACCAGTCAAGTTGGTCTTTGGCTTTAAGTAAGATGCATAAGTCACCATGATCCCGAAACCCACGGAAAGCGAGAAGAAGGTATGACCATACGCCGCCAACCACACTTTATAGTCCATCATCGCAGACCAGTTCGGTGTAAAGAATGCATTCAAGCCTTCTGCTGCACCTGGTAAACGAAGTGATTGCACTACTAAAATGGTGAATAAAACGAATAGCAAAGGCATGAAAATCTTATTCGATAATTCAACACCTTTTTTAACCCCACCAAACAGAATAATTAGGGTCAGTGCCCAAATTCCCACGATTGGCCAAAATAAATGGCTCACAAACTGAAAATCGAACCCTGTTGCTTTCGAAGTTTGTAAGTAGGTATTAAAGAAGAAACTTTCAGGATCACTGCCCCATGCCTGACCAATCGAGAAGTAAACATAGCTTCCCGCCCACGTCAGTACGCTGGCATAGTACAAACCAATGATGATACACACACAGACTTGCCACCAACCTAGCGTTTCACCGCCTTTAAACAAAGCCCGATAGGCTTTAGGTGGTGACCCCGAACTACGGTGTCCTGTTGCATAATCTAAAAATAACAGGGGTAAACCAGCGGTAATTAACGCCAATAAATAAGGAATAAGAAAGGCACCGCCACCATTTTCATAAGCAACATAAGGGAAACGCCAAATATTACCTAAACCTACAGCCGAACCTACAGCTGCAATAATAAAACCAGATCGTGATGTCCAGTTTTCACGAGTTCCTGACATAAAACACCTAAACCTAGGTCCCTTTTAATTGCTTTTTATTTGGTTATCTCGCAACAAAAAAGAACCATTTAATATTAATCTTGAGTGTTTGATTTAGCTTCGACCTTTTGGGTGCAAGGTTCTAAATGACAAACAGAGGAGTTTTCACAAAACCTTGGTTAAAGTGTGTCGATTAAACTTCCCTTTTATATGGTTCAACAATACTCACTTTTATAAAAATATTCTGTAATTTCTGCTTCAAATATTCCATTTTTATAATGTGTGCTGATTCAACCGTTCAATTAATCAGCTTATTTATTGTACAAAATTAGTTATAAATTAACAAACTTTTTGGAATGATTTATCACGCCTATTTTACTGCATAAAATTTGAGGATCCGGCATCGATGCTCAACCTACTGAAAAAATCAATGTAAAAGACGCTAAAGCTATCACCCTCCTGCATAAAAACATTACTTTTCACATTTTTATTCAAATATTCACTCCATTGAGAAAGATTGATCATATTTCTGATAAACATTACATGCATGCATAAAACTTTTTAATATTGTTCTGCACTTACAGCGTAGTCGTATTTACAACTGCGATAGGTCAATGATGCGATAGATTTAAAAGAGAAACCATCAAAGCCAGTCATTGCATAGAGCATCATCAGTTTCACTAGACCAATCCAGTATTGATCAGGCTATTTAAACGATGCTGATTTAAAGCAGTAAGCAAAAATTATATAAGCCATTCACTTTTGTCAGCTTAGGCTTACAAATAGCGTGGTTAAAATGCTGTATGAACAACAGCCACCGCCATGTATATTTAAATCATCAGGAAACAGGACGTTTCCCAAACTTAAAACAACAATAATCAGTTTGAGCATCAGGATGTGAGATATGACAGGAGTTGTATCTAAGCACTGAAATACAAAGAAACCTCGACAGGATGTCGGGGTTTCTTTTTTTCTCTATTCCACAGCTAAAGCTGAATATAAGTCCGAAATCCTCGACTCGCATAGTACGAGGCAGCGCCATTATGATAGGTAAACGTACGACCATAGCGCTGATCACAAAAGATTGCCCCGCCTTGCTGGCGTAATTCGGCTGGAGTTTCAACCCAACTGGATGTTTTCAAGTCAAAATTAAAGATCTGCTGTAAGGCATAATACTGTGGCTCAGTCATTAGGCTTAAGCCATACGCCTGTACCCAATCTAACACTGTATTTTCAGGCGGATGGTCCTTACGACTCAATAGTGCCTCTCGGTCATAACACATGCTCCGTCGCCCCTTCGGTGACTCAATTGAACAATCAAAAAAATACACATTTTGTGTCTTCGGTAAAACCACAACATCAGGCTCACCACCACTCATTTCCATGTGTTGTAACGCATATAGCTTTTCAGGAGACTGCAAAAGTTTTTCGCGGACAACTACCCAACTAATTTGCATATGACGTTCAGTATGCTGTTGAAACCGCTGTTCTAAGGTGTTTAATAAACTCTCACTTTGCTCAGGTTCGAGTTTTTTCTGCTGCTTGATCATTGTTATTGTACTGCCCTATTTAAAGCTGCCTTTAGCATAGCACTCTCCTTCAAATACGACCAAATACCATCCAACTGTACACCTATTTTGAAAAAATAAAGGCCCTCAAAATGAGAGCCTTTTATTTTTTTAGGGTTTGATTAAGAAGATGCTTTGATTGAACTTGAAACTTTCACCTGAGTTTTAACTGCTTCTTCAGCACTATTTAAACGGATAAAAGAAACTGCTATCGCAGCGAGTACCGCTGGGATCGCCACAGCAATAAAATTCAACTTATGTGGTAATTCCATGCCCAACAATACACCAATTACAATTGGCCCTACGATTGCACCAACACGGCCAACCCCCGATGCCCAACCTAAACCTGTTGAACGAACAGCCAATGGATAATATTGCGCCACATAACTATATAGCAGAATACTACAACCAATCGAAGCGGCTCCTGCAAGTGCAACCAATAAATAAATTACAGGTTGTGGTGAATTAAAGCCTAAACCCACCAGTGCAAATGCCCCGATAGTCAACATGCTAATAATGACAGGTTTCAAGTGGAAACGATCTGCGAGTATGCCACCACCTGCAGTGCCAATCACCGCGCCAATGTTCAAAGATAGTAGGAACATTAAACTACTACCCATCGAATAACCCGCAGCCATCATCAGTTTTGGTAACCAGCTTCCTAAGGCATAAACCATCAATAAGCACATGAAAAAGCAGCACCAAAATAGAACTGTACCCGTAGCACGACCATTTTTAAACAGGGCAGCGACAGATGCATCAGGGACTTTGGCTTCGTTTAAGACTAAAACAGTATCTGAAGTTACAGTCTCTTCAGGCACCAGACGTTGAATAATACTGCGTGCCTTTTCTGTTTGCTGGTCTTTCACTAAAAAAGTGACTGATTCAGGTAAGAATTTCCATAAAATCGGAATAAACAGTAATGGAATACCCGCAATGAAAAACATGATCTTCCAGCCGAAGGTTGGCGTAAACGCAACACCTAGCAGTGCTGCCATAATCCCACCCATCGCATAACCACTAAACATCGCGGTCACCAAGGTACTACGAAACTTCTGCGGCGCATATTCCGAAGTTAAAGCAACCAAGTTCGGTAATACACCACCGATCCCAAGACCTGCTATAAAGCGTAAAATACCAAATTCAGTCGGGTTTGATGCAAAGCCACCCGCAAAAGTGAACCCACTGAACAACGTGACACAGATAATAATAACTTTTTTACGTCCAATTTTATCAGCCAACATCCCAAATAACATTGCACCAAACATCATGCCTGCTAAGGCAGTACTGGCCAGCATTCCCGCTTGAACAGCCGTCATGCCCCACTCTTTCATTAAAAGCGGTAAAGCCACACCGTTAATTGCCAAATCATAACCGTCAAACAAGACGACGAATAAGCACCACAAAACAACCGTTAAATGAAAAGGCTTAAATTTAGCCTGATCGATTACAGCATTTACATTCATTGTTGTCGCTGTCATTTTTCCCTCACCTCCAATTGTGAGCTTTATTATAAAAAGTGAATCCAAATTCACTTTTATATAAAATGAATCATAATTCAGTTTTTGTCTATAAATAAAACAATTGAAACGGCTTTTTTTGAAAAAATTAGACTAAAGTTGTATGAAAATGACGCGAAACGATTTGCACTTCTTCGAATTCTTTGATAAATGCTAGATATTTCACATAATTTTTAATTTATATAAATCTATTTATGTATAATTTATCGGCGTATTCTAGGCTCTTCTCTTTTTTGTATTTATTTTTTCCTCTTGATAATTCCTAAACCTCAATTAGACGATTGATTCGTTTATTTTTTATATTTTTAATCTTCCGCACATAAAAAATCCCCCTCAGCTTTAAGCGGAGGGGGATTTTGAATTAATGA
>NZ_JAVWVO010000006.1:0-216262 GCF_036666595.1 Acinetobacter sp. | reverse complement strand
GATCAATCAGTAAAAATCCACACAAGTTGTTCTTCATAATCTCTTAATGATCTTCTCACTGATTCGTCATCAGCAAGACCTTCGCTTTAAGTTATTCACTACATTGCGTTGGTGTGCTGCGTATTCTATACAGTTTTATTTGCAGCGCAAGTGCATTTATATAAATAATTTTAAAAACCCACCCGACTGGTCATTTTTAAATCAAAATAAATGTTTTGGATTAAATTATAGTCAATATTATCAAACTATCCACTATTTAAATGCACTATCTAAATAATAAAAACAGCTAATGCTGCTTTTATTTTGAATGAATAGGCTATTGTGCTTGTTCAGCAAGCCAAGCCATAAACGCTTGGCGTTCAGATTTAGATGCACTTTTCCAAGTATTAATTAATTGTTGAGCATTGCCAGCACTTGTTAAATCTTTTTGTTTATCTGTCCCAGCTTTCGCAACAACAGCTTGTGACGTATAGACTGGTGCAGGCTGTACCACTGTCGTTGCTTTTTGAGTTAGATCGGTTGGTGCATCAGTAAATAGATTTTGAAGAATGCCTGCATTTTGAGTTTTACTGCCCTTTAGCTCAACCAGTAACTGATTTTTGGCATTGTAGAGACCAAAGATCGGCTGCTTGGCATAAGCTTTTGCATCATCATGGTTTTGCGGAGGATTGATCAGTGCCAAACGGTAAGACTGTTGGTCTTGTAAAATTGGGGTCTTAATATTCACAATCCCTGAGCGAACGATATCGTGTGAGCCAATACCTGGATGCTCTTCAAAAAACTGGGTATAGCGAACACTGATAATATTCTCACCTGCATCAATATTATATTTATTGTCAGAACTGAATAAACGACTCTTAACCTCTTGCCCATTTAAGCCTTCAATTTTTATTTCCTCTGGGGCAGTAATAGTCACTGCTGAAAATACTGAAGTACTCAACATCAATGCTGCTGTTACAAGGGTTATGCGTAAGGTCATTTTTACACTCTATCGATGGTTTATTAAAGTTTAGTTGCACTATGCAGTGTATAAATGACAATTTTATGACAATTTCTGAGCTTAGAACCAACTCGCAACTACAATATATATTGCTAAGCTTTGATATTTTAAAGATAAATCCCTAAACAAAAAAAGAGCAGATCAACTCTGCTCTTTTTCATTTTAATGACTAGCTATTAATTAAATTTTTTAAAGCGATCCACTTCCGCCATAAATGTTTTCTCACCTGCAGGTGCTTCAATCGAACCAAAAACAAGTTGTGCACGGAGTTTCCAATTTGCGGGGATATCGAAGATTTCTGCAATCTCAGCATCTACGATTGGATTATAGTGCTGTAATGACGCGCCAATATTTTGCTCAGATAATGCAGTCCATACGGCAAATTGAGCAATTGCAGAAGAATGTTCAGACCACACTGGGAAATTATCTGCATAAAGTGCAAATTGTTCCTGCAATGATTTTACAACATCTTGGTCTTCATAAAATAAAACCGTGCCATAACCCGCAGCAAAGCTATTAATTTTCGTATTTGTGCCTTCAAAAGCAGCTTCTGGAACAATTTTACGTAAAGTTTCACGTACGATATTCCAGAACTGTAAATGCGACTCACCAAATAAAGTCACAATACGGGAAGTCTGTGAATTGAACGCAGACGGGCTGTGATTTACCGCTTCTTTAATTACAGATTCAATTTGTTCTGGTGTTAATGCTACGTTTTTACCAACAGCATAAATGGTGCGACGTTGTTTGATGTGGTCTAAAAATGACATGTTATTTTCCTCAGCGATCTCACGATCTTGTTATATACAGATTCATATTCATCATAGCTATTATTTTGAATTTGAACATGCTTAATTCAGCGACATAGTGTCTTAAAAATAGAACAATATGCCACAATATTACAGAACTTGATCCAGAGACCAATAAAGATTATCTCGTGTCATTATGCATAGATCATAAAGCGCTCTTCATCTTTATAATGTTCTTTTTCAACGGCTTTTTCCTCTATAGAACCAAAGACCAATTGCGCACGTAACAACCAATGTTTTGGAATCTCAAAAACCTTGGAAATATCAGCATCAATACTCGGGTTATAATGTTGTAATGAAGCACCCAAACCCGCATCTGCTAAACAAGTCCATACAGCATATTGGGCCATACCTGAAACTTGCTCTGACCAAACTGGAAATTCTGCCGCATCAAAAGGAATTTTCTTTTGTAATTGTTGAATGATCTGTTGATCTTCATAGAATAGAACTGTGCCAAACCCTGCCGAGCATTGATCAACCTTCAGTTCTGTACCAGCAAAAATATGCGCGGGGACTAACTTACGCTGCACTTCTTTTACAACATTCCAAAAATGATGATGCGCATCGCCCATTAAAATCACAATACAAGTACTTTGTGAATTATGCGCCGAAGGACAACTTCGCACAGCCTCTTGGATCAATTCAGCTAAATACACCTGACTTAAATGCACACGCTTTCCTAAAACATAAATACTACGGCGCTTTTTTAGTTGATCTATAAATGTGGTTTGTTTTAGGTCTTCTGCGTGATTTTTTTTAAATTTTAAGTCTTTGGTTAAATCCGTTGTTAGAACTTGTCCAATTTTATGTAATAAAGCCATACCGTGTTCCCCAAAATGTACAGTGATGCCTATTGTGTTAGGTGCTAGTGTAATCTCAGGAGAATCACTTATATTCATTACGTGATTCCTAAATGATTGTTTTTAAAACAAACAAATTGAATAAAAAAATAAACTCCGCATTTAGCGGAGTTTATGTGACTGATCTAACACTTTAAAATTGTGCTGTTCAATCTTATTTCTCTGTTTCGAACAAAGCAGCAACAAAGGATTTTGCAGAGAAAGGACGTAAATCGTCAATTTTCTCACCAACACCAATGAAGCGAATTGGAACATGTGTACGACTGGCAATATTAAATAGTACACCACCTTTCGCAGTGCCATCGAGCTTGGTAATCGTCAGGCCTGTCAAACCAACCGCCTCATCAAACATTTCTACTTGATTAATCGCATTTTGACCCGTTCCTGCATCGACCACCAACATAACTTCGTGTGGTGCAGTCGCATCAATTTTTTGCATGACACGTTTTACTTTGGTCAACTCTTGCATGAGATGACCTTTGTTATGTAAACGACCTGCGGTATCTGCGATCAAGACATCAACACCTTTCGCGCGTGCACTTTCAAACGCATCGAAAATTACGGAAGCGCTGTCAGCACCATGACCTTGTGCGACTACGGCAATATTATTACGTTCACCCCAAATTTGAAGCTGTTCAGTCGCTGCCGCACGGAAAGTATCCCCCGCAGCAAGCATCACTTTCTTGCCTTCACCTTGTAAACGTTTTGCCAATTTACCAATGGTTGTGGTTTTACCCACACCGTTTACACCCACCACCAAAATCACATAAGGCGTTTTGTTCGGATCGATATGTAAAGGTTTCACACGTGGTGCTAGTAAAGCTACTAACTCTTCCTGAAGCGCTTTATATAGTGAGTGCGAGTAAATTAAATCGCCACGTGCAGTACGTTCAGTTAAGTTGGTAATAATGGTTTTCGTTGCATCAACACCGATGTCTGCGACCAAAAGCTGCTCTTCAACCTCTTCAAGCAGTTCGTCATCAATTTCCTTACCACCGATCAAAATATTGACCATACCATCGGCAAGGTTTTTACGAGTTTTGGTCAACCCGACTTTCATTCGGCTAAAGAAACCACCCCTTTCAGATGCTTCTGTTTCTTCTGAGCTTGTTTCAGTCACAATGACTGGATTAACCACTGTTTGCTCTTTTGTTTCAACGATTGGCACATTGACCACAGGTAAACTTGGTAGTGTGACATCGTCATCCCCGATATCAGCATCAATCAAAAATTTGTTCTGCTCATTAGATTGCTGTTGCATGCCGAATCCTTGAAAAGCACTGCGTTTAAAAAGACGGATTCTACCATAAAAGATAGGCTTTCGCTTAGCAACAATACTTTATGTAAACACTTAACAAATCAATACTTCTGGCGCTTGATCTACTTCGCATTTTTCTTAAGAATGGTTATTTATTGAAATGCTTTAACTTCACTTCAACCTGAGCCCAAATTTTATATGCATCACTTATTAGTCACGCATTCTTATAAAAAAAGTTTAGTTGCACTGGGTTTAACTCTACTTTGTTTACCTATAACTACCCATGCACAAATACGCAGTGAACTTACCCGCAGTAGTTTTGAAACTACTTTAAGCAATGGCTTGCAGGTGATTATCCGTGAAGATCACCGCTCACCGATGGTCATGACCCAAATTTGGTACAAAGTCGGCAGTACCGATGAGTCTGGAAATATAACGGGTATTTCTCATGTACTGGAACATATGATGTTTAAAGGCACATCCAAAGTTCCCAATGACGAATTCAGTCGCTTAAGCCGAATCTATGGCGGTACCGTAAATGCCGCAACATTTACCAATTACACCAATTACTATCAGCTTTATCCTAAAACTTACTTCCCGATGGCTCTAGAGCTTGAAGCAGATCGTATGCGCAATCTCTTACTACGGAAACAAGACTTTGACCCTGAAATTAAAGTGGTGATGGAGGAGCGACGCCTGCGTACCGACGACAACCCACGCTCACTTGCTTTCGAACGCTTCAAATGGATTTCGTATCCCACAAGTCACTATCGTCAACCCGTCATTGGGCACATGAAACACTTGCAAAATATAAGCCTAGATGACGTGAAACAGTGGTATCAAAAATGGTATAGCCCAAACAATGCAATCTTGGTGATTGTGGGTGATGTCAATGCAGAATCCGCCCTCAGACAAGTTCAAAAATACTTTGGCGACATCAAAAGTCATCCAACACCTGTACGCAATGATGTGACTGAGTTTGAGAACATTGGCTACCGTCACATGGAGCAAAACACCAATGTTGAGGTGCCAAATTTATATATGGCTTGGAATGTGAAATCACTTGCAACAACAAGCAATCCAGAAGATGTTTACGCGCTCACACTTATTCGAAGCTTGTTAGATAGCGGGATTAGCTCTCGATTGCAACAGCGCCTTGTGCGCGACAAAAAATTAGCGACCGCACTGAGTGTCAGTTATGACCCTTATAACCGTGGAGACAGTTTATTTAGTATCTCCGCACTTCCAGTCACTGGCGTGGAACTTCCAGAGCTACAAAAAGCCATTGAACATGAAATTGAGCGACTCAAAACAGAAATTGTTCAACCACAAGAGCTTGAACGGATTAGCACACGCTTTGTTGCAAACTTAATTTATGGTCAAGATGACATTGTCGGGCAAGCAAAGATGATTGGAAACTTAGCAGTGAACGGTTTGAATTATCGACTGATGGATCAGCTTCCACAGCATTTTGAAGCAGTTACACCTGAAGATATTCAGCACGTTGCCCAAACCGCTTTTGTTCGTAATAACTTAAGTACGTTGTACCTTCAACCAGAAAAGAAGGCCGCAAAATAATGAAAAATCAAAAGACCGCCTTTCGCCTGCTATTTATTACCATGTCTGCTTTTTGCACTACCAATGTAATTGCAGATGTAAGTACAAGCAGTGTTAGCAATGATGATCCACGTACATTACAGTCTATTGCTTCTCTACAAAGCTTAAAACAAGTTCAAACCAGCGACCTTTATACAGCACCACATGTACACGAACTTAAAAACAGATACAAAGTTCGAAGTCTATTTGTTGAGTCACTCGCCTTGCCGATGGTGGATATTCAACTTACCTTTAATGCAGGCTCTGCACGAGATATAGAAGTAGAAAAAGGCCTATATGGCGTTGCCAATATGGCGGCACAACTCATCGATGAAGGCACTACGCAACATGATGCAGTTGAAATCGCGAATGCCTTTGAACAAGTCGGGGCTCGTTTTAGCGTAGCTGCACACCGTGACATGTTTGTGGTTCGACTGCGTTCGCTGTCTGACCCTAAAAAACTAGATACTGCAGTGAGTACTATGCTTGAAGTATTAAAAGACTCTACTTTTAAAAATAACAGTATTAGTTTGATGGTGAGTAATACCCAAGTGGGTCAGAAGCAATTGAAAGAAAGTCCGAGTCGATTGATGAGTATTCGCTTTTATCGCGCGCTCTACGGTTCGCACCCTTATGCTGAACCGATTACGGGAACCAATGGCAGTATTAAAAAAATTACGACTCAGCACTTAAAAAAATTCAGAGATGAATTTCTGGTTAGTCAAAATATGAATATTGCACTGACAGGCCAACTCAGTGCGAAACAAGCGCAGAAACTAGCTGAACGAATAAGTGCAGCCCTCCCACAAGGTGAAGCGGCAAAGCCACTTGCTCTACCACAAGATAAACCCAACTTTGATATTCAACATATTCTGTTTAATTCAACTCAAGCCCATGTCACCATGGGACATCTATCAACCACGCGGGATGATCCGGATCGTTTAGCGCTCGAACTAGCTAACCGTATGTTGGGTGGGGGTGGATTTAGCTCCATTTTAATGAAAGAACTACGCGTTAAACGTGGATACACCTATGGAGCAAACAGTGCTTTTACATTTAGTCAAGCGGCTGGAAGTTTTAGTCTAAGTTATTCAACCCAGCAAGATCAGCTCATGGACAGTATACAAGTGGCACATAAAGCCCTAGTTGACTTTGTCCATCAACCAATTGATGCACAGCAGTTAGAAGAAACTAAAGCCGGTATGTTACGCAGCCTACCCAACAGCTATAGCAGCAATGCAAACATCAATGCACAACTCGGCTCTATAGGATTTTATCAACAAGATGCGAATTATTTAGCAGATTACCCAAAACGTTTAGCTGCGATCACGCCTTTAGATGTTCAAAATGCGATACGTAAACACATTCACCCTGAAAGTCTTACGCTTGTGATTGTCAGTAACGCTTTAGATAAAGAGCAACTTCGACATATTTTAGAATTGAATCTTGATCCGAACATTAAGCAAAGCATACCGCATCCTGATCAAATTCCTGCGATTATTGAACCTCCGGAGCCAATGCCGGAAGCTGCTTCGCCCGATTCTGTTCAAACTGATGAGCCTGCATTAATCTAAAGTAATCAATATAGGAAATCTGGTTTTCCAAAACCAGATCTTGAGCCATCTCTTGTGTTTCTGGGAAAGTCGCTTGATGAGATAAGCGACTTACATTTTCAAATTGGTTTGGAGAAATAGGCTGAGATAAAGCAATACTCGATAAAACGACAATAAGCATAATGATCGATGCCATCAGACCATTATAAATTTGTACAAGCGTAATCTGTGATTTTAATTTAAGAATTTTTTGGATCGCAATGTGCATAACCTACCTCTAGTGAAACTAGTGTAAGTAGTGAATTGCATAATCACAAGTTGAAATGCTGAAAAATGCCCCCATTAATGCTAAAGAGGACATAATTTCAGCAAGTCAGATTGTTTGTAAAGCAAAAGTCTAACCAACAATGCTACGAATAACTGCAAAATAGAGCACCAAGGCAATTACCCCCAATGCAATCATAATGGCGAAAGCCCCAACACCATTTTCTGCATCTGCAGGGTGTGCAGGATCGTCATCTGCAATACGTCTTAGCTCCCCATTGTATGTTTCATAAAAATCAACTCGTTGATTTTCATCAAGCTGACGTGTGAAATCATAAACTCGTTTACGTTGTGCCAAACAAAAATCCCCAAGATGAATTTCTTGATGGAAAACTGCTTCATCTAATAGTGTTCGGTGATATTGCGCCAACGCTACAATTTGAGAAACAGTTGGAGGCATATCAAAATCAAAACCGTCTAATGTATTTGTCATGTTATTCTCCTTATAAAATACAGTTTCCTGTTTTATTATCATATTCAATCTTTTGATTGTTCATTGTTTAATCATGTAAACAAAATAAGATGAAGAATACTCGACAATATATTTGACAATTCCAGCAATTTGTAATAAATATTTAACATTAGCGTGATATTTATATCTAAAGGTAAAATTACCTTTAAGTGATCATAATTAGAATAAGGAGCTTAATATGATTCAACAAATCTCTCATCATGACTTAGAACATGCGTATGCGGATGCAGTAAACACCATTCAATCACAAATGAACTTCGTAGAAGCAGTACAACAGTTAGAAAGCGTTGCACGCGCTGGCCACGGTAAAGCAGCACTGTTTTTGGCAGAACTTTATTATCAAGGTTTCCGCGTAGAGCGCGACTCGCTTAAAGCACAATACTGGCAACAGCTTGCCACCATGAAAGCATAATAAAACGTCACCTAGGTGGCGTTTTTTTTGAGCCTAACATTTTGATATGACATATTTATTTACATAGTTATGCAAAGCTTACACTGAACTTTCATCTTAATTATTTAAAATAGCGTCATGTTCCTTAATGACATAACGCTATGTACAAAATTTTGAAACTACAACCGATTTCAAATCATTTATATTTAAAAATCAATATTCTAAGAGGCATGATGTACTGCGGTATTCTTTGGGGGCTTTACAACGCTGAACAGCAAGGCTGGGCGATGACCTCAGATCACGATGACTATGTTTTCCCCTTTTGGCTCAATGGTTTACACGCACACCAATATGCTCAATTACACTGGCCAAACTATATTCCTAAAAAAATCACGCCGCAAGATTTCCAAAGCGCATTACTGCCTACTCTGTCACGCTTAAAAGTCACCCCTGCGCTATGTAATGGCACAAAGCGTATGAAGCTCAGTACATCTCAAATGCGTCACTTTTTCTTCAATGACCGTATTCTAGCGCCAGCTTAAGGCTCATTAAAATAATGAAGCTCAATTAACTTATTATTTTATTGAGAGCTATGACTGTAAAGTATTTGCTTTTTTTTTAAATCGCGCTAATTTAAATATAAAAGAATAACCACAACCGAGGATATGCCCTATGACCAATGTTGCTCAAGTATTAAAAGATAAAGTACATCAAGCAATCTACACCATCAGCCCTGAAGCCACCGTTCTTGAAGCAATTTCACTTATGGCAGATAAAGGCATTGGTGCACTTGTGGTCACACACGGAGAACGCGTTGTAGGTATATTGTCCGAACGTGACTACATGCGCAAAGTCATGTTGATGGAACGTACTTCAAAACAAACCACAGTCAATGAGATTATGACAGCCAAAGTACTAACGGTCACAACAGCCGTTACGGTTGAAGAATGTTTAGACCTGATGACAGACCGCCACCTACGTCACTTGCCCGTGGTTGAGCAAGATAAATTATTGGGACTCATTTCGATTGGTGACTTAGTTAAAGCGGCAATGGATGATCAAAAGAAACTGATTGAGCAACTACAACAGTATATTTCAGGTTAAGTTTTAATGTTTAGGTGTTAAACCATAAACATATACTCAGTATTAGCTACTAATGATAAAAAGATAAAACCAAGATCATAAAAAATCCCTGCTCTAAGCAGGGATTTCTATGTAAATATGGAAAACTTGAACCTTAATTCAGACCTAATTTTGCAGCGACATAGTCTGCATCTTTGTCGCCACGACCAGATACATTCACCACAATTTTAATATCTTTGGCCAACTTTGGAGCTTCACGCAGTACCCATGCCACGGCATGCGAGCTTTCAAGTGCAGGGACAATCCCTTCAACACGTGACAACCGCATAAACGCATCCAAGCACTCTTGATCAGTCGCAGTGGTGTATTCAACACGACCTAAATCTTTCAGCAGACTGTGCTGAGGACCGACGCCAGGATAATCTAAACCTGAAGCAATCGAATGCACTGGTAACGGTTCACCTTGATCATTTTCAAGTACATAACACGCCATACCATGAATTTGACTTGGTTTGCCTAAGGTTAAGGTTGCCGAGTGCATGTCGGTATCTAGACCATGACCAGCAGGCTCTACACCAATTAGTTTCACATCTGCATCGTTTAAAAATGCGGTGAAAGCCCCCATAGCATTTGAACCACCACCGACACATGCAACCACATAATCTGGGTTAGCACCAAAGCGCTCATGGGTTTGTTCTTTAATTTCTTTACCAATAATCGACTGGAAGTCTCGCACCATCATTGGAAATGGATGTGGCCCAACAACCGACCCAATAGCATAGATATAATTGCTTGGATCTTTTAAATACTCTTCAAAAGCACTGTCCACAGCATCTTTCAACGTTGCAGTACCACGTGTCACTGAAATGAGTGTTGCACCAAGAATTTTCATTTTGACGACATTGGGATGTTCTTTTTCAATATCCACCTGCCCCATATGAATTTCACACGGAATCCCGACCAAAGCACAGGCTGTTGCTAATGCAACGCCGTGTTGGCCTGCGCCCGTTTCTGCAATGACTTTGGTTTTACCCATATATTTTGCAAGCAGCGCTTCACCCAAACAGTGATTAATTTTATGTGCGCCTGTGTGGTTTAAGTCTTCACGCTTTAGATAGATCTGTGCCCCGCCCAACTGTTCAGATAACCGTTTTGCATAAAACAACGGACTTGGACGACCAACATAGTGCGCAAACAGTTCAGCAAGTTCAGTTTGAAATTCTTCTGTTACACGAATTTGCTCGTAAGCGACTTTAATGTCATCCATTGCCGCTTTTAAGTGAGGTGGGATAAACTGACCACCATAGTTCCCAAAAAAGCCCGCATCATTCGGCAAAGCAATACCATTAATTTGATGATCCATTTTTTATGATCCTTATTCTTTAAATATGCTTTCTTTCCAGCTTTATCGTGCTAAATACTTGGTCATATCCTCAACACCTTTGAGGGTCATTGGGTACATATGGTCTTCAAAAATTTGTTTAATTAAACCAATCGTATGGGTGTAATGCCAATAACGATCTTCTTCTGGGTTCAACCATGCTGTTTTTTCAAAATGATTGCATAAGCGCTGCAGCCAGACATTGCCTGCCTCATCATTCATATATTCAACCGAACCACCCACAGAATTGAGTTCATAAGGTGCCATAGAAGCATCCCCAACCACAATTACACGATAGTCGCGTCCGTAGGTATTGAATAAATCCCATGTATTCATACGGGTGCTTGAGCGACGCACATTGTCTTTCCAAACATAGTCATACAAACAGTTATGGAAATAGAAATATTCTAAGGTTTTAAACTCAGTTTTTGCCGCACTAAACAGTTTTTCGCATTGCGCAATGTGTGAATCCATCGATCCACCCACATCAAACAACATCAGCACCTTAATACGATTACGACGCTCAGGCACGAGCTGCACATCGAGTATGCCTTGCTTCGCGGTTTCACGAATTGTACCGTCGATGTCTAACTCTTCAGCCGCACCTTGTCTGGCAAATTTACGTAAACGACGCAATGCCATCTGCATTTGGCGCGTTCCGAGAATTTGATCATCATCCAAATTCTGATATTTACGTTGTTCCCAAACTTTTACAGCAGAACGTTTACGTCCCGGCCCACCAATACGCACCCCTTCAGGATGATCACCATAAGCACCAAATGGAGACGTTCCTCCAGTGCCGATCATCTTGTTTCCACCCTGATGTTTCTTATGCTGTTCGCGTAAGCGTTCTTCCAGCATTTTCATGAGTTCTTCTAATGAACCGGCTTTCTTTAATTCTTCACGCTGCTCAGGAGTTAGATGCTTTTCTATGAGCTCTAAATCAAACCAGTCTTTCGGTAACTTTTGAACTTTATTGAGTAAATCATCTAAATCAAAAGTTGAAATTCCATCAAAATAGTCCTTCATACCTCGGTCAAATTTGTCAAAGAAGCGTTCATCTTTCACCATAATAGTTTTGGCGAGTTGATAAAACTCTTCTTGATCAGCAAAGACCAAACCTGAAGCAACAGCTTCATTCAGATCGATCAGTTCACGCGTCGAGACGGGAACACCGTATTTGCGTAAGGTATAAAACAAGCGCACAAACATGCGTGTTTCTCCTTTAGCGACGCGACATAAAGGCTAAACGTTCAAGCAACTGTACATCTTGTTCGTTTTTAATAAGTGCGCCATATAAAGGTGGAATGGCTTTAGACTTATCATGATTACGCAGTACATCTTCTGGCATATCATCGGCCATCAGCAAGCTTAACCAGTCAATCAACTCAGAGGTTGATGGTGGTTTTTTTAGACCCGGAACTTGACGTAATTTGAAGAAAACTTGCAATGCTTCATTGACCAATGCCATTGAAATTTGCGGAAAATGAACATCAATAATTTCACGCATGGTTGCGTCGTCTGGAAATTCAATATAATGGAAGAAACAACGACGTAAGAATGCATCTGGAAGTTCTTTTTCATTATTTGAAGTAATAATCACAATAGGACGTTGTGATGCAGTAATGGTTTCGCCCGTCTCATAGACATAGAAAGACATCTTATCCAATTCATGCAACAAGTCATTTGGAAACTCAATGTCCGCCTTATCAATTTCATCAATCAATAAAACACAACGTTCTTCACTGGTGAACGCTTCCCACAATTTACCCGGTTTAATATAGTTTTTAATGTCATAAACACGGTCGTCACCCAGTTGACTGTCACGTAGACGCGAAACCGCATCATACTCATATAAACCTTGCTGGGCTTTTGTGGTTGACTTGATGTGCCAAGTCAATAATTTTAAGCCTAAGCTCTCAGCCACTTGTTCAGCCAGTAAAGTTTTGCCTGTACCCGGCTCACCTTTGACCAATAAAGGCTTTTGTAAGCTACGTGCAGCTTTTACAGCAAGTTTTAAACTATCGGTAGCGATGTACTGATCTGTACCCGTAAATTGTTGTGTTTCAACAGACATGATTAAACCTTATTTTTATTAATTACAGTGGTGAATGATTGTTACTGACAACTACTTTGGTTTTATTAGCCACATATTTTGACCAAAAGAAACCGATCACAAGCCCCACACCCATGACAAAGAGAATCAGTGACAAATTTGACCAAATGAGTGCTGATTCTTTCGTTAACACACCGAAAAGCAAGCCAAAAATAGCCGGTGCAATCGATGAGTTTGGACCTTCGGAAACCGTTGGCGTCAATAAAACGGCAAAGATCATCATCCATGTGATGCCACCCAACAGCTTCGGCAGGCGTGTGGCGATGGAATACCAACACCACAAAATCAGCAAACTGCCCAAAAGGTAAACTGTGACAGCAATACTGTCTTCAGGAATTGAATCGAGCATTGAAAGAAAACTATCCACGGTGCAACTCCTGAATTATGCTTTATGCGCCACGAAGGCCTTCTGGTGCCACAGCGTTCGGATTGATTAATCCTTCTGGCGGCATTTGTAGGAAGAAGCCTTGAGTTTGAATCGAATCCATGACATGCAATACATTTACACGGGCCAATTTACGCGCTTCACTCAGCTCTAATGACATCACAAAAGTCGCTCGACCAAATGCAACACGAACAGCTTCAGGTAAAACATTCAATGGGCTAAAATCTTCAGCGGCTTGATCGGCTTCAGTTGGGCAAGCAATATAAAGATACATTTCATCTTTTTTGCTTGATTTATAAATAGAACATTGCATATCTAAAACAGCACTCAAATAACTCAAGCCACAGGATACATCAAATAAAAGCAGCTGACATTAGTCATGATTAACGCATCAGTCGTGATTTTGTATAAATATTCAAACTTCAGACCAATTGACTAATTATTAATCCATCACTTTCATTTGCGTCGAAAGATAGCTTTCATCACGGCGTAGGAGCTGAATTAAAGGTTGGGTTAACAAATCATAGCGCCAACCTAATAAATAATCAGGCAAGTCTTGCTCATCATTATGAAAAACCACATGTTGATGCAGTGCGTTCATCCACTTTTTGCGCATCAACACTTCTTTAGGAATGCTGGTTTCATTGACCACATTTTGAATTAAGTGATCAATCTTCTCTCCCACATCTTTTGAAGAATGACGGATCGGACGTGCCATGCGTAGCGGCCAATCTGCTTGCTCAGGCAAGAACTTCACCAAATCTAAAATGGTTTTGCCATACTCGCGGACAACGTTTTGACGTATGTCTTTTACACCCGATAACTGAAAAGCATTTTTTGGGTTTTTTTCAACCAAATCAATCATGCTTGAGTTTTTCAAAATGAAACTACGTGGTGTATTTAGCGCTTTCACCATGTGTTCACGCCATACAGCCAACTGCTGTAACTGCATTAACTGACGACGTGAATGTCGATAGTTACCAATATCTTGATAGAGTAAATGCAAAGGCGTTTCTGTCGCGATTTCTTGCGTCAGATGCTGACAGTCTTCAAGTGCAAAATGTAAGAGTGACTTTGAATCTAGTTCTTGTTTAACTTTTTCTGAGAGATTCATCAAGTACAGCACATCGTTTGCCGCATAGCTCAGTTGTGCAGGGCTTAATGGACGTGCCAACCAGTTTGAACGCGTTTCCCCTTTGTCGATATCAACATCCAACATTTGTTTCAGGGCATTTTGATAGCTCACTTGTAAGCCATGTCCTAAGAAAGACATACCCACTTGGGTATCAAATACATTGTTTAAAGTTTTATGCTGTGCATAGTGATAAATCAGGTCAATATCTTCGCTACATGCATGAAAGACATTTTGCTGTGCGCGAAAAAGTTTATTCCAAAATTCAGATAAATCGAGTGTCGTCCCATCAAGTAAATAGACATTGTTTTCGACATTGATTTGAAATACGCCTAACTTCGGCCATAAAGTATCGACTTTGATGAATTCTGTATCGAGTCCATAGACTTCGTTACGATCCATTTTTTCTAAGACTGGTGTTAAGTCTTGTTGCTGCTGAATAAACTGAAACATATCCTACTGCGTCTAATGCTAGATGCTCTTTGGGCTATCTTACCTGAATAAGATGATTTAGCTATCAAGATTTCTAAAGGTTTTTTAATTATTTGCCGTTTTTTGTGATTTTTTTATACAACTAGATTCAAATTAATATTTTTTTTATCTTAATCAAGATTGCAGTCTTGTAGCTCAACTAAAAAATGAAACAAGTATCGAAATACTTATTTCATTCGCATTCTATTATGTACAGCTTGGCTTAAGGTATGACTATCGACATATTCAAGTTCACCACCCTGTGGTACACCTTGTGCAATACGCGTCATTTGGACCGGTAAATGTTTCGTCGCCTCGACCAAATAATGCGCTGTGGCCTGACCCTCTACCGTTGCATTGGTCGCCAAAATTACTTCTGTTACTTTACCATCGCCTAAACGCTGGATTAGATAAGGAATGCCGATTTCTTCAGGCCCAACACCATCAAGTGGAGATAAATGCCCACCCAATACATGGTACTTACCGCGGAAACTGCCACTCTGCTCAATCGCCATCACATCTGCGGGTGACTCAACCACACAAAGTAGTTGATCGTCACGTTCATGCGAGACGCAAATATCACAAACTTCGTTTTCAGTCAGTGAGTGACACAAACTGCATTCGTGAATATAACTGGTGGCTTCGTTCAAAGCATGTGCAAGACCCACAGCCCCTTCACGATTTTTCATAATCAGATGAAGCGCCATGCGCTGAGCCGATTTCGGCCCAACACTTGGCAAAATACGTAAAGCTTGTACCAATTGATCAAAACGATCGCTAAACACTATACGTATTCCTTAATTAGAATAAACCAGCAAGACCCGGTGGTAAGCCTGCACCTGAGTTTGCAGCTTTCATACGCTCTTCAGTGATTGCTTCTGCTTGACGTGCCGCATCATTCATTGCCGCAGCAATTAAGTCTTCAATCATGTCTGCATCATCTTGCAATAATTCAGGATTGATTTCGATACGTTTTACCACATTACGGCAAGTCATCGTCACTTTAACCAAACCACCACCAGCTTCAGCATGCACTTCAGTTTGTGCAAGTTCTTCTTTGGCTTTTTTAATGTTGCCTTCCATGTCTTTTTGCATGCGTTGAGCTTGCTGCATTAACATATTAATGTTCATTAAAATCTCCGAACATAAAATTAAAAATTAGATTAAGTCTAAACCACGTGTGATATCGCGAATAATATCATCAATATCTTCTAAACCAACAGAAACACGAATTAAACCTTCACGAATTCCTGCGGCTTGTTTCGCTTCTGGTGAAAGTTTGCCATGGGTAGTCGTTGCAGGATGGGTAATGGTCGATTTGGCATCGCCCAAGTTACCTGTAATTGAAATAAACTGGGTATTGTCAATAACAGTCCAAGCCCCTTCGCGCTCGCCTTTCACCTCAAAAGAAACAATCCCACCAAAGCCTGTTTGTTGCTTCGCTGCAAGTTCATGCCCAATATGCTCAGGTAAGCCTGCGTAATACACTTTTTCGACTTTCGGGTGTGTATTTAAGAATTCTGCCAGCTTTTGCGCACTTGCTGAGTGCTCGCGCATACGTAAACGTAAAGTCTCTAAGCCTTTTAAGAATACCCATGCATTGAAAGGACTCATTGAAGGCCCTGTGGTACGTACATAACCAAACACTTCTTCGAGTAATTTATGACTACCCACCACGGCTCCACCGAGAGCACGACCTTGACCGTCCAAATACTTCGTCGCTGAATAAATCACCAAGTCCGCACCAAACTCAATTGGGCGCTGTAATACTGGCGTACAGAAACTATTATCAATTGCTAAAAGTGCGCCATTGGCATGTGCGATATCAGCAAGTGCTTGAACGTCTGCCACTTCAGCCAAAGGATTCGACGGAGACTCAACAAAGAGCAATTTAGTTTCAGGCTTAACGGCATTTTTCCATGCATCTAAATCTGTTAAATCGACAAAGTCGACAGTTACACCAAACTTAGCCACATATTTTTCAAACAAAGATACGGTCGAACCAAATACCGCACGTGAACAAATCACATGATCACCTAGTTTTAAAAATGACATTGCAATAGCCATAATTGCGGCCATACCTGAACTGGTTGCCACTGCCCGTTCTGCACCTTCTAAAGCTGCAAGGCGTTTTTCAAACATTGCAACAGTTGGGTTGGTAAAACGCGAGTAGATGTTCCCTGGCTCTTGACCTGAAAATTTTGCTGCGGCCTCTGCTGCATTTTCATAGACAAATGATGAAGTTAGAAAGATAGGTTCGCCATGTTCTCCCTCGAAACTACGCGTATGCCCAGTACGAATGGCTAAGGTATCTAATTGGTATTCAAATTCGTCTTGTAGGCTCATGGCTCTGGTTCAGTCGACAGACTGCCTTTGTAAAGAATTGCCAACATTTTGAGCGTCTAGGCTATTTAAGGTCAAGGTAAAATACGCGAATATTGATTAGACTTCGATCAAACTTTCTGCTTATTTGAGATCTAAGACCTATATGCACTCTTTAAAAACTAAAATTTCAACGCATCAAAATAAATTAAAGAATCTTTCTACGCGTATTTTTAATGGAAAGTCACTCATTTTGTCACAAAGCACACCTTATGAAGTGATTGAAACATTTGATCTGACCCAAATTCGCTATTACGCACCTGAAGTGCGTAAGTATAAAGAACCCTTAGTTTTTGTGGTCCCACTAGCCATCAATATGTCTATTTACGACCTTTATCCTTATCGCTCGCTGGTGAAATACTTCCAACAGCAAGGCTTTGCCGTATATGTGATTGATTGGGGGAAATTAAATATTCATAACCGTCATTTTAACTTTCTGACGTTTATTGATCATTATATTCCACTCTGTATACAAAGCATTTTAAAACATAGTGATAGCGAGCAAATTTCTCTGCATGGCTGGAGTATGGCTGGCATTTTCGTGACCTTGTATACCGCCCTGCATCAACCTAATTTTGTGAAAAATTTAATGGTTTTGGGGAGTCCAATTGACAGTTATAAATCTGGGCGAAATGGACAGTTCTTTGCATACCTCAATCGAATCATTTCAAAAAGCAAAGCATTACAACAGCAAATTTATCAGGGCAAAATACCAAAGCGTCTACTTCATACTTCTGGAGGGTTAAATACTTTTGGTTTTAAAATCATTGATCCTATCGGATGGTTTCAAAGTCATAAGAATCTGCTACTTAATTTAGATGACCATGAAGCCTTGTATGAACATGCCACCATTGGCGGTTTTCTCAATCGTATGATTGATTATCCCGGCGGCATCAACCAAGACATGCTTTTTAATGTTTGGCTGCGTAATCCACTCAAAACTGGACTAATCACATTAAATGAGAAAAGCATAGCTTTAAAAAATATACAGTGCTCATTGCTTGTGGCTGCGGGCACAACAGACCAACTTGTTACAGCAGAGGCAGCTCAGCCATTAACCCAATTGACAAGTAGCACCGATGTCACGTTTACTCTTATCCCAGGGGGACATTTAGGACTGATGTCGAGTAAGCGTAGTGCCGATGAATTTTGGCCACAACTGGCTCAGTGGTTAAGTGAACGTTCAAGTAAAATTTAAATACTAAGGTTTGACATGATTCAGTCAGTTGCATTTATCGGTCTAGGCGCCATGGGTTATCGCATGGCATCACACTTACCTAAACACTTTGAACGCGTGTGGGTATGGAATCGCAATTTTGATAAAGCAAAACAACATGCCGAAGCCTATGGCACGCAGGCGGTCGAACTTAAGCAAGCAGTTCAGGCCGATGTAGTCTTCTCTTGCCTTCCAACCAGTCAAGATATTGAAGACTTACTTGCACAAGTTGAGCTTAAAGCAGGCAGTATTTGGGTCGATTGCACCAGCGGTGTACCTTCTTCTGCAAAAAAAGTAGCTGAACTGCTTAAACAACACGGTGTGGACTTTTTAGATGCACCTGTGAGTGGTCAAACCATTGGTGCTGATAATGCAACCCTTACGGTTATGATCGGTGGTGATGCCGCAGCTTTTGAACGCGCACTACCAGCTATTCAAGCGTTTGGAAAACTGATTAAGCATGTCGGCGAATCAGGTGCTGGTTTTGCAGTTAAAGCCGTAAACAATATGCTTTTGGCTGTGAACCTCTGTGCTGTTGCCGAAGGTTTTACCACACTCAAGGCTCATGGCGTAAACTTAAACGAAGCATTAGATTGCATTAATGCATCGAGTGGTAAAAGTGGCGTCACTGAAACTGTTTTGCCCCAGCGCATCCTTAACCGCAGCTTTCCGCTTACGTTTGCACTCCCTCTATTGGCAAAAGATACGGGCATCGCCGTTGATTTAGTCCGCGAAGCAAAACTATCCGCACCTGTGATTGGACTGGCTCAAAGTTTAATTCAAACTGCCAGTGATTTATCTGAAGCAGACAGCGATTTTTCTTCCGCAGTTAAACTATATGAGTCATGGAGCAAAATTACTTTAGAGTAATGCTTATCATAGTCAGTCATACTTTAACTTTAATCATAAGTTAAGCTATTCCGATGACCGAACAAAAAGCCTCATAAAGAGGCTTTTTGTTTATTTCTAATTTTATTGACGTTTTGATTCATTAAATGTCTAACTACATATTTAAAAGCCATACGCTGTATCAAGCTGAGTTCCTGTTGATGCAAATTATAAAAATCATCTGGGCTATCAAATAAACCGAAATCTTGGTTAATCCCCTTATCTTGGATAAAAGTATCATTCAAATTCCAATCGATAGGTGGATTTTCAAAATTCTCGGTAAATACCCCAAAACCACAAAAGGTTGTTTTTTGATGCTTATTTATACTTTGTAATTTTTCTAGATAGAGTCGATCAAGAATTACACCCTCCAAAATATACCATTGTCCATTCACATGAACTTCGACCCAACTATGTAAAATATTCTTGGGCGATAACTTATACCAAATGCCTTTGATTGCGCCTTTTTGTAGGGCTTTATCGATGGTAAACCCGTGTATCCGAGTGGCTACCCCCACCGCTCGAAGTAACGCCATCAATAACGTTGCTTTGGTATTACACTGACCATAACCGTCGCTTAAGACTTGAGATGCCTGTATCGTATCTCCCGTGTTATAGCCAAATTGAACCTCATCACGAACGAAGTTATAAATATTTCTCACCTTATCTACTTCATCAAGATCTCTCCATTTGCGTTGTTCAATCAAATTATGAATTGATGGATGATGATAATCTAAAATCGGTGTCTGTTCTAATAGCCTTTGCATACTCAGCTCTCCAGTCTAGTCATTTGATTTAAAACTATGGAGTTAGTCCAAGGTCAATATTTTTACTGCCCACTTTTATAATGAATTAAGACTAAAGATTGTTTTGAGCTTGATTAATTTTATAGTAGAGCTCTGTATACTCAATTAATTCAGCACATATAATTTTGTATAAAAAACCGAATTAAATTTAGGATAAACAATTTATGCTCAAAGTCATTGCTCAGGATTTTATTAAACTAGAACATATTGATAGAGTCATGCCTTTATATCGTGAACTTGTAGAAAAAACAAAAGCGGAACCGAGATGTATATCCTACGACCTATTTATTGATCAGAAAGATGCTGGGCATTTTATATTTATTGAAGAATGGCCTGATCGCGCAGCGCTAGATGCGCATTGTGAAACGGAGCATTTTAAAAGACTAGTACCATTAATTGACCAATACCAAAGAGCTGCAGGAACGTATATATTGATGGATAAGTTTTTACACCAAAGTAGCTTCACCTAAATCGAATATGGCATCGAAAAATAAAACTATCCGATAAATACGTCCATATAAAATTACAGCGAAACATCTTAATTTAAATATTTTTATCTTTCATTGCAGGCATGAGGATTTCTTTAATACAAGATGCATTACTGGTGGAGATGATAAATTTTATGGCTAGAATGACATCAGATAAAGGAATTAAAGCATGATTAGTCTCTGCCAATACAGTTGCGGTTGGAACATCTGCTTCATATTCTGTCGCCAAATACCCTAGATTTAAAACACTCACCCCAATCAGGTCGTTACGCAAAATCTCCCGCAATGATTGAGCAATTCCACGCAAAGCATATTTCGTTGCAGAAAAGACCAACTCTTTGCCATTATGATTATCTACACCCCATGTAGAACCAATCAATATGACTTTAGCGTTATCCGATAACTTTAAATTTTCTATCAAGGACTGAAGAGACTGAATACAGGTATTAATATTTGTATTTAGAATGGTATTTAACTCAGCAGATGAAACCTCTTCAAAGTTATAATTCTCTGTAAAAGCATTATTTTCCCAGATTCCAACATTATAAATAAGAACATCTATTTTTTCATCTTTGACTGCTTTTTTTACTTTATCCACCGCATCTTCAGGAGTAGATAAATCTGCACAAATCCAATTCAATTGAGCATTATTTTTAGGCATATTACGGGAGACACCATAAACTTTATCCTGAGCTTCAGGCACCAAGTTTACAATCGCTTTGCCTAAGCCTCTACTTGCGCCATAAATTAGAAAAGTTCGACTTAAACCATTCATATTTTAATTCATCCTTTCATAACGAACTACATAATGATTTAAACTTAAGTTAAGTGTAAATCAAGCTTTATTCATCATTTTATATTTTGCTCAATGGTTTATATTTAGTCGCTAAAGACTATGATTATCTAAATTACAGACAATAATTTATATTTCCATAATTTGTTTTCCACCCACTTATTTCAAGTAACTCTTTGACACATTTCATTAAAAAATAGTAATAAATGAAGTTTTTAGACTGTCTAAAATAAGCATGAAAAAAGTCTATTTTAGACAGCAAAATATCATTAAACGATAATGATGCATAAGCGCTTAATCCAAAAAAAATGAATAACTTAAAAAAATTCATTGCTAATCGTATAAAAATGCCTGAAATAGCATTTGAGATGAGGCGAACATTAAAGGTTAAAAATGCTGACGCACCGAAGCACTGTGGCCCTCTCAATGAAATTTAAAAATGTTAGAGCCTAAGAAAAGTTGTAAAAATAGACTAAATTAAATAAAAAACTTAAATATCCATTTCTACCTGGTATTCTAGAAGCAATTGATATATATACATTTTATGTATTATATGCAGCAATTATGAAGTAAAATTACAATTGAGTAAGAACTCACCATTGAATAAACAGAACAAACCCCTATAAAGTAATAGCGTGACTACATACAATGTTACAAACTGAGGAAATTCTCATGAAAAAGTTGACTGTAGCGGTTTTTGCCAGTCTTGCAACATTAATCGGGGCGCAAAGTTTTGCGGCATCACCTGAGCAAGAGTGCCAAAAATTAAAAGATGATCATGATGTCATTTATGCATCTAAAGGTTTCTGTTTTAAGGACCCTGAAGCGAAAGCAAAATTTGGCAATGATAATTGCTACACCACTAAACCCAAATTCTCTGAAAAAGAGCAACAACGTCTTGACGCCATTAAAGAACGTCAAAAAGAACTAAACTGTAAGTAAATCAGTTTAAGCGAAACTTAAGGAATAGACATGGCTTACGATGAGCAAAACATTTTTGCACGAATTTTACGTGGTGAACTTCCAGCCATTAAAGTATATGAAGATGACCAAGTTCTTGCATTCATGGATATTATGCCTCAAGCAGACGGTCATACTTTAGTCATACCCAAAACACCTGCGGTGACTTTACTCGACCTCCCTGCCGATGCTGCTGCCTACACCATTCAAGTGGTACAAAAAGTAGCAAAAGCCATTGAAGTCGGTTTGGATGCCCAAGGGATTGTTCTCATGCAACTGTCTGGAGCTGCTGCTGGGCAAACCGTTCCCCATGTACATTTCCACCTCATTCCGAGTTCGGTACATGAGCTAGGTAAGCATGCGTTACAAATGGGTGATCAAGAAAAAATCAAAGCGCAAGCAGAAAAAATTCGTGCTGCTTTGTAATTCCATCCATTCAATCAAGGAGCTTCGGCTCCTTTTTTAGGCCTAAAAATAAATAAGATCAAGAATATAAGTATCCAGAATCTACCTTAACATTTTATCGCGGAAATACCTTTGACATTGGATTGTTTAATATTTTTGTAATATTCCCTTAATATTAATGACTTATTTGTAATCAATAATGAGCGCCAAGAGACAGAAGTCTGATGAATAAAAAGACGACTGAATAACCTTTTATAGACGAATCAACAAAAAGTCTTTCTTGGAGCTACACATGAAAAAAACACTTTGCGCATTAGCAGTTGGGGCAACTTTACTTACACCAGCTTTAGCGATGGCTGCTGACGTAAAAATTTATGGCCGTGCGCATGTTTCTTTAGACTATCTGGATGATGGCGCTGACTATAATGAAGTTGGTCTTTCTTCAAACTCTTCACGTCTAGGCTTCAAAGCTGAACAAGAACTTGAAAATGGCATGACTGTATTCGGCCAAATTGAGCAAGAAATTAACTTCGCAAGCGGTTCATCAAATGACAACGTTGAGTTTGCTACTCGTGATACTTTTGTAGGCTTAAAAGGTGACTTCGGTCAAGCACGTGTAGGTCGTTTTGACAGTCCGTTCAAAGCTGCACGTGGTCCAATCAACTTCTTTGGTGACATGGTTGGTGACGTACGTAACGTAACACGTGTAGGCAACTTGAAGTTTGATGAGCGTAATGCAAACACCATCGAATATAAATCACCTAAATTTGGCAATGGCTTCAATGTATTAGGTGCACTTTCTTTACATGAAGCGAATAGCCCAGATGCAACAAAAGATGGCGCTAAAGACAAAGATAAAGCCTATGACTTAGCTTTAACCTATAAAGAAGGTAACGTTGACTTCGCTGCTGCATACGAGCACTACGAAGAAGAAGCAACTAACGGTGAGCGTGATGGTTTCCGTATCGCTGGCGCATACAAAATCACACCTGACTTTAACTTAGGTGGCATGTACCAATTCCTACAACATGACAACTCTACAGTTACTCCTGATGCACAAGTCTTTGGTGTAGCGGGTGAATACAAGTTTGCTCCAAAAACTTTAGTACGCGGTGAAGTATTCTACCGTGATGTCGATGCAGATGATGCAAACTCAACATTACTCGCTGTTGGCCTTGAGCACCGTCTAGACAAAGCTGTTCGTGTTTATGGTAACTTAGCAACGGTTATTAATGATGACAAATCAAACCTAACCCCTTGGAAAGAAGGCCGTACAAATAGCGTAAGCGGTGTAGCGGGTGAAAACAGTCTTGGGCTTTCTCTAGGAATGCGTTACGACTTCTAAGTTAACGCTCCACTAAAAATTAAAAAACACGCTTCGGCGTGTTTTTTAATTTAGAATTTTAAGTAATAAAACAGCCATTGTATGATGGCTTTTTATTTCGGATTTAGCGCTTTAAGAAACCTGAAACCAAGTTTAATACCTGTTGGATATCCGCGTTGGCTTCTTGAGGATTAGTTTGTCCTGCTTGTGGGGTGAGTGAATCAATAATTTGCGGTAACACTTGTGAAATAGCACTATATACATCTTGTTTAGGTGCATTGGCTTGCTCTGCAACTTGCTCCACCGCGGCATCATCAAACAAGTTTTGCACTTGCTCTGGATTTACACTGGCATTTTCTCCTGGCCCTGTAGAAACCCAGTCCTCAACCTGACTGCTTAAACCTTGCCCTTTGAGTTTATCTAAAGCTGCCTGCAAGCCACCTTGCTGCTGAATCCATGCCAAAATCAAAGGCAATACCGCAATCAATAAACTTTTTCCGCCACCTGCAAATCCTGAGTTCTGCGAGTTTGGTGCCTGCTGCGACTGCCCACCAGTCAAACCACCCAACACCGAACCTAAAATATCGCCCAGACCACCCTGTTGTGTTTGACCCGTACTACCCGCTCCGAGCTGTCCAAGCACCGAACCCAAAATTCCACCCAAACCACTTTGCTGGTTTGACTGTTGCTGACCGCCCATGGCCTGCTTTGCCAAAATTTCTATAATATTATTAAGGTTCGTCATCACTTTATCTCGTCTAGGTTTTTAAACAGCATACGATGTTTAAAAAAACCCTATAGAGATAAATTGTTAATTTTTGCTATGAATGAAAAAATAGGGTTGCAGTCGAATCACCAACGGAATTTATTCCAGTTTTCAGGATTCGCCCAAAATTTTGAATTGAACCAGTCAGGCACATGCTTATAGGTCAAAATATTAAATTGCCATAAAGCAAAGTCTTTACCATGCGTCGTTTTATCGATTAGCTGCGTAAAACCTAAAGCGCGAAGCAGTTGTTCATCCTGCAATTGACTCACCACCACAATACGCTTTGCCATCAAATCTCTTAAACGCACCAATAGTTGTGATTTTTGTTGTGAAGTTATATTTTGCATTTCTGCCGTGTCAAAAAGCACAAAACCTAAATCATAGCGCTGGGTAAAAGGCAGACTTAAAAAGTCAGATACGCTAAAATATTGCCATTGAATAGATTGATGATGATTTGGGCTGAGATCCTGCCCAATGCACAATGCAGTTGAAATAGGCTGTTCTTGAGATAAATCGTCTAGCATAGAAGTAATGACGTTCAGTTCAGCCATAACCGCATCCTTAATATTGAGTGAGTAATTCTGTATGGAACTTCAAGGCATTTGCCATAAAATGCATGCAGGTCTTAAGGACCTTAGTGTAACTGATCAACATACACACAAGGCAAATGTTGAATATAAATTTATCCTAGATCGCTCAGAAGTTGACCTTCCTTTTAACTTGGGTCAAGAAATTGAGATCGAATGGACTGGTAAAATCTTCTGTGTTTCATGTGGTACGAAGACTTCTAAATCGTTTTCACAAGGTCATTGCTTCAAGTGCTTTAAAACCAAAGCCTCTTGTGACATGTGCATTATGAAACCTGAAACCTGTCACTACCACTTAGGCACCTGCCGAGAAGACAGCTTCGCGCATGAAGTTTGCTTTCAGCCTCATATTGTTTATTTAGCCAACTCAAGTGCCCTAAAGGTTGGGATTACACGGATTAGCCAAATGCCAACCCGTTGGCTCGATCAAGGTGCAACTCAAGCACTCCCGATTATGAAAGTCGGTTCGCGTCGCCTTTCAGGCCAGCTCGAAATTATGTTTGGGACACAAGTGGCAGACAAAACTGATTGGCGTAAATTGCTCAAGGGCGAAGCAGAACCACTCGACTTGATTGAAGTTCGCGAACAACTCATCGAAGAGTTTGCACCTAAAATCCAAGCCATTCGTGAGGAATTTAGTCAAAACCTTGAGTTCAATGAAACAGTTGAGCTTTTGGATACTGAACTGCCACGCGAGTTTGTTTATCCAGTTGAGCAATATCCTGAGAAAATCAAATCCCACAATCTTGATAAAACTCCCGTGATTCACGGCAAGTTACAAGGGATTAAAGGTCAGTACCTGATTTTAGATACAGGCGTGATTAATATTCGTAAATATTCAGGTTATGAGCTCAAAATTCGTGCCTAAGCTTGTTTATCTACACACATAAAAAAACCTGCACGAATGCAGGTTTTTTATAGCATGCGATTATTTAATTTTCGCATGTGCTTTTAAGTATTGCACATAATCTTCAGCTTCTTGCTGACCACGAAGTTGTTGATATAGCTTCGAAAGCTCAGCCAACTCAAGTGCCCTAAAGGTTGGGATTACACGGATTAGCCAAATGCCAACCCGTTGGCTCGATCAAGGTGCAACTCAAGCACTCCCGATTATGAAAGTCGGTTCGCGTCGCCTTTCAGGCCAGCTCGAAATTATGTTTGGGACACAAGTGGCAGACAAAACTGATTGGCGTAAATTGCTCAAGGGCGAAGCAGAACCACTCGACTTGATTGAAGTTCGCGAACAACTCATCGAAGAGTTTGCACCTAAAATCCAAGCCATTCGTGAGGAATTTAGTCAAAACCTTGAGTTCAATGAAACAGTTGAGCTTTTGGATACTGAACTGCCACGCGAGTTTGTTTATCCAGTTGAGCAATATCCTGAGAAAATCAAATCCCACAATCTTGATAAAACTCCCGTGATTCACGGCAAGTTACAAGGGATTAAAGGTCAGTACCTGATTTTAGATACAGGCGTGATTAATATTCGTAAATATTCAGGTTATGAGCTCAAAATTCGTGCCTAAGCTTGTTTATCTACACACATAAAAAAACCTGCACGAATGCAGGTTTTTTATAGCATGCGATTATTTAATTTTCGCATGTGCTTTTAAGTATTGCACATAATCTTCAGCTTCTTGCTGACCACGAAGTTGTTGATATAGCTTCGAAAGCTCAGCCAACTGCTCATCTGTCAACGCACTAGACGTCGTCTTGTTTACGTTTGATACCGCTACCACCACCATTTCTGTTGGCAATAATGCTGTTGTTACAGACCACAGTTCTGCTTTTGGTGCCGCTTGGCTAAACGCCGCACGCTCAACTGCACGTGGTAAGCCTTGTGAACGAATAAACACTTGCGGTGCAGTAAAGGTCAAACCGCTCCTGGCAACTACTGATGCCGCTGGTTGAGTTTTAAAGTCTTTCAAGCTTTGAGCAATTTTAGCTTTAGCAGCATCATAAGCTTTTTGTTCAACCAATTTTGCTTTCACACGTGGTGTTGCTTCTTGAAGCGTTTGTACACCTGCCGCATGATAATCACGTACTTTTGCCCAAACCACATCCCCATTTGGAAGTTGGATGCTGCTGGTCGCGTTACGATCACCATTTTTAACGTCATCGTTAAACAGTTTCACTTTAACCGCAGCATTACTTAATACAGGGTGCTGTGTAGATAAGGTCATACCTTTCACAGTTTTAACTTGTACACCTTTAACTTCTTGCGACACCACGTCTAGAGCATCTGAGTCTACAACCAGTTCATTTAGACTGTTTACAGTGTCAGAGAATGCATTGGCTGTTTTATTCTTTTGAACTTCCGCAGTCAAACGTGCTTTTTCATTTTCAAAAGATGGCAACTTCACAGCTGGCGCATCAGTTTCAATGACATGGTAACCAAATTCAGTTTTTACAGGCGCTGACACTTGACCTGATTTAAGTGATGCTACAGCTTGGTCAAAAGCATCACCAAAAGTGCCTTTGTTATAAACTGCTAAAGCACCACCATTCGCTTTAGATGCAGTATCTTCAGAGTATTGAGCCGCAGCTGCTGCAAAGCTTGTTCCTGCTTTAATTTTTGCCACAACTTCTTCTGCACGTTTTTTCGCTTCAGCATCTGTACGTGCATCCGTCGTAATCAGAATATGTTTAACCAAAGGCGCAACATTATCTTTTTGTGCTTCAACAAACTGTGTATAGGCTTGCTGCAACTCCGCATCTGTAGCAGGTGAAGCAGCAGCAGGAACATTGGCTGGTGTTAACAACACATAGTCAACATCCACACTTGCCACTTGTTTAAACATAGCTGGGTGTTGCTTGTAATAGTTTTCAATCTCTTGTGCTGAAACCTTGACGTTCTTTTTATATTCATCAAGATTTACATTGGCAAACTGCACAGTACGCTGTTCTGTTTGTAAGTTAGCAATTTGTTGAATATCTAGTTTACTCACCAATGCATAATCAACAAAAGTCGAACGCATCATTTTTAATGCATGGTCTTGACGTAAGTTTGCAACGAGCGCATCACTACTCATACCCACAGACTGCAAATAGCTTGAATAACGTGTTTCTGAAAATTTTCCATTTTCTTGAAAACTTGGCTGTTGAGCAATCATCTGTTCAATTTGAGTATCACTGAGTGAAATGCCCAGCTTTTCAGCCTGTTGCAATAACAAAGTATTTGCGATCAGTTGATCCATCGCTTTATCTTTAATAAAGCTTTGGTTGAGTAAAGTTTCATCACCATTGGCATAAGCTAAGAATTGTTCTTTAAAGGAAGCGGTTAAGGTCTCTAATTCCTTTTCAGAAATATCTTGGCCATTGACTGATTTTACAGCGTCTTTTGATCCGCTACTAAAATATCCTTCAATACCTACAAGTGCTAAAGGGGTCAAAAACAAAATGAGCAAAGCTTTGCCCAACCAACCCTTAATAACTTTACGAAAAGATTCCATAAGTATTCCAATATTTTATTTGCCCGAGATTTTAACTGAAAAGCAGCAATGAATGAATGTGTTATCGACACATTTTCTAATGTTTAATAAAAAACGCGCCGAAAAGGCGCGTTTTTTATTTATTTAAAAGATTAAGCAACAGAATCTTTTAAACCTTTACCAGCTTTGAAGCTTGGTACTTTGCTTGCTTTAATTTCTAAAGTAGCACCAGTTTGTGGGTTACGGCCAGTACGTGCAGCACGTTCTTTCACGTTGAAAGTACCAAAACCAACAAGTGTAACTGTATCACCAGACTTAAGCGCTTCAGTGATTGAAGCAATTGTAGCGTCTAAGGCCTTACCAGCATCAGTCTTAGACAATCCCCCTTTCTCTGCAATTGCATCAATTAATTCTGATTTATTCATGTGGATCGCGTCCTCTTAATATCGTTTATTTAAGGTCCAAAAATTTAGTATAAATTACCGTAACGCCTTTATAGCAATGCTTTAGGTGAAAACGCAATACTCTGTATATGCTTTTTTGGAAAATAAATCACAAAAAAACGTTGAAAAAGGTACAAAAGCACAACCAGATCACTTTTTATTCACTTTTTCGTTTAACTTCTTATTTTCTTCAATCAAAACATCGATTTTATCATTAAGTTGAAGAATCAGGTTTTCTAAGTACTGAATATCTTTCACCGTGACCAATCCAATCCGGTTTAAGGAGTGATTTACTCCACGATCCACAATCTTCTCAACCTTATCTTTAGTATCCGTCACCGATTCACGCGCTTTCTCAGATACCTTTTCAACCGTTTGGTCAGCAATTTCAGTGGTTTTAGATTCTAACTCTTCGCCGACTTGGACCAACGAGTCAAATAATTTATTCCCCTCTTCCTCTGCACGTGAAAAAGCACCCAAACCGGCTAACCAGATTTGCTTGGTATACTTTCTAAAATCCAAACTATTTTTACGATGAAAATGATGCTTAGCTTTTGTTTTTTTTAGTGTTTCATCTTCTGGCGAAATATCATCCAACCCTATATCTGCTTTTTCCATTAGCACCATCTCCTGCATGATTTATGTGCAAAAACATCCAAAAAATCTTATAGATTGCACTATACTAGCAAATATTAGACTTGATCGATTTGTAAAACTGTTCTACAAAGCATCTTTATTACATTTTTATTTTTAAGTCTGAAGTTTTTGCGAGCAGGATGCTCATTTCAGGTCAGGATTTAGGTTACTACTTATGAGTGATTCTCAAAAAGAATACAATCAAACACATATGCTACTCACTATGGTGATGATTGTTCTTGAGACGATCTTTTCTCTTATTTTAAAATACGACCGCGTGGTTGCACTTCATTCTAAAAAGTTTGTTGAGCAAAATATTGCGATTAAAATAAATAGCTACCTGCCTTATTTTGACTTCTATATCACCTTTACCGCTCAAGGTGTTTTATTTGACGCCAAAGCACCCGAAAAACCGGTCGACTTAGATGTACGCACCACATTGATGGATTTAATTAAAATTTTCGTCTTTGGAAACCGTCGTAGTATTAAAACCATGCGTATTGATGGTGACATCACCTTAAAAGATGAGTTCCGAGATTTAATTTTACATTTTAGTGCACCTAAAGTTCTTGCCGATTGGAAAAACTGGTTAACTGAACCAACTGATCCACAAAATGTGGTTGCATCTAAAAAGCGCATTGCACCACTGTTAGAGAAAATTGAAGAACAACGTTCTAAAATCAACACTCTACAGGTTGAAGTGAAACAATACAAAAATCGTATCCGCCGTATCGAGCAACGTCAAAAACGTATAAATGTCACATTTTTTGTGTTTTCTATACTTTTGATTAGCTTATTGGTATATAATATTTGGCTTGCATAACTACATAATATTTCAAGCAAATTAAATACGCACAATCCCTATTAAAAAAACTTGACTATTTTAGTCAGGATTCTTAAAATCGGCACATCTAGTCTAATCATGTGTATCGAATCATGCGCTTAACAACTCGCGGACGCTACGCAGTGACTGCTCTACTTGATTTAGCTTTGCAGCCAACTGAACAAACGATCACGCTTGCAGAAATTGCAGCTCGTCAAACTATCTCTGTTGCTTACCTTGAGCAGTTATTTGCGAAATTAAAGCGCCACGGCTTAGTTTCTAGTATTCGTGGTGCCAACGGTGGTTACCATTTAGCTCGTCGCGCTGATGAAATTACTGTATTAGCAGTTATTGAAGCTGTAAACGAAACAGTTGATGCCACTCGCTGTGACCATAAAGGCAACTGCCAAAATGGTGCAATGTGCTTAACTCACGATTTATGGCAAGAACTCTCCCATCACATTGCCGACTATCTCGCTAAAATCACTCTTGCTGACCTTGTAGCACGTGACAACGTTCAAAAAGTTGCCATTCGCCAAAACACAGCACCTTCAGATTCAGCCCTTTTATCGGTAACAGGTATTTGACATGAAACGTCCAATTTATCTTGATTATGCAGCAACAACTCCTGTAGACCCTCAAGTCGCTGAACGCATGATGGAATGTCTGACATTTGACGGCACATTTGGCAACCCAGCATCTCGTTCTCATGCTTACGGTTGGCAGGCAGAAGAAAAAGTAGAATATGCACGTGAACAAGTTGCGAACTTGATCAAAGCAGATCCACGCGAAATCGTTTGGACTTCTGGTGCAACTGAATCAGATAACTTAGCTCTTAAAGGCGTAGCACAATTCTATGCGTCTAAAGGCAAGCACATTATTACAAGTAAAATTGAACACAAAGCTATTTTAGATACTTGCCGTGAGCTTGAGTCTGAAGGTTTTGAAATCACTTACCTTGAGCCACTTCCAAACACGGGTTTAATTACCCCTGAAATGGTTGAAGCAGCTATTCGTCCAGACACTATTCTTGTTTCACTTATGATGGTAAACAACGAAATTGGTTCTGTGACTGATGTCGCGGCAATTGGTGAAATTACTCGTGCACACAAGATCTTCTTCCATGTCGATGCGGCGCAAGCTGCAGGTAAAGTTGAAATTGACCTTTCAACCATGAAAGTTGACCTTATGAGCTTCTCTGCTCATAAAATTTATGGCCCTAAAGGTATTGGCGCACTCTATGTACGTCGTACTCCACGTGTTCGTTTAAAAGCGCAAATGCATGGTGGTGGTCATGAACGCGGTATGCGTTCTGGTACACTTGCAACACACCAAATCGTTGGTATGGGTGAAGCATTTGAACTTGCAGGTAAAAACTTAGCTTCTGAACAAGCACGCATTCGCGTACTTCGTGACAAGCTTTGGAATGGCTTACAAGACTTAGAACAAATTTTCTTAAACGGCCATCCAACACAAAACGTTGCGAACTACTTAAACGTAAGTTTCAACTTTGTTGAAGGTGAATCGTTAATGATGTCGTTGAAAGACGCGGCTGTATCTTCGGGTTCAGCTTGTACTTCAGCAACATTAGAACCTTCTTATGTATTACGTGCACTAGGTTTGTCTGACGAACTTGCGCACAGCTCAATTCGCTTCAGTTTTGGTAAATACACCACTGAAGCAGACATTGACCATGTACTTACAGTGACGCGCTCTGCGGTCGAGAAACTTCGTGAACTTTCTCCACTTTGGGACATGTACAAAGACGGTATCGACCTTTCTACAGTTGAGTGGGCTGAACACTAATTTTTCCCATTGAAGTCATCCACATACTGGATGACTTCATTGAAAAATCAAGTTTTGACCCCATATTTAATATTAACGCTGACCCCGAGGTTTGGAGACGCATCATGGCTTATAGCGAAAAAGTAATTGACCATTACGAAAACCCTCGTAATGTAGGTGTATTAGACAAAAATGCTGAAAACGTAGGTACAGGTATGGTCGGAGCACCTGCATGTGGTGACGTTATGCGTTTACAGATCCAAGTAGATGACAACGGTGTGATTGAAGAAGCACGTTTCAAAACTTATGGTTGTGGTTCTGCTATTGCATCTAGCTCTTTAGTGACTGAATGGCTAAAAGGCAAAACTTTAGATCAAGCTCAAGCGATCAAAAACATTGATATCGCAACTGAACTTGCTCTTCCTCCAGTAAAAGTACACTGTTCTGTACTGGCTGAAGATGCTATTAAAGCTGCTGTTGAAGACTACCGCAGCAAAAAATCTAAAGCTTAATTGCTTCGCATTTTAAAGAAAGATTAGGGAGTTTTCATGATCAACTTAACTGAAAATGCTGCAACTCATATCAGCAATTATTTAAAAAATCGCGGTAAGGGTGAAGGTATTCGCGTTGGCGTGAAAACTTCAGGCTGTTCTGGTTTGGCTTATGTGCTTGAATTTGTCGATTCAATTGATGCACATGACACCACCTTTGAGCAGTTTGGGGTGAAAGTATTCGTAGACCCAAAAAGCTTGGTTTATCTCGATGGTATGGAGATGGACTACGTGAAAAATGGTTTAAACGAAGGCTTTGAGTTTAACAACCCAAACAAAAAAGGCGAATGTGGCTGTGGTGAATCTTTCACCGTATAACAGTTCATTAACTTGCTTTTCAACATTAAAACAGTGTGTATCACACTGTTTTAATTGCATTTACATAGAGTGTTTTTGCTTTCGCAATGACCCCCAATTTAGCGCGGAATCCCTCTCCTATGAATCATTTTGAGTTGTTTAACCTCCCAGTAGCACTCGATATTGATTTAGCAACCTTAAAATCAGAATTTTTAAAGTTGCAGCAACAATATCACCCAGATAAAGCTCTCGATAAAGATCAAGCCCTCATAAAATCAAGTGAGATCAATCAAGCATTTAAAGTTTTATCTCAGGTTGATAGCCGTGCAGGATATTTATTAGGATTAAAAAAACAAGATTATCATCTTGATCAATCCATCAATGATTTTGAATTTCTCCAGTCTGCCTTAGAAATCCGTGAACAACTTGATGAAGCACGTTCAGCAGATGAATTACAATCACTCAAATTAGACGTTCAACAATGGATTGATGGTTTAGTCCGCGAATTCAAAATTGATTTTGAAGAGGAAGATTGGGCTGAGGCACGTGATGATGTCCGCAAACTTCGCTTCTTTGTAAAAGTCATGCATGACATTGATAAAGCTGAAGATCGTTTTGAAGATGACGATAGCTTTGATTTAGATGATGAATTTTAACTTATTTTTAATTTTTGACGCTCAAAGGATGTAACACATGGCTCTCTTGCAAATTGCAGAACCTGGACAATCAAGTGCGCCACATGAACACCGTATTGCCATTGGTATCGACTTAGGTACAACTCACTCTCTAGTTGCAACCGTACTTTCAGGCAAAGCAAAAGTTTTGCATGATGAACAAGGTCGTGTCTTACTCCCATCGATCGCGCATTATGGTGTAAACCAAACCCAATATGGCGACGAAGCAAAACCATTTTTGACTGCCGATCCTAAAAACACCATCATTTCAGTCAAACGTTTTATGGGACGCTCTAAAGCCGACATCAAATTTCAACACCCCTACACTTTAGTGGGTGAAGATAATCAAATGCCTGCTTTTGAAACTGCTCAGGGCCGCAAAACCCCTGTCGAAGTGTCCGCTGAAATTTTAAAGCAACTAAAAGATCGTGCTGAAGCGAGCTTAAAAAATGAAGTCAATGGTGCAGTGATTACCGTTCCTGCATACTTCGATGAAGCTCAACGTCAAGCGACACGTGATGCCGCACAACTTGCTGGTTTAAATGTACTACGACTTTTAAATGAGCCTACTGCTGCTGCGGTTGCATATGGTCTGGACCAAGAAACCAATCTTGCGCACGATCACAACTATGTGATTTATGACTTGGGTGGCGGTACGTTTGACGTTTCAATTTTACGCTTTTCACAAGGCGTGTTTGAAGTGTTAGCGACGGGTGGACATACCGCATTAGGCGGTGATGATCTTGACCGTTTAATCGTAAAATGGGCGAAAAAAGAACTCAACATTGAGCAGTTCGATGACACTGAATATGCACACGTTTTAGTTGCTGCACGTAAAGCCAAAGAAGCTTTAACTGATGCAGAAAGCGTTCATTTACAAGTCCTAGAGCATAGCTTAACTCTTGATCGCACGACATTTGAAAGTATTATCAAAGTTGCTTTAGATAAGACGATTAGTGTGTGCAAACGCGTCCTCCGCGATGCGAAGCTTGAACTCAGTGACATTCAAAATGTGGTTTTGGTCGGTGGTTCAACTCGTTCTTATGCTGTACAAAACGCTGTACGTGATGTGTTTGCTCAAGAGCCATTATGTACCATCAACCCAGATGAAGTTGTTGCTATTGGTGCATCGATTACAGCCAATCAGTTGATTGGAAACACAGCCGATGGCGCATTACTGCTTGATGTAACACCGCTTTCTCTCGGTCTAGAAACCATGGGCGGCTTGGTTGAGCGTCTTATTTCACGTAATACTGCAATTCCAGTTGCACGTCGTCAAGAGTTCACCACCTACCAAGATGGCCAAACCGCGATGTTGATTCATGTGGTTCAAGGTGAGCGTGATTTGGTTGAGCATTGCCGTAGCTTAGGTCGTTTTGTCCTTCGCGGTATTCCACCAATGACTGCAGGTCAAGCACGCATTGAAGTGACCTTCCAAGTGGATGCCGATGGCCTACTGACGGTTTCAGCCAAAGAAACAACCTCTGGCGTACATGCACAAATTGACATCAAACCATCATATGGTTTGGCTGATAGCGACATGGAACGCTTACTGCTTGATGGTTACAAGTTTGCTGAAGAAGATAAAAATCTTCGTCACTTACAAGAAACTAAAGTTGAAGCAAAACGCGAACTCGAAGCTTTAGAGCAAGCCCTGAAAGTAGATGCTCACCTGCTCACAAATGAGCAACAAGTTGCATTAAATGCAGCTAAAACTTCATTAGAAGTAACACTTGAAACAACAGAAATCAAAGCAATTGAATCTGCTGTTGAACAGCTTAAAATACACAGTGATGCTTTTGCAGCAGCACGTATGAATCAGCATATCGATGCAGCGCTGAAAGGCACAAAACTCGACGACTGGTCAAACTCAAACTAATTTATAGGTAAAGACTATGCCACGTATTAAAGTTCTCCCACATGCGCAAATCTGCCCAGAAGGTGCTGAGTTTGAAGTTGAACAGAATGCAAATCTTTGTGAAAGCTTACTGAAAAATGGAATTAAGATTGAGCATGCTTGCGATATGTCCGCTGCATGTACAACTTGCCACGTTGTGGTACGTAAAGGCTTTGACAGCTTAGAAGAAATGAATGATGTTGAAGCCGATCTGCTGGATCGTGCTTGGGGCTTAGAACCTGACTCTCGCTTGTCTTGCCAAGTGAAGTTAGTGGATGAAGACTTAGAAGTTGAAATTCCTAAATACACGATTAACCACGCATCTGAAAATCACTAATTTTCAAAGTGTAAAAAAGCCACTCATTGTAGTGGCTTTTTTTCGACTCTCGCTTTGTATCTCACACCATCAACTTAATGATATTCATTTTTCTGAACAGGTTCTATTACTTCATCTTCAAGATTGAGTTTGACGATACCTTGCGAATTGGTCATCTTCTGTTGGGTTTGAATGCGTTGAATCATTTTTTCCAAGACTTGAATCAACTGTGGATATTCAAAATTCTGCACTTCATCTAAGTTCAGCAGTAAATGAAACCCTTTATATTCATAATCAAACCAACGTTGATAGTCTGATTTTTGCGAGGTATATTTTTCAACGACTTGCCACGTCTTCACAGCACCTTTAATTCCCTTGAGGAAAATCGGCGCTTTCGGCGCACAAAGATAGTCATTTTTTACTAAATTATGCGTATCGTCCGAAATTAAGATCTCATCCACTTGTGCTGCACTTTGTAAACGTGCAGCAAGGTTTGCATCACGACCAACAATGGTATAAGCCATACGGTGCGACGCGCCATAATTCCCTACGTGACAATACCCCGTAGAAATTCCCATACGAATATGTAATGGTGGATAACCCATTTTCACCCAACGCTCACGTAGGATTTTCATTTGCTGACGCATCGCCATGGCCATTTCCAAACAGTTTTGAGCATCACGCTCTACACCTTCAGAATTAGGGTCACCAAAGAACACTAAAATTGCATCCCCCATGAATTTATCAACAGTACCTTCATATTGCTTAGCAATCTCGGTCATGTGTTTTAAATAATCATTAAGTAGGAATGCTAAATCATCCGGAATTAAGCTTTCAGAAAGCTCGGTAAAACCCTGAATATCTGAAAAGAAAACTGTCAGTTTTTTACGCTTGTATTCAATTTTCGCTTCAGACTCACCTTTCATGATCGATTGCCACAACTGAACTGGTGCATAGCGACTCAACTGATTGGCAAACTCCATATAACGGTTCATCTGATCAAAATAGTGATTTTTCCGGCGGTATATGTCTTGCATTTGGTTGCGCTGATAATAACTCCCCACGCCAAAATAAGTGGTGAGGCACAAAAAGCCCAATACAATCAGTTCGGTACTGGTGGCCTCGAAATATTCACCAAAACCAAAGACAAAGATAATTGAGATATAAAAGACAACCACCCCAATCAGGCTGGCCAAAGACACCATCAAAAAAGAAACTTTATTGCTAATAGCCGTATAAAGCATAGCAAAAATGGTTAAAAATGTGAGAACGATGCTGAGATGTACGGCGGCTAGAATGATCGCTGTAATGACAATATCTATAACAAACATCACACCGCGCCGCATGGTATTATTAAAGCGATAACCTAACCACCTGGAAAATGGCGGTGTGATTAATAACACAATGAGCAACAGCAGCGGCACGTAAATCTGATATTGCGTATCTGCCATCGTATAATGATAGACGATGGTTATTAAAGACAGCATGCCATATCCCATCACACGATGGAAATACTCAAATTGTTTGGGCTCTTTAGATAACCAATCGTCTAATGGCACTGCTCGTTCCCCACTATGCGCACGATCAAATCATCCCTGATTTGATTTTTCACGTGTATTAGTCCATACGCCAATCAAATGGCATATCACCTTGACCACGTAGTGCAAGCATTAAAGTTTGACGCATATGCGCAAGCACTTCATTGCTATAAGGAACAGCGGGTGTACCCCAAACTGGTTTTGGCCATGCTACGTCGTTTTGATAACGCACAACATGGTGGAAATGGAGCTGCGGAACCATGTTACCTAAAGCAGCAACATTCATTTTGTCAGCACGGAATACACGAGCCAATTGGCTTGATAACCAACTTGACTCACGTAAAAACTGTTCTTGGTCGGCTTGACTGAGTTCATATAACTCAGTGATGCCTGGCACGCGTGGAATTAAAATTAGCCACGGGAATTGCATATCATTCATTAAGCGACATGTTGAAAGTGGAAAGTCGCCTACAAAAAACGTATCTTGAGCAAGTTGTGGATGCAAACTAAACATATCTTTATAAATGATGCAAATTAGAATAATGGCTAATACTATCACATCCAATCAGAGGTGAATATTGCAAGCAATGTGTTTCAACACAAATAAACTACGTTTTACTTTGAACTACATCACATTTATTACTTTAATAAATTTCATCAAAAAATCAAGTCTTTCTTTTTATAGCGCAAGTCCGCAAGAAAGACCTGATATCTGTATGAAATCACAGCAAATTAGAGCTAAATTTTAATGCAATTCTTTCAATAAACTTTCCAATAAGTCATTGATAAATTGAATCCGTTTTTCATATTCCTCTAGCATTACCATCACCTTTAAGCGCTGACCACCCTCCATCCTAAAAAAGGTCGGATGTTTTTGCATCATCTGAATAATACTAATCGCCTGAACAGGAGTATCTGGTGAAAATTCAATCGCACCCCCATTGGCAGAAATATCCACTTTGGTAATGCCCAGTATTTCTGCTTTCAAACGCATCTGGTGCACAGCAAAAAGCTGCTTCACAGGTTGTGGTGGTATCCCAAAACGGTCTATCAACTCCATACGAATGTTATCGAGTTTTTCCTGACTGTCCGTATTACTAATGCGCTTATAGAACAATAAACGCTGATGGACATCTCCCAGATATTCATCTGGAATCAAGGCCGGCATATGTAAATTGATTTCTGCGGTCAGTGAGAGTGGCGCATCGAAGTTTGGGGTTTTGCCTTTTTGAATGGCTTTGGTCGCCTTTTCAAGCATCTCCATATACAAGCTATAGCCAATGGCTTGCATTGAACCACTTTGTTGCTCGCCGAGTAACTCACCCGCTCCACGAATTTCCAAGTCTTCCGTAGCCAACATAAAGCCCGCGCCTAATGTCGATGCCCGCTGAATCGCATCTAGACGTTTTTCAGCATCGCCTTTCAACCCTTTGATGGATGGCACCAACAGATAGGCATAGGCTTGGTGATGCGAGCGCCCTACACGCCCACGTAGTTGATGTAACTGCGCTAAACCCAGCTTATCTGCCCGCTCAATTAAAATTGTATTGGCATTCGGAACATCAATCCCTGTTTCAATAATGGTTGAGCAGACCAGCACGTTATATTCTTTATGGTAAAACTGCTGCATAACTTGTTCTAACTCGCGTTCACGCATTTGACCATGTGCAACAGCCACGCGTGCCTCAGGGACCAACTCTCGAAGACTCTCTGCTGCACGTTCAATCGTTTCCACTTCATTATGTAGAAAATAAACTTGTCCACCACGCAGCAACTCACGCAAGATGGCTTCTTTAACTGAATCACCCGTATGTTCTTGCACAAAAGTTTTTACCGCTAAACGTCGTGCAGGTGGTGTGGCAATAATGGATAGATCACGCATACCACTAAAGGCCATGTTTAGAGTCCGTGGAATTGGAGTTGCAGTCAGAGTCAACATATCCACATCTGCACGCATTGCTTTAATCCGCTCTTTGTCACGTACACCGAAGCGGTGTTCTTCATCCACAATCATCAAGCCTAAGTCTTTAAACTGGACACTTTCTTGTAGAATTTTATGCGTACCAATCACGATGTCGACTTTGCCCTCAGCTAAGTCTTCAATCGTTTTCGTATGTGATTTACTGCTGCCAAAACGTGATAAAACTTCGATGCGAATAGGCCAGTCTGCAAAACGGTCTTTAAAAGACTCATAATGCTGTTGGGCCAGCAACGTCGTCGGCACCAAAACAGCCACTTGTTTGTTGTTCTGTATGGCTAAAAATGCTGCGCGCATCGCAACTTCGGTTTTACCAAAGCCCACATCGCCACAGACCAAGCGATCCATAGGTTTAGCCAATTGCATATCATACAAAGTCGCTTCAATGGCATTGGCTTGATCGAGTGTTTCTTCATAGGCAAAGCCACTGGCAAACTGCATATATTGACCTTGATCTAACTCAAAACCAAAACCTGGTTTGGCTTGACGACGGGCTTGGATATGTAATAATTCCGCTGCTACATCATGGATTTGCTCCAACGCTTTACGTTTTGCTTTACTCCAAGCATCAGTACCCAGCTTATGCAAGGGTGCTAAGTCCGGGTCACCGCCACTATAACGGCTGATCAAATGTAAATTGGTGACAGGAACATAGACTTTGGCAGCATCGGCATAATCGAGCTGCAAGAACTCATAGTCTTGATCATCAATACTTAAAGTGACTAAGCCCGCATAACGCCCCACACCATAGTCGATATGCACCACCGGCGCACCCATACTCAGTTCAGTCAAACTTCGGATGAGAAACTCTTCCGAAACCTCTTGCTGGCGTTTACGACGACGCTGTACAACGCGATGCTCATACAACTGATTTTCAGAAATGATGCTAATGCTGTCTTTTAATACCAAGCCACGCTCTAAGGGCGCACTGGTAATTGCAATGGCATGCAAGGATCTTTGAAATTCAGCAAAATTCTCGACATTAGGAATCTCCCCCAATGTGGCACGCAAGGCATCTTTTAAAGTTTCACGACGCCCCGCACTTTCAGCAACCAGTAATACTGGATGATTAGCAGCATCAATATACTGTTTAACCGCATGAAAGGGCTTTTCATTTTTAGGATCGACTGCTAAACGTGGTGGAAGCTCAGTGTTTAAATTAATCACACCCGCTTTTAGATCAAAAGCCTCGACTGAGGCAATAATACGTGGAAAGGTATTGAGCTGTTCTAAAACTTGATTGGTCGAAATAAAAAGATGGTTAGGGGCTAAAATTGGCTGGTCAACATTATGACGACGGTCTTCATAACGCCTATCGATTTCTTTCCAAAAATTATCCAAACCATCATCAACTTGCTTGTCTGTAATGACAATGGAATGACTCGGTAAGTACGAAAGCAGTGTACTTTGAGTTTCCATCTGCGCAGCACTGAAAAATAGCGGGAAATAGAATTCGATACCTGGTGATGCAATCCCTTCTAACACATCCTGATAAATTGGATTTTTCTTTGGATTTGCAGTCGGAAACATTTCTGCATAGCGATCACGAAAGATGCTGCGCGCCTCTTTCAACGGAAACTCTTTTGCCGGTAATACGGAAAATTGTTTTAAGTTCTGCGTAGTACGCTGCGTTTCAGGGTCAAAAAATTTAAGGGTTTCAATTTCATCATCAAACAAATCTATACGAATTGGTGCGGCTTGACCTGAGGCATAGATATCCATAATGCTGCCACGAACCGCAAATTCACCATGGTCATATACTGTGTCGACCAAATGATAGCCTGCTTGAATCAAACGCTTCTTTTGCTGTTCCAATTCAAACTTTTGACCGACGTGAATATCAAAGTGTTCTCCCAACACCCACGAAGTCGGCGCTACACGCTGCGCCAAGGTCGAAGCCGAAATCAGTAAGACACCTGTTTGCGGCATATTGGATAAAATCGCGAGACGCTCAGATACAATATCTTGATGAGGAGATAAACGATCATAAGGCAGAATTTCCCAGTCTGGGAAAATGGTCGGTCGAATACCGTAAAACTCAAATTCACTTTCGAGTTGTGCTAAGTGTTGATTGTTTTTTGCCACAACCACAAAAAGCTTTTTATTTTGTGTGCTTAACGTTTGAATCAATAATGCAGCTGAAGAGCCGAGCAAATTTCCCAGCCAACGTTTTTCGCCTGCTTTTAGTTGTTGCACATTCAGTTGGGAGATTTCTTCTTGGAACATGGACATGGCTTTAGCGTTTAAAAACATGCATCATATACTAGCATGATGTCCTCTCGCTGCATGTTATTTTTCACGACAAGAACAACATCAATCTAGCGCTAAGTCCTTTTTACAACTCAAATTTATGGTTTTTAAAAAACTTACTTTTTGTCACGTATAAACTGGTAATAATAGTCATTGAGTAGCTTAATCATTCGCTTTAACTCGGTTAAGTTTTCTAGATTATTACCTAAACGTGTGACAAATCGCTCATTGGCAATTTCCAAGTCGATCTTTTCATTGATTAACATAGCACTATAAAAAAGTGCATTGAGGTCATCAAACTGACTAATTCTACGATTTGAAAAATAGGTTAAGCGTTCAGCATGTATGGCATTTAGCACAACACCTTCAATGATAAAGCCTTTTTCATCATCATATTCAATCTGGTGCTGCTGCAAGAAAAGTTGTTCTGGTGCATCTTTCTTTAATTTAAATAATTGACTCAATTTACTCAGCATAGACATCTAATCATGGTTCTTCACTCAGACTTATTGTAGTTCTAACTGCTACCTTTTGTTAGCACGGATTGGCTTAAAAGTATAAAAGCAGCGCATTGACTACTTTTATACCTATATATAGTTATAAATGTCTTAGCGAACTTATGCTAAAGGTACAACCGTCGGCGTCACCTCAGTAACCAAATTTTCAAATAAAAAAAATGCGACCTAACGGTTCCCGAGTAAGTAACCCTTGCCCCAATACTACGCATGACTACATCCAAGCATAGGTGTTCATTGGCTTGAATATATTTGGTATTTAAGGCTGCAATACCATTAATAAATTGCTAAACGCAGCGGCGTTGGATAAACATCATTGGTCGATTGAGATTTATTGACAAGGTCATTTGGATGAATAACCTCGTATTTACCTTAAGAAAGGAATAGATGCTTTAATGCAAGATTGGTCAACACTTCGTTGCTATTCATATTAATTTGTGGTGCCCGCTCTATCTTGATAGACATCTATAGGGAAAAGCGTATGTCTAACCTTCAATAGTTTGGCTCAATTGATCACATACCACCGCAATGGTCTGCACAATTTCAGGAGAGATTTTGCCAAATGTGCAGTTAATTTATACCGACTCTATTTTCACTTGTGCCAAAGCAAGCAGAAAATGCCATTGAATTCCTATTTTCTAATTAGAAATTTGAAAGTTTTCCAATGCTCTCAAAGCAAAAACGCCCTAACAGAATTAGGTTAATGGTGAAATATTCGTCTTTTTCACCTATTTCATGACTGTAAATACATTTCATAAATGAAACATTTTATATGGAAATGTGCCTACTCTGCAGGTAATGTAATTTTTCGTAAGCAATAAAAAATCATAAATTATAACTAGCCTGCTGATTTTACGAAATAAAAGCTTAGAATCTCATTTACCCTATAGAAAAGAATAATAATTGACCAATAAATAACATATTTTCAACAACTTATTGTTTAATTTTAAAAAACAATTAACAATTACACAAGGTATACAAAAACACATCACAACTGTTACAGAGTGTAATTTTATTTTTATGCTTGAATCGCCGTCTCAAACAAAGCGATTAAAAAATCTCCCAAGTCGGATTTTGCCAAGGAATGCCTATGAGTCAAATTAACCCCACCCTCATCACATTTTTAGTTTATATCATTGCCATGGTTGGCATCGGTTTGTATGCATACAAGTCCACAAACAACTTTGATGATTACATCTTAGGTGGTCGTAGTTTAGGAAGTGTGGTTACTGCGCTTTCTGCAGGTGCATCAGACATGAGTGGCTGGTTACTGATGGGCTTACCGGGTGCAATTTATTTGTCTGGTTTGTCTGAAGCGTGGATTGCCGTAGGCCTAATCATTGGTGCATGGCTCAACTGGTTATTGGTTGCAGGACGTTTACGTGTGCATACTGAAGTCCAAAACAATGCCCTCACCCTACCTGATTATTTCACAGGTCGTTTCGCAGATCGCAAACGTATCTTGCGTATGATCTCAGCTGTCGTTATTTTAGTATTCTTCGCGATTTACTGTGCTTCAGGCATGGTCGCAGGCGCGCGTCTATTTGAAAGTATCTTTGGTTGGAACTACACCACTGCACTTTGGATTAGCGCAATTGCAACCATCAGTTATGTGTGTATCGGCGGCTTCCTTGCAATTAGCTGGACAGACACCTTCCAAGCAGGTCTAATGATTTTTGCTCTGCTGCTTACCCCAATCATGACTTACCTTGCGATTGATGGTAATGCTGCACAGTTCACAGTCTTACTTGAAACGGCTCGCCCACAAGCGATGCATATTGTTTCTGAACTCAGCACTGTTGCCATCCTGTCATCATTGGCATGGGGCTTAGGCTATTTTGGTCAGCCACACATTTTAGTGCGCTTCATGGCTGCGGATTCTGTGAAAACGATTCCTGCTGCGCGTCGCATTGGTATGACATGGATGATTTTATGTCTAGGTGGTGCGGTAGGTGCTGGTTTTATTGCCATCGCGTACTTCCAACAACACCCTGAACTGGCGGCTGTGGTTTCTCAAAACCCTGAAACTGTGTTCATGGAACTGACTAAACTCTTATTCAACCCTTGGATTGCGGGTATCATTTTAGCTGCAATTTTAGCTGCGGTGATGAGTACATTAAGCTGTCAGTTACTGGTTTGTTCTACAACATTGACAGAAGACATGTACAAAGCTTTCATCCGTAAAACCGCTTCTCAAAAAGAATTGGTTTGGGTGGGTCGCTTCATGGTTATTGCTGTTGCTGTTCTTGCAATTTGTTTAGCAAGCAACCCTGACAGTAAAGTTCTAGGCCTTGTCGCTTATGCATGGGCAGGTTTTGGTGCGGCATTTGGTCCACTGATTATCTTGTCTTTGTTCTGGAAGCGCATGACCTTGAATGGTGCTATTGCAGGTATTATTGTTGGTGCAGTAACCGTGATTGTGTGGAAAAATGCATTAGGACACTTAGGTCTATATGAAATTATTCCAGGTTTCATCTTCTCTTGGATCAGCATTGTAGTGGTAAGCTTAATGGGTAAAGCCCCTGAAGCTGAAGTAGTACAACGCTTTGAACAAGCAGACAGTATGTACAAACAAGCGATGGCTGAAATGAAAGAAGAATCTACACAACGTTAATCGAACGTGTAGACCAAAAAAAGGGGCTTTTAAGCCCCTTTTTTACATTTCATGTACTGAATTATTTCGACACAGGTTTGTATTTAAGTTGGATACGTGAGCTTTCTTTGATGACTTCCATCACGGGATAACTGCGCGTTTCTTTAACGCCCGGCAGTTGCCACAAGACTTGACCTGAGATTTTCCGGAACTCATCCATACTGGCACAGCGAATCTTCACCACAAAATCAAAGCCCCCACTGGTCATATGACATTCCACAATTTCATCATGCTGTAGCACGGCATGGCGAAAATCTTCCAAGACATGTGGCGTGGTTTTATCCAAAAGGATCTCCACAAAAACCACAAAACTAGCATTGAGCATGTTTGGATTTAAGCGTGCCTCATAACTCAGAATAAAGCCTTCCTTGGTTAATTTTTGCACCCGTGCCAAAGCAGCCGTCGCTGATAAGTTCACTTCTTCGGCAAGTTTAATATTAGATATTTTTCCATCTCTTTGAAGAATATCTAATATTTTGATATCTGTTCGGTCCAAGCTAAAAATTGGGCTCGTCATCTGAATTAATCTCTAAATAGCATACAAATTATAGTGAGTTATTCGGCATTCTTTCTGTAATCATAAATTAATTACTATAGATCTCTCAACACATTATTGTATGCACAGGATGTAGGCATGAATATGATGGAAAGCAATACGCATTTCAACGACGCTCAAACTCAATTTGAATATATTACCGAATTCAAAGAAAAAAGTGAGCTTGAAGTTGAAATCAATACCGCTTGGCGACGTGCCGAAACTGACTGTGTTCAAAACTTATTAGACCACAGCAAAATCTCTGACGAGATGAATCAACGCATTCATGAACTTGCGTTTGATTTGGCTCATACTTTACGTGAACGTAAAAGCGGCAGCGGTAAAGCAGGTATTGTACAGGGTCTCTTACAAGAATTTGCACTGTCTTCTCAAGAAGGCATCGCGCTGATGTGTTTAGCTGAAGCTTTGCTTCGTATTCCAGACATGGCGACACGTGACCTATTGATTAAAGACAAAATCAACCAAGGCAACTGGAAAGAACACGTTGGTCAAAGTAACCTGATGTTTGTCAATGCGGCAGCATGGGGTCTCATGCTGACTGGCAAGCTGATGGAAACACCAAAGCAAAACAGCTTATCAGGCACTTTAACAGGCTTATTGGCACGTAGTGGTCGTGGCATCATCCGTAAAGCGGTTGATGTAGCTATGCGTATGATGGGCGAACAGTTTGTGACTGGCGAAACCATTGGTGAAGCATTACAACACGCTGAACGTCTTGAAGAAAAAGGCTTCCGCTATTCATACGACATGCTAGGTGAAGCGGCACTGACCGATCATGATGCTGATCGTTATATGAAAGACTATACCGATGCCATTCATGCCATTGGTCAGGCGTCAAAAGACAAAGATGTTTATGACGGCCCAGGTATTTCAATTAAATTATCTGCTCTACACCCTCGTTACCAACGTGCACAAGTTGCACGTATGCATGAAGAGTTGTACGGCAAAGTCTTTACGCTTGCTAAGTTAGCGCGCGGTTACAACATCGGTTTAAATATTGATGCAGAAGAATCTGAACGTTTAGAAATTTCTTTAGAAATGCTTGAACGCCTATGCTTTGAACCAGAACTCAAAGACTGGAAAGGCATTGGTTTCGTTATCCAAGCGTATCAAAAACGTTGTTTCTACGTGGTTGACTACATTGTAGACTTGGCTAAACGTAGCGAAAAACGCTTAATGATTCGTTTAGTGAAAGGCGCGTACTGGGACAGCGAAATCAAGAAAGCACAAATCGAAGGAATGACCGACTACCCTGTATTTACCCGTAAAGTACATACAGACTTGTCGTATATCGCATGTGCGAAAAAATTATTGGCTGCACCAGAACAAATTTACCCACAGTTTGCAACGCACAATGCGCAAACCTTAGCGACTATTTATGAAATGGCCAACCCAGAGAAATACTATGTGGGTCAGTATGAGTTCCAATGCTTACACGGCATGGGCGAGCCACTGTATGAACAAGTAGTTGGCGAAAAACTAGATAAAAAACTAGGTGTACCTTGCCGTATTTATGCGCCTGTCGGTAACCATGAAACACTATTGGCTTATCTTGTACGCCGTTTACTTGAAAATGGTGCAAACACCTCTTTTGTAAACCGTATTGCAGACAAGTCACTCGCAATTGATGATTTGATTGAAAATCCAACTCAAACCATTTTAAGCAGTGCAAAACGTGAAAATATCGTGGGTCAAAAACACCTTTCGATTCCACTTCCTGCTGAGCTTTATGGCCAACTGCGTGCAAACTCTAAAGGTTTAGATCTTGCAAATGACTCTGAATTAGCTCAGTTGAACCAAACAGCTCAACAGTTTGCTAAGCACCAATGGTCTGCTGCACCAATGGGTGAGCACATTCAGACCAATGAAGCCGTTGTTCCGCAAAGCATTATCAACCCAGCACGTCACACAGATGTTGTCGGTTATGTACAAGAAGCCACAACTGAACAAGTTGAGCAAGCATTAAACAATGCGCAAGCTGTTCAAGACATTTGGGCACGTACGGCTAAAGACACTCGTGCGAGCTACCTACTTCGCGCTGCTGACTTAATGGAAGCTCGCTTAGAAGAACTGATGGTTTTACTTTGCCGTGAAAGTGGTAAAACGTATGCCAATGCCATTGCAGAAGTTCGTGAAGCTGTAGATTTCTTACGCTACTATGCAACGCAAATGATTGATCTAGATGCAAACGCAGAAGTTGAGCCTTTAGGCACGATGCTATGTATTAGCCCATGGAACTTCCCTTTGGCTATCTTCACAGGTCAAGTCGCTGCTGCATTGGTTGCGGGTAATACCGTGATTGCTAAACCAGCTGAACAAACGCCATTGATTGCAGCTCAAGCGATTCAAATCTTATGGCAAGCAGGCGTACCTCAAGCGGCTGTACAGTTGATGCCGGGTCGCGGTGAAACTGTAGGTGCACAGCTCAGTGCATCAGAACAGGTTCAAGGCATCATGTTCACAGGTTCTACTGAAGTTGCTAAGATTTTGCAAAAAACTGTGGCGAAGCGTCTAAGTAAAAATGGTGAAAGCATTCCCCTGATTGCTGAAACAGGCGGTCAAAATGCCATGATCGTTGACTCATCAGCACTGACTGAGCAAGTTGTACTTGATGTCGTCAGCTCAGCTTATGACAGCGCAGGTCAACGTTGTTCTGCTCTTCGCGTACTGTGTGTACAAGAAGACAATGCCGATGCCGTGATTCAAATGCTTAAAGGTGCAATGCAGCAACTTCAAGTGGGCAACCCATATCTACTTAAAACAGATATTGGTCCTGTAATTGATGCTGAAGCGCAAGAAAACATTCAAAAGCACATCGATAAAATGCGTCAAAAAGGCCATCGCGTACATCAGTTAATGCGTAATGATGCTCAAGACTCTGAACTAGATGCAGGCACGTTCATTACACCAACACTAATTGAGTTGCCAAATCTCAATGATTTAGAGCGCGAAGTGTTTGGTCCTGTGCTGCATGTGATTCGCTTTAACCAAGGTTCACTCAAACAGCTACTTGAGCACATCAACAGCAAAGGCTATGGCCTGACGATGGGTCTACATACCCGTATTGATGAAACCATTCAAACTGTCATGACCCATGCTGAAGTAGGTAACCTCTACATCAACCGTAACATCGTGGGTGCAGTTGTCGGTGTACAACCTTTTGGTGGCGAAGGTTTATCAGGTACAGGCCCTAAAGCGGGTGGTCCAATTTATCTATATCGCCTAATGCAAAACTGTTCTGCGAAAAAGTTGAATAAACCATTTGCAACAGGTGCTGACTTAAACCCTCAAGTCGAGTTCAGCAACTCTGCATTGTTCCTAGAGTGGGCAGTTAAAACCTTCCCAGCAGTGAAATTGGCAAAAATCGAGAACTTCTGTTCAGGCCATCATTACGAGCTGCAAGGTCCGACTGGTGAAAGCAACCAATACATGGTGATTCCGCGTCATGCAGTCTTGTCATTAGCTGAACAAGAAGCGGATCAACTACAACAGTTGAATGCGATTTTTGCAGTTGGTAGCCGTCCAGCGGTGCTTGCAGATAACAGTTTTGTGTTAAAACACATGCCAAGCATGCCTAAAGCATTGGCTCAAGCGTTCCATGTCATTAAAGACATCAAAACTGATGCTTTTGATGCAGTATTGCACCATGGTACAACAGCGCAGCTTTTAGCTCTGCAACAGCAGATTGCTGAGCGTCAAGGTGCGATTGTAGGTATTACTCACCTTAGCCCATCACAAACTGCCATCCCTTTGGAACGTTTTGTGATTGAGCGCGCTATTAGTGTTAACACTGCAGCTGCTGGTGGTAATGCAAGTCTTATGACTCTGAACTAAGTCCAATTTAAACCTGTAATCCTCATCGGGACTGCAGGTTTATTACTGTGTTTCCTCTATTGCCAAGTCAACATCTCCTGGTCTGTTTACTTGGCATTTTTTATGCGGCTCAGTTTGGCCCAATCTGCTCGAAAATTTCCGATATAGCACAGCATCAAGCCATCTGTAGCATGAATAAACCCCACGCTTTTGCTGAATATCTTTAGGCTAATTCGGCAAACTTTGTTACCATCTCTTTTTTCAATATGTTTGCGATTTTTACTGCATATGACTTCTTCTTATCAACAACAACTTGACGCCAAAATTGAACGAATTACAGCTCAATTTTCTGAATTCACTCCACCTTCGCTTGATGTTTTTCAATCTCCTGAAAAACACTTTCGCATGCGTGCAGAATTCCGTATTTGGCATACCGAAGATGATATGTTTTATGCCATGTTTGAACGCGATGAAGACAATCAGAAAAAAGTCATTCGTATTGATGACTTCCCAATCGCTGATGCCAGTATTAATCAGCTCATGCCTGTTTTATTGGCAGAACTAAAAAGCAACGATCTCCTCTCAAAACGCTTATTTGAAGTGCATTTCTTAGCGACTTTAAAAGGTGAAATGCTGGTTTCGCTGATTTATCGCTGCCCACTCGATGAACAATGGCAGGTTTTAGCCAAACAACTTTCAGAAAAATTAAATATTAAGTTGATTGGTCGTAGCCGTGGTCAAAAAGTGGTACTCACCGATGAATTTGTGGTGGAAGAACTACAAGTTTTTGAGCGTAAATATCAGTACAAACAAATTGAAAGTAGCTTCACCCAGCCCAATGCACAAGTCTGCCAAAAAATGCTCGAATGGGCATGCAATGCTGCTCAGCAATCAAATAAAGATTTGTTAGAACTTTACTGTGGCAATGGAAACTTCACCCTACCGCTTTCAACCCGTTTCAACCGTGTTTTAGCCACTGAACTGGCTAAGTCTTCAGTATATGCGGCGCAGTGGAATATCGAACAAAACCAAATCGATAATATTCAAGTCGCACGTTTATCGGCAGAAGACTTCACACAAGCCTATAATGGTGAGCGCGCATTCCGTCGCTTACAAGAGGCGAATATCGATATGAGTAGCTATGAGTTCGATACCGTGTTTGTTGACCCACCGCGTGCGGGCATTGATGATGAAACCTTAAAATTGATTCAGCGTTTTGAACGGATCATCTATATTTCGTGTAATCCTGACACCTTACATGACAACTTAAAAACACTCAGCCAAACCCATAAAATTTCACAGTTTGCGCTGTTTGACCAATTCCCCTATACCCACCATGTCGAGTCTGGGATTTTACTAGAAAAAATTTAAACAATTTGTTGCAACTTAAACCGTAGAAAAAAGAAGCTCAAATGAGCTTCTTTTTTAATTTTCATGAAAAAAGATAAACTTATATAAAATGCAAGTATTTCAACTGTCATAATAACGTTAATACCTTGCGCTATAATCGGAATTTTTCGACATCGATCGCTGCTTTTATCTCTCACGCTGACTTGCATTATTTTACAGATTGGTTATATTTCACCCTATGTTAGGTTGTAAATGAAGTCTATATGAGTTTTTGGCAAAAGCTGTTTTCGAATGAACAGCAAAACGAGCATAAAAATCAAATTGCTTGTGTTGAAAATGACTGCTCTTGTAAAACCAATGAACAGCTCATCGAAAAGCTTAAAACAGCGACCGATGAAGACGTGATTGTTGGGATTAAAAAGGTATTAGCTTCTCGTGGCTATGGCCGTAAGGAGTTAAATGAACTTCAGCATCGACCTCTACAGTAGTAGAGTCACTGAATTTTCATCAAAAAGGCACTTAGATTGATCTAAGTGCCTTTTTTTAATGTCTGTACATCATTCTGCTTATAAAAAACCACGGTATATGAAGCACAGTACACTTTGCACGTTTAAATATTATACAAAGCCTTAAATTTTTGTTACCTTACAGGCTCAATATAAAAATCAATAATGTTTGAAAATTAAAGGTTTAAGCAATGAAAAAATTACTTATGGTCAGCACATGTATTACCCTTTTATCTTTAACAGCATGTAGCAAGATGCCGAAAGCTTGTATTGAGTCTTGGGAAAAAATGGAAAAACTTGCCGAGCAGATGGGTTTACCTGAAGAACAACTCAAAGAACAAAAAAAGAAATTTGAAGAAGACGTGAAAGCGATGAACACTGAAGAAGCAACACGCATGTGCAGTACCCAAAACTCACTTTTAGGTCTAGTGGATCAATAAACACTACTTCATCTTAAAAGAGGATGCTTGCATCCTTTTTTAATGCGATCACAAAAGCTAGATATTCCTTTCCAATCGGTCTCCTTTTATTTCTATCATCGTAAACTCAAATAACCGAAACCCACTAAACTGTCGATTATTCCTAGCAGAAGCTTTAAAATACAGATAAAAGACAACTGTAATCAATTAGCACGTATTAGGCATGCAACAACAAAAAGTCCACTACCCCTTGGGGGCTCATCTCATAGTCAAACATTTTGGCTATACGCATCACGGCATATATGCTGGGCGTGGACGTGTGATCCATTATTCAGGTTTTGCGCATCTTTTTAAAAAGCATCCGATTGAAATCACTTCTATCGAGAACTTTAGCCACGGACGTAAAATTACAGTCAATCAGTACCAAGATCCCAAATATAAAGGCCGTAAAGTGGTTCGCCGTATGCGCTCACGCATGCATGAAAACAACTACCATCTTATTATCAATAACTGTGAACACTTGTGCACGTGGGCCATTACAGGTGTTGAAAGTAGCCCACAAGTCATCAAGATGATGAACAGACTTACTACTATTGGCTATGTCAGCTCTATGATGAGTTTCATGAACAGCCTGATGTTAACGCTGACCACCACCTGTTTTGCCTTAGTGCTCTATATCAAAAAGAAATTACGTGATAAAGCCAAACAGCAGCTTGGGAACTATTTTGAGTTTAAAGAGGAACGCTCTAAAAAAGATCACTGATGTGAACGCAATTGAAAAGGCGGAAATTTATCTTCAACCAAGTTAAGCTGAATATCGTATTCAAGCCATGCCTTGGCACCATCTAGCACTGTAGTAAAGCCACCTGTTGCATCCATCACATAATGAATCAGCTCATTACCTTGTAACTCAATGTCATAATTTCGAATGATCACATAGGTATTCATGCTGTCGATTTTTTCAAATACAAAATCAACTTTTGTTTTAGGCGTGCCCCATTCGATGCAGATCAGCTCATTTTCAACAACTTGTAGGACATGAGTCGAGTGCGTAATTTGGTATTTATCCCATGTCCAATCGACCATTGCGCCTTTTTCTAAATAACCAGAAGACTGACTAAACCAAAACTTGGTGGTTATGAGTGGATCAACAAAAGCGTTAAACACAATATTGACAGAACGCCGAATCAACATCTGAGTTTCGATCACGGTAGTCATTGTTATATCCCTATCACTTTTAAACTTAGTGATAGCACATCTCAACAAACCAATCATATCGAAAATTTGTTATGGCTCAGGCAATCTGCTGATTTTCTGTTATGGATTTGTTCACTGCTTTAACTTAAATTGGCTCTATGCGCACTCACTGGTTCTGGCAAGGATTCATTTAAAGAACTCAGCATTTCACGCTCTATGCCCCGTACAATAGCATCTAAAGGCAAGTCATTTTCCTGAAGCCCAAAGGGTTCTTCTAATTCTGCACTCAGTGCATCTAAACCCAATAAGAGATAGGCAATTAAGGCCACGATCACCGGTGACCAAAAACCAAGACTGGAACTTAAACTAAACGGTAAAATGAGACAGAAAGAGTACACAGCACGGTGTAACAAAACCGAATAGGAAAATGGCAGAGGTGTAGATGAAATACGGTCACAACCAGCGTGAATATCGCCCATTGCCACCGTATGCTTGGTCAGCATACTGTAAATAATATCGCTAATCTCACCACGCTTATACAACGCCGCTAGATCTTTCTGCGTAAGCTCTAATAGATATTGCGGTGGATTAATATGCGTAGCCAATATTTGCCACTGCTCTACTGCCAGTTGTACTTTGGCTTGATAGTGGTCATAGGTATGACTTTGCTGCCGTAAACGATCTCGAAGCAAATGGCTAAATAGCATCACGCGATACATCAAAACTGTACGCTCTGTATCATTTAAGACATAACTATCACGAATTATATGCCGTGCGTTGGCAATCATTGCGCCCCATAGCTTACGCCCTTCCCACCAGCGGTCATAACACGCCGTATTTCGAAAGCTTAAGAAAATCGAAAGAATCACACCAAATACAGTAAAACCAATGACAGGCACTGCGGGAACCGTCACGTAATGTTGAGTCGCTAGATAAACCAACAGTGTTGAAATTAAAACACCGACCATCAGTGCCGGAAACACTTTCGGTAAAATGGTGCCACGCCAAGCAAAGAGTAATGCAAAGCTATTGGTTTTATCTCGAACGATCACAGTGTATTCCTATTGGTTTCGCTACGAAAAGGCTCAACCGAAGTTGAGCCTTATATCTATATCCACATCAAGCAAACAGCGCTTATTTAGGCTTAAAGCTGTCTTTTAAGTCTAAAATACGGTTAAACACAGGTTTCTCTGCTGTATGGTCGTATTGATCTGCAACAAAATAACCTTCACGCTCAAATTGGAAACGATCTTCAGGCTGTGCTTGTGCCAATGCAGGCTCAATCACCGCGTGTACAATTTTCAACGAATCAGGGTTCAAGTTCGCTAAGAAGTCATCACCCACTTCAGGGTCTGACTCTGTAAACAGGCGATCATAAATACGCACTTCAGCAGGAATACCTTTGGTCGCAGATACCCAGTGAATCACCCCTTTAACTTTACGACCTTCTGGATTTTTGCCCAAAGTTTCAGGGTCGATTGAGCATTTCAACTCAACCACTTCACCGCTTTCATCTTTAATTACTTCATCACACTTAATGACATAAGCATGACGCAAACGCACTTCGCCACCCGGAATTAAACGCTTGAAGCCTTTTGGTGGTTCTTCTTCAAAGTCTTTCCGGTCAATGTAAATTTCAGAGGTTAACGGAATTACACGTTCACCCATGTCTACATTTGGATGACGTGAATGGGTTAAATCCATATCGTTAGGCAAGTTGGTGAGCGTAACTTTAAGTGGGTTCAACACCGCCATACCACGCGCCGCAACATTTTCTAAAGACTGACGAATGCAGTATTCAAGCATTGCGACATCAACAATACCATCTGACTTCGACACACCAACACGCTTACAGAAGTCACGTAGGCCTTCTGGGGTAAAACCACGACGGCGCATACCAACAACGGTTGGCATACGTGGGTCATCCCATCCATTGACATAACCACCTTCAACCAATTTACGCAATTTACGCTTAGAGGTAATGGTGTAGTCGATATTTAAACGGCTAGATTCATACTGACGTGGTACTGCTTCCGAGTGAACTTTCTCAACCACCCAGTCATAAAACGGACGGTGATCTTGGAATTCCAAAGTACATAATGAGTGAGTAATGCCTTCAATTGCATCGGATAATGGATGCGCATAGTCGTACATTGGGTACATTTTCCATTTATCACCTGTTTGGTGATGCTCTGAATGGAGTACACGGTACAAAATAGGGTCACGCATATGCACATTTGGAGATGCCATATCGATCTTGGCACGCAGAACAGCTTCACCTTCTGCAAACTCGCCATTGTTCATTTTTTCAAAACGCACAAGATTTTCTTCAACTGAAGTATCGCGATAAGGTGAGTTTTTACCCGGCTCAATAAAGTTACCACGGTTCAAACGAATTTCTTCAGGTGACTGCAAATCAACATAGGCATCACCCTGTTTAATCAGTTGAATCGCCCATGCATGAAGCTGATCGAAATAGCTTGATGCATAGCGTGGTTCGCCATTCCACTCAAAACCTAACCATTTAACGTCATTGGCGATCCCATCTACATATTCTTGTTCTTCTGCATCTGGGTTGGTGTCATCAAAACGTAGGTTACAAAAACCATCAAACTCGTTGGCAATACCAAAGTTTAAGCAAATCGCTTTCACGTGACCAATGTGTAAATAACCATTCGGCTCTGGCGGGAAACGCGTGACTACTTTTTGCGTACGACCTTCAGCCAAATCATCGGTAATCACTTGGCGAACAAAGTCTAAGCCTGGCTGTTGTTCTTGCTGCACTGCGACAGAGGCATTGTTACTTGGTGTCGGGTTATTTGGCAGTGTTGAAACAACATCATTCGGCTTCATAGTTTAAAAATCACTTTGATGAAAAAAATTAAGGAAAAATAGGGTCCTGTTATACGAGCATAATTCTAACTGATCTATCAGTCGATTTATGAATATTTTACAGCCCCTTAAACGATATTTGATCTATTTTACAAAGAAAATAACGTTTTTACTTGCCTTGTAGTTTACAGTTTGCTTATGCTTCTCACAACCAAAAAACCCATGGCTTTGATGTCCATGATTAGGAGATTACACAATGAGTTTTCCTCAAGTCGAATTAAACACCAATAAAGGTCGTATTGTTCTTGAACTTAACAACGAAAAAGCACCGATTACTGTTGCTAACTTCTTAGAATACGTACGTGACGGTTTCTATGACGGCGTAATTTTCCACCGCGTGATCGATGGCTTCATGATCCAAGGTGGTGGTATGGATGAAAACTTCAAAGAAAAAGCAACACGTGATGCAATTGAAAACGAAGCTGATAACGGCTTAACCAATGACCTTGGTACAATTGCAATGGCGCGTACACAAGCACCTCACTCTGCATCTGCTCAGTTCTTTATTAACGTGGGTAACAACTCTTTCCTTAACCACTCTGGCAAAAATGCACAAGGTTGGGGTTATGCAGTTTTCGGTAAAGTAACTGAAGGTCTAGACGTAGTAAACGAAATTAAAGGCGTTCGTACTGGCAACCGCGGCTACCACGCTGACGTTCCACTAGAAAACGTTGTGATTGAATCTGCTAAGATCATTTCTGAATAAAAAACGTCCTCCCCGCCCTTAATGAATTTTAAAGCAATGCTTTAAAATGGAGTAATAACCAAAAGACTTATTCCATTTTTCAATTAAGGGCTGAGGATGTTTAAAGGAAACTTCCGTGACCTATTTGTTTATCGCTGATTTACACTTGTCACCCGATCACCCTCGACTCGTTCGGGGGTTTTTAGATTTATTAGAGGCTTATAAAAACAAGAATACCCAACTGTATATTTTAGGCGATTGGTTCAATGCATGGATTGGCGACGACTACACTGCTCCTTGGCTAGATGAAATTATTAGTGCCTTAAAACAATTTTCAAATGCAGGTAATCACATCTATTTCTTAACAGGTAACCGTGATTTTGCCCTAGGACAACAGTTCCTCGACCAATTTAATGGTCAACTGTTAGCCGAAGTATGCACGCTCGAACTTTCAGATCACACCATTCGTATTGAACACGGAGATCTACTCTGCACTGACGACGTATCCTATCAGCGTTTTCGCAAAATTATTCGAAATCCACTTCTGCTGAAGTTTTTAAAAAGTACGCCGCTTGGCTTTAGACAAAAACTGGCTAATGGTTTCCGTAAAAAAAGCCGTCAAGCACAACAGTTTAAAAGCTATGAAGTCATGGATGTGAATCAAGATGCTGTTCAAGCAGCACTAAAAAATGTCGATTTACTAATTCACGGGCACACCCACCGCGCCAATATTCATGATATTGATGGGAAAAAGAGAATTGTACTCGGTGACTGGAAAGAAGATTCCGCTCAGATTTTAGAAATTAATGCGAATGGTCATCTACAAAATTTGGCATTAAAAAAATGGCAGTATTAATGCCATTTTTTTACTATACCAATCAATATTATACATAATGCTAACTCAAGTACTTACCGCCTTAATTCAACTCATTTAGACGATACAATTGATTAACACCGGTATAAAAGCTCAAACCATCTAAGTTCATTGGAAGAGTTTCACCAGATTCGAGTTGAATCATATGCCCCACTTCAACCCAGATTAAACCGTGATTTGTATTTTGTTGACGTTTAAGTGGAACCAATTTTACATTGATTTCACTACCATTTACGGCTGTAGCAACACGCCATGTATTTAAAGTTGTCAAAATTTTAACTCACTAAGTGAGCTTTTTGTGATGGAACAAAGAGATTAATAAAACGGGTTTTGAATAATAATTCTGTAGTTACAATGATGATATTCAAGTCATATGCCTGAACTCAGATAGATCACAATCAGCTATATCATAGAAAAGTAGGAACAATACCTACTCGTAGTCTGCATTATACTAGGTTGTCAAGATTTAAGCAAAAGTAGTCCATTTTTTAATAGAATGACTTTTTTATTATTTTATCTGTTTGAAATAAAAAACTTTTCATGTAAATACTTTATTCACAGGCGCTTAAATGCGTGTTCAGCCAGCACACATATTCAACTAAAATCTAAGTCTGTTCGAGTTGTAGCGTGATCACAAGTCTCCTTTCATCGGTTAGAATGAGACATCAACAATAAATCGAGTGCGATTATGGATCTGCTAAATATTTCAAAAAGCCGTTATACAACCAAAGCTTATGACCCAAATAGAAAGATCCCTCATGAACAGTTTACTCGATTATTAGAAATTCTCCGCTTAACACCATCATCTATCAACATCCAGCCTTGGCATTTTTTCATTGCAGAAAACACAAACGCCAAAGAACGAATTGCAAAAGCACTGGTGGGTAAATACGCATATAATGCTCCCAAAGTACTAGATTCATCACATACAATTTTATTTTGCACCAAAGCCGATATTTCTGAGCAACATTTGGAAAATTTATTACATCAAGATGACTTACATGGTCGTTTTAAAGATGATGCCGCTAAGCAAGGCCAAAAAGACAGTCGTTCAGGTTATGTCAACTATTACCGCAATGAAAAAGGTGATGTGCAGCGCTGGGCTGAGAACCAAACCTTTATTGCTTTAGGTCAGATTCTATTGGCGGCAGGTATTGAAAAAATTGATGCGACGCCAATTGGTGGTTTTGATGAATCCATTATTAGTGAAGAGCTAGGTTTAGGCGAACAAGGTCTAATCCCTTCTGTATTACTCACACTAGGCTATCGGAGTGACGCCGACTTCAATGCAAAATTGCCAAAGTCTCGCCTAAGCAAAGAAGATATTTTCACGCAGCTGTAATGCTATTTGTATATAAAAGGGACTTAAGTCCCTTTTATATTTTGGGCCTAAAAATTGCTTCATCATGTTCAATGTCAAAAACAAAAAAAGTGAGGTTACTGATGTCTGTTAAGCCCAATATACCGATGAAATTTGAATGTGCACATTGCAATAAAATCTATTTAGGTCAGTATCAACATATTATGCGCCCTCACTATCCCGATTGCCCCAGTTGTGAGCAACCAGGGCTGTTATTGGGAATTGCAGTAATTGAAGATCTGCTCAAACACCCTTTTTCCTTTGTGCAGAACTATTTTAAACAGACATTGCGTAAGCTAAACAAGCCACGCTTGTGATACCCAACAGCAATCCGATGGCTGTTGCGAGTTTGAGCTTCTCTTTAAAGAAAAGCAGCCCGCTGAATACGCCTAACAGCACCACCATAATATTCATGCCTGCAAAGACCACCGCCGGGCTGTCCTTGAGTAGCAGATGAGCTTTGACATAAAGTGCGATATTGGCAAAGTTCAACACGCCAAGACATAAACCTGCCATGACGTTCTTAGTTAAGCCGATATTTTTCGTGGTCACAGCAACATAAGCGACTGACAATAAAAACGCGCAAATAAACATCAGGTTTAACGCAACGGAAAACTGCACCCCCAGCCCTGTTGTATATTTGAGCAAGACATCAATCAGCGCATAACCAAACCAGACCAGTGCTAAATACCACACAGCCTGTTTTTGACCTTCCCCACCACCAGAGGCATTGGTAAATAAAATGCACATCACGGCGGCAAGCCCCAAGACTACCCCAACAATTTTGAGCTGATTAAACTGTTCTTGAAAAATAAAATAAGCCGCCAATAAGGACAAAATCACCGACAAACGTTGTGCGATTTCTGTTTTGACAATGCCTGCATATTGTAAAGACTTGGCTAAAAATAAGAATACACTCGGCAACAAGACACCAAGCGCGACAATCAGCCACCAAGGGGTATTTGAAATAGAAACGTGGCTTAGATCAGGTTTAAACCAGAAGTAACACAGTAAACTGGCTGAAGCATAGTTCCAGCTGATCATCTGGATCGGATCAAATCCTTTGTTTTTGCCCCATTTTAAAAGAATGGAGACCACCACACTACAACAAGCCGCAGCAAATATCAGTTCCATAGCACACTCTTATTATTGTCACTTGAATTACACACATAGAAAAGCCCACATCAGGGTGGGCTTTTCCAATATAAATCATTCAAAAAGAATTATTTATAACGATCAACCATTTTCTCTAAAGAAATTGGACGAATCTTATCGGCATTGCCCGCGGTACCAAATGCTTCATAACGGTCAACACAAATTTGTTTCATTGCATCTACAGTTTTCGCGAAGAATTTACGAGGGTCAAATTCACTTGGTTGTTCAGCCATCATACGACGCATTGCACCAGTCGATGCTAAACGCAAGTCTGTATCGATGTTGATTTTACGTACACCGTGCTTGATTGCTTCAACCAATTGCTCAACAGGAACACCATAAGTTTCTTTGATGTCGCCGCCGTACTGATTGATGATCGCTAACCATTCTTGAGGAACAGAGCTTGAACCGTGCATCACAAGGTGGGTATTTGGCAGCGCCGCATGAATTTCTTTAATGCGGTCAATTGCCAAAATATCGCCTGTAGGTGGACGCGTAAATTTATACGCACCGTGAGAAGTACCCACTGCAATTGCAAGTGCATCTACATTGGTATCCGCAACGAACTGACGAGCTTCTTCAACTGAAGTAAGAAGTTGAGAATGATCAAGAACACCTTCAGCGCCCACACCATCTTCTTCACCTGCCAAACCAGTTTCAAGGCTGCCTAAGCAACCGATTTCACCTTCAACTGAAACACCGCATGCATGCGCCATTTGTACTGTACGACGAGTTACATCAACGTTGTATTCATACGTTGTTGGTGTTTTACCGTCTGCACCCAATGAACCATCCATCATTACTGATGAGAAGCCCAATTGAATTGAACGTTGGCAAACGTCTGGATCTGTACCATGGTCTTGATGCATTACCACTGGAATATGTGGCCATTCTTCAATTGCAGCCAAAATAAGATGACGTAAGAATGGAGCACCTGCATATTTACGCGCACCCGCTGATGCTTGTACGATAACAGGTGAATTTGTCGCATCTGCTGCAAGCATGATTGCGCGCATTTGTTCTAAGTTGTTTACGTTGAATGCTGGTACGCCGTAAGCATGTTCGCCGGCGTGATCCAAGAGCTGGCGCAATGAAATAAGAGCCATAATGTCCTCCCAGTTGATGCGACATATTCTACATGCTCAAAGGTTTCAATTCAGCAACAAATAACACTATTTAAAAAAAATCCCCGCAATTGCAGGGACTTTTTACGAAATTCGCGTGTATTTAGTGCGCTGTAGCTGCCGAAGCCTCTACCGCAGGATCTGCTGTTGCAGCATCTGCTGGTGCATTTGCAACTTCAGCAGGAATGTCTTTGTTCTTTTCATCCAACTCTGGCTGATCAATCGCATCAATTGCCGCTTGTTGTTCAGCCGTTACAGCTTCTTCAACTGCTGCTGCTTCAGATGCCGCAGCGGTTTGATCTGGTGCTTCATTTTTCTTACAAGCAGTCAGTGCCAATGGTGCTAACAAAAGTGCAGCAAGGGTCATTTTTAAATTCATAATGTTTTCCTAGAACAGATGATTTAATGCCCTGTAGTTTATTTCAGCATTATTTCATTTTCATGACTGAATGATGAATAGATTTGTAAGCCCATAAAAAAAGGTTGACCGAAGTCAACCTTTTTACAACAACATGAGCACACAATAATTATTGTGCACGCTCGATCAGCGCTGCAACTGCTGGAAGTGTTTTACCTTCGACAAACTCAAGGAAAGCACCACCACCAGTTGAGATATAACCAATTTTGTCTGCAACTTCGTATTTATCAATAGCAGCTAAAGTGTCACCACCACCGGCAATAGAGAAACCAGCAGATTCAGCAATCGCTAAAGATAAAGTTTTTGTGCCTTCGCCGAATTGATCAACTTCAAATACGCCCACTGGACCATTCCAAAGAATGGTTTTAGACGTTTTCAGAATGTCTGCAAATGCTTTTGCCGTTTCTGGACCTACATCCAAAATCATGTCATTGTCAGTCACATCTTCAACTTTTTTCACGACAGCTTTTGCTGCTGCCAATGAACCTAAGAAGTCTGAAAAATCGATTTCAGAGGCATCAGCTACTACAACATCCGTTGGAAGCGGTACAGAAACTTTCGCCGCAATCGCTTTTGCAGTTTCGATCAAATCATGTTCACACAATGATTTACCGACATTGAAACCTGCTGCTGCCAAGAAAGTATTGGCAATACCACCACCCACGATCAATTGATCACAAATATCAGAAAGTGATGTCAACACATCTAACTTAGTCGATACTTTAGAACCTGCAACAATAGCAACCATTGGTTTTTCAGGTGTTTGTAATGCACGACCAAGTGCATCTAACTCAGCCGCCAATAAAGGACCAGCCGCCGCAACTTTCGCTAAACGTGCCACACCTTCAGTTGATGCTTCTGCACGGTGCGCTGTACCGAATGCATCCATCACAAATACATCACAAAGGGCTGCATATTTTGCCGCAAGTTCTGGGTTGTTTTTCTTTTCACCCGCGTTAAAACGGCAGTTTTCAAGGAGTACCACTTGACCTGCGGCAACTTCAACACCATCAAGGTAATCGGTCACTAATTGAACGTCTTGACCTAATGCCTCAGTCAAATACGCAGCAACAGGTGCTAATGATTGTTCTGGTTTTGGCTCACCTTCAACTGGACGACCAAGGTGAGAATAAACCATTAGGGCTGCGCCTTGTGCTAACGCTGCTTTAATTGTTGGTAAAGCGGCACGTAAACGTGCATCACTTGTAATCACACCATTTTTAACAGGAACATTTAAATCTTCGCGAATAAGAACACGTTTACCCGTTAAATCGAGGTCAGTCATACGCTGAAAATTCATGTAGAGCTCTCTTTCTATATATAAAAATCGCGTCGATTTTAAATGATTATGCAGAAAAAGGTTAGCATCTTTTGCAGAAAAGCAAACGAAAGGCAAAGTTTTGCTATCATAGTGAAAAGTCTCACTAGATTTAGCATTTATGTCTATTCATCCTGATCCAAATCTAAACCGTTTAAACGTTTTGGGTGAACCTTTAGCCAGCTGTTGTTATTCCCCGATCACGGGTTATTTCCGTAATGGTTTTTGTCATACAGCACCTTCCGATTTGGGACAACACACGATCTGTGTCGAAATGACCTCTGAGTTTTTAAATTTTTCTCAGCGAGTGGGTAATGATCTCATTACCCCTGTGCCTGAAGTTGACTTTCCAGGTCTACAGCCTGGCGATTTTTGGTGTATCTGTGTAACCCGTTGGGTAGAAGCTTATCAAGCCGGTTTTGCGCCTCCTGTTAAAGTTCAAGCTTGCCATCAAGCTGTACTCTCCTATGTGCCGCTGAATGTGCTTATGGAATATGCAGTCGAATGAATACTTCAGAAATCATCTTGGCATCAAGCAGTCAAACTCGTAAAGACCTCATGAATCGCTTACGTCTAGACTACCGCTGCGTTGTCCCTGATATAGATGAATCACCTCGTGGTGAAAGCCATGCCGATGATTTAGCCAAACGATTGGCTTATGAAAAAGCGCATGTCATTGCATCACAGAACCCTGAAGCGATCGTGATTGGTTCAGATCAAGTGGCATGGCGTGAAGGTGCACCCGATATTTTTATTGGTAAGCCATTGAGTACTGAAAAAGCCATTAAACAGCTACAGGCCAATTCGGACAAAATTGTCTACTTCAGTACCGCACTCAGCGTGCAGCAACATTCAACAGGTTTTGAACGTAGTCTGGTTGAGCACTATAAAGTTAAGTTCCGTAAACTGGGACTGCCTGAAATTCAGCGTTATGTTGAAGTTGAACAACCACTAATGTGTGCTGGAAGCTTCAAGTGTGAAAGCCTTGGTATCAGCTTATTTGAACAAATGATAGGACAAGATCAAACTACATTGATGGGTATGCCTATGATTCAGTTATGCAATATTCTGCGTGAATTAAAAGTACTTGTGCCTTAATTCTGTAGAAGTATTTTTAGATGCTTCCCCAATAAATTGAACAGCAGCAGATGTTGCTGTTCAATTTTGAGCATTAAATGTAACAACAGCATTAATATAATATATGACCAATCGCTCAAAGCTTTTTAGACGAATTTGCTGAGAGATAAGCTTGAATGAGTCGTTTAAAGTACATTCGAATTAATAGACTACAGTACAGCGTAATGACCATAAAAAGAATAAGAAATGAAAATAGACCAATATTATTAGGGTCAAAGCTACTCACATTTTCCCTCTGTCTAAAGAGATATTTGACAAATAACAATGCCAATACCAAATAGCCATACCACATTTTATTATATAGCGGATGATCTTCAGCAAGACTTTTGGCTTGTCTAAAAAGTAAGATATGCTGATATTGCGGCACCTTAGCCAAATTTTTTGTTTTGTATATCCTATCGATTGAGGATGATTTTTTCGCTAATTTGGACTGACTTTTCTCTCTTTCTTTTTGCAATATCTCATTCGCCATTTTCTCGGCATCTTCTTTACTTAACATTATTTTTCTTCACTATATTTTAGACCTATTATGCTGTAAAAATTTTGATGCCTGCAATCATAACGACTCAGACAAACTTAATTTATTTAAATCAACCAAGCGCATTTAAATAAATCTAACGATACTTGCGCATAGGCCTTCGATCATAAGACAATAGTCACAATATTGTTTTAAATTTGCTTAGGCTATTTTCATGTCCCAATCTCTTGATGTTCTTGGCGGTATTACAGCTGAAAAATTCCTTGCCGAATATTGGCAAAAAAAGCCATTATTGATCCGCAACGCGATTCCTGAAATTATCAATATTTTAGAACCTAGCGATATCATGGAACTGGCTTTGGATGAAAATGTCACAGCTCGTCTCATCAAACAAAAAGATCGTGACCCAAATCAGTGGTCGGTCAAGTCTTCACCGCTGTTAAAAGCTGATTTCCAAAAGATGCCAAAACTCTGGACTTTATTGGTTCAAGCCGTAGATCACTACTCTTTTGACTTAGCAGCACTCTGGAAAAAATTTCCGTTTATTCCGCAGTGGCGCCGTGATGACATCATGGTGTCTTATGCACCTAAGGGTGGCTCTGTCGGAAAGCATTTTGACTTTTACGATGTCTTTTTAGTTCAAGGTTATGGTCATCGTCGTTGGCAGTTAGGTCAAATGTGCGATGCTGAATCTGAGATTGTTGCAGGCCAACCTTTAAAATTACTGCCTGAAATTGACGTACATTTTGACGAAGTATTAGCACCAGGTGATCTACTTTATGTACCACCGGGTTTATCACATTATGGTGTAGCTGAAGATGACTGTCTGACCTTCTCTTTTGGCTTCCGTATGCCAAACGTCACCGACATGGTAGACCGTGTAGGCGACAAACTCTCTGATAACGCTCTGCTGCATAATCCTTTGCTCGATATTGTCCGTGACCAACAAAGCCCGATCGGTCAATTAACACAAAACGAATTGGATTATTTAAAGGCAGAAATTTTGGCGCAGCTGCAAAACTCAACGTTGCTTGAAGATGCCATTATGACCTTAATGTCAGAGCCAAAGTACCCTGAAAACATTCCTGATGCTGAAGAAATTGGCACAGGAGATCTAGAAGGTATTTTAGACCAGGGTTATCAACTGATCTTAGAACCCGCTTCTCGCCTACTTTATACTCATGAGGAAGATGAATTCTTATTTTGGGCCAATGGTGAAGGGCTATGCATTTCGGAGCAATTTGCACCATTACTTAAGAACTTAGCAGATGGTGAAGCACTGTTACTTGATGAAAGCTTATATGATGCCGATATTCTAGAAGATATTGCGATGCTGATGAACGAATCTGTCTTAATGCTACTCCCACCCGACGAAGCTTAAGCAGACCAAGTGCTGGGTAGTCTAATCTACTCAGCACTTTCTCCTTCACCAAACCTTAAACTGGCAATAATTTTGGTACAACCTTTTTCAGACTCGATATTGAGCTCAGCACCAATTTTTTCTAAACGCATTTTCATACTGCGCATACCAATACCCATCCCGTGGTTAAGCACACACTCCACATTAAAACCTACGCCATCATCCTGAATAATCATAACCAAGTGAGTTGTACTTGGATAATACATTTTTACATCAATATGCCGTGCTTGACTGTGCTTCATAATATTGGTCAAACTTTCCTCAAGCACACGAATTAAAGTCAAACATTGTAGAGCTGTCGGTTGTATTTCCCATGCCTCAGGAATGCTCCAAGTCGCTTCAATATCCAACTCATCCATGATCTGACTAAACCGATGCCGAACAGGAGCAATCCATAACACAGGATTATCTGGCGTTTTGTTATTGGTTAAAGAACCACTGTCAATAATTTGTCTTAAGTCATCTCGGAGCAATTTCAGGATGGATAAAAATTGCTGATTCGACATGGTGCTGGAGCTCTGATCCACCAAAATCATGGAACGAACCAAAGATGCCCCCAAACCATCGTGCAAATCATGCGCTAAATGAATACGCTCTTGTAAGCGGACATTTTCAAGCTCTAATTGGTGTCGAGCATATAAACTAGAGGACAGATTACTGGTCACAAAGCTCACTCGTTGCTCAAGTTCACTATTAAACCTTTGTATCTTTTTAATATTTTTATCTAAACGTGTTGCGAGAATAATCACGATAAAAAAAGTGATCACTGGTGAGGTATACGGCGACAAAGGCTGATGGTCATTAATATGCCCATCAAAAAGTATTGAAATATCGTAAAGCATGACCACAAGAATCACACTCAAACAAACGACCAACAAAATAAAATCACGGCGCTTGGTCTTATAGGCACGATAAATCACGAAGCAAAACGATGCGATAAATAGTGCTATACACAACAGGAAAATCACAGCAAATACGATATTGACCATCAAACTTGGGATAAACAAGATGGTGACAATACACACCGCAGCAACTAAAAATAAGGTTTTCTCTAATTCAGCAAACTTTGTTTTCACAAAACGTAGCAAGTAAATGGAAAAGCAAACATTGTATAAAACAAAATAAGTCAGGTTGGTTTTCATGACCCATAAAGAATTTGGATATGGAAACACTTCTCGGTTGATGACATTCCAAATAAACAAGACCCAAAATAGGCAACTGATAGAAAACCACAGAAAAGTAGTTTCATTGCGTCTAAAAAACCAAATGACAAAACACACCAAACCTAAGGTGGTGGAAATAACTAAGTTGACTTGAAACAGTGCCCTTTTATTCCAAAGTCGTTTTTGTTGCTTATCATATGCTGTTGTGATATCAGAAAATTCTAGATTGCCTAAACCTGGACTCTCATAACTATTACCAACCACATAGACCCAAATGTCATTGTTTTTTTGTTTTAAGCTTTCGACAGGAAGGATCCAAAAACGCGGGGTATTCCAACTCTTGGACAAGGGCTCAACTAAATGCTTATCTTTCCAAAGTAAATTTCGATTAAAAAAAACAGCGCCTGCACTACTCATGCCTTCGACGGAAAATGCTAAAGGCTGTTTTAACTCATCACTATCCTTACAATTCCAGTGCCAATTAAAATGGTACCAAACGCCGCCATCGTAATGTGGCCAGCGCTCTGTCCAAATATCAGGGTTTTTGACCTCTATCCATCCGGTCTTTGGAACGACATCGATAGAGCTTGTTTTCACCGCAGAAATTTTATCGACATTCACCTTACAGGTCGGACTGACAGCAAAGTTAGTTTGTGCAGAACTGGCAAAACTAAGCACACACAAACACAGTGTGACAAAAACGCTTAGCCAGCCATTTCTCATAAAATACCTAAAGAACGCGCAGTGCTGACGGCTTTGGTTCTTTTTGAAACAGAAAGCTTGCGGTAAATATGCTTAATATGACTTTCAACGGTATAGCGCGAAACGAATAATTGCTCAGCAATTTCACGATTACTCAGACCTTGTGCCACCAAGTTAAGAATTTCTGTTTCTCGATTGGTGAGTTGGTCATAGTCCTGACCATCTAACTGCTCTACACGCTCAGTTTGGGGGGTATTTGAGGTCGAGATTTGATTTAAAATTTCGCGAGCAATAAAGGGGTCAATCGGTGCACCGCCACGCAAAATACTCCGTATCGACATCAGCACTTCGGCATCATCACGTTCTTTAAGCACATAGCCATTCGCTCCTGCCTTAATCGAGGCAAATAAACTTTGCTGTGTACTCCATGCCGAAATCACCAAAATTAAAGCGCTTTCGTCTATCTCTCTGAGTTTCTCGATTAAGGTAATACCATTCCCATCGGGCAACCCTAAATCGACTAAGGCTAAAGAAATCGGTTGTGATGTAATAATTTGCATGGCTTCAGCTAAATTTTTAGCAAAAATCAGCATATCTTGACTATAGCCCAGTTCCGACAGGATCAGATCTAGGCGCGAGCGAATCATGGCTTCATCTTCCACGATTAAAACAGGTGCAGGCAAAACAGTTTCCTTATTTTTCACTGAAGCGTCCCCTTTTTCTTATCATTCTTCAACCACACTATACCGATGCAAGCTTGGCCTAACCTATCCCTAGAAGTAAGTAATTTATATTTTTTTCTTTTGAACAATAAGCGCTTGTTCATATTCATTTTATATACTTTAAATTCTGAAAGATATCAATCTGTATAAAATTTATCCGTAATTTTAATATTGGATTGCTCCTGCGAATAATAACGGGCTTAACAACAATTTATTACTTGTAGATGAAATAGAGACTTGGCACATTAGGTCTAAACAACCAGGAAGGATGCCCAGCCATATGTCTAGCCCTGCTCAATCCATACGTCATAAATTACTCAATACTTTTTTTTCACGGCACTCCATTTGGCTACTGTGTATTTTTATTTTCTTGAGCATTTCTTTTTTTCATTATAGCCACACCCCTATCTATATTAATTATTTTATTTCGGACACTTTACTGAACAGTATTTGGCTAATCACAGGTTTACTGAGTCTTGTTGGCTTGCATGATGTTTTACAAAATAAACATTCGATCTTAAAGAACTATCCGATTATGGGGCACTTTCGTTTTATTTTTGAAGATTTCCGCCCCGAAATTCGCCAATATTTTATTGAGGCCGATCAAGACGCACTGCCTTTTTCACGAATGCAACGTAGTTTGGTCTATCAACGTGCAAAAAACCAAAATGCAGATAAACCATTCGGCTCCATTATCGATGTCTATGCAGACAATTACCGCTTCATGACTCATTCACTGAGCCCATGCACACCTGCCGACCCTAAAACCTTCCGTATTCTGGTGGGCAATTCGCAATGTTCACAACCTTATAGTGCTTCTATTTTCAATATTTCAGCCATGAGTTTTGGCAGCCTGAGCGCCAATGCCATTCGCGCTTTAAACAAAGGAGCGCAAATGGGTGGTTTTTACCATGATACTGGCGAAGGCAGTTTAAGTCCGTACCATCTTGAGTATGGAGGCGATATTGTTTGGGAGTTAGGCAGTGGTTATTTTGGCTGCCGTACTCTAGATGGTCAATTTGACCCTGAAAAATTTGCCGTTCAAGCCAAACGACCTCAAGTCAAAATGATCGAAATCAAGCTCTCTCAAGGTGCAAAACCCGGCCATGGTGGGATTCTACCGAAAGATAAAATTTCTGAAGAGATTGCCGAAATACGGGGCGTCAGTCGCGATCATGACTGTGTTTCTCCCTCAAGTCACTCTGCCTTCAAAACGCCAATTCAGATGATGCATTTTATTCAAAAACTGCGTGAGTTATCTGAAGGCAAACCTGTCGGTTTCAAGCTGTGTATTGGTCAGCCTTGGCAGTTTATGAGCATTGTCAAAGCCATGTTACATACTCAAATTATTCCTGATTTTATTGTCGTAGATGGCTCCGAAGGGGGGACTGGTGCAGCACCTATCGAGCTGATAGACAATATGGGGGTACCACTACGTGAAGGCTTACTTTTTGTACATAACACACTGGTCGGTGCTGGCTTACGTGATCAGATCAAAATTGGTGCCAGTGGTAAATTGGTCAGTGCCTTTGATATTGCCAGTACCATGGCAATTGGTGCAGATTGGGTGAACTCTGCACGAGCGTTTATGTTTGCGGTGGGCTGCATTCAAGCGCAAAGTTGTCATACCAACCAATGCCCTGTTGGTGTTGCGACACAAGATAAAGAGCGTCAAAAAGCACTCCATGTGCCCACCAAAGCCGAACGTGTGCTGCATTTTCATGACAACACATTAAAAGCACTTTCAGAAATGATTGCTTCAGCAGGCTTAAAACATCCAGCAGAAATTAAAGCGCGCCATTTAGCGCAGCGCATTAATGACCGAGAAATTCGAAACTATGCGCAGCTACATTTTTGGTTAAAAGATGGTGAGCTGCTGTCTTGTGAAAATAAAGATGAAGAAAACTTTTATTTCCGTATGTGGAATATGTCTAAACTAGAACATTTTTAAATAAAAAGGAGGCCCTATCAGCCTCCTTTTTATTTTCGATAACAGAAATCACAGAATGTTAGTAATATCCACTCGATGAACCCTGTGCATGTAAAAAGGCTGGAATTAGACCTGTTAAGGCGGCACGAATATCCGAACGTTCATTGATCAATTGATGCGAACCTTCCTCCAACATCAATAAAGTCTGTAAGCGGAACTTTTCACGAATAAACTCAATGTTATAACGCCAGTCTACCGTCTGATCCAACGCACCTTGAGCTAACCAAACTGGAATGCGGCAGGCTGGGCGCTGCTCCATTTCCAACATCCATTTGGACATAGCCAAAATCCAATCCATACCCATCATGCGAGGTTGTAGCGGATCTTTTAAACGGACAAAGCGTAAGAACTCAGGATTATGGTTATTCCGCCTAAAATGACGCGGCACTTGACGTTTAATCCGACGAATAATGCCTAGTCCAACCGAGTTATGCCACCAAGCGGATTTTGCAGGTCGAATGAGTGGCGACAACAACAAAACACGTTGCACATAAGGGTTTTCACGGCGTTCGGCAAATTCAAGCAAATGATGCATCAAAATTGCACCACCCGTGCTCTGCCCTATACCTAACCACGGTTGCGGTAGCTGTACGGCATGTTTAACATAGCGCACCACAGCATGTAACACATCTTGATAATGATCAAAATTTTGGATATTCGCAGGTGATCCATCACTGAGTCCATGCCCCGGAAGATCATAGGTCAATACACTAAAGCCTTGTTCAAGCAACTCTTTAATAATGGGTTGATAAATTCCGCTATGCTCTAAATAGCCGTGCAACAGACAAACTGAACCTTTGATTTTTTCAATTTTAGGTGCAAAAACTTGGACATGCAGCTTAAACAAAGGCATTTGAACATAACCTTGCCAGTGATCACAGTCCAACGCATCTAAACCGTATAAACGACGATAAGACACCATCTCCACCGATGCCTCATACGGCTGGTTTAGATTCAAAGGCATTAATATCTGTGGTGTTGTCTCACGACTCGGCACAGGAAGTTCAAGCTGTTTGAGTACCGAAGGATTTAAAAAAGGAAGTTCAGGCATTATGGAATCTCCCTACAGTCACTCGAACCCAACAGTACATCGCGTATCGTTGCGAGCATTTCATAATTGGCACGGCGACTATGATCATAATTTTGTTCACTTGGACGCCATTGGGTTAATTGGGTCGGCATAGGTGCCTCAATCGGCTGTGTTTCGATACCATTTAAAGCAAATAAACGGCGTGTACGTGGCATATGATATTGATCTGTAATTAAAATCACTCGTGGTGCGCCACCTTTTTTCTGCAACAGCAAAGAGCTAAAGCGGGAGTTTTCGCAGGTATTCATACTACGATCTTCCAATAGTTTCGCGTCGACTCCACGCGCCTTTAACCATTTTTGCATATACGGAGCTTCGACACCGCTGAGCACAATGGGGAGCTTAAACTGTTGTTCAACTTGTAATGTAGTTTCAAGACGTAATCGCGTATATTCATTCACTACAATATCTTTACGATTTTTGTCTAAAGTTAATCCTCCACCCAAAACGACTATGGCATTCGGCATGTTTAATGCCGCTTTTCTCTCTTCATTTTGTGCATGTATTTGTGCGATGTCCTGATAGATTTGTTCATCTATCGGCTCTTCCTCTACAGTCTCTACTTTATGCGTTTTTAAAAAGTCGAGATAATGTTCCATCAAGGCTTTATTTTCTTTGCTATTCAGCTCTAACAGTTCTTTGACATTTTCGGTCGGATCAACCTCAGAACTTGCCGTCTCAACCACCAAAGGAATCTGAGGCTTTTTCTCTTTTTCTTGCTCTTCACGCTGTTCAGAAATAATTAACTGTTGCAGTGCTTTATAACGTGCCTGAATCGTGGTTAGGTTTTGCGAATTATGCTCTTTGATTTGCTCTTCCATCAACTGTAAGTACGCTTGACGGGCAATCCACAAATCAGAACCCGGTTCTAAGCTTTCTTGCTCACTGAGTGCCGCCATTTTTTGACTTTGTGCTGCAACTTCATTGACATCTACAGGGACAAAGGCATTCAATGTCGCCACAATCAGCTTTGAATAAAAAGGCGTATAAATAAAAATCATTAAACAGCCGAAAAATGCAAACAGCACCGAAGTGATTTGCATTAAACGCACCATTTTATGGGTTTTACTCATACTTTTAACGATCCTGATGAGATTGGATTAGACCCGCCGAATTAAATAGCACAGGCTCAGGTTCCAACAAAACTTTAAATTTATTATACACATCCTGCTGTACTGCACGGTATGTGCTCTGTACATCGTTCAAATCTGCATTGGCATAATTCACTAAAACCAAGGCTTGTTTGGCAAACATCCCGACTACACCGAGCTGCTTACCTTTCCAGCCCGATTGATCAATCAACCAACCAGCTGCGATTTTAACATCACCATTCGGCTGCGGATAATGTGGCAGTTTTTCAAATTGTTGGGCTAAAAGGTCATAAGCTTGCTGACTAATAATTGGGTTCTTAAAAAAACTGCCTACGTTAGGAAATTCTTTAGTATCAGGCAATTTACTTTGACGAATCTGAATCACTTGTTGTTGTAAATTAAAAGCTGTTAGCTCATCACCCACGGCTTGTTTTAAGTCACCATAGCTAATTTTCAAATCTTGTTTTTTCAACAACTTGAAAGTCACATGTGTAATCACATAGCGATTTGGATCATCTTTAAAAATACTATGACGATAACTAAATGCACAGTCTTTAGCTTGAATATCGCTAAATGTTTTCAACTGTCGGTCATAGACTTGTACGCTTTCAATGAACTCACCGGCCTCTACACCATAAGCGCCAATATTTTGTACAGGAGATGCGCCCACAAGGCCCGGGATCAATGCCAAATTCTGTAAGCCAAAGAGATGGTGTTCTGTCGTCCAAAGCACAAAGTCATGCCAAACTTGTCCCGCACCAACTTGTATGGTTTTGGTATTCGCATCTTCAGACAGGTTTTCTACGCCTAGAATATTCATATGCACAACTAGAGCATCAATTTGTGCAGGAAGCAGCATATTACTTCCACCAGATAAAATCATGACATTCAAAGCGTGTTGCTGTGCATAATCCAATGCTTCAACAAGCTCATCTGGACTGTGAATTTGAACATAATGAGAGGCTATCGCATTTAAGCTTAACGTATTAAAAGGTTTAAGCTGTTTTTGTGTTTCGATTTGCATGCACGAACCTTAATTACTGTTCAAATTGTTGTTTAAAAATACTAACCCACGCTTGGCTGCTCGACTCACATTGGTCAAGAACACGCTCAAAACCAGCAGATCCACCATAGTAAGGGTCAGGTAATGCTTGCTGTGGATACTGTGCGTCGTATTCAGACATGAGTGCAACTTTAGCGCGGAGAGGTTGAGCACCAAATTCAGTTTGCGCTGTTTGATACAACGCTTGAATATCATCAAAATTATTGTGGTCCATCGCCAAAATTAAATCGAAATGGGCAAAATCACTGGTCTGTAACTGTCGTGCGCGTAAGCTGGATAAATCATAGCCCCGTTTTAAAGCATGTTCTTGACTACGCAAGTCAGGTGCTTTGTTGGGATGGTAATTACTGGTCCCCGCCGAATCGATTTCGATATTGAGCTGATGTGCATCACAAAAATGTCTGAGAACCACTTCTGCCGTGGGAGAACGACAAATATTTCCTAAACAGACACATAACACCTTATAGGGCGCTGTGAATGACATAACCACCTCGAAACAGCTTTATTTTCAAGTGTCTTATGTTAAGTTATTTAGAGGATGAATCCTATAGAAGTACAAAACAATATTGTTGGATAAGATATAAAAAAGGATGCTGATATGAACCAATTTCAATTTCAAACTGTGCCGAATATTATTTCAGGCTTAGGCAGCATTCAACAGCTCAGAGACATTTTAACAGCACGTCCTTATCAGCATCTGTTATTGGTGACAGATGCAGGAATGTTAAAGCATCAGCTTCACCTTCCCATCTTAGAAATATTAGAAGATCTCTCGATCACTTACAGTATTTACAGTGAGGTTGAAGCAGATCCGAGTGAACAGATTGTTTTAAATGCGGTTGATTATGCCAAAGAGCAAAAGGTAGATATCGTTTTAGGTTTTGGTGGCGGCAGCTCTATGGATGTTGCAAAAATTATTGCCATACTCAGCCATCCTGCACAGCAGCAAAAGTTATCAGATCTTTATGGGGTGAATAATGCCCGAGGACCTCGCCTACCCTTAATTTTAGTCCCCACCACTGCAGGGACAGGCTCTGAGGTCACACCGATTTCCATTGTCACCACAGGTGAAACAACAAAGACTGGCATCGTAGCACCCGTTCTTTTTGCCGATATCGCGATTTTGGATGCAACTTTTACTGAAAACTTGCCACGTCATATTAGTGCTGCTACAGGCATTGACGCGATGGTACATGCGATTGAAGCCTATACCTCTAAAATCAAGAAAAACCCCTATGCTGACATGTTGGCGAAACAGGCTTTAAAACTGCTGAATCAAAACCTCAGTTTAGTGCTAGAAGATGGTCGCAATTTAGAAGCTCGACAAAATATGTTAGTCGGTTCGATGCTGGCAGGACAAGCCTTTGCCAATGCCCCTGTAGGTGCTGTTCATGCGCTTGCTTATCCATTAGGTGGACATTTTCACATTTCTCATGGACACAGTAATGCCTTAGTGCTGACAGAGGTTTTAAAGTTTAACCTCCCCAAAGCTAAGCAACATTATGCGGAACTGATCTGCTGGCTCGACCCAAAAAGTACAGGCTGTACCGATGGTCTTTCTGATCTTTTCGTCGATCATATGCAAAACCATTTGGACCGTAGTGGTTTAACCTTAAAACTCAAGGCATTGAATGTTTCTGAACACAGTCTAGACCAGCTTGCAACCGATGCCATGTTGCAAACACGCCTACTACAAAACAACCCAAGAGAACTAGAGTGGCAACAGGCACGCGAAATTTATCAAGCCATTTACAGCTAAGCCATATAATTAACTTAGGCTATTTATAAGACAATTTTAAGGATAATAACGATGAGACAAGCTGCAAAGACACGTGACCAATTTCATTATTTTCTACCGATTCAAACACGTTGGTCGGACAATGACCTCTATGGCCATGTCAACAACGTAACCTACTATAGTTATTTTGATACTGCCGCAAATGCCTTACTGATTGAAAAAGCAAATTTTGATATCCACCAATCACCTATTATTGGTTTAGTGGTCGACTCAGCATGTAGTTTCTTACATGAGTTGTCTTATCCTGAGATTATTGATGTTGGTGTGACTATTTCTAGAATAGGAAACTCTTCACTCACTTACGAACTTGCCATTTTCAAATTTGGTCAAGAAACTGCTTCAGCTCAAGGACATTTTGTTCATGTCTTTGTAGACCGTGAAACACGAAAAAGCACCCCGATTCCCTCTGAAATGCGGAGTGCTTTGCGCCACTACTTAAGCCATGGCATTACTTAAGTTGGATATTGTGTAATTCACCATCAAAAGTTTGTACAAGACCTTTGACCGTATCTTCGTTTTGCAGTAATTCATGTGCACGTTGAAATGCTTTTTGCTTGCGCTGCGCCTGCATAGTGTACGGCGTAATCGTTTCAACTTCTGCATATTTCACATCAAAACGCGTCTGAGGCCATTCAGCTTTGAGCGCATCTTCCAAGACATGACGTAATTGGGTGAGGAGTTGCTCATAACGCTGCGGAATCATAAACACAGACTCGGCATTAATTTGCCCAGCCATTAAACCTTGCTGAGCTAACTCTTGTACCGCGGGTGATAAGCCACTGCTTCTGAACCAGTATTCCCACTTCTCTACCGTCCACTCACCGACTAACTGCTGCGGTTGTAGCTGCAAAATATCTTGTGGCATTAAATCGGTTGGTGCAGATGAAACCCGTTCAGGTTGAGCAGGCTCTACAATAGCAGTAACAGTTTGCTGACTTTCATTTTCTACAACTTGAGAGTCCTCAACATTAGCAACTGAAAGTACTTCATTTGCTAAATCAAAAGACTCCGCTTGTACAGCAGGTTCAACAGGTGCTTCATTTTGACTTTCTATGTCTAACGGTACAATTTCATCAAATAAGAAATCATCACTATTCGGTTCATCATCATTGCTTTGCGCATTAAATTCGTCTGCTTCATCTAAATCGAACAACACTTCATCGCTTGAAGGATCGAATACGATTTGATCAGATTGCTGAGATACATCCACTGGTAGTTTACTATCTTCGGCACTTTCTGAAAGATCGACATCATCAAGTTCAGGCTTAAACTCAGGTTCTACATTCTGAGTTATTTCAGCATCTTCAAATGCCGCATCAACGTCTGTGCCTTGAGCATCTTGCTGCAAAGCCGTTTCTGGATCAGCACTCCGTATTGCCGTTTGTTGTACAGATTTAACTACAGCGCTATTCGTCTGAGCTACCAGTACTTCATTCGGTTGTAATGGACGGAACGCTAACATACGCAGCACTGACATTTCAAAGCCTTGCTCTTGCGTGACTGCTAGCTGTAATTCAGCACGCCCTTTACATGCAATTTGATAATAAAGTTGTAAGTCTTGCGCAGCAATTTGCTGAGACAATTGCATGATTTTTTTATTAATTTCAGCACTATATTTGAGACTAAGTTCTGGCAAATATTGTAGTAATGCCAATTCATGTAAAGTCGAAATCAGCTGATCTAAAACTAAAGATACATCCAGTGCTTGCTGGCGGAATTGCATCAGCAACTCACTCACCCGTTGTTTTTGGTTTTGATGTATCGCAAGGATCAGATCATAAATAATGGTACGGTCGATTAAACCCAACATTTCTTTGACATCTTGGTGCTGGATAGCGCCCTGACCGTAAGCAATCGCTTGGTCTGTCAAAGAAAGTGCATCACGTAATGAGCCTTGGGCAGACTCTGCAATTTGCCAAATCGCATCTTGTTCGGCTTGAATGCTTTCTTTATTTAAAATGTTACCCAGATGCTCGGTAATTTCATCTACAGCCAAAGGGCGTAATGTAAATTGCAAACAACGCGAAATCACGGTAATGGGGAGCTTTTGCGGATCTGTCGTTGCAAAAAGGAATTTCACATGTTCAGGTGGTTCTTCCAATGTTTTGAGTAAAGCATTAAAAGAATGCGTAGACAGCATATGTACTTCATCGATCAAATAGACCTTAAAACGACCTTGTGTCGGTGCATAAGGCACATTGTCTAAAAGCTCTCGCGTATCCTCGACTTTAGTCCGTGATGCCGCATCGATTTCAATTAAATCAATAAAACGACCTTCATTCACGGCAGTACAGGTTGGGCAAACCTCGCACGGCGTCGAAGTCACCCCTGTTTCACAGTTCAAGCACTTCGCCAAAATACGGGCAATGGTGGTTTTTCCGACCCCACGCGTTCCTGTAAATAAATAAGCATGGTGCAAACGCCCGCGCTCTAAAGCACTGGTTAGTGCTCGAGAAACGTGGTTTTGACCCACTAGCTCATTAAAATTACGAGGACGATATTTCCGTGCAAGTACTTGATACATGTATGCTCCTTTTTATAGGCCTAAGCATACTGTTTTTTTGCCAAAGAGTGAATGAATTACTTCACTCCGTTCTCGCATTTCTAAGCTATAAAGCTGATTTAGATCAATAATTCAAAAACCATTAGCTCCATTTTTATCCCACTCTCTATCTCAAGCTATTTATGCATTTAGATTATAGATTTGAAATAAAGTGAGAGCTTTGGAAAAGTAAAAAGGTGTAAATATTAAAATGAATTTCTAAAATACAGCTATTTAGGAAATTAAGCTGGTTTCACCAAAACAAAATCACTCTGCATTTGATATTTTTTTCCAGTCACATCTTCACGTATTTCTAAAACACGATCTTCTAAATCGACATAAAGTAAGTTTCGCGTTGTCACGTTGACTAACTCTACCTTGTGCTGATCTTGAGCATTAAAACGAAGTGGTCCAGTCAAAGTTTCGATTTCATTATGACCACTCAAACTTTCTCGTTTTAGGGTGTAGGTCATGTTTTCATGCAGCTCTAGTGCTACTGCCATACCTGGACAGTCTTCACAACGGGACAAACACCCCATACACGGCGTTGTCCCCTGATAACTCCCAACCCACGCAGGAATAATCTGCTTTTGTTCTGCCATTTGGAGTTTAGACTGATCATGTTGCGTTTGATTCGCCTCGGAACAACCTAAGAGTAATCCTGTAGCAACCAGCGGGATAAGAATGGGAGCCTTCATGTCACAAATATTCAAAACCTAAACCGCGACGAACATAACATATTTTAGACGATGACTATATCTCATGCCTGTCAAAACCAACCTTTTTTGCCTTTTAAGACTGCATCTGCGCAGCGTAAACTTTCTTGGCTCAAGGCCCATAGTCGATAATCCCCGGTCAAAGAACCTGTAGCAAAGTTATGTGTATAGGCAAAACTTAAGCCTCGCTCACTATCGCCCCAAGCACCTGAACCATTAAAGCCCATATGACCAAAACCCTGCTCTGCGGTTTTTCCTAAGGTTAATATACGGTGATACCCCAAGCGCCAATGCATAGGTATCGGCATCACCCGATCTCGATAGGTATATTGCACTCGACTCAATTCAGAAAACACATCAGGGCGAATCAGCTGCTGACCTTCCCAAATCCCTTTTTGAGATAGCATCGCATACACTTTGGCTAAACTATTGGCTGTAAATACACCATTTGCAGCAGGAATGATCGCCTGAATCGCATCATCATGGTAAAAGCTGACCTTTTTCATGCCTTTGGGAATCATGCCATCCTGAAAGTCTTGTGGATCTTGCCCTGACCACTGCATCGCTTTATCCAGCAAGGAAACTTTACGCACTTTCGTTGGACTTTTTTGATTTGGTTGGATAGGTACAGGACGCGTAATAGGTCGTGCGATACGTTTTAATTCAGCACTGGGTGCACCAAAGTAAGCCCCATCTAGCTCAAGTGGCTTAACTAAATAGGTTTGGAAGAGTTCAGTTAAAGGTTTCCCCGTTGCTTTTTCCAAAGCACCACCGACTAGCCAACCAAATGACAAAGGTTGATAAGCAGCATCTTCACCAATTGCAAAGCGTGGTTGTGCCTTTTCAAATACGTCTAACATATGTGCCCAATCCAACATCTCTGTTGCATCGGCAATGTTATTACGGATATCAAATAATCCGCTTTGATGACTCAGCACGTGTCTTAGAGTCATCTTCCCTTTGCCATTTTGGGCAAATTCAGGCCAATAATCTGCAATGGGTTGGTCATAGCTCAGCACACTCTGACTGACTAAAATATGTGCCAAGGTTGCGAGCACGCCTTTGCCCGTCGAATAACACACCGACATCGTATTGGCCTGCCAAGGAGAATCTACCGCTGCCAAACCCGTATAGATATCGACAACTTTTTCACCTTGAAAATATAAAACACAGGCTGCACCACCATATGCTGAACGAGCATCTTGTACGCGACTAAAGAGATGGGCAACACTTTGAAAACGTGGGTCAACGTAGCCTTGGTAATGGTTCGGATTCGCTTGTAAATATTGTTTTAAAATTTTCATTTACACATCCTTGTATTTTTAAGCGGACATAAAAAAGCCCAGTGTAATCTAAACTGGGCTTTTTAAAATTATAGTGCTTTGACCTGTCCCGTCACATGCGGTTTTTGATTCTTACTATTTCGAATTAAGAAAGCTGTATTTGCACCTTCTGTCGCGGTCATAAAATCGACTGTTGACGGCAAATACATCGGCAGTTTAAACCAAACATCCGCTTCATAAGCATCAGGCAATGCCATCGAAGCCAACGCTCGCGCCTTACTCCACATGCCGTGCGCAATGGCCTGTTTGAAACCAAAGGCTTTTGCTGTCACCGCATGAATGTGGATGAGGTTGAAGTCGCCCGAGGTCATTGCATAACGACGACCTGTGTTTTCAGAGACTTCCCAGACAGCATTCGGCTGATAATCTGGAGTCGTTGCTTCAACTAATTTTGGTGCTGTTTTACCATCGGTCTTTTGACGTGCTAAATACGTGGTTAATGCTTCAACCACCACTTCATTGCCAACTTTCACTGTGGTAATAAAGTCAAATTGAACACCTTTATCATGTGGCTCAAGCGCGCCATATTTACATGATAAAGTGAGGGTTTCATTGACGCCAACTTTACGCATTTGTTTGACTTGATTGCGGATATGCACCAAACCTAACACGGGAAATGGAAACGGCTCTTGCCCCATCATGTGCATTTGTAGGCTTTGCGATAGTACAGCCAAATAAATCGCAGGAATATAGCCATTATTTTTAAAGCCACACACTTGGTTATAAGCTTTCAAATGTTTTTGATCGACGTTAAAAGAATCCACCACATACTCAACCTGCGGTAAGACTTTTTCACCTTTTGGTTTTTTAAAGATCAAACCTTGAATGACTTTTGGATAAGCCATATATGGTTTTGGAAGTTGACTAAAATGGCGAGTCTTCATACTGAACCTTTGAGAAATTTTTATTTCAATATTTTTTGAAAGCTCCTTCTCCCTCAGGGAGAAGGTTGGGATGAGGGAAAATGCCATCCCATTTATAATATAAAGAATTTATCCCCCTCTAAAGGAGAGATAAATTCAAGCTTTTAAATTAAGCACCCAACAAGCTCTGACCACAAACGCGTACCACGTTGCCGTTTAAACCAGTCGATGCTGTCGCTGCAAATAAAGCAATGGTTTCAGCAACATCTACAGGTAAACCACCTTGGCTCATCGAGTTCATACGGCGGCCCGCTTCGCGGATTGCAAATGGAATCGCAGCAGTCATTTGCGTTTCAATGAAACCTGGCGCAACCGCATTGATGGTAATACCATTCGTCAACGTTGGAGCAGTAAATTTAACTACACCAATGACACCTGCTTTCGACACAGCATAGTTAGTTTGACCTAAGTTGCCTGCAATACCTGAAATTGATGATACACAAACAATACGGCCATTGGCATTTAAACCGTCGTTCGCAAGTAAATAATCATTTACACGTTCAATCGCAGACAAGTTAATGTTAATCACCAAATCCCAAAGCTCAGGCTTCATATTTGCCAAAGTTTTGTCACGAGTAATACCTGCGTTATGCACGATGATGTCTAAACCGCCTTGAGCAGCTGCCGCAGCTTTGATTTTTTCACCGGCATCGTTTGCTGTGATATCAATTGCCAGTGTTGAACCACCGATCTCACCTGCAACACGGTCAAGATCTGCTTGCTGCTGTGGTACGTCTAAACAAATCACATGCGCGCCATCACGTGCCAAGACATGCGCAATCGCTTCACCAATACCACGGCTCGCACCTGTTACTACAGCAGTTTTACCTGCCAGTGGTTTAGCCCAGTCTACATCTACAACAGCAGCTTTAGATACGCGAATCACTTGACCAGATACATAAGCAGAACGTGGAGATGCTGCAAAACGTAAAGTTGACTCAAGATTTTCTTCCGCACCTGCATCCACATAGATCAAATGTGCTGCAACACCCTTTTTAAACTCTTTACCGACTGACTTCACGAAGCCTTCAAGCGCGCGCTGTGCAATCGCTTTTTTCACGCTACCCGCAGTTTCAGGTGTCGTACCTATCACAATCACACGACCAGAATCAGCCACTTGACGTGCGATAGGATTAAAGAAGTTATATAATTCATTGAGTTGTTCTGATGACTCAATGCCTGATGCATCAAAAATAACAACTTTGAATTTAGACTCTTTGTCGCCTGCATTAAATGCACTTAAGTTTAAGCCCACTTGAGCCGCAACTTGTTGTAACTGTGTATTGTTACCTGCATAGCTATTAGCGTGAACATTTGCCAACACTTGCGCAATTGCACCAGACAATGAACTGTTTGTTGCTGCACCCAGTAAAACAGCACCTTTAATAACAGGCGTTGCTGACTCAAAACGGTCTAAAAAAGTTGGTGCAGGTAAACCCAAATTTTTAATGACAAATTTACCAATTGGAGATTTTGCAAAAGTTTGGTATTGATCAGTCATGTTTTTTATCTCTCATACAAATTAATTGTTGATGGATTCAAAGATATCCTTTTAACTTCAAAGTGATGTCTAGAGTCTTATATTTCAATAGTTCCATCGGTTTCTATAGAATCATACTTGAGTTATAGATGATATGTCTTGACCTGAAAGCCTGTTGCAATGTCATTCTAGTCAATTCAGCCCTTTTTATAATATGCTAATGTACACCCTAAGAATAGATTAACATGCTTGGAAAAGCCTTATGAGCAAAACAACTCAAGAAAATCCAGCAGTGGAAAATTCTGCTACGGAAACTGTGTCAAATACATCAAAAAGTACATCTCGTAGAACTAAAAGTACTGGCACAACAACCCAATCAGTAAATAATTCAACTAAGCCGACTCGCACTCGTGCTGCGTCAACTCGTAGTAAAAGCCCCGCTTCTTCTACAAATGCTTCAAAACCAAAAACTCAAACTGCTGTTCAACAGGATCAAACCATGAGTCAAAACACTGTTCGCCGCGTAGCTATTATCGGTGGTAACCGTATACCTTTCGCTCGCTCAAATGGCGCATATTTCACCGCTTCTAATACAGATATGTTCACAGCAGCGCTAAACGGTCTTGTTGAACGTTTTAACCTTCAAGGTCAACGCCTTGGTGAAGTGGTTGCTGGTGCGGTACTTAAACACAGCCGTGACTTTAACATGACCCGTGAATGTGTACTAAACACTGCACTTGCACCAGAAACACCTGCTTACGATATTCAGCAAGCATGTGGTACGGGTTTACAAGCAGCGTTCTTAGTTGCCAACAAAATCGCACTGGGCCAAATTGAAGTGGGTGTTGCTGGTGGTGTAGATACGACTTCTGATGCACCAATTGCATTTGGTGATGGTTTACGTAAAGCATTGCTTGAACTCAACATTGCAAAAACAGGTAAAGACCGTTTAAAAGCTTTAACCAAAATCAACCTAAAAGACTTGATGGATGCGCCGAAAAATGGTGAGCCACGCACAGGTCTTTCTATGGGTGATCACCAAGCCATTACTGCGCTTGAATGGGGTATTGCACGTGAAGCGCAAGACGAACTTGCTGCATCTTCACACCAAAAAATGGCTGCGGCTTATGAAGAAGGTTTCTTCGATGACCTGATCACACCATTCTTAGGTTTAGAGCGTGATAACAACTTACGTGCTGACTCTACTGTTGAAAAACTTGCTAAGCTCAAACCAGCTTTTGGTAAAGGCGATGCGCGTACCATGACCGCGGGTAACTCAACCCCACTTACGGATGGTGCGTCTTGTGTGCTTTTAGCATCTGAGGAATGGGCAAAAGCAAACGGTCACGAAGTGCTTGCTTACTTAACCTTCCAAGAGACAGCTGCTGTTGATTTCGTTGAGAAAAAAGAAGGCCTATTGATGGCACCTGCTTATGCAGTTCCACGTATGCTTGAGCGTGCTGGCATTAAACTTCAAGACTTCGACTACTACGAAATTCATGAAGCATTTGCATCGCAAGTTCTTTCAACGTTGAAAGCTTGGGAAGATCCAAAATTCTGTAAAGACCGTTTAGGTTTAGATGCTCCACTCGGTTCAATTGACCGCACTAAACTTAACGTAAAAGGTTCTTCACTTGCAGCAGGTCACCCATTTGCTGCAACGGGTGGCCGTATCATTGCTACTGCTGCGAAGTTGATTAACCAAAAAGGCTCAGGTCGCGTACTTGTTTCAATTTGTGCTGCTGGCGGCCAAGGTGTAACGGCAATTATTGAAAAATAATCTCGCCTTCGCAGTTAAAAAGCACCTCTTTTGAGGTGCTTTTTAACTGGTCATAATGATCAGTTCAATCTATAAATAAAAACATAAAATAACCAAATACAAAACTATGCGAAATTCATCCCCATTATTGGCTTATCTCAATACACCGATTCCCTATTATTATTTTTACCTCATTCCCTTAGGACTAGCACTCCTTGTGGTCAGTTTTGATGTTCACTTTCAAGGCGTGTTTCCAAGTACCAACACATCCAACTTGTCCAGTCCACATAAATTTCTCAATGACTTTTTTGCTATATGTACTTTCATCTGTATTGCCCTTATTTTTATCAATTATTTTCGTCTACAGCTCAATAGACAACAAGTCCAACACATTAAACAACACTACGCAAAACTGAATACACATCAACGTTCAATGTTTAGCCCGCTAGGCTTATTGTTTTTTACTTTTATGTTGCTCTTTTTCTGTTTAAGCTGGTTTTTGATCAGTGATGAAATCCCACACACAGATTCCAGTACAAAGAAAGGCGCAACCATGGTCTATCTAAAAAGCTTTGCACATCCATATATTAGCGCTGTAGTGAATAGCTTACACTATGCCCTCACGGTTCTTTTTGTCTTGATGATCCCTTATATTTTCAATGTCAGAAAATTCACATAAGAATCGCTGCACATTAAAAAGCCACGACATTGCGTGGCTTAATTTTTAATTTGAATATTGTGCTTCAGGTTGAATACCCAATTTCGCCTCCAGCATGTCATAACACCACTGGAAGATAAAGGTATAAACCAAAATACACATGGTTAAACTGAAGTCGAGTACGATGGCTTGCCAAATACTCATTTGCATTGCATATGCGACCATTGGGATGGTTGCAAGCATCAAACCACCTTCAAAACCAATCGCGTGAAGAACACGCACGCCGATGGTTCTTTTTAGCTTTCTTTTCGCTTCAAACTTTTCAAAAAAATGGTTAAACACCATATTCCATATGACCGAAGTGACTGCCATGGCGATACCAAGTACACCTGTGACTTCTAAAGGCATATGGAATATGAAACTTAAGGCAACAGCAATGATCACCAATAGGATGATTTCATAGCTGAGTGCATGAATAATCCTTCTTTTGGAAATCAACATTTTTAATTACTCTTTCATGATTGGATGTTGGCTATTTTATTTTTATAATATTGATTAATCGAGTTAGGTTCTTTCAACAGAATTGAAAGATGGGAAATTATGAATATCAATCAAGAGCAACTGATTATTTTTAAAACCGTGATTGAGTCTGGCTCATTTTCAGCCGCTGCACGCAAGTTGGGTAAAGTACCATCGGCCGTGAGTATGTCAATTGCTAACTTGGAAATAGACTTAAACTTACAACTCTTCTTACGTGAAGGACGTGAGCCCACAGCAACTGCGCAAGCCCTAACCTTGTATGAAAAGACCGAGCAACTACTGACCGAAATGAACCAATGGAAGCAACATGCCTATGCCCTAAGCCACGGTTTGGAGTCCTCGCTCAACATTGTAGTGGTATCTGAACTGCTGCATATGCAATGGATCGACTACATCGCGATATTAGAGGCCGAATTTCCCAGTCTACAAATCAATATTTTTTCTGCACCTCAAGAAGATGCACAGAAAATGTTACTCAACGGCACAGCACAACTGGCGCTGATGTTTGAACGTGAGCAACTGGAAAGCAGTGAACAGTTTGTAGAATTAAAACTCGAAACTTTAGTTCCCGTCGCGAATAAGGACTTTATTCTGGCGCAATTTCCACAAGTCAGCTTTGAACAAATTCAACATAGCCGTCAAATCGTGGTTGCCAGTCGCGATAAAAGCATTAAGCCAGAATTGCTCTATTCCAAACAGTATTGGCGGACAGACAACCATCACTCAGCTTGCGCCTTAATCATGCAAAACTTTGGTTGGGGTGTTTTACCCTTAGAAATGTTGAATGAAAACCCTCAGCTCAAAACTCAGCTCAAAATATTAGATCTGCTGGATTTCACACCGAAGTTTGAATATTTTGTGGACTTGGTCTGGAGTCGCGAAAGTGAATTGGGCGCAGCTGCGCGTTTTTTAATCCAATACATCCGAAATCAACGTAAAAAAGTATAATAACTGCTGTTAAAACGTCCGAATCTACTTGGGTTAAAAGCAGTTTATGTTATAAATAATTTACGGGTAATAACTTTAAGAACGAACAATCAATGACACAAACAGCATTAAACCAATTAAAAAGCTTAACCACCATTGTTGCCGACAGTAGCGATTTAGCGGCGATTAACCAATTTCGCCCGCTCGATGCAACCACCAATCCATCCCTAATTACAGCCGCTGCAAGTCAACCTGAAAATAAAGAGTTGATTGAAGACGCTTTCGCTCAAGCCAAAGCTGAAGGCTTTGAAGATGACTTACTTATTGAACGCACAATCGACATTCTTACCGTCAAATTTGGTGTTGAAATTCTCAAGTTGATTGAAGGTCGTGTTTCCACAGAAGTGGATGCCGCGCTGTCTTATGATACCAATGCCACCATCGAAAAAGCAAAAGAGCTGTTGGCGCTATATAAAAATTACGGCGTAGATCAAGATCGTATTTTAATTAAAATTGCTTCGACATGGGCAGGCATTCAAGCAGCGAAAGTGCTGGAAGCTGAAGGCATCCATACCAACTTAACGCTTTTGTTTGGTGTGCATCAAGCACATGCTTGTGCGGAAGCGAATGTCACTTTAATCTCACCTTTTGTTGGACGTATTTTAGATTGGTACAAAAAGGCCGAAGGCGTGGACAGCTATCCCGTTGAAAAAGACCCTGGCGTACTCTCTGTGAAGCAAATTTACCAGTTCTATAAAGCACATGCGGTTAAAACAGAAATTATGGGTGCAAGCTTCCGTAGTATTGACCAAGTGTTGGGGCTAGCTGGCTGTGACCTGCTGACTGTTGCGCCTAATTTATTGGCTGCACTTGAGCAAGACACGCGTGAAGTCAAAGTGCAGTTATCTGCAAGTGATGTTATGCCTGCGACAGCACCACTTAACTCACTCAGTGAAACTGAGTTTAGAGATCAAATTGAACATGACCTCATGGCAACGCAACTGCTACAAGGGGGGATTGATGGATTTATTAAAGCTCGTCAACAACTGAACACACTGTTACGTCAGTCTTTTGGTTTAGATGAAGAAATTTCAGCTTAACTTGATTTTTCTTCTTTTAAAAGCCGATTTTGTTATCATGCAACATCGGCTTTTTTATTGAGAATGCGTTGTGTTTGGTATTATCGACATCGGTACTTATATCATCGGTACAATTCTAATTGTGATTTTGCCAGGTCCAAATTCTCTTTATGTGATGTCTATCGCCTCACGATTTGGTATTAAGACGGGTTACTGGGGTGCGTTGGGTGTTTTCACGGGTGATTTGATTCTCATTCTATGTACCGTGCTGGGTGCAGCATCTCTTTTACATGCTTTTCCTTGGCTGTTTATTTTATTAAAAATTGTTGGTGCACTGTACCTGTCATACTTGGGTATAAAGCTCTTGATTGCAGGAGTCAAAACGTGGAACTCCAGCCCACAACAGCTTGCAGCAAGTACAGACCAGAGCACATTACAAACCTTACATCCTTTTCGTTCAGCACTGACCATTAGCCTTTTAAACCCAAAAGCCATTTTGTTTTATCTGTCTTTTTTTGTGCAGTTTGTCGACCCAAATTATGCTTACCCAGCACTGAGCTTTGCCTTACTTTCCATTATTCTGCAAATCATCAGTATGGCCTATCTTAGTATCCTGATTTTTTCAGGTATTAAGCTGGCGAGCTATTTCAACCGACAGTTCAAAGTTGCCGCTGTCGCAGTGGCGACCGTCGGTCTGCTGTTTTGTGGCTTCGGCTTAAAACTGGCGCTTTCCACATTGTAATTTTCGTGAATAATCTCATTATTTTCGATAAAAAATCCATCATGTGCTGTTTTCTTTTTCAAGAACCAGCGTATGATCCTTGAACAATAGTAATTTTCACTCATTCAAATTATGTTTTGATCTTCATGCAAAAATTATTTCAAGATTTCTCAGTTCCAGCAGTATTCGCAGGTTTTATTACCTTCCTCATTGGCATTAGTGTCTCTTCCGTCTTGGTCATTCAGTCCGCCCAAGTCTTAGGTGCAAATACCGCGCAAATCAACTCATGGTTCTGGGCTTTAGGTCTGGGTATTGGTTTGAGTGGCCTGCTTTTATCTTGGAAACTTAAATATCCTGTATCGACCTCATGGTCTACAGCGGCACTGGCCTTAATTATTGCTACAGGCAGTGGTTATAGTTTGCATGAAGCAATTGGCGCATTTTTGGTCTGTGGTTTAGTTACCGCCATTTTGGGCTTTTTCGGTATCTTTGAAAAAGTACTGACGTATATCCCGCAAAACCTAACCAGTGCCATGCTGGCAGGTGTGTTGTTGAAGTTTGGTATTTCATTGTTCGCCAGTATGCAAGACCATTGGGGTTTTATTTTATCCATGCTGGTGGCTTATATTGTTTCTAAGCGACTTACCCCACGTTATTGCATTGTCATTACAGTCATTGCAGGCTTATTACTCTGCCCGTTATTCTTAGACTTCCATACGCCTCAAATCACATGGAGCCTAGCGCAACCTGTTTGGATGGCACCTGAGTTCAGCATGTCTGCTATTTTAGGTTTAGCGCTGCCTTTGTTTGTAATCAATATGGCATCGCAGTACTTACCGGGTATTGCCATGATTAAAAGCTATGGCTATAACCCCCACGTCAATCAACTGATTGGATGGACAGGTACTGCTCAAGCCTTACTCGCACCCTTTGGCTGTTATAGTGTCAATACCGCCGCAATTAGTGCAGCTGTCAGTTTAGATGAACAAGTTCACCCTGATCCATCGAAACGCTATATTGCTGGGATGAGCTGTGGTTTTTTCTACATATTAATGGGACTATTCGCAGCAACCCTGACCAGCCTTTTACTGTCTTTCCCTGCAATCTTTATTACAGCCTTGGCTGGTATTGCCTTGTTTGGCACGATTAGTCATAACATCGCGATTGCATTTGAAGCGGTATCAGACCGTGAGGCAGCCCTCATGACATTCTTATTCAGCGCATCTGGGGTACAGTTCTTTGGCATTGGTTCTGCCTTTTGGGGACTACTCTTTGGTTTTGCAGTTATGTTTATATTTAAGTTTAAAGCCAAAAAAGTTTAAGCCTTCATATAAAAAAGCACCCTCTATGGGTGCTTTTTTATTTTCAAATATTGCTAACTTGAAAAATTAATGCTGATAACTTCGTTGAATCAATTCTTGCTTAAGCTGCATCGTCTCAGACAGATTTTCCACCTCGGTAAATGCTGTGAGCCAAATGCCATCTGCAGCATAACGCAGAATTTTAAGCTCCAAATCATTGTCTGTATCCTGATGTCGAGCCAAACGTTTCTCAAGCCACTCAATCCAATACTCATTAAAGGTACGATCCGTCAGCATGATCATCGAAATAGCTGACCAAGAATGCTCTAAACCTAGCACCTGCTTTTCCAAAGTAATTTCAATATAGGCTCGGGTAAAGCAACCATAACGATCACGGTCTCGACTAATCAACTCATCAACAACACGATCTAATTGTTCAAGCTGTTCCACAACCATCGCTTCTAGTAGCTTTTTTTTGTTTGGAAAATGATGAAAAACACCGCCCTTACTCACACCAACCAAATCAGCCACAGCTTGTATAGAAACCCCAGTCACGCCTTTTTCAGCAGCCAAACAGATCGCATGTTGTAGAATACTTTGGCGAACCTGTTCCGGTGCCTTTTTACGTGAACTTGCTTGTTGCATCGAACTTAATGCCCTGTTGAATTTGAAAATAAGTTAATCACGACCACACCAGAAACAATCAGTGCAATACCGATCATTGCTGCGAAATCTAGACTCTGTCGGAAAACAAAGTAACCAATCAGAGCGGTTAAAACAATACCAACACCCGCCCAAATCGCATAAGCAATACCCAATGGAATCACTTTAATCACTTGAGACAATAAATAAAATGCCAACGAAAATAGAACCACTACCGCTAGTGAGGGTAATAGCTTGGTAAAACCTTCCGACTTTACCAAAAAAGTCGAACCAATCACTTCAGAAATAATTGCCATCGCCAGCAATGCATAAGCCATTAATATAGGATTCATCAGAAACTCAATCACAAACATACCGAACGGTCGGTATGTTATTAAAATACTAAAAATTAAACAAGTCTTTCTGTATACTTTTTTATTTTGTTTTAGTCGGCATTGAGGTCTGTTTTATAAAATCAATAGTTCGATCAAAGGTGAGCTGGCTGGCTTGTTTACTCATCATAAACTGATATTCATGCACCAAAAACTCCTTAGAGTCTGGATAGAAAGCCTCTGTGACTGCAACCTGATGCTGCTTTAACACCTCGACGAAAGGTAAAGACTGGCTCTTGGTTAAAAAGTCTTTATTTCCTCCACTGATAAAGACAGGTGGATACTGTGACGTAATATGTTCAATGGTTGAAATCGACTTTAAAAAAGCTGCATCTTCTTTACGCTCCCCTGTATAAGCTTGAACCAAGTTATAGACACCCCATTCAATAAGCCTGAGTTCCTCGGGTGCGGTATTCACAAAGCGATATAAGTCATAAATACCACAGTGCAAAATTAGCCCTTTAAGGTGTTTCGGCTGAATGCTCGGCTTAAAATTGGATGCTTGAGCAAATGCGGGATTCGTCAAAAGCGCAGCATAATGACTGGCAATATTGGCTCCAGCAGAGTCTCCTGCTAGATACAGTTGGTTCGGGTTAATATGATACTGAGCAGCATTTAATTGTAAGAAATTCAGTGCATGATCGACTTGCTGTAACTGAGTGGGATAAATAGCCTCAGGTGCAAACTGATACTGTACAGAGACCACGTTAAATCCTTGATTGGCCAAAAGTTTGAAATAACCTCGCGCATGCTCTTTTGACCCCGAAACCCATCCGCCGCCATGAATCCAAACCACTGTGGGCACTGCGTTTAATTGTTCAATATTTTTGGGTTGATAAATGTCAACATTCAGCTCAGGGCTAGCTTGATATGGAATATTATTGTGTACGATGACATCGGGAGGCGCAAAGCGATCCAGCATTTTCATTTGAATATTAGTTGCTGTGTTAAATGTACCCGCAATCAGTTTGGTGTTCTTTTCTACACTTTGACAGGCGCTCAATAGCACAATCATGAAAACAGCACTAAGCACTTTTATTATTGGTTGAAAAATCATACTGTTCGGCCCCATCCTTTTTTCAAATGATTCTAATACAATCCCTATCACATCGCATGATTAAACAGACCTCATTTCAGCCTCACTTAAACACCAGAAGCATCTTTTAAAGAATATCGCATTAAATCTGAAACTTGAGTTTTTCACTCAAGATTTTGGACACGTAAATCGGCATTTACTTGCATTATTTTCTTTTAATTTCATGAATTTTCAATTTTTAGCCCGATCAAAATTGAACATTTAATGGCAGTGTGTTATCAATAAATCAAGAACTAAATCTTATACAAAAAGGAGTCCCTCTGATGGCTTACCAACATATTTTAGTCCCTGTTGACGGTTCACAAATTTCTTTTTCTGCGGTTAAGCAAGCGGCTGAAATTGCCAAAGTTTTTGGCAGTCAACTTACATTGATTAGCTTAGTCGCTGAGGACCCACTCAAAGATGCCGATTTTTACTATACTTCTCCAATCATGAAAGACTATTTCATACAAGCCTATAACAATGCTGAGAAAGCCCTTCAGGATGCTGTTCAAATTGCACAAGAACAAGGTGTAACAGCACAATCTAAAATCATTAAAGGTGAAGTCTCTGAAGATGCTGTGGTCGAAACAGCAACTTCACTGAAAAATGACCTGATTGTAATGGGTTCACATGGTCGTAAAGGCTTTCAAAAATTCCTATTAGGCAGCTTTGCTCAAGATGTTCTCAAGTCTACTGAGCTCCCAGTTCTCATTGTTAAAGCTTAATCAACCATAACGCGTCTTTATGTGAGCTGATTTCGCATGTACTGCAAATGATTCGCATAAAGATGCACCCTTAAGGAGAAGATAATGAGCTACAAACACATTTTAGTTGCGGTCGATGAATCACCCATGTCTTATGCTGCGGTTGAACAAGCACTTGAGTTGGCCAAAGATTTAAATAGTCGTGTGACGCTCATGAGCGTGATTGCGGTCGATCCATTTGTCGGAGTCGACTTCTATAAAGTTGCACCAGCCATTACCGACTATTTCCTACATGCTGAAAAAGTCGCTCAAGAGCGTTTAGCCGAAGTTAAGCTGTCATTTGACCGTGATGAAATTGAAGTAGCTACCAAAGTGATCCGCGGCATCTCTCCTTCTGAAGGTATTATTCATGTGGCCGATGAAGTCGGTGCAGACCTGATTTTGATGGGCTCACATGGCCGTACAGGCTTTAAAAAGATGATGTTAGGCAGTGTGGCGCAAAATGTTCTCACGCAGTCTCCGATACCTGTGCTGATCGTAAAAGTTTAAGTATTATTTTAAATAAAAAAGACTGCCGAAGCAGTCTTTTTTATTTGGCAGAATTCGTTCACTTCATTAGCTTTTACTAATCTGCTGATGCAAATTTTGCAAATAATGCTCTGCTGCCGACTGTTGCATAAAAGTTTTTTGAAATAAACCCGAAGCCTGATGGTTATGCGGACTATACTCAACATTGACTTGAAATGTTCCTAGTTCAGCGCTTTTCGCAATACGAATAGCAATAATATGAACGGTATTTAAATAAAACCCATCTTCAATTTTAACTAACATATCTGTTTACACTCTACATGTTTATCTGCCCAATAGCCTGTATACATAAGCCGAAAAAAATACAGAATATTGAGCTAATCATCTGTTATGCCATAACATTATACCCATAAAATGCGATTTATTTCACACTATTCACATGAATATTCATTATTTATAAAAATATTAATGTGCACTCTTCATGCTGTCATTCTTCAGTTTGCATAAAAAAAGCCAGTCTACTGACTGGCTTTTTTTATGCTTAGATCAGTTAAATACTTAACATACTGCTTAAAGTTTCACTGACATTTTTAGATTTCACTAGTGGTTTTAAAGCCTCAAGCTTTGCTTTCACTTCGCTACGCTGTGGCTCTGCCAAGCTATACCAGCGAGATAAAACTTGAAGTAAACGAGAGCCAACAATTGGGTTTTTCTCATCTAAATACTTTGCCAGTCCAATGAAATGATCCACACCAAAACTCCATGTGTTCACAGGGTTTGCATTTAAGCCGCCACTCACTGAACGAATGCGGTTCGGTACGCCCAAATCATAATCGACATGTGAAGTGAGATATTGAATAGTTTCCGTCGTAGCACAAGGATGAGCCGCTTGAAGTGTGAACCACTGATCTAATGACAAAGCCTCATCTTTAAAACGTAGATAAAAATCACGTAAAGCCGCTTCTGCTTGCGGTGCATCATTCCACACCAAGACACGTAGTGCACCTAAACGTTCAGACATATTGCCTGTGGCTTCATATTGCTGATATGCCAGCTCAAAAGCACTTTCATCGCCTTGACGTGCCATCATACTGAGCATGATGTTTTTCAGCGCACGGACACCCATGGCTTGTGAGAACTCTTTTTGCAAATCTGGGTCTAAAGCCAAATAAGTGTCTTTACAAAACGCCCCTAGCTCACGTGCAAGTTTGTCAATCAAAGCATTACGCTGTTCTTGAATCTTGGCTGGTTCATAGTCAGTGTCGATGCGACTACCCAAATAACCTTCACTTGGCACATCAAATAAACGTGATGCCAATAGTGGATCTTGTTCAACAAGATCTGGCAGCGTATTTTTAATGGCTTGAATATAAATATGCGCATCATGACCATTGAGCAAAATACGCTCAAGTAGTGTTTGCGTTGCTTGCCATTGGTTAAAACCATTGGTTTCGTATTGAATCAGGAACGCTAACTCTTCATCGGTATAGTTAAATTCTAAATTGACGGGCGCAGAAAAATTACGCAGTAATGACACAACAGGTTTCGTACTTAAACCGCTAAACACAATGCTGGCTTGGTCTTGATCGAAAAGATATACACCGTCTTTGACGGCATTTTCAAATAAACTGTCTGAGTTTAAAACCAATTGCTCACCTGTTGCAGCATCGAACAGCGCTAAAGCGACAGGGATTGGAACAGCTTTTAGATTCGGATATTTAGGATGTGCTTTTAAACTTTGCTTAAAGTTTAAGGTATAAGTTTGTGCAGCAGCATCATAGTGACCTTCAGCTTCTAACTTTGGTGTGCCTGGTTGGTTATACCATGTTAAGAAATTGGATAAATCTACGCCTGAACCTGCGGTTAAAGCGGCTACCCAGTCTTCAACTGTCACAGCTTGGCCATCATGGCGTTCAAAGTATTCATCGGTTCCTTTACGGAATTTTTCTTTGCCTAATAAGGTTGCCATCATGCGGTTAATTTCCGCACCTTTTTCATAGACCGTTGCAGTATAAAAGTTATTGATTTCCACAAAGTGGTCTGGACGCGGCGGATGAGACAATGGGCCTGAATCTTCTGGGAACTGATGCGCTTTGAGTACCGCAACGTCATCAATACGTTGAACCGCAGCCGACTGCAAATCTTCTGAGAAAGATTGATCACGGAAAACCGTTAAGCCTTCTTTTAAACACAATTGGAACCAGTCACGGCAAGTAATGCGGTTACCTGTCCAGTTATGGAAGTATTCGTGTGCAATCACCGACTGTACCCGCATGATCGCGGCATCTGTCGTGTATTCTTCATCCGCCAAAACACATGACGTATTAAAAATGTTTAGACCTTTATTTTCCATCGCCCCCATGTTGAAAGCGCTGGTAGCCACAATCATATAATTGTCTAAGTCATAGGGACGACCATAGTGTTCTTCATCCCAACGCATCGAATGCTTTAAGGCTTCCATTGCAATATGACATTTCGGAATATCTTTTTCTTCGGCATAAATTTCTAAAGCCACATCACGGCCTTCCGAGGTCACATAACGGTCTTTTAAAACAGCCAAATCACCAATCACACAGGCAAACAAATACGCTGGTTTTTTTGTTGGATCTTGCCAAATGGTATAGTGACGACCTTCGCCTGCCTCGCCCGCTTCAATCAAGTTACCGTTAGCAAGGAGCACTGGATATTTTTTATCGGCTTCTACACGTGTGGTGAAAACTGAAAGGACATCAGGACGGTCTGGGTAAAAGGTAATTTTACGGAATCCTTCAGGCTCATTTTGGGTAACAAACAAATCTGATGCGGCTTGGTATAAACCTTCAAGTTGTGTATTTGACTCAGGATGAATGATCACCGATGTCTCAAGCTTGATCTGATTTGGTGCATTACGAATCACCAACTGCTCAGTATCAAGCACATATTGCTCTTGGCTAAGTTGCTGCCCATTTAGCACTAAACTTTTCAGCTCTAAATCACGCCCAAGTAAAACCAAATCACCCTCAGTTTGGCGCGTCAGCTCCAGTACAGCATCAACTTGGCTATGCTCATCATAGACTTGAATATCGAGGTGAATGCTGTCTACTAAAAAAGATGGTTTTTGATAGTCTTTTAAATAGACGGTTTGATCTGCTTCAATAATTGGATTTGCCGCAATATTCATGTCATGTCCTAATGCTATTGGTCTACAGCTTTATATTGTGTATGTTTTGATCATACGACAAGTTTGCCATGCTGTCTGTGTATGTTGAATGATATTTATATGGGCACGTTGAATAGGCTTTTCAATTCTATTTGTCTTATCCCGCGCATATGATTGCACCAAGTGAATAAGAAACAGTCAACGCCCTTATCGTGCCGTGCTTGTTTAGCAATATTTGCACCAGCCTTTACACTTTACACAGTGCCATTAGCTCTCTACCATTCTAACGCTGAGAAACTTAAAGACATCGATAAGATATAAAGCCAGCTCTTTTCAACTATCTAACTTAATTTCAAATCGGCTACATTTTGTGCACAGTTTTTGCTTGTATCTAAATATGCATAGCGCATGATAAAACTTAAGCAAAACAAATAGAGGTGTGAGATGTACTTAAAAGACCATATCGTCCGCGTCGAAAATATAAAAATGCTGCAAGCAATGCATGCTGCAAAAATTGATCATAAAGTCATTGCCCTGTTCATGAGCTGTGAAGGGATGCCATTACAAGCACACGATGTCAGCAGCATTCTAAATCACTACGACACACTGGGGAGTAAAAAGTTGCCAAGCAAAAAAGTTCAAGCCATGATTGAAGCTAAAAAATTAGGTATGGAAGATGACTCTCTACCTTGCCCCGTTTAAATTCTACTTCTACAAAAAATACGGTGCATGCCGTATTTTTTTCGCCCTATATTCACCACTGCATTGCTTCACCCGTCTAGCGTTTACAAAGCACCTCTGCTTGTTCAATTACACTGCAATTTACAGCGCCTTTCTGAAATTTTAGCGTGTATAATTTGAGAAAATCCTGAGTCTCAAATTCATCTTATGTCGCTTCAAATTTTGCACAAACAACTTGATGAGAGCACGCCTTGTCCACTTTGTCAGGCGGCCATGTTTTGGGTGGATGCTGAACAATACGACAAAGAAATTAACTTTCATGAATGTAGCCACTGCCAACATCGTGTTTTTAGCAATTCAAATTTAAATTGCCACTGCGACAGTTGCTTAGCGCAGCGCAAAAAAATATTGAAAGAAACCCGCCAGCAAGAACAGCGTAAAACTAAAAATCAAAAAGACATTTATGAGTTTGAACTGGGCCAGCTCAGTTTTATGCATAAATTATTTTTATTGGCCCTGTTAGATGACTACGCACAAGAACATACCCAGCATCAAGAGTTTATTGATTGGGAACAGATCAAATATTTTAGCATCACCCCCAATTATCTGTTTCAAAACAGTCTCGTCAAACAACTGGTAAAAGAACAAATCCTCGTTGCCAAAGATTTTGCCAGTGAAGCCCATCAGTATTATATTAATGTGCGTTTGGACGGCTATTCTGAACCCAGCTTATTTAGTGTTACGCAGCAGTTACGCTATTGGTTTTATGAAAACCTTAGCCTTGGTGTGCCTTTTAAGACCGCAGATGAAGTCAAAAATGCCTTGTACCAATTGCTCTATCAGGAAATTATCCAATTTATGCAGTTTTACTGCCGCACTTGGGGCATTCAAATTGCGGGAAATAACAGTTTCCAAGTGTTTTGTTATCGTTTACTCGATGTACTCGCAGTCGGACAAATTTATTATTTAATCCAAACTGCATTGGAGTATTTATATGAACGTAAAGCCTTACAACCCAGAAATGAAAACTTCATCAACACCAACTTGTTGAAAAAAACTTTACAACAATACCGTGAACGCAGTGTGGCTGAAAAATGGGAAACTTCAACGCTGCCTCGACCGCATAACCTACCATTCAGCAAAATGAGCGAAGTCTTATTTTTCCGCTTTTTAGGCTATGACGAAGCTATTTTCTTCCAGCCTGTCTCTCGTTCATGGCAAAAAATTGAGCCGCGTTTAAGCTTCTATTCGCAAAAACGCTGTATGTACTGCGGTTCAAATGAGCTCACCGTAGATTATGATGCCGACCAATATGTGACTTTATTTTGTCGCAAATGTAAGCATCAAGACCACTATTTCACCAAATAAGGGCACCCACTATGACCCAGCTTTTAGACCTGTCCTTGCTTAACACAAAACAATCGATTCAAGACCAAACCGATGTCTTGGTGGCCTATGTTGCTGAAGCTTGGACTGCCCTGCAAACGCAACAACCTTTGGTGCAATGTATCACCAACAGTGTTGCTGCCAACTATGCAGCCAATGTTTTATTGGCTGCGGGCGCCTCACCTGCCATGATTGATAATCCCTTTGAGGCGGAAAGTTTCACCCGTATTAGTGCAGCGCTCAGTATTAACCTAGGTACGCCAACCTCTGAACAAATGCAAGCCATGCAAATCTCGGCACAAACCGCCCAGCAGCAAAACATACCGTGGGTATTAGACCCTGTGGGATATGGACCATTTTTAAAATGGCGCTCTGAAATGGTAGATCAGCTCTTAGCTTTTCAACCCACCATTATTCGTGGCAATGCATCGGAAATCAGCACACTTGCAGGGAACCAGATCGAAACCAAAGGCGTTGACAGTACGGCAAGCAGTGCCGATGTCTACCATCTAGCAAAAGTACTTTTAGCACAGGCTGAAGTCATTGCCATTTCTGGCGAGTCTGACTATATTCTCTCAAAACAACTTGATGCTGTAATCCAAGTCAATGGTGGTTCGCATTTACAACCTAGAGTTACTGCTACGGGTTGTGCCCTTGGTGCATTAATTGCAGCCTATAGCGCAGTCACCAATCCTGTCATTGCTGCACTGTCTGCGCATGTCCACTTTGCCATTGCGGGGCAACTTGCTTATACCCAAAGCCAAAGCACAGGAAGTTTTAATGTAGCGTTTATGGATTACATTCATCAAATAAAAGCTGAAACCATTTATGAATATGCGGATATACAGCTTATCCGTACCTCAGCCTAAATAAAGTATGGCGAGAGTTTCTGCTTAGGCAACTTCTCGCCCTAAAAACACGTTCATCGCCGCTTCTAGCAGAGTCAGCACATCTAATTTACAGATACACATCAAGCCCATACCAATAAAATAATCAGGCGTATGTTGCATATAAAAGTTGATATGACGACTGGCTCGATTTCGAAGCCGAATCAACTGTTCAGGCGTGGTCTGTGGCAGCACACAAGGATGCACAAACACATCATCACTGCGCTGTTGCACATTCACATGACGGTTTTGCATTAGATCAAGAACCTGTAAGTAATCCTCAGGCATTGGCACTTCTGCACGCGGATAAAAGCGTTTTGAACGTGACGCAAACAGCCGATATACTTTTGGCTGCATCAAACTCGAAACAAACCATAACTGACGCGTAGGATATTTTAAACGATAACCTAAGGTTACTCGAATTGCGGATAAGAGTGTTCTGTTTTGATTTCGGTAGTCAGGTAAAAAAGCGGCACGCGAGCTAAGAATATATAAGGGTTGATGCGCTGTCTTAAGCTTCAAGATGGCAATAATATTTTGCCCAACTATTTTTCCGCGATAATAAAAACGAATAATAGGTAATGCCACTACATCAGGGTTATACATCAATTGATGCAGTTCTGCTGGGATTGCATTTGGAAAAATTTGTCGATCAAAAGCTTCAAGCTCTTCAAATAGAACTTGTTTTTTCTCTACTGAAAGCTTTTTAAAATCAACGACCTTTTCCATAAGTTGCATGAAACACTTCCATTCTTATTTTGATCACTTGTTTTACTGCTATAGTCTAAATGCAATGCTTTGATGAGCATCGGTATAGAAAAAACTGTCTTCACCAAACCGATAGCGTCAAGGACCAAATACGACAGTCCAATTGCGGGCATAGAATAACTGCTTTTTATTTAAGTGCATAGCGCTTATTTTATAAGCAAAAAAAAAATGCCAGCACGTGGCTGACATTTTTCTCACAATCTATTTTTGTAATAATTAAGCAGTACGATAAGTAATATTTACTGTCTTAATTCGGTTTGAATCTAATTCAAGTACTTCAAAGTGAACACCACGGTAGTCCAGTTGAGTTCCAACGTGTACATCACCGTGGGTTTTATCTAGGATTAAACCAGCAACACTGATATAGCCTGCATCCTCTTCAACCAAATCAATCATGCCAAGTTCCAATTCAAGCTGGTATAAATCCAGCATGCCTGTCGCCTTCCACGTCTGATCATCCACCTTCACCAAATCAAGTTGCTCATCGGCATCGGGAAATTCACCAGCAATCGCTTCAAATACGTCAAGCGGTGAAACAAGGCCCTGCACATTACCAAACTCATCGCTCACCAAAACCAATGAACCTTTAGACGTTCTTAACGTATTAATCGCATCAATGACTTTCATTTTTTCAAAAATGTAAATTGGACGATGACGTTTGATCAAGTCTTTCAATTGCTCTTCATCATCTAAGACATCAAGCAATTCTTTGGCGCGCGCAATACTGATCACTTTATCCAAGCTACCGCGGCACACTGGAAATAAACTGTGCGGTACAGACAATACCTGTTCACGAATTTTCTCAGGTGAATCATCAAGATTGACCCACGAAATTTGACTACGCGGTGTCATGATCGACGCGACTGAACGTTCAGCCAATGTCAGTACACCGCCAATCATATAACGCTCCTCATCCGCAAAAGTTTCTTGCGCTTGAAGCTGATCAGGATCTTCAGCTTGGAGCTTGCCACCCATGAGTTTTAAAATAGAATCCGCAGTACGATGACGCAGTGGAATTTTCGCTTCATGTTTTGCCGCATTACGCTCACCAAACTGGTTAAAGGCTTCAATTGCAATGGCAACACCAATACCCGAATAGATATAACCTTTAGGAATGTGGAAGCCGAAACCTTCCGCAATTAGGCTGATACCAATCAACAGTAAGAAGCTTAAACACAAGATGACCACAGTCGGATGACGGTTTACAAAAGTCATTAATGGTTTCGATGCCAACAGCATGACTACCATGGCAACCACCATAGCCACCATCATCACATTAATGTTATCGACCATACCAATCGCTGTAATCACCGAATCCAGTGAGAACACTGCGTCAAGGATTACAATCTGTGCGACAACCGCGGTGAAACCTGCATAAACCACATTGGTGGTCAGCTTAACTTCTGGCTTACCTTCAATTTTTTCATGCAATTCGGTAACAGCTTTATAGACTAGGAATAAGCCACCAAATAAAAGAATCAGATCTCGCCCAGAGAATGTCCAATCCAACACAGTAATCAGCGGTCGAGTCAACGTGACTAACCAAGTGATGATAAACAGCAAGCCCAAGCGCATTAAAAGTGCAAGCGACAGACCAATGACACGCGCTTTATCGCGTTGCTCAGGAGGAAGTTTTTCAGCCAAAATGGCAATAAAGACTAGGTTATCAATACCTAAAACAATTTCTAATATAATAAGCGTAAGTAAACTTACCCATATTCCCGGATCTAATAAAAATTCCATTATTTCATTACCCCAGAATTATGTTTCTGTTTTAAAAGCATAGACCTGCACGGCGACGGATCCATATTTGTGACCTGTTCAACTAAAGATGAAATAATTATGCCTGAGATGTTTGAGTTGTAATAATTTTTTTATGGTTTTTAACAAAATTTTAATATTCGACCACTTATTATGCAAAAAATACATAAAAATATCGAAATCTCTGTTCGAAATTTTGTCACTTAATGCCAATTATCGCATTATATGAAGATTAGACGCAGCGGTCATTTTTTAGTTTTTCTAATTAAACACATCTCAAACAAAACACAAATTATTGTTTTTATTTAATTATTTATTTTAATAATAGTTAAAAAATATCAATTCACTACATTTATGATTTCCACGAATGACACTTTTTGTTAAAAACACTAGTTCACAAATCCATTTTTTTCACTAAAATGAAACACGACCAGCATTGTTGTAAAAGTGGTCAATTACCCAAACCAAGGATGCACGGATTGACAATCCGATCAAAGTAATCGAAGACAGGATTCATCGCTATGAACAATGAAAAAGCATTGACCTTCAATAAGACGTCAAAAATGCTTGCCAATACTAGCTATGAAGGCGCATATCTGCATTTAGACTCCTCATTTGATCAGCATCAAGTTAAAGTTGTGGTTTCGCATAATAACCAAAAGTTTGATATGCACTTGCCTATCGTTCTACAGGACGGTGTTCCCATGGCTAAACTCTCTTTGGATTCTCACCAGAATGCTGAAGTCGAAGATGAAGTTGTACAATTTGCACAAAGCATTGTGAGCTTCCATCAAGATAAAGACGGCTATACCCTGTCTCTTCTAAACAGCCACGCTTAACTTTTCTTGATCACTGGTAAAGGTTACCCATTAACAGATTTCGTTTATGGTGATAAATCCAGTAATTTTGTATTGATAAGTATATGAGTGTTCACATAAAATGTGTTCAAATGATCTATAAAATAAAAATACGATTCACGGGGAATCCGTCACATGACCAAAAAGTACAGTAAGTTCCTACCAGGTTCTGAAGATTTTTCTTTAGAAAGTTTTCCATTTTACTGGGTAACGCAAGTACATGCACAGTATGTACTCAATGTCGATCACGCTTTAAAAAAGTATGGTTTAGATAACTCACGTCGTCGTATTTTACTGGCTCTAGACTCAAAGCCACATGCCAGTGTTTCTGATTTATCTGACATGGTGGTCTCTAAAATGTCGACAACCACCAAAATTGTCTATCGTTTAAAAGATGAAGGATTGGTTGAAACTTATTCTTGTGAAGACGATGCCCGTATTACCCGTGTCCTTCTCACCGAAAAAGGTGTTGAAATGACCAATAAGATCAATGATCTCACCAGTGTTGTACTTGAGCAATCATTTGAAGGCTTAACACCTTTGCAAATTGAAAAAATGATGGAAAGCTTAAAACACGTGTTTAAAAATTTAGCTCGCTAAACCGCTTAAAAGTCGAAAAAGTTGAGTTGGGGACTCTCTTTTTCGACTTTTATTTTCGGCACATGTGAACACTCAAACTCTTCAATAGGAAAGCCTTGTACAAAGGATTGAATATTTGGTGATTTCCAGCTGAGCCACTCCTCTAAACGTTCATGTGGAATCACGATCACTGAGCGCTTCACATCCCCCGGCTCATGAAACTCCCGCATCATTGGATGGTCTATGGCATCCATCGTAAGCATGGTTGCTGAACGTACTACCTCGCCTGCTATACGACAGATTTCATATAGTGCAGCAACAAAAATAACCTGCCCATCCTATCGTCTGACACCCCATCTCTGCGGCTTTTGCTCTATATATTTTGACTCATAAAATTCAAAAACGGGAATCACCCCAAACTGATATTTTGAAGTGGCTTCAATAAAACTGGCCTTTTGCAGAAGTGTCTCGCTTCGAGCATTATAAGTTTTGCTTGCAATACTCTTATCTTCAGCCCATTTCGGTATTAAACCAAAATGCACCTTACGCCACTCAAAACCTAAATTTGATTTGAACAATAAAGGCAGCTCATAACCGGGATAGACCTCTTCAACATAATCAAAAGGAATTTCAGGTAGACCAAACTGTTGTACTTGAGCAAGGGTTAGAGGTTTAAAATTAGCGCACATGGATTTTCATCCAACTTGATGGTTAACAATAGTATGACGAGCTTTATATAGTGAATTGTATAAGGCTTTTATCCGCAGCGTCTAGTCGAGATACTTATTTCACACTACGCTTAAACCCATTCATAGCTCTAAGCAAGTGCTAATCTATAGGGCGCTATTACCCGAAATTAAATCAGTCTTATTCATTTCTTATATAAACGCAGTACGACTTATTTCATCCAATAAAAAAGCCTCCGAAGAGGCTTTTTTAGCTTTACAGATTAGTCACCTGTATAACCTTTTAACTTCAAACGTGCAGCATGCAGAAGTGGTTCTGTATAACCTGATGGCTGCTCACCACCTTTAAACACTAGGTCATACGCTGCTTTGTATGCATAACCATCGAAGCTAGGCGCCATAGGTGTGTAAAGCGGATCGTTTGCATTTTGCTCATCAACGATTTTCGCCATACGCTGCATCACTTCTTCAACTTGCGCTGCAGATACGATGCCATGACGCAACCAGTTTGCAACGTGTTGAGATGAAATACGTAAAGTTGCACGGTCTTCCATTAAACCAACGTTGTTGATATCTGGAACTTTCGAACAACCTACACCCAAGTCAACCCAACGCACAACATATCCCAAGATCCCTTGAAGGTTATTTTCAAGCTCTTTGGTTTTCTCTTCGTCAGTCCAGTTTGTGTCTGTCGCCAAAGGCGGTGTTAACAAATCATCTAATGATAAAGGCTCTGTATTCAATAATTCTTTTTGACGCTCAGACACATTGCACTGGTGGTAGTGAATCGCGTGAATGACAGCACCAGATGGAGATGGAACCCATGCACAGCTTGCGCCCGCTTCTGGATGTTCAATCTTAGTGTTGTACATGTCTAAAAGCATGTCTGGTTTTGGCCACATGCCTTTACCAATTTGCGCTTTACCACGTAATCCCGCTTGAAGACCGATCATTACATTACGGTTTTCATATGCAGGGAACCAAATTTGTGATTTCACTTCACCCTTACGAACAAATGGACCTGCTTCCATAAAGGTATGGATTTCATCACCTGTACGGTCCATGAAACCTGTGTTAATAAAGATCGTACGGTCTTTTGCTTGCGCAATACAGTTTTTCAAGTTTACAGATGTACGACGTTCTTCATCCATAATACCGATTTTTAAAGTTTTTGCAGGCAAGCCAAGCGCTTGTTCTGAACGCTCAAACAACTCAACAGCAAAAGCAACTTCTTCAGGACCATGCATTTTTGGTTTTACGATGTACATTGAACCTTTACGAGAGTTCTTGTTTTCGTTTTCACCTTTAATGTCTGCGAAAGACAATAGTGGAGTGATTAATGCATCCATAATCCCTTCGTAGATTTCAGCGCCATCTACAAGGATCGCAGGGTTGGTCATGAGGTGACCCACGTTACGAAGAAGCATCAATGAACGGCCATGAAGTTTCGTTTCACCACCAATCAAATTTTTGTGCGTACGGTCTTTATTCAAAGTACGCGTAACGGTTTTACCATTTTTCTCGATAGACTCTGAAAGTGTACCTTTCATCAAACCTAACCAGTTACGGTAGCCTTCAACTTTCTCTTCTGCATCTACAGCAGCGATCGAATCTTCTAAGTCTTGAATTGTGGTTAAAGCAGACTCAAGTACTAAATCTTTTACGCCAGCCGCATCTGTTTTACCAATTGGGCTGTTTGCATCAACTTCAATCACAACGTGTAAGCCATTGTTTAAAAGTACGATTTCTGTTGGTGCAGATTCTTCGCCATTGAAACCCACAAATTGTGCTTCTTTAGCCAAAGTCGATGTTGAACCGTCTTTTAACGTCACAACTAACTTTTTGCTTTCAACTGCATATTTTGTCGCATCAGCATGCGAACCATTTGCTAATGGGAAGGTTTCATTTAAGAAGTTTTTAGCAAATGCAATAACTTTGTCACCACGTACAGGGTTATAGCCTTTACCTTTTTCCGCGCCACCGTCTTCAGGGATCACGTCAAAACCGTAAAGTGCGTCATATAAAGAGCCCCAACGTGCGTTTGCAGCATTTAAGCAGTAACGTGCATTACGCACAGGTACCACCAATTGCGCACCAGCCAATAATGCGATTTCTTCATCTACATTTTCTGTGCTGATTTGGAAATCTTCTACTTCTGGTACTAAGTAGCCAATTTCAGTAAGGAAAGCTTTGTAAGCTCCAAGTTCAAATTTGTTGTTGCGGTGCCATTCATCGATCTTCGCTTGAATGTCGTCACGCTTAGCCAATAGTGCTTTGTTCTTTGGGCTAAGATCGACAACGACTTGTTCAAAGTTTTTCCAGTAAGTTTCACTGTCCAAACCTGAACCTGGAAGTGCTTCATTTTCGATGAAATCGTAAAGTTCTTTAGCAATCGCTAACTTGCCTTTTTGAATACGTGCAGTCATTGTCTTTCCTGATATTGCTACTTTTTATACAAGAGATTCTAGTATACCGATTTAAACTTGGCTGAATAGTAATATCACCGTGCGAAATAGTGATCATTTTTTATTTAATAAAGTATACAAACTACCAAATAAAATACTGCTCAAGGCACAAGCATTATCAATTTACAAAATGCTCTTTAGTAGTTTATTAAGTTTTTGAAATGCCGAAATTAGACTTAAGTGCAGTTTTGTATATTTTTTACACTTAAAACCAATGTTCTCCCTATTTTCAATCCTGATTAAGCCATGATTATTCAAAAAAGTCGATAAATTAATCGATGAAAATGCACATAAAAAAAGCACCCTTTTGGGTGCTTATATTTTTAAATTTCTTCTTGTTGTTTACTTGCCTCAGCTTGTATTTGTCGATGCGCTTCATTCAAGTAATCATCTGATTGCATTTCCAATAAACGTGAACGCGTGCGTTCAATTTCAAAGGCTAATTTATCACCAGAGTACAAATCAATAATTGTATCTTCTGAGGTTAAAATCAGTTTTACCCCACGGTCATAAAACTCATCAACCAAATAAATAAAACGACGTGTCCCTTCAGAAAGATAATCAGTCAAATGCGGAACATTACTCACCAACACAGTATTATAAATATTCGCAATTTCGATAAAATCAGCAGGACTACGTGGTTTTAAACACAACTCTGAATATTCACACCATAAGACATCTTCGGTATGTCCGATCGTTTCTACAATACGATTATTAATAATAATCGGCTCATCTGAAATGGTTTGGGTTTGGGTCAATGCGCTAAAACGCTGTGCGATCCAGCGTTGGTGCTCATGTGTTAAAGGAGATTTAAAGAGTTGCGCTTGCTTTAAAACACGCAAACGATAGTCCACGCCTGCATCTACATTTAAAATCACACACTGCTGTTTCACCATTTCAATGGTTGGAATGAAACGATCACGGTGAATGCCGTTTTTATATAAACCATCTGGCGCAATGTTTGAGGTCGCCACCAAGGTAATACCACGTGCAAAAAGCTTTTGGAACAAATCACTGAGAATCATGGCATCCGTCACATTCGAGACGAAGAACTCGTCGAAACAAATGACCACTGCTTCTTTATAAATTTGATCCGCAACCGCATCTAAAGGGTTACGCTGACCTGAAAGCTTGTTGAGCTCACGATGTACATGTTGCATAAAATGGTGAAAGTGCATCCGTGTTTTACGACGAAATGGAATTGAGTCATAAAACTGATCCATCAACCATGTTTTACCACGGCCTACACCACCCCACATATACACACCACGGGGAGAAGTTTGACGGCGGAAACGACGGAATGCTTTTTTAGATGCCTTAAAACGTTGAATTAATTCATGCCAAACGCGATCCAGCTCATGAACGGCCTGAGCTTGTGCCTCATCAGACATAAACTGCCCGGATGCTAAGGCTTGCGCATAACGCTCTGCAGGAGATAAGGGACTGAATGCGGTAGGTGAATTAAAATCTGACATATCATTTAATACTGTTTTTAGGCTATATCAATTATAGCGGAGTGGAAAAGTTAATATATAACACTTTGGCATAATTATGCTTAGGCTATTTCCCATATTGTCGTGGACTGTAACCAAACCACCGTTTAAACGCATGATTAAAAGCTGCAGGCTCCGAGTAACCCAATAACTCTGCAATCATTTCAATGGAATATTCCTGATATTCCATCAAATGAAGTGCACGGTCTTTCATTAATTGCTCACGAATTTTTTTATAACTGCTATTTAACTGTTGCAACTGGTGTCTTAAGGTTCGCTCTGGCAAATTCAACGCTTGCGCGGTTTCAGCCATGGTCGGCAGTAAACCACGTTGCAACTCCAAATAATCCTGTACCCGTTGAATCAGACTCGGCTGTTCTGCCGTTTCTTCCAAACGTTGTAATTCCGCCTGACATTTGCCCGCATAAACGTTAAATGTCATCAAATCTGCTGAAGGAATCGGCACATTTAAAACCCATTCATCAAACCAAAATTCAGCTTGTTGCGTACCAAAACTGACTTGCTGGCCATAGACCTGCTGATAGAGCGCCAGTTTTTTCGTACCTTCAGGTCGTGCAACAGGTAAAGTAATTCGAATCTCAGGCATTTCCAGCCCAATCATCTTATAAATATCTTGTAAAAACTTATAGGTTCCCGCTATCTCAGAATGTGCACGCAACTGTCCCACAGGTGTTTGCAAGTCTCGCGGTAGATAACACAGTGCGACTTGATCATTTTGTTTTTTCAAACCCAATAAGCCACTCAAATGCGTCAAACTTTGATAGCGAATACCTTGTTCTAACGCGGTGTGTGTCGTTGGACTGGTCATCAACAACATCAGTAAGGGGCCATATCCTGCCAAGACATAATGCTGACCAATGAACAAGCCTTGCTCAGGCTCAATATCCTCTGCAATGATTTTCAAAATATCCCACTCTAGAGCAGGATGGATGATCGCATTCGGATCAAGCGACTCCACACGTAAGCCAATGCTTTGTAACTTTTGATCGACTGCGACTCCTGCTTTACGCATTCCTTGAATCAAATACATCAAGCCAAGTACAGAACGTTTCATAATCAATTAAAAGCAAAATATTGGCCTATGTTTTACTACAGCCACCTAGCGTACAACAATTGCCGAATCTATCAATTTTCTTGTCAGGGCTATCATAGACCTTCTGGATAGTTGCTCTACAATAAAGTAAAACAAAAAGGAAAAAACAAATGCAGGCAGCAAATTCAACAACCCCTCAGGTAAAAATCGCCATTATTGGTGCAGGCTTTGGTGGTTTAGCGATGGCTATTCGCCTTTTGCAAAACAATATTCGTGATTTTGTAATTTTGGAAAAAGCCAGTGAAATAGGGGGCACATGGCGTGAAAACCAATATCCGGGCGCTGCTTGTGATGTACAGTCACATCTCTACTCCTTGTCTTTTTCACCCAAGACCGACTGGTCTAAACGTTATGCTGAAGCACCTGAAATTTATCAATACATGCAAACACTTACCGCTGAGCATCAATTGCAGCCTTATATCCGCTTTCACACCGAAGTCAGTGCTGCACATTACTTAGATAATCAGTGTTTATGGCAACTCACCCTTAATCAAAATGAAACTCTGACCGCTCAATTTGTCATTTTCGCATCTGGTCCACTGCATGTACCACAAATTCCACATATTGCGGGCATCAAGAAGTTTAAGGGCAAAGTTTTCCATTCATCACAGTGGGATCATAACTATGACCTCTGCAATAAAAATGTTGCCTCTATTGGCACTGGGGGAAGCGCGATTCAATATATTCCTGAAATTGCAGAAAAAGTGAAACAACTTTACGTACTACAAAGGACAGCAGCATGGGTTATTCCTCGGGATGAACGTCGTTATTTACCCATTGAGAAAACACTGTTTAATCGATTTGATTGGTTTCGAAAAATTCATCGAGCTCGTCTGTATTGGACAAATGAATCTCGTGTAGTTCCCATTATGAAACCACAGGTCATGAAATATGCACAAAAACTAGCAGAAACGTATATTCACCATCAAGTCAAAGATCCTGAAACCGCAGATAAGTTAATTCCCAACTATATTATGGGTTGTAAACGCATCCTGGTCTCCAACAAATATTATCCAAGCTTCAACCGTAAAAATGTGGAGTTGGTTACCAATGATATTTTGGAATTAACTGAGGACAGTATCATCACCAAAGATGGAAAAAAGCGTGCAATTGACTGCCTCATCTATGGTACAGGTTTTGTGACTGACCCTCGTATTTATCTTAAATCCTTTAGCTGCACAGGGCTGAATCATATTGAGCTTACAGACGCATGGCAAGATGGGGCCGAAAGTTACTATGGAATTAGCACCAAAGGTTTCCCAAACTTATTTCAGCTTTTAGGGCCCAATACAGTCTTAGGTCATAACTCAGTTATTTTTATGATTGAGTCACAAGTAAATTACATTCTACAGCTCATCGAGATGGCACAAAAAATCCAATCTCAAGCAATCGTTGTGAAAGCAGATATTCAAGACCAATTTAATCACCATTTACAAAGTCAATTTACAGATACCATTTGGCAATCTGGCTGTGTCAGCTGGTATCAACAAGCGGACGGGAAAAATTTCTCTTTATGGCCCAGCTATACATGGAAGTATTGGCTAAAAACACGAAAAGCCAATCCAGCAGACTATCGTTTTTTAAATTCTAAGCAAGATAGTCAAGCAATAAATTAAGATCGCGGTCATAATAAGTTAGTATTTTTTCACACTTTATTTGACATGCAATCGTTTTGGTTGATTTTTCAGCTTCTTATTTGTTTAGCACTTGGATTTGTTTTGGCTCGTCGTTTACCCAAATGGCTTGAACGACTTGCCTTTCAAATCCTGCCCTATTTTACTTATATTCTCTTAATCGCAATTGCGATTGAGTTTTCAACGACTTTACATAACATTGCCCAACCTTGGCAGATACTCAATCATGCAGCTCTTTTAGCAGTTATGACCAGTATCGGTGCTTTTGTCTGTTGTTATATATTATTTAAACTTTTGGGCTACCAACCGAGTCATGGCAAAGTGTCCATGAGACTTGTGAGCAAGTCATTAATCAATATCAGTTATGCATTTATCGCACTGGCCTTGGGTTATGGCTTGGCAGAGCTATCATCAGGTTTCGGCTATACCCTTCATATCAGTACATGGAACTTGTTACTGGTTTTCATGTTTTTGATCGGGCTTGATTTAGCCTATTCGCCACTAGATCGTTCATGGTTGAACTGGCAAATACTGCTCGTTCCCCTTGGTTGTATTTTAGGTTCAATTATCGGGGCGTTTGTAACGGCCTATTTTGTGCCGAGCATTCAACTAAAAGACTTGATTATGTTGTCTCAAGGTTATGGTTTCTACTCCATGACTGGCATTGTGGTCACGGAGTTAAAGAATGCACATTTAGGCAGTATTGCACTGATGAACGATTTGTTCAGAGAAATCTTTGCGATTGTGTTCATGTATATCATTGGCTGGCGTTACCCCCGCTCTGCGATTTCATCCGCAGGAGCTACAGCAATGGATGTTACCCTACCGATGGTCAAACAAGCCTGTGGGAATGACTTTATTCCACATGCTATGGTGAGTGGTTTCATCCTGTCAGTTTTGGCGCCAATTATCGTCAGTGTCTTGGCTGCTCTGTAAAGCATAGCGCTCTATTCAGTGCTGTCTTTTTATTTTGCTATTGCCACTTCGCTCACCAACAATTATTTTTAAAATTTAATCCATAAAAAAAGCCTTTCGAATGAAAGGCTTTTTAGATTTCTAGTCGCTTAAAGCGTCGCTAAAATATCTTTGAGCATCTGACACGGGTTTGCAGACTGCGTAATTGGTCGACCAATCACTAGATGTGTTGCACCGTCTAACATTGCTTGTTTTGGCGTTACGATACGCTTTTGGTCATCCGCACTTGAACCCTCAGGGCGGATGCCCGGTGTCACCAATGCAAACTCAGAACCTAAAGTCTCACGCAGCATTTTTGCTTCTTGCGCTGAACATACTACACCATCTAAACCACTGTCTTTAGTCAGTTTTGCTAAACGTTTGACTTGTTCAAATGGTTCAATATCCAGACCAATATCGGCTAAATCTTCACGGCCCATCGAGGTTAACACCGTTACCGCAATCAGCTGAGTGTTATAGTTACCCGCCTTTAAGCGCTCAACGCAGGTTTCCATCATTTTACGGCCACCTGAAGCATGGACATTTACCATCCAAACCCCCATATCTGCAGCAGCACATACCGCTTGCGCAGTCGTATTTGGAATATCGTGAAATTTTAGATCTAAAAAGACTTCAAAGCCTTCACCATGTAAAGCTTTAACAATAGATGAGCCTTCATGGGTAAATAATTCTTTACCGACTTTTACACGGCATAATTGAGGGTCTAATTGCCCAGCAATCGTCATTGCGTCATAATGACTTTTTGCATCTAAGGCAACAATAATACTCATGGGGAGACCCTTCAAACTCACAAAATTATGGCATTATACGGATTAAGCCTAAAACGACCAAGACTATTTTTCTAAAAACCATTTAAAATTCAAACTAAGTTCTTTATTCATATACTTTTTATATAGTTATCAATATTTTATAACACAATAAAAAACGCCTTTGGCTATATATCCAAAGGCGTTTAAATCAAACTTGCTTCAATACTTGGTAAGATAAAAACCTTACTTGATATTGTGGCTTAAAGCGGTGTAGATGGACGATCATTAGGATTGATGTCTAACACCGTTTTCTCATGTCTTGTATGTGCTGCAGCTTCAGCAGCAGCCAGCTGAGCAGATTGAATCTGCTCTTTACGAAGGTGATCAATGTCTTTACGTAGTCGCTTAATTTCCCAACCTTTCTGGAATACACGAAATACCTGAACACCAATTAACAAACCCAACACAATTCCTAAAGCCATTGTTAATAATAACAATAGACCTAAACGCATTGCTGGAACCTGTATAAACAACAGATCAACGGTTAGCTCAGTTCCGTTTTGTAGTACCAAAGCTAGGCAGTAGCCAAACAGTACAATTAATAATGCGAATAATACGTAACGCATAAGCACCCCAATAAATTTTATTCGCCTGCAGTCTCGTTTACTGCATCACGTAATGCTTTACCTGGTTTGAAATGTGGAACAGCTTTAGCAGCCACTTCTACCGACTTACCCGTTTTAGGATTACGCCCAACTCGAGGTTCACGGTGATGGAGTGCAAAACTACCAAAACCACGAATTTCAATACGATTATCAGAAGACAAAGATGCAATCATTTGATCAATCATAATCTTAACAGCTTCTTCCACTAATGGCTCTGCTAAGTGCGGGTTTTTAAGAGAAATACGCTCTATTAAGTCAGACTTATTAAGTGCTTCAGTAGTCATCTGCGACCTCTTTAATTATCAAGCTACCTTGTAGATAGATTGATAATAACCTGTTTAAATACAAAACGGTAGCGTAATAAGTGAATACTACGCTACCGTTTATTGTATTTGTGTAAAAAGTATTAGTTAACTTACATTAACAATACAATTCAAACATCTACTTAGTTGCCCATTTGAGCTTTGATCAAATCACCAATAGTCTTAGGACCATTGTCTTGACCAGTAGTTGCTGTCTTCAAGTTAGCAACTGCTTCTTTCTCTTCAGCTTCGTCTTTCGCTTTGATAGACAAGTTGATAGAGCGAGATTTACGATCTACGTTGATGATTTTCGCTTCAACTTCTTGACCAACTTCAAGGAACTTAGTTGCATCTTCAACGCGGTCGCGGTTGATTTCAGATGCTTTAAGAGTCGCTTCAACTTCGTCAGCTAACTTAAGTGTTGCGCCACGAGCGTCAACAGCAGTTACAGTACCTTTTACAAGCGCACCGCGTTCGTTAGCAGCTAAGAAATCGTTGAACGGATCGCTGTTCATTTGCTTGATGCCAAGGCTGATACGGTTGCCTTCAGCGTCTACAGACAAGATAACCGCTTCAACTGTGTCACCTTTCTTGTAACGACGGATAGCTTCTTCGCCTTGTTCGTTCCAAGAAATATCAGACAAGTGAACTAGACCATCGATACCACCTGGTAAACCGATGAAGATACCGAAGTCAGTAATTGACTTGATAGTACCTGAAACTTTTTCACCTTTGTCGTGGTTCTTAGCAAACTCTTCCCATGGGTTAGCACGAGTTTGTTTGATACCAAGAGAAATACGACGACGCTCTTCGTCAACTTCAAGAACCATAACATCAACTTCGTCACCAATCTGAACAACTTTAGATGGGTGGATGTTTTTGTTAGTGTGGTCCATTTCAGAAACGTGTACTAAACCTTCAACGCCTTCAGCGATTTCTGCAAAACAGCCGTAGTCAGTTAAGTTAGTTACGCGAGCTTTAACGATTGAACCTTTAGGGTAACGGTTCATGATCGCTAACCATGGATCTTCGCCTAATTGCTTAAGACCTAAAGATACGCGGTTACGTTCTTTGTCAAACTTAAGTACTTTAACAGTAACTTCTTGACCAACTTCAACAACTTCTGATGGATGCTTGATACGCTTCCAAGCCATGTCAGTGATGTGAAGAAGACCATCAATACCGCCAAGGTCAACGAATGCGCCGTAGTCAGTAAGATTTTTGATAGTACCAGTAACTGTTTGACCTTCTTCAAGCTGAGCAAGAAGAGCTTCACGGTCAGCTGAAGATTCAGCTTCCATAACAGCACGACGAGATACAACAACGTTGTTACGTTTAGCATCAAGTTTGATTACTTTAAATTCTAACTCTTTGCCTTCTAAGTGAGTAGTATCACGAATAGGACGAGTATCAACTAAAGAACCTGGAAGGAACGCACGAACTGGACCGATGTCAACAGTGAAACCGCCTTTAACTTTACCAGAGATAACACCAGTAACGATTTCGCCGTCTTCAAAGATTTTTTCAAGTTTAGTCCAAGTTTCAGCACGTTTCGCTTTTTCACGTGATAAAACTGTTTGACCCATGCCGTTGTCAAGCGCTTCAACAACAACATCAACAGTGTCGCCAACTTGAACTTCAAGTTCGCGTTGTTCATTTAAGAATTCAGCGCGGTCAACAATACCTTCTGATTTAAGGCCAGTGTCAACTGTTACCCAATCAGAATCGATGTTTACTACAACGCCTTGGATGACAGCACCCTTTTCAACGTTGAGGTTTAATTCGCTTTCTTCAAAGAGGGCTGCAAAAGATTCGGTCATGATATACCTGATAAAGTCAGCGGTCTTGGATCAGACAAGGCCGGTTTAGTTAAGCGTCTACATAGTCCATTTTGAACTGATCAAGCTATGCTTCTGCTGAATATAAAAATTCGTTAGTTTGCTAATTGCTTATCGATATAAGCCGTCATAAGCTGAAATACCTCATCAATGTTCAATTCAGAACTATCAATGATGTAGGCATCAGCTGCTGGTCTGAGTGGAGCAACTTCGCGCTCCATGTCACGTTTATCACGCGCCTCAATATTAGCTAAAATATCGTTTATTTTAGCATCCAGCCCCATACCCTGCAACTGCTTTACTCTGCGTTCAGCACGAGATTGGGCTGAAGCGGTTAAATAAATCTTGGCTTGAGCCTCTGGAAAGATGGATGTGGCCATGTCTCGGCCATCTGCAACCAATCCTGGTGCTTGTGCAAAAGCATGCTGGCGATCGACCAGTGCAGCTCTAAGCTCAGGAATTGTTGCAACTTTTGATGCAAACTCACCAACCCGTTCAGTTCGAATGGTTTGACTAACATCTTCACCATTAAGCAAGACTTGTGTGCCTTGTGCAGAGCTTAAAAATTGTATGTCTAAATGTTTAGCAATTTCGACACATTGACTCAGTTCGCTTGACAAAGCATCTAACAAATCCTGTTGATGCAATGACAGGCCCAACAAGCGATATAACGCTCCCGAATCAAGTAAATGAAATTGATAATGAGCTGCTATTTTTGCAGCCAGTGTGCCCTTACCCGAACCACTTGGACCATCAATTGTGATTATTTGAACTGTCATTGCTTACCCAAAGTTTGTTATACAGATTTAGCGAGTTTTGAAAAACCTAGTTTAATCGCAGATTTAAGCTGTGCAAGGATTAATTTACTTACAAAAGGTGCACGTGCCTGTAATTCAATCGTATAGGTCACTAACGTTTTATTCGAATCAATCGGCTCAAACTCAATAATACCCAAATGATGTTTAATGAGTGGATTTTTAATAATCTTGTATTCAATGCGCTCATTCACATTCATTAATGTAATTTGCTCTTGCAACGGTTTAATTGGCCCAAACCCCATACGGCGTACAGAACCAAGTCCATCCGGACGTTCTGGATCTGCTGAATCTTTCACTCGCACCACTTGAACTGGTGCAAAAGCGACGTTATACGTTGAGTGTTTAGAAAGTAGATCAAACACCTGCTCTACGGGTGCATTAAATTCTTTTTTAATCTGAATATTATTCATGGTTGTTCCAGCGCCTTATTTGACAATAATTATTGTCATTTCATTTTACATGAAATTATTATTTTACGAATTCATTCATCCCTTTTCTTGTAGACGGGATAGTCGCTTTTGTTCGCGGCGCATTTTAAAAAAGTGACTGAGCTGCTGTGAGCATTGCTCATGTAAACAACCTGACTCAACCAAGAACTGATGATTATAATAACCCGTTTCAAATAATTTACGTGCACTTATAAGAGAGCCCGCTTTCGGTTCTGTCGCACCAAATACCACTTTTGAAACGCGTGCATGCACCAAAGCGCCCACGCACATAGTACAAGGCTCAAGTGTCACATACATGACCGCATCATCAGGTAAACGATAGTTTTGTATATTTTGACAGGCATCGCGCAGTGCTTGAACCTCAGCATGTGCGGTAGGATCATTTAGCGTAATAGGCGCATTAAAGCCCGAACCAATAATTTTATTTTGACTCACAATGACTGCCCCAACCGGGACTTCACCTTTTGACGCTGCAATAGCAGCCTGCTCTAAAGCAAGCTGCATCCATTCACTATCTGTTTTTAAAACATCAGTCATAAAGATTAGATTACATCGTAATGTTTAAGGAGTTCATTCCAGCTTTCAATACTCGTTGTCGGTGGATTACCAGCAAAAATACCCTTCAAGCTGTTACTAGCCCCTTGTTTCCATGCTGGTGACAAGTCTTTATCCACTAAACGCGCACGCACACCCTCAACAAAGTCTGCATGACGAATTTTCCAGTCCGAAATTTGCGTTTCAAGCTCAAACACTTCATTCCAAGAATGAACCTGCTTGCCCCACTGCCATAGCAACCATGTTAGTGCAGCAGTTGTTGGTGAGCCTTTTTGCAAGTTCTCGCTGGCTTGACGAAGCCAATCACTACGTGCATCACTTAAACCAACAATAGCATCATAATCATGCTCGAAGTTCACACCACGACACACACTATGAATGACATCCAAAGAGTTCTGTAATGGGCCTGGACCTACCGGACGATGCATACTGTTTAATGTGTCATCAATGGCCCTAAAATCACCCGCAGGATAATGGTTCCAGTCAATATTGATGACTTTCTCAAGCACCGTATTGCGCTGTGCATCACAGATATGTGTTGCCCAACCAATACCATATGCGCCCGCAGCCGTCATGATTGAACCCGTTAAGCCCGTGAACAAACCAATTGCTCCACGATCCGCCAAGAAACGCGTTGCACCCACATCTGGGTACAAACCAATATTAATTTCAGGCATCGCTAAACGTGAATGCGGTGTCACCAAACGGAATGGCGCTGCCATAAACAGACCCAAACCGCCACCCATGACATAACCTTCACCCCATACCAAGACAGGCTTAGCATAGTTGTGTAGTAATAAATCTAAAGCATATTCTTGCTCAAAGAATTGATTGGCTGTTTCAACTTCATCATTAATAACCAGTTGACGAAGTTTACGTACATCACCACCCGCACAGAATGCTTTTGGTGTGGTTGAATCCAACCAAATGGCTTTTACTGCGTCATCATTATGAAAATCTTGAAACACTTCAAATAAAGCTGAAACAATCGTTTCATCTAAAGCGTGAAGTGATTTTGGTCTATTCAGACGAACAATGCGCCAACCATTTTTTGCTTCTTCTACAATCAAATCTGGATGGTAGTTTTTAGAAACGGGAGAATATGTCATGCGTCCAGCTGCCAATCTATAGGCTCAATGCCATGTTGTTTAAGATAATTATTGGATTTTGAGAAAACTTTACAACCGAAGAATCCACCACGGTTTGCTGCTAAAGGTGACGGATGTGCCGCCTTTAACACCAAATGCTTTTCTTGATCAATCCGTTGTCCTTTCCGCTGCGCATATGCTCCCCAAAGAATAAAAACAATATGCTCGCGCTGTTCATTTAAAACATCAATCACATGATCGGTAAAATCTTCCCAACCTTGTTTTTGATGTGATGTGGGTTGACCAGCTTCAACGGTTAATACACTGTTCAACAGCAAAACACCTTGCTGCGCCCAACGAGTTAAATCCCCATGTTTAGGAATATCAATTCCTAAATCTTTATTTAACTCATGGAAAATATTACGTAAAGATGGTGGTAAAGCAAGCCCCTTTTGCACAGAGAAACTGAGCCCATGTGCCTGATTCGGCCCATGATATGGGTCTTGTCCGAGTATTACCACTTTTACATTCGCCAAAGGCGTCGTATTAAATGCATTAAAAATCAGCGCATTTGGCGGATAAATCACTTTATTCGCTTTTATTTCTGTAACAAGAAACTGCTTTAACGCATCCATCTTAGTACTAAGCAAAAAGTCACTTAATCCATGTTTCCAACTGGCATCCAGCTGAATTTTATCAAGCTTGGTTTGCTGTTGTTCTGTTAAAGACATACTTGCGCCTTATTCCCTTACTGTATATTCCGTGACAAATTTCACAGTTTGACTTGCAATTCTACATTCGGATTGTGAAATTGGATACCTTCTTTTAATTTGGTATACATTTCAGTGTCCGCCCATTCCGCTTGGATTTGTTCTGAAAACTCGATCTGGCTTAAATCTAAAAGCCCCATCTGTGTATTTTCAATATCTTCAATAAAACTCTGCGCATAGCCCGTATCAGTCTCATGCACAATCACAGAGTACACTTCTACATCACCCTCACCGTTTTGAGTCACGGTCGACGCGAGTACTTGCTGTGCAAGATAAAAGAAAATACGTGAAAATTGTTCAGCCGATGGCGAAACAGGCAGTGACACCCAACGCGCACTAAATGTTTTACATGCTTGGATATATTCTGGATCATCGTTTTGCCAAAAACAAATCGCATGATCAAAAGAGTCATAAAGGTCTTTAATCACCCCTTTCAGCAAGCCAAAGTCATAAACCATTTGACCATGATCTAATTTCGACGCTTTTAGGAGTAATTCAACTTTATAGCTATGACCATGAATGGAGCGTTTACAACGATCCGATGTACAGTTGCGTACAATATGGGCATTTTCAAACTTAAATAACTTACGAATTAACATATGCCGTAATGCAATCAAACTTTCTGAGAATTGACTTTAATTATAAAGCAAAAGTAAACCTATGCTCATTTATTTTATTGTTCAATCCAATTGGTAAATCATATCAGCCTTACATTTAGCCTTTAAAAAGGTGACATACTCCGATAAGCCACATATACCGCTTGATCTTTTCGCACCAAATCACTACTAAACTGACGCTTACGCTCACTCAGCAGCACTTCAATTCTGGCTTTAAAATAGTTCGATTGAACTCCGAGAAAATCATTAACAGCAGCCCGCTGAGCCTCGTCCACTTGTTTAAATGGATCAACCTCCCACAGTTCATTAACATTGGAAAAATGCTCCAAATTGGCCTGTCTTTGCTTTTGTAAATTTTGAATAGCAAATACATCCAACTTAGGATCAATGCTAGCCAACACCAGTGCATGTGCAGTATTTACATTCACCTTTAATTCATTACTCGGTAAAGCACTCACATAAGGTGCAATCAGTTGATAATTGCGCCCCTCAAACCCCCGCACCAACTTCAACTGTTCAACATTATAAAAAGCACGATTTGATGCCAGATAACCCTGAGCTAAACTTTGATAATATGCAGATTCAGCCCCCATCGGCCCACTGACTTCATCGTCCTCATCTTGCCAATCAATCACTGCTTCTGAAAGTTGTGCAGGCAATCCAACACGTACCAACAGCTTTTCAAACCAAAGTTTTGCAGCTTCATTCGGCTTTTTATCCGACTTTACTAAAGCATTTAAATTAAATTTTCCCGACTCATCTTCTAAACGCCCAGAAATAAAACCATCTTCCACTGGAAAAGCAGGCATGGGCTTTGCCCACGTTTCTTGTAGATGATCGACCTCTGCTGCATTTTGAGCATCATCCACCAATAACTCAGAAAAAAAAGCTTCAGCACTTTTTGCATATAACAGAGCTTGGTTTTGTCGCATTAAATAGGCTGTACTCTCTGCGGTATTACGCTGATGTTTCGCAATCGTAGCCGCGAGGATGGTTGCTAAAGCTACCATCACCAAAATAGTGATCAATGCAATGCCATGCTGAGAGCGCTTCAAAACATCCACCTATTTACAACGAATACATTTAAGGAAAAATGTTTTTGCATAGAGTCCGTGAGTTTCATATCCTGCAACTTAATTTTTTTGTTTTAAAAAGTCTGTATTTAATAAACTAAACACCCATTCATAACTCACTTCATTGACAGTGAGGTTTATTTTTAAACCGCGCGGTAGTATTTTTGCCTGAGTCACATCATTTTCACTCAATGCCACCTCGGGCCATTGTGCCATTTCATTGGGATTGAGTAACATAATTTGAAATTGATCAACTGAATCAAGTAAAACACTGGTTTCAGGTTGATCATTACCGGTTTGATTTAAATTTTTATATTTATAACGGTACAGTTTTTTTTCATCTGCTTTATAAATATATTCAACTCGCTCTTCAGGCGGTATGCCTTGCATCAAAGGATCAGTCACGCCAGTTTTACTAAAGGTCAACTGACCATTTTGCAACATGACTGCGGGTTGAACCTGCCCCGCAACATTGGCAGTAATTGGTACAATTTGCACCGTGTCACGTAACACTTGTTGATATGCTTCTTGTAGCTGACCTAAGCGCTGTTCATGTTGGGTATTACGCTCTTTAATCTTGATCAGATAATCAAAAACCTTCCAACCCAAAGCTGAAAGCACAGCAAAAATCGCGATTGCCACCAACAACTCAACCAAAGTAAAGCCTGAGCGTTTTGTCATGGTTGGCTTCCATCACGATGGTTAAAAAAAACTAAACTCGTAACACCCGAATCTACTTTTCCAGTTTCAGTATTCACCAAGCTCACCTGTACATTGACGCGTTGCACATTAGTACTGATCGTTGCCTGCGCAGATTTATCAATTTGCCAAGTTTCACCTTGTTGGGTGATTTGTTTAGAGGCCGTGCCTTGTAGCCAATCACGATTGATTTCCATCATAGAAATTTCATTCAAGGCAACAAATTGTGCCTTGGTACGCAAGATGGCATGGGCTGTAGACTGAGTATATTGCATACCCACTTTGGTTAAAGCGACCGCTGCTGTAGCAAAAATAGCCAGAGCCACCATCACTTCCAGTAACGTAAATCCTGAGCGAGGATTAATGAAATAGCATTCCATTCGAGCGCAAGCCGGCAGGCTCTTCTTTAAATCTTTAGCTCGCATTTATTTTACCCAAATGATCAATTTCAATTTCTGCACCCACGGGCTCATTGGCATAATAAAATTGAATACGAACAGGTTTTGCTTCACCATTCCCCAACCAAATCAGTTTAGGTGCATTCTCTTGGGTTAAATCATCGTTCCGGGCTTGGGAAACATCATAATCTAAGGATTGCACCGCAAAAGAAACATTTTTAGCTAAAATTTGCTGCGGGAACTCATTATATTTTTGCCATTTTTGTTGATTCAGCATTGCATTATGTTGTTGTTCTGTTGGTATGCTGAATTGAGGGTTTTTATATTCAACAACAGTATAAGAAAAATCAGCCACATCGGTCGCAGGATGAACCTCTAGTGCCAAAACACGTGCTTGATCATTTGCCTCACGTGCAATTTTCTGCACATCCATGATAAAAAAATCACGGGCTTGCGCTGCTTTACGTTGATCGACACCATTGATATTCAACATCACCAATGACGCCAAAATGGCCATAATAACAATAACCACCATCAATTCAACCAGTGTAAATCCTTGAATCCTTGAGGGTGGTTTCTGTTTCATACATCCTATCCGCTAAGCAAGATATCCTGCTGCGCCCGTTTGTTTAGGCATCGCCAGAGCTTGGTCAATGTAAGCCACGCGCAAAGTATCACGCGAGCCCAAATACCGTTGATAAAAACTAGAGTTCAAAATCGCTGCGGCACCATGCGTCAAAGACCAAATAGATGCCAAATAATCACGTACTGTCATTTGACTCTCTATCGATTCTAAATACCGTTCGGTCATACGAATAATTAAACGTAGACGTTGCTTTCGAATTTGATAAAGTTCAGTAAATAAATGATAGATCCCAACACCAGTGGTCGATAATCGCTCTTCTATTTGATGAAACAACACCGTGCGTTCAGGATGATGCAAATGATGTAACATAAAAAAAGCAAGATGTTCAGGGAACTGCTTATCTGTATCTTTAATCATTTCAAGCAACATTTGCTCATTACGAATAATGAGCAACATATAGAGTTCATCTTTACTTTGAAAATGTTTATAAAGCGTACCTTTTGCTAGATCTAATTCTGCTGCCAATGCATCAAGGGTCATCCCTGCTTCGCCATTTTCTAAAAGCAACTGTTCAGCCACTTGGAAAATTAACGCTTCTCTTGCTCGAAACTGAGCCTGACGATCCATTTTCACCCTAGTACTCTCTTATACGCTTTTATCGTTTCAATTTATTTACTTCATGTTGAGAAGGTTTTCAAAGTTCTGTGTTGTGATGAAAGCCATCTCTTCTAAGGACTTATCATATACATCTGCCAAGGCTTTGGCTACATAAGGAACATACTTTGGCTCATTAGACTTTCCTCTATACGGCATCGGTGCTAAATAAGGACTATCCGTCTCAATTAATAAGCGATCTAAAGGAACTTGCTTCGCCACATCTCGCAGGTCTTGCGCATTTTTAAAAGATACAATCCCTGAAAATGACACATAATAACCGCAGTCTAAAACAGCTTTGGCTGTTTCCCAGTCTTCTGTAAAGCAATGCAAAATTCCATGGGTCGATTTTTCAGCACGAATAATATCGACAGTATCGTACTTGGCAGAACGGGTATGCACAACAACTGGTTTTTTTACGGCTTGTGAAGCATGAATATGTCGTGCAAAACAGTCTTTTTGCTCAGCAATGAAATCTGTACTATGAAAATAATCGAGCCCAGTCTCACCAATTGCCCAAACTTTTTCAGGCTGCGCCAACTCAATTAAATAGTCTGTGGTCGCGCGGGCCATGGTTTCAGGATCTTCACAAGGATGCACCCCGACGCTATAGCCTACATCGTCATGCCGTGCCGCAATTTTTGCGAGCTCAATATGATCATCAATATCAACCGAGATACTCATAAAGCGATGAACGCCCGCTGCACGTGCTTGCGCTAATGCTAAATCCAAATCCCCATCATAAGGGGTTAAATCCAGCATGGTTAAATGGCAGTGTGTATCTACAAACACAGGCGTTTCCTACTTCATGTACTTAATTACATAGTGTAACTAGTTCGCCCTTCAGACTTAAGACCTGCAAGCAACTTTTCCGCTTCTGATTTGTAATAAATCCCTTTCTCCCCAGAAAGTTGAATACCAAATCCTTGCAGTTTGATTCCATTTTGCTTTTGCGAGATCCAAATCACTTTACCTGTTAGAGGGATTTTCTGTGCTTGCTCTGGTAATGTTGCCAAAACAAAGACTTCCTCCCCCATTTTTACAGGTTGCTTGGATGGAATAAATAAACCACCACCAACCACAAAAGGCATGTAACTTGCATATAACGTTGCTTTATCTGGAATATTGGCTTGAATGATTCCGCCCATACGTGGTTGCATAAAATTCCCCTGTTTTAAACATCCATCAACCGAATACACAATTGGTCGAGCACTAAATTAGTTTGTACGTTTTGTTCAATATATTGTTTTGACTGTTGCAACTCGGCGTAAATTGAAAACAAAGTTTCAAGTGAATACCGTTCTGCCAGCACACTGAAATCCAAATCAGTGTTTTTTAACTGCTGATTTAGCTTGACACAAATCAAATCTGACAACAAGTACTCAAACATTTGACTAAAATCACTAAATGCGAGTGCTTTATTCCACTTAGTCGCAATTGCCATCGGCATATTTTTATCCATCACCAACTTTTGCCAATCCTTTAAAAATTCAGCACGTTGAGGAATCCATTCACTCTCGGACAATGTAATTGCCTGCAACGGCATATGATTGGACAAATTCATCAACAAATGTTGTTGTGCCAAATCGCTATGGGGCAAATGCTGATTTAAAAATTGCTCTGCTTGCTGTTCATTAATGCGATCCAAAGCAAAATGTTGCAAACGACTGCGAATGGTTGCAGGCAGTTTTAAATAATGATCTGCCAATAAAATGATAAGTACACGATCCCCAGGTTCTTCAAGCGTTTTCAATAAAGCGTTAGCTGAAGCTGTGTTCAAAGCCTCAGCAGGTTCAATAATAATAACGCGCCAACCGTCTACCGTTTGCTGTACAAAAGGCAGCAGATCACGAATTTTCTCAATTTTGATTTTGGCATTTTGTTTCTTATTGTCTTCATCTGTACTGATATGCACATAATTGGGATGTGTATTCGCCTTTAACCACTGACAACTTCCACACCCCCCACAGGCCAAATGATTTGGTTGCCGCTTAGCGCATAAGACCCAAGTAAGGAACTGCTCAGCAAAAGTCTCTTTACCACAACCTTTTTTGCCATAAAACAATAAGCCATGACCAATATTGGGAAATCGCGCGGTTAAAGTTTCCCAAATATTTTGATGCCACGGATAAATCTGCTCAGGCAGCGTTTGTTTCATGTAGATGACCTAAGTTCTATTATGCAAAATGAGCCACATCCATGGCATTTAAACGATCTAAATCCTCTTGTGTATCCACACCTGGTGGTAAGTTCGCTTCTGCGATATCAATGGCAATACGATGTCCATTTTCCAAAACACGCAGTTGCTCTAAGCTTTCAAGCTTTTCAAGTGTGCCCATATCCCATGTCACATATTCTTGAAGTAATTTCACTCGGTAAGCATACAAACCCAAATGACGGAAGGCTTGATTATGCAACGTTTGTTCCACTTGTTTTGCAGCATCACGGTCATATGGAATAGTGGCGCGACTAAAGTAAAGTGCTTGTTTGTACTTTGACATCACCACTTTAACAATACTGTCGCGTTTAAATTCATCTAACTGGTGAATTGGTTCGCACAAGGTCGACATTGAACAATCGGCTTGTGACTCTAAAAGTTGCGCGACTTGCTTGACCAAAGCCGCTGGCAATAAAGGCTCATCACCTTGAACATTAACAATGATATCTTCGCTGGCCCAGCCCTTAATTTTTGCCACTTCACTTAGACGGTCTGTTCCCGAAGGATGATCCGCTGAGGTCAACACCACATCCACGCCTTCAGCCATGCAAAGGTCATAAATTCGCTGATCATCCGTTGCAACGCAGAGATCATCAAAACCTTCCACTTTCTTCGCCTGATCAACGACCCGTAATATCATTTCACGGCCATGAATTTTAAGGAGTGGTTTTCCAGATAAACGTGTGCTTGCGAAACGCGCAGGAATAACAATATGCTTCATAAAAGACCTTAAGAAATTTTAATACCTACAGCGGCGAGCTGTTGATGTAAGGTGTCATAACACGCCGTCGATAACACTGCATCGACAGGAACAACCCAAATATCGCGGGCAAAACTAGGATTTTGTTTGAGCAACGCTAAAATTTTCACTGCATCTTTTTCAGTGGTAATAATAGGATTGGCATCATCAAAGACCAAATCCTCTAACTCATATTCATAATGATCGGCAAACTCATGACACTGGAACTGCTGCACTCCCATACTCTCTAAAGTACGATAAAAGCGCTGCGGAAACCCGATCCCCACGACCGCATAAAAATCATCTTGCGGATTGAATGCTTTTGCTTCAGTACTATTCAACAGGTAAGGCTCTGCAACTTCTAAGTGCATGTGCATACTACGTGTAGGATGATCTGCATGTTCGATCACTATGCCTTGATCCAGTCTAGACTTTGGCTCTCGTAAATAACCTTCGGGCAATAACTTTTCATTGCCTAGTCCACGATTATTATCTAGGACAATCCATTCAATTTGGCGATTCAATGCCCAATGTTGCAGTCCATCATCACTAATGATCAGATCAATGGGATAGTGAGATAAAAGCAGTTCAATGCTTTCTTGGCGATTTGGACCCACTGCCATCGGTACATCAGTAGATTGCACGATGAGAGTTGGCTCATCACCTACCGTTTCAGGCAATGAGTTGAGATCCACCATCGTTGGAAATGGGCCCTTGGCACCATAACCACGACTGATTACACCCACTCGAATATTTTTACTTTGCAAATAACTCACTAAGTGAATAAGCAGAGGAGTTTTACCACTCCCACCCACAGTAATATTACCAATCACCATGACAGGTACAGGAGCCGTATAGGCTTTTTTAATATTGCACCGATACAAACTACGGTTTAAAAGAAAACCGCCTCGATATAACCAAGACAGCGGACGAAGCACAATTAACCACTTTGCCTGTGAGTTCCAAGCATCCTGAATAAACTGTGCACCTGACATGACTTAGTTTTCCTCAAAATTACGCTGATGGAGTTGATAGTAAGCACCCTGCTTTGCAATAAGTTCAGCATGTGTACCTTGCTCTACTATACGCCCTTTATCCATCACCACAATACGGTCTGCATTTTCAATGGTTGATAATCTATGTGCAATCACAATTGTGGTACGATCTCGCATTGCGGCATCGAAGGCACGCTGAATGAAGTACTCTGATTCATTATCAAGCGCGCTGGTGGCTTCATCCAATATCAATACAGGCGCATTTTTCAAAATCGCACGAGCAATGGCTATACGTTGACGTTGACCGCCCGATAAATTGAGACCTTGTGCACCTAACTTAGTGTTGTAGCCTTGTGGCAAAGCCATAATGAAGTCATGCGCATAGGCCGCTTTTGCTGCTGCAATCACCTCTTCATCAGAAGCATTTTCAAGCTGCCCATAAGCAATATTGTCACGTACAGTGCGGTTAAATAAAACCACTTGCTGATTTACCATTGCCACTTGGGTACGCAGGCTATTGATTTCAATATCGTGAATATCAATACCATCAAAGAGGATTTGACCCGAGGTCGTATCTTGAAAACGTACCAGTAAATTTACTAGAGACGTTTTACCAGCACCAGAGCGCCCCACTAAAGCAATCGTCTCACCCTCTTTGACGCTTAGATTAAAATCATGCAGTGCTTGATAGCCATCCACATAAACTAAGTTCACATCTTTAAAGTCGATATTACCTTTCAACACTGGAGTTAAAGTGCCAGTATTTTTTTCTTCAGGCAGATCTAAAATTTCAAAAACTGAATGTGCTGCTGCCATGCCCCGTTGAATTTTTTCATTCACGTCAGTCAACGCTTTAATTGGCCTACTCAACATGCCTGCTGCAGTAATATACGCCACAAATTGACCCGCGCTGGTATCTTGCAGTATTTCTGGGCGTAGTGCGATCCACATCACAATACTCAGAGCAATTGACATAATCAACTGTACAATTGGACTATTGAGCTGTTGCACAACCACCATTTTCAAACCGCGTCGTAAATTCTCCAATGAGGTATCTTTAAAACGTTGTTGCTCATACCCTTGACCACCAAAGCCTTTCACCACCAAGTGACCATTGACTGTCTCTTGTACCACGTGATTGACATCCCCCATGGTGTCTTGGACTTGAATGGAAAGCTTACGCATACGCTTTGCTGCTTTACGAATAAGCAAACCTATCAGTGGCGCAAAAATCAAAATACACAAAGTCAGACGCCAGTTGCTATATATAAGGTAACCGAGCAATGCAAGAGTGATTAGACCTTGCTGAACAATAGTTCTTAATGACTCTGTAGATGCGGCTGTAAGCTGCTCCACGTTATACATAATTTTCGCAGTGATATGACCACTGTTATTGTCCAGATAATACTGCGAGGGAAGACGCAATAATTTGGCAAAGACTTCTTGGCGAATATTAAAGACCAAGTTTCTGGAAATGACCGCTGTAAAGTAGCCTCCCATGAACAAACCCAGCCCACGAAAGAACATTACCACAACAACCAAAATTGGGAACAATGTCGTAAAACCTTGATCACGGTGTTGAATCGCTTCAATAATTTTTTCAAGTAATTTAGCGACAGAAACTTCTGTCGCCGCATTCATAGCAAAACCAATCACCACAAGAATCGCTACGCCCCAATACGGTTTTAAATAGCTCAGTAGACGTAGATAAACTTTTAAATCGTGTTTCACTAATAACCTCGAGAAGGCACTTTGGTACTAATATTGATATTTACAAATCCCAACTGACCTGCTACATCCATCACACGAATCACATCCTGATGGGTTGCTTTTGCATCTGCAGCAATCACAAACATTAGATCACGACGGTCATTGGAAATCTGTTTAATTGCGGTATTTAATTCTGAAACATCTTTCGATGCAATAGACTGACCATTAATTGAATAATGCCCTGTGGAATCTACCACCACTTCAATTTTATGATCAAATGTTTTCGGTGGAACACCTTGCGCATCAGGCAAGGTTAAATTCATACGACTAAATTGATTGAATGTGGTGGTCAGCAATAAAAACACCAAAATAAATAATAAGCAATCAATCATTGGTGTCAGGTTAATATGAACATCTTCAACTTGCGAGCGTTTGAATTTCATACTTCACCTTAGCTCGCTTGTTTCACAACAACATCATCTTGGTTTTCAAGCATAGTTTCTGTTTGCTTATAAAATAAAGCCGCATGAAACAAAGTCGATTGCTGTTCTAATTCAGCAACATACTCTTGAACTAAACGCTGAAAATAACGATATGCAAATAGTGCAGGAATCGCAATGAACATTCCTGCCGCAGTTGTAATCAGTGCTTTAGAAATCCCCGGAATCATCAGTGTTGGATTACTACTATTCCCAATATCAATCATTAAAAATGACTCGATAATCCCGAGTACCGTTCCCAATAATCCTAAAAGAGGCGCGACAGCACTCAATGTTCCCAAAAAATTGATGTTTTTTTCAAGATAACCAATTTCCTGAGAGGCTATTGCTTCCATCTGCGCACGTGCAAACTGTTCACCTTGTGCCTTACTTTGATAACCAGCTTCCAAAATACGACCTAATGTCGTTGCCTTTAAATCTTGATTTTGTTTAAGTTTAGGCAAAATCATTTGTACGCTTTGCGTTGGGCCTAATAGCAAATCTTTCGGTAAAATAGTGGATTTCTTCAAGCGAATAAAACGCTCTAAACTAATCGCAACAGTAAAGATCGAACAGAGAACAAGGGGCAGCATAAGCCACCCACCTGCTTTGACCAATTCCCACATAACACTTCCCCAAGTATTTAAAAATAGAAAATAAAATTATTCAGCTAAGCAAATATTCAAAATACCATCCAACTCGTCGAGTGAATGATAATGAATCGTGAGCTTGCCTTTCCCTTGTTTATTATGATCAATTTTGACATTTGCACTAAAACGATCTGTTAAGCGCTGTGTCAATTGTTGAAGATCTGGTGCAATTTCCGTTTTCGATTTTTCTTGTTTCGGCGCATTAAGATCACGAACATATTGTTCAGTTTGGCGAACAGATAAACTCTTCTCTATCACCAATTCTGCGACTTTCAGTTGATCTTTCCCTTTCAAAGTCAAAATGGCACGGGCATGTCCCATGTCCAGCAATCCTTGTTGCATAAAGTCTTTAACTTGTTCAGCTAGACTTAATAAACGTAGTAAATTACTCACCGTGGTACGCGCCTTACCCACCGTATCTGCAATTTCTTGATGACTTAAACCAAACTCTTCATGAAAACGCTGTAAAGCCATCGCCTGATCAATCGGATTGAGATCTTGACGTTGAATGTTCTCAATCAACGCCAGTGCAATTGCAACTTGATCTGTTAAATCACGAACAATGGCTGGAACTTGCGTTAACCCAGCAAGTTGAGCCGCACGCCAACGACGCTCACCTGCAATAATTTCATAAGGGTGCTTTTCATTATCAATTGGACGAATCACAATCGGCTGCATTACACCGTGTTTTTCAATCGATGCCGCTAACTCTTGTAAGTCTTGCTCATTAATAAAACGACGTGGCTGATATTCACCACGTTGTAATAGATGCACATCAATTTGTTTTAGCTGACCGTGATCAAGAGCTTGTGCTTCAAGTTGTAATTTCTCTTTTTGAATGGAACCGAGTAAGGCATCTAAACCACGACCTTTTGCCAGTCCACGTTTTTTAACGGTCATGCGTTACTTCCTTTTTTCACTTTGCTTTTCTTAATCATTTCAGCTGCTAAATGTAAATAAGCAACTGCACCCTTCGAGCTTTTTTCAAAATAAATCACAGGCAAACCATGCGCAGGTGCTTCAGCTAGACGCACATTACGTGGAATGACAGTGTCATAGAGTTTTTTGCCAAAGTATTGTTCTAATTCTTCAGACACATCACGTGTCAGTGCATTACGTGCATCATACATGGTGCGTAAAACACCAATAATTTTTAACTCAGGATTTAATGCTTGTTGAATACGATCAATGGTCTGTGTTAAATCTGCCAAACCTTCCAAAGCATAGTATTCACACTGCATTGGAATCATCACACCATCCACCGCTGCCAGCGCATTAACCGTGATCAAGCTTAAGCTTGGCGCACAGTCCACAATGATGTAGTCATATGCTTGTTCAATTTCTTGCAACGCATCACGCAGAATAAACTCACGCCCTTCTTGCTCAGCAATCGCAAGTTCAACTCCTGCCAAATCACGGTTTGCACCCAAGACCTTATAACCCACTTCCGCCTTGGTAATTGCAGTTTCAATCGGTACTTCACCCAGTAACACATCGGTCACTGAATACAGTAGGTCATTTTTTTGAATACCTGAACCCATGGTCGCATTGCCTTGCGAGTCCATATCGACCAATAAAACACGCTTTTTAAGTACTGCTAAAGATGCAGCCAAATTTACTGCGGTTGTGGTTTTACCTACACCACCTTTTTGGTTCGCAATCGCAATAATTTGTGCCATGACCCGCCCAATCCTTTGAATTTTTTTAGATACGTTTTAATAAAAGTAAGTGTCGTTGTTCGTCCAAACGTGGAACTTTTAACGCAATAATGTCACAACTAAATTCGTTTTTGAACGCTTCAACTTCGTCATGCGGAACCAAGCCTTTCATAGACGCAATGATGCTATCTGGGTGCATATAAGGCTTCGATGCATTGATAAAATCGGTTAAAGAAGCAAATGCACGACTGGTGATGACATCAAACTGACCCAAATCATGGATGCTATCTTCATTTTCAACACGCGTTTGAACTGCAATTACATTGGTTAATTTTAAGTCTGCAATAAACTGCTTTAAAAAACGAATTTTTTTGCCATTGGAATCAAGCAAAACACATTGGCGCTCAGGTTGGCATAGAGCAATAATCATGCCCGGCATACCACCACCTGTACCAATATCCAGCAAACGACCTTTCGGCAAATCTTTTAAAATACTTAAACTATCTAATAAATGCTTCACCAGCATTTCTTTAGGATCGCGAATCGCTGTTAAATTGTAAGCTTTGTTCCACAGCACAAGTGCGTCTTGATACTTCAGCAATAAATTTAATGCTTCTTCACTCAAATCTAAGCCAAGCTTTTGACTACCTTGCTTTAAGTCTTGAAAAAATGGATGCATAAAGAAGACATCTCAATAAAATTAAACTGAAGTATACCGATTTCTCAGCCGTGGAACAGTAGCTAACGCTTAGTGATTATGCACTTAAACGTACATACCTTGACGAATCTGTAGATCTAGATCACTTAATCGCTCAGGTGTGCCAACATCCACCCATGCGGCTTGCATTTTCTCAGCAGAAACTTTTCCCGCAGACATCGCTTCTTTTAGCAATGGAGCCAATGGACGCTTACCTGCTTCCAAGCCCTTAAACATCTGTGGATGAATAACCGCAACACCACTATAAGTCAGTGCTTCGCCTGACTGCTCTTGTTCAAAAGTATAAGCACGCCCTTGGTTTAAGATAAAGTCGCCTTTGGGATGCTGTGTCGGGTTCGGTACAAATACCAGATGTGCCAAATCGGTGTCCAACTGCACATCAAGTAAAGACGAAAAATCAAAAGTGGTCCAAACATCGCCATTCACTAAAATAAACGGTTCTGTCCCCAACAGTGGTAGAGCATTAATAATACCACCCGCTGTTTCAAGCCCTTCTACTTCACGCGTCCAACGAATAGTCACTCCAAACTGCGAACCATCGCCAAGCGCACCAATCAACACATCGGCCAACCATGCAGAATTGATCACAATTTCTGTGACTCCAATTTGCTTGAGTTTTTCAATATGCCAAACGATCAGCGGTTTGCCACCAACTTCAAGCAGAGGTTTCGGTTTATATAATGTTAAAGGACGCATACGGTTTCCAAGCCCAGCGGCCAAAATCATCGCTTTCATGCTGCAACAACCTCATATTTGCCATATTTTGCTTCAAATTTTGGCATCACTTTATCGCAAATAAATTGCATGAAAGGTTGTAGTTCTGCATAAGGTTTGCTTTCTTCGAGTAAATACCACATCACACGTGGCAAATCTTTGAGATAGCCTGATTTGCCGTCACGTTCAAATAAACGCACAAAAATGCCTAAAATCTTAATATGCCGTTGTATCGCCATCATGTCAGCATCTTGCTTAAACTGTTCGAAGTCTCGCCCTTCTTTGGCAGAAGCTGGCAATAAGTCATAAAACACTTTAAACCAATGATAAACACGCTCAGGATTCCACTGCACATACGCATCACGTGTAATTGAGATCAGATCATAAGTATCTGCACCAATCACAGCATCCTGAAAGTCAATTACACCCTGCTCTTGCTCGTCTGCTAAAAGCATGAGATTACGACTATGGAAATCACGATGTACAATCACTTGAGGCTGAGCCAAAGCAGCATTGGCTAAAATTGCAAATGTACGTTTAATCAGCGCAGACTCATCATCAGAAGGTTGAATCTGTAAACTTGGCAATAACCAATCTGTCAATAGCGACATTTCGGTCATTAACTTCTCATAAGAATAAGCTGGGAAATGACCTTCACCATCAATAGATTGCAATTGAATCAACTGCTTAAAACTTTGCTCATAATGTGCATCAACAGTCTTGTCATCTAACTGTGTTGACAGTAGCACATCACCAAAATCTTCAAGCAATAAGAAGCCTTGCTCCAAATCTTTCGCCACAATATGTGGTACACGAACACCGTTCGTATCAAAAAATTCATCAATCGTCACAAAAGGCACACAATCTTCTTTTTCTGGTGGTGCATCCATCAGCATAAATGTTTTATTATTCAACTTGATTCGTGCATAACGACGGAAACTTGCATCGCCTGCTAAAAAGTTAATTTCAAATTGATCTGAACCAAGTACAGATGAAATCCATGTTTGTATCAATTGTTCACGTTGTGTATTCATTTGCGATAAATTCTAATACAGGCTGAGTTTTTAAAGTGCTAAGTGTAGCCACTTATCAACTTTTTCTCTATGATGCGACAATAATTAATTGCGTTTTAAGCATACTTGGTAAATGAGACACATGAAGCATCAGTTTAAATTTAATCCTTTAGCGACTGCGATATTTACCCTTCTTTGTGGTAGCTCAATCACAAGCTATGCTGCAACACCAACCACGTCTATTTCAGACGAACAACAATCGCTAAAACAAGCACTACAAGAAAGCTATCCTGGGCAAAAGTTTTTCGAACAATACTATGTCGATAAGTCATCACCTGAAGCTCAACAGCGCCAAGGTCGTTACTTAAGCTCCGCGTATTGCCAAGGCACATGGTTAACCCCTGTAAGCCCTGAAACCAAAGCTGCTGACGCAGCCAATGCGACATCCACCATTACAGCGGACTATGGTCACTACAACCCACAAGGTGACTCTGTTCTTGAAGGTAATGTTCTGATTGATCAAGAAGGTCGTCAAATTCGTGCCGATAAAATCACCATTGACCAGACTCAGACCTTTGCCAATGCTGAAGGTCGTGTGCAAATGGCGCAAAGTGGCTTATTAGCGCAAAGCGACCAAATTAATTACAATCTAAAAACTCAACAAGGCGATCTGAAAAACAGTTTCTATATTTCAGAAGAACAACATGCGCATGGGCGGGCTGACCAAATCCTACGTGAGTCACAAACGACCACCACGCTAAAAAATGCAACTTATAGCACCTGCCCACCAGAGCAATCGCCAACATGGAAAATCCAAGCAGACGAAATTAAGTTAAATCAAGAAACTGGACGTGGTGAAACACGCGGTACAAAACTTTATGTTAAAGATGTACCCGTTCTCGCTGTTCCTTATTTCAACTTCCCAATTGATGACCGTCGTACTACCGGTATTTTGACACCAAGTTTTGGCTTCACCAATGACGGTGGTATCGAGCTTGCAGTGCCTGTTTATCTCAACTTAGCACCTAACTACGACGCGACTGTTACGCCACGCTATATCAGCGACCGCGGTCCAATGTTTGAGGGTGAGTTCCGCTATCTAACCGAAAACTTTGGTTCAGGTCAAATTTGGGGGGGTTACTTAGCTTCTGACCGTAAATATGACGATGAAGACCGTAAAGATTTGCACTTTTTACATAACTGGCAAATCAATGAACAGTTCTCAACCAACCTTGAATATAACTATGCTTCAGACAAAGACTATTTTACTGACTTAAGCAACAACCCTAACACCAAGACAGACTTAAACCTGCGTCGTGCTTGGGAGTTGAACTATAAAAATGGAATTCCTGGTCTAAAAGCCCAACTAAAAGTTGAAGACTTCCAAACATTAGATGAAACTACACCCTACGTTGACCGCCCGTATGCACGTTTACCACAGTTCTTACTCAACTATAAAGCGGGTAATGCACTGGGCTTAGAATACGAGTTCAACAACGATACGGCTTACTTTAAAAAGGATTTTGGGACTATCGACGGCGATACCAATGATAGCTTTGAACCAAGCGGCACCCGTGTCTATAATGACTTTTCTGTACGCTATAACTACCGTACACCGTGGGCTTTTGCCATTCCTGAAGTATCTATTCGTAATGTAAACACATTCTACGATCAAGATACCATCAATGAGTTTGACAACACCAACCGCTCATCGAACGACAAATCTTATGTCGTGCCACAGGTGACTTTTGATGCAGGTTTAACTTTTGAAAAAGAAGGCACTTTCTTACAGACGTTAAGCCCACGCATGTTCTATGCCTACGCACCCTATAAAAATCAAGATGGCGCACCAAACTTTGACTCTGCAACAGCATCGATCAACTATGATCAGTTATTTAGTGCAAATCGCTTCTATGGCCATGACCGTCTAGAAGACAATAACTTCTTGTCATTGGGCTTAAGCTATAGCCTATTTGATACGGTAGGTCTAGAGCGCTTAAAAGCCAGTGTAGGCCAAAGCTATTATTTCGAAGACCGCCGCGTAACGCTTGACCAAACAGCAGATGTCTTTGACAGAGAAAATCACTCTGGTCCGATTGTCAGCGTATCTAGCCAGCTCTCGCAAAACTTTACCCTCGGTGCAAATTCAGCATGGATGGCAAATGGTGATAATGCGCAACGTGATTTACAACTTTACTTTACGGGTGATAAAGGCAACCTCTATAACGTTGGCTATTTCTACCGTAAAGAAATTGCAGACCGTCAAGAACATTACGACCAAGTGGTTGCATCTTTTGTACAACCGATCCATAACAACTGGCGTATTATGGGCCACGCTCAATATGACTTAGACAACAATGTCGCTCGTGAATACCTCCTTGGTGTCAATTACGAGTCTTGCTGTTGGGGGATCTCCGTTTATGGTCGTGAGTACTATAACGACTTAGATGACGTCAATGCTGCAGGTGTAGAACCTAAACGTGCAATTATGGCCGAAATTACACTTAAAGGCTTAGGCGGACTCAACAGTAAACTTTCATCATTACTAGAAAATCGTATTCTAGGCTTTAACAATATTAATCAGACTTGGACAGACCGTTAATGAAGACAAAACAGTTCAAACAATTTTTTAAAGCGAGTGCTTTGGCTTTAGCTCTCGCAACCGCTATTCCAACTTTTGTACATGCGTCGGATGAAGTTGTTGCTGTAGTCGATAACAGTGTCATTTTAAAGAGTGACTTAGAAGCAAGTATGGCTGAACTCAAACATCAACTTGAGAGCCAAAAGAAACAAGTCCCACCAGAGCAATATTTGGCACAACAAGCGTTAGAGCAGCTGATTATTCGTCAGACTCAGCTTGAGCAAGTGAAACGTTACAACATTCAACCTGATGAAAAAAGCTTGAATGAAGCAGTTTTAAATGTTGCAAAACAATCGGGTAGCACAAGCCTAGAAGCATTCCAACAAAAGCTCGATAAAGTGGCACCTGGAACCTATGCTTCTTTGCGTAGTCGCGTTGCTGAAGATTTAGCAATCAATCGTTTGCGCCAGCAAATCGTTACCTCTCGTATCCAAATTTCAGATCAAGACGTTAAAAACTTCTTGAACACCCCACAAGGTCAAGCAGCACTCGGCAATCAAGTACATGTGCTACATGTGCGTGTTTCAGGTGACAATGCTGACGCTGTGGCGAAGCAAGTCAAAACTGTACTAGCAAACGACAACGACGTCGCTGCAATTGCTAAAAAGTTCAGCACTGCTGGCACCAAAGTTGAAGGTGCAGATATGGGCTTTAGAGCACTTTCTGACATCCCTAGCGAGCTTGCAGCACGTGTGAGTCCACTCCAAGTGGGGCAAACCACAGATTTAATTACAGTACGAGATGGTGTACATCTTTTAAAATTAGTTGAACGCAAAGGTGCTGAGCAAAAAGCGATTATACCTCAATACAAAGCACGCCATATTTTGATTCAGCCCTCTGAAGTGGTTAGCCCCGAAAATGCTAAACAAATGATCGAAAGCTTGTATAACCGTGTCCAAAAAGGTGAAGACTTTGCAGTCTTAGCTTCAACCTTTTCTAATGACACAGGTTCAGCACGTGATGGTGGTAGTTTGGGTTGGGTCAGCCCAGGTGTGATGGTTCCTCAGTTTGAAGAAACCATGAAAAATACACCGGTAGGTCAAACCAGTAAACCTTTCCAAACTCAGTTTGGCTGGCATATTCTTCAAGTGACTGAAACACGTCAACAAGACATGACTGCTGAATACCAAGAACGTATGGCACGTCAAATTTTAGGTGAGCGTCAATTTGATGCAGAGCTTGATAGCTGGTTACGCGAAACACGCAACAGAGCTTATGTCGAAATCAAAGATCCGAACTTAGACCGTAAGAACAACAAGTCATAAGATTGAACACATAGAAAGACCAGCATTCATGCTGGTCTTTTTATTTTCCGCTTAGACTAAAACTAAAAATTTGGCATAAAAAAAGCCTCTCATGTGAGAGGCTTTTTTAACAATCAATTAACGATTATTTTCGTCATCTTGAGTGTCTTCAAATTTTGATTCGCCATCAAAACCAGTCGATTGACCACCGAAGCCACCTTGACCACCGAAGCTACCTTGACTACCGAAGCCACCACCTTGACCACCGAAGCCACCTTGACCACCGAAGCCACCTTGACCACCGAAGCCACCTTGTTGACCACCAAAGCCGCCTTGTTGACCACCAAAGCCACCTTGTTGACCACCAAAGCCGCCTTGTTGACCGCCAAAGCCGCCTTGTTGACCGCCAAAGCTACCTTGTTGACCAGCACCAGCAGGTGCACCAGCTGGACGTGGGTTACGTGCAGGAACAACTGTAGAAATTGCATGCTTGTAAACCATTTGGCTTACTGTATTTTTTAATAAAACAACATATTGGTCGAAAGATTCAATATGACCTTGTAACTTAATGCCGTTTACAAGGAAGATAGAGACAGGAATACGTTCTTTACGGAGAGAATTTAAGAACGGATCTTGCAAAGTTTGACCTTTAGACATGTTATAACTCCAAAAAAATTTAAAAATCAGCGCAAAAAACTATCTTTATTTTTCAATTAAAAATTATAAAAAAGATAGTAGCTAAATTTTGCTTTATCCGTAGCAGTTTCGCAAGTCTTCTTGTGCCTGCGTGATAGTAGAATACGTTGTAAATTTATGTGCCTCTTGCAAAGATCTTAACCAAGTGTATTGACGTTTGGCAAGTTGTCGTGTCGCAAAAAGTGCTTTATCCTCCATTTCACGTTGTTTTTCGACAGTTTTATCTCCTTTCTGTAAAAATTCGAGTGCTTGTCGATAGCCAACTGAGCGCATAGAGGGTAAATTTTCATCTAAATCGTATTTTTTCATAAGTGCTTCCACTTCATTTAAAAATCCGATGTCCCACATAATTTTCAATCGTTGTGCAATTCTTTGGTGCAATTCGGCACGGTCTGGCATCAAAGCATAATTATGAAAATTATAGCGATAAGGCACGTTTTTAGGTTGTTCAGCTTGAAGTTTAGTAATAGGCTGCCCTGTCAATTTGTAAACTTCTAAGGCACGAATAATCCGTTGTTTATCACTCACTTTAAATTTTTCGCCCGCCAGTGGATCCACACTACATAATTCAGCATAGACCGCAGACCAACCCTCACTTTCACCTTTGGCTTCTATTTCAGCACGAACAGCATAATCTGCGCTCGGTAAATTGCTTGAAAGACCTTCTAAAAGTGCCTTGAAATAGAGCATGGTTCCACCCACCAAAATCGGGGTTTTACCTCGTGCATGCATGTCATCAATTAGACCACATGCATCTTCAACAAAGTTTGCAGCCGAATAGACTTCTAATGGGCTAATAATATCGATAAGGTGATGTGGATATTGCAGTAACTCTTCTTTGGTTGGTTTAGCTGTACCAATATCCATATCCTTAAAAACCAATGCTGAATCTACAGAGATCAGCTCAAAATTTCCTTGCTCATAAAGCTGACATGCCAAAGCAGTTTTACCACTTGCAGTTGGCCCCATTAAATTGATGACCGGCAATTGAGTTGACATGTACAACTACTCTCCTCGAGCAAAAAGCTTATCTAGTTGAGCCAATGGAAACGCACGCCAAGTTGGGCGACCATGGTTACATTGGCTGGCAAATTCAGTTTGTTCCATTTGACGAAGCAAAGCATTCATTTCAGAAAGGCCTAAAATGCGATGGGCGCGAACAGCACCATGACAGGCCATACCCGCTAGAATTTGATCACGCTTTTGCAGTAAGCCCTGCGCTTCATCATTTGGATCCAAATCATTAAGTAATTCAGGCACCAGCGCCTCAAAATTGGCTTTATGTAAAATCGCAGGCACACCACGAACAATCACCTGTTCATCACCATATTGATCAATTTCGAGACCTAAGCGTGCCAATTGATCTTTGAGCTCTTCCACTCGTGTCGCTTGCATCCGTGTGATATTAATCACTTTGGGAATAAGTAACTGCTGAGAGGTCCAAAACTCTGGTTTATCCCATGCTGACTTCATTTGCTGTAGCAGAATACGCTCATGTGCTGCATGCATATCAACAATAATCAGCCCTTCTGTATTTTGAGCCAGCACATAAATACCATGCAGTTGTGCAATTGCAATCCCCAACGGATGTTCATCGACTTTAGGGCTTTGCACTGTAAAATCAGCCAAAGGCTGAGCTTGATCAACAGCAGATGATGTATCACGTAGAGGTGCTAAATAGCTTTGCAAGGCATTACTGAGCTGTTGTGAGCCCTGATAGCGTGAAGGTTGCGCCGAATAATGGACGCCTTGCGGTTGATTTGAACTAAAGTCAGTGAGCATATCCGATGGGGCTTGCTCACCAGTTTGTTCAGGCTCAACACGACGATGCAACTGCAAAGGCTCTTGATAGCGAGGCTGCAGAGACATCGAAGCTTGATTCTCCGCAACCTTCATTGCATCAGATAAATCTGCGGTTGCCGTTTGAAACTGCGATAAAGTCTCTTTAGCATAGTGACGTACAAATTCATGTACTTCACGTTGATTTAAAAAGCGAATTTCATGTTTGGTCGGATGTACATTGACATCAATATTTTCAGGGTCGACTTCCAGAAAAAGCAAATACCCCGCATGCTGATGTCCATGCAAAATACCATCATAAGCCATACGCAGCGCATGAGAGATGGTTTTATCTTTAACAATTCGACCATTCACATAAACATACTGCAAGTCAGCCTGGGCTCGCGCATCGGAGGGATGTCCCAACCAACCTGTTAAACGCATATTGATGCTATCTGCATCCATCCAATAAGCATTTTCAGTAAATGCGCGCCCTAGCAACTGCTGTACGCGCTGAAAACGTAACTCACCACTATCTGCAATCGGCAAGTTCAGTTTGATGCTTTGATTATGTTCAAGTACAAAACGAATATCGAAATGCGTCAGCGCTAAACGTCGGACGATTTCCTCAATATGACCAAACTCTGTGCCAGGTTTTTTGAGAAATTTTCGACGCGCAGGCACATTAAAAAATAAATCTTGTACCCGAATATGCGTACCTTTCGGTGCAGCTACAGCCTGAATCTCTTGACGGTCAAATGCAGTTCCATTGACTTCAACTTGATAGCCAATTCCATCATCCGCTTGACTACTGGTCAAAGTTAAACGCGACACCGCTGCAATAGAAGCCAATGCCTCTCCGCGAAAACCTAAACTGACAATTGCATGTAAATCTTCAGCAGTTTGGATTTTACTGGTCGCATGGCGCATCACCGCCAAAGGGAGATCTTCAGCGTGAATCCCTCGACCATTATCCATAATTTCAATTAAAGTACTGCCGCCTTGCTCTACCCGAATAATCAGCTCTGTCGCACCTGCGTCAATCGAGTTTTCAAGTAACTCTTTGACCACAGACGCTGGACGCTCAATGACTTCACCTGCTGCAATTTGGTTGGCCAAAGCAGGATTCAAAGTATGAATACGGCGTATCTTTAAATCATCACGCATTGTTTAATTGGCTCTCTAAAGCTTGTAATAATGCTACTGAATGAAAACTTAAGGTAGCAGACCGTGTCAGTTCATCTTCCGATTTTTGAATATCAATAATTAAGTCTGCCTCAGGGATCTCATCGCCCCCTTTAGACGGCCATTCAAACAAAAACAGTGCATTGGGCGTTTCCAAATAGTCACGAATGCCCATTAGCTCAAGTTCATAGGGATCGTTTAAACGATACAAGTCAAAATGGAAAATATCACGCCCTTGAACTTGGTAAGGTTCAACCAAGGTATAGGTTGGGCTTTTCACGGAACCTTGATGACCTAAATGCTGTAAATAGTGGCGTGTTAGCGTGGTTTTACCCGCACCCAAATCCCCAATCAAATACACTACACCCGTCGTAAAATGCTGTGCCAAAATTTGCGCTAAATTTTGGGTATCTTGTTCATTATTGAGCGTTAAATTAAATGAATACTGCATAATACTCACGACAAGTGACAAAAGAACAATTATGATAGCACTGGACTCACAAAATGCCCAAGCCACAAGCTTGAAATCTCGTATTTAACTGCACCAACCGATTAGATATTGCCTGCACATCATGCTCAACATAAAACCTGCTGAATTTTGCCCTCCCATGCTCAATGGCGTGAGTGCAAGTAAAGTGTTTCTACCTAAATTGAAGCCCGCACCACACACCGTATTGGCTTATTTATCTGACCAATTTCCGCATATTGAAGCAAGTGAGTGGCAGCAACGTTTTCATGATGGCTTGGTCTATGATGCTGAAGGTAATGTACTCCATACAGATTCGGCATATCTTGAAAATCAGCATGTGTTTTATTACCGCTTTTTAGCGCACGAAATTGAAGTTCCATTTCAGCATGACATTTTATTTGAAAACGATCATTTCTTAGTAGTGGATAAGCCACACTTTCTGACCATCAGTCCAACGGGGCAATATGTTCAACAAACCCTATTGGTGCGCCTGAAAAAACAAACAAGCATTGAGCATTTAACGCCCATCCACCGTCTTGACCGTGAAACCGCTGGCTTAGTGATGTTTTCCAAATGTATTCACAGTCGAGGTCTGTATCAGCAAATGTTTGCAGATCGACAGGTTCAAAAAATCTATCATGCGATTGCACCGTTTAACCGCGAACTCAACTTCCCACGCATAGTAAAACTGCATATGCAAAAAGGTGAACCGTTCTACACCATGCAAGTCCTAGACAAAGCACCGAACAGTGAAACCGAGATCATCCTTTTAGAGCATGATGCAACATGGGCAAAATATGAGCTTAAACCCGAGACAGGCAAACAACATCAACTCCGTGTACACCTCAACTTCTTAGGTCTTCCGATTAAAAATGATCCGTTCTATCCTAAAGTTGTACATAAAGCCGACGATGATTTTAGTCAGCCTTTACAGCTCTTAGCTAAGCATCTTTCATTTAAAGATCCAGTAACTCAACAGCTTATGCAGTTTAGCTCCAATCTTGAATTGACATTGTAATCTGCTTGTCATTACAAAATAATTTAAAATTCCATTGTATGAATATTGAAATTACAATGGAATTGATTAAAATAACTTCTACCCTTAAGTCGTTCAAATTATTTAAAAAATCATGAGAAAAACAGAAGTCTATCAAATTCGACTCGATTCCCAAGAAAAGAAACAAGCTTTTGCTGTGTTTAAACAACTGGGAATTACGCCTGCGCAAGCCGTTCGTTTGTTCTTCAAACAAGTGGTTTTAACCAAATCCATCCCTTTCTCAATTGAAAACCAGAACATCAATCTTGAACAGCTGATTAAGCTACGTAAGCTCAAGCAAGAACAGAAAGCGGTTGAACACATCACCAGTGCAGACTCAACGGCTACCAATGATTTATTTGCAGACGATGAACACATTGATCTTTTTGAGGAATTAGCGGCAATCTTGGGAGAAAGTGACAAAACTTAACAGTGTTGCATTTCTAAACAAATTTTAGAAATATCCCTTTCAAAACTTAGGTATGCTTCATGTAAACATTATAAATACAGCATGGAGTAATACATGATCGTTAGACGTGCCACTTTAGAAGACTTAGAAAAACTTGCTGTATTATTTGATGAATATCGCCAATTTTATGGTGCATCTTCCAACTTAGCGCTTTCCCAAAAGTTCCTTAAACTTCGCCTTGAAAACGAACAAAGCGTCATCTTCATTCATGTCAAAGACGATGTGATTACAGGTTTTGTCCTGCTGTATTTAGGCTTTTCTTCTGTGGCCTGTGCAACTTACTATATTTTAGATGATGTTTACGTTTCTCCACCGCATCGTCGCCATGGCTCAGCAAAACAATTGATTGATACCGCGATTTTATTTGCGCGACATGAAAAAGCCATTCGTATTACGCTTGAAACGCAAAAGAATAATTATCAATCCCACAGCTTATATGAAGCCATGGGCTTTGTAGCGGATAATGAATTTAAGACCTATCATTGCTTTCTATAGCATTCAGCGTCTAAAGACCTTCTCTCTCAAGATCATTGCGTGTCTTGGCTAAAGCCACTTGTTCGGCATTTAAATAGATCCAACGTCCCTCGACTAAATCTGGTATCCCCGTTAAGTCGAGCGCTCCAATTTGCTGACGATGCAAGCTCTCAACTTTATTTCCCACTGCCGCAAGCATACGTTTCACTTGATGATATACCCCTTGATGCACGGTCATTTGCAGTTCACATTCAGCTAAGCGTTTTACATCTGTTGCAGCAAAACTCCCTTTTTCATTTCGCAGTTCAACCCCTTGCTCCAGCTGCTGAACTTGTTCATCTGTAACAGGGTCGGCCGTTTTCATCCGATACACTTTTGCCACATGCTTTTTAGGGTGTGTCAGCGCTTGTAAAAACTGACCATCATCGGTAAGTAACAATAAACCTGTGGTGTCTTGATCTAGACGACCTACACACTGAATACCACGATTCATCAGTACATCATCAAACAAATCAAAAACACTAAAATGATGCGTCGCCTGATGTGAACATTCATAGCCTTGAGGTTTGTTTAGGGCGATATAGATTTTTTCACGGTATTCAAAGCTCTTCCCATGTACCTTGTAGTTCAAAGCATCCAATTTGAGTTTATATTTAGGGTCAGTAATGATATGCCCATCAATTTCAATGGCTGCATTTTTAATCAACTGTTGGCAATGCTTTCGCGAACCAAATCCTTGCGACTGCAACATTTTTTCCAACAGCATCAGCACACCACATTTTTAAATAAAGGCTCATTTTATACTGAAATACAGGAACATCAATCAAAGGACTCGGATCATTCGGCAAAGTGGCTAAAAAAACGTTACAATGCACATGTTTTTTTGACCAGTCTCTCCCCTATGCCGAACTTAGATTTGAACCTGATCGTCCTCCTGATCCTGCTGGCTTGTGGTATTTTCAGTCACAATTCTGCAGTAACCATTGCTGCTGCAGTACTCATTATTTTACGGATGACGCCACTAAGTGAATACTTCCCACTCATCCAACAACATGGATTAAATATCGGGATCATCATTTTAACCATTGCAGTTTTAGTGCCTATTGCAAGTGGTAGAATTAGTGGTGAAAGTATTTTTAAATCTTTTTTAAGTGTGAAATCATTACTTGCTATCGCGATTGGCATTTTGGTTGCATGGTTAGGTGGCCGTGGTGTGAAACTGATGTCCAACCAACCTGATGTTGTTGCAGGCTTGCTGGTCGGAACCGTTGCAGGAGTGGCTTTACTACGTGGCGTTCCAGTCGGCCCACTCATTGCGGCTGGTTTACTTACCTTAATCATTGGTACAGGACAGCCCTAGCCTAACGAATACAAAAACAAATCCAAATTCTCAAGCTGAGTTGGATTGATCTGTATTTACTGCTTTTAAATTTGATTTCTTATATAGAATGATCACTCAATGTAGCGCTATGAATAGATACTCATCGTGCAGAATCTTCAGAGTTCGCATGAATATTATACTTGCTTAGTTTACTTATAACTTTTTTGAACAACCAAATTTTCATGTGATAAAGAACGTATAATACTTTTCATTTCCTCCTCTATTTATGTCCTCTCAAGAAAATAGCATCTCTCCAACGCGCCACTTATCTGTCATTATTTTGGCATTGGCACTCGGTGGTTTTTGTATTGGTACCACTGAATTCGTTGCGATGGGACTCATCCAAGAGATCTCACAAAGTTTCAATCTCAGTATTCCTGTCACAGGGCATTTTATTAGTGCTTACGCTTTAGGCGTGACTATTGGCGCACCTGTGATTGCCATTTTGGCCGCAAAGGTTCCGCGTAAAACGCTCTTAATTGGCCTCATGCTATTTTATGGTATCGCCAATGCCAGTACAGCACTCGCAAACAGCTATGAGTCTATGCTGATCTCACGTTTTATTGCAGGTTTCCCTCACGGCGCTTACTTTGGTATTGCCGCTTTGGTGGTAGCAGAGTTTGCAGGAAAACAAAAGCGCGCTTCGGCTGTCGCAATGCTCATGATGGGGCTGAATGTCGCGACCGTGATTGGTGTGCCTTTTGCGACATGGCTGGGTCAACTGTATGGTTGGCGGGCAGGTTTTGAGTTTTCTGCATCTATCGCATTTTTGACCGTAGTCGCAATTTGTTTTGGCTTACCTAAAATGCAGCTAGATCACACAGCCAGTATTCAAAATGAACTGCGTGGACTTAAAAACACACAAATGTGGATCACGCTTGCTGTCGGTGCAATTGGATTTGGCGGGCTGTTTTCTGTTTATAGTTATGTCTCACCTATTCTGACTGAATATACCCATGCCAGCATTCAAGTCATTCCGTTTGCACTGGCATGTATTGGGCTCGGGTTGGTCGTCGGCGGTGTTGTCGCAGGACACTTTGCCGATAAAAACTTAAACAAGGCGATTATTTGGGTCTTAATTTCCAATGCCTGCTCTTATGTGCTTTGTGCCCTGTCTATGGATCACCTTGCCACTGCTTTTATTGCACTCTTCTTAGTCAGCTTCAGTATTGCTGGTTTGGGGCCTTTACTGCAAACTCGCTTGATGGATGTCGCTGGCAATGCACAAGGCTTAGCTGCTTCACTTAATCACTCTGCATTTAATATTGCCAATGCCTTTGGTGCCTTTCTCGGCGGCTGGTTAATTAGCCAAGGTTTAGGTTGGCTAGCTCCAATCTGGGTCGGGGTTCTACTAAGTTTGGGTGGGCTAATTATTTTACTGGTGGCTTTTCAGCATGAGAAGAAGTCGATATCCGCATGTAAAAATGATGCAAATCAGACTTGTTAAATCCAAATCAATGACTTTCATCTAAAAACAATAAGCGTGCATAAAAATTCAATCGTATTTTTATGCACGCTTTTACAATCCATCATTCAGATTAATGTCAGGCCGTTAAAAATCTTACTGGCATTTTCTTTTTAAACTCTAGATTTTATTCGATATGCGATAACATCATCTCAACAAGAAGAGAAATACGAAACTCCTTAACTGTCTAGCATAATCATTCAGGTAGTTTCTTGCCGCAGTGTGGGCAATAGGCATATTGCTCACGCTCTTGCCTTAAAGATTCTTCTTTTTGTTCACGAATGAGCTGTAAAATAATATCGTGTGTTTGCTCTTTGGTCAGTCCCACATCTTTACGAACTTCTTCAATTTTTTCTGTCTCTAAGACAAAATCAATATCGCTATTTTGGATTAGTTCTCGAAATCTGAGCTCAAGTTTTTCTTTACGCTGCTCAAGTTCATTGGCTAAACCATTGGCTAAAATACCCGCAGGCAATGCCGCTAAACCTACCCCTAAAATGGTAATAATCGCACCAAGAAAACGTCCTAGCGGCGTAATAGGTGTCACATCACCATAACCCACGGTGGTCAGTGTAACTACGGCCCACCACATTGAGGCTGGAATAGAGCTGAAAACTTCAGGCTGTGCCTGACTTTCAATCAAATACACCCCTGCAGCCGCCATAATGATCATAATCATTAAGATGAAAATAACTGCTTGAAATGAGCCTTTTTCACGTTCGATGACTCGTAATAAAATTTGTAGAGAAACAAAGTAGCGGGTTAACTTGAGAAGTCGGAGCAGACGAACAATTCTTAAGAATCGTAAGTCGAACTGAACAAAAAAGTTTAAATACGCAGGTAGAATAGCCAAGAGGTCGATAATCGCCCCACCACTTTTAACCCAATTTAGGCGATTTTTCCAATCCGACTCAAAACTATTAGATTCAGCAATTGACCAAAAACGTAAGAGATATTCGACGCTAAAAACGATAATAGAAAAGATTTCAAAATAATAGAAAAAGTCTTGATACAACACATAGTACTTTTGCACCGACTCCAGCAAGACCGCAGCAGCATTACTCATAATCAGTGCAATTAGAAAATAGTTCAACCCTCGACTTAAGGGCGTCTCATAATCTTCATTATGCAAATTGTTATAAACAAATTTGCGTAGCGTGTACCAAGCTGTCAATTTCATTACGATTCTAAGTTATTCTTATCCCTTAAAATTCAGTTTAACTGAAGTTCTCAGCAATGTAAGTAAGAAATTTCTGCACGAAACGCCCTAGTTTTAAGATGTTATTCAATATATAACAGTGCTAGACGAACTTGGTCATAGCCCATACGCGGATTTGTCAGTTCCACAATTGGACGAAGCTTAATCGCACCATCTTCACTAAAGTGTTCTGTTTGCTGACGCTTCATTAAGCGTTTATAAATTTTCCGCACTTGCTCAACTACTTCTTCTCCAGGATGTGCTACGGAAATATCTAGGCCTTGCTCTTTGTGTAGTTTTGCCAAATGGTTGATAATAGTTGCAGCTGTCAAACCGCGCTCTTGTGCGATATCGGCAATTTCATAACCACCTTCAAACAATTCACGTGTTTCATCGAGTGTTGCAGAAGCATAGTTGGCTTTACCTGCATTACGAGCAATTTTCTTTTCATTACGCTCAATCTCAATTTCATTAAGCGTTCCGCCACAGTGACGAATAAAAGCCTTGTGCTGTGGCTCAAGATCGATGGCCTCGAAATATGTTTCGGCTTCATCGGACAGTTCTTGGAAGCGGCGGTCTGCCTTAATGGCAAGACTATCTAACTCCAAAGCTTGTTCATTAAAACCCAGCAGCCTTAAACCATCCAAAGTCTTTAAGCGCGACAAAGCCACATAGCCCTGTCCTTTTTCAAAGGTATGACTGAGGTTAATTTCCGCTGCCGCTAAAGTCATCCCTTGTGACTTATGAATGGTGATGGCCCATGCCAAACGCAATGGAATTTGCTGAAAACTGGCAATGGTTTTGCCAGCATCATTGTCTACTGACCAGGTTTCAGGTTCAACCACCAGTACTGTTCCGTCAGTCAGTTTGACTTTCGGCAATATTCCAAAGTCATCATCTTCTTCAAAGCCCACCACTTCGCCTAAGCTACCGTTGATATAGCCCACATCGAAGTTGTTCTTTACAAACATCACTTTGGCATTTTTCTTGAGGGTTAAATTTTCAGGTGCACGCACAGAAGACTTTAAGGTTTCAATAAGCTTGTCATTGCCATCACACACCGCCTCAAACTGTCGACCTTCATTTTCAATTTCATTCAAATGTTTGAAGTTGATGGTGTCCACATCCATATTATGCGTATATAAACGTGTAAAGATTTCTCCAATATCTTGCTGACGTGTAGCTTGTAAAGCCTGCAAGTGCTGAGAGTTAATACTCTGACTGCGAATGGCATTTAAAATATCATTGAGATAATCATTGCCCTGACGGTGCTGTTCGGTCAAATAGCACACACGAAATTTAGCTTCCACCCATGCATCAGACATAAAACAGAATTTATCGCGATTGCGTTCTTCATTTTTACCGACTGGCGGTAACTGGAAGAAATCACCTGCAACAATCACTTGAATTCCGCCAAATGGCTCTTCACTTTCTTTAAAGAACTTAAGGACTTTATTGACCAAATTGAGTTGCTTGGCATGCAGCATCGAAATTTCATCGATGATTAAGACTTGGGCATTTTCTAAATGCTCTTTTAAGTATTTACGTTCTTTCATGCGTTTGAGTTCATCTTCCCCCAACGCATCCTTAATTCCAATGCCAGCCCAAGTATGAATAGTCATGCCATTCATATGCGTTGCGGCAATACCTGTAGAAGCAGTAATCGCCACAGGTACTTTGCGGGCTTTTAAATAGTTAATGTATTGGTTCAGCGTATAGGTTTTTCCTGCACCAGCGGAACCGGTTAAAAAGACATTTTCGCCCGCTTTTAAGAGTTTGAGTGCAGTTTCTTGCTTCATAAGACCTATACCATTGATGAACGGCTATAGCCTACCGAGTTTTTGCTAAAAAGTTAAGCAGATCTCGTCACACAACAAATGATGTACGACAAATTAGGTCCATTGTTGTTTAAATTTTAAGAGCTTGGTTATTGGGTTTGGTTCAGCATGGCAATGAATTGTTCAGCGACGACCACATCATCGGGTAGCGCTTTTTGGTTGTTTGGATATTCAAGCTGATCAAATAACAGTTGCCCTGCAATATAATGACAACCAAGCGTCAAGTGTCGCTGTGCATCGGTATGACTCATATGAAATGCAGCATATTCACGCACAATGATTCGCTCAGCAAAACTGGCTGCTAAACAATGTTGAAAGCGACGAGACTCTGCAATGATGCGATCAATATCTTTAAGCTCCTCAAGTACCCAACTCTCAATAAAATAATAAGCTTCATGACTGATCGGTTGCCATGAGACACAACCAAGCTTTCGTTTCAGTTCAGCGAGTAACTCTTGGCTATGTAATTGATCATGCCATTGCACAGCCTGATGAAACAGGCTCTTCCATGTGACATTTTTTAAAACCTCCTTTTGCGTCTCAAAATGTTCAGGCAAATAATCGCGCACATAAGCATCAAACACCGAAATTCGTAAAGGGAGACGATTTAAATAAAACAACTGTCGAAAGCTTTCAATATGCAGTTTATGTTGCTTTAACTGAAGATAAAAATCACGGTGTTGTTGCTTATCTTCACTAAAATAGACCACTAAGTCTTCTGGGAGTTTCTGCACAATTTTATCTAGATGCTGAATATAGGCCTGCATTACACGACTCAATTTTGTGTAGACCCGTTTCCCCCATTCAGGCTGTTGTTCGACCACACGGCGCAGCAGTTCGAGCCATTCATCTAAATACAAAATAGACGGACTGATCGCTATCCGCTGATCATCCATATCTTGGCGTCTATTTTTTAAGACCACATGCTGGTTGGCCTCCAGCTCAAACCAATGCTGTTGTAAGGCATGTTCATAGCAACTTTGTATAAATAAGCGCGCAGCAACATGTTGGAAGTACTTTAAGGTAGTCACAATAATTTCGGGATGATAAGACTGCGTATCGAGATAACTCAAAGCCGTTACGGCAACGCGTATACTACTGTGCTGAATATTTTGACTAACCCAGTCTGTCACCACCGCTTTTTGTTTGAATAACCAATTTACGGTACGGCTTTCATCAAAAATCGGGAGTTTGGCGACCTTCTTTTGCCATGTCTTAGTTTCAGCTTTTAAAAAATGGCGCTTTGCCATCAAATCACGCGATGTCCAAAAATCTCGATGCATAAGCCGCACAAAGCCAAGCATATGGGGCTGCTCTTTAGCATGCGGATACAACAAGTGAATATCGTGCGTATGATCTATCAACTCTTGTAAAGAAAACCGTTCAGGAAATGCCGTTTGTACAATGCGATAAACATGCGGTTCTATGAATTGACTGGCACTGCAACACAGCTCGTCATAACTATTCATCAAAGACTGTAGCGGTAAAATATCTTCCGCCTGATCTGCATCTAAGCTGCATAAGCGCTGCAACTCGGCCAGCAGACTTCGCTCAGAAGCTGGATCAGCTGTATTGAATTCAACTTGCTGGCACAGCTGTTGAAAGAGTTCTGATTGCGTTTGCCGTATTTCAGTCAAAATCGTTTGCACGCGACTCGTCCCATCAAACAAAACAAACAGCTGTTGTAGAATCAGCTGCCGCAGCTGTTTAACTTTATTGCGCAAATACAAAGAATGTTGTGGGGATTGATCACCCACTAAAAACACAATGTCGTGTAAACAAAATTCTTCGAGCGCTTCTGCATAGTGTCCTTGATAAATAAACTGCGGGACACACAGCTCCGCCTGTTCAGCTGGCGCATAAAACTGAATATGAAAACAATGATTTAAAATTTGGATCCGTTGTGTTTTTACGTCGACACTTAAAACGTTTTGCACATTGAGTGTGGAAAGAAAAGCGGACTGCTCGTGATAAAGCTGCTGAATACTTGGAACAACTTGTCTTAACTGTATAGCAAGACTTTGATGTTGCTTAAGCTTATCGTTTTGCTCCACGGCTGGTCCTCTTTGAATTTGGCTATTTTCACCACAACTTCAAAACCAATATAAACAAATCCTGAACCACAGGCTATGCCTTTTATCGATAGCTATTCTGTTCGGTGAAGCCATTTATCCTCATTCCCTTACTTATGGTAGGTATTTGGTAGGTACACAAGTTTTTTGAATCATTCAATACTCTAAAAACGGTAATGAGCACCGATAACAACATAAATAATGGTAGAAGGAATCGCACCATGGCTTTTAAAAATATTGCAGATCAAACGAACGGTTTTTATATCCCTTGTGTTTCACTTTTTGGTCCAGGCTGTGCCAAAGAAATTGGTGGCAAAGCACAAAACCTCGGTGCAAAGAAAGCACTGATTGTGACCGATGCTGGTTTATTTAAATTTGGAGTAGCCGACGCCATTGCAGGATATCTCAAAGATGCAGGTGTTGATAGCCACATCTTCCCAGGCGCAGAACCGAACCCAACTGACATCAATGTCCACAACGGCGTGACTGCGTATAACGAACAAGGTTGTGACTTTATTGTCTCCTTAGGTGGTGGTTCTTCGCATGACTGCGCTAAAGGTATTGGGCTCGTGACTGCAGGTGGTGGCCATATTCGTGACTACGAGGGAATCGATAAAAGTACGGTTCCAATGACCCCTCTTATTGCCATCAACACCACGGCAGGTACAGCATCAGAAATGACACGTTTCTGTATTATTACCAATACAGATACGCACGTAAAAATGGCGATTGTAGACTGGCGCTGCACTCCACTGATTGCAATTGATGACCCTAAACTGATGATTGCAAAACCTGCAAGTTTAACGGCAGCAACGGGTATGGATGCCTTAACCCATGCAGTAGAAGCCTATGTTTCAACAGCAGCAAACCCAATCACTGATGCCTGTGCTGAAAAAGCCATTTCGATGATTAGCGAATGGTTAAGTCCAGCAGTTGCGAACGGTGAAAACTTAGAAGCGCGTGATGCAATGAGTTATGCGCAATATCTAGCAGGTATGGCATTTAATAATGCATCTCTAGGTTATGTCCATGCTATGGCACACCAACTCGGTGGCTTCTATAACCTACCTCACGGCGTATGTAATGCAGTCCTACTTCCACACGTCTGTGAGTTCAACTTAATTGCCTGCCCTGACCGTTATGCACGTATTGCTGAGCTGATGGGAGTTAACATCACAGGTTTAACTGTGACAGAAGCTGGATATGCTGCTATTGACGCGATTCGTGAACTATCTGCATCGATTGGTATTCCATCGAGCTTGTCTGAACTGGGTGTGAAAGAGCAAGATTTGGGTGTTATGTCTGAAAATGCACAAAAAGATGCCTGCATGCTGACGAATCCACGTAAAGCAAACCATGCTCAAGTGGTCGACATCTTCAAAGCTGCACTCAAATCAGGTGCTTCAGTGGTCGATTTTAAAGCAGCGGTCTAAGTTCTCTCCTTAACTTTTTGTTTGCTTTGACAATTTAAGTGGAATGAAACAGACGTCCATACTGTTTCATTCAGGTAAGCCTAATCCTTGCTTATCTGTGCACTTAAATTGTCTTTTTTTATTTGTGGTTGACAAAGTTTTGCACTTCATCAAGGATAAGAAAACTCATGACAATAACAACCAGAGCAAATTATGTCAGCAACTCAAACTCATTCTGCGTATACACCCGATGTCCTCGGCACAGGCTATGAACAATTAAAACTCAGTTTTCCAGACGATTATGAAGGTGCAGTCTGCGCAACCCTCGTGCGCAAAAAAGCCCCGCAAAATAATCAAAAAGCTGTGCTGTATATCCATGGCTTTATTGACTACTTTTTCCAAACCGAAATGGCTGAACAATTTAATCAGCATGGTTATGATTTTTATGCGCTCGATTTAAGAAAATATGGTCGTTCTCACTTGAGTCATCAAAAATATTACAACGTCCGTGATCTCAGTGAATACGATGCTGAAATTACCCAAGCCTTAGAGATCATTGGCAATGAAGGCCATACTGCGGTGCTACTCGCAGGACACTCTACGGGTGGCTTAATCACGACTTTATACGCTGCGCACAATCCTAAGCATCCGCTGATCAAAGCACTTTGGGCCAATAGCCCTTTTTATGATTTTAATATGCATCCCATTAAGCGCAAACTTGGCGTGCCGCAGCTCAGCCGACTCGCAAAGCATTTTCCTGACCTCAAGTTTCCAAGTGAGCTGAATAAATGGTATGTACCGAGCCTGCATCAAAACGAGCATGGTGAATGGAACTTTGATTTGGAGTGGAAACAACCAAGCTATTCTATGGTTCGAATCAGCTTTGTACGTGCAATCCATGAAGCACAGAAAGAAATTCATCGTGGTGGTTTGAAGCTCTCTGTCCCTGCACTCATCATGCATTCACATCAAACGCTCAACCCAAAAAAATGGGGCGTAGCCGCGCAAACCAGTGATGTGATTTTAGATGTTAAAGACATTGAAAAGCAGGCCAAAAATTTACAAGGTGACGTCAGTGTCGTGACCATTCACAATGGCTTACACGACTTAGTCCTCTCTGCACCTGAAGTTCGTGCTGAAGTTTATGCTGAGCTATTCCAGTGGCTCGAGCAAAAAATAACGTAATACACCTTTCCAACACAATTCATAATTTTTAAATTTTATATTTCTCGAGTAGCTGATGCGCAGGATGTCCATCCGGTGTCAGCTCAATGAGTCGCTCAACGGCATCAATTGCCTCTGGGTAACGTGCGACATGTTTAAACAACATATCGGTTTCATTGGCTTTAAAAATCGCACTGCTTAAACGTGACTCCAAACAATCGCGCCATGCACATAGAAATGGACTTTCTGTTTTAGGCAGTAAAACACCTGAACACAGCTTCAATGCAGTCTCGATATACGCAGCATCTAAGGCCTGCTCGGCTTGTAAAAAATCGGCCTCGATATGCGCCAAAATCCGATAGGGACGAGATCCCAACATACCGCCAAGCAAGTCACGCAGTTGCGACATTTCGGCCTTAAGTGTTCCCACACTCACCTTGCGCTCACCGTATAAAGCCTGATGCAATGTATCCAAAGTCATGCCCTGTGGGCACAGCGCCAAGATGGTCAAAATTTCAATTTGTCGCGGTGTGAGTACCATCACTTTGCCATTAAAATGTACTTGTGGCACACCAAAAGCACGGATATATAACTGTTGACGCTGATATTCTAACAGTGCCGTTTGGATGATAGATGCACAGCGCTCTGCTGCGAGTAGACCAAGGCTATTATGATTTTTCCATGTGGTGGATAAATCAATCACCCCTAGGACGTGTTTTGAGTAAGGGTCGATGATTGGTGCAGCATAACAGACCCAATCATGGATGGAGCTCATGTAGTGTTCATTTGAAAAGACACAACTGGACTGTTGCGTTTTTAAGGACAAGGCCAATGCATTGGTCCCCACCAATTCCTCTCGCCACTGCCCGCCTTCAACAAAATGTACACTTTCTGCCGCATTACGCATTTGTCTGCTGGACGCACTCCAAATAATGGTACTACCAATATCGCCTACAGCGACCACCATCGAAGACTGTTGTGCAATATGTCTTAGTTCATCTGCGCAGTAACTCAAAGCATGTTGTAGCGCTGAACCTTGTGACATAGAACCTTCAGAAATGGGCGCAGCAAAGCGATCTTTTGGAATTTCTGCGGAGTTAGAGCGCTGCCATGAACTTGCAATACTTTTTCCCAATTGTTCAGCTTGTACCGTCGAAATACTACTGCTGGTTCTAAGCTTTTCTATTTCTTGTCTTTTCTGTATTAAATGTTGCATTGCCATCATTCCTTATTCTCAAAACAATTCCTGATATACGTCCACTGTATTACGTGGTTGTAAACATTTGTCAAAGGCTTGTAAACCTCCTTCCTTCCAACCTTTTTCCAACCTTATATTAGTTATGCTACTTAAATATTGTACAGATGTACCTTATACCAAAGCTGTAGATGCTTTTAAAAAATCAATAAGCAAAGGAACTTCAATATGCGCTATGTAGACCCTAACCAATCTGGTTCTAAAGTAGAATTTAAAGCACAGTATGACAACTTTATTGGTGGCGAGTGGGTTGCCCCAGTAAAAGGTGAATACTTTGAAAATATCTCTCCTGTCGACGGTAAAGTTTTTACAAAAGTCCCTCGCTCATCTGTTGAAGACATCGAACTTGCACTTGATGCTGCGCATAAAGCCAAAGAACAATGGAACAAATCATCTCCTACGACACGTTCAAATTTACTCCTTAAAATTGCAGATCGTCTAGAACAAAATCTAGAAAAATTGGCTGTGGCTGAAACATGGGATAACGGTAAACCGATTCGTGAAACGCTCGCAGCGGACATTCCTTTAGCCATTGACCATTTCCGCTATTTCGCAGGTTGTATCCGTGCGCAAGAAGGCGGCATTTCTGAAATTGATGAAGATACCATTGCTTATCACTTCCACGAACCATTGGGCGTGGTAGGACAAATCATTCCATGGAACTTCCCAATTTTGATGGCGACATGGAAAATTGCTCCTGCACTTGCTGCGGGTAACTGTATTGTTTTAAAACCTGCTGAACAGACGCCTGCGAGTATTTTGGTTTTAATTGAACTCATTCAAGACTTGCTACCACCTGGTATTTTAAACATCGTCAACGGTTATGGTGTTGAAGTGGGTCGTCCACTCGCAACCAATCCACGTATTGCTAAAATTGCATTCACTGGCTCTACTGCTGTGGGTCAAATGATCATGCAATATGCCACTGAAAACGTGATTCCTGTGACTTTGGAATTAGGTGGTAAATCTCCAAACATCTTCTTTGAAGACATTATGGATCAGGACGATGAGTTCTTAGACAAAGCCCTTGAAGGTTTTGCCATGTTTGCACTTAACCAAGGTGAAATCTGTACGTGTCCATCACGCGCATTGGTTCAAGAAAGTATTGCAGATAAATTCCTTGAAATGGCAGTTGAACGTGTGAAACGCATTAAAACGGGTCACCCGCTCGATACAGAAACGATGATTGGTGCGCAAGCTTCACTTGAACAGCAAGAAAAAATCTTGGGTTGTATCGCAACAGGCCGTGGTGAAGGTGCGCAAGTACTAACAGGTGGTAGTGAGCGTAATGAAGTAGGTTCTGGTTTCTATATTGAACCAACTATCTTCAAAGGCACCAACGACATGAAAATTTTCCAAGAAGAAATTTTTGGGCCTGTGCTTTCAGTGGCAACATTCAAAGACTTTGACGATGCGATTAAAATTGCCAACGACACTATTTATGGTTTAGGCGCTGGTGTATGGTCACGTTCAGCACATACTTCTTACCGCGCAGGTCGTGCGATTCAAGCGGGTCGCGTTTGGACCAACTGTTACCACATCTACCCTGCACATGCCGCTTTCGGTGGTTATAAAAAGTCAGGGATTGGTCGTGAAAACCACAAAATGATGCTTGATCATTACCAACAAACTAAAAACCTACTTGTGAGCTATGCAACTAAGCCTATGGGCTTCTTCTAAGCACTTAGTTTATTCGCATACAGTTCTCTACGTGTTTAGGGTAATTCGTTACCCTGAACACTCTCACCATCAACCATCAACCATCAACCATCAACCATCAACCATCAACCATCAACCATCAACCATCAACCATCAACCATCAAAACAATAATTCAAAGCTGTGTCATATAAACATTAGACAGGACGTCTAGTCGCTTGGTACTGAAATTGCATAAATATTGCATCCATCAAGCCATCTATAAAAACTCAAGATATGGAGCTTCACATGACCGATTCTCCCATTAACAGCTCAACGACTCCGCTCTCTACTTCAACGGTAAGCACATCTGACGACTATTTTGAAAAAAGGCAACTGAAACAAGGTGCTGTAGGCTGGCTATTATTAGTTGGTTTAGGCGTGGCTTATGTCATTTCAGGCGACTTTGCTGGCTGGAACTTCGGTCTTGCTCAAGGTGGCTGGGGCGGTATGTTTATCGCAACGGTTGTCGTAGCCATCATGTACTTATGCATGTGCCTGTCGATGTCTGAAATGGCCACCATGCTGCCCACTGCGGGAGGCGGCTATAGCTTTGCGCGTACCGCATTTGGCCCATTTGGCGGCTATCTCACAGGCACGGCAATTTTAATTGAATATGCCATCGCCCCTGCGGCTATCGCATGCTTTATTGGTGCCTACTGCGAGTCCTTATTTGGTGTCGGTGGATGGATCATTTATCTAATCTGCTATCTGGTTTTTATGGGTATTCATCTTAAAGGTGCAGGTGAAGCCCTCAAGATCATGTTTGTCATTACCGCCATTGCAGCCGTAGCTCTTTTTGTCTTTATCATCGCAATGGCACCACATTTTAACAGCGCCAACTTATTTAACATTGCACCAACTGAAAATATCGGAGCAAGTAACTTCCTACCGATGGGTTATATCGGCATTTGGGCGGCGGTGCCCTATGCCATTTGGTTCTTTTTAGCGGTGGAAGGTGTACCACTGGCAGCAGAAGAAGCCAAAGATCCATCCAAATCTTTACCACGTGGTTTGATCGGTTCGATGCTGATTTTGGCCGCTTTTGCCCTACTTATTCTGTTCTTAGGTGCTGGTGCTGCTGGTGCAGAACAACTTAAAGAATCAGGCGCACCCTTAGTTGATGCACTGGTAGCCGTCTATGGTCAAAACAGCTGGTTAGGCAGTTTTGTCAATTTTGTCGGTCTAGCAGGTTTAATTGCGAGTTTCTTCTCCATCATTTATGCCTATTCACGTCAAATTTTCGCCTTATCACGTGCGGGGTATTTACCGACCTCGTTATCACTGACCAATAAAAACAAAGCGCCCTATTTAGCAATTATTATTCCCGGCATCATTGGTTTTTTATTGTCCCTAACAGGTGAAGGTGATCTGCTCATCCTGATGGCAGTATTTGGTGCGACCATTTCTTATGTCTTGATGATGCTTTCTCACATTAAACTGCGCATCAGCCGTCCAGAGTTACATCGCCCCTATAAAACTCCAGGTGGGATTTTCACCTCATCAATTGCTTTGGTTTTAGCCAGTATTGCTGTGATTGCTGGGTTTGTGGTGGATCCTAAAGTTTGGTTTATGGCCGCAGGCATCTATGTGCTATTTATTGCATACTTTATTTTCCATAGTCGCCATCGACTCGTTCAAGGTACGCCTGAAGAAGAATTTGAAAGTATTCGTAAGGCCGAACAAGACTTATAGAAGGATCTATGACATGGCTTATAAAACGTTGATTGGACATCAGCACTATGTGTTTAATGATTTAAAAACTTTAATGGCAAAAGCAACCCCGCTGCGCTCAGGTGATCAACTTGCAGGTGTTGCCGCGGAAAATGCCACGGAACGTGTTGCCGCACAAATGGCATTGGCCGATGTTCCATTGAAGCAGTTTTTAACTGAAGCGCTGATCGACTATGAACAGGATGAAATAACCCGCCTGATTATCGATGAGCACCGTAGTGATTTATTTGCACCAATTTCACATTTTACCGTTGGAGACTTTCGTAACTGGCTACTCAGTGAAGATGCAACTACGCAGAAATTACAACAACTTGCGCTCGGTTTAACCCCTGAAATGGTGGCTGCAGTGAGTAAAATTATGCGTAATCAAGACCTTATCTTGGTTGCGAGTAAATGTGAAGTCATCACCCAATTTCGCAACACCATTGGTTTAAAAGGTCATCTCTCGACCCGTTTACAACCGAATCATCCAACCGATGATCTCTTAGGGATATCGGCCAGTATTTTGGATGGCTTGATGTATGGCAATGGTGATGCTGTCATTGGGATTAACCCTGCAACCGATAACCTACAAAATTTATCGGAACTGCTCAAACTACTCGATCATGTAATCCAAGAGCATCACATTCCAACCCAGTCTTGTGTACTGACCCATATCAGTTCGGGGATTCAACTGGCTGAGAAAAATGTGCCGATTGATTTAATGTTTCAATCGATTGCAGGTACACAGCGCGCCAATGAAGGTTTCGGAATTAACCTTGAATTACTACGTGAAGGCTATGAAGCGACACTAGCTCTCAAGCGTGGGACTGTGGGACAAAATGTGATGTATTTTGAAACAGGTCAAGGCAGTGCCTTATCTAGTAATGCACATCACGGCGTAGATCAGCAAACCTTAGAAGTCCGTGCCTACGCTGTGGCTCGTAAGTTTAACCCACTGCTGGTAAATACTGTGGTTGGGTTTATTGGTCCAGAGTATTTATACAATGGCAAACAAATTATCCGTGCAGGCTTGGAAGACCATTTTTGTGGCAAGCTCCTAGGCTTACCTATGGGCTGTGACATTTGCTATACCAACCATGCCGATGCCGACCAAAACGACATGGATGTATTACTCACCCTATTCGGTGCGGCAGGTTTGAACTTTATTATGGGCATTCCAGGCTCAGATGACGTCATGCTGAACTATCAAACCACGTCATTTCATGATGCACTGTATTTAAGGCAACTTCTGGGCTTAAAAGCCGCACCTGAGTTTGATCTGTGGTTGGCTGAACAAGGCATCTTTAAACAACAGCAGCAGCATATTCTCTGGCCGGAACATATTCCGCCACAATTTGAAAAACTTCTACATATATAAGGAGCAGCTTATGTCACTTGTTCCTCTAGAAAACTATCAATCTGAACAGCATCAGGATGTTTGGGAAAACTTAAAGAAATTTACCGATGCACGTATTGCCATTGGTCGCGCTGGCTGTAGCATCCCGACCCATGAACTGCTTAAATTTCAACTGGCACATGCGGAAGCGCAAGATGCGGTACATCAAGCTTTAGATGTCGAACACTTAGTTGCGAGTTTTAATACACTAGGTTTAGATAGTCTAACGGTACACAGCCAAGCTGAAAACAAACAAGAATACTTAAAACGTCCCGACCTAGGTCGCCTGTTAAATCCAGCTTCACAACATGGCTTAGAAGTTTTTAAATCCAGTAACCCGCAAAACTATGATGTCTGTATTGTGATTGGTGATGGACTATCTGCACGGGCGATTGAAGAAAATGCTGTGCCTTTTATTCAGCATTTGATCTCTCATCTCCAAGCGGAACACTGGAGCATTGCACCGATGGTGATTGCAACGGGAAGCCGAGTCGCTTTGGGTGATCCAGTTGCAGAGTGCCTACACGCGACTATGCTCGTGATGCTAATTGGAGAAAGGCCTGGCCTAAGCTCACCGGATAGCATGGGAATTTACTATACATGGAAAGCAGCCTCAGGCACTTTGGATGCTAAACGGAACTGTATTTCAAATGTTCGACCTGCAGGCTTAAGTATCCCTGTTGCAGTACAACGGCTAATGTCTCTCATGCGTGGCTCTAAGAAACTCGGCTACTCAGGTGTAGACTTAAAGGATGAACATAAGATGGTCAGTCTAGACACGGAAACGGAACATACCCCTAAGCGTTTATTTTAAATTGAAGCAGATCAGCCGTAATTTTACGGTTGATCTTAAATGGTGTGTTCTTTTAACTTGTATTTTAGCTCGCTTTATTCAACGCTTGTTCTACAAAATGTAGGCGATCTTGGCCCCAATACATTTCATCACCCACAAAGAATGTCGGTGCACCGAAAAGGCCACGTTGAATCGCCTGTTCTGTTTCAGTAATCAGTTTTTGTTTCACCACATCCGACTGAACCATACTCATAATATCTTCTACAGAAAACCCACTCGGTTTTAACACTTCTGCCAAGACATTAGGTTCATTCAGATTTTGTGGTGTACCAAACATCGCATCGAATAAAAGTTTCAAAACTTGCTCGAACTTTTCTAGATGCAACAATTGAACGCCTGTCAAAATGCGCATTAGGGTTAAAGTGTTCATCGGGAAATGCGGATTCATTTGCATTGGAATATGGTAATACTCCGCCCAGCGTCGCATATCTAATATTGAATAAACCCCTTTGACAGGAATCTCTATCGGACTACGATTGCCTGTTGCTTTAAACACCCCGCCCAATAAAATAGGTTTATACACAATCTGAATCTCTTGCTGCTCTGCCATTTGCAGTAAACGATAGTAGGCCAAATAACTATATGGGCTGCCCAAATCAAAATAAAATTCTACGCTTTTCATGCTTTGTCCTTTTACCACGTTTCCATCCAAGGTCTTAAATCTAACTCATGCGTCCATGCATCGCGCGGTTGCTGCGACAAATGCCAATAATTTTCTGCAATATGCACGGGATTTAATATGCCATCCTGTTCTTTGCGTGCGTACATTTCAGGAAAAGTGTCTTTAATAAAGTCGGTATCAATTGCTCCATCTACCACCACGTGTGCCACATGAATATTTTTCGGGCCGAGCTCACGTGCCATACTTTGGGCTAAGGCACGCAGTGCATGTTTCGCCCCAGCAAAAGCGGCAAAGTTTGCTGCACCTCTTATGCCTGCGGTTGCACCCGTGAAAATAATGCTGCCGTGTTCACGCATGACCATACGCTTTGCCACTTCACGCCCTGTCAAAAATGCACCGAAACATGCCATCTCCCAAATTTTAAAATACTTACGTGCAGTTTCTTCTAAAATACTACATGGCACATTCGCTCCAATGTTAAACACTAAAACATCGATTTCACCAATATTGGCTTCAATTTCTTCGACCAAAGCGATGACTTGATCTTCTTTACGTGCATCAGACGCAAAGCCATATGCAAGGCCACCTTCAGCTTCTATCTCTGCAATTAAGGGCTGGAGTTTTTCGGCATTTCTTCGCGTCATGCAGGCGATGTATCCACCACGCGCAAAACGTTTCGCAATTTCACCCCCTGTAGCATCTCCTGCGCCAATCACTAACGCGACTTTCTTTTTAGCATCAGCCTTTTGCAACTGCTGTTCTGGCTGTAATCCATCCATAAATACACTCCCTTTATAAAATAACGATCGTTATCATAACGATCACTATGTTATAGTTTTCAGCATCAGTCAATTTTATTTTGATGAAACTCCTATGCGCTATAAAACAGGCTATAAAGAAGAAAAACGTCAAGAGCTACTTAAAATCAGTGCTCAACTGGCCAAGAAGCAAGGCTTTGCCAATACGGGCGTCGACGGTTTTATGAAAGCGGCTCAAATGACCAGTGGTGCTTTTTATTCGCATTTTTCATCGAAACATGAATTGTTTGAAGCACTGATCGAATCCGAGTTGCAACACAGCTTTCAAGCATGGCAAGCCAATCCGCATGACAACCTCGAAGATTGGATTGACTTCGAACTTGAACGCTATTTAGCGCTATCTCATGTGCAACGTCCAGATCAAGGTTGTGTTATTCCCTCTCTTGCAGCCGAGGTAGCACGTAGTAGTGGAACAACAAAACTGTGTTTTCAACAGGAAATGCTTCGTGGTCACGCACTCTTTACACAACATCTAGGCAGTGAAACACAAGCTTGGGCGGTACTGTGTCAACTGGTCGGTGCAATCGTCATGGCGCGCAGCATGGTGGATGAACATCTACAACGGGAAATTTTAAGCTCAAGTAAATGGATGATTAAAAACATGCTACAGCGCAAGTGAAAGCTTGGATTGAGTTCATAGTTTTTCTACATTTTTTCTGATTTATTGCCTTCAACTTCTGTGCATTTCCCTGTACATTTTTACACTTCTTTAACGCCTGTGAACGAGCCAGCTATGACGACACTACCCGATACGATTTACGCGATTCAGCATCTTGCTTTTGAAGATTTGGGCGCATGGGAAGATGTGTTATATCAATTGGGTTATCGGGTACGATATTTTGAAGCCGGCAAAGATGACTTAGCTAAAGCGTTAAACTACACAGGTCTAACCGTCATTTTAGGTGGCCCAATTGGGGTATATGAAATTGAAGACTACCCTTTCTTACAACACGAAATAGACTTACTTAAAGTTCGTTTAGAAAAAAACTTACCGACTGTAGGAATTTGCTTAGGCGCACAGTTGATTGCACATGCACTCGGTGCAAAAGTATATGCAGGTCATAGCAAAGAAATTGGCTGGAGTCAGTTACAGCTCAATACCGCTGAACATAACCCACTACAAGCACTGATAGGAACTGAAGTGCTACATTGGCATGGAGACACCTTTGAACTCCCTGCTCAAGCTGAACTGTTGGCCAGCTCAGAAGTTTACCCCAACCAAGCCTTTCGTGTAGGCAAAAATATTCTAGGCTTACAGTTCCATCCAGAAGTCGCAGCAGACGGTTTAGAAAAATGGCTAATCGGGCATACTGCTGAACTGCGTCAAGCGAACATCAATATTCCAGCATTGCGTGCAGACAACCAACGCTTTGCAGCTCAACTAGAGCATGTCTCTGGACAAGTTTTGGAAGCGTATTTAAAAGCACTGGTTTCATAATTCAGCCATAATCCGCTCAATGCGTCTATTACTCTAACTTTTAAGTTCACGGCAGCCACAAAAAAGCACCTCTATAAGGTGCTTTTTTGTTAGATGTCGCTTATTTTGCAGCAGCTTTAGGTTGTGGAACTGATGCTTCAGTGGTGATATTCACAGTGATTTTATCACCCACGTTTGGCACGTATGCGCCTACACCAAAAGCAGAACGGTCAAATGAAGTGGTTGCGTTGAAACCAATTGACTGTGCTTTAGTCATTGGGTGCTCACCTTGTTTATTCAACACTGCATCTAAAACGACAGGCTTTGTCACATTTTTAATGGTTAAATCACCTGTGATTTTGTATTTATTCGCGCCTACAGCCTGTACTTTTGTACTTTTAAAAGTGATGGTTGGATATTTTGCTGCATCAAAGAAATCAGCCGCTTGTAAGTGTTCATCTAAAGCTTTTACGTTGGTGTTTAAGCTAGATAAAGGAATCGTTACATTCACCGATGAATTTGCAGGTTTTGCATTGTCAACATTAATCACACCCTGAATGTCGCTGAAGTTTGCAGATGGCGTTGAAAAACCAAAGTGACTCCATGTGAAAACTGTTGCTGTATGTGTAGGGTCAATTTGATATGCCACAGGTTTCGCCATAGCAAATGTAGTCGCAGTTGCAACAGCCAAACCGATTGTTAAAGCTTTAAAGTTCATGTTTTTATCTCACATTGGAATACTGCTTAGTCTATAGAGTTCTACAACGAATACATCTATAAAGATAAAACGATATGTTGCAACTTTAGAACGATATAATTGTTTTTAAATGTAGCAACTTACCTACGCCCGATATTGAATGAAACCAGTCTTCTTCGCGACTTTATTATAAAGTTGCTGTGCGACCAAATTATCCTGATGGGTGAGCCAATAAACCCGATCACATGCACGCTTTTCGGTACGCATTTTGACGTGTTCGATTAAAGCTCTTGCAACCCCTAGCCCACGATAGTCCTCATGTGTAAATAGATCTTGTAAGTATGCGTAAGGCTTTAACGTCCAACAGCTATCATGCTCTATCACATGCACAATCCCTACAACCCGACCTGCTATAAGTGCAGCAAAACCATACATATGCTCACGCTTAGAATCAGTCAATTTATGCCATGTGTTTTCAGATATCTGCTGCAATAAATCAGCCTGATAAAATGCCTGATAAGCTTGCCATAATGTAGCCCAGATCGACTGATCGATTTCTGTCAGTGGCACAATTTGAATATTTGGTACTTCCATTTTGCTCTCAAAGTGATGTTTATTTTTGTAAGGCTTATATTTAAGCTGAAATCACTACAAAGAAAAAGCCTTATTGAATCGCTTCAATAAGGCTTCTTTTAGACATGACAACCATCATAGTTTTTCAATCAGAATCCGATCAATTAACTTCATACCTGTCTGTTTTTCATGGTTTTTACGACGGATCTTAATTTGCTTATCTTCTGCTAAATCTTGCAATAACAGTTCAACAGCAACCATCGCCTCCAAAGGTAGATCTGGTCCAATCCACTTCTGTTCGCCCGCATCCATCAATACAACTTCATCATGAATTTGATCGTACAAGCTCATATCATCACCTAAAATTTATGCAGCTACTTCAGCAGCAGCTTGCATATTATATACGCCATTCAAAATAAAAGACGCCCCTAAACTGGAGCGTCCTTCAAACAGTTAATTTTAAAAATTAAGCTGTCAATTCTTTTACCGCAGCAACAACTGCTTCAGTCGTAATACCGAAGTATTGGTATAAGTCTTTCGCAGGTGCAGATTCACCATAAGTCGTCATACCAATTACACGACCATCTAAACCTACAAACTTCCACCAGTAGTCTACGTGCGCTGCTTCAACAGCAACACGTGCACGAATGTTTGATGGAAGAACCGCTTCACGGTACGCTGCATCTTGCTTCACAAATTCTTCTGCACATGGCATAGACACGACACGCACACCGTCAAGTTGTGCGTGCGCTTCCATTGCTAAAGATACTTCAGAACCCGTCGCGATGATAATCGCTTTTAATTCGCCTTTTTCTTCAGCCAATACATAACCACCTTTCGCTACATTTGCAATTTGTGCATCTGTACGTGTTTGGAATGGTAGGTTTTGACGAGAGAAGATCAACGCAGACGGGCCTTCTGAACGTACAAGTGCAGATTTCCAAGACACCGCAGCTTCAACTGTGTCACATGGACGCCAAGTATTTAAGTTTGGTGTACCACGTAAAGAGGCAATTTGCTCTACAGGTTGATGCGTTGGACCATCTTCACCCAAACCAATTGAGTCATGTGTATATACATGGATTACACGTTGTTTCATGAGTGCAGACATACGTACTGCATTACGCGCATATTCCATAAACATAAGGAATGTTGCAACGTAAGGAATGAAACCGCCGTGAAGCGCAACACCATTTGCAATGGCAGTCATACCAAACTCACGTACGCCATAGTGTACGTAGTTACCTGCTGGATTGTCTTGAACGCCTTGGCAACCTTTCCAAAGTGTTAAGTTAGAGCCAGCCAAGTCCGCAGAACCACCTAATAATTCAGGCAATAATGGACCGAAAGCTTGCAATGTATTTTGGCTTGCTTTACGCGTAGCAATGGTTTCCGCTTTTGCATTGGTGTCAGCAATAAACGCATCTGCTTGAGCAAGGAATTCAGCTGGCAATTCACCTGAAAGGCGACGTTTCAATTCAGCTGCTTCAGTTGGATATTTTGCTGCATATTGAGCAAATAATTCATTCCAAGCTGCTTCAGAAGCCGTCCCTTTTGCTTTTGCATCCCATGCTGCATAAACATCAGCAGGAATTTCAAATGGGCCTTCAGTCCAGCCCAATGCTTCACGTGTTAATGCGATTTCGTCATTACCTAGCGGCGCACCGTGGCAGTCTTCTTTACCTTGCTTATTTGGTGAACCTAGACCAATAATCGTTTTACAGATAATGATCGTTGGTTTTTTCGTTTCAGCTTTTGCTTGCAAAGTTGCAGCACGTAATGCATCTGCATCATGACCATCAGCTTTAAGTACTTGCCAACCGTAAGCCAAGAAACGTTGCTCCGTATCGTCAGAGAACCAACCTTCTACTTCACCATCGATCGAAATACCGTTGTCGTCATAGTAAGCAATCAGTTTACCCAGACCTAGTGTGCCTGCAAGTGAACATGCTTCGTGAGAAACACCTTCCATTAAACAGCCATCACCTAGGAAACAGTAAGTGAAATGGTCAACAACGCTCATCTCATCTTTGTTGAACTGCGCTGCTAAAGTTTTTTCAGCTAGAGCAAAACCAACTGCATTTGCAATCCCCTGACCAAGCGGGCCAGTCGTAGTTTCAATACCTGGTGCATAACCTAATTCTGGGTGACCTGGCGTTTTAGAGTGCAGTTGACGGAATGCTTTTAAATCTTCAATTGATAAATCATAGCCCGTAAGGTGCAATAACGCATATTGCAGCATAGAGCCATGACCATTTGATAGTACAAAACGGTCACGGTTCGCCCATTGAGGGTTAGTCGGGTTATGGTTAAAAAACTCACGCCATACCACATCAGCGATATCAGCCATCCCCATTGGCGCACCTGGATGTCCAGAGTTTGCTTTTTGCACAGCATCCATTGCCAATACACGAATTGCGTTTGCAATACGACGTTCGTTAAGCGGGGTTGTCATAGGTCAGAGTCCAAACAAATGATTTAAAGAGTAAGATGAATAGAATTCAAAGATAGGTGTATTGTCTTAAAAAAAGAGGAATGGGTAAAGCCTAATGGACAATATTTCGCTATTTATTCATCATCAATGTCTAATAAATACGGGCATTGCCTAAAATCACAACAATTTCACTCAGAAATATCTCTCTAGCTTTTCTCCGGATCAAATTCTACACGATAGAATCATCAACTTTTAAAAACAAAGCTCGGCCACCCTATTCACTAATCAGAACAAACCGTTATCCTTGAGTATCAAACACATCACAAGATACATTTGTATTTTTTACATACAATTAAACATTCATAGTGAATTTTATTCACTTTTTTAAATTATTCATGAATTACTACAGATTATCGATTATTTTCTGATGCTTATTTTGAGCATTTTTTATTTACCAACTAAACACCCAAGCCAAAAAAAACTCAATCAAACTATTGTTTTACAATTAGATATAACCAAAGCAAAACACCTCATAATAGGTACCTGTATACTTTGAAGCAAAACCCGTTATTTTGTCATTTCGAACTAAAAATAAACGCTATATCAATTTTTTAGATGCTTATATCAGATAAAAAGTCGTTGAATTGAAATAAATTCAGTCATTTTGGTCGTGTAGAACTGGCTCAAACGGCTAAGTCGATGTACCATATTGCGTCTTTTAAATTAACTGTGATAGGACTTATGCGCGAGTACGCTGTATTTACCTCGGAATCTGTAAGCGAAGGCCATCCAGATAAAATGGCTGACCAAATCAGTGATGCTATCTTGGATGCGATCTTAAAAGAAGACCCATATGCGCGGGTTGCTTGTGAAACGCTTGTAAAAACGGGTGCGGTAGTACTTGCAGGTGAAATCACAACAACTGCAAATGTTGACTTCGAAGCGATTGTTCGTCAAACCGTAAATGGCATTGGATACCACCATTCTGACCTTGGTTTTGATGGTTCAACATGTGCCGTGATCAATATGATTGGTAAACAGTCACCAGAGATTGCTCAAGGTGTTGACCGTCAAAAGCCTGAAGATCAAGGCGCGGGTGACCAAGGTTTAATGTTTGGTTATGCAAGCCGTGAAACTGACGTGCTTATGCCTGCTCCAATTTCATATGCACACCGTTTAATGGAAAAGCAAGCTGAACTACGTCGTAGTGGCGCTTTACCATGGTTACGCCCAGATGCAAAAAGCCAAGTGACTTTTGCCTATGAAAATGGCATGCCTGTTCGTTTAGACGCAGTCGTATTATCTACCCAGCACGATCCTGAAATTTCTCAAAACAACTTAAAAGAAGCTGTGATTGAAGAAATCGTGAAAAAAGTGATCCCTGCTGAAATGTTCCATGCAGACACCAAATTCCACATCAACCCAACAGGGATGTTTGTGATTGGTGGTCCAGTGGGCGACTGTGGTTTAACAGGTCGTAAAATCATCGTAGACACCTACGGTGGTATGGCTCGTCACGGTGGTGGTGCGTTCTCTGGTAAAGATCCATCTAAAGTTGACCGTTCTGCTGCTTACGCAGGTCGTTATGTTGCGAAAAACATCGTAGCGGCGGGTCTTGCAGACAAATGTGAAATTCAAGTGTCTTATGCCATTGGTGTGGCTGAGCCAACGTCTATTTCAATCAATACCTTCAATACAGCAAAAGTATCTGAAGAGCTGATCATTGCATTAGTCCGTGAACACTTCGACTTACGCCCATACGGTATCACTCGTATGCTTGACCTCATTCAACCGATGTATAAGCAAACTGCTGCTTATGGTCACTTCGGTCGTGAAGGTTCAGATACTGCATTTACTTGGGAAAAAACAGACAAAGTGGAAGCGCTTAAAGCTTCAGCTGGTCTATAAGTTTGATCCAAAAAGAAACCCGCTTAATGCGGGTTTTTTTTTATTTTAACTGATGAAAAATAGCCCATCAGTTCAGTCGTGAAGTCATTGAACCTCACTACTTAGGTTTGTTGTCATGATTGAGCACATCAAAGAGCGAAGTCACGGCAGCAGGTTCGCTGTTGCGGTCGGCCAAATAGACTTGTACAGATTTAACGATAATCGCTGCAGCAAGACATGCAACAATACAGAAAATCCAAAATCCAAAAGGACTTCGAATATTATGTGATCCACAGTTTGGACAGTCTTTATCTGTTGATGCGACAACTGTTTCACAACATGCGCAGTGGTATTGATAGAGCATCGCTTTACCCCCTTGTTTTTGTCCTTTCTTGTTTTTATTGTCCATCACCCTGCCTCACAGAATGTTAGATTCATTTATCTTATGTGAGTATTTGTTGAGACTCAAGCGCCATCCACCTGAAGTGATGTCAGCAACGGCTTACAATGAAAGATTAATCAATTGATTTAACGCATATTCCTGTTTATAACACCGAATCATGACAATTTCATTTTGTAACATAATAGTTTTTGACGTATTCCGTCATATTTGCTCAAAACCCTTTAGTTTTCTCGCGATTGTTTATTAAAATAAGATGCAACGATGAGGAAGAAAGAATGGTTCAGTTGATTAAAAAAGGCGGTTTACGCGAACGTGCCAACCGCAGTCGTAGTTATAAGGGCTCAGAAAATACCGAAGCGACGTTGCAGCCCAACCGCTATGCGCAAAGTAAAAAAGATGAAGTGTCTATCTTGGAACAGGCTCCATCATCTAAAGAGCTTAAAAATGACTTAGATGTAGATTGCGAGAGCATCGTACCAAAGCCATAAAGCAAAAATCAGGAATAATCCACCAGAAAAAATGTCGATATAACTTCCTGAACGTTGATATGCCGCTTTAATTTTAGGTAATGATAAAAGCAGCATCAGCAGTGCAAAAGTCATAAAAGTTTGGATTGGAATAATGACCGCAAGTTGCATTTTTAAATAGGGACTTGCGCTAGAACTCAGTGCCAATGAAAACACACTACTGAAATAAATCAGCGTTTTCGGGTTAGACAAGTTAGTCAGCAAACCTGACATGAAATAATGGTTTGCCTTTGGTGGAGGCAGTTTTTGACCATCATCTAGCAAGGCTTCTTGCTGCATTGTGCTAAGGCCTGCTTTCAACATAAGCCAACCCATACGTGCAAGGAACACCCCACCAATCACCATCAATACTTGTTGAATCCATGGCATTTTGTCGATGAGTACAGTAAAACCTAACAAGGTTAAAACCACCCAAACGACGATGCCAACGGAAATACCTAAAATAGTTTTTAAAGTGTTTTTTTGTGTGGTCGAAGCTGAACTTTTGGCAATCAGCAAAACGTCAGGACCAGGACTTAGCTGCGCAACAAAATGCAATGCGCAAATCGTGAAAAGCAATGACATAAAAAAGCGGCATAAATTTTAAAAAATAATTATATCGTTTGTTATATTTATTTTAAATCATAAGCACTTAAAACATTTTCATAAAGATAAAAAAAGCCGAGTTAGAACTCAGCTTTAAAATTAGGTATGAAATTATTTATTCACATCTTTCATTTCAATTTTTTTCGCATCTGGCGTGACTTCTCGTGCTTCGCCATCAATAATACTCGAGTCACGATAAGCTGAACCACCCTGCTGTTGCTGCATTTCTTGCATCTGACGCATGATGTCTGCAAATGGGTTTTGACCTTGAGCTCCACCACCCATGCCATTCATATCTCCCATCATTTTTTCCATCATCGCTTGCTGACGTTTCATCATCACGTTCATCAGTGCACCTGTCATGGCTTTTTGCACCGCAGGAATAAGCAATAACACGGCAACCACGTCTGTTACCAAACCAGGAATCAATAAAAGAAAACCTGCAATAATTTTTGGCAGATTGTTTGTTAATGCAGGATCTGCACCCATTTGGCCCGCTTGCATTTGCTGCATTTGTGGCATTAAACCTGCTGAATACTTACGAATCAGGCTCATACCAATAAAGAAAGCTGCAATAAACCAGAAGAACACGTACCACATGCTACCAACGAGGTCGCCCACGCCAATCCATACGAAGACTTCGAGAATGACACCAGCTAATATAAAAAGAAATAATTTCATGAAAATTAATCTAATCTCAACAAAATGAATAAGGTGCAAGAATCAAGTGCTCAATCTACATCAAGCTTTTTTGATACGCTTATGTAACAATATGGGCATATTATTTTTTTTAAAGGGCAAGCATGTCATTAATTATTGGTATTGACCCCGGTTCTCGCCTTACAGGCTACGGTATTATTCAAAAAGAAGGTCAAAAACTAATTTTTGTCGATGCTGGCACCATTCGTACCGAAGCTGCTGATATGCCTGAACGGCTAAAACGTATTTTTGCAGGTATCGATCGTATTGTAAAATTTCATGGCCCAACCGAAGCTGCAGTTGAGCAAGTGTTTATGGCACAAAACCCTGACTCCGCACTGAAGCTGGGGCAAGCACGCGGGGCTGCTATTGCTGCACTGGTAAACCTTGACCTACAAGTCGCAGAATACACGGCACGTCAGATTAAACAGTCGGTAGTCGGTTATGGTGCTGCGGACAAAGAACAAGTACAAATGATGGTGATGAAACTCCTAAACCTAAGCATCAAACCACAGCAAGATGCCGCCGATGCTCTCGCTGCTGCCATCTGTCATGCGCATGCTTCAGGCAGTATGACCAAGCTTGCTGTACTCAATGCTCTAGGCGGTATGGCACGCGGACGCAGCCGTAGTAGCTCTCGTCGACGCTAAGTATTAAGTGACATAGTCTTTAAAGTCTTTACGCATTTCACGTACTGATGGTGCTTTAGGATAGGTTGCTATCAGCATTCTTCCTGAAACGCGTAAATTTTTCTTTTGGGCAGGATCGATACGTATAAAGACCAATTCTTCTGGCTCATTGCGATGGTTGATCTCACAAATCATAATGGTGTAGTTTTTTTCAATCACATTATAACGACTAAATGCCTGCTGTACGATTTGCTTAAAATTTTTCTGTCCACCTGCTGGTGCAAGTTGAGTATAAATCACCAACAGTATGCATGCACCAACCACCAAGGCCACCAGTAAGTATTTATCCATTCTTCCTCCTCTTTAATTAATAATTATCATCAATATATAACGATTTGATTTTTCCATTCATTAAGATAAATAAATTAATTCGGATGAATAAACTCATTCTTATTTATTCTTTCAGGTGTATAACCATTTGGAGCATTTAGAACTATTCCAGTTCCATGAATTGTATAACCATTTTCATGGTCATTACGGTAGACCCGATGTTGAGTATTACTTCTATAAAATTGAGTTGAGTATCCCCATAACCGCTCTAAGCCTTGCCATTCGCCATCTCCTGTTGCATATTCAATTATATACTCGCCTAGAGGCACCTTCATTTCTGTATTGCTAAATTTTGGAAGTTGAATGACTGCTTGTAGATTATTCGTAAACTTATCTCTTACCAAAAATACAGCATCTTTGTCACTTGTTTGGAATTGTAAAGTGCCTTTTTGAGCACCATCACTAGGAAACTTGATCATAATATTTTTTTCAAACGGTTGTGCATATTGAGTCTCAGATTCCTTTCTTTTTTGATCAAATATTTGAACCTCTTTCAATCCATTAATTGTTTCTTTTCCAGAATCTTGATTTATATAATTTTGTTTCGAATAATTTATAAGATTCTTCTCATCATTTTTATAGAAAAATATAGCCAAGATAATAATCGCAATAAACAATCCGCCAAACTGATTTAGCAAATTGTTTTTATTATTCTTTTTCACTTCAGCCCCTTCAATAATCAAGCAAAAAAAATTTAGTTAAGTGTATATTTTATAAAATAATATTAAAAGTCATAGATCTTATTTCTTGTCAAAATAATTAAATTAACAGCTCCATCATTTCGCATTTAACCAAGCTTTACCAAACACCCATAAATGATAGGTGAAGATAATTCAGTAGCTGAAAAAATTTCATAACTAAAATACCAAGAGTACCAATCTATAGCTTTAATACCTAATCGACTCATGACCAAACCCTTGGAGTTTATTCATAAAACTCTTCTTGTATGGTGTATTTCATTAATCTTTTATCCAAAATTTAAGGTCTTGTAAAAAAGCCCATCAAATGAGATGGGCTTTTTTACAACTAGATTAATCTATACCTTTCAAGCTTATTTTTTCTTTTTAAAGTTTAGATATTCTTGATAAGACTCTTCCGCAAAACGTCGTAATGAATCACCAATCGCCGCATATTGAAATTCATTCAGATTTGCCAAAGACGCTCGCGCAGAAGGATGTTGTACACCAAAACCTGAGCCCGGAAGTAAAACAACCCCTGTTTCATCTGCTACACGGAAAAGTAACTCGGTTGGGTTTTTATTTTTCATAACCCAATCTGCAAACTCATCACCATACAGCGTCCGCGAAGTATTTTCCAAATTCACCAGCGTATAATAATCGACGGCATTTGGATCTTGAGGAACATCAACACCCAGTTGTCGATACAGCGCTGCATCACGCTCACGCACCACAGATTTAACCGCTTTTTTATAGCTTTGACGCGAGTCCATTAAGTTAAATAGCGCAAATAAAACCATTTGAACTTGTTGTGGTGTCGACAGTCCAGCGGTGTGATTTAGAGCGACATTACGACTATCTGCCACCAGACGATCAATAAACTTAATACTTGATGGATCTGTCGTGAGCGATGAATAACGCTCTTCTAGTTCTTTTTTATCTTTTTTAGATAATTCAGTGAGCTTCTTATCCAAAATATTATTGTTGGTCGTGGCGATGACACCTAGACGCCAGCCTGTCGCACCAAAGTATTTTGAGAACGAATAAACCAAAATGGTGTTGTCTGGACAAATGGCGAATAGTGATTTGAAATTATCGGCAAATGTTCCATAGACATCATCGGTCAGGATTATCAGATCAGGACGTTTTTTAACAATATCAGCCAAAATCGCCAAGCCTTCATCACTCATTTTGACCGAAGGTGGATTACTTGGATTCACCAAGAAGAAAGCTTTAATTGATGGATCTTCTAATTTTCGGAGCTCTGACTCTGGGTATTGCCATCCCTGATTTGGATCCGCCTCAATCAATACTTCTTCCAACTGATAATCATTGAGTTTTGGAATTTCTAAATAAGGGGTAAAAATCGGGGTGCCGATGGCAATTCGATCACCCTTAGCAATAATTTTATTCTCTTTAAGCGAGTTAAAGATATATGCCATTGCTGCTGTTCCACCCTCTACAGCAAACAGATCTAATCCATCCTTTGGCATACCTTGCACACCCATTTCACGCAACACATACTCTTTAATGATGGTTTCGCTCAGGCGTAACATACGATCTGGAACAGGATAATTACAACCCAAAATACCTTCAACCATTTCTAGTAAAAATGCATCTGGGTCTAAGCCTAACTGGTCTCTGACGTAAGAAATCGCTTTTCCTAAAAATACCACACCTGGCTTATCACGATTTTCGAGTACAAAGTTATCAAAGCGAGATTGCAAGCCTACTGGTCGTGGAAAGCCACCGAGCCCTTCTGGCATATAAGAAAATGAAAACTCAGATTCGGTTGCAGAAAATAAACCAAGTTGGAAAAAAGCTCTACGAGGAACAGTTGCAAGGAAGTTTGGGTTTCCTCGACCTGCGTTCAGCATCATACGGTCAGTTCGACTTTCTGCGAGTGCAATCAGTTTATCTTTTAATTCAAATGGACTTAGTTTTGCGTATTTTGAGTAATCAACGTTCCCCATGGGAAGTCTCCTTTAATTATAGTGAAGCTAAAGATTTATTGTTAAACATCAACTTTTAAGCTAAACCCACGATCAGTGGACCCAGCAAGGTTAAAAAAACATTGGCCAATGCATAGGTAATTGCAAAGGGAACCGTAGGAATTGAATTGCCTGCTTTATCGAGCACTCCACCAAATGCAGGGTTTGCACTTCGTGAACCAGTTAAGGCACCTGCCATCACTGCGACATTGTCATAACGCAGGACATAACGTGCGAATAGCATCGAAAGAACCAGTGGCACAACGGTGACCACTACACCAATCATAAATAGAGATAAACCACTGTCTTTAATGGTTTGAATGGCTTGTAACCCTGACTGTAAACCAACCGCAGCCACAAAACCTGCAAGACCTAAATCTTTAAGCAACTGCGAAGCTGCTAAAGGCATATTGCCATGGACTTGGTTTCGACTACGTAGCCAACCAAACAACAGACCTGATAAAAGTGCGCCACCGCCAGCACCAAGTGTCAGAGGAACATCGCCGATACGCACAACAAATAAGCCAATCAGTAAGCCCACCACCAAACCAGCACCATGGAAGATCCAGTCTGTTTTTAAGCTTTCTGGTAAGGCCTTCCCTGCCTCTTTAACTAAACGCTCAAGATCACTTTTGGTTCCGTATACGGTCACCACATCGCCTTGACGTAGGATAGTTTCATCACTTAAGAGCTGTGTTTCGTCCTGACGTTTAATGCCCAGCACATAAATGCCGTGTTTAAGATAATCAGGCGTATTGGCTTTGACATCGCCTAATGTTCGATTGATGTATTTAGAGTTTCTTAAAATGACATCCGTCGTATCCATGACCATTTCCATGCCTTGGGAAGATTGGAGTTCTGAGCCAATATTCTCTGCAATAGAAACAACACTTGCTCTGCGACCAACGATGAGAACCACATCATCCGTTTGCAAAGTAATTTCAGGGGATACATCGATAAATTGATCTTTACGTTTAAGCCGCTCAATAGTAATACCTGACTTTTGGGCTTCTAGTTCTGCAATCGTTTGACCAGACGCTTGTTGGACTTTATAAATCCGTCCCACAATTTCTGGCATCGCCAGTTCCTGACCCGGTGCAAGTTCAAAAGCACCTTTTAAACGCTCAGACTGTGCTTTAAGTGCGTCATCATGAATTTCTCGCCCCATAAATTTCGGCAAGATGTTCACACAAATAATAATCGCACCTAGAGAGCCAAAAATATAAGTCACAGCATAGCCAATTGCGACATTGGCTTGCAGTCGTTGAATCTCTGCCATTGGCAAATCTAAGCGCGAGATAGCATCGCCTGCTGTACCAATAATGGCAGATTGTGTCATCCCGCCTGCTGCTAAGCCTGCAGCCAAACCTTTGTCTAGATCAAATATTTTCGCCATTGCGAGAACGGTGATAAGCCCGCAAATGGCCATAAAGGCAGCCAGTAGAATTTCTTTAATCGACTGAGGTCCTAGAGATTTGAAAAATTGCGGACCACTTTCAAATCCAACTGCATAAATAAATAGTGCAAACAGAATGGCTTTCACACCATTGTCAACAGGTACACCAATCAGACTTAGAATCACTGCAACCAATAATGATCCAGCGACACCACCAAATTGAAATTTACCGAATTGAAATTGACCAATCCAAAAACCTATTGCCAATGACAAAAACAATAGAATTTCGGGACTATGTTTTAATTCACCTTGTAGCCACTCAATCATATTATGGACTCACTTTATTATTAGATTTATCATTAAAACTAAAGTTTATTTTTCCATTTGATAAAATACTCCTCAGAATATATAAATGCAAATATATTATTTTATCTATAAATAATGACAATTAATTATTTCAAAATAATTTAAAAATATATAAGTTTTTTATTCTCATATAAACAAAGTAAAATCGTCGGAATTAATATTTCATATTGTAACTAAAAGCATTAATTTTTATTTAAAATAATTTATTTAATCTTTATTTTCTTCTTCACATTAATATAAATAACTGATTTAATTATTTTTATAAATCTTCTTTTTAATAGAATCGATCTCTTCAATTTGTGACCCGTGTCACAATTATGAATTCAACATATCTCAGCTTTATTTAAACGTATTGATAAGTTTGATGAACTATAAATTCGGTAGCTACCAACAATAAGTAGTACTTAATTTTCATATTGAATTCCACAGTTAAAATGCTATAAAAAAAGCCCATCAAATGAGATGGGCTTTTTTAGCAAGTACAAATACTTACTTCATACTTGCAAAAACTTCTTTCGCTGCTTGCAGCGTAAATTCAATATCTTCATCAGAATGGGCAGCTGAAATAAAGCCAGCTTCAAATGCAGATGGTGCAAGATTCACACCACGGTCTAACATGCCATGGAAGAACTTACGGAATGCATCGATATCACACTTTAACATCGAGTCGAAGCTAGTAATGTCTTCTTGATCGGTAAAGTACAAACCAAACATACCGCCTACTTGTTGCGTTTTAAAAGCAATACCCGCTTCATCAGCCGCGGCTTGTAAACCCACAAGCAGTTTTTCTAGCTGCGCTGTCAATTTTTCATAGAAACCATCTTGGCGCAGGTGTTTAAACATCTCAATCCCTGCACGCATTGCAAGTGGATTCCCCGACAGTGTTCCAGCTTGGTAAACTTTGCCCAGTGGCGCAATACACTCCATCACTTCTCGTTTCCCACCAAAAGCACCCACGGGTAAGCCTGCACCAATAATTTTACCCAAGGTGGTTAAATCAGGAGTCACGCCATAGTGAGCTTGCGCGCCAGCCAATCCAACACGGAAACCAGTCATCACTTCATCAATGATAAAAACAGAACCATGTTCATCACATACATCACGAATCGCTTGTAAGAAGCCGTCGATTGGTTTGACTAGGTTCATGTTCCCTGCCACAGGCTCCACAATCACGCCTGCAATCTCTGAACCAAACTTAGCAAAGCACTCTTTTAAAGTAGCAATATCGTTATATGGAAGAGTAAGTGTGTGTTTGGCAAAGTCGGCAGGAACACCAGCTGAAGTCGCTTCACCTTCGCCGCTGGTTAACAAACCTGAACCTGCTTTTACTAGCAGTGAGTCTGAATGACCGTGGTAACAGCCTTCAAATTTTACAATCTTATCACGACCTGTATAACCACGTGCCAGACGAATAGCAGTCATGGTTGCTTCAGTACCTGAGTTGGTCATACGAACCAGCTCAATTGACGGCATAATTTCGCAAATAATGTCGGCTAAAGTCGTTTCATGTACGGTAGGTGCACCGAAGCTTAAACCATCCACTGCAGCATTTTGAACTGCTTTAATAATTGCAGGATGAGCATGACCTAAAATCATTGGTCCCCATGAGCCCACATAGTCTACATAGCGCTTACCATCCACATCGTACAAGTATGCACCTTGCGCCTTTTCAATAAAGACAGGCGTTCCGCCTACGCTATTAAATGCACGTACAGGTGAGTTCACACCACCCGGAATATGTTTGCTTGCTTGTTTAAACAATTGTTCTTGCTTTGGAGATAAGCTCATGAAGTTACTCAACTCAAAAAATAAAAAAACATCTAAAAATACTTAAGCTTTAGATGCAAATAAATCAGCCCACTGTTCTATACGATCAGGAATCGCAGACATTGATAGCCCTAATATATCACTAATCACCGCGCAAAGGTCGGCACCAGCTTCGATCACTTCGCCTGAATTTTCAACTGTTAAGCCACCAATAGCACAAATCGGCACATTCAATTTGGCTTTAGCTTCCTTTAAAGTCTGCAAGCCAATATTGCCAGCTTCTGGCTTGGTCTCAGTTGCGTAAATTGCACCAAAAGCGACGTACGTTGCACCTTCAGCAATTGCCTTTTCAGCCAGCTCAATCGAGTTCAAACACGTACGACCAATCACAGCATCTTTTGGCAGGCGTGCGACAGCTTCAGCAACTTCGCCATCACCTTGCCCTAAATGCACACCAACGCCGTATTTAACGGCCATTTCTAAGTCATCGTTGATCACAAAAGGAACACGATACTCAGCACACATAGCTTTCATATACTCAACTTCGTAAGCCTGTTCTTCTTTAGGTACTTTTTTACGGCGATACTGCAAAACGGCAACTTCACGTGTTGCCATTGCGCCTTCTAATTTAGCCAAAAGTAGCTCTAAAGGATCATCATTTGTAATTAAATATAAACCGCGCATTTAACTCTACCTTTGGGTTATGTCGTTCTATTATAAAGCTAAAGGCTACTGATGCTTTAATGAATTGGGACTGAAAATGCGTTGCTTTGCACAAAAATCCCGCGACCAAGCTCAGGCTATATAAAAATACCTATTTTCAGTGATAGTCGCCTCACCGCTTTCGCAGTTTAATGGATACACAAAGCAACAAGAACAAAATAAAAATAACAACTTTATAACAAGAATAAGAGACACGCAGCGATCTGATACGGCTTTTTAGCTTTTTAAACCAGTGATGTTGAAATAACATCATAAAAGCTAAAAAGCCGCATATTTTACTTAGCATCCACATAAAAAAAGCCTAGAGAAGGTCGCTCTAGGCTTGGAAAACTAAAAGTACTTTGAAGTTCAAAGCACTTATATATTATTTGGTGAAAATATAAACAACGACATCATTATTAGAACATTAATTCAGACTTTGCAACTGTTAATTTCAAGCTTTTAATAAAACTTTCATGATGAAGTCACAAAGTGCTTCACTAACTTGGAATTTTGTCCAAGGCACGATCTTGTAAGCTTAAATTTCCACGTAAAACATCGGAAAACATGCACCAGTCAGAAATAAAACTATATAGAGGCTGTTTAAAACTGGCCGGCTTATTTTTTTCAAAAACAAAATGACCTACCCATGCACAGGCATAGCCAGAGACTAAACCATATACAAAATAACGCGGCTTGCGTTTAAGTATGGCTTTAGAGAAAAAGTACAGTCCAATCGAACTGCCCGCGACGTGTAGCCGACGACTCATGATGTTGCGGTGTTCTGTGAGATAAAAACGATAAAACTGGTGATAGCCCTTAATCGGCAACTGAAAATTTGGTTCAGCGTCGTGTTCTTGTTTCGGTTTAACCTGAGCATTCATCTGTCATCATCCTGATGGTTTTCTACCAACATAGCTGAAAATATGCAGTCTGCAAAGTGCAATCGCCTCGGGGGAGTTTCCACTAAAACAGAATTGTTTTTTGATCAATCTCACGCTGCAACTTTGTTTTATTGTGTCGTCAAGTCTTACATACTGTCTCTTTTTCGCTACAATCCAGTGGTCCATTGGTGTGCCTTTAGCGCACATAAAAACAAACTACAGATCATGCATCTAAATACATAAAGGCTTGGCACTGACCTAGCCCCTCAAATTAGGAATTTTTCATGGTTGAAATTGAATTAAAATTTCAGATTAGCGAAGCACGACGTACTGCCCTTCTTAAAGCATTAGATCCTAAAAAATCTGAAAAGATTCAACTTCAAGCCAAGTATTTTGACACTCCTGATCGCCTCTTGGCCCAACATGGTGCTGCTTTGCGTCAGCGTCTTGAAGGCACTTGCTGGATTCAAACACTCAAAGCCGCAGGTAAAAGTCATTTACACCGTTTTGAACATAATCATAATTTGGGTGAGTTAGAATCATCTCCTGAACTGGACTTAAGCATTTATGCAGCTATTCCAGAGGCTCAGCAAATTTTAACCCAAGCTTTAGGAGCGGACGCGGCTGCGTTAAAGCTCACCTTTGAAACGGACATCCAACGTACCTATCGCGTCATTGAGTTTGAAGATGCTGAAATTGAAGTCTGTTTGGATGTTGGTGTGGTTCGTGCATCTGGTCGAGAACAGACCATCCATGAGGTAGAATTCGAACTTAAATCAGGCTCTGTTCAGTCGCTTTTGGCCTTTAGTTTTGAATGGGTGAAGAAGTATCAACTGTGGTTAGATGTCCGCAGCAAAGCCGAAATGGGTAATCTACTGGCACTTGAGCAAACAGTGAGTCCAGCGCGTTTTGAAAAAGAATTTGTCCTATCGAAAAAAGAAAGTGCGGCATATAACCTGAGTTTGCTGATTGGTCAGCAAATGCAGCATTTACTGCCGAATATTGCTGCAATTTCAGCAGGTGTTGCTGAGCAAAGCCATATTGATCAAGCACAAACTGCTTTAGAGCACTTACAACTAACCTTGGCTTTATTTAAAGACTGGAATAGTAATATTTCTGATAAATGGGCGATGCAACTTGCAGCATTTAAGCATCAGTTTGATCATTTACAACATTTGCAGCATATGCAAAGTACCCTAGGCGCTTTTCTTCAAAACCCAACCACTACTGAAAATCTTGCCAAAGACATTTTATATGCTCAAGAAAAGCTTGGAAATTTAGTTAAATCGACGCAGAACGTCCATCATTATCTTGAATTATTGACCTTTAGCTTAAGTTCACATGATCAGGTACAAAAGCAGGATTTAAAAACCTATGCACACAACACCCTGCAAAAACAATATCGACAGCTACAAGAAAGCTTAAATGCTGCGGATATTAGTCACTTTGAAAGCTTAGAAGTATTGGCACAGAAAATTAAGGAATTGAAGTTTAGCTTTCCTATTTTAACTTCAATTTATGATGTGAAAAATTTGCAGAAATACAGTAAAGCGTTAAATGATGCCCAACAAGCCGCACATGAATATCAAATTTTGGCAACTTCAGCTGCATACATTCAACAGACAGAACTTGAAGCCAGTGATTGGTTTGTTTTAGGCTGGCTCACGGCAAAACTTGAAGTTTATGCCGATAAACTTTTAGAAGCGACAGAGCAGTTTTTAGTCAGCCGTAAATTCTTAAAATAACGCTCTGTATAGCATAAGCAGTCATGTTAAATACATGACTGCTATCGATCCTCCACAAAGCCTGATAAACCCCAAAATCACGCTAGAAAATCCTGGTTGTCGGCATGGATGTCACTAATTTATCTGTAATAAAGGAACATTATCAGAACAACGCAGGCTCTATATTACTTTTCATATTTAAGAAACTAAGGCTATGTCCTCCTACTTAACGTCGAGTTGTAGTCGGCTCACGGCGACAATTAGTACTTAGTTACCTTTGCATACTTTTTAAACTCCGCCTCATGATTTTAAAAGTGACATCTAGCACACTATTTCTGCCCTTTTAGCTTATACCCATCCAAAACTGGTCTTTTTTCACTCAATTTAGCATATAGTAAAACATAGGTCGTCATGAGTCATGGGCTATGCAAGAGATTGAGTTTAAGTTTCAAGTTCCAGTTAAAAAGCGTAAGACCTTACAAAAAGCGTTTACACTGCTCAAGCCTGAGCCGATTCATTTGGCAGCTCAATACTTTGATACAGCCGATCAAACACTTGCTAAGCATTGCATCGCGATTCGACGACGTCTGGAAAATGATGAATGGAAACAAACCTTCAAAGCAGTGAACACCGCAAAAGCATTGAGTCGCTTTGAACTTGAATTTGATATAGCGCCACCTGAGACGACGACCCTCGAATTAAATAACTATGAAACGTATCCTGCTGTCTATAAAAAATTAAAACACGCTTTGGGACTTCCGCTGACAACCCTTGAATTGCTCTTTGAAACTAACATCCAACGTTTACGCGTTTTGCAGAATGTTAGAAATAGTACAGTTGAGATTGCACTCGATATTGGAAAAATTTTTAAAGAACAAAACAGTGTTGCTATTTTCGAAATCGAATTTGAATTAAAACAAGGATCAATAGAAGATTTGATCGCATTTATACGACCTTGGGTTCAAAAATACCAACTGAGTCTCGACACACACAGTAAGTCAGACTATGGACTTCAAGTGATTCGTAAGCAAAGTTACTTTCCTGCGCAGTATCAAACACCTCTTGTACTGAACAAAACCTCAAGCGAAGCTAAGGCTCTACAAAGCATAATGGCCAATTGCTTGCAGCACTTACTTCCCAATGCCAGTTCAATTGCTCGACAGCAGTACTCCAGTGAGCATGTCCACCAAACCCGCGTGGCAATTCGCCGCTTACGTACCGCACTGAAAAGTTTTGCTGCATGGTCTGAGAACATTCAACCGCACTGGAAAAAGGAACTTACCACTATTTTTCAAGCCTTAGGTGGAACACGTGACATCGACGCACTGAACGAAGACTTACTCCCTCAACTGATTGAGGCAGGTTATCCATTAGACCATCTTGCACCAAGTACAGAGGCCATCTCTGATGTCTGTGCTCTATTTCAACGACCAGAAACGACGCAACTTTGGCTTGAATTAATTTTATTTACAGAGCAAGAACTAGATCCGCCTTCAAAAACCAAATTAAAAAAGCATGCACTCAAAGTGATACATGCTTTACACCATAAAATATGCGCACATGCCGAGCACTTTAGCCTGCTTGAAGATGAGGAAAAACACCGCGTTCGTAAGCAAGTCAAACAACTGCGTTATAGCATTGAGTTTTTGGCGTCTTTACTCGATGCAAAAGCTTTAAAAACCTATTTAAAAAAACTCAAAGTAGTTCAGGAAAACTTGGGGCACTATAATGATTTGGTGGTTGCAGACGCCTTATTTCAACAAGCCCCAGAACCAGAAGTCGCTTATAGTTTTGCCACAGGATGGATCGCCGCGGAAAAAAATAGAATGCTGAAATTGGTTGAACAACAGCTGATACTGTTCAGTCAAACCAAAAAGCTGAAATAGTCTTTTAAATTAAAATATAGATCAGCAGCAAAAGTTCTTCTATAGGTGAATTCCCTGTCTATACCTAAGTTAACGATACTTTCCGTACACTTTCCACGTATTGTTGTCTGCTAAGGGGTCGTTATAGCTATCACTGCGCTGTTTACGTGGTTTGTCTCGAGCATCGACCAGTTCAAAGTGTGCTTCGGTACTTAACACGATACCATTTACATAAAATCGGGTACGGGTATATTCACTCTGCCCATGCTGAAACACATAGGTTCTGAGGTCAATAAATTCCCTATGCGCAACCAAGGCAGCGTTATCATCGCTGTCCAACCAAGCGTGCATAGCCTGCACCTGTTCTGGTTCAAATTGTCCGCATTTTTCAATTAAGCTCGCAATGCCGCGAAAACTTTTAGACTCTTTGGCGCGGGTTTTATTAATCCGAATACGATCAACATGAAAATAAAACAGCGGTAAGTTCAAATGACTAGGTAAATGAATTGCATCCAATACCTCTTCTTCCATAAAGGGTTGAAATAAGTCTTGCGCCCGCTCAATCAAACCCGTCCACTGGCGGTAGTAGTCCTCAACCTCTGCTTTCGTTCCGTAATAGATTGGTAAGCCTTCGACATTGGCTAGATTTTGTGGCGGCCAAATGTTTTGACGCAATAAGGCAATATCACTTTTTAAACTTTGTACCGCAATCGCGTCTTGCATGGATATTCTCTATTTTATTGCTTAGGCTATTTTTAGATTAAGGCAAAGGTTTAGTTTCTGCAAGGCTTTGCCTATAATGCAGTCTGAGTTATTTATGTATTTTAGGACAAGTTCATGGTTCAGAAGATTGAAGCAACAGATGTAACCGAAGAAGAAGCGTTGAATGCTGCTTTTTTTGAACGTGCAGATGAATTTATTAAGCAAGCCAACGATTTTTGTCGCACTGAAAAAGGTTCACAAGTGAAACCTGCTGAAATACGTGGCCAAGTGAGTGCTGCGATGTTGTTTGGTACAGCACGCTTTAACACGTGGGTGGCAGCCAACAACTTTAAAGATGGCGATGAAATGCGTGATGCCAAAGAACAAGTGATGTCTTATATTTTGCAGCAGTTCCAAATGATGCTTGAAGACAACTATGACGAATATTGTGAACAGTTTGAAAACTACCTTCGTTTCCGTCATAACGAAGAATTCCATGCTAACAAGCATGACCACAAACACGATCACTGATCAATCCAAGCCTGCCTCGTGCAGGCTTTTTTCATTTCGTCGTATTTGAAACGAAATACAATGTTGCAACACCTCAATTTACAGTAAGGTAATCGCTAAGGAATACGACTTAGGGAAGAACATGCAGCATTTGGACTTTGCACTCATCGATCCACACATCCATCAGTGGGACCCCTATAACACGCCACATGCAGCGGCTTTGGCAGTCAAATTATTGGGTAAGCATCCTAAGCTTTTGGACAAGATGGTTCGTTTGGTGAAACCTAAAGACCTGATTGAAACCCTAGGTCTAACCCGTCATATCACACGTCCTTATTTGCCCCAAGACTATAAACTCGATACTGGCCCATACACAGTAGAACAAGTGGTACATGTTGAAGCCAGTTGGCATCACAGCAAAGATAAAGGTGTGGTTGAGGAAACTCAGTTTATCGAGTCTTTAGCTTTTGGGGCCGATACGGTCAAATTGGGTGGCATTGTCGCAACAGCTGACCCGCGTGATCGTAACTTTAAAAAGATCCTAAAATTACACCATAAAGCTTCACCACACTTTCGTGGTATTCGTAAAATGGCATCTTTTCATGAAGACAAAGAAATCCATGCGTGGGCAGATGAACCACACTTATACCGCAATAAAAAATTTCTCAAAGGCTTCGAAGTGCTGTCCCAATACAACTTGAGTTTTGATGCTTGGGTTTATTCCACACAGCTTGAAGATGTAATTTATCTGGCCAAGCAGTTCCCAGAAACTTCCATTGTGTTAGATCATTTGGGTACACCCGCAGGTTTATTTGGTCCAATTGGTGCAAATACAGGGATGACACAAACAGCGCGGGAAAATATTTTCTTCCGTTGGAAGGACGACTTAGCTGAACTTGCAAGCTATCCGAATGTCTATACCAAAATGTCGGGACTCTTCATGCCTGTATTAGGACATCGTTTTCATAAAGAAGGCCGACTGGCGTCCAAACAAGAAGTCTTTGACCTTGCAAATCCCATGATTACGCATGCCCTCGCCTGTTTTGGCACCTATCGGGTAATGTTTGCCTCTAACTTTCCTATGGATTCGGTCAGTACATCGTTGGTGAATATTATCGATGCCTTTAGTGATGTTGTCGCAGCCTATGACCCTGATGCTTTAGAGCGCGTATTCCATCACAATGCCAAACAGTTTTATCGGCTTTAATTGAAAAAAATAAGAAAACTAATTTCTAAAAGCTATAACAAAAAGAACCCCTCAATTTTGAGGGGTTCTTTTTAGGTAGGAGCAAAAATCTTTACTTTTTCAACGCTGGCTGCGCTTTGCCATATTGGTCAGCCATCACTTCAACCAACTGATCCAGCTTAATATACTTCTGGATCACCGCATCAACATCGGCTTTGCCAATTTTTGCCAATGCTAAATCACGCTGCTCACGATCCAGTAAAGTACGATTACGCTTCATTTGAGGAATCAACATGCGATGGATATTGCGACTATCTTCAAGTGCAGTCACACGCTTTTTCAAAATATCAGCCTTGGCAGCTTCCACTTCCTGTTCAGTAACGCCTTTTGCCAATAACTCATTCAACACTTTATAGACCGCTTGAGACAATTGAGCCGATTTGCCTGCGCTATAATTTGCATCAATCGTCAGTGCTCCTGACTCCGTCCAGTCATCCAACGAAATGCTGCTGCCAAAACCATAGACCAAGGCATTCTTTTCACGTAGCTCTTGCGCCAAACGAGATGATAACTGCGACTCACCTAAGATGTGCTCAAGTACCTGTAAAGCAGGTGCATCTGGGTGGTATGTGCCCACAGGGAACGTCATAATGCTCTGATAGCTACCAAACTCACGCTGCTCTGACAGTGCATGTACACGCTGCGCTTTATATGCCGTAAAGTCAGAAGTAATTCGCTGATAAGGCGCTACCGAATTCCAGTTTGCAAAAGCCTGATTTAAAGTCTTTTTCATCTTTTTCGTATCAATCACGCCCGTTACCGAAATTTGTGCATGATTCATCGCGAAAAACTGCTGATACAGCTGTTTCACCTGAGCTTGTGTTGCGGCCTGATACTGCTTCTTAACATATTCAGGCTCGAAGTGATGGCGAATATCCCCAATTGGATAAGTTTCAAGTAAACGTGCAATGGTTAAAGCCGCTACAGTTTCAGGCTCAGTATACGGTCGATCCAGACTTGCTAAGCTTTGCGACTTAATCAAATCAAACTGGCTTTGTTCAAAAGTTGGATTTTTAAGTACATCGATCACGAAGTTAAAAAATTCATCAAACTTTTCTTTCTTCGCCACGATTGAGATATTGATGCCGTTACCATTACTTGCTGCACTTGCACCACCGCCTGCGTCGATCGAGTGGTCAGCAATATCTTGCAAACTATATTGAGTTGATGCTCTGAGCAATAAATAAGAAGTCAGGTCTAATAACTCTGCTTTATTAAACAAACTTTCTGCTGTACCAAAGTCAATCGAAATGGTGGCATAGGTCTTATCGTCACGCGTAGTACTTGGGTACAGCGCATATTGCATGCCATTTTTTAACTTGCCACGCTGAATTTGTTTTTCAGTACTTTCTAAATATTGCTTTGAACTTTTTACATATCCAGCCACTTCTGCCTTATACGCACTGACATCTTTCAATGGTTCTTCAGCCACGGCTTGCTGATCTAAAGTTTTTGTAGGCGTGGCTGCTGCCGAATGTTCAAGTGCTTTTTTCTGATCTTCTGGGGTTGGTAAAATAGTGCCTGAAATACGATGCTCGGGTACTAAAAAGTCATCTAAACGTTGGTTCACATCAGTAACGCTGAGCTGTTGTAACTGTTGCTGATCTTTAAAGTATTGTGTCCAATCACCATTGGCAGAAACCACGTAGTCACTGAGCATGCCACCGACTGCCGTTGCGCTGCTGAACATGCTTTCTTGGGCATTTTTAATCATGCTCTTCACGCGGTTGAGCTCAACCTCGTTGAAGCTTGGTGTTTTTTCTACCCCAGTAACCAAAGCTGACTCGACTTTCTTTACATCATGGTTAGGTGCATAAACTGCGCCCATAAACACCATATTGAAATCTTGGTCTAACCATGTGGTTGACTGAACTGCTGTCGCCGTTCCCGTTTCTACAATGCTTTGGTACAAATGCCCACTGGGTTGCATGGTATATAAATACGGTGACACCGCCAACGCGGTCTTAATGTTCTCGTTTTTACCATTCAGGTAAATATTATATTTGGCTAAGTTACTGCCTTTTTTCACCACAAACTGGCGATCTTGAATCTTGCTGGCATCTAAGACAGGTACTTTGACTTTCGCAGGCACAGCGCGCGCTTTAATCGCACTAAATTTTTCATCAATCTGCTTCAGTACAGCTGCTTGGTCAAACTTCCCCGAAATGACAAACACCGCATTATTCGGCGCATACCAGTCACGATAAAACTTATTCAGTTCAGCCATTTTGATTGACTGTAACTCGTTTAAATCACCAATAGGTAAACGCCCTAAATATTGATTACCATAAGCAGATTTCCACATCTGATCCATGAGCACTGAAAAAGGCTGATCCATACGGACTTCGCGCTCGCGTTTTACAATCGCGATTTCAGATGGTACATATTTTTCTTGGAGCACCAAGCCATCCATACGCTCGGCTTCAAGATTAATCAGCTCATTAATCGCATTTTGTTCAGGACGAACCACATTTATATATTTGGTTGAATAATAATCCGTGCTGGCATTATTCATTAAACCGTATTGATCTAAACGGCGCTGAAACTCGTCCCCTGGAACATTTTTAGTTCCCTTGAACGCTAAATGCTCTAGTAGGTGCGCTAACCCCCCCTTACCTTTTGGATCGTTCAATGAACCGGTTAAATAGACCATGTTCATATACACTTTATTTTCTTTATCGTTTGGCGCAAGAATAATACGTAAACCGTTATCTAATTTATATTCTTCAATTTTCTGTTCCGATTTTACCAATACGGGTTGTGCCCATACTGTGCCCCCAAAGCCAAGTAGCAATACCGACAAACTCAATGTTTTAAAACGCATTAACATTATTTTTCCAAATAATTCGACAAAATATGAATGATTCTCAACATCATAGAGGAAAGTGAATTTTTTTTTATAGTAATTTGGTGAAAAATAGCATTTTAATCAATGCTTATTTTTCACCAGTAGTTTTAATTTAAGAGAATTGCAACTTAATCTAAGTAAAGTTCAGCCGTCATATATAACTTGGCATAGCCAGAAATTTGGATCCGCGTTTCAGACTGGATATCACAGTAAAGCAATCCTCCACGGCTCGATGCCTGATAGGCAAGCAATGAGGTTTTACCCAACTTCTCCGCCCACAAGGGCGCAAGACCTGTATGCATGGAGCCTGTCACAGGGTCTTCATTGATGCCTTTATGCGGTGCGAAATAACGCGCGATATAATCATAGTCTTGAGACGTTGAAGTCAGGGTAACATCCAAGTTTTCGGCGGTAATTGCGGTACTGACTTTATGCTTTTCTGCCATTTGACGAATTTTATCCAAGTTCGGTTTGGCATCCTTAACTGCCTGCTCAGACTCACACACTAAAATATAAGCCTGTGGGTTTAAATAGACTTCTTTAATTTCACAATCGACCAATTCATGAATTTCCGCAGGATAGTCTTCTAACTTTTGCGGTGCACGAATTGGAAAATTCATATGAATCTTGCCGTCAACATCTTGATCAATGATAAAAATACCCAAGTCTTTTACATGAAACTGGATACGTTTGGCATCGGTATAATCACGAAACAGAACATAACTACTGGCTAAAGTCGCGTGCCCACAAAAATCCACTTCAACCTGAGGGGTAAACCAACGAATTTCATAGTTTTCAGCATCAATCACTTTCACAAAAGCCGTTTCTGCCAAATTATTTTCTAACGCAATATTCTGCATCAAATCTACTGCTAACCATTCATCACGCACAATCACAGCGGCAGGATTACCTTTGAATAATTCAGTTGTAAAGGCATCGACTTGATACATTTTCATCGTTTTTCTCCTAAATTGAAGCTTTATTTTGCAAAAAACTGAGTAAAAAAGTAGACACAGTTTTTAGTCATTTATGGATACACGCCCAATAAAAAGAAGCCTAATCATGAAGATAGGCTTCTTTTCAGTTCATAAGCTATATATTTCTCAGCTTAGACTTCTTTTAAGTCCACATTGTCTTGCTCAAAAATACGCTTATCCGTTTGACCTAAGACTTGGCTGGTCACGACACCTGCGGTCATAGAACCATTCACATTCAAAGCCGTACGACCCATATCAATTAAAGGCTCAATTGAAATAAGCAGTGCAACCAAAGTCACAGGCAAACCCAGCATCGGCAGGACAATCAGTGCTGCAAATGTTGCTCCACCACCTACACCTGCCACCCCAATCGAGCTCAAGGTTACGACACAAACCAAAGTCAAAATCCACAGTGGATCGAGCGGATTAATGCCAACTGTCGGTGCAACCATAACAGCTAGCATCGCAGGATACAGCCCCGCACAGCCGTTTTGCCCAATGGTCGTACCAAATGATGCTGAAAAGCTGGCAATCGACTCAGGCACGCCCAGACGTCGTGTTTGCGCTTCAATATTTAAAGGAATACTCGCAGCACTTGAACGGCTGGTAAATGCAAAGGTCAGCACAGGCCAAACCTTTTTAAAAAACTGAATTGGGTTCATACCTGTGAGCGCCAAAATCACGGCGTGCACGATAAACATAATCGCTAAGCCGATATAAGACGCAACCAAGAAGCCACCTAAGTTTAAGATGTCCGCCATTTTAGAATTGGCCACAATATTGGTCATGAGTGCAAACACACCATAAGGCGTGAGCATCATAATTAGACGCACCAACTTCATGACCCACGCTTGCAAGATGTCAATTGCAGACAACAGCTTTTGTCCTTTATCAGCATCCGCTTTCATGAGGTTCAAACCTGCAATGCCTAAAAACACTGCAAAAATGACTACACTGATAATGGAGGTTGGATGTGCCCCTGTCAGCTCGGCAAAAGGATTGCTCGGAATAAATGACAGAAATAAATCAGGTACTTGCAAGTCAGCCACTTGCCCGACATAGTCAGTTTGAATCGTATTTAAACGTTCAGTTTCTTGTGTGCCTTGTACCAAACCTGCCGCGGTTAAGCCGAACAGATTGGTCACCACCACACCGACAAATGCAGCAATCGCGGTGGTAAATAACAAAGTTCCAATACTGATAAAACTAATTTTACCTAATGAACCTGCATCGTGTAGCTTAATAACAGCGCCTAAAATGGAAACAAACACCAAAGGCATCACCACCATTTGTAGTAGTTTGACATAGCCTTTACCGACCAAATTAAACCACTGTACCGACTCTTGCAGTATAGGCGAATGCGTACCATAAAACCCATGTAAAGCGAGACCAAAAACAATACCAAGACAGAGACCTGCCAGTACTTTCTTCGCTAAACTCCAATCGGTTTTACGGGTTTGGCCCAGTAAAAAAAGCAATGCAATAAAAATGATGACATTGACGATTAAGGGGATATTCATATTGTTTCCCTAAATGATGCTGTCATAATTATAAATCAAAATTTAAACGGGCTTACTGTTTTGCGCCATATTCCACTCTGAATGTACAAATTTAGACTGAATTGGCAGTTTTAGAATGTGGTATAAAGCATTTAAACGGCTGTTAAAGTGTTCTTTTACATGAATCAATCTCTGCTTAATCCTCACATTCTGCCCGTCCCTTTAGAAAAAGCATATCGGCTACTCAACCACGGCCCAACCGTGCTGGTTTCCAGTCAAGATAATGAAAGCACCGATGTCATGGCCGCGGCTTGGGCATGCGCCCTAGAGTTTAGCCCAGCCAAAGTGACGGTTGTACTGGATAAATCGACAAAAACCCGCAGTATTATTGAAAAATCAGGTTTATTTGCTCTACAAATACCTACACTTAAACAGCTGAAAATGGTCTACGCACTGGGCATGATCAGTCAATATGATGCACCTGAAAAGTTACATCAGTGTGGAGTCGAACTTTTTCAGTTTGGTCACAGCCCAATTCCAGTGGTTGAAGGCTGTAGTGCATGGATTCTGTGTGAACTTATTCCTGAACCACATAATCAACAGCAACATGACTTGTTTATTGGCAAAGTCATTGCCGCTTATGCAGATGATCGTGTTTTTAGAGATGGCCATTGGTACTACCATGAAGCCGCAGATGAATGGAAAAGTATCCATCATGTTGCAGGCGGGCATTTTTATACCATTGGTGATGCCGTGGATATCAATCAACTCAAAGATACTGATTAAATTGACTTCGCCTTTACTCCGCTCGACTAAAGGCGGACATCACCCGATTGTTTTATTGTAAATTTCATCTTATAGTTCAAGTGTATTTTTTAAACAAACAGTCAAATTATGATGAACAGGACGTTCTCAAGCACCGTACAACTGAGTCTCTTTCTCTGCCTGAGTATGTGCTTGGGAATTGGCATCTTACGTTTTTCTTATACCGCTCTACTGCCATCCACTCGCGAAGCCTATGAATGGTCAAACAATTTCGCCAGCCTACTCGGTAGCGCCAATCTGCTGGGTTATCTGATCGGAGCATTTTGGGCGATGAAGTTGCCACAGAATGCAAAAATGCCGATCTATATCATTTTTGCTGCGCTCTTTGGTTCAATCAGCCTGTTTGCCTGTGCATTTGCGCATTTTAACGAAGTTTGGTATTTGTTGTGGCGCATCATTTCAGGTATCGGCGGTGGTTTGCTGATGATTCTATCGCCCAGTATTGTGGCGCAGTGCAGTGAGTTACAGCACCGTTTTAAAATTAATCTCATTGGATTTAGCGGAATAGGAATTGGTGTATTGGCAGCCACGCTGTTTATGCCGTATTTAGACCGTATTGCAATCAGTAGTGCATGGTTCATTCTCTGTGGCTTTGCATTTGTCATTACATGGTTATTATGGATACTGGTTCGTCCTTTCCAAAAGCAACTGCACAGTATCCCTACAAACCAACCCCAGACTCATACAGTGAATAAAATTTACTATAGCTTACTCATTGTTTATGCCTGCAGTGCCTTTGCGTATATTCCCCATTCTTTGTTTTGGATTGATTATTTAAGCCATGTTTTAACGCTGAATTTATATTGGATCAATTTTAACTGGATTTTATATGGCTTAGGCAGCGCTTTGGGTGCAGCGACAGCTTATGCTTTAGCGCGTAAATTTGGCAACTTTCTAGCTTTAAAGATTTTATACAGTGTCTATATTGCGGCAGTTTTTATTGCGGTTCTGAGTTTTTCGCCTGTATTTACCCTCCTGTCTTCATTTCTCACAGGCCTACTGAACCCTGCGGTAGTCTTTCTCACTTCCTACACCATTTTGCAACTTTATGGCTTGGCCTATAAAAAATTGTGGAGTATGGCAACACTCAGCTTTGCAACGGTCCAGCTGGTTGGTGGCTTAAGTTTTAGTACATTGCAGCATTTGGGTTGGTCATATCACTTTCAGTTTATGCTTGCTGCGGGAGTCCTCGGTTTAGGAACATTGCAACTATTTTACTTTACCCGTACGACATCCACCTCCAATCCAACAACTAAAAAAGAGGCCTTTTAATCCTTCACATAAAAGGAAATCGAAAAAGATGAACGCAACCTACTTGCGTTAGTAGGTTCCGTTATAGAGAGTCATCCTTTTTAAATACGTAGTGATATTTTTACTCGCATCTAAATATTACAAATGAACGATGTAAGAAGAAGAAAAGAACCCACTTGAGGTACCTTCTATGACCAATACAATGAACACATTCAAACTTTTACAACTGTAGATCAAAGCTTAGTTATTTCAATGCATTTAAAGTTAAATACGGATAAGGATTCACAGCTCCTTTCCCAGTCCTATAAATTCCATAGTGCAAATGTGGTGGTGTATTCTTGGCATTGCCCGTGTTCCCGACATAGCCCAATACCTCTCCCACTTCAACCCAATCACCCGTTTGAATATCAGGCGCATAAGCATCTAAATGTGCATAGTAGTGACGGCTTAAGTTTGGTCCCATTACCCATACCACTTGTCCACCTAAACTATTGAGGCCGACATCCAAGACAATGCCTGATGTAGCACTTAAGACAGGTGTACCACGTTTAGCGAAGATATCAATACCTTGATGTTTTCGTCCCTGACCACGTGCTGCCCCCCAAGTGTCTTGTATATGCTTATGGCTTACACCTTGTACAGGCACATTTAAATTTTTTGCTAAAGGTGTCTTATATAACTGCCAATATAAATATGGATAACTCAAACCCGCTGCTTCACCCGAAGCGGGTGGTTGACATCCACTCATCAGCAGACTTGTACTTAAAATAGCTCCACTCAGAACTAAACGAGACATGATTCAACTACTCAGCTAATTTTTAGATATTAAAATAAGATAAAGTTACCTTTTCATACTAAATGCTTCATATATTGAAAGATATCTTATAAATGTAACGACAAAGCCCTCATATAAAATGAGGGCTTTGCTTCAAATAAATCACATAAATTACTTACGTTTCTTCAATTCTTTCTCTAAGGCTTTCAGCTTAGACCGATGCTTAGAAATCTTTTTTAAACGTGCTTTGATCTTCTGTTTTAATGTTTTCACAACATTATTCGACATAGGGTCCTCCTTTGGTTCAACTCCATTTGATCGATACTTCCCTGAAATACCTTTGGCATTCGTTCATGAAATAGCAATACGTCTAGCGCTGTTGCTGATCTGGGTTCGGCTGTTTTTGATTCGGTTGTTTTTGCGGATTTTGCTGTTCTTGTGGCTGGTTCGGCTGTTGCTGTTGTTGCTGCTGATCTTGCTGCTCTTGTGGTTGATTCGGCTGCTGTTGACGTTGCTGCTGATTATTTTGTTGTTGATTAGCCATGAGACTACTCCTTTTTCATCATTTGCCGTAGTTGACAAGTCCCACCTTACAGTAATAGGGAGAAAACCCAAGCCATAAGCTGTATCAAGGTAATTCAACGTAATTACATATATAAATTATGGTTAAGAATCAACTCCTCCTTATTCTTCAGCATTACCTATACTCACTGAAAGCACGAATCCTTTAACCTAGTTTTACATTGAAAACATATTTCCAGACCTATTTTCAACATAACAAAAGAAACCCGCAGCATGTGCGGGTTTCTATCATCTTTTAACTTAAGGCTTATTCCATATTCGCAATAATAGCCTCACCAAACTCCGAACAACGCAATAAGGTCGCATTCGGCATTAATCGCTCAAAATCATAAGTGACTGTTTTCGCCTCAATTGCCCCTGAAATCCCCTTAATGATCAGATCTGCCGCCTCTATCCAGCCCATATCCCGTAACATCATTTCAGCAGAAAGAATAATGGAGCCTGGGTTGACTTTATCTTGACCGGCATATTTTGGCGCTGTTCCGTGCGTGGCTTCATACACAGAAATCGCCCCACCAATATTCGCACCCGGCGCAATACCAATCCCTCCGACTTCAGCAGCCAGTGCATCAGAAATATAGTCACCATTCAGGTTTAAAGTCGCAATCACTGAATAGTCCGCAGGACGCATTAAAATTTGCTGCAAGAATGCATCGGCAATCACATCTTTAATGATGATGTCTTTACCATTTTTTGGGTTTTTAATTCTTACCCATGGCCCACCATCAATGAGCTCACCACCGAAACGGTCCATCGCAAGTTCATAGCCCCACTCTTTAAACGCTCCTTCGGTATATTTCATGATGTTGCCTTTGTGAACCAAGGTCACACTCGGCTTATCATTATCAATCGCAAATTGAATGGCTTTACGCACAAGCCGCTGCGTTCCCTCTTTCGATACAGGCTTTATCCCAATACCACAGTTTTCTTCAAAGCGGATTTTAGTCACGCCCATTTCTTCTTTGAGAAACTTAATCACTTTCTTCGCTTCAGGAGAGTCGGCTTTCCACTCGATTCCAGCATAAATATCTTCTGAGTTTTCACGGAAAATAACCATATCGGTCAGTTCAGGGTGCTGAACAGGTGATGGTACCCCTTCAAACCAACGTACAGGGCGTACACAGACGTACAAATCTAATTCTTGGCGTAACGCCACGTTCAAAGAACGAATGCCCCCACCGACAGGTGTGGTTAAAGGGCCTTTAATTGAAACCACGAACTCGCGTAACGCATCAAAAGTTTCTTCTGGCATATAAGAGCCATAAATTTTATTGGCTTTTTCACCGCAGTAGACTTCCATCCACTCAATCGAGCGTTTACCACCATATGCTTTTTGTACTGCTGCATCCACGACAGTTTTCATGGCTGGTGTAATGTCGACACCAATACCATCGCCTTCAATAAAAGGAATAATCGGTTGATTTGGAACATTTAAGGATAAATCTGCGTTTACAGTAATTTTACTACCATCCGCAGGAACGATGATCTTCTGATAACCCATTTTGCAGGCGCTCCCTTTTATTATAATTGGCAAATTTAAAAAATAATTGCCGATAGACAATACTTTCCACTCTTCTTATCGCATAATAGCTTAATCGAATTCCGCTGTTTTTGAGATTTATACGAGAAATAACTACATTTCTCTATTAAATAAATCTTGATATTTCTTATTTTATGTAATTACAGAAGTTATTGACTATGAAAATCGTCATCCTGAATAAGCCCTATGACGTCCTCTCCCAGTTCCGTAAAGATGAAGCACATATGACGATGTCTGACTTTGTCAGCGACTCAACTTTACGCTTGGCTGGTCGTTTGGATATGGACTCTGAAGGCTTGGTATTTTTAACCGACCATGGTGGTTTGAACCAATACATCACCAACCCTGCCAATAAAAAATTTAAAACATATTTGGTTCAAGTTGAAGGTGATGTCACTGAAGAAGCCCTTGAGCAGTTGCGTAAAGGTGTGGAACTTAAAGATGGTATAACTTTACCTGCTGAAGCATCTAAAGTTGAACAACCTGAGTGGTTATGGGAGCGTGATCCTCCTGTACGTTTCCGTGCGTCTGTGCCGACTTCTTGGGTCGAAATTTCAATTTGTGAAGGCCGTAACCGTCAAGTACGTCGTATGACTGCTGCTGTAGGTTTTCCTACTTTACGTTTAATTCGCACCCGAATTGGTGCAATTGATTTGGTTCAAATGGGTTTACAACCGGGCGAAACCAAAGAAATCGAGCCACTTTTATACCCTGACTTTCAAAACATTCCTGCTGAAGAACCTTATCGTTCACGCTCTTATGTGAAAAAACCAGGTGGTACCGGTGGTAAACCTATGGTTCGGAAGAACAAAGATGGTTCTGTGAAAAAGTCAGGTACAAAGCGTATTTGGCAAATGGATGATAGTGAGAAACCAAAGCGTAAAACCAATGGTACTACACGCCCCAATGCAAAAGCGCCACGTGGTCGCGGACGTAATGGTCGTTAAAATTTGATTGATTTAGAGCCCACGAAAGTGGGCTTTATTTTTCCAGAAAAAATTCTGCACCAAACTGTAATTCATTACGTTTATAAATTAACAATTTAAGTTCTTTACATAAAACCTTTCCATTCTTACAAGTAAAAGTTATATCAAACTCAACGAATAATTCCTGTTCACGATTTAATACATCAATCTGTAAATCCGTTAAGTCAAATTCTAAACTTTGCTTTTTCCCTATTGCTACATGGTCAACTTTTAATATTATATATTTCTTGCCATTTTCTTTTATTTTCAAATCAAAAACTTCTTCGCCGAAATTTATTAAATTTAAAATAACCTTAACAAATACATTTTCATTAGAATTTAATAAATGATTATTTTCAAAGTTTTTTTCAAATTGTCTGCCTAATACATTAAATACCTCAGCATCAGAAATAATAAAGCGTGGTTCTAGTAAGTTCTGTTGCTCTTCATATTGCGTCTTTTGAATATTAACAAGTTCTGTTTGCTGTTTAACATTCTCCCTCATCTCATCAATCTGAAGTTGTAACGCTTTTTCTTGTTGTTCTAAAGCTCTCGTATTCTGATCTAACTGCTTACCTTGCTGAACATACCCTAGAATTAACCAGAAGAATGCAACAGGTGCAAAAATACCAGCAAGAAAATCACCTAAAGCATTTAATTCGATTGGCAAAATATAGCCATTACTTTTAGTAAAGCCATAAATTCCCATGAACCAAATAGCTGTCACTAACACCCCGAAAATTAAACTCTTTTTATTCATCTCTTAATTAAATCACTCAAATATTATTAAATTATAGTTATAACAAACATCTGATATTAAAAAATATCATCTGATTTTTTAAAAATAAAGCATAAAGCACTATTAAAAAAAGCCGATGCATATGCATCGGCTTTTTTCACTTCATCGGTAAATTTACCGATTTAGTTTTGACTTAGATCGCTTCAAGTGTCGCGTTTAAAGTTTCGCTTGGACGCATTACAGCATTTACTTTAGCTGTATCTACAGCATAGTAACCACCGATGTCAGCAGCTTGACCTTGAACTTGAGCAAGTTCAGCAATGATCTTGTCTTCGTTTTCAGCAAGTGCTTTCGCAAGTGGAGCAAACTTCGCTTTCAACTCAGCATCTTCATCTTGTGCAGTAAGCGCTTCAGCCCAGAACTTCGCTAAGTAGAAGTGGCTGCCACGGTTATCTAACTCGCCAGTACGACGTGATGGAGACTTGTCGTTATCAAGTAATTTACCAGTCGCTTGGTCTAAAGTCTTCGCAAGAAGTTTCGCCTGAGCGTTATCTTCTTTAATGCCTAGCTCTTCTAAAGAAACCGCTAACGCCAAGAACTCACCTAAAGAATCCCAACGTAAGTGGTTTTCTTCTACAAGCTGCTGTACGTGTTTAGGTGCTGAACCACCCGCACCAGTTTCGTACATACCACCGCCCGCCATTAACGGAACGATAGACAACATTTTCGCTGAAGTACCCAATTCCATAATTGGGAACAAGTCAGTCAGGTAGTCACGTAGGATGTTACCCGTTACAGAAATCGTATCTAGGCCACGCGCTACACGTTCAAGTGTATAACGCATTGCACGTACTTGAGACATGATCTGAATGTCTAAACCAGCAGTGTCGTGGTCTTTCAAGTATTTTTGTACTTTCTTGATCACTTCATTTTCGTGCGGACGGTATGGATCTAACCAGAAGATTGCTGGCATACCCGAGTTACGAGCACGGTTTACTGCAAGTTTTACCCAATCTTGAATCGGTGCATCTTTCACCTGACACATACGCCAGATGTCGCCTTCCTCAACATTTTGAGTCATCAACACTTCGCCAGTTTCTAGGTCAGTGATGTTTGCAACACCCGCTTCAGACATTTCGAAAGTTTTGTCGTGCGAACCATATTCTTCAGCTTTTTGTGCCATCAAACCAACGTTAGGCACAGTACCCATCGTACGTGGGTCAAAGTTACCATTCCACTTACAGAAATTGATCATTTCTTGGTAGATACGCGCAAAAGTTGACTCAGGCATTACTGCTTTACAGTCATAAGGTTTGCCGTCAGCGCCCCACATTTTACCGCCACCACGAATCATTGCAGGCATTGAAGCATCTACAATTACGTCGTTTGGTGAATGGAAGTTTGTGATGCCTTTCGCCGAATCAACCATTGCAAGTGCAGGACGGTGTTCTTGGCAAGCGTGTAAGTCTTCAATGATTTCTTCACGTAAAGAGGTCGGTAAAGTTGCGATCTTCTCGTAAAGACCAGCCATACCATTGTTTACGTTAATGCCTAGCTCATCGAACAATTTACCGTGTTTTTCAAAAGCATCTTTGTAGTAAATTTTCACACAGTGACCGAAAACGATCGGGTGCGAAACTTTCATCATGGTTGCTTTCACGTGTAAAGAGAACAAAATTCCCGCTTCTTTACAATCATCAAGTTCTTTTTCATAGAAATCGCAAAGCGCTTTCTTGCTCATGAACATTGAGTCGATGATTTCGCCGTCTTGAAGTGCAACTTTTGACTTCAGAACAATCGTTTCACCAGACTTGGTGATGAGTTCCATTTTCACATTACGTGCACGGTCTAAAGTCATCGACTTTTCACCGTGGTAGAAGTCACCTTCATCCATGTGAGAAACGTGAGTTTGAGACCATTGCTTCCACTCGCTCATAGAGTGCGGGTGTTTTTTCGCATAGTTTTTCACTGCAGCTGGTGCACGACGGTCAGAGTTACCTTCACGCAATACAGGGTTTACAGCTGAACCAAGACATTTGCCATAGCGTGCTTTAAGCGCTTTTTCGTCTTCAGTAATTGGGTTTTCAGGATAGTCAGGAATCGCGTAGCCTTTTGATTGAAGCTCTTTGATACATGCTGTTAACTGAGCAACAGAGGCACTAATATTCGGGAGTTTGATGATATTAGTATCTGGATCTTGGGTAAGACGACCTAGTTCTGCAAGATTGTCTGGGACTTTTTGCTCTTCTTTTAGGTATTCAGAGAATTCTGCGAGAACACGTGCGGCAACAGAGATATCAGTTTTAACGATCTCTACACCAGCAGGTTTAGTAAAGGTCTCAATGATCGGCAGTAGCGAATAAGTCGCTAGCAATGGCGCCTCGTCGGTCAGTGTGTAAATGATGGTTGACTTTCCACCAGCCATATATAGCCCCTTGCATTAGATTGAGTTTTTTAGGGTGATGAGCTTCTGGCTCAACCCCTGCGAACCGATGTGCTTGAATAAAACCCTGAAAGTATCGTCCCTCAGGGCTTTCCAGTCAACGTAATATCCAGTGATAACGACATTTCGCCAGAAAATACCACTACAGCCTTCGTTTTTCAAATTCACGTCTTTCAACAAGGCTTTAGCTTTTGCTTAGCAAATAAACAAATTTTTTAACGAAATGTGTTATTTACCTCATTTAAACCACAACATCAGATACTTTTCACATAATACAGTCTTCAAATCGTTTTACAGTCTTGTAGTCCTACATGCATCAGAATGACTTTTCTCACCGCTAAATTTAAATTGGCAGAGCCATTCATCATGCCGAAGCTTAAATATTGATACATAAACCCTCTACGCGTACTCCTCAATTTTTACATTTTTAAACCTATGATTTTTATATGGTTGGTTAAACTGAATCTTTTTCCTGCAACGGTAAGGGTCAATTCAATGCTAAAAATGCTGCTTCCGCTCATTGGACTTGGTTTTTCTTCTTGGTGTTTTGCTCAAAATCCATTGAGCGTCCATGTGCTGAATTTGGAAAATGGTCTCCCTTCTGCCAATGTCAAAGTGACACTTGAAGCCCAACAAAATGATAAATGGACAGAAATCAGCTCAAGCACGACTGATGACCACGGTCGAATCAACGATTTATATCCCAAAGATACGACCTTACAAAAAGGTGTGTACAAAGTTACCTTTAAAACGGGTGATTGGTTTCGCCAAAAAAATCAGCGCTCGTTCTTTCCAGAAGTGCCCGTGGTATTTGTCATTGATGGCTCATTGGATCATTACCATATTCCGCTGTTAATTAGCCCATACGGCTATTCCACTTACCGTGGTAGTTAATGCTCGCAAATAAGCACATATAAAAAAACCGATGCCTAGGCATCGGTTTCTATCTCAACAGAATCAAATAAAGTGGCTTAGGGATTAAGCCTTGAACCACTTATCTGCTTTCGCTTGGTCTTCAACTTTCAATTCAACTTCCGTCAACTCTGAACCAGCAGCTTTTACGACAAAGCTCATCAACTCATCACGGCGGAATGCCAAAATGCTATACGAGCCTTCTTGCTTGGCATACTTTTCTACCAGTTTCACCGTTGCTTTGAGACCATCAATCGCAATGATCACATCATGGGCAGAAAGGCCAGCTTGAGCAGCAGCACCATCACGACGTGCGCTTTGCACCAAGACGCCTTCTGGCTTATCTACAAGCTTTAAACCTAACGGCAATGACTTATCATTTTTCAGGCTATAACTTAAACCAAACTCAGGGAAAAGTTGATCCAGCGGCAACTCATCTGTGGTGTTAATTAAGTGATTGATTTGCTCAATCCAATTATCACCTGTCAGCTCATTACACAACTCAACAATTGTACGCTCATGTACTTGTATGCCCTTTTGCGCGTTCTCATAAAGTTTATGCATAAGCGCGTCTAGGCTTGAACCACGTAAGCGCAAACCTAAGTCTAAACATAGGGCAACCAAACAACCTTTGTTGTAATAGCTAGTGCCTGCATTGTTCGAGTTTTCATCCTGACGGTAAAATTTCACCCATGCATCGAAGCTAGACTCAGACACAGACTGAACAAAACGACCCGGATTTTGCAAATAGCGATCAATCTGAGTTTTGAGTAGTTTGATATATGAGGCTTGGGAAATCACACCACTACGTAGCAAAATCAGGTCATCATAATAAGACGTGAAACCTTCAAAAATCCAAAGCAAAGAGGTATAGCCTTCTTTATTTAGATCATAATTGACAAAGTTTTCAGGACGAATGAATTTAACCAACCATGAGTGGAAGTATTCATGACTACATAAACCCAAGAAACGTTGATAGTCTTCAGACGGCTCTTCAGGCTCATTGGCTTTTGGTAAGTCTTCACGTGGACTAATCAAGCTAGTTGAATTTGGATGCTCCAAACCACCATAGCTATTTGCTGTCGCCATCGTCATAAAGATGTAGTTTGAAAATGGCGCTGAGCCAAACATTGAAATTTCTGTTGCGCAGATTTTTTCAATGTCTTGCTGCATACGTGCAGCATTCATGGCATGTTTACCTGACACCACAAACTCATGTGGAATACCATTGGCTTCAAAACTAAAACGCGTCTGTTCTGCCAACTCCAATGGTGCATCAATTAGCTCGGCATAGTTTTTGGCTTTTAAAGTAAAACGACCTTTAACGAGGCTTTTTGAAGCCATACCAGTGGCCAATTGGAAGTGTTTTAGCTTATCTGGAAGGAACAATTCAACTTCAACTGCTTTGTCCTCTTGACCCTCCAAACCTAAGCAAGCGCATGCTGGATTTACATATAAACGGGTTTGATCTACATACGCACCGCGCACCGACAGATCATAGGCATAGACATCATACTCAACCGTAATCAGTTCATGATCAGTATTAAAAAGACGCCATTTATTCTTTTCAAATTTTTGGATTTCTAACAAACGCCCTTCTTCATCATATGCACGAACCGATTCAATATGCTTTGAAAACTCGCGAATGAGGTAACTACCCGGAATCCAAGTTGGTAATGAAAGTACCTGTGTTGGGTCTGCTACAAAACGTAAAGTCACGTGTATAAGGTGCTGACGATAATCGTCAAATTCGATCTGATAATGCAACATAATGGGCGATACAAAATAAAATGAAATGAGTTATAACTTAGCTTAGCATTATTTACGTCAGTTTTGCGTCACAGTCACATTTGTCTGCATTTTTGACTGGTCATTGAGGTAAAAAAGGCATAGCATTTGCAGCTGTTTTAGGTTTAAAAGTCACGGAATGGCTTGGTTAGGGAATTTCATTGAAAGCTGTCATCTACTTCATCGCTACACTCTTCGCCTTATGTTCAAGTTTCACTCAAGCGGCATTGCTCAACATTGTTCCTGAAACAGTTGAAGCTCAAGCTTGGACAGTTTTTGACAGCCAATCGGGGCAAGTCATTGCAGAGCATAATAGTCATGTTCAACGTGCACCCGCTTCGCTCACCAAAATGATGGTGGCGTATATTGCACTCAAAGAAATCAATGCAGGAAAGCTCAATAAGAGCGAAATTCTTACCGCAACACCTGTGGTCAGTACTGTGATGTGGGATGAGTCCCAAATGTACTTAAAACAAGGTGAACAGATTTCTGTGGATCAGCTTCTAGCCGGTTTAGTGGTGATGTCTGCCAACGACGCAGCCGTGACTTTAGCGGAACGCATCTCAGGTGATATTCCAAACTTTGTTGCACGAATGAACCAAGAAGCCAAAGCGCTGGGAATGACTGAAACGCATTTTCAAAACCCTGCGGGTATCACCATGCCAGAGCACTATTCAACCGCACATGATTTAGCGCTACTAGGCCAAGCCTTGGTGAATGAAACGCCAGACTATTTATACTATTCAAAACAGCAAAGTTTTAGCTACAACCAACGCTTTCACCGTGCAACCAATGTTCTGTTAAAACAAGACCCGACAGTAGATGGCTTAAAAACAGGTTATACCAAAGCAGCGGGATACAATTTAGCCCTGACAGCAAACCGCCCGACCATGAATCCAGACAATCCAAACCGTCGTTTGGTGGTCATCGTTTTAGGTACAGAAAGTGCAGCAAAGCGTGCTGAAGTTGCACATAACCTTATGAATTTGTCTTATACCTATACTCGTAACGAAGTTGCACTAAAAGATAAGCAAATTATCGCTGAACTACCTGTCGTCAAATCGACATTGAAAATGTTTAAAGTGAAAAGTAAGCAACCGAAAATTGTGACTACATCACTGTACGATCAACCATATGCCATTGACTTACATGCCTTTGACCAGACCAACCAACGCATTATGCTCAATACAGGCAATGGCACCATTCAACGCATTGATCCATTAGAGTCCACAAAAACGCATTTCAATATTGAAGTGTTGCAAAACAAGCTGACCGCTCCGCTGGCTGAAGTGATGCAACTGGCGAAAGTGCAGGTCTATCAAAACAATCAGCTCATTCAAACATTCACCATTGAAGAAGATGTACAAATTGAAGAAGCCAATATTTTCCAGCGTCTAATGTTTTGGTTCAAAAGCTTGTTTCCATTTTTATCAAGCGATGAACCTAAAGTAAAAACCTATACACTCGGTTAAGTTCGAGCAGTATCCCGAGTTTTATACTTTATGTAACTTGTAAGACAATCTAATTATCAATAAATCAAGAAGATGGCATATTCAATGTCATCTTCTTTTTTTAATAATAAATAGGTTGCTTCATATGGCTGTACAAACAGAACAAGTGCCACACCATATTGTTATTATTGGCGGTGGTGCTGGTGGTCTAGAGTTAGCAACGCAACTCGGTGACAGCTTCGCAAAATCCAAATGGGTTAAAATCACCCTCGTCGATCAAAACCTCACCCACATCTGGAAACCCTTACTCCACGAAATTGCGGCAGGTACACTCAATCCAAGTGTTGAAGAAATCAATTATTTTGCACATGCTTCTAAACATCATTATGAGTTTGTTTTGGGTCGTTTTGTCGGCTTAGATCAAGAACATAAACAAGTAAAACTTGAAGCACGCCAATATGCCAAACAAAGCACTGAAACCACGCAGTTTGAACTCAACTACGATACCTTAGTCCTTGCAGTCGGCTCGACCTCTAACGACTTTGCGACCGAAGGCGCTAAACATTACTGCCACTTCCTCGACAGTCGCCAGCAAGCTGAAATTTTCCAACAAGACCTTCTACATTTATATTTGGATGCACAAAACCGTCCCGAAACACGCGCACTCAATATTGCGATTATTGGTGCAGGTGCCACAGGAGTTGAGCTTGCAGCCGAATTGGTCCATGCGAAAAGTACCTTTTTTAAATACGGTCTCAATAAAATTGATCCAAATAAAGTCAAAGTGACCTTGATTGAGGCAGCGAACCGTATTCTTCCCGCCCTATCCACAAAAATGGCAAATCACACCCATACCCAATTGGAAAAGCTTGGCGTTGAAGTCCTCACCCATCACCGTGTTGCAAAGTTAGATAAAGACCATGTCTATTTTGCTGACGGCTCACAAATCGATGCCGATCTTAAAGTTTGGGCAGCGGGCATCAAAGCGCCTGTCGTTTTAAATGCGCTTGAAGGCTTTGAAAAAGATGCGATTGGCCGCCTTAAAGTTTATGCGACTTTGCAAACCCGTTCCGACCCCAACATTTTTGCCTTTGGCGATTGTGCTCACTGCCAGCCCGCGGCCGATGAACCAGTCCTTGGCCCACGCGCTCAAGTGGCCAGTCAACAAGCTGCCTTTTTGGTACGTGCGCTCAAAGCACGCATTCGTGGTCAGTCTTTGCCGATGTTTAAATTTTCTGACAAAGGCTCTTTGGTTTCCCTCAGTCAATACAAAGCTGTTGGCGAGCTACTGGGCCAAGTTAATGTGCAAGGCGTGCTGGCAAAAACCATGTATGTTTCTTTATATCGAATCCATCAGGCCACCTTACATGGCTATACCCAAGCTGGGCTGATGACCGCAAAAGACCTGATGAATAAAAAAGTCGGTCCGAAAATAAAATTGCATTGAAATCTAAAAATGCGTCCCCACTAATAAAAAAACGCCATAAGAACGTGGAAAATGCAGTTTTTTTGCTAAATTTAGTCTACAAAAGCTGCTTTTCACTTTATGATATACCCCTTAAATTCTAAATGAATGGACGAAAAACATGACTGCTATCGCAAATGATCACGTGGTTTCTTTCAACTACAAATTGACTAACGCTGAAGGCGAAACGCTAGACCAATCACAAGGTGAACCACTTGCATATTTGCACGGCGCAGGTAACATCATCCCAGGTTTAGAAAATGCATTGGTAGGCAAAACTGTAGGTGAAAAATTCACTGTTACCGTTCCTGCTGCTGAAGGTTATGGCGAATACAACCCTGAACTCGTTCAAGAAGTTCCAGCTCAGATGTTCCAAGGCGTAGACAACATCCAAGCGGGTATGCAGTTCCAAGCTCAAACTGATGATGGCGTTCAAATCGTAACTGTAAAAGCAGTTGAAGGCGAAAACGTAATTGTTGATGCGAACTTCCCACTTGCTGGTCAAGACTTAACTTTCGAAGTTGAAATCGTAGAAATCCGCGATGCAACTGAAGAAGAATTACAGCACGGCCATGCGCACGGTGCTGGTGGTCACCACCACTAAGATTTAACAATCTTAAAAAAAGGGCGAAAGTTTAACTTCCGCCCTTTTTTTATTTTTAAATACTTGGTCATTCGCGACGTATTTGAAAATCTGTAAATATTTGCTGTTCTGAAGCAAGTTCTACGATGACCACATCAGTAACTGCTGCATCACTTGGCCCAACTTTAGCACGATTCACCAGTTCGGCAACCGCACCATCATCACCCAAAAGTAATGCTTCAACTGCACCTGAATCCAGATTCATTACATAACCCTTTAAACCTAAAGCAACAGCATATTGTGCAAACCAGCGTCGATATCCAACACCCTGTACTTTTCCCAATATGGTTAGTTTTACTGCTGTCATACTGAATGTTCTCGGTTCACGACCGTATAAATTGCCTGACTCATTTGCTGCGCTTGTAAACCACGTTCACCTTGCTGAGCCAAAAGGTCGCCTGCTTGAGCATGTAAGGTCACAATTTGGTGTAACGCAATGTCATCCTGCAACTGCGCTTTTAAACTGGCAATCATGCCTGCCAATACATCACCCATTCCACCTGTCCCCATCCCTGGATTACCTGCGGTACAAATCCAAAGTTGCGTATCTAAAATCAAGCTTCCCGAACCTTTCAGCACCCATTGTCCTGCATATTTTTCTTGTAAGGCATAAATAGCTGCAATACGGTCAGACTCCACCGCTGAAGTACTCATACCGAGTAAAGTCGCGGCCTCCCCAGGATGCGGTGTTGCATAGACCTGTTCACCTATTTTTACAGGCTTTTCAGCCAAAAACCATAAGGCATCCGCATCCAACACCACCTGTAAAGCACTGGTCTGAATGAGTGGAAACCATGCATCAAACTGCTGCTGAGCCCACGAGTCTCTTCCCAACCCCATACCAAAACTGACTGCATCCACATGTGCCACCAACGCTTCACGCTCTTGGAGCGACATTTGGTTAATATCACGCAGCATAATATTGGGTGCACGAGCTAAAATTGCAGTATGGTGTTTTACATCACATACCACGGTCACCTTGCCAGCACCGGCATGAAAGGCGGCTTCTGCGGCTAACATCACCGCACCCCCCATCTGCGCATGTCCCCCAATCACCAGTACATGCCCGTAACTTCCTTTATGTCCAAAGGCTTGACGCGGTACAAGCTGCACATGCTGTGGAGCAAGTGAAGCTAAAGGTTTTAAAGCACTGTCTACAGGAAGTAGCGAAATAAGCTCAACGACTCCTGCATAAGCTTTACCCTCCCCAGTAAATAAACCAGCCTTCAAGCCCAGAGCCGTAAAGGTATAATCGGCGACAACTGCACAAGGTAAAGCTTGCCCAGTGTTGGCCTGCAAACCACTCGGAATATCAACCGCAATTTTTAAACCTATTTGACTATTGATCTGCTGAATCACTGCCTGCCAGTCTGAACTGAGTTCACGGTTTAATCCTATGCCAAACAAAGCATCAATATAAGCATCATAAGGGCATTGAAAATCAAAACCGGTATGAATCATTATCCCCTGTTGCACAGCTGCTGCATGTGCTTGTTGTAGGGATACAGACTCTCCCAAAGCAGCTGCATAAATTTCAACGTCATAACCTTGCGCGGCTAGATACGATGCAATCAAGTAACCGTCACCTGCATTGTTGCCTTGACCACAACACACCGCAACGCTTTTGACTTGCTGCTGTTTAAGCCTAGGCAGCATATGTTCAGTTGTTGCCCATGCGACTTGTTGCATCAACCCATAAGCACCATTTTGCTGCGCGAACCAACGCCCTTCCCATGCTTGAATCTCACTGCTGTGGTACACTTGCTGATGCATGATTTTTCCTTTGTTCTTGGTTATGACAACATCCACATCTTCCTCAAAAATCCCTGTAGATCAATATGATCCAGAGCAGCTTAAGGCTTGGATTAAAGCTGAAGCACTGGCTTTAGGATTTTCTGATTGTGTCATCGCCAAACCAAATGCTCAAGTTGAATTGCCGCGTTTTAAAAAATATTTAGAACTTGGTTATCATGGTGACATGCATTTTCTTGCTGAAAACTTAGAAAAACGCGCAGATCCAACCTTGCTTGTTCCGGGCACCAAAAGCATTATTTGTGTGCGTATGGATTATTTGGTTGCCGTTCCTGAACCACGTCTTGTGCCTTTTGCACCAAATAGCGCCATCATTGCGCGTTATGCACGCGGACGTGACTATCACAAAGTTATGCGTGGGCGTTTAAAGACCCTTTCTCAGAAAATCAAAGCCAAAGTTGGCGATTTTGAATCTCGCCCCTTTGCAGACTCCGCACCCATTTTTGAGAAATCATTGGCTGAAAATGCAGGGATGGGCTGGGTCGGTAAACACACCTTACTCATCCATAAAACATCAGGCTCATTTTTTGTCTTAGGCGAACTCTTTACCTCTTTAGAGCTACCTTTTGACCAAGCCACCACCAAACACTGCGGTTCATGTAGCGCGTGTATTGATATTTGCCCGACTCAAGCGATTGTTGAGCCTTATTTATTAGATGCGCGTAAATGCATTGCCTATTTAACCATTGAGTTTCAGGGCATTATTCCAGAAGAACTACGCCGCGGTATTGGTAACCGTGTGTTTGGTTGCGATGACTGTCAGCTCATTTGCCCGTGGAATAGCTTTGCCAAAACCACACCGATTGATGATTTTAACCCACGTCATGGCTTGGATGACATTCAACTGCTTGATCTTTGGCAATGGGATGAAAACACCTTTATGGCAAATACCGAAGGGAGTCCCCTGCGTCGTACTGGCTATCAAAGTTTTATGCGAAATGTCGCGATTGGTTTGGGTAACGCGCCATTTTCAGATGAAATATTGCAGCAATTACAAGCTTCTCGCCCAGAGCTTAACGATATTGTGCAAGTCCATATTGACTGGGCCATCCAAGAACAACGGATAAAAAAGCAGTAAAACTTGCTTCGAACGGACTCAATCTAGAAAGGTTCAATCAAATAGCCAGTTGCTTGCATAATTTTATTTATTTTATCTATTTAGCTGCATTTTCAATGTAAACCAACATCCAAATAAATAGAATTTTGTGGCTAAATTTCATGAAAAGTGTTCAACTTTGCAACTATTTTTACAATCTCATAAAAAGATAAAATTAAAAACATAATCGGGAGATACTATTAAAACTGAGCAATAATGCCTTTTAAGTTGGCACGTTAAATGTATGATGTATACAAGTTAGAATTAAAAATGGATCGCCATTATGAACCTACGCAATGATTGGACGCGTGAAGAAATCGAAGCTTTGTATGATCAGCCTTTTCTTGATCTCGTCTTTCAAGCGCAGACCGTACATCGCCAACATTTCCAAGCCAACACCATTCAAGTCAGTACTTTATTGTCGATTAAAACAGGAAAATGTCCTGAAGACTGTAAGTACTGCTCTCAGTCAGCACGTTATGACTCAAAACTTGAAGCCGAAAAGCGAATTGCTGTAGACAAAGTGATTTCAGAAGCTAAAGAAGCTTTAGCCTCAGGCTCATCCCGTTTTTGTATGGGCGCGGCTTGGCGTAACCCACATGAACGTGACATGCCTTATGTACTAGAAATGGTTAAAGAGGTGAAAGCACTTGGTTTAGAGACTTGCATGACTTTAGGGATGCTGAATGAGTCTCAAGCTGGGCGTTTAAAAGATGCAGGTTTAGATTATTACAACCATAACCTCGACACCTCACGTGAGTATTATTCACATATTATTAGCACACGTACCTTTGACGATCGTTTAAATACTTTAGAATATGTCCGTCAAGCAGGCATGAAAGTGTGTAGTGGTGGTATTGTTGGTCTGGGTGAAAAGAAAGAAGACCGTATTGGTTTATTGCAAGAGCTTGCAACGATGCCAATTCACCCAGAATCTGTGCCAATCAACATGTTGGTTCCAATTGAAGGCACGCCACTGGCAGATGTTGAAAAACTCGATGTGACGGAATGGATTCGTACCATTGCTGTTGCGCGCATTATCATGCCACACAGCTATATCCGCCTATCTGCTGGTCGTGAAGCACTTTCTGACTCAGACCAAGCACTTGCATTTATGGCGGGTGCAAACTCATTGTTCTCGGGTGAGAAACTATTGACCACACCAAATGCAGGCGAAGGTAAAGATCGTCAACTGTTCACCAAATTAGGTTTAGTGGCAGAAAAGCCAAAACCAACAGTGGCAGACCTTAGCTTAGATGCCATGGCAAGCTAATACCTAAGAGCTGCTAAGCACAAAAAAGCCCCTTATTTCAATATGGGGCTTTTTTAATGTCTATCTATTTAACCTTCAGGCGACTGAGCAAAATTATGCGCAGTAATTAAAATGCCGTAACTGGCATTCAGATAATCGCCTTGGAAGATCTCATCTTCACCATTTGCATGGCGTACGGTTAAGGTTTGGCGAATCGCGTCATAGTGAAAAGAATCAAAACACTCTTGATGCTGACACAGCCAGCTTAAGGTATCACTCAAATTATCATCAACAATATAAGTCTGTGCTTGAAAATTTTTGGTCATCATCCGAATACGCTAAACACTGTGATGCGGCTATTGTAAGCGGTTCCGAGTCAATTCAGTCAAACCAAGCCATAAAAAATGATAGACATTAAAAAAGTGAGCTTTCGCTCACTTTTCCTTAAGATGATTAGTCGGTTTTAGAATCACCGCACTTTCGGCATTCCATATGCTCCCCAATTTCAGTCATTTGTTCATATTCATAAACGTGGATGCAAAATAGTTTTTTAAACAACTGAAGCATTTTTAACTCCTGTAAGTGATTTTTAAAAATTTGCTTCTTAAAATAGGTATATCTTCCTGACATACCCACAACTCATATCTCATGAGCTATACACAGTTTTAAACATACTTTTTATAAATTTCAAGTGCCTTTTGTCGAATAACAGCATAAAGTGATAAATGGTCATTTACTTTTTTAAATGATGCTTTTCATTTACTTGTGGTTCTGCTTCACATCGCTTTTAAAAATACGGCTGAGATTGAAAGAATGCTTGATTTAAATTTGGATCAAGCTAGGATAAAAATACAATTATTAATGCTCAAAACAGATGTTTCGAGTAACCAATAAAGAGTTTGATAAAAAAGCAACGATAAGGATATTTATACATGCTTGGACGTATGATGTTTCAACCGCTATTGATTAGCAATCTTATTGATCACGCAGAACGCTACCATGCGGATACAGCCATTATTTCTAAAAATACAGACGGCAGTATCACTGAAACCAACTGGGCCAAAGTCGCAGCCAACTCTAAGCGATTTGCCAATGTACTCAAAGGCTTAGGGCTTTCGCAAAGTGACCGTGTAGCGACCATCGCATGGAACAATCATCGTCACCTAGAATCTTGGTATGCGATCTCTGGCAGTGGTTATATTTGCCACACTATCAACCCACGTTTATTTCCAGAACAACTGATTTTTATTATCAATGATGCCCAAGACCGCGTGGTGTTATTTGATAAAACCTTTGCGCCACTTATTGCTGCGGTAAAAGCACATTTACCCCATGTAGAGCACTTTATCTGTTTAGATGCCGCAGATGACGCTATTACAGAAAAAATTGCCGATGTGAAATTTTATGATGACTTGGTCAGGAAAGAGTCTGAACAGTTCACATGGCCAAGCTTTGATGAGCAAACCGCAAGCTCTTTGTGTTACACCTCAGGCACAACTGGAAATCCAAAAGGTGTGCTATATAGCCACCGCTCTACCATTTTGCATAGTTTTGCTATCAGCCTACCCGATTCTCTTAATTTATCTGCAAATGATATCATGTTGCCTGTAGTACCCATGTTCCATGTCAATGCTTGGGGTACGCCTTATGCAGCAGCTATGGTCGGCTGTACAGTTGTTCTGCCAGGGCCGGGTTTAGATGGACCAAGTTTAGTGAACATGATTGACACGTATAAAGTCACTGTGGCTTTGGGTGTACCAACCATTTGGCAAGGTTTACTGGCAGCAGCCAAACAAACAGGCAGTCAGCTGGCAAGTATGAACCGTAACGTTGTCGGGGGTTCAGCCTGCCCACCATCCATGTTAGCGGCCTTTAAAAATGACTATAACTGCGACACCATTCACGCATGGGGCATGACCGAAACCAGTCCACTCGGCTCTGCCAACCAGCTTAAAGCCAAACATCAACAGCTCTCTGAACAAGAACGTTTCCAGCTGCGCCTATCTCAAGGCCGTCCGCCTTTTGGCGTGGATTTACGTCTTACCGATGAAGAAAAAGGCAACCATGAAATTGCCCGCGATGGTGAGCAGATTGGAAATCTACAAATTAAAGGCCACTGGATTATTGACAGTTACTTTGGTAAAGATGAATCCGCACTCACGACCGATGGCTGGTTTGACACAGGTGATATTGCAACCTTAGATGAAGACGGCTTCTTATGCATCAGTGACCGCTCTAAAGATTTAATTAAGTCTGGCGGCGAATGGATTTCATCGGTTGAACTTGAAAACCTTGCGATGGGACATTCAGACATTCTTATGGCAGCCGTTATTGCAGCCGAACATCCAAAATGGGATGAGCGTCCTATTGTCATCGCTGTGAAGAAACCCGATAGCACGGTCACTGAACAAAGTATTTTAGACTACTATACCGACAAAATTGCGAAATGGCAGATCCCTGACCGTGTGATTTTTGTCGACAGTATTCCACTGAGCGGTACGGGTAAAATGCTAAAACGTGAACTCCGCGCCCAATATGGCCAAGTACTACTAGAACAAAATCCTGTTTAACGTTGTTGAACATAAAAGCCTGATCATATGGTCAGGCTTTTATGTTCAGATAGTTTAAATACCATCAATATAATTTATTTGAAAGCAAATCCAATAAGGACACTTTAAATACCTCACCATGCTTTAGATTTGGATAGATTAAAAATTCAGCCTTGACACCTTGCTGATCGAATATAGACAAAATTTCTCTATTTTTATTAATACCATTTGCATCAAAATTAGCGCTTTGCTGTGCTCCAGTATGTGTTAAAAGATCACCTTCCATCAGCAATACATGTTTTTGTGGCTCTTTGGTTAATTTTACTGCTCTAATTTTTTGCATCATACGCTCATCGGCCCAAGAAAGTGATGGACTTGCAGCAAAGAAATGGCTGAAATAACGCCCATCTAGCAAGCTATCAAGCACAAAAAGCCCTCCATAGGAATGCCCCCACAACGCTCTTCTTTGCGCATCCAGTTTTACATTTTGCTCAACCCAAGGAGCAATATCCTTCAAAATCACATTTCTAAAATCAGCACTTCCCCCGCTCATCCACTCTGGATTTCTTGGGTCTTGGGTAGATTTTCCCGTTAATAAATCTGCTGGAGTATAGTCAAGTGAACGAAAAGCTGTGGCAAATGGCAAATTGGTTTTATAACCAATGGCAACCAATACAGGGGCATCATTTTCATACAAAGACTTAAGTATTTCTTCATTTAGATGGGACATCGCAGCGTTTCCATCCAGCATAAAGACCGATGCATACGCGTTCTGCGTCTTCTGTACTGTCTTTGGAATACCTAACCAAACGCTATAAGTTTTATTTGGATCTGTAGTTTCAAATTCTTTGACTTTAAAACTGTAATACGCCGAGCCGATTTCAGCAATATTGGCAGGTAAAGGTTTCATTTCAGGTTTCGCATAAATACTTAAACTGGCACCCAAAATCAATAACGAGCCAAAAATTCGCCAAAGCACAGTAGTAAAAATCTTTCTATAAAGATGAGTCATTTTTCGTATATACAGCCATGAGATACCAAAGCTTAACACACAATAATAATTATCATTATCAATTAAGTAAATGTTAATCATCTCTCTGTCATGACGTACATCTCATCGATTGAATAGACTAACATTTACTTTGACTATGCACTCCGAAAGATGATTTTCCCTTTTTATACGGATTCAACAAGTCTAGCAAATACCCTTCCAGCTTTTTTATCCATAAAAAAAGCCACCGCACTATGAAAGTGCAATGGCCTTATCGACACAATCAAAAGACTTAAAGCTTTTTCCATGTCATGTTGCTCAAACCTTTCGCATCTTTTGCTGAGGCTTGTACCTTCATCAGATCTTTACCTGCATTTAACTGCGCAGTATTGATGTTATACACACGGCCATCTTGAGGATTCAGCCATTGGCCTTTTGCGAATTTTTGACCTGTTGCATCACCCATTAAGCCATTCAGCACTTGCATACCAAAAATCGGTTTATCCTTAAGCCCACCCTGACACTTACTACATACATCACTCACAGGCGCTCCAGCCAAAGGATAGTACTTGGTCACCACTGCGCTATATTGTGATGTTTTAGAATTCTTACGAATCACAATATCTGAAATATAATACCCAGTCCGATCATCAATCACTTTCCATGTTCCAATAAGTGGATCAAATGGCATGGCGAAAGCAGAATGAGACACCCCCAAAAACAGTGCTGATGCACACAAAAACTTATGTTTCATAAAGTAAATTACAATAAAAATGAAGAAATAAACGGTCGCGATTATAGCAATTCTATTCTTTTAATTATCTATTATTTCATTAAAATTAAATATTTATATGAATTAACCCGTGAGAAAAATCAACAAAAAAATTGCATATAAAAAGCCTCCGAAGAGGCTTTTTTATAATGTATCAGAGCTTCATATTAAGCCGCTGAACGTTCTTCAATCGGCACCACTTTACGCAGTTCAGGCCCCGTATAGTCCGCACTTGGGCGAATAATACGGTTGTCTGCACGTTGTTCCATTACATGTGCCGCCCAACCTGTGACACGGCTCATCACGAAGATTGGTGTGAATAATTTGGTCGCAATGTCCATGAAGTGATAAGCCGATGCATGGAAGAAGTCTGCGTTACAGAATAGTTTCTTCTCACGCCACATCACTTCTTCACAACGTACTGAAACTGGATAAAGAACCGTGTCACCGACATCTTTGGCTAAGCGCTCAGACCAAATTTTAATGATGCCATTACGTGGATCATTGTCTTTGTAGATTGCATGTCCAAAGCCCATGATCTTTTCTTTACGTTCCAATTTACCCAGCATTTCTCGCTCAGCTTCGTCGGCTGACGTCCAGTTTTCAATCATTTCCATCGCTGCTTCGTTTGCTCCACCATGTAATGGACCACGCAGTGAACCAATTG
>NZ_JAVWVO010000005.1:108679-234194 GCF_036666595.1 Acinetobacter sp. | reverse complement strand
GTAGTCAAATTGAGATTAGTGGTGCAGGGGTATTACCGACCACTGCTGGAAAGTTTGAGAGTAAGGCGGGGCAGCATCAGTTTTTGGATGGTGGGAAAGTTATTAGTTCTAGCATCAGCTTACCTAAAATAGGTGAAAAAAATGCATATGATTTGAAAATGCTGGTGAAAGATAATGACGGAAATATTAAGAGAAATATGAAGTATTACTTTTTCTTAGCGAATGGAAGTAAGGTAGAAGGTATAACAGATGATAATGGCTATACTAAAACAATAACAACAATTCAACCTGAAAAAGTGGATTTACATTTAATAAATGATGAGCTTATAAATATTGATGAGATAGATAATGGCTAATTACGATTTTTATCCATATGTTTCTTTGGAATCTAATGTTGATATTAATGATTTGAGATATTCATTGCGAGTTTATGATCCTGTTAAAAATATTAATTATTTAGACCAGAGTAATAATAAAATATCACCATATTCAAAAAATTTATTGATTAAGTCAACTAATAATTTTAGAACTCACATTTTAAAAATAGTTGTCAATGATCCTGCTAAACTAAAAGAATGTATTTTAATTTTTGATTTATTTAGAATATCTAATAGTGGTGCTGAAGTTCATGTTATTAAAAGATATTTGAGTGTAAACAGAATTGAAGAGTTTTGTTCTCAAAATAGATATAATGTTAAATTAGATATTGTTAAATATAAAGAAACAAACAATGTTACGAAACAGACACAACCTAATAATCCAAATATTGTGGAAGTGAATCTACCATCGAATAGGATTTTTATTGAAGAAAAATACCCTCCCGGTAATTCAAATGATCCTTTTACTAAAGAACGTGTTGAGACTAGTTTATATAGTAGAATTAAAGATCCATACCCAAATCAACGTAGTACATATTTGTGCGGGCCAGCTGCGTTCTTTTATTGCGTTTTAAATAGCAATAAGAAAATATATGCTAAAATAGTAAAAGAGTTATGGGAGAAGGGAGAGGTAAAGGTTAATAATCTTAATATAAAACCTTCTTTAGATGGTGCTAGAAAAGTGAATGGTTTCTATAAGGAGAATAAAGGTGTTAATAATAAAATAACATTAAATCCAAGAATTTCACCAGTAGATTGGATAACAATGGGGAGTTTAAGAGATTCAGAGAATTCAGTTTTTGATTATAATACAGCAGAAAGTCAGAATATTGTAGGTGATAGTTTTAATGGTTTTACGGCATTTACTCTACCATCAGATATGGAGCGTTGGTTAAAGAATATTGGTTATAAAATAGTATATACTGAAAGAAATTACAGTAGCCGTGTTGATAGCTTAATAAAAGCAAATGCATTTTCGATGCAAAATCATTATTTGATAGCATTAACAATGGGTGCTATTGTAGAAGGGCAGCCAGAAATTCCTCGATTTAGCAAACTTAAAGTTAGAGGTCCTTCACATTGGATTGTATTTACAGATAATATTAAAACAAAAAAAGGACAATTAATTACTTCATCAACTCAACATAGTGAAATAGTATCAGCTTATTGTGCAACTTGGGGAAGTAATCAAAAAATTAAAGATCAAGAACTGAGTTTTTTTTCTAGTAATTTATATTGGTTTATTGTTGTTGAAAAGACATTGAATTAGGAAATTTATGAAAAATATATATTTACTTTTATTGTCAGCTTTTTTTATATTAGGCTGTAGTAATACTCCGACTATAACACCTGATAATTTGCCAAAAGCTTCGGTAGGAAAATCTTATAACGTTAAAATTGAAATTGAGAAAGTTATATTGGTTGATGACTTATTTGTTGATAGCAATATCACTAATGATTCTGGTTTGGTTTTAAATACTGGTGTTGGAGAGCCTCCTTATAGTGATAATACAATTGAAGTTAAAGGGACCCCCATTAAAAATGGAAAATATGAAATTATATTAGAGGGGCAGACTAGAAATGCATATGGTGGTAATATTAATTTTAGAAAAAAATATGATTTGATTGTTTTGCAGTAAATAAAATTAAGTGGGTTTTTTAAGTAATGTGTTTTTGTTTAAATAATCTTAATATGGTTGTTTAAATCAAGTCACTATTAATTATTGGATAAAGGGGAACATGTTTAAGCATTTAATTGATTTATATGATTTTTCTAAAGATAAGTTATTCAATTAGTGAAGATAAAGCCGTCATGTGTATTTATTAATATTTTTTAGTATGCTGTATGAAAATTCTATGGTTGTATTGAAAATAATTTAGTTGTATTAGTAAGGTTAAAATGATTGAAAAATCTAATAATTAAAGTCGAGATACAGGATGATTTTAAAGAAAATTATTCGATTTTTGGTAATCACATTGTTATCGAGTTTAGCCGCTTGTAATTCGTCATCTGAGACGATGAGCAAACATGAACAAGAAATGAATGAAGCTGATTAGGTTATTAGCGTTGTGGCTGGCAACCCTAGTGAAAATTTAATTAATAGTAATGCTAAGTTTTTTCACAATATAGTTTAGGTGCAAGTGTTGGATTTATACGACCAAACTTAAATGTAAATGAAGAAAGTAAACTAAATTTAAAATATGGATATGACCACACAGTTTTAGTTTTTAATAATTTAGAAAATTTGGTTTTTTGTCTCAGATGTTAACTATCCAAAACAAGGCGTTACAGATATAGGTTTTGATATTAGTAATATAAAATCTAAAAAAATTAATGAAAGAATAATTTTTTCTTAAGAGAGAATTGTAAAGCAATTAAATAAGAATGGCTGGAAAGTCTTTTACTTCGAGTCTGAAAACGAGAGTGTTTGGAAAACAAACATTTGAAGCCAATAATAAAATAGCTAACTATCAAGAGAGTTTGGATGGGTTTTATTTGGATAGTGAGGAAAATATGAAAAAGTTTTTTTACTCTGGGTATCTTGTTAGTATTTTTTTATTTTAGGTTGCAGTCATCAAATAAAGATTGAACCTAATAATTTGCCAGAAATGAAGTATGGTGAGAAATATGATAATAGAATAGAAATTGAGAAACTAAATATATTTGGTGAACTTGTTATTAAAACAGATTTACCTGATAACTAAGGTATTAATATAGAAAAAAGTAGGGGATAATGACTTTCTTTATCAAAATTCTATAAGAATATATGGAGTACCTAAAGTTAAAGGTAATTATTATATTTTATTAGATGGTAATTTTAGAGGTGGAGCTTTTGGTGGGATGACTAATTTTAAGAAAAAATATGATGTCATCATAAAATAACACATAATGATTTTACGTAAAAATAAACTGATTTGGATAGTATTAGAGGGGTGAGTGATTTCTATCAATAGAATAAGGGTGTTAATAATATAATAACATTAAATCCAAGAGTTTCATTTGTAGATTAGATTGCAATGAGAAGCTTAAGAGATTCAGGGAATTAAGTTTTTGATGATAAAAAAACCCGCCGAAGCGGGTTTTTCAATTTACATATTCGGGTAGTTAGGACCACCACCACCCTCAGGAGTTACCCAAGTAATGTTCTGAGATGGATCTTTAATATCACACGTTTTACAGTGCACACAGTTAGCTGCGTTAATTTGGAAACGCTTCGAACCATCGTTCTCTTCCATAATTTCATAAACACCAGCAGGGCAGTAGCGCTGAGCTGGTTCGTCCCATTTTGGTAAGTTTACATTTACAGGAATAGAAGCATCAGTCAGTTTCAAGTGTGCTGGCTGATTTTCTTCATGCACAGTATTTGATACAAATACTGAAGATAAACGGTCAAAGGTCAACTTACCATCTGGTTTTGGATAGTTCGGTTTCACTGTTGCTGCATCTACAGTTTTCAGTGTGCTGAAGTCAGGCACTAAGTCATGCAGTGTAAACGGGACTTTAAACACATTTTGGTCGATGAAGTTAAATGCACCACCACCGAACGTGCCAAATTTGTGCATTGCTGGACCAAAGTTACGAGAACGATATAACTCTTCTTTTAACCAGCTGTTGTTGAACTTGTCTGTGTAAGCTGTTAACTCTTTTGCAAAGAAGTCTTCACCTTCAAGCACACGTGCAATGGCAAGGTCACCACCTTTTTCAACGCCTGCTTGAATCGCTTCGAATACCGCTTCGCCACACAACATGCCAGATTTCATGGCCGTATGTGAGCCTTTAATTTTAGCGAAGTTTAGGAAGCCTGCATCATCACCAATTAAAGAGCCACCTGGGAAGGTAAACTTCGGCAGTGAGTTGAAACCACCTTTGACAACAGCACGTGCGCCATAAGAAATACGCTTACCACCTTCAAGATACTGCTTAATCAGTGGGTGTGTTTTCCAGCGTTGCATTTCTGCAAATGGATACATGTGTGGGTTTTCGTAAGATAAATCCACGATCATACCCAAAGTAACTTGGTTGTTTTCAGCGTGATATAACCACCAACCACCAGAAGAACCGGTTTCAGCTAGAGGCCAACCTGCACCGTGCATCACCAAACCTGGTTTGTGTTTTGCAGGGTCAATTTCCCACAGTTCTTTGATGCCGATACCATAGTGTTGAGGATCTGCATCTTTATCGAGATCGAACTTGGCAATTAGGCGCTTACCTAAATGACCACGACAGCCTTCCGCAAAAATCGTGTATTTGGCATGTAGTTCATAGCCTGGGGTAAAGTTATGTGTTGGTTCACCATCTTTACCAATCCCCATATCACCTGTTTGGATACCTTTAACCGTACCATCGGCATGATAAAGAATTTCAGATGCAGCAAAACCTGGGAAAATAGAAACTTCTAATTCTTCAGCTTTTTGGCCTAACCAACGCACCACGTTACCGAGTGAAATCACATAGTTGCCATCATTATGCATGGTTTTAGGAACCATCCAGTGCGGCGCTTCTTGTGACTTTTCAGCAGACATTAAGAAATACGTTTTATCTTCAGTTACCGGAACATTTAAAGGCGCGCCTTCTTCTTTCCAGTTTGGGAACAACTCATTGATCGCACGCGGTTCGAGCACAGCACCTGAAAGGATATGCGCACCAACTTCAGAGCCTTTTTCTACGACACAAACGGACAGATCATTAAGGTTGTTTTCAATTGCAAGTTGACGAATTTTAATCGCAGCAGAAAGGCCAGCAGGGCCTGCGCCAACGATGACTACGTCAAACTCCATCGATTCACGTTCGATGTGTTCCATGTAGGACTCCTCATATGGTTAAAGGTGGCAACCGTTTTGACTCAAAGAACGGTGCTGCCATGAGTGTTCTTAGTTCCCAGACACAAAATTTATCATCGTGTCTTTTATATTGTGAGCTAGTATAGGTTTAAACCGAGTTCTAGCCAATTGGCTGAATCATATTATTTTTCCGTCAGACAGGCATGAATTTTATGGATAAGCAGCACAACTCAGCAAATCCGACGAAAAAAGTAGCTATTGCTGATAATAAAAACTTAACCGATATTGCACAATACATAAAAGATGGACAGTCCGGTCACAAAAGGTCAATCCCCCCTTTAGATCAATGGCACCCAAAGCATTGTGGCGCAATGGATTTGAAGGTTTTAGCCAATGGAGAATGGTGGCACGAAGGTCAATTGATCAAACGTCCAGCCATGATTGAGCTGTTTGCAACGGTACTTTGGAAAGAAGAAGATAAGTTTTATCTCAAAACCCCGGTCGAGCAGATTGAAATCGAGGTTGAAGATGAACCTTTATTTGTCAATCAGGTCGATCAAGTCGAAATCGCAGGAAAAATCTACCTACAACTGACGACGACCACACATGATGTGGTGATTGTTGATGAAGACCATCCCATTTTTATGCGTGCCTTCCAAGGGGAGCTACGCCCTTATGTGCATGTTCGCTTTGGCATCAATGCACTGATTCAGCGTGCTGCTTTTTTTCATTTGGTGGAAATGGGTGAGCTAGCGGAAGATGCGGAAGGTCAAGCCAAACTGAGCTTACAAAGTGGTGATTTGCTATTGCAATTAGGCACCTGAGGTTTAAGCTTGATTGATCTTTTAACTTTATACTGCAACGAGTCCTCATGAGTGCCATTCAGCCCTTATTTCCTCTGATCAACCCCATGCCAAAAGCGACAGCCAATGCGCCAATCGGGATATTTGATTCGGGAATAGGCGGCTTATCCATCGCTCAAGAAATTGCCAAGCATTTGCCGCATGAACGCTTTATTTATTTTGCCGATACCGCACATGTGCCTTATGGGCCGCGCGATGATCAAAATATTCGAGAATTGACTGCACAAGCGATTGAGTGGCTTTACCGCAAAGGCTGTAAGGTTGCAGTTGTGGCGTGTAATACTGCTTCAGCCTTTAGTTTGGATTATTTACGCGAGCACTATGGCGATAATTTCCCGATTATCGGCCTTGTTCCTGCCCTAAAACCTGCGGTATTGCAAAGCAAATCCAAGACTGTGGCTGTTCTAGCGACCCCTGCGACCTTTCGCGGGCAGCTCATTAAAGACGTCGTTGATAAGTTTGCACAGCCTTCGGGAGTCACGGTGATTCCAGTGACCTGCTTAGATTTAGTGCCTTTTGTTGAGAGCGGCGCGCAGATGAGTGCGGCATGTTTAGCTATTTTAAAAGATATTTTACAACCCGTTGTTGATCAGGGCGCAGATTACTTAGTTTTAGGCTGTACCCATTACCCTTTTTTGAAAATAGCGATACAATCTATTTTTGGTCAGAAACTGACATTAATTGACTCTGGACTGGCAGTTGCACGACAAACAGCCCGTATTTTAATCAAAAATGAGTTATTATTTGAACAAAATCATGATGGTGATGTTCGAATTGAATGTTATGTCAGTGGAAATAATGCAGAAAGTTTGAGACCTATCTTACAACTTTTGCTTGAACCAGAACTAAATTGGACTATTTCAAATATATCTGATTAATTTTTAAACAAATAAGTCGAGTATTTTGATATATAGTCAAAAATTGCAACCTAATATGCTTGAGTTAGTCACAGTGTCTATCTAATGGAATTTGGGGGATAGGATGCTGCGAAGAATAATGAGGATAACCGATGCTCGATAAGCGTTATCAAGTGTTTATAACCACCTCTGGAAGCGAGATGCAGCCAGAGCGGATCATTTTGGCCCAAACTTTAGTGGGCATGGGATTTTTTTCTTGGGGATTAGAGCAACGGACACCACTTTCAACGGCTTTTGCACGCCGTCAGATCGATGACTGTGACTATGTCATATTGTTGCTGGGCAGCAAATATGGTGAACAGTCCGTGTCAGGGGTGGGATATATGCATCTTGAATACATTTATGCGGTCACCAAACAAAAGCCGATTATTGTATTTATGCATGATGATCCCGATGCACGTGAGTTATGTTTACATGACGACAAAGCTGAGCTGCGTGAAAAATTCAAAGAGTTTAGAAAACTGCTGCAAAACGAAGTCGATCAGGTTTTCACTTATCGCACCATGCGTGACTTGGAAATGGCCGTTCGTTTGAATATGACGCAAATGCTAGAGCGCTATCCTGTATCGGGTTGGGTACGTCCGCAGAACACCCAAGTGTTGCATGACGAAATTGATAAACTCAAAGCCAAACTGGTGCAACTGGAAACTGAAGCGGGTAAACGTGAAGTCGATCCATTTTTGTCTTTACCCAAAGTGGCTATGCATGAATTTTTTGCCTTTGATTATCGGATGCATGCCTATCAAGATGGCAACTTCAAAGAGCTGAAAATTCAAAAGCAGATGACTTGGGCGCAATTACTCTCGGTTTTGGGGACAACCTTTATTCACCCAACCCCCGAAGAGTATTTTTCCAAACGCATAAATGAGTATTTAAACGAAACTGGTTTAAATGATGCACGCCTAGAAATGCCTCGTGCTCATGCGGTTGCGCGTTCACAAATTAATATTCGTGCTTTGCACAGTATTAAAATGCAAATGCGCCAAAATGATTGGATTGTTCAGTCGGGTCGAGATGATCGTCAGCGCATGCTTTGGCAGTTGACACCGAAGGCGACTAAACTTTTGGATAGTAATTTATTGGAAAAGGATCGGCCTTTTCAATTTCAATCTTCGTAGTTATCCATTTAGATAATGAACTGAAAACTGTTACAGTAGAGACATTCGAAAACGAGCCACGAGGGCTGAATGTCTACTGCAACAAAAGCAAAAGTTACTGTTATTTTGGCAAATTTGGGAACGCCTGATGCACCGACAGCTTCAGCAGTGCGTCGCTTTTTGGATCAGTTTTTGTCAGACCAGCGAGTGATTGAAATTCCCAAACCGCTTTGGCAAATTATTCTCCGTTTATTTATTTTGCCGTTTCGCCCGAAACGCGTTGCCCATGCTTATGCCATGGTGTGGGGCAGTGATTCTCCAATGCGAGAAATTTTGCTGACTCAAGTGGCCGCGTTACAACAGCAGTTGATTTTGCAATATCCTGAGTTTGAACTGAATATCGTCCCTGCGATGACTTATGGTAATCCAGGCATTCAGGCCTTGCTTGCTGAGTTGAGTCAAAAACCGCAAGATCACATCGTCCTTTTTCCTTTATTTCCGCAGTACTCTGCGACATCCAGCGCGCCTTTATATGATGCTTTCGCGAAGTGGATTCCCAAGCAGCGTAATTTGCCAGGGCTGAGTATTATTCGCGATTATTATCAGCACCCTTTATACATTCAGGCTTTGGCGCAAAGTGTGCGTGATTTCCGTGCTGAACATGGGGTGACTGAAAAGCTGTTAATGTCTTTTCATGGTATTCCACAGCCTTATGCCGATAAAGGTGATCCCTATGCCGACCGTTGCCGTATCACTGGGCAGTTGGTGGCGGCCGAATTGGGCCTAGCGGAAGATGAATGGGCCATCAGTTTCCAATCCCGCTTTGGGAAACAAGAGTGGGTGAAACCGTATACCGATGCCTTACTGGCCGAATGGGCAGCACAGGGGGTGAAATCTGTGCAAATTATGAGTCCTGCATTTTCAGCGGATTGCTTAGAAACTTTAGAGGAACTAGCGATTCAGAATGCTGAATTGTTTTTGTCACAAGGTGGAGAGCGGTATCAATATATTCCAGCCCTGAATAGTCGCGGAGATCATTTGCAATTGCTCAATACGCTGGTTCAGGCTAATCTTGATGCCTTAAAACAGACATTAGCCAGCAAAACGAATTGAGGTTGACACTCTATGTTGCAAGTTAAAATTGTGCCTGTAACGGCATTTCAGCAGAACTGTTCGATTGTTTGGGACAGTGACAGTAAAGAAGCAATTTTAATTGATGCAGGTGGAGAGCCTGATAAACTTAAAGCAGAAATCGAAGCGTTGGGTTTGACGGTAAAAGCGCTGTGGTTGACGCACGGGCATTTAGATCATGCTGGAGCAGTCGGGGCATTAAAAAAACTGTGGGATGTCCCTGTGATTGGCCCGCATAAAGAAGATGCCTTTTGGTTGGATATGATCCAAGAAGTCTCGCAGCGTTATGGTTTTCCTATTCCTGAAAAGGTGGATGTCACGACATGGCTTGAAGGCGGTGAAGTCCTTAAACTGGGCAATGAAGAGTTTGAAGTACGTTTTGCCCCTGGACATACCCCGGGTCATGTGATGTTTTATAACAAAAACTATGGTCTGCTGTGGACCGGCGATGTGTTGTTTAAAGGCTCCATTGGTCGTACCGACTTTCCACGTGGTAATCATCAGCAGTTGATTGACTCTATTCAGCGTGAATGCTTTAGCTTACCTGATGAGACGCAGTTTATTTCAGGACATGGGCCAATCAGTACCATTGGTTTTGAAAAACAACATAATCCCTTTGTGGCAGGGAAAGCAGGCTAAGCGCTTTGTGGTCTCATTGAAAAATACAAAAGTCAGCAGCTGCTGACTTTTTATTTGCGAAATGGATTATTCAAAATGTGTTGGGTTTCTAGAGCAAACACGATGGAAAATAAGGCTACTAATAATCCAACCGAGAGGATCAACAGATCTTGCATATAGATGCCAAAACTGAATAGGCAGATCGCGAGTAAAATGCCAATTAAAACAATAGTCTTACTCAGGATGTTCATCTTATCCCCCTTATAGGATGTCATTTTTGTGACCTGATCATGCTGTGAGCATGTATCAATATTGGGGGGAGTATAGTCGATGAATTATCCTTTTAAGCGAATATTAAGACATTAAATAATGAACAATTTCTCTTAAAATATGAAAAATATCATGAAATTAAACATATTATTCTTCTGAGTTTTCTGCTTGTGGTGCATCTTGCGTTGGGAGGCGATATTCATCATTAGCCCATGCACCTAAGTCGATCAGTTTGCAGCGTTCAGAACAAAATGGACGAAAGGCGTTGTCTTCCCATTGACTCATTTCTCCACAACGGGGACAAGGGAAAGTATGTGGCATGATCGACTCCAGATAAAATTTTCAGATTGAAATAGGCAAAAACGTTGGCAGTTGTTAGACTGATGCGGTTTTTTCTTAGTTTGATCTGATTATGCCGATTCGTCAATTTCAAGCCCAGCGTATGCATGCGCCTCGTGATTTTCAAATGATCAGTCCTGATCCACTGTGTGTGGAAATTGGGGCGGGTAAGGGTAAACATGCCTTATTGTTTACGGCTCATCATCCTGAGAAAAAGCTGATTGCGGTTGAGCGAACCCGTGAAAAGTTTGTGGCGATGCAGAAACAACATGGCTTAGAAGGTCAGCAGAATTTACAGCTGGTGCATGCCGATGCTTTACCGTGGGTGGTACATGCCTTGCAACCGCAGCAGGTTGAACAGTTCTTTATTCTTTATCCCAACCCTGAACCGCATAATCCTGCACAGCGCTGGTTGAATATGCCGTTTTTTGAGTTTCTGATTTCACGTTTACAAGTGGGCGGACAAATTACGTTAGCCAGCAATATTCCAGAATATATCGAAGAAGCACAGCAACAGTTGATTGATGTGTGGAAGTTACCATTTGTGAAAGAGCGCATTGCAGATAGCTCAGCGCGCACGCATTTTGAGATTAAATATTTAGAACGTGGTGAGTTGTGCCAACAGTTGATCATCACCAAACCTGAAGGTTATTGCACGCGTTTTGATGCGTTTCAGGCCTTGCAAGGTCAGAACCCACAGGCGCAATCTTCGGATCAAGCTGAATAAATCATGCCAAAGCGTATTGCAATTATTGGGGCGGGCCCAGCCGGTTTGATGGCGGCAGAAGTGTTGAGCCAATATGATGTTCAGGTCGATGTGTTTGAGCAAAAACCATCTGCTGCACGTAAGTTCCTGATGGCTGGTAAAACAGGACTGAATATCTCTCATGCAGAACCTGTGGAACAATTTATCGGTCGTTATGATCAAGCTGAATGGTTGGCACCTTGGATTCGTAAGTGGGATGCCACATGGATTCAAGCATGGATGAAAGGTTTAGGCATTGAGTCCTATGTCGGAACGTCTGGGCGTATTTTCCCGATTGAAATGAAAGCCGCGCCTTTATTACGTGCATGGTTGAAACGCTTGGTTGAGTCAGGCGTCAAGTTTTACTATCGTCATCAATGCCTCAGTCTCAAAGAACATACACTTGAAATCAAGTCTTTGCTTAGCGATCAAGCGCATAGCCAGAGCTATGATGCGATCGTCTTGGCTTGCGGAGCAGTGTCATGGTCTCAGCTCGGTAGTGATGGCGCATGGAAAAACTGGTTGGAGGCCGATGAAATTGAGCCTTTTCAAGCCAGCAATGCTGGGGTAGAACATGAATGGTCTACCTATATGCAACCCGTCTTTGGGCAGCCACTGAAACGTATCGCGGCATGGGTGGGCGATGCGGAAAAAAGTATGGGCGATATCGTCATCACCCATTATGGACTAGAAAGTGGTTTGGTCTATAAGCAAGGTCGAGCGCTGCGTGCGCAGCAAAAACAGCTCCAACCTTTAGTGTTAACGCTTGATTTACTGCCAGATGTCACGGTACAAGAATTGGCTGTGCGTCTGAAACCCACAAAAAAACAGTCTTTAAGTAATGTTTGGCGTAAAGCTGGTTTAGATGCAGCTAAGGCGAGTTTAGTGAGAGAGTTGGTTACAAAAGAATACTGGAATCACCCTGAACAATTGGCGCAGCAGGTGAAGCAATTACAGATTCCTTTAACTGGTTGTCGTCCGATTGAAGAAGCCATTAGTTGTGCTGGCGGTGTGCGCCGTGAAGTGCTGAGTTCGCAGTTGCAATTAAGATCTAATCCCGCAGTTTTTTTATGTGGGGAAATGTTGGACTGGGATGCGCCCACAGGGGGCTACTTACTCACTGCATGTTTTGCAACTGGACGTGCCGCAGGTGATGGGGTTCTGCAGTATTTAAATGTGGCAAAAAATTCGCCATAAGCGATGCAACTGAAAATCAGCTGTGCTAATTTGAATAAAAAATTCAAGGAGCATCATCATGTCGGATCTTCAGCAGTATGTGGGCAGCTGCCTGTGCGGTGCAGTGACTTATCAAATTGATGGGCCGATTGGCGATATTATTCAATGCCATTGTCAAAAATGTCGCAAGGCCAATGGAACGGCCTATGCAACCAATGCACCGATTGCTAAAGCGGATTTTAAACTGACCTCTGGTCAGGACGTTGTGAAAAAATATGCATCGAGTGCAGGCACAGAGCGCTGTTTCTGTGGCAACTGTGGTTCACCGCTGATTAGTATTAAAGCTGAAACACCTGAGTTTTACCGTTTGCGTATTGGAAGTTTAGATACCCCGTTACAGCAAAAGCCGACGCAGCATATTTTTGTGGCGTCTCAAGCTGAGTGGGACAACATTTATGATGCATTACCACAATATGCTGAACGCCCATAGTCAGAATAGATATAAGTAAAAGGGATCATCGGATCCCTTTTCTTCGTTCGCTATTGAGTTAATAGCCCGTCGACATCGTATCTTGAGCCTTAGGGTACTGCGACTGCCAGTGTTCAAGTTGCTCTTGGGCATGAATGAGCTCACCGAGACCTTTCACGTTGTCATGTGGTGCTACGGTTTTATCTTGGATGATTTTGGCTTGGTTGTTCCAATATTGGTACATCAGAGTTTGAATGTAGCGTCCTTGTTCTGTTTTTAAATCCAGCTCTTTCAGCATATTCAGTGCAGACTGAATATTGTCTTGTTTACGTGTTTTTGCAAATTCATCCGTGAGCGTGCCTGACTCACGCATCTTCATGAGTTCATCTTCCATTTCATCACTCATGCTGCTAAAGCGCTGGTCATAGTCGACCAAGAGCGCAATATCGTGTGGATCATTGGCTGTTTTAGCAAAACTTTTGATGGGTTCGGAGCTAAGTTCTTGCAGAACTTTATCATCGCTCGAAAGCGTGTCTTGCTCAGCAGATTCATTGGCTTTGTTACAGCCTGTCAGGATTAAGCTACCACCTAAAACAAGCGGCAGTAGAACCTGTTTTAATGAAAGAGTATGTAGGTTCATATCGGTGTCCTATTATTCTGCTATTTTTTGAAAGTGATAGGCATAGGTGATGTAAGGAAAACTGATTTCGTCTTGTGGCTGTTTACCCGTGTACTGCTGCACAATTTGTTCAAATTGATGTTTTAAATCCTGTTGTTGTTCGAGTGGCATTGCGGCAATAAAGCTGGTCGAAAGGAGACGTTTTGAGACCACTTGTTCTACTGTACCTGTTTGCTGCTGGGCAAACTGATGCAGGCTTTTGAGTTGAAATAAGTGTTGATGTTCAAAGGCTTTTTGCCACAGCCCACTATGATAACGCGGGGTATCTCCTTCTAATGGAGAGAGCCGTTCTGCCAGAGCATTGACCCAGTCGACTTGAGTATCGCGTTGGTTCCAGACCAAGCCCAAATGCCCTTGCGGTTTCAGGACACGGTGAATTTCCTTTAAACTGTCCATGTTGGCAAACCAGTGGAAAGCCTGCGCAGATAAAACTGCATCGATACTTTGCGATGGTAGGGGAATATGGTCACTAAAGGCTTGTAAAGTTTCCACCTGTGGGTAAGCCAGTTTGAGCTGAGCCAACATTTCGGTGACAGGTTCGATGGCAGTGAGTTGTCCACTATGTGGAATCAGATAAGGCAGAAACTTTCCTGTACCCGAGGCAAGATCAATCACACGTGAATTTGCGTTTAAATGCAGTTGCTCGGTGAGCCAGGCATGGATCTCTTGTGGATAACTTGGACGCACTTGTTGATAAAGTTCAGCAGCTGCGCTAAACCCGTGTTGTGCTGCAGGATGGAGTAATTGTGTCATATTTTGCGCTTTTTTATCTGCTCTGCATCTATAAAATAACACATTTGGTTCGATGAAATCGCTTATGCTGTATGGAACGAACATGACCTCACTTTATAGGAATGAAATCTCTCAGCATGGACATGGCGAAACAAATTATTTTTGAAGATGAACAGATTCGTGTCATTTTTTTACAGGGTTCATCGGACGAACTTATTTTCTCTTTTGGCGATCTGATTACCCGTGCCAAGGGAACGACGATCAATGCAGAGAAGTCGTTGGCGAAGTTTGGCTTTAATGTAGTTGGCATTATGCCGAAACAGAAGTCATGGTTTCCAGAGTCTTCGATGTTGGCCATGTTGGAAGCGATTCGCGCTTGGATTGCGCCCTTTCAAACCCGTATTGCCTATGCAGGGTCAATGGGTGGCTATGCTGCGATTAAATACTCTAAGCTGCTCCAGTTTAAGCGCGTGGTGGCCTTGGTGCCGCAGTATTCGATTGACCCTGAACAGGTGATCGATAACCGCTATAACATGTTCTATCAGCCTGAGCTGAACCATGACATGCAGGTACAGCCGAAGGATGTCTCGGCAGAGTGTGAATACATTGTTATTTATGACCCTTACTGCCCTGAAGACCGTGCGCATTATGAAAAATTACAAACGGTCGTGCCGAATCTGAATACCCTGAACTTACCTTTTACAGGGCATGATGCGATTGCGGTTTTAGCCAGTTCAGATTTGTTGCACGATTTTTTACGTCATGAGTTTGATGCGCCGTATTTTTATAAAAAAATTCGTGAAGTGAAAAAGAACAGTAAGTTTTACTACCGTAAAGTGATCGAAAATTTGTTGCCGCGTCATCGCTTTTCTTTGGGGCGAATTCTGAAAAATAATGAGCTTGAGTTAGACGGTCAATTTTTTGATGCCAAGCTAAAACAAAGCATTATCCGCGAGTTACTCAGCAATCGACAAGTGAGCCAGACGGATCTGCTGAAATTGGGTATTCAGGTCAACTTGCCGCAAGAAAATAGCTGTCAGTTAATGGATAGTTTTGGACATGGTTTAGTGTTTAATATGATCAGTCAAAAGATTGAAAGCTATGCACCAGATGCCATTGCGCTGAATCATAAGTTTCTGTTGCCGATCTTTGCCAAGGGTAATGGACTGGTCCACATTTATTATAATGACATGCGCTATACCGTGGTGATGAATGACCGTCAGATTATGAAGTTGGTGCATGAACAAGCCGAATTGAGCGCTGGAATGCATCCATTGTTAATGAAAAAATACAGTGACTATTATCTGATTAGTTATAAGCAGTTTAACTTTAGCTGTGATGAATATGGTGGCTTTGATTTGGTCGAAGAGATTCCTGAAACGGCGCAGTTTTTGGTGTCAAGCGATGCTGAGTCAGATGTGTTTCTATGATGCGTTTATGTGATGTATTCCTATAGGGCTTTGGTCTAAGGCCAAGCGCTTGTTTTCCGTCCTATTTGGTTTAATATAAAAGTATTGTTTATCTTTTAAACAATACGCATAAAGATCAAATAGGGTGGAAGCAATGCAAAGACATTGGTCGGCTGTATTTATAACATTACTGTTTATTTCAACATCACAAAGCGTACTGGCACAAAGTTTAGACCCAGCTTATCTGACATTCGGTGGTGGTCTCATTCTCTTATTGATCCTGACATTTTATGTGATTAAACAAATCAGTATTTCTATTCGTATTCATCGCAATAAGCCCGTTAAATAGCGGGCTTTTTTCTGTGTATAGCGGCTATTTTTAGGTGGTCAAGACAGTGTTTACGTTGAAAAATTGGGCTGAGTTAGTTTAAATAAGCGCTCTATCATTATGCAGAACAACTGGACGTGAGCAATGAAAGCCGTATTTTTAGATTGTGCATCCTTAGATAAAAATGATTTGGACTTTCAAGCACTGCATGCTGTTTTTGATGAACTGATCCTTTACCCAAGTACCGATGCTGAGACGCTTGTCGCTCGTGTACAAGACGCAGATGTGATTATTAGCAATAAAGTGCTGCTGGATGCCGATACCCTAAAACAATGTCCTCAGTTAAAATTGATTTTAATCTCTGCCACAGGCACCAATAACATCGATTTGCAGCAAGCCAAAGCACAAGGTGTTGTGGTGTGTAATTGTCAGGGGTATGGCACGGCAGCGGTGGCACAGCACACTTTAATGTTGATGCTTAACCTGGCAACCTCCTGCCTGCAATACGACCGTGCAGTGCAGCAAGGCGAATGGAATAAAGCCTCGCAGTTTTGTCTTCTAGACTACCCAATTATCGAACTTTCGGGTAAGACCTTGGGCATTTTAGGTTATGGCGAATTGGGGCAGGCTGTGGCTAAACTCGCTGAAGCATTTGGCATGCGGGTTTTGGTGGGTAATTTGCCAAACCGTCCACATGCTGACTCAACACGAGTGGGCTTTGATGACTTGCTGGCGCAATCAGATTTTATCAGTCTGCATTGTCCATTAACCGATGACACGCGTGACCTGATTGATGCCGAAGCTTTCGCAAAAATGAAAAAAAGTGCCTTTTTAATTAATTGTGCACGGGGTGGAATTGTGAATGAAGCAGCTTTGGCAGATGCGTTAAAACAGGGTGAAATTGCGGGCGCTGCAACTGATGTATTGACCGTTGAGCCACCTAAAGAGAGTAATGTTTTATTGGATGCACATTTGCCGAATTTAATCATCACACCACACAGCGCGTGGGGCAGTGTCGACGCACGTCAGCGCATGGTGCAACAGTTGGTCGAAAATGCTGAAGTTTTTCAAGCAGGGCAGCCAATCCGTCGGGTGAATTAAAGCAAAGGATGACAACGAAAAAGCCCGTTGAATGACGGGCTTTTTTGCTATTAAAGCTTAGTTACTTTAATTTCTTCTTCTGCTTGAGCAGGTGTAAAGGAAGATGGTGCTTGGGTAATCGTGGGTTCATTCACTGTTTGGGGTGCGACAGGCTGTGGAGATGAGACAGAAGGTGCTTGAACCGCAGGAGCATCTACGGGTGCAGATGACGGTTGACTCAAACTGCCTTGGTAGATTGGAGCGGGTTGATCTGTTTGACCAGTAATCACTTGCTTGGTTTCATGCAGTTTTTTATTCACATTTTGGGTGACTTGTTGTCCTGTTTCTTTAGCTTGTTCTGCGGTGTTGTTGGTGATGGTTTTTGCACTGTCCAAGGCTTGGTGTGCAGAAGGGCGAATTTTTTGGATGCCTTTTTCTGTTGCAGTCCCGACTTTTTCCGCCGTGTTAATCACACCTTCTTGCGTTTTATAAGCCCAAACGTGAAAGATGTTGGGGTTTTTACCATAAGGCGTAATTGGCTTTTGCGCTTGCTGAGTAGTGGTTTCTGTTTGTGCCCATACACCTGCTGTTGTCATTAAAAGAGCGCAGAAGAGTGTTGTTTTCGTCATGTTCATAGAGCAGTGTACCTCTTGGGCTATCGTGCATAAATCAGCGTTTTAGCATAAAGCCTCTTTGTGTGAATTTCATGTGCTTGGTTGTAAACAAGCGTAGTGTGCAAATGTATATAGCTAAAAAAAGAGCCCAGCATGTGGACTCTCTCAACTCTGGAGGAGTTTAACTTTTACTTCGCGCCAACGGCAGCATCCTCAGATGAACCGACTTTGGCTTTAGCAACAGGTGTATCTAGTTCCACTTGAGCCTGTCCATTTACGTCAGCACGTTTAGGTTGACCACTGACAGCCTGCTTAGTTTCCTGCCATTTTTGTTTGGTCGCTTGTTGGCCTTGTTTCGCTTTATCCGCTATATAGTGACCACTTTTTTTGGTGTTATGTTCAACAGACTGTTTAACGTCACCAGCCTTATCTTTTACGACAGCAGATTTTTCAGCTGAAAATTCTTTGGTGTCTTGCCATTTTTCTTTGCTGAATGCTTTGGTTTTGTCGACACCATCGTCAACCGTTTCACCTGTCGCATGCGCAGCATGTTTGACATCATGTTTTAAGTTTTGCAATACACTTGGCTGCGAGGTTTGAACTTGAACATTGGCCGATGTATTGGCTGTGGTATTTGCAAATAGGGAAGTGGAGGCTAAAAGTGCAGTGGTTAAAGCCGAAGCGGTGAGTGTCTTTGTTAAAACTTTCATCTTTGATTTTCTACCTCTTTATGACAGAACCCGATGAGGAGTTCAGAACAGCAGTCATCATAGACAGAAATGAGCTCAAAAATAGCGTTTGATATGAAAGTCGCACAATGCGGCAACAGCGCATGAACAATGGGCTGAAAATTGTGTCGTTCAGTTAATTCATTCAAATTATGTAAGTTTATGCGTGGTCGTTGTTTTAAATGTAACAAGTATGAAGACTGGTATCGAAGTAAAAGACACGAAGCGAAAGGCATTTGAGAGAAAGTCATCACTGATGTTGCACCAGTGATGACGATTTGCTTAGTTACATTGAGCTAAGGCTTCTTTTGCAAAGTGATTACGTAGTGCGAGGAAGTTTTTCTGTACTTCTGCATCGTGTAATTCAAATTTGGTTGCTGTGCTGGTACCATCGAGTGCAAAGGTTGCTGAGCCACCTGTGATGAGGGTGTAGTCACGGAACGCCCACTGTTCTACGACTTTACCTGCTTTGAGGTTGCCGGTAAATTCGATGACGCATTTGTCTTCAAATTTGGTCAGTTTTGCTTTGTTATTGGTTGTGTCTGGATAAACTTCAATATCTTGGACTTCTTGTAATACACCCGCTGTCAACTGTGGAATCGTTGGTTGAGATGTACATGCTGTAATAGAAAGGGCAGCAAAAGTAGCGAAAAGTACAGTTTTTAATTTCATAAGGTTCGTTCTTGTTGCGAGTTGTTAGGTTGAGTATAGGGAAATGAGATAGGGTTGGCTATAAATTTTAATGACATCACTATTTTACTGTTTACTAAAATATGAGCGATTCTGATATTAAAGAATTAGGAAAAGTTACTTTTATTTTTCTTTGTATTTTCTGAAATAGATTAAATGATGAATGAATTACATGGTTAAAAGCGCTTACAAGTATTCGGCATAAGAAGATACTGAATATAGTATCTTCTTATGCTTGAAGAACCTTTTTAGGCTTATTGTTCAACTACAAAAAGTAAACCTTCGAAGGTTTTGCCTTTCTTATCTTTTAATACACCAATACAGATATCCTCTGGCGCCTCTAAAAAGCTTAAGTTCTGTCCATCTTTGTTATTTTGGCAAGTTTTTTGTTTCGTTTCACTGAAAACACTTAAGTTTAATTGATGTTGGGCATCTAAAATAAATGCTTTAGCTAAAGCATTGAAAGCCTGATCAGCTTTTTGATTAAAGAGTGCATTGTTGCTGCTATCCCATTCGCTTAAAGGAACACTGGTTTTACTCATATAACTATAAAAACGTTTTGCTGATGATTGGTTGCTTGCTGAATTCTTAAATTCCGTTTTCAAACCAAAATTAACCGAAACTAGTGGTGTTTCTTTAAATGAGATACGTGCATATGGAACAACTTTAATTTCTGAAGCTTGGTTGATCGCAAGAATTTTGAGAGAAGGATCAACAGTATGTTCCACTTGAGCTTGGTTGATTTTAGCATTTGTTAAATCATCAAATTTAATTGCTTGTTTTAAGCTACTTTTAGAAATAGCAGAAGCATTTGTATTTTTCTCTATTGCTGTCGCAATACCCATACCAATTAAGCCAAATGCACTTGCCGCAGGATTAGATGTAGCCCTACTTGCATCTCCAACGGTAATTTGACTATCACTAATAAAATAGTCTCCAGCGCCTGACTCTGTCATTGCAGATATTTGTTCTGAAGATACGGAAATGGTTGTGTTCTGTCCATGGACTGGATATTTGATGGATTTTGTCGTAGCGCAACCTGTGACTGCGAATGTAGTTACGATTAAAGAGAATATAAAATTGTATTTCATCTGAGGTTACTATATTGGAGTTTAATTTATAAAGTTTATAACTGTCTGTTTTCGATAGTTATGCAGGGGCGAATAGTAGAAGTAACTTGATTTAATTACAATATTATTGCTAATGATTCTTATTATTTAGTTTAAGGATTACACTTAAGAATAAAAAACCCCACTTATTCAAGCAGGGTTTTTGAATTTTCAACCTGTTAAAGCTTAATGCTGCAACACTGAAATATCCGCAACACTTGTAAACAAATCACGTAACTGAGCCAGCAAACGTAAACGGTTTACTTTCAGTTCAGCATCATCTGCCATCACCATTACGCCATCAAAGAAGGCATCAATTGGCGCACGCAGCGCAGCTAACTTAGAAAGTGCGGCGGTATAGTCTTTTGCAGCCAAAAGCGGTTGAACCACAGGCAGGATATTTTGAATTTCTGCATAAAGTGCTTTTTCAGCATCTTCAACTAATTTAGATTCAACAATTTCACCCGTAGGTGCAGCTTCTTTCGCCAAGATATTGGCAACACGTTTATTCGCAGCAGCCAAAGCAGCAGCTTCAGGCAAACTACGGAAATGATTCACCGCAGTCACACGCTTATCAAAATCAAGTGGTGATTTTGGAGAAAGTGCTTGAACCGCTTGAATCACATCAACAGCAACGCCTTGGTCTTCATATTTCGCACGGTAACGACCTTCAAGGAACGCAACAGCATCTGCCAAAGTCTTGTCATGATCTTTCAATACATCGCCATAAGCAGCCAAAGCAAGCTTGATCAATTCTTCAATCGAAACATCAAGATTGTTTTCAGTCACTAAACGCAAAATACCAATCGCAGAACGGCGAAGTGCAAACGGGTCTTTCGAACCTGTAGGCGCTTGACCAATACCGAAAATACCTGTCAGCGTATCTAAACGGTCTGCAAGGGCAATCGTTGTACCTGTCTTGGTTTGCGGTAAAACATCGCCAGCGAACTTAGGTAAATATTGTTCACCTAAAGCTTCAGCAACTTCATCATTCTCGCCTTCAATACGTGCATAGTAAGTGCCCGCAATACCTTGAAGTTCAGGGAATTCACCGACCAATTCAGAGGTTAAATCACATTTTGCAAGCAGTGCTGCTTTTTCAGCATCCGCAGGGTTTGCACCTGTGATTGCAGATAAAGCCACAGCTAATTTGGCAATACGTTCAGATTTATTCCAAAGCGTACCCAACTGTGCTTGGAAAACCATATTGGCCAATTTTTCTTTACGAGATGCAAGCGGTTGCTTTTGATCTTGTAAGAAGAAGAATTCTGCATCAGACAAACGAGGGCGTACAACTTTCTCATTCCCTTCAATAATTTGAGTCGGATCTTTCGACTCAATATTTGAAACAGTAATGAAATAAGGTTGAAGTTTATTGTCAGCATTCACCAAACAGAAATACTTCTGATTGTCTTGCATAGTCGTGATCAATGCTTCTTGCGGCACAGCAAGGAAACGTTCTTCAAAGCTTGCACGAAGCGCAACAGGCCATTCAACCAATGCGGTTACTTCATCACGTAAATCAGCAGGAACGATTGCAATTGCATTCACTTCATCAGCAAGTGCTTTAACTTGTTGATCGATGATGGCTTGGCGTTCTTCAAAATTTGCGACAACTTTTGCAGCACGAAGCGCATCTAAGTAAGCATCTGCATTGGCTAAAGTAATCGCTTCAGGGGCATGGAAACGGTGACCATAAGTCACATTACTTGCTTTATGATCCTGAATGGTTGCATCAACAACATCATTGTCTTTTAACAACACAACCCATTTTACAGGACGTACAAATTCAGTGCGGCTTGCCGCAGAACGCATACGTTTTGCAATTGGAAGGTTATCCAAAGCAGTTTGTAAAATTTGTGGCAATAAAGCGTCAAGACTTTGACCTTTCACATCTTTTAGGTAGCAAACTTTTTCAACTTTACCCGCTTGGAACGTTGAAACTTGATCCGCAGTAATGCCTTGACCACGCATAAAGCCTTCAAGTGCTTTGGTTGGCTTACCTTCTGCATCATAAGCAGCTTGTACCGCAGGGCCGTCGAAACGTTTTTGAGTATCGGCTTGCGCACCATCGACATTGATAATTTTCAATGCCAAACGACGTGGTGCTGCATAAGCTTCAATTGCTTCAAAAGCCAAACCTGCATCTTTTAAGCCTTTTACGGTTTCAGCTTGTAATGCATCACGTAAAGTTTTTAAGCTTTTTGGTGGAAGTTCTTCACAGCCAAGTTCAAATAAAACGGTATGTTTAGACATTATTTGTTCTCCGCTGATTTTTCTGCTTGAGCCGCTTCAGCTTCAACCTGAGCTTTCAGTTGCGCTAAAACTTCATCACGTAAATGCGGTTCTGCCATTGGGAAACCAAGCTTGGCACGTGCAGCCACATAACTTTGTGCAATTGAACGTGCCAAAGTACGCACACGTAAAATATAACGTTGACGTTCAGTCACAGAAATTGCGCCACGTGCATCGAGCAAGTTAAAGCTGTGTGATGCTTTAATCACTTGCTCATAGGCAGGGAGTGGAAGTTCAGCTTCCATTAAGCGAGTTGCTTCAGCTTCATAGAAATCGAATAATTCAAACATTTTTTCAACGTTGGCATATTCAAAGTTATAGGTCGATTGTTCCACTTCATTTTGATGGAATACATCACCATAAGTCACTGTACCAAACTGACCTTTGGTCCAAACAAGATCGTAAACAGAATCGACACCTTGTAAGTACATTGCCAAACGCTCAAGACCGTAAGTGATTTCACCTGTTACTGGGTAACATTCAACACCACCGACTTGTTGGAAGTAAGTAAACTGAGTTACTTCCATACCGTTGAGCCAAACTTCCCAACCTAAGCCCCAAGCACCCAGTGTTGGAGATTCCCAGTTGTCTTCTACGAAACGAATATCGTGAGTGAGGGTATCGATACCAATCGCTTCTAACGAGTCTAGGTAAAGTTGTTGGATGTTGTCTGGGTTTGGTTTCAGTACCACTTGGAATTGGTAATAGTGTTGCAAACGGTTTGGGTTTTCACCATAACGACCGTCTTTAGGGCGGCGTGATGGTTGAACGTATGCTGCGTTCCAAGTTTCAGGCCCAAGTGCGCGTAAGAATGTTGCAGTGTGGAATGTCCCTGCACCCATTTCCATATCGTAAGGTTGTAAAATGACACAACCTTGTTCAGCCCAGTAGTTTTGTAAGGCAAGAATTAAGCCTTGGAATGTATCAATATGCGATATGGCGCGACTCATGCAGCATCCATTATAAATATAAGAAAAAATTGGTTCTAAGTATAAGGACTTTGCAGAGGAGTGGCAAAGGCTCTATTTATTTTTCAGCACTTAATTTTATATTCGCTAAAATGGCTTAGTACGACCTGCACACAGTAAGCCGTGATGAATTTCGCATAAACATTCATCATGCCAACCATAATGAATATCTTTGCATATTTGGTGGGAGATATTTTTGAGTATCTCAATGTTTCTAAATGAGTATGAAGATCATGGGCTAACATAACAAAATGGGTCTCGGGATAAGGCCATTTGGCATGATTGTCAAAGTGAGAAACTGAATTTCCAAGTGACAATTCAAGTGTTAATAATTCATTTAAGCAGTCGCAGATTTCAAGTTTTTCAGTCATTTTTTATTCTTTTCATAAATTATCCAATAAGAAGGTGATGATGCACGGTGCAGTAAGCATCTGTATGCCAATTAGAATGCATATCTCGATTAACCTGAGCTTGAACATTTGGGTGTTGGGGAAAATTAAGATTTTTTAAATGCAGAGATTGTTTTAGATAAATCAAATGACGTCCTTCTTTGGGCCACTGTCCATGAGTATCGTAACCAGAGATGTTGTTGCCTTGTTTCACTTCAAATTGAATCAGGGCAATTAAGCATTCACATAAACCTAAAGTTTCAAGGTGATCTTCATATTTGAATTTTCCCAAGACGTCTACCTTTCTTCTTATAAAAATTAAACTCTTGCGCTAAATATAGACTTTGCTGATAACAATTGAAATAACAAAATTGATATCTCTAAGATGTAAAATAGATGCATCTTATTGCTGAGACCGCGTATAATTTTGCACTGGTTAAGTGCGAAAAAGTAGAAGGGCGGCTGTGTTTCATATGCAACTTGAATGGTTAAATACCTTAAAACCGAATTTTAAAGTGTTACCGCTAAAGGAAAGAATGCTCTGTGGTTTGGGTGCATTGTTGGGATTAGCACTGTCTTCACTCATGAGTTGGTGGCTTTTGGGTGGGATCAATGCATGGTATATCGCCCCGATGGGTGCGTCCTCGGTGTTGCTTTTTGCCGTACCAGCCAGTCCTTTGGCTCAGCCATGGAATATTGTGATTGGGAATACGATTGCAGCCGTAATTGGGGTGACCTGTGCACTCTATATTTCCAACTTAACAGAAGCATTTAGTGTTGCTGTGGCTTTGTCGATTATTTTGATGATGACGACAGACTCTTTGCATCCACCGAGTGGTGCTGTGGCGATTACAGCGGTGTTGGGAGGTGAGACGGTACACGAGTTAGGTTATCAGTTTGTGTTTTATCCTGTTTTACTCAACTCGATCTTACTTCTCGTGATTGCGATTGTGTTCAACCGTTTACTCGGGAAGCAATACCCAACTGTGGCGCAAGTCAACACCCGTAGCACCGATCCGACCCCAACCCAGAAGGTCACGATTCAACCTGAAGATATTCATCAAGTTTTAGCCCAAGAAACGCAGTTACTCGACATCAGTGAATATGATTTACAAAAACTGATTTTAAAAGCGCAAGCGCAGGCCGATACGCGTTTTCATATAGACTTACGTTGTCGGGACATTATGAGTAAAGATGTCCTGTGTTTATATGAAGATGAAGACATTCAAGTCGCTGTGGAAAAATTTAAACAGGTCAATTTGATGAGTTTACCTGTGTTAAATCGAGCTGAACAAGTATGCGGCACCTTAGCTTTATATGAAGTAGTGGAGTGGTTCCAAAAGGCAACGGATTTGCGTACCTCTTGGCAAGATAAAGTGCAGCACATTATGAGGCGTCAGGTGGTCACGGTACAGCCGGATCAAGAACTACAAGATTTGATCCCGTACTTTGTTGAACGTTCTTTTAACTATATTCCTGTGGTTGAAAACAAGGCTTTGGTCGGCATGATTAGCCGTGCTGATATGATTGCAGCGTTGTATCGTCTGTTACAACATCGTTAAGTCATGTGAGTGTCGTGGGCAAAAAAAAGCTACGACACTTTGGGGGAAGTGGTCGTAGCATAAAAAGAAACTTTTTTTGAGACGAAAGATGTGCGCTTATGGGTTGCGATGATCTGGATTAACGGTACGCATCGTATTGCTATAACCCGATCGGGCTTGTGGAGAATGCTCGATTTGGTCTTTTTGTTTCGGCATCACCAACCAAAGAATCAGGTAAACCAAAATTCCGGGAAATGCTGCACTTAACAGTGAAATGGTGATGAAAACAATACGAAGTAAATTTGCGTTCCAACCAAAACGTTCAGCAATACCACCCATCACACCAGCAATCATGTTTGAGCGGTTTGAGCGATATAAACCAACATTGGCCATCTAGGTCTCCTTAAAAATTAAAATTTGAGTGGCTTTATGCACCCATAGTTTAAAAATGGAGATGGAATTACATTTTTAAAGGTGAAGAAGTCGATTAAAAAGTAAAGTTATGTAAAGAGATAAAAGCTATGGTTTTGATCGGGATTAAAATGTGCTCTATTTGGCGTTGAGCCAATTGCTTAAAGTCAGCAAGTCATTTGAATTCGAGAAAACATCAAGGGTTAGGATGGAAAATTCGTGATGGTTATGGAGATTAATCACGTGCAGGAAGTGAGTGTGGAATGAAGTTGAAACGAAAGCATCAGGGTTTGATTGGCGCATTACTGCAAGGAGCGGTGGGGCTAATCGGTGTATCGTTAGCTGGCTGTGATGGTGGGCTCTCGGAGGCGTCACAACAACATGAAAATAGCATGGTAGAGGATGCTGCTGTTCCGCCTGAGTCGGGGAAGAAGCTGACTGAGGTGGCAGGACGGGCAACCATGCAAGATGATTCGGAGTATGCACCTCGTACGCTTGATATTGGTGAACAGCAGTTCATTGGGCGTTATCGTACACAAATTCAATGTGATGGTTATTTTTTCCCTTGTGAAACGGGGAAGGCTGATTTTATTCTCAATTTTTTACCTGATGGTACGGTGCATCGCAGCATTGTGCGTTTAGGTAAGGTCTTTTCGGAAAAACAGCGACCTGGGTTTTCAAACTTAAGTTACCGCCGTGATACATGGACCATGAATAAAGAGCGAACTGAGCTGATCGTCCATCGTAAAGAGGGGATTAATTTTTATTATCGCGTGGTGGATTCGCAAACGCTGCAAATGGATTTGGATAAAAGTAATAATCTAGATACCAATAACCAAAAATTGTATGCGCGAGGTTTTCCGAAATTAGAGCGTGCGTATACGTTAAAGCGTGAGCCTAATTCATAGTTAAAATGGAATTGGGCAAAGCAATAGAATAAGACTGAAGAATAAAAATAGTGAAGAAATGAACAGCGTGCGAATTTTATGACTTAAATAGCATGTTGCTAAATAAATGTCATATCAATGCAATTAAAGAGGATTTAAATAAATGGTGGGTCGTCCGCGATTCGAACGCGGGACCAACGGATTAAAAGTCCGCTGCTCTACCAGCTGAGCTAACGACCCTGAGCAAGGTGTGCGAAAGAGTATTCGCTGAAAGTTTAAAAAGAAATTTTTAAAGCATTCGAACCTGAGCAGGTTTGTAAAATTAGATTTTACAAGAAAGATGGTGGGTCGTCCGCGATTCGAACGCGGGACCAACGGATTAAAAGTCCGCTGCTCTACCAGCTGAGCTAACGACCCATCAAGGGTATCAAAGGAATGGTGGGTCGTCCGCGATTCGAACGCGGGACCAACGGATTAAAAGTCCGCTGCTCTACCAGCTGAGCTAACGACCCATATCATTTGATGGAGCGTATTGTAGCAAGATATGCATCGAGCGCAAGTAAAAAATCGCAAACTTGTTGATGTTTGATTATAAATACAACAAATTTGCGATTAGGTAGCTAAAAAACAAGCAATTCGCGTTTAGAAGCGATATTGATAGGCTTGAATGTTATCAAAGACTTGTTGTGTTAAATCTGCATAGGCACTGCTGTTGGGTAACAGGATCAGCAAACGCTCATCAGTTTTCTTTGGGTCAAAGGCTTGTTCTTTGAGCTTGTTCTTTTGGTATTTAAACGTCCCCGTAGTTTCAACTTGCTTTTGTACGCGTAAGAAAACGGGTACAGCATAGGCAGGCAGACATTTCTTAAAGCTCACGAGCATTTGGGCTAAATCCTGCTCATTCAGTTCAGCGCCATCTGCCAGTGTAATCGCAGCCATCCCCGCACGACCATTGGTGTTTGGAATTTCAACACCATATACCACAGCTTCGGTGATTTTGTCATATTCACTAACCATGTTTTCAACTTCAGTCGTGGACACATTTTCGCCTTTCCAGCGGAAAGTATCGCCTAAGCGGTCAACGAATTGAGCATGACGAAAACCAATGTCGCGAACTAAGTCGCCTGTGTTGAAGTAAGCATCTCCAGACTTGAAGACATCTTTAAGAATCACCGATTTATTTTTTTCAGGGTCAGTATAGCCATCAAAAGGAGAACGGCGAGTAATTTTACCAATCAATAAACCAACTTCACCTTTTTTGACTTTGATACAGCCACCTTTGGCATCATAAACAGGCGCATTTTTTTCTTTATCAAACTGGATAATGGCATAAGGCGTAGGTGAAAAGCCGACAGTGTTGTCAAAGTTGAATACATTGCTAAAGCCGACATTACCTTCACTCGATGCATAAAGCTCTAGAATTTCTTCAATACCAAACCGCTGTTTGAATTTGTCCCAAATATTCGGACGCATGCCATTACCAATCATTTTGGTGACACGGTGGCCTTTTTCTAACGCTGAAGGTGATGCATCCATGAGGTAGCGACATAACTCACCGACATAGCCAATGGCAGAGGCATCAAACTTTTGCACATCTTTCCAAAAAGCAGAAGTGGAGTATTTACGGCGCAAAGCCAAAGTGCCCGCGCCCGCAATCACACCACACCAACACACCACAATGCCCGTTGCATGGTACAACGGCAGGGTGACATACATTACATCGTCTTGGCCGAGGTTGAGCACGTGCCCGTAGGTTCCATAAGCCAACGTCCAGCGGCTATGCGTGAAAATCACGGCTTTAGGTAAACCGGTTGTGCCTGAGGTATAAATATAAAATAAGCCATCTTTACCCAGCACACTGTGTGTGGTTGGGGTATTGAACTTAGCAAAGGCATCAATTTTTTCAGCAAGATTACTGAAACCTTGTGGCGCAAGGCCTGCATCTTTTTGGGTTTCTTGGTCAGCAAACCAATAGAAACGATCCGCAGAGAGATTTAAATCATGACGGATTTCATCAACTGCGACACGACATTCTTCACCCACGATGACTGCGATGGGTTTGACCAGATTAATACTATGCGCCAGCACTTTACCGACTTGAGAGGTGTTGACTAAAGCTGCAGTAACGCCAATTTTGGCAAGTGCAATCACGGTTGCAACCAATTCAGGACGGTTTTCAATCATCACTGTGATGACATCACCCTTTTTTGCCCCAATGGATAAAAAATAATGCCCGATTTGGTTTGCCCATTCGTTGAGGGCTTGGTAGCTAAATTTTTGCTCTTCAAAAAGCAAGGCCATACCGTGAGGGTTACGCTTCACTGCTTTTTCAAAAGCAATCCCGAGACCTGCTGGGGTGTTTGGGGTACGTAAATATGCTTGCTTTAATCCACTGAGTAAGTTCGGAACTTTACTGATGAATTGAGGAAGTTTTGCTGCAACGTCAGTAATACCAATGAGGTCATGTGATGGGTGTTGGCTCATATGAATCCTAATTATTTTATGCAATCCAATGCGTTTGAATAGTGTTCAGTTTCTACACTTGTTCTTTTAATCGTTTCGGTCTAGTGCAATCAACCTAATCTGATGAAAATAACAAAAAAACCTAGCCACTGACATGACTAGGTTTTTTAAATTGACAACTCTAGGGCGAATTACGACTCAGTCGGGCTCGCTTTTTTCGGTGGACGACCACGTGGACGACGTGGACGAACAGGCTTGTCCGAGTCTGATTTATCTGACTCGTCCGCAGCTGTTTCCGCTACAGTTTCAGTGGCTTCTACTTTTTCAGCTTGCTTTGATGCTCTAGGTGCTTTGGTTTGAACTGGAGCAACAACGACTTCCACTTCTTCTTCAACCACAGCTACATCAGTCGAGCTTTTCACTTCATTGCTTTCAACGACAACGGGTGCTTCGCTTTCTGTTGCAAGAACAGGTTCGCTTTCCTGTGGAGTTACAGCTGCAGCTTCAGCAGCAGGCGTTTCCGCAACAATCGCTGTTTCAGGCGCTGACGATTCAGCAACAGGTGTTGTTTCGCGTGCTTGTTTGGCTTGTTCAGCAGCAAGTTTAGCTAAGCGACGACGCTCACGCGGGTCATTTGCAACACGTTGTTCAGACACAGGTGCAGGCGGTGTCAGGTCCAATACTGGAACTGGCTCTGCTTCAGGCTGCGCTTTTGTGATTTCAACATCACGGGTGACAGGTTTTTTCTCTGCTTCAACAGCAGGCGTTGTCACAGTTTTGCTTAACGTTGCTGCATACTCTTCAGTAAATTTCTGAAGGGCACGGTTGAAGGTTGGAATTAAACCAAACTGCTCAATCAGCACTGAACAGTCTTCACCATAGACATGGCGAATCAAGCTGCTGATGGTGTACTGACCTAAAGTTGGCACCTGTGAAGGTGTGAGTTTAGGTGTTTCAGTTTGCTGTGTGTGTGCAGCGCGTTGTTGGCGACGGCGTTGACGTGGGTCATTGCTGGCACGTTTTACGCTTTCACGGGGTTTTTGCTCTACTTCTTGTTCAGCAGGTGCTGCTACAACTTCAGCTGCTTTCTCCTGTACCACTTTCTCAGCTTTTACTTCAACTTCTGCTTTCGCAACAGCCGCTTGCTGAGGCTTGGTTTCGGTTGCTGTGTGTACGGGCGGAGTTAATGCTACGATTTCACTTTGCGCTTGATCGACATTGACCACATGGGCTGTTGTGATCATTTCTTGACGCGGTGCTTCAATCAACTCAACTTTAACTTGAGGTTCTTGAACTACAGCTGGCGCTGTTTCAGTCGCTTGCTCATTCAATACACTTGGGTCGCGGTGGCGATTTGGGCGTTCTGGACGAGGTTGGTTGCGACGGTCACGACGTGGCATTGCATTTTGCTGTTCGTTTTGAACATCAGTGTTTTGCTGTTGCTCACCGTGTTGGCGACGTGATGAACGCTTGTTTTCACGCGGTTCTTGACGTTGCTGCTCACTGCGCTCTGGACGGTCTTGACGTTGTTGTTCACTGCGCTCAGAACGTTGTTCATGACGGTCTTGGCGTTGTGGTTCATTCCGTTCAGGACGTTGTTCATAACGATCTTGGCGCTGTTGATCTTGACGAGAGACCTGCACAATTTCTTCATGAACTTGGTTGTCATGTTGCGCATTTTGCTCACGTGACTCTTTGTGCTTATTAGGGCGCTTTTTGTTGTGGCGTGTACCACGTTCTTCTTTCTCTGCATGCTTATCTTCACGGTGTTCAGATTTTGCATGAACAGGTGCAGAGCTCATGTAGACATTGTTGCTTGACGCGACAGGTGCTGCAGCAGGCGTACCAACTTGACCAAACTGACCACGGCTCACTGCACCACCATTCACCATTTGCTCAATGGCAGCAGCAGCATTATTTGCAGAACGTGATTGATCGACAGTCGCAGCTTGTTTTTGTACAAACAAGTTCTCTAACCATGCACATGGGCTGCTTGAAGGTGCAGTTTGGGCAGGAGCTTGTTGAGAGACTTGTTGTTGTGGCGCGTTGTTACGCGGTTTTTTGTTGCCTTTTTCTTGTTGTACAGGCGCAGGAGCGGCATGTTGATGCACATGATCTGCACCATCTAAATGCCAGTCTGATGACTCGTAACCCAACTCTTTTTCGCTTGAACGTGTTGCTTCTGTACGTTCATAGCTGGTTGGTGCAAAGCCTTCAGGGTTATACGAAATTTCGTAATGCGGTGTTTCTAAGTGTGGGTGCGGAAGCACAGTCACACGAACACCTGAGGTTTGTTCGAGGTAAACCAAAGTGTGACGCTTTTCATTCAATAAGAATGCTGCAATTTCAACTGGAACCTGTACTTGAACTTCACCATGACGTTCACGCAGCGCAATTTCTTCTACTTTACGCATGATTGAAAGTGACAATGAACGCAAGTCACGGACCATACCTGTGCCATGACAGCGCGGGCAGACATAACCTGTTGCTTCTTCAAGCGAAGGGCGTAGACGTTGACGGCTCATTTCCATCAAGCCAAAACGAGACAATTGACCGAATTGGATACGGGCACGGTCGCTTTGTGTTGCTTCGCGAAGTTTCGCCTCCACCATACGTTGGTTGCGGTCTTTGGTCATGTCGATAAAGTCGATTACGACCAAACCACCAATGTCACGTAAACGCAGTTGACGAGCAATTTCTTCTGCCGCTTCAAGGTTGGTATTGAGCGCTGTATCTTCAACGTCACTACCACGGGTCGATTTTGCAGAGTTAATGTCGATTGACACTAATGCTTCGGTTTGGTCAATAACGATTGAACCGCCTGAAGGAAGTTTAACTTCACGTTCATAAGCGGTTTGAATTTGGCTTTCAATACCAAAATGCGCAAATAACGGTTCATTTAGCGTATAGGTTTTTAACTTGTCGATTTGACGAGGCATGACTGCTTTTACGAAGTTATAGGCTTCGTTATAGGCTTGCTCTGAATCAATTAGGATTTCAGCAACATCATCACGTAAATAATCACGAATCGCACGCGTCACCACACCCGCTTCTTGATGCACCAACATTGGTGATGGACCAGAACTTGCTGTGTTTTGGATTTGAGCCCAAAGATCAAGTAAGTGCTGTAGGTCAAGTTGTAACTCTTCTTGAGAACGGCCGATACCCGCAGTACGTACAATCACGCTCATGCCACGAGGTACATTTAACGACGCCAACATCTCTTTCAATTCTTCACGTACTGAACCTGAAATTTGACGGCTAATACCACCACCTTTCGGGTTGTTTGGCATAAGTACCAAATAGCGACCAGCTAAAGAAATGAAGGTAGAAAGGGCAGCACCTTTGTTACCACGTTCTTCCTTTTCAACTTGAACCAAAAGCTCTGTGCCTTCAGTAATCAATTCGCGAATGTTTGAAGTTTGGCGTGGGTCTGCTTGGTAATATGAATTTGCGATTTCACGCATAGACAAGAAGCCTTGACGTCCCGCACCATATTCAACAAACACGGCTTCTAAAGAAGGCTCAACGCGAGTCACGTGACCTTTGTAGATATTAGATTTTTTTTGTTCACGGGTACGATTCTCTAAGTCAAAATCGTAAAGACGCTGCCCAGTGACAAGTGCAACGCGAATCTCTTCTGCATGTGTTGCATTAATCAACATACGTTTCATGGGTGTAACACCTAATAGTGATACACAGCAAACTATCGCTAAACACGTAGCGAACATCAAACATCACGGACCAATTTTGCTCAGATCTCAAATAAACCGATTGTGGTCTGAGTTTTATTACCTGCCTTTTTGATCGGCTTGGGTTTTGATTCACATATTGATGATGGCAATACGGCTTCAATCTTTAAACGATTAAAGTCTCCTGCGCGTTTCACTGGCGGACAAGCGGTGCATTGGATGTAAGTAACTTTCACTGTCACATTTGCTCGAAGAGCAACCCTTCTTTTTGGATAGGGTGTCTTGATACGGAATTATCATCGTACCTTTACAACTGAACAGATCCATATGCATCAACGCTGTGGCCTGAATACGACATCAGGGAGCGACTAATCTGATGTATATCAGTTTACGTTTAAAAACCAACCTTCGTTGGTCACATATTTTTTTGGGGCAAACTGATTTATGTGCAGATGCACAATTAAACCTAACAGTTTGCTGTTTTGCCGATATAATAAGCCTTCGGCGTCGGCATAATTCTTTTGGGACCGTTCCAAGCTGAGTTGAGTTATTTTCTTAACTATTCAATTTAAAATTGAAATGATTAAGCTTTTGACTCACTTATGGTGGTATCCGTGCGCTGACTATATCAAACCTTGTACCATCTGCCTATGGGCTAAGCTAGTCTTTCTTGTGTAAAGCATAGCTTAAATGGTCATTTTTTATTCAAATTCCGTATTTTTTAGGTCGCAGTAACTGTATGAATTCTACCCAACAATGGCAAAACGTGACGTGGTTTGAAGTGGACGAGCATCAAGCAGGGCAACGGATTGATAACTTTTTATTTAGCCGTTTAAAAGGTGTGCCTAAAAGTCGTATTTATCGCCTGATTCGTGAAGGTCAGGTTCGCGTGAATAAAAAGCGTATAAAAGCAGAAACTAAGCTGTCTATTGGTGACCAAGTTCGTGTGGCCCCGATTCGCTATGAACAAAAAGATGAAAATGCGGCCCCTGTTTCTGACAAAGTAGCACAGAGTTTACTCAGCCGTGTAGTGTATGAAGATGAAGGCTTGATGGTTGTCAATAAACCATCTGGGATTGCTGTACATGGCGGCAGTGGTGTGGCTTATGGTCTGATTGAAGGCTTACGTGCGGCAACAGGTAAAAAATACTTAGAACTGATTCATCGTATTGACCGTGATACCTCTGGTTTGGTGATGATTTCTAAAAAACGTAGTGTGTTAAAAAGTTTGCAAGACATGTTGCGTGAACACAAAATTAAGAAAACTTATGCCGCTGTAGTCAAAGGTGTGGTGAGTTTAGACAAGCAGTTAATTGATGCACCTTTGCACCGTTATGAACTGGCTAATGGTGAACGTCGTGTGCGTGTGTCAAGTGAAGGTAAAGAGTCTAAAACGCAATGGAATGTGGCTGAACGTTTTATGCATGCAACCTTAGTTTATGCATCGCCACTTTCAGGGCGTACCCATCAAATTCGTGTGCATGGTTTAAGCATTGGTCATCCATTGGTCGGTGATGATAAATATGGTCATGAAACAGAATATAAAGGACCGAAACCGCGTCGTTTATGTCTGCATGCAATGCGTTTAGACATTCCTGGTTATGCACCGATTGAAGCGCCGTTACCTGAAGATATGCAGAGTATTGTGGCGCAGTTAAGAGCGCAGAAGAAGGATTAAACCTTTTCCCTCTCTTTCTGAGAGAGGTGATAAAGCCATGACTTTTGTTGGTTGTGATTAATTTAAAAGGATGCTGTATTGGTCATCTTTGCTTTTCAAAGATGAAAAGTAACAAAAATCTTTTGTTGAGCTGATGGAACATCCTGAACGCGCTTTAAGCACTGCTTTAAAGCGAAGTGCCAGTCAGCTCAATGGCGATATCCTTGTCGCCATCGTGTAGCAAATGCATCGTGTAAATTGTCTTCATAAAAGTAAATATTGGACCCAGCATGAATAAACCTGTAGAACTGATTATCTTTGATTGGGATGGGACATTATTTGATTCAGTGGGGCAGATTGTGGCGAGTTTATTGTTTGCCGCGCAGCAATTTGCACAACCTTTAACTGCTAATGCAGCAAAAAGTATTATTGGTTTAGGTTTGCCAGAAGTAGCGCAGCGATTATTTCCTCAAGTGCCTGAGCTACATACTGAGATTTTGCAATGTTATGCCGAGCATTATGTGGCGAACTCGAAAGGCGATGTCTGGTTCGACGGCGTGGCCGATATGTTGAATGGCTTACGTGAAGCAGGTTTACAGTTGGCGGTTGCGACAGGTAAAAGCCGTAAAGGCTTAGATCGAGTATTGGCACAAACACAGAGCCAAGCACTATTTGTGACAACGCGTGCTGCAAGTGAAACCAAGTCCAAACCGCATCCTTTGATGTTGGAAGAAATTTTAGCTGAAACGGGGGTGTCTGCTGAACGCGCGATTATGGTGGGTGATACCAGTTATGACCTAGAAATGGCGCGTAATATTGCCATGCCGAGAATCGGGGTGAGCTATGGGGTGCATACACCTGAAACGCTCAGACAATATCAACCTTTGGCCATCGCAGATGATGTGCCGAGCTTGCAGCAGCATTTATTACAATATGTTGACCTTAAACAAGTGATTTAACTTGAGTGACTTAAACATATAGCCATCTGGATGATGGTCAGAGTGAGCCTGCCTGTGTTGGGTCGATCATCTTTAAAGCTTTTGTCTTTAGTATGTTTTAAGGCGAATGAACGGTTGATTGAATTTTTAGATTTGTGATTTGAAAAAGCTCTTTGAAGGGGCTTTTTTTGTGCCATTTTTGTCGAAAGGACTTCAATCATCGTCTTTATATTGGATATTTGTCATTTGCGAGGATGACCAAGAAATGAGAAATAAGATGTTTAAAGCGTGATAAAACCCGCCGCGACATTGATGCTAATGGCGAGAATAGAGGTGTTAAAACCATAAGCCAAAATAATGTGTAGAATATTGAGAATACGCATCGAACGCGAAGTAATAGAAACATCCGCGGTTTGCGCAGAAGTACCAATCACATAACTAAAATATAAAAAGTCGGGATAGGTCGGTTGAGCCGTTTTGGGAAAGTCTAAGCCTGCATCTTGTTGATCTGCGAGAGCCAGATAATAATCATGCGCATAATGAATGGCAAACACGGTATGCATAAAGAACCATGCACTAATAATGGTGAGTAAGGACAGTGCTAAGTGCCCATATTTGATGGTTGGGTCATTCGGAAGATGAGTCAACTCTAATACAATCGCAATTAAGCACATGAGCAAAGTCATGATCACCAACAGTAGAATGATCCATTTACTGGCATCTTGCTGTTGTGCATGTTGCAGAATGTGCCGATGGTCAACAGACCACAGGGTGGTCATAGTTTTGACTAAATAACTTGAGACGGCAATATTCCAACTGATCAATAAATTGGTCGACCAAGACCAGTCGGTAAATGTATTCAGCAGCGTATAAAAAACAGCAGTTAGCAAAAAACTAATGAAAAAGAAGGGGCGAAATTTCATTGCTGTTTTTAAACGCTGCAAAGTGGGCATCGGCATAATTTTCTCCTTCTTCATTTTATTTTTTTCGTGCAGCTAAAGTCGCAAGATCTACTTCAGTACCAGTCTGTGTTCGGACTTCAGCTGTAGGGAACTTGACAAAAGCCAGTTTTTATTAGCCTATCCTAGCTTAAAAAGAATGCAAAATGAAAAAGCGAGATGTCATCGACATCGCTTAAAAACAAAAGAATGAAAATCCGCTTGGTATGCAGAGTATAGTTCTATAAGAAAGGCGCGTAGCTATTTCTGCAGAAATAGTGGCGCACCGAATGAGATGAGTAATGAGGACTCACTGTAGACTTATTCGCGGTTAATATCCAAATAAAATACCCGAGTCAGTAATTCTAAAAATCTAGTTACTGCTAGTGAGCTGTTATTTTTACGATAGTTCACATACAGATCCAAATACGGCAGCTCAACCTCAAGTGGACGAATTACCGTGTTATTCATGCTTAGTGGCGCAATGTAACCGGGTAAAATTGTACAGCCGAGCCCCAAGCCAATTGCGTTGATATTGAATAGGATGTTGTCTGCTTTTTGCACAATGTTAAATTCAATATTGTGGGCTTTGGCAAATTCCAAAATGATCTGGTGCAAAGTCTGTGACTGCTCGGCTGCGGGAATAATAAAATCAATACCATTTAACGCTTTAACAGGAATTCGCTCATATTTGGCCAAAGGATGGTCTTTCGGTAACAGGAAAATGAGTGGTTCACGCAGTACAAACTGGCTTTCGATTTCATCACTATGGACATTATTTCGTGTAAAGCTAATGTCCAATTCACCTTTTTTCAGCAAACGCAGTTGCTCAGTATTGTTCATACTGAACAACTCAATTTTTAACTCTGGGTTTTGTACTCTTAAATTGGGCAGCACATAAGGAAAGATTTTCATTTCCGCCACAGGGACAAAACCAATGCGGAGCATCTGCTGTTTGGCTTGTGACACTTGGCGTGCCATAGCGACCGCTTTGTCTGCTTGAGCCAAGGTAAGACGTGCTTGTTCAAGGAAAACTGCACCTTCTTCTGTGAGTTCAACTTTTCGCTTGGTTCGATACAGTAACTGTACGCCGACATCTTCCTCAAGGTCTTTGATTTGCTGACTTAAAGAGGGTTGGGCGGTATAAAGTTTCAGTGCTGCTTTACTAAAGTTCAGTTCTTCAGCAACAGTAATGAAATAGCGAAGGTGTCTAAGTTCCATATAAATAACCCACTGACTAATCCAAAAAATGTCTTACCATGACTGCGGTAAAGTATAATCGATAAACAATGATGCCGTGAAGATGATTCAATTATTTAGAAAATAAATGATCTTGGATTGAGTCTTAAGACTTTTCTATACGAAATAACTTTTTTAATAATTGCTAAAAGGTATTAATTAAATATTGAAAATAGTTCATTCCAATCACCTGAAATTCGGGTGAGGTGAACTACATAAAAATACAATTGCGTTTTGCTGAAATTGGATATGATAAAAACATAAATATAATTTAATTGAACATATGGGCTAAAAATCGATATGGCAGATTCAAATAAACTGGTGGTCTATGCCGCGCTGTTGGGTAATTTAGCCATTGCGCTGGTAAAGTTTATTGCGGCTTATCTGACCAATAGCTCTGCCATGTTGAGTGAAGCCATTCACTCTGTTGTGGATACCTTAAACGAAATTTTACTGTTATATGGACTGAAGAAGTCGAATAAACCTGCCAATTTTAATCATCCTTTTGGCTACGGGCGAGAGCTGTATTTTTGGGCCTTCATTGTGTCCCTCATGGTCTTTGCCTTAGGGGCATTGGTGTCTATGTATAATGGGATCATGCACATTTTGCATCCTGAACCAATTTTAAATCCGACCATTAATTATGTTGTACTTGGTTTTGCATTTGTAAGTGAGGGGACGTCATGGTGTGTTGCCCTGAAAGTGTTTCGTAAGGCCAAAGGTCAGCAAGGTTATTTTGAGGCCTTTCGTCGCAGTAAAGACCCAACCACGTTTACCGTTCTGTTTGAAGATTCCGCTGCGTTAATCGGTCTATTGATTGCCTTTCTGGGTATTTATTTGGCGCATCGTTTAAATATGCCTGCACTGGATGGGGTGGCATCCATTCTGATTGGACTGGTTCTGGCGGTATCTGCTTTTCTACTGGCACGAGAAACCAAAGGTTTATTGCTTGGTGAAACCGCAGACCTGCATGTACGGCAAAATATCTTAAAAATTGCCCAAGAGGATGAAGGTGTATTGTCGGCCAACGGTTTACTGACCGAGCAAATGGGCGCCAAACAGGTTTTAGCCTCATTGAGCGTGGAGTTTGAAGATCACCTCACTACCGATGAGATAGAAGCGTGTGTTAATCGAATTGAAGTAAAAATTAAACAAAAACATCCTGAAATTGTGGCACTCTTTGTGAAGCCGCAATCAAAAAAAGTGTGGTTAGAGCGAATGCAAGGACGCTTGGAATAGGTTAAGGTAGAGGTCAGTTTTCAAAACTGGTCCTGTTACTGGTGTATTGCAATAAAGATAACGACGTTAAATGAAGCCAAAATCAACTGAACTCCATTATCAAATTCCGACTGAAAATACCATGTCCCATACATGGCGACAGCCCGAATTTCAGTTTCTACACTCCGACCATTATAACGGGACTCGCTTTGTCAATTCGGTTCGTCGACCTGAGGGCCGTAGCCGAGGTGACTTGCTGAAATGGTTGATTAAGCGTAAATCTTCGACATGGAATGTGGATTTGGCACAAGAGTATGCGCACTTTCATGCCGATAAAAAAAGCCTGCCACAAGATCGGCCCCATGCCGATTTAAATGATTGGCAGGTTTGGTTTGTGGGTCATGCCACAGTATTACTCCAAATTGGGCCCTATAACTTATTGACCGATCCTGTGTGGGCTGAACATGTCAGTCCGAAGCAAGGGCGAGGACCACGCCGTGTTATGCCTGCTGGCATTGCCTTGGAAGATTTACCGACCATTCATGCGGTGCTTTTGAGCCATAACCACTATGACCATATGGATATTGCCAGTCTGAACTGGTTGTATGAACGTTTCGCCATGCCTATTTATACGGGTTTGGGTAATGGCTGGTATTTACCCAAGCACTTACAAGTATTGGAAATGGATTGGTGGCAGTCAGCGCGTCTGCATGATTTAAAACTGGTCTATACCCCAGCACAGCATGGTTCTGGCCGTGGGCTGCGCGATCAAAATCGTGCGTTATGGGGCGGGTTTAGTATTCACTGTGGCGCTGACTATGCTTATTTTGCTGGGGATACGGGGTATTCACCGCATTTTAAAGAGCTGCATCAACGTTTTGGCGCACCGCGAATTGCGTTACTGCCCATCGGGGCGTATGAACCGCGTGAGCTGATGCGCTATATGCATATGAATCCGCAAGATGCTTTTCAGGCGCATAAAGACCTGCATGCCAAATGCTCGATGGCCATTCACTATCGCACCTTTCAGCTGACCGATGAAAGTCGTGAACAACCTGAAATTGACTTAAAAGTGGCCATGAAAAATAGCTCGAAGCTGATGAATCCGTTTGTCTGTTTAAGAGAAGGTCGACGTTTAAGCGTGTAATGAACGCTTTATGTAAAGATCAGGTGATGGCTGGGACAAAAACAGTCATCACCAAGACCATAACGACATCACCAAAATATCTTTCAAATAAAATCTAAAAACCGAAAGTATGTCTCTCTGCTTGTTTGATTTTTACTCAATTTGAGCCGCGCTCATTGCTGGTAAGGCTTGTCTGAGTTTTGATCGATAAGCTCAATTGAAAATGCCCATTAACCTTGTATAAAAAGCCTTTCTTTCTGCTGTGTTTTCATCTGATCTTATCTTGTTGAAAAGCTAAAATTCTTTCTTTCTTAAAGATTTACATAGAAGAATCCGATTGTTTTTATTCGTAAAACTCGCTTTAGATTGTCACCAAAAGGGGCTATGTTAGAACAGTAATAATTACTTTAAACGGTTCATGATAATCATAATTTGATGATCAAATTTGGAGCTCGACATGACACAGAATATGCAAGCATCAGGTTGTCCATTTCACCAAAAAGATGGTGGACAAACGAGTTTAGCCAGCACCAATAATTCTGATTGGTGGCCCAATGCGCTCAATCTCGACATCCTGTCGCAACACGATAAAAAAACCAACCCGATGGATCCTGATTTTGACTATGCAGCCGCATTCAAATCATTGGATCTAGAAGCGGTGAAACAAGATCTCCGTGAACTCATCAACAGCAGCCAAGAATGGTGGCCATCTGATTACGGCAGTTACATTGGGATGTTTGTACGTACCGCATGGCACTTGGCGGGTTCTTACCGTAAACAAGATGGACGTGGCGGTGCCAACACGGGTAATCAACGCTTTGCACCTCTCAACAGTTGGCCTGATAACGTCAACACCGATAAAGGCCGTCGCCTGCTTTGGCCAATCAAACGTAAATATGGCAACAAAATTTCATGGGGCGATTTAATCGTTCTTGCAGGGACCGTGGCCTATGAAGAAGCTGGTCTAAAAACCTTTGGCTTTGGTGGTGGTCGTCTAGATATTTGGGCGCCAGAAAAAGACATTTACTGGGGTGAAGAGCGTCAATGGCTGGCACCAACGGCAAACCGCTATGCCAATGACCAAGACCGTAAATCGCTTGAAAATCCATTAGCTGCGGTACAAATGGGCTTAATCTACGTCAATCCAGAAGGGGTTGATGGCGTCCAAGATCCCCTCCGTACTGCACAAGACATGCGTGTCACTTTTGACCGTATGGGAATGGATGATGAAGAAACTGTCGCACTTACTGCGGGCGGTCATACCGTAGGTAAAGCGCACGGGAATGGTAAAGCCGAAAACCTAGGTGCAGATGTCGAAAGCGCAGACGTGGAGTTCCAAGGTCTCGGTTGGCATAACTCTGAAGGTACAGGCAATGGCGCGAACACCATGGTCAGTGGTTTAGAAGGGGCTTGGACCACACACCCGACCAAATGGGATAACGAGTTTTTCTATCTGTTGTTTACTTATGAATGGGAAAAAACCACCAGTCCTGCGGGTGCGAAACAATGGGAACCGATTAATATCAAAGAGGAAGATAAACCTGTTGATGCGCATAACCCCAACGTTCGCCGTAACCCAATGATGACCGATGCCGATATGGCGCTGAAAATGGACCCTGAATACCGCAAAATCTCAGAGCGTTTTTATGCAGATCCAGCTTACTTGTCTGAAGTGTTTGCGCGTGCTTGGTACAAGCTCACTCACCGTGACATGGGACCAAAATCCCGCTATTTAGGCGCAGATGTGCCGAATGATGATCTGATTTGGCAAGACCCAATTCCATCGGTCGATTATGTTTTGTCTGAAGCTGAAATTGAAGACTTAAAAGCGAAGTTGCTGAATAGCGGTTTAACTTCGGTTGAATTGATCAATACCGCTTGGGACAGTGCGCGGACTTTCCGTGGTTCCGACTACCGTGGCGGTGCCAATGGGGCGCGTATTCGTCTTGCACCACAAAAAGACTGGGTGGGCAATGAGCCTGAGCGTTTAGCCAAAGTTTTGGCGAAGCTTGAAGAAATTCAGGCGAGTCTGGCGAAAAAAGTCAGCATTGCAGACTTGATTGTATTGGGCGGTACGGCAGCTGTTGAAAAAGCGGCACATGCTGCGGGTGTGAATATCAAAGTTCCGTTCCTTGCAGGACGAGGTGATGCGACTCAAGAGCAAACAGATGTGTATTCTTTTGAAGATTTACTCCCTAAGCATGATGGTTTCCGTAACTGGGTCAAAGAAGATTACAGCGTACAGCCTGAAGAAATGTTGTTAGATCGTGCACAATTACTCGGTTTGACTGCACCTGAAATGACGGTTTTAGTCGGTGGTATGCGTGTGCTTGGTACTAACTATGCAGGTACACCAGAAGGTGTGTTGACGGCTCGCGTGGGGGTATTGAGCAATGACTTCTTTGTCAACTTAACGGATATGAAATATAACTGGAAACCAGTGGGTAAAAACCGTTATGAAATTGTAGACCGTGCGACAGGGGCAACCAAATGGACGGCGACACGTGCAGACTTAGTCTTTGGTTCAAACTCGATTTTACGTTCATATGCAGAAGTGTATGCGCAAGATGACAACAAAGAGAAGTTTGTAAAAGACTTTGTTGCCGCTTGGGTGAAAGTAATGAATGCAGACCGTTTTGATGTGAAGTAGTTTTCACTGGAATAAAAAAACCGCTCGAAAGGGCGGTTTTTTATGGAGTAAAGATAATTTATATAAAATATAAATTCTTTGGATTTAAGTAGTCATTCTAATTTAATGTTTAATATATTAATTTTAGAAAATTCCTAAGCTAAACTGTAAAAATTATTCGTCTAGAAATCTAATATATAGCTACATTAACTAGTCTTTCGAGTTTGAATCAATATTTGCTACAATAAAAAAAGCCCTTCCATGCTGATTGAATAACCACCTTACCTCACTTTCCTCAGTCAAAGAATTCTATAATTTTGATGCTAATAGGAAAGCTTAATGAATACTGACGTTATTAAAGGTCGTTTACTCTTCTTAAAAGAAGCTGAAAATTTGAAAAATGTAATACGTTCTTCTCATACTTCTAATGGTAGAGATGAAAGTACTGCTGAGCATACATGGAGGCTTGCGCTATTAGCCCTTGTATTTGAAGATGAATTGAAATATCTAGACTTTTCAAGAGTTTTAAAGATGTGTCTAGTTCATGATTTAGGTGAAACCATTAATGGTGATGTCCCAGCGACAGAAAAGCAAAATCATCCTAATAAAGATATTCAAGAACGTAATGATTTATTGCTCCTGACCCAATCATTAGATGAGCCACTAAGAAGTTCTTTACTTGGATTATGGGAAGAATATGAGGCTGGTCACACTGAAGAAGCTATTGCTGTAAAGGCTCTAGATAAGTTGGAAACTATTTTACAGCATAATCAAGGGGTTAATCCTGATGATTTTGATTATGAGTTTAACCTTACTTATGGTGAGAAATATACAGATAAGCATCCATTGTTTAAAAGTATTCGTACTATCCTAAATGCAGAAACCTTGCAAAAAATAAATAAATAGTAACTAATATAGGTCAGTTCTTCAGAACTGACCTATATTATAAATTATTTACACTATCTAGTTTTCGCAGAAGTTTTTCCATTTTCTTTTACCGCTCGTTCATTGGATGATATTTCTTTCTGGATTTTCTACTGAGCTTTAGCTTAGAAAGTCTTACATTACGTTAATAACTTTTCATTTCTAAATTTACCTGAAACAAAGACATTTCTATTCAAAATTAAGCTTTCCTAAACTTTGAAGAATATCTCCTTCCAACATTACCCACTCCACAAACACAGGCTCGACCAACAAAGTCTGCGACACAAAGCCATAACATACCCGTTGCACATTTAAACTCCCTTGCTTGAGTTGCACTTCATTTTCAATATAAGGCTTAAGAATGCTGTGCCACATTTGCACCATCATGGCATAACTTTTACGGTAACTTTCAATGTTTGAAACCTGTCGTTCCAGCAAGAAAGTCTGCGCCCAAAGAAACTGTCGGGCCTGAATCTGCTCAAGCTGAAAGTGAATAATCTGCTGTAAATAGGCCTCAAAAGTTAATTTTGTGGATAACTCCATCAGGCTTTGTGCATAACTTTTTAGCTGCTCCGCATTAGTTTTCACATGCTGGTGAATGGTCAATGCAACCAAATCTTCCTTCTTTGAAAAGTACTCATAAAAGGTACCTAAACCGACTCCGGCCACATCGGTAATTTCCCGAATGGTAATTTCGTGTGCATGACGCTCATGCAAAAGCCGAACAAAACTTTCTTGCAGGGCTTCTTGGGTGAGCTTGGCTCTGGATTGGCGCGGTCTACGACGGACTTGGATCTCAGGATTCTTCATGGCACAAAGCTGAACATGGCAGACTCAATTTTTCTCTATACTGAAATGAAAAGCGCAGCATAACAAGAGCAAAGTAATATGAATACCGCATGGATGACCCATCAAATTAGCAATCAGTTTGATGAACTGGAAAATTACAACCTGTTTGAAACCGATACCGTTTTACAAGAAATTCTCACTCGATATGGCAGTCTGGATCAGGTAAGACTCACAGAGATGGGTAAAGTCGTTGGCTCTGCGGAATATTATGACTATGCCGATCTCGCCAATAGGCATACGCCTATTTTACACGCCTTCGATACGCGCGGACGCCGTAAAGACTTTATCGAGTTTCATCCTGCATGGCATAAATGGATGGGGTTAAATCGTCAGTTCGATACTCATGCACATCCGTTTAATCATCTCAATTCATCCTCAAAATGGGTCGAGTGGGCAGCGCGTTTTTATTTTGCAGGGCAGGTGGAGTGTGGAAACTTGTGCCCAAACTCGATGACTTTGGGCAGTATTCCACTGATTCAACGCGAACCTGAACTATGGGCTAAAATAGGCGATAAGTTACTTTCAACCGAATACGATGAACGTGATGTGCCAATCAGCCAGAAAAAATCAATCTGGTTGGGAATGGGCATGACCGAAAAGCAGGGTGGCTCAGATGTGCGTGCCAATGAAACCATCGCTGTGCCAGTTGCGGAGTCAGGGCGAGGTCAAGCCTATTTGCTCACAGGGCACAAATGGTTTTTCTCTGCACCGATGTGTGATGCACATTTGGTGGTGGCGAAGACGGAACAAGATGGTTTGGCGTGTTTCTTTGTGCCGCGCTGGCTGGAGGATGGCACCAAGAACCCAATTCATGTGCAACGCTTAAAAGACAAAGTGGGCAATCGAAGTAATTCAAGTTCCGAAGTCGAATTCAAAGAGGCGTGGGGCATTATGATTGGGGAGGCAGGACGCGGTATTCCCACCATCATTGAAATGGCAAATTACACCCGTCTGACCTGTTCCGTGGGCAGTACTGCCATGCTTAGACAAGCCTTGGTGCAATGTATTGCCTATACCCGTCAGCGCAAAGCTTTTGGCAAACATTTAGCGCAGCAGCCTTTGATGCAAGCCGTACTGGCAGATTTAGCCTTAGAAACCGAAGCCGCGATGCAACTCAGTTTCCATTTGGCACACTGCTATGAAACGGATGATGCGCTATCTGTGGAGTGGAAACGTATTATGACCCCAGCTTCGAAGTTTTGGATATGTAAACGTGCGGTTGAACTTACAGGGGAGATGATGGAAGTCTTCGGCGGTAATGGCTATGTCGATAACGGCATGATGGCGCGTATTTTTAAAGAAGCCCCAGTCAATACCATTTGGGAAGGCTCAGGCAATGTCATGTGTTTGGATGTGCTGCGTGCTATCAGCCGTGATATAGAGTCGATTGAAATCCTGTTTAAAGATTTGGCCACCACGGCTATGCAAGATGAACAGTTGAAACAAGAGCTGCAAAATCTATTTCAGTTGTTCCAACAGACACCTGAAGAACTACAATTTATGGGGCGCAGTTTGGTCAGCCGTTTAGTGATTTTGGCACAAGCAGTCCTGCTGAAACGGCATGCACCAGACTATGTGGCTGATGGCTTTATTCAAAGCCGTTATAGTCCATTTCATGGTCGGGTTGTCGGGATGCTTGAGATGAAACAACCCGACGTAGAACGACTGCTGCATAGAGCATTTGCGGCTTAAAGCAAGTTATTGTACTGAAAGCTTTTGCGCCTCATGTTGTTCGAGTTTGACGTTGGGGCTGTCTTCAGCCTGAATAATATCAATCGGGATAAAGCGGACTTGAATAATACTTGGATTATCGTTCAAGTCTGGTAATAACTTTTGATTGAGTGCGGCAATTTGCGCTGGGCTAGGCGGGATATCTCCACGGATAGCGACTCGGACCAAAGTGAAACCCTCTTTTTTATCGTATTGGATGGTATCAATAATATTATTGGCATGGTTCAGCTCAGTGCTAATGGTCGCCTCGGTATTGCTTTCGTACAGTCGTGTATTGAGCAGCGCATAAAAGTTAAAGGAGAGATAAATCCCCAAAAGTGCCAAGAGCATTAAGCTAACAGCATTCCGTTTGAGAAACTCTTTGACATTACTCTGTACTTCTTCGGTGGAGCCGCGTCTAAAGCCTGCAATCCAAAGGACTAAAGATGAGCTAATCTGAATGGCGAAGATATTGGTCACCGCCAGTAGAAACGCATTGGCTGAGTTTTTCCATTCCATATGTGCAAATAAAATCCCGCTGGCCACCAAGGGCGGAACTAAGGCCGTTGCAACGGCGACACCCACTACCGCCACGGACAGTCGAGGTGAAACTGAAGCAAAGGCACCAGCTGCACCACCCGCTAAAGCAATCATCAAATCCAAAATGGTCGGTTGCGTGCGCGATAAAATTTCATTGGTCATGGGCAGGTCATAGTTCACCAGCCCTAAAATGATCCCGATGCTATAAATCATGACAATGCCCAGCAGCAAAGTGGATAGTGCGGTTTTAAACAGCAGCCAGCGGTTATCAATTAAAGCCAAAGCAATCCCAGAAATTGGCCCCAGCATCATGGCAACCAGCATCGCGCCAATCACCACCGCAGCCGAGTTGGACAGCAGTCCATAGCCTGCTATGACAGCAGCCAAGGCATTCATAATAAAAAAAGTTTTGCTGGGTAGAGCATCCGCTTGGATGTTTAATCGGACTTTTTGGTGGTCAATTTTTTTGGAGTTTTCGCGCAAGGCCTGCTTATAACGAATTTTTTCTTTTAGAAACTCATACTTTTCTTGGTCAGGGGTATCTTTGACCACAATGGTTGCATCTTTGTCTTTTTCGAGTGGCATGGCGATGCTCTTATTTTGTATGTGATTAAGATTTAATCTAGCGCTTTTATCAGTGTAAGCAAACAAAAAATGGTGAGAAATAATATGATTCACATTTAAATTCAGAACATGTTCTCGTCACTTTGGTTTTATTGAAGCGAGGCTCCTTAATTTTGCTGAACATCACTCAGTAACAAAGGTTTCTTAATTCAGAGCAGGACAGATCTGCTTGAAATCGCGATGTATCCAGAAAAAAACAGATCAATTGTAGATGTTTAGCTGATCCTAGAGCATGTTCTTTTAGAACAAGACGCTACGATTGGAAATAATATTTTTCATCACCATGGTGGAGATGAGACGTTGCACATTGGGCAGTGCTGACAAGTGCTCATCATAGAGTTTTTGATAACTTTCCAAGTCATAGGTTACGACATGCAGTAAGTAGTCGGGGTCGCCAAAAAGCCGTTGTGCTTTCACAATTTGAGGAACCTTAAGAATTGCTTCTTCAAGACTCTGCACCGAATCTTTATCGCCATTTTTGAGCGTCACAAAAACAATGGTGGAGAAATTCAAGCCGAGCTGGGAGATATCCAACTGTGCGCGATAGCCTTTGATAATACCAGCATCTTCTAAGGCTTTGACTCTGCGGTGACAGGGGGAGAGACTAAGCCCTACTTTATGGGCCAACTCCGTAACAGATAAACGACCATCGGCTTGCAGTTCAGCAAGAATCTTCTTATCAATTTTATCCATGTGGAAGAATCTCCCCTTTTTAGGTGTTATTGCACAAATATTTGAAAGCACATTTTAAAGCCTAAAGGATATCCTTTCAAAATTATTTGATACAGATCATGTTTTGATTGGGTCAAACCTCAAAAACGATGATGGATAAGAGAGGAAAGGGATGTCACTGAATATTTTGATTGCATTTTGGGGTGTTTCTATCCTGTTTGTGATGACCCCCGGTATAGATTGGGCCTATGCCATTTCGTCGGGGATACAGGGCAAAAGAATCTTGCCTGCGGTGACTGGGTTATTAACTGGGCACTTGATGGCGGCACTCATTGTTGCAGCGGGTGTAGGTACATTGGTGACCAGTCAGCCCGTATTACTTCAAGTGCTCACGGGTGTTGGGGCTGTTTATTTGCTGTGGATGGGGCTAAATCTATTGATGCGTCCTGCGAGTATTAGCAGTGATCAGGTGGCCATCGCATCTTCAAAGTCATGGTACATTCGAGGGGTTTATTTGAGTGGCTTAAACCCGAAAGTTCTGCTGCTATTTTTGGCTTTATTGCCGCCCTTTATTGACCCGCAAGCGGCTTTGTCGCCTACGTCTCAAATTATTTTATTGGCGGGGATTCACCTTATGAGTTGTGCGGCCGTTTATTTCTTGGTGGGATTTAGCGCTCAAAAAGTTTTGGGGACGCGCCCACAAGCTGCGAGGATGGTCAGTCGAGTATCAGGGGGATTGATGATGTTAATTGCGATGATTTTATTGTTAGAACAGTTTTATGTCTAAGCGACATTTCAAGTATATAGATCAAAGATAATGCAAAATAAAGTATTGCTTTAACCTGAAACTGAATTGGAAAATAGCGAATGGGACGGACATAGGCCTAGCCAAAATTGCTTGTAATACGTTCAAAAAGGCGTAAAATTTCTACCGCATCATCAGCGAGATGATCATATCCACAAGGTGAAAAAAATGGCAAAGAAGAAAGCTGAGCCAAAAGTTGTGATTCACAACTTCGTGGCTAAACACATGCATGAAGTCAACCAAAGCCAAGTCTTTGTAGACCGAAAGAAAAATGCAAAACGAGGCTATGACAAGCACAAAAAAGGGAGATATTCAGATGATTATCTCCCTTTTTTAATGCCTCTTCTTTGGGCTTAAGACCCTTAAGCCGTCACAATCCGTGTGGCAGATTTGACCATGTCGGCTAAACCATGGGTTTTAAAATAATATTCCATCTGACTTTTCACAATGAGTGGATTACTCATTTTCAACGCTCGCTCTAACAATTCGACCGCATCTGTCATTGGGATATGACAAATGGCTTTGCGTACACGCAGAATGTTACTTGAGCTCATCGACAGGGTGTTGAAGCCCATCGCCATTAGTAAGATCGCAGACAAAGGATCGCCCGCCATTTCCCCACAAATACTAACTGGTTTGTTGTACTTATGACACTCTTTGACTAAGCGGGTGAGCGCGCGTAAAACTGCAGGATGGAAATGTGAGTAGACATTGGCAACACGTGGATTATTACGGTCAACGGCCAGTAAATATTGCGTCAGGTCGTTTGAACCCACCGAGAAAAAGTCAACCAACTCCGCAAACTCTTCAATCTGTAATAAGACACTTGGTACTTCGACCATGATCCCGATTTTTGGTTTGGTGATTTTGACCTGTTCTTCTTCTTGCACCGCGACCCAGTCACGCTCTAGTAAATACAGCGCTTCTTCCACTTCACTGACACTGGTGACCATCGGCAGTAGAATGTGTAGGTTGTTGAGACCAATACTGGCTTTGAGCATGGCACGAATTTGCGAAGAAAAAATTTCAGGGTGGTCGAGCGTAAAGCGAATACCGCGCCAGCCGAGTGCTGAGTTTTCTTCCTCAATTGAAAAATAAGGTAAGTCCTTATCGGCGCCGATATCAAGAGTACGCATGACCACCGGTTTGTTGGCGAAGTGACTCAACTGTTGACGATAAATCGCACGCTGTTCTTCTTCACCCGGGAAGCGATCACGCAGCATGAATGGAATTTCAGAGCGATATAGACCAACGCCTTTGGCACCGCGTTGTACACCACGGACTACATCAATCATCAGACCAGTATTGACGAACAATTTGACTGCGACACCATCAGGGGTGATGGCATCTTTGGTTTCATACTGTTTTAAATCTTTGGCAATCTGTTCTTCTTCTTTTTGAATTTCTTTATAGCGACTACGTAAGCGGCGAGGTGGATTAATAAACACGCGCCCTTGGTGCGCATCGACGATCATCTCCACATCATCGAGGGTATTAACTGGTAATTCAGTGACACCAACAACGGTTGGAATACCGAGTGCGCGTGCCACAATCACCATATGCGAGTTCATGGCGCCCTCGGTAGTTACGATGGCTGCAATTTTATCGACAGGCAGTTCAACCAATGCCGCGGTTGATATTTCTTCACCAATCAGAATGCTTTCATCGGTGAGTTCACGGTGGCTGGAGTCGGCTTCTTGCAAATAGGCCAAAATCCGTCGTCCGAGGTCTTTTAAGTCCGCGGCACGTTCACGGAGATAGTCATCTTCCATTTGTTCAAATAGGTCGATGTGATTATCGATGACGATACGCACCGCGCCTTGTGCCCAGTTACCATCACGAATTTGTTCTTTAATTTCCGCTGGCAGCGCATTTTCATCCAACATGCGTAAGAACACGCTAAATAGTGCGCGCTCTTCCGCCATGAGAGCATCTTGCATTTTGTCATCAAGCGATTTGATTTCATCACGCACTGAGGTGAGGGCTCGATCCAGCAGTTCTAATTCTTCACTGATGTTATCGGCTTCACGGTCAGGGACAGCGGCCAAATCCGCAGGGGGATAGAGAATAACGGCACGACCTAATGCAATCCCGCCTGAACCAGGTACCCCTTGGAAGGTTTTGTAGGCAGGTAAATTGCTGGGTTTACGAAATACATCGATATTGCCCACCGCATGGGCATGCGCAATGACCCCAGAAAGCTGAGCACAGAGCGTGACGAGGAAGGATTCCGCAGCTTCACTAAAGTCTTGTGACTCTTTGTTTTGCACCACAAGCACGCCCATCACTTTACGGCGGTACATGACAGGTACACCGAGGAACGAGTTGTAAATTTCCTCACCTGTTTCAGGTAAGTACATAAAACGTTCATGTTTCGGTGCATTGTCAAGGTTGACGATTTCTTCACGCTGACCCACCAGACCGACCAAACCTTCACTGGTATGCAGTGAAACATGGCCGACTGAATCGGGGTTCAAACCTTTCGATGCCATCAACAAATAACGTTGATTACGTTCGTCGAGTAAATAGATGGAGCAAACGTCAACATGCATGGCTTCTGCCACATGGTTGACCATAATGTCGAGCGATTCATGCAAACTGGTGGACGCATTGATTTCTTGTACAATGCGTCGAAGGGTATCCAGTTGCATATTCGACATCGCGTCTACTCCAAAAATAATGTGCGTCCAACTTATTTATAACAAGAGAGCGTTAAAAAATCTGTAGGACGTCTAGATTTTTTAAGGCTTTTTTTGAGGGAGCTGATTGCACAGCTCCACCATCGCTTTGCGGTATACATCGCGTTTAAAATTCACAACTTGTCCCAGCGGGTACCAATAACTGACCCACTGCCATTGATCAAACTCAGGCGGATCAGACAAATTCAAACGAATGTTCTGAGCGGGAGCAGTGAGTTTGAGTAAAAACCACTTTTGTTTTTGTCCAATACATACGGGATCGGAATCTGTACGAATGTATCGGTGCGGCAAACGATAACGCAGCCAACCTTTAGTTTGCGCTACAATTTGGACGTGTTCGGGCAGTAAGCCAACTTCTTCTCTCAGCTCACGATAAAGTGCCTGTTCAGGGGTTTCTCCATATTGGATACCTCCTTGTGGAAATTGCCAAGCATTGTGTCCAATGCGTTTTGCCCATAAAACTTGTCCAAACTCGTTTGCCAAAATGATCCCGACATTGGGTCGGAAACCTTCCGAATCGATCATTTGGCTACCTAAATATTGTGTAATTTATGACTTTGCGATCGGGGATTTTTATTTCTGTATCCAACTCGAAAAAAGCAAAGTTTAAAAATGTTAAAATTGCTATGATCTTAACGAATTTCTATCGACTAGCGGAGATAGATTTACAAATTTTTTCTTAAATTTCAGTTTTTACGAGTATTTTCATGAAATTGGCGCTATTTGATCTCGATCACACCTTGTTAAACACCGATTCAGATCATTCTTGGGGAGAGTTTTTGGTGAATGAAGGCTTGGTCGATCCAGTTCGCCATCGCGCCATGAACGATAAATTTTATGAAGACTACAAAGCAGGGCAGCTCGACCCGATTGCCTATAATGAATTTGTGTTTGAATTTTTAACTCAACATGACAATACTTACCTCACGGAACTGCATGAACTGTTTATGCACAAAGTGATTCGTCCGCAAATGCGTCCCGAAGGTTTTGCAGCCATTGAAAAACACCGTGATGCTGGACATGCTTTGGTTGGCATTACCGCAACCTCAGATTTTATTACCGCACCGATTTTCCGTGAGTTTGGGATTAGCGAAATTATTGCGACCAATGCTGAAGTGGTTGAGGGTAAATACACGGGCAAAGTGATCAATACACCATGCTATCAAAAAGGCAAATTGACGCGTTTAGATCAGTGGCTGGCAGGGCGTGATGTCAGTGAGTCTTGGGCTTATTCAGATTCCATCAATGATCGCTTTTTACTGGAATACGCCGACCATGCGATAGCAGTCAATCCAGATGACCGCCTAGAGGTATTGGCTAAAGAGCAGGCATGGGAAATCCAAGACTGGTCGATTTAAGCATCTGTCTTTCGTTGTTTGAAAAGGCTGCTTTCGGGCAGTCTTTTTTATTTGAAAGAGATAAAATAGTGAGGCTATAGGTGGGCTGATCTTGGAAAATTAACCAAATATGCTATGTTGAACCTTGGCTAAAGCTATTTTGACTATGAAAAATTAGAACATAAGCGTGGAGAAAAATATGAGTGTACGACCAAGAATGACCCACCTGTTTGAGCAACTCGGTTTAGATGCGAGTGAAGAGGCCATCGCTTTATTTATTGTAACGCATCAGCTCAATGCACAAACCACGATTGTTGACGCAGAGTATTGGACTGAAGCGCAACGTCAGTTTTTGGCAGAAAAAATTAAATCGGACGGTGAGTGGGCTATTATTGTAGATCAGCTGAATGAATCCCTACATGAAGATTCACTCATCCAAAAATAAGCAGAACTCAAAGAGGCTGAGCGTCGAAGCTTTGCCTCTCTGTATAAAAATAAGATAAAAGTAGAGATTTATGCCTGTCGATCATCAAGCTTTTTCTGACTCTACGCCCTTAGAACATGTACCTTCAGTTCATCAACTAGAACAAGATCGTGCTCTGTTTATCGGTGCGAAATATGAGTCTTACTATCAAGCTCAATTTGAAAAAATCACACCCAAGAAACAATATGCAGGCTTTAATATTGCCGCCTTTTTCTTAGGTGTGGTCTGGTTGTTTTATCGAAAAATGTACAGTTATGGCTTTATGGCCATTGGTTTGATTGTGGTCATAGGGATGGTGGAAATATTTTTGGGGATTGAAAGTTCTGGTGCAAATATTGGCTTGGCCGTAGCATTTGGAATGTTTGGGAATACCTTGTACAAGCACCATGTTGATCAGCAGATTGACAAGATTCGTCAGTTGAGAAGTGGAAGCGTCCATACTGAATTAGAAAATCGTGGTGGTACAAATCTCATAGCTGGTTCGATCTTGCTGGTGATTTGGCTTGGGCTGGTTGCACTGGCCATAAGTGCTTCTTAATTCGCTCGCGCAAAATAAAAAAACCATCCTTGTGGATGGTTTTTTTATTTTTGCAAAGCTTAGTTCATCATTGCAATTAGTTCTTGCACCGCGCGAGATTGGGTTCTGCCCGGATGCCAAACCATACCGAGTTGACGGTTCATTTCGAACTTCACATTCAACTGCTGTAGGTCTTGGTTAATCATCGTTTTTGGAAGCACTGACCAACCCAGTCCAATCGAGGCCAACATACGAATCGATTCGAGTGGATTATTGCTCATGGTGATTTTAGGTTTCAGCCCTTGTTTTTCAAACTCTGCCAAGGTGATTTGGCTGGTATAGGTTTGTGACGCAGGCAATAAACTTGGGTATTGAATCAGGTCTTCGAGTTGTAGGTTTTGCATTTGTGCCAACGGATGAAACGGTGCTGCTACAAATACCAGTGGATCTTCCCAAATGGTGACGTACTGCAAACGTTCATCGAGTTTGGGTGGTAGAGTTAAAAATGCCAGCTCCAAATCACCCGCCAGTACTTTTTCATGCGCTTGCTCAGAATCGACAAAGTGTACATCTAAGGTGACATTTGGAAAGCTTTGCACATAGCTACGTAAATGGCTTGGCAAGTGATGCAAACCAATATGGTGACTGGTGCCAATTTTGAGTTTGCCTTGGACCATACCTTGCTCATGACTCAAGGTGTGATGAATGTCACCCAGTTCATTTAGCCAGTTTTTAACTTTAGGCAGCAATGAATGTGCGGCATGCGTGGCTTGTACACCACGACCAGCAGATTCAAACAGTTTCACACCAAAATATTCTTCTAAACTATGAATACGTTTGGTTACAGCAGGTTGCGTAATGAAGAGTTGATCTGCGGCTAAAGAAATAGAGCCGGTTTCCATGACTTTTACAAAAGCTTCGAAGGCTGCAAGATTCATAAGGATAATCTAGTTATGAAATTATAATTAAATTATAAAATAATTTTATATGAATTGCGATCTTTAAAATGAATGGTAGGTTATTGGGTCTGGACTAAAATAAAAAAAGATCACTTGATGTGATCTTTTGGAGAGTTGAGAGGGCGCTTGATATAAAGGCTTAAGCGGGAATATTTTCTTCGGTTGTACGGTTCTTTTTCTCCCAAATACGTTCATGGAAAAAGAATGCGAAGGCTTGCACGGTTGGTTCTAATAAACTGAGGGTGACCGCCATCCATAAGTTACCTGTGACAAAATAAGCCACAATCATGGCCACGGTTATGTGCATGATGTAATAGCTTAGGGTTTTTTTGAATATGCGCTGATTGTTTGCTACAAATTTCTGAATGTTCGCCATGATAAATACCCTCTCAATAATGCCTTTCATTTGTAAATAGTAATTATTATCATTAATAAAGTCAAAATGAAATTTTAATTGCTCGTGATTGGGTTTTTGAATGCAAGGCGATGCAGTCGATTGTTTGGAATGTTTGACTTGAAAAAACAAGCTTCTGTAGATTTCATTCTTTAGTCTATGCATAGGTCGCTGTCTTTCTATTCAGACAAACGAAGGGGGCTTCAAAAGCATCGGTCTAGAGGGGATAAACCTTGCATGGCTGAGCTGGGAAATATACTGCGAGGTTTACAAGAGGTTGATAAATAGGCGTATAGCGCTTGAATTAAAACCAGCATTGAGGGCTTGTAATCAAAGGGATTGAAACAAAGAGGTATGAATTTAAAATAATTCCAAAAAGTTTTTAAATTAATAAAAATGATAAATTAGATTTATGTGAAATCGTCGCTATAATCGATTTTAATGAAAGAATTACCCAGTCCAGTGGAGTCAATCGACATGGCAGGCGAAAACCAACAAGCAAAAACATTGTATGACAAATTGTGGGATGACCACTTAGTAAAACAACGCGACGATGGCTCGGCTTTACTCTATATCGACCGTCATTTATTACATGAAGTGACTTCCCCGCAAGCCTTTGAAGGTTTACAACTAGCGGGTCGTAAACCATGGCGTTTAAGTGCGAATGTGGCAACCCCCGATCATAATGTTCCCACATCGACCAAAGAGCGTTCAGAAGGAATTGCAGGTATTGAAGATGATACTTCACGTATCCAAGTTCAAACCTTAGATGACAACTGTAAAGCCTTTAATGTGGTGCAGTTTGACATTAATGATGTGCGTCAAGGCATTGCACATGTGGTGGGGCCCGAGCAAGGTTTGACTTTACCGGGCATGACGGTGGTCTGTGGAGATTCTCATACGGCAACACATGGTGCATTTGGCTGTTTGGCGCACGGGATTGGGACATCTGAAGTGGAGCATGTATTGGCGACCCAATGCTTGGTTCAAAAGAAGATGAAAAACATGTTGGTACGTGTTGATGGTCAATTGGGTCAGGGCGTAACACCGAAAGACGTGGTTTTAGCCATTATCGGTAAAATTGGTACTGCAGGCGGTACAGGTCATGCCATCGAATTTGGTGGTCAAGTCTTCCGTGATATGTCGATCGAAGGTCGTATGACGGTGTGTAATATGGCGATTGAAGGCGGCGCACGTGTGGGTATGGTCGCTGTCGATGACAAAACCATTGCCTATGTCAAAGACCGTCCATATGCACCACAAGGCGCACAGTGGGATGCTGCGGTTGCATATTGGAATACCTTACATTCGGATGCAGATGCACATTTTGACACCGTGGTGGTGTTGCAAGGTGAAGAGATTGAGCCTCAAGTGTCTTGGGGCACATCGCCTGAAATGGTGATTCCAGTGACTCAAGCTGTACCAACTTTAGAACAAGCCAAAGATGAAGTGCAACGCAATGATTGGACACGTGCTTACAATTACATGGGTTTAACCGCGGGTCAGGCGTTGGCAGATATTCAGTTAGACCGTGTCTTTATTGGTTCATGTACCAACTCGCGCATTGAAGATATTCGTGCCGCGGCAGAAGTGGCCAAAGGTAAAAAAGTGGCAAGTACCATTAAACAGGCCATGGTGGTTCCAGGGTCTGGTTTAGTCAAAGCGCAAGCCGAAGCTGAAGGCTTAGACAAAGTTTTGATTGAAGCTGGCTTTGAATGGCGTGAGCCAGGTTGTTCAATGTGTTTAGCAATGAATGCAGACAAATTACAACCCGGTGAGCACTGTGCATCGACCTCTAACCGTAACTTCGAAGGTCGCCAGGGCAATGGAGGTCGTACGCATTTGGTGAGTCCAGCAATGGCAGCAGCAGCAGCGATTGCAGGTCACTTTGTCGATGTGCGTTCATTTTAATTCGGGCTTGGGAGCATAGACATGAAAAAATATACCGTTGAACAAGGTATCGTTGCACCTTTAGACCGTGCCAATGTCGATACAGACTTGATAATTCCAAAACAGTTTTTGAAATCCATTAAGCGCACAGGTTTTGGTGAAAATTTATTTGATGAGTTGCGTTATTTAGATGAAGGTTTTTTGGGACAAGATAATTCCAAACGTCCTAAGAACCCTGATTTTGCATTGAATCAGCCACGTTACCAAGGGGCCAGCATCTTAATTTCTCGTGCGAACTTTGGTTGTGGTTCAAGCCGCGAACATGCGCCGTGGGCATTGGAAGAATATGGTTTCCGTACCGTGATTGCACCCAGCTATGCCGACATTTTCTTTAATAATAGTTTCAAAAATGGCATGTTACCTGTGATTTTGTCTGAAGAAATTGTTGACCAACTTTTCAAAGAATGTGCAGCAACAGAAGGTTATCAGCTAACGATTGATTTGGACGCGCAAGAAGTGCGTACACCATCGGGTGAAGCCTTCACATTTGAAGTCGATCCATTTCGTAAGCACTGTTTGTTAAATGGTTTGGATGATATCGGTTTAACTTTACAGGTCGCAGATGATATCAAAGCCTATGAAGAAAAGACCAAAGCATCTCGTCCGTGGGTGTTTGCTGAAATTCATGCTTAATTGAAAATTCGATGCATCTAGTGCTTGGGTCCATCTCTTGTTAATATCGAGCAAAAGAATTTTAAACGTTTTGCTACTGGTAAAGGTTGGGCTTGAACAATGGTGACGAGTTACAGTCGTATCGCTCTACTGGCGTTGGTGGGAACATTAACTGCCTGCCAAAGTATGAATACGGCAAGCATTAAGCGGATTCAGGATACCCCAGCGAGTAAAAATAATGCACAGCTTTACTGTACTGGTACAGTGAACTGCGAGTTTGAACGATGGAATCAGATCAAAATTGTGAATGCAGACAATCATCGCGTCAGCCGTGAGGCCATTCGAGAGAAGGTCGTGCGTCTAAAACGAGATGATTTGAATGAAGCGAATGCCTTGTTTCTGTCAGTGCCAGCGGGGCAACATGAACTGGTGATTCGCTTCTATCCTGTTTCGGTCGATCGTGCTGAAACGCTGCATGTGATTCATCGTTTTAAGCCTGCGGAACGCTACACCTTTAGAATGTTTCGTGCACGCAGTCGACATCAGGGAAGCTTGTTGAATATGTCTGCACCTGACCCTTTGTGTGTCGATTTAAAGCAAAACCAAAGAACAATTCGTCGTTTTTGCAAACCTTACAATGTCTTAAATGGCTTGGGCGAGTTTGTAGAACAAAAACTTTAATCGTGTGAGTCAGAACTCACCAACAGTGGAATATTTCATGTCTAAACATATTTTGATTTTGGCTGGTGACGGCATTGGTCCTGAAATTGTAAAAGCCGCAGAACAGGTTCTTACACGAGTCAATGATCAATTCAATTTAGGTTTAACGTGGGAACAGGGCCTACTCGGTGGGGCTGCCATTGATGCATACGGTTCGCCTTATCCAGATGTGACCGCAGCACAAGCCAAAAATGCAGATGCGATTTTACTCGGTGCGGTGGGTGGTCCGAAGTGGGACAACATTGAGCGTTCGATTCGTCCAGAGCGTGGTTTGTTAAAAATTCGTAGTGAATTGAATTTATTCGCGAACTTACGCCCAGCCATTTTGTATCCGCAATTGGCAGATGCATCAAGCTTAAAGCCTGAAATTGTTGCAGGTCTTGATATTCTTATCGTTCGTGAATTAACTGGCGGGATTTACTTTGGTCAGCCACGGGGTATTCGTGAGCTTGAGAATGGTGAAAAACAAGGCTTTAACACTGACGTTTATGCTGAGTCTGAAATTAAGCGTATTGCGAAAGTGGCTTTTGAAATGGCTAGTTTACGTGGCGGAAAAGTCTGTTCTGTTGATAAAGCTAACGTACTTGAAGTGACGGAGCTTTGGAAGCAAACCGTAACGGCGATGAAAGAAGCTGACTATCCAAACATTAACTTGTCGCATATGTATGTCGATAATGCTGCAATGCAATTGGTGCGCGCGCCTAAACAGTTTGACGTGATTGTGACAGGTAACTTATTTGGTGACATCTTGTCTGATGAAGCCGCGATGTTGACAGGTTCAATTGGGATGTTGCCATCAGCATCCTTAGATGAAAATGCGAAAGGGATGTATGAGCCATGTCATGGTTCGGCGCCTGATATCGCAGGGCAGAATATTGCCAATCCATTAGCCACTATTCTTTCAGTAGCTATGATGTTGCGATATACCTTCCGTGAAGAAGCTGCTGCTCAAGCGATTGAAGATGCAGTAGGCAATGTCCTAGATCAAGGCTTGCGTACCGCTGATATCATGTCTGAAGGCATGAGCAAAGTGGGTACTGCGGAAATGGGGCAGGCAGTTGTGGCTGCACTGAACTAAGCCAAAAATAATTTGAAAACGCAGCCATCCGCTGCGTTTTTTTATGCCTAAAATTTAATAGCTTTTACAGGCTTTACCTCGATATTGAATTGATTGCGCAATATTATCTTTTAACAAGAAGTGGACTTGGCACTCTAACTGAACATCATAAAATGGCGTATGTGTGGGAATAGGAATCGCACCGACACTGCTGTCACTACGCATAGTGGGCATAGGGGTTGGAATTTGAATCCGTCTGACAATCGTGTAACTCAGTTGGTTTGGTGTTTGAATCGGCGTACCTAAGGTTTCATAACCGAGTTGACGTAAGTTGAGTTCGCGCCGAATGCTCGATACATCTTGGCCGATATATTGTTCTAAATAGTCGGGGAGCGCAATTTTAGCGGGTAAAACGACGGTCTGGTGTTGCGCTGGAGAGCTGCTGCAAGCTTGAAGGAGTAGAAAGCAGATGGAACTAAAGAAACTGACAATAAAGGGCTTCATGATCATCCCCTAAGCAGAGAAAGACCCTTTTAGTATTGTATATCTGAACGTTCGTTTGAGTATGATTCGAGTAATTTGAGATAAACGGTATAAGCGGCTTACCATAACGCGGCCGTTAACACGCTTTGCCAATGTAGTGAATAGATTCCACAAGATCATCATGCAGTCTGAACTCAATTTTGCATTTCATTTCAATATTCAGGCTACCGCTGGAAGGTGTCGGAATGGGCGCACCCATACTGACACTGGTTCCAAGGTTGGGGGTTCCCATCGGAATAGGCATATTGCGTAACAGAGTGTAGGTTAGTTTCTCTGGGGTATGTACAGGAGCACCGAGCACTTTATAGCCCATGCTATTGAGGTTGAGTAGATTTTGAACTTGATCTGACGATTGTCCGATATAGTGTTGTAAGGTTTGGTTGAGCTGAGTTTGGCTTGTTATGGCACAAGCAACACATAGCATTGGGAACAGTAAAACTGCTCGCTTCATTGCAGTTATTTTCATTATTGTTTAGGCGTATTAAGTTATTATTGCATTTAATTATAGTTTGATTATTGGTTTAAATATAGCTGATTTATAACGTTTAGTCTGAGCGCAGACATTAAAAAAGCCACTTAAAAAGTGGCTTTTTCGCTTCGCTAAAACTTAGCGCGCACGATAAGTGATACGACCCTTAGACAAATCATAAGGTGTCATTTCTACTTTAACACTGTCGCCAGTCAAAATACGAATATAGTGTTTACGCATTTTACCAGAGATGTGAGCAATCACTTCATGACCGTTTTCTAAACGTACACGAAACATAGTATTAGGAAGCGTCTCGGTGACAACGCCTTCGAACTCGATGAGTTCCTCTTTATTGGCCATAGCCTACCTGAATGAATAAATTGGAAAGGCGCAAATTATAGTCAATTTTTTTGCATAAAACAAGGCGGAATGGGCGGTTGCCTGATCATCTGTCAGTAAAATAAGCGAACAAGCGGAATAAATATTTTCAACAAAAAAACTGTATAAGTTGTTGTCAGTTCGGTCAATCGCAGTTAATCTAATTTTAATGTTTTATGTATAAATGAAGAACATACAAGGAAGGTTCTAGCGTGGGTCAGCTAACGGATGCATCGGTTGTATTGCGATTAGGCTACCAAGCGATTCGTCGTTCAGGGTTGCCAACAGAAGAAATTTTAACAAAGGCTGGTGTTGCATTAAATCAGATGGAAACCAATGAGCGTACGCCTTTGAGCGCACAATACGCTTTTTGGGTGGCGGCAGAAGAGGTGAGTCGCGATCCAGATATCGGTCTACATTTGGGTGAAAATCTGCCTTTATACCGTGGTCAAGTGATTGAGCATTTGTTTATTTCATCCGAAAACTTTGGTGAGGGTTTGAAACGCGCTTTGGCTTATCAGCGATTGATCAGTGATGCCTTTCATGCCAAGTTGGTGGTTGAAGATGACCGGTGTTATTTGACCAATGGGGAACAACCTTGGGCTGAAAATTTAGTCAATCGACATTTTTCTGAATGTGCGATGTCCGGTATTTTACGGTTCTTTAAATTTATTACTGAAGGGCGCTTTGAACCGATCTATATTGATTTTAACTTCAGTAAAGGCGCGTTTGATGATGAGTATTTCCGCGTATATGAGTGCCCTGTCAGTCTAGGGCAAAAAGAAACCCGCTTATATTTTGACCCAAGTATTTTGGCTTATCCGTTGTGGCAGGCGGAACCTGAATTATTACAACTGCATGAGCAGTTAGCGATTGAAAAACTTCAAGAATTAGCCCGTTATGATTTGGTGGGTGAAGTGCGTCGCGCGATAGGTTCAACCCTAGAAAGTGGCGAAACCACACTTGAAACAGTGGCTTCTCAGCTCAGTATTACCCCAAGGCGTTTACGCACACAACTTAGTGAGGCAAATACCAGCTTCCAGCAAATTTTGTCTGATTATCGCTGCCGTTTGGCGAAAAAACTTTTGGCTAATACGGCAGAAAGTGTAGAGCGTATCGTGTATTTGACAGGCTTTTCTGAGCCAAGTACCTTCTATCGTGCATTTAAACGCTGGACCAATGAAACCCCAGTGGAATATCGCAAGCGTAAGCAGCGTTAAGAAATTCCTCCTAACCTCCTTTAAAAAAGCAGGCGAAGAGGATTCAAAAATAAATTATTCGGGCATATTTAGCCAGTGCGGCCCAAGCGGCTGCTTTGGTAGCTCAAACTGCGCTGGATAGTCGGCATGAATGAAATATAGCCCATCAGGAGGGGCAGTAATGCCTGCGGCTTTGCGGTCTTCTGCTGCGAAAATCGCCTCAATATGCTCGACTTCATACATACCTTGACCAATTTCAAGTAAGCAGCCCATGATATTGCGGACCATATGGTGTAAGAAGCCATCGGCCTGAATGTCGAGTACCAAATATGGGCCATGTTGAATTAAGCGACAATGGCTAACATGGCGCACAGGTTGATTGGATTGGCATGCGGCTGCACGGAAGCTTTCAAAGTTATGCGTGCCCTCGAACTTTTGCGCGGCTTGCATCATCTTTGCCACATCTAGCGCATAATAAGCGTGTGTGACTTGTTTATGCATAAGAGCAGGACGTTGCGGGTGGTTATAAACCACATAGCGATAACGACGTGCCTGCGCTTTGAAGCGCGCATGAAAGTCTTGATCCATCGCTTTGATCCACTGGATCGAGATATCTTTTGGCAGTTGGCTATTGCTACCCATCAACCAACCGCGCTCTGAACGAAGTGCCGAGCTATCAAAATGCGCCACCATATTGGTGGCATGGACGCCCGCATCGGTACGACCTGCACCATGTAAGCTAATCGGTTCATTGGCAATTTTAGAAAGTACTTGTTCAATCGTCTCTTGTACGCTGATCACACCTGTTTGCTGGGTTTGCCAACCACGATAGTGTGTTCCACAAAACTCAATGCCGATCGCAAAACGTTGCATATGTACCTCAAATTAACCCAAATCATGCCAATGGCTGAAGCGTGCTTCAGCGCTGGGGTATTGTAAATACATTTTGAGGGCTTTGGCATACAGATCTGCATGCCCGAGGCAATCACTGACAATTATTTTGGCTTGGGTTGTCCAAGCGGCAACTGCATAGCGCTGATCAGTACGGCCGAAAGGGACTTGAGTGCTTAAGATAACAACACAGCCTTGTGCGTAAAATTCATCGAAAAGTGCAATCAGCTCAGCATTTACGGCTAAATTACCCGTTCCAAAACCCTGTAAAATGAGGAAATGAGGCGGTGCGGAGAGTAGATTTCTCAAGTTTTGTACTTGCTGCACCAAGGCAACAGGTTGCATCATCAGATTGAGGCAATTGAATTGATGGGATTGTTCTACATTATGTGTTTGTACTATGTGTGTTTTTAAGTTGTGTGGAATCGACTGTTCAGCCATGACGCCTGAAAAAGCATCCAGTTCTGTGGTATGTCGTTTTAGCGCAGTTTGCGCATGCAATACCTGTTGATGAAAAGCCAGATACACTCCGACAGGATGTTTCACCACGGCATCTAAGGCAAAATTCAAATTACTGATCGCATCGCTAAATTCACGCGTATCTGTACCTTGTACATTAAGCAATGGATATTGGCTACCCGTGAAAATCACACGTGCTGAGTCTACAATAAAGTGTGCAGCGACAGCACTGGCATAGCTTAAGGTATCTGTGCCATGAAGCACGACAAAATGCTGGAATTGTTGCAGTTGTAATTGTTGAATCTGCTGAATTAGCAATAACCAGTCTTCAGCCGTGCAGGCGCTACTGTCTTTAATGACAGGTGCAATAAAACATTCTATGTCGAGATGAATCGGCAAGACATGTGTGAGCTTGGGAATAAAGTCTTCGGCAGGCATTGGTTGTAAGGGTTCGCCAATACAGCCAAAGGTTCCACCCATATAGATAAGCGCAATTTTTTTCATTATAAAAAAAGCAGTCGGTGATGACTGCTTTAGTTTAAAACGAAATGGCTTAGGATGCTATGCGACTCAGCAACTGTTCGACTTGCTGACGTTGTTCCGTAGAGTAATTTGGTTCTTGTTCAACCAAAATTTCACGTGCAGCTTCGAAAGCGCCGAGTTGAATGTATTGCTCAGCCAATTCAAGGTTTAAGTGTATTTCATTGACTTCGCTCAGTTGAGGGAAAGACTGTACCAGAGGATCGCTTTGATCCACCGTATTGGCAGGTGCAGTAGACTCTAGACTAAAACTGAGGCTTGGCGTAACAACTGCTGGTGTTTCTTCTACTATTGCTTCACTTGAGCTCACCGTATCGAAAGAAAAAGCAGGGATGTCTTTTGCAGCTTCAGACGTGGATTCGCTTGAAAAATCAAATGTAAATTCAGGACGCTCATCCGCAGCAAGCGGCGAAATTTCTGCTTCTGGCGCTGTTGTAGGCGCAGTGTCGAGATTGAACGAAAAATCTAAAGGTTGGATGTCGGCTGCAGCAGTTTCTGCTGGTTGAGCCGGCGCGCTTTCTAAAGAAAGTGAACCGAAATCGAGCGGTTTAAGTTCTTCAGTAGGTTGGGTGGGTTCTGCTGTTGGTGTATTTAAACTAGAGATATCAAATTCTAAGCTTTGGACTTCGATGCTCGGTTCAGGTTGAGCTGTTGTTGTGGTGGTAAATGCTGAGGTATCAAAATCAAGCGGTTTAATGTCTTGAACAGGTTCAACAACAGAAGCCTGCACAGGAGCGGGAGCAGCATTATTTGATGACATCAGAGCATCAAAGTCAGCAGTATTGGTTGCTTCTACAGGTTTTGGTGCAGATGGTGCAATTTCAGTTGGTTTAAACTCAATCGTGTCACGGCTATTTTGATGTAATTGATCGTAATCCGATTTTTTGGCTTCTGCTTGCGCCAAAATATCATCCAGCTCTAAAGAACGTAAATGATTCAGCAATTGGCTGATGGCAAACTCGTCTTTTTGGAGCAAGTGAATATCGAGCAGCAGTAAATATAATTCGTGTTGTGAATTGTCTTTATTTAGGGCTTGGTTGATTTGCGCTTCAGCTGAGAAGAAATTGCGGTCGCGAATTTGACCTTCAATTTTATTACGTAGATCTGTAGCGAGTGGTGTTGTGGCTTTTTTAGCAACAACATCTTCAACGACTTGAGTTTGTTGCGGGGATTTTTTAGACGAACTGGTTTTTTTGGCTTTGTTTTTTGCAGCAACCGCTTTTTGAGTTTTTGGTTCTGCTTCTTTACTCGCCTCACGCTTTTTTAAGACTATGGCAACAACCAATAGTAAGATAAATGGAATCACATAAATAAGCATGTTTTACCCCTTTTGAACTTGTCTTTGTGCAAGTTCATCCAAAATCAAATAATCAAAATAACACTTTAGTGTGTTGGCTTTTTCTCAGTTTGTTGTGCTTTCAATTGTTGTTGCAATTGTGCAAGACGAGCGTTTAGTAATTGAATTCTCTGATCTTTCTGATTAAGTGCCACTTCTAATTGTGTTACGTTTCTCTGTAATTTAACGGTTTTTTCACGGGATGTCATAACTTTTAATGACAACTCGTTTGATGTTTGATTCTTTTGTGTCGACTTCTTGGCAGAACCGTGGCTTGAATCTTGCTCTTTCTCCGCAACCAAACTCATCTCGGCTTGATTGAGGCGGTATTTCGCCTTGCCAGATTGCTGTGAGCTTTGTTTTGGAAGTGATGAAACGGAGACTTTTTGTTCTGATTTTGCTGTTTGTAGGCCCGTTAAGTTGAGGTTGGCACCACGACGTAAGCGGTTTACGTCACCTTGAATAAAGGCATGTTCATTCTTGGCTTTAATTTGTTGCATGACTTCACCGACAGGACGGTTTTCTTCAGCAGCAATACGCGATGCAATGCCCCAGAGAGATTCATTTGACCGAACAACATGGGCACTTTGAGGTGCGGCTTGGCGTGCAGTAGTTACAGGGGCAGCAGGTGTTACTTTTGCTGTCGATGGACTAGTTTGTGGGCTGGCCTGTGCAGAAATTGGGGCATCTGATTTTTGAACTGAATCGGCATACTTTTGCACCAACGGATCTGCCGATTTTTTTGCTTGCGTAATAGGTTCAACCCGTGGAGCTGATGTTTGAGCAGCTGCTGCAATTTGAGCAGAGGCCACTGAAATAACTTGCATTGGCGCTGTAATAGCGGTCGCACTCATGCTTGGTGGGGTATGGTTATTGAGTTTGAGGGGCGTCGTGTTTGTCGTTGGCGCAGCTGTTGTTTTTAAGCTATTGAATTGTGCGCTGACAGGTAAGTTCAGCGCAATATCTTTTTCGTTGACAATCACCACCGGTTTTAACGCTTTTTCATTACTATTTGTACGGGCTTGAAGTGCTGCCGATCGTTTATTGGCTGTTTTAATATGTTGTAGCCGTGCCGCATTGCCTTCTTTGATTTTGACGACAATGTTGAGTTCTGCTTCCGTTAAAGGACGTGAAGAGGTAATCGTAATCACACCTGTACTGGCGCTGGTACGACGGGTAAAAAAGTTCAGATTACTGGGCGGCTGATGCATGACGCCAAGAGACATCAAATCTTCTGTGCTGGCTAGACTGGCTTGAATGGGAGCATTCGGATCGGCATCGTGAAAGTTCAATTCTGCATACAATAGCTCCCCAGGCGCAGACTGAATTTGAATAGGATCGACAGTGATCGCATTCACATTTTGCGAAGCAATAATGGCTAAAATGGCTATCTTTAATTTGTTATTTACGGTCATCTTAATCTTTAGCTCGGTCACAGATCGCAAAGCGAAAATTATAGATTAGCGAGTTGTGTGTTATTTGTAAAACGTTAACATCGGGGTTACAAAAAAAAGCCGATCAAGTGTGATCGGCTTAATACTTTAGCGGGTAAATGCTTAAGTGTTTTTGTAGTCAATCAGGATACGGAGCATACGACGTAAGGGTTCCGCAGCGCCCCAAAGCAATTGATCACCGACAGTGAAAGCACCTAAGTACTCTTTGCCCATATTCAGTTTGCGCAGACGACCAACAGGAACAGTTAACGTGCCCGTTACAGCTACAGGTGTTAAGTCAGTCATAGACGCTTCACGGGTATTTGGAACTACTTTTGCCCATTGGTTCGCGCTACGTAACATATCTTCGATTTCATCGAGTGGTACGTCTTTCTTGAGCTTTAACGTTAAAGCTTGAGAGTGACAACGCATCGCACCAATACGCACACAATGACCGTCAATCGGAACGATTTGCTGGTTGCCCAAGATCTTGTTGGTTTCAACTTGACCTTTCCATTCTTCTTTCGACTGACCGCTGTCTAATTGTTTGTCGATATAAGGAATGAGTGAGCCTGCTAATGGCACGCCAAAGTTTGCTGAAGGGAAACCTTCCCCACGTTGTAATTCCGCAATTTTAGAGTCGATATCTAGAATTGGAGAGCGTGGGTCATCTAACAAATCTTTGGTGTTGTTGTATAAATAGCCCATACCAGAGATGAGTTCACGCATATTTTGAGCACCAGCACCCGATGCTGCTTGATAGGTCATCGAGGTTGCCCATTCCACTAAATTGTTTTGGAATAAACCACCTAAGCCCATCAACATCAGTGAAACTGTACAGTTACCGCCTACGAATGTTTTGGTACCGTTCACTAAACCGTCTTTAATCACATTCATGTTGACAGGGTCAAGTACGATAATGGCTTCATCTTCCATACGAAGTGTAGATGCCGCATCAATCCAATAACCTGTCCAGTTTTCCGCTTTGAGCTTCGGGAAAACTTCTGAGGTATAATCGCCACCTTGGCATGTAATAATGACATCCATTTGCTTCAGACTGTTAATGTCTGATGCATCCATAAGTGCTGGGGCAGTTTTACCGCCAAACGCAGGTGCTTCACCGCCTGCATTACTGGTAGAGAAATAAAATGGCTCAAAATGAGCAAAATCATTCTCTTCAACCATACGTTGCATAAGGACGGAACCAACCATCCCGCGCCAACCGACCAGACCTACTTTCATGTCACTTTGCCTCGGTGCGTTAAAAATTAAAAGGGGATTCGAGTGTATCAAAAGAGCGCTTAACTGCAAGCACTACACAATGAAAACAGCAATTATATTGTGCAATATATCTTGTTTATGTTACATGCAAAATTGATATTAATTTATGAATCTACAAAAAATTAAGAATATAAGAGTGGGTATCTATGATCTGGGTTGAGTTGCTGGCATGTGTTGTGATTTGGTTAAGCTTCTGGTCTCTGATTCCACGAGATGAATGGTGGTTTCGAGGCGCAGATTTTCCACGCTTACAGATTTTGGCGTTGGGGTGGATTGCATTTGTCTTGATATTGGTTTGGGATGCACCTTGGGATTGGGTGCGTGAAGTCATTTTGCTGGGGGTAATTGCGGCAGTGGCGTACCAACTCAAAATGGTGTTGCCTTATACTTTTGTGTGGAAAAAGCAGGTCAAAACGGTTGCCAAAACAGAGTTACAGCCAGAACGCCAGATTTCATTAATTGTGTCGAATGTACTAACGCCCAATACTCAATACCACTTATTACTGCAACAAATTCGTCAGTATCAACCGGACTTGATTTTGACTTTAGAGTCGGATGCACATTGGGAACAAGCCTTGAGTGTATTAGAAGATGACTATCCCTATCGGGTTGCAGTGCCTTTGGATAATCTGTACGGCATGCACTTGTATAGTCGTTTAGCGCTTGAAGATATTGAAGTTAAGTTTATTTTGAGCGATGAAATTCCTTCGATACATGCCACAGTCATCTTAAGGTCAGGACAGCCAGTGCAACTGTACTGCTTACACCCGAAACCGCCAAGTCCGACCGAAGCCAAAGACTCTACTTTACGTGATGCTGAATTATTGATAGTCGGGGATCAGATTAAAGATTTGGATGAGAGCTGCATTGTGATGGGGGATTTGAATGATGTGGCATGGTCGCGCACGACACGACTTTTTCAACGGATCAGTGGACTGCTAGACCCCCGAGTTGGACGACATTTTGTCAATACTTTTCATGCAGACTATCCCTTACTGCGCTGGTCACTGGATCATGTTTTTCACAGTACGGATTTTGCCTTAGTGCAGATGCAGCGTTTAGCACATATTGGTTCAGATCATTTCCCTGTATATGTGGTGCTTCAAACTGGTCGGGTGTTTGAGCAAGTACAAGAAGAGCTAGAGCAAACCGAAGCCGATGAGCAAGAAGCGCAGGAGGCGATTGAAGATGGAATTGAGAAAGCGGAACGAGAAGGTAAGCAGGTTACAGATAGAATTGCCAAAGATTACCAGTAAACATACGGGGCGCTCGGATTTCATCAGTGTAGGATATGGCTTACAGGGATTTGGGAATCTGACGAATGGTTAGTCATTTGGTATCCCCGTATTCTAGTCTCATCAGCAGATGGAGCGGGAATGGATCATCCCAGTATGGAAGTTGAAGCTGATGGAAATCATCATGGATATGATGTAGGTATGGAATGCCACCGAATAAAACAAGAATAACGTTGAAAGCACAACCTCATGTACCCGAGTTTTGCAGGACGCAGAACTCGGGTTCTACTTTTTAAGCAGCCCTTTTTTTATTAAGAATAAATCTTGTTATAGCCTGCAGGGCGAGTTTTAAAGCGACGGTGGAACCACATATATTGAGTCGGAGCAATACGGAGTTGATTTTCAATAATTTGATTTACTCGTGTCGCATCATCGACTTCATCTTCACTGGGTAAGTTTTCCACAGCAGGTTCAATCAACACTTTGTATTGTGGGTTTTTAATATCCCCATCACGATAAAAATACAGAGGGATGGCCGCAGCCTTGGTCATTTTCAATAAACGGCGGTGTGCTGTAACGGTCGCTGCGGGAACGCCAAAAAATGGCGCCATAACACCTTGTTTTAAACCAAAGTCTTGGTCTGGACTGTACCAAATGGCATGGCCATTTTTTAAGTTGCGAACCAAGCCACGCATGTCATCATGATCAATTTGATGTGCATAAATGGTGGCGCGGCAGCGGTAGATGAGCATATCCAGCAGTGGATTATTTTGTGGGCGATACACTACATCCGGTTCAAAATACTGCGCGCATAGATAACCACCCGCATCGAGCAAAGTAGAGTGGGTTCCTAAAAGCAGTGCACCTTTACCTTCTGCTTGTGCTTTTTGAATATGCTCTAAACCTTCAATACTGACACGGCCGGTAAACCACTTTGGGTTATACCACGCATTCAGCGTTTCAAAGACCCCTAGCATTTGATCGACAAAAACCAGACGCGCATTTTCAAGTACTTCTTGGGCCGACCACTCTGGGAAACATACTTCCAGATTACGAACGGTAGTTTTACGTCGCGACTTCATATATTTAAAACTGAGATTGCCTAAGAGGGTTGCCAGTCGGTGTTGAATTGCCCATGGAAGAATCGCCAATATCATGAGAAAGACGATACCAATCCAAACGCCCCAATATTTGGGATGCAGAAAAGACCACTGAAATTCACCGGGTTGATAGTCTGGCTTCGAACTCATAAATTGCGATAAAGGCTAAAAAAAGAATGTTTAGAGTTTAGCATGAAGCAAGAATGAAGGGTCAATGTTCAGAATCAACCCGATGTTCGCACTCTGCAAATGTGATGTTATATAGGCTTGGATGATGTAGACGAACGCACCCAAATGGAAGAGATGGACATCTTCTCGATGGTGGTGGGCACCCTCAGCTGAGTTCCATAAAAAAAACTCCGCGTGATGCGGAGTTTTTTTTATGGAACTCATGAGAAATTATTTGGTTAAATTTTCCAGTTCTTCCCATCGTTCCAGCTTTTCAAGTAATAGCTCATCAATTTCAGTCAAACGATTTGACAACGTCATGGCTTTGTCGGCATCTGAGATAAATAATGAACCATCTGCGAGTAATGCATTGATTTCAGCTTGCTCTTTCTCCAGCGCTTCCATTTCGGCAGGTAGTTGTTCAAGCGCACGCTGATCTTTATAGCTGAGTTTGGCTTTTTTAGGCGCAGCATCTGCTTTTGCAAGTGCTTTTTTCACATCACTTTTTTGATCGACGACTTTGTCATCTGGACGCTGTTCAAGATAATCTTGATAACCACCAATGTATTCATCAATATGACCTTTACCATCAAACACCCAAGTTGATGTGACGACATTGTCCATAAAGGCACGGTCATGCGAGATCAACAACAATGTACCTTTGTAGCCACCGAGCATTTCTTCAAGAAGCTCTAAAGTCACCATATCTAAGTCATTGGTCGGCTCATCCATCACGATTAAGTTGGATGGCTTAAGCAATAATTTTGCAAGTAAGATACGGTTGCGTTCACCACCTGACAAGGCTTTGACTGGGGTACGTGCACGTTCTGGTGAGAATAAGAAATCTTGTAAATAGCTGTAGATGTGGCGACGGTTACCATTGACATCGACAAAATCTGAACCTTCAGAGACGTTATCCTTCACCGATTTTTCAAGATCAAGTGCATTACGTAATTGGTCAAAATAAGCCACTTCAAGCTGTGTACCTGTTTTGACTGATCCGCCATGCTCAATCTCACCCAAAATAGCTTTGATGAGCGTAGTTTTACCGACACCGTTATCACCGACGAGACCAATACGATCGCCACGAAGCACCAATGCAGAGAAGTCTTTGATAATAGGTTCTTGATTGCCAAAAGCCACACTGAGATGTTCAATATCGAAGACCAATTTACCTGAGCGATTGGCATCTTGCGTCGCCATGCTGACTTTGCCTTGTTGTGAACGGCGTGCTTTCGATTGTTCACGTAATTCTTTTAGGGCACGAACACGACCTTCGTTACGGGTACGACGGGCTTTAATCCCTTGGCGAATCCATACTTCTTCTTCAGCTAAGCGCTTATCAAAAAGAGCATTTTGCTTTTCTTCTGCTTCCATCTGCATTGCTTTTAGTTCGAGGTAGCGTGAATAGTTACCCTCGTAACTGCGCAAAGTGCCACGGTCGAGCTCTACAATACGAGTTGCAATACTGTCAACAAATGAACGGTCATGCGAGATGAACAGTAAAGTTAAATTATTTTGATCGAGTAGAAATTTTTCTAACCATTCAATACTTTCAACGTCCAAATGGTTGGTTGGTTCGTCCAGTAATAGTACATCGGGTTGGGTGAGGAGTGCACGAGCAAGCAGCACACGACGCTTACGACCACCCGATAAATCAGCCAAATCAGCATCTGGGTCTAGGCCCATTTTGCTTAAAATGGAATTGACTTTGGTTTCTAAAGCCCAGCCATCTAACATATCCATTTTATGTTGCAAGTTACCCATACGGTCGCATGCATCCATATCACCCAATACACAAGCATCACTGGCTTCATGATAGGCTCTGAGCACATCTGCGGCTTCACCTGCGCCGTCTGCCACGATATCCGCCACTTTACCCGAGTCCATCGGCACATCTTGCGCCAACATGGAAATGGTGATGCCATTTTGTAGAGAAACTTCGCCAGAATCGGGTAATAAACTTCCCTCGATCAGTTTAAGTAAAGTAGACTTACCTTCACCATTACGACCAATTAAACACACTCGTTCACCGCGCTCCAATGAAAAGTTCGCGCCGTCGAGCAAGGCAGGTCCACCAAACGCAAGTTGGACATCCCTTAAAGTAATATAGGCCATAATGTTTCCTGAAAAATCTCAAATGAGGACTTGAAGTGTCTAAACAACAAAATATTGATAATCAAGCGCCATTGTCCGCACCCATTGAAGATTTGCAAGTCCGAATTGCATTTTTAGATGATTTAGTTGAACAACTCAATGAACAATTGGTGATTCAAGGACTGGAAATTGCTGATTTAAAAAAACAAATGCAAATTTTGTATCAACGTGTTGAATCTTCAGATTTGTCCGATGGAATTGCGACATTTGATCCGATGGCCGATCGTCCACCACATTATTAAGTTCATTTGCTGTCTTGGTCCAAAAAAATCCTGTGATGTAGGGTGAAGATATTGCTGCGTCTTCTCTATTTTTTTATTTTACCCAACTCAAAGCCCCATTTGACTGACGAAATCATTTGACCTTTGATGTAGTTCCTACTCTAATACCCGCTTTCTGGTGCATCCCATAAAAACTGTCCTATGACTCAAAAAGTTGTTCTTCTTGACCTTGAAAATAATGTTCCGACGGCCAAATTGTTGCGCGAGATTGTGGAGCATTATCCGACTTTGTATTTGTTTCATTGCCAAGGTCAATTTGAGTATGCATTGCAAGATTTGACGGAACTGGCTGCTTGGATCAGTAGTGGTCAAGTGGTAATTTTAGACACGCCCAAAGCTGAGCAAAAAGAGTTCGAATACGCCGTGGTGGTGGGGCAGTTAATGGCTTTGCTTGAGCCAGAGACGCAGGTTGAAATTATCTCTGCGGTCAATACAGCAGAAATACTTTTGGACTTAATGCAATCTTCGCATATTCAGAGCAATTTGATCCTCATTCAGTCTGAAGCTGTACCAAGACAACGTCATCTTCCCAGTTTAGACAGCATCAAAAATCAGCCTTATTTAAAAATGGTCAAAAAATATTGTGATGCTTTGGGGAAAATGTCAGGTAAGCCGAACACATTGGACGGTCTAAAAAACTCAATAAGTAATATTTTGCAACTCGTACCTGAAAAGACGCAGCGGGTAGTGGGGATGTTGATTAATCTCAAAATCATCAAACGCTATGATGAGCAGATTCGCTTTCGTAAAAAAGTGTTGAAGCAGTGGTTGGCACTAAATTTAGATGAACAAGACCCAATTTCACAGCCGCAAAGCATGCAACAAGCGCTACAGCAACTGCAAAAAGACAGTGTCGTGGATAAGTTTGAACCAACTGCAGATACGCAGTCCGCGCAACAAGAGTTGTTTAAAAACTTTGCACAGATTGACCCTGTACAGCTTGAGGTCGCACGAAAACTACGCGAGTTAAAAACCAATAAACCCAAAGATATCTATGCGCTCCGTGATTTGCTTGAGCAAATGTTTCCGAAGTCAGATGTGCGTATGTTACTGAAAGAGTTACTCGATAAAGGCTATATTTACTGGAATGGACACGAAGTTCTATATAGTCATGAAATGTTCTTAAATTAATTTTATCGTTCAAACTTGCGTTTTATATTGTGCTTATGCAACTCTAATAAAGGAATAAAAAGGTTGTGCTATGGAAAATACTGGAATTTGGGTTGTCGGATTTATCATCTTATTCATCCTCGGCTCGATTTTTGGACTTCGTGTAAGTCCAAGAGAGAAAGCTTTAGGTGAAATGCGTGATAAAGCGCGCAAGATGGGTTTACACCCGCGTTTAGTCGCAGCACCTGACTGGACGAAAATACCAATGGCTTCGGAAAACCGGGCCAGCATGGTGGCGTACTACAGTGTCCTGATTCCAGAAGCACGCCTACCTTTAATGCGCGCTCGCGTTGTTGATCAACAGCTTGAGCTCATTACAGGTGATGACAAGTTTAAACATTTACCCATTGAATTAAAGGGTATTTATGCTATTGATATGCAAGCAAACTGCGTGGGACTCTATTGGGATGAGCATTCTGACTTAAGAGCAACCCAGTTAGATGCCATGAAAGCATATTTACAGTCTTTGGCTGAACTTTAATTTTACAGACCCATTGAAACAGGATTAACGGTTAATATGGCGAAAGCTCCTCGGTCCACATCCAAAAGTACTACAGCAGATTCTCCTGAGGCTGGGAAAAAGCGTGCTTTAGTGATTGTGGAGTCGCCTGCAAAAGCGAAAACAATCAATAAATATTTAGGCTCGAATTACATTGTGAAGTCGTCTGTGGGTCACGTGCGTGATTTACCTACAGGTGGTTCTAGTAAGACCGCAGAAAAGAAGCCAGCAACACGAACCAAACTGACCGATGCTCAGAAAGCTGAAAAAGCACAAAATGCACTGGTCAATCGTATGGGGGTTGATCCTGAGCATGACTGGAAAGCACATTATGAAGTGCTTCCAGGCAAAGAGCATGTGGTTGCTGAACTGAAAAAGCTTGCTTCGCAAGTTGACGAGGTCTATCTCGCAACGGACTTGGACCGTGAAGGAGAGGCAATTGCTTGGCATTTAAAAGAAGTGATTGGTGGGGATGACTCACGTTATCAACGTGTGGTGTTCAACGAAATTACCAAAAATGCCATCCAAGATGCATTCAAGCATCCAGCACGCCTTGATATCGATAAAGTTAATGCGCAACAAGCACGCCGCTTTTTAGATCGTGTTGTTGGCTTTATGATTTCGCCATTACTTTGGGAAAAAATTGCCCGTGGTTTATCGGCAGGTCGTGTTCAGTCTGTCGCAGTTAAACTGGTGGTTGAGCGTGAGCGTGAAATTCGTGCGTTTATTCCCGAAGAATACTGGCAAGTTTTTGCAGACACTAAGTCACAGACCGATGAGATTCGTTTAGAAGCCGTCAAACAAGCAGGTAAAGCCTTAAAGCTACGCAATAAAGCCGATACCGATGCTTTATTGAAGCTCATTAAAGACGCAGATTACAAAGTTTCAGCACGTGAAGATAAACCGACCAAGGTCAATCCGAGCGCGCCGTATATCACCTCGACTTTACAACAAGCCGCCAGTACACGTCTGGGTTTTTCTGTGAAGAAAACCATGATGTTGGCGCAGCGTTTGTATGAAGCGGGTTTTATTACCTATATGCGTACCGACTCGACCTTTTTGAGCGACGATGCGGTGAATATGGTACGTCATCATATTGAGACCGAGTTTGGTGCGAAGTATCTGCCTGCTAAGCCGAACCGCTATGGTAACAAAGCGGGTGCACAAGAAGCCCACGAAGCGATTCGTCCATCGAATGTGGCTTTAAAAGGCGATAGCTTGGTTGGTGTGGAACGTGATGCACAACGTTTGTATGATTTGATCTGGCGTCAATTCGTCGCGTGTCAAATGACACCAGCCGAATACTTGTCATCGACTATTTTAGTGGATGCCAACGGTGTTGAACTTAAAGCCAAAGGTCGTACCTTAGTCTTTGACGGTTTCACTAAAGTCCGTGGTCAAAACAAGTCAGATGATGATGTATTATTGCCTGCGGTCAAAGTCGGTGAAATCCTGAAGCTTGAAAAATTAGATCCATCGCAACACTTTACCAAGCCACCTGCACGTTTTACTGAAGCATCATTGGTGAAAGAGCTTGAGAAAAAGGGCATAGGTCGACCATCGACCTATGCGGCGATTATCTCGACCATTCAAGACCGTGGTTATGTCAAACTGGAAAACCGTCGTCTATTTGCTGAAAAAATGGGTGAAATTGTTACTGATCGTTTAGATGAAAGTTTCAATAACCTCATGAACTATGACTTTACCGCGGACTTAGAAGGTCAGCTCGATAAAGTGGCCGATGGTGAACGCAACTGGAAAGAGTTGCTCGACAGTTTCTATGGTGACTTTAAAAAACGCCTGACCAATGCGCAAGGTGAAGGCGGCATGCGCCGCAATCAACCAGTAGAGGTGGAAGCAGTTCACTGTAAAGAATGTGACCGCCCAATGCAGATTCGTACGGGAACCACAGGTGTATTCTTAGGGTGCTCTGGCTATAACTTACCGCCGAAAGAGCGTTGTAAAGGCACGTTGAACTTAACGCCTGTTGAATCACTTGCCGCACTTTCTGATGATGACGCAGCAGAAACAGCAGATTTGATGTCGAAAAAACGCTGTCCAATCTGTGAAACTGCGATGGACAGTTATGTGATCGATGGTGGTCGTAAGCTACATGTTTGTGGTAATAACCCAGACTGTGCTGGTTTTGAGCTTGAAGAAGGTGAGTTCAAAATCAAAGGTTATGATGGTCCAACCATTCCATGTGACAAGTGTGACGGGGAAATGCAGCTGAAGACGGGCCGTTTTGGACCTTATTTTGCTTGCTCAAGCTGTGACAACACACGTAAAGTCTTAAAAAGTGGTCAACCTGCCCCTCCGCGTGTAGACCCGATTAAGATGGAACATTTACGTTCAACCAAGCATGATGACTTTTTTGTATTACGTGATGGGGCAGCAGGTTTATTCTTGGCGGCAAGTAAGTTCCCGAAAGTACGTGAAACACGTGCACCAAAAGTTTCGGAACTTCGTAGTGTGGCCGATCAGCTTGATCCGAAGTATCAGTTTATTTTGCAAGCACCTGATGTTGACCCAGAAGGGAATCCAACTCTGGTGAAATTTAGTCGTAAGAATCAAGCGCAATATATTGGTTCTGAAACGCCTGAAGGTAAGCAAACCAAATGGTCATTGGTGTTCAATGATGGAAAATGGGTTGAAGCTTAAGTTTTAATTGCTTAGAAATAATCAAGAAATGCTCACTTTGGTGGGCATTTTTTATGTCAAAATAATTTTTAAATAATCATAATATTTGGGGTATATGTGGAAATACAAACAAAAAAATTTGCAGTGCTAATTGATGCTGATAATTCATCTATTAGTGCCATTCCATCAGTACTTGAAGAAGTGGCTAAATATGGTATTGCAAGTGTTAAACGTGTGTATGGTGATTGGAGCAGCGACACTTTGAAAAATTGGCGTGAGGTTCTTTTACCTCATGCAATCACGCCAGTTCAGCAGTTTGCCTATACAAAAGGTAAAGATGCTACAGATATGATCTTAATTATTGATGCGATGGACTTACTTTATGCCGGGGCCTTGGATGGTTTTTGTATCGTTTCTAGCGATAGTGATTTTACCCCTTTAGCATCTCGTATTCGTGAAAATGGCTTAAGTGTTTATGGATTCGGGAAAAAGAAAACTCCAGAAGCTTTTAAGAAAGCTTGTGATAAATTCATTTATATAGAAAATTTAATTTCAGATAGTGATCTTAAAAATATTGAAGATGAGTTCCTTTCTGAATCTACGGCCAAAAAAATAGCAGAAACCTTGAAAGCAACTGATCAAAAAGCAGCAATCCAACCCAAAGAAAGAATTATTCCAGAAACAGTTGATCGGGCAACCTTAAACTTGATTTATAAAGCAGTTAAAGATAATTCGGATGATAGTGGCTGGGCGTATTTAGGGTTAGTAGGTGGTTATATTAATGCTGTGAAACCTGATTTTGATACCAGAAACTATGGTTTTGATAAATTATCTAGTTTAGTTAAAGCTTTAGGTATTTTTGAGACTAAAATGAATGGAAGCCAAATGTATTTAAGGAAAAGTAGTTTTAGTACATTTATTCGCCTAGTGCAAAAGGCAATTAATAATTACTCAGTAGATAATGGTTGGGTTCAGATGTCTGATATTATTAAATATTTGAAAAATTCTGATTTAAATATTAGAAATTATGAAGAAGCTGTAGAATCAATACACTCTGGTTGGCTTGAGTTTAAAGAATTAGATAATAATAAGTTTGTAAAAATTAATAGAGTTCTGCTTTAGATTTTATTGGCGTACTAAATCAGTTGATATTTTTAGATAAGTGATTAAGAAAATTGGATTTTGGGGATATGTGGAAAAGACTTCGTATTTTAATCTTGCTGCTGATTTTATTGGTGGTTGCTGTGAATGCTTATCGGGATCAGAATCAAGATTGGAGCAAGCCAATTATTGTATTACTCCATCCAGTTAATGCTGATGGACAAGGTACAACTCAGCAATATATACAGCAATTGACGCCTGCAAACTTAAAAGGGGTACAGGGTTATTTAGAGCAGATGTCGGCGACGTATCGCGGGCAACCGATTGCGATTTACTTCCAACTTGGGCGTGAACTCAAACAGCTACCGCCGAAAGTGCCTGAGCAGGCAAGTTTATTAGATACAGTCTTGTGGAGCTTAAAGTTCCGTTATTATGCATGGAAAAACCATCAAGGTTCAGATGGTGCACCAGCCGTTACTTTATATTTGAACTATTATGATCCTGCACTGACTAAAGAGCTGAAACACTCGACAGCTTTGCAAAAAGGTCGCATTGGTTCGGTGAATTTATTTGCATCGACCAAGCAAACTGAGCAAAACAAAGTCGTTCTTGCACATGAACTTTTACATGCCTTTGGTGCCAGTGATAAATACGACTTAGCCACAGGGCAGCCGATGTATCCGGCGGGTTATGCATATCCAAATCAACAACCACTGTTCCCTCAAGCCAAAGCTGAATTAATGGCCGGGCACATTCCAACCTCACAAACACAGAGTAAAATGCCTGAGTCGATTGATGAAACATTGGTGAATGAGATCACTGCGATTGAAATTGGGTGGAAAAAATAACTGTGGATAATGCTGAGTTTATCCACAGCATGGATTGATTTTGTAGATAAACTCAAACCTACAAGTTCGATGCAAAACATGTTAAAACTAAGTGAACGAAAATCAAACTTGAGAAGAAGATGAAAACAGTCGGTAATGATTTAGTTCGCCATCAACTCCATGAAAATCGTAAATGGTATTTGGGTTTAGGGATTTTATTGGTGTTGTTTGGTTTCGTCCTTTTGGCCGCTTTGCCTTTTGCCACCTTATCCGTAGTGTTTATCTTTGGCGTGCTGATGATGATAGGTGGTGTTCTACACTTCATCGCAGCCTTTAAGATTTTTGAGGGTGGCTTCCGCTGGTTATGGGCATTGTTTGGTGTGTTGTATTTGGTTGCGGGCTATTATGCATTTAGCACACCTGTGAAAACAGCCATTGTCTTGACCAGTGTTTTAGCGGTATTTCTGATTATTGCTGGGGTCATTCGTATCTTTAATGCAATCTTATTTCGAGCATTCCAAGGTTGGGGCTGGACACTTTTTTCTGGTGTTTTAACCCTGCTGGCGGGCATTATGATTTTAACCACACCAGATGCTCCATTTTGGGTGCTGGGCTTATTCCTTGCTTTTGATATTTTATTCCAAGGGATTAATTATCTTACTCTAGCGGCAGCCATTAAGCAGATTCCACCAGCAAGCCAATCTGAATAAAGCATTCTTAAAAAAAAGGGAGCCTCATGCAGGCTCCTTTTTTTGTGCGGTTTATATCACTTGCAAAGCTGAATGGCATGCTTATGGATTGACGGCATATTGACTTGAAATCGCAATACGATTCCACGTGTTAATCACAATCGCGATCCATTCAATAGCGGCAATTTCTGCATCAGATAATATTTTTGTTGCCTTTTGATACGCCGAGTCGGGGAAATGTTGCTGGGCAATGAGTGTAATTTCTTCAATTAAAATCAGCGCGGCACGTTCTTTTTCGGAAAAATATCCACTTTCTTGCCATGCACTGATGAGGGCAATCCGTTCCATTGATTCGCCTGCTTTCATGGCATCTTGTGTATGCATACGCACACAGAATGCGCATTGGTTAATCTGTGAGGCTCTCAGTTTCAGCAAGTGTGAAAACCCAATCTCAAGACCTGCTTGTTGGACTTTTTGCATGGATAAGTTTTCGAGTTCTAAAACCGTTTTATACAGTTCAGGTGCGGCTTTTCCCAAGTTAATTCGTTGCATACATCACCTATTTTTTTAAAGAGCGTTGAATGTTTAATGATGATTTTATCGGCTAATTGATTCGCACTTTGTTTAATTTATGCATTAAAACCAAATGAACTATGGTGGTCGTTTTGGTGACAGCACAGTAAAGCTCTTCTATGTTTAAAATTAAAAAATCATTGAGGTTATTTTGACTTTATCGAGATGTATTCAGTTTCAATCACAACGAACTGTGCCAAGGACAATGAAAAGAGAAAAATGCAGGCGGGAAATTTATAAATCGTGCTATTAATAAATTAAATTTTCTAAAAAAATTATGGATGATGACAACTTTTATTTTAGCGCCTGATTCATTTAAAGAAAGTATGACAGCAGAACAGGCCTGTGCGGCGATGCAGCGTGGAATTCAAAACATAATCCCTGATGCTGTATGTATACATGTACCCATGGCAGATGGTGGCGAAGGCACAGTCGATGCTTTATTAGCATCTTTAGCTGGCCAAAAAGTCGAATGTGAGGTAACAGGGCCATTGCCATCACAACGAGTTAAAACGTATTGGGGCTTATTTGATGGCGGGCAAACGGCTGTTATTGAAATGGCCAAAGCCAATGGCATTCATCTACTTGAGCCCGCACAGCGAAACCCACTCCTGACCACAACTTTGGGGACGGGGCAAATGATTCGGCATGCCTTGGAGGCAGGTGTGTCCAAAATTATTTTGGCACTTGGAGGCAGTGTCACCAATGATGCAGGCAGTGGTATGGCACAAGCACTTGGAATAAGGTTTTTAGATGCACAAGGGCGGGAAGTGCTCGTTGGTGGTGGTCATTTACAAGATATTGAACAGATCGATATACAGGCTTTAGACCCACGCTTGCAAAAGGTTCAAGTTTTGATTGCCTCTGATGTCACCAATCCGCTATGTGGAGCACAGGGTGCGTCGCATGTGTTTGGCCCGCAAAAAGGGGCGAGCGCAGAGATGGTTGAGCGGTTGGATCAAAATTTGAGTCATTTTGCCGATGTGGTGGAAACACAGCTTAATCTACAGATACGTAATGTTTCAGGGGCAGGCGCTGCAGGTGGGCTAGGATTTGGTCTAATGGCCTTTACGGGCGCTAAGCTTCAGTCTGGCGCGAAGTGGGTGATTGAGCAAACTCAACTGGCGGAGAAAATAAAGCAAGCCGATTATGTTTTCACGGGTGAAGGCAGTATCGACTTCCAAACCAAGTTTGGCAAAACGCCGTGGGCGGTGGTTCAGTTAGCTAAGCAGTTGAATAAACCAGTGATTGCCTTTGCTGGACGTGTCGGAGAGGATATTGAGGCATTATTTGATGAAGGGTTTAGTCAAATTGTTTCGATCAATGAACCCGACTGTGATTTAGCAACAGCATTGAAAAATGCAGAACAGCATTTGCAAAACAGATGTGAGGACATCACTCAACTTTTGCTTTTAAAGCATACTGAGCAAGATGAATTTTAAATTTCTGAGGCAGCAATCGATTCGAGCATAAGGTCTGGGCCATAGATCTGAAGGTGTATTTCAGACAGAAATGGATAATCATTGCTGGAGCCTCATATTGTCGTCATAGATTTGTTAGACTAGTAGCATCCACGAATTGATGAGTGATTATGAGTTTAGCCAGCCTAATTGATGAATTAAACCCGCAACAAAAACAAGCTGCCACGACTGAGTCGCAACACAGTCTGGTGCTCGCAGGGGCTGGCTGTGGCAAGACGAAAACCATTGTGGCACGAGCTGCGTACCTAATTGATCAAGGGATTCCTGCCAACCAAATTCAGATTTTAACCTTTACTCGTCGTTCAGCCGGTGAAATTGTGGCGCGAGTGGAGCTGGCTTTAGGTGAGCAGGCAAAAGGGCTGCGTGCTTCTACTTTTCATACTTTTTGTATGTATCTGCTGCGCCGTGTACCGAAAGCCTTTGGTTTAGAGCAGTTTTCAATTATTGATCGTGATGATCAGCTGATGATGTTCCGCCTGATTCGTGGGAAAGATGATAAGAAAAATCCCAATCAGCTGCCTAAACCGCAAGAACTGTGTGATCTGTATTCTTTTGCACGAAATACGCGTCAAAAGTTGAGTGATGCCTTAGAAAAACAGCATCCTGAGCATTTGGCTTTTAAAGATCAAATTGCGGAAATCATGAAAGAGTACGAGACACGAAAACGTGCGCGTAGTTTTTTAGATTATGACGATATTCTGGCGATCGTGGCCTCAGCACTCAACCAGTCAGACGGTTTAGCCGACTATGTGGCATCGCTCTGCAAACACATGCTGGTCGATGAAATGCAGGACACCAATCCTTTGCAGTGGGCCTTGCTTGAACCTCTCAAAGACAAAGTGAGTTTGTTCTGTGTCGGTGATGATGCACAGTCGATTTATGGTTTCCGTGGGGCAGATTTTGAAAATATTCACCATTTTAAAGACCGTGTGCCGAATGCTCAGGTATTTAAATTGGAGCAAAACTATCGTTCAACCCAAGAAATTTTAGATCTTTCTAATTGGCTGCTCGATCAATCTGAGATTCAATATAACAAACGCCTAGATGCTCATCGGGGTGAGGGCGTGAAGCCTCGCATGCACATTTTCCCAAATGAGTTTGATGAAGCAAAATGGATTGCGATCGACATTAAAGAGCGCCATTACTTACAGGGACAGCGTTGGTCGGATCATATGGTTTTGGTGCGTTCCAGCTTTGCAGCACGGCATATTGAGGCGGCGTGTATTGCGGCCAATGTACCCTATCGCTTTATTGGGGGCATGAAACTGCTTGAAACCGCGCATGTGAAAGATTTACTGAGCTTGCTGCGCGTGATTGCCAATCCTCTAGATGATATTGCATGGATGCGTTTTCTCACTCTGTGGAATGGGGTGGGGGATGTGGGGGCAAGTCGTCTTGCGCAGCAACTTTTACTGGAGCCTGAGTTTGATTTGATCTTTGATAAATTAGAGAAATTTGGGCGGATTCCAGCTGAAACCTTGTTGATCATGAAGCAAATGACGGTACTGAAACAGGAAGTACAGGCTTGTGTCAGTTTGGGTATTCAGGCGATTGAAGTACAATTGGTGGAAAATTATAAAAAAGACTGGAACCGCCGCCAAGGGGACTTTGAACTGGTCAAACAATTGGCGTCTAAACATGCCCAGTTAAGTGAGTTCCTAGAGGAATATGTGCTTGATCCTGTGTCGATTTCTGAAATCGAACGCCAATCCGATAGTGATGTCGTCACTCTAATTACCATTCACTCGGCCAAAGGTACAGAGCAAAAAGTTTGTTATGTCGTCAATGTCACCCCGGGGCAATATCCGCATGCACGTGCCCAAGGTGATTTTAATGATGTCGAAGAAGAACGTCGGGTCTTGTATGTGGCGCTGACTCGGGCTCAGAATGAGCTGATTTTAACCAAGCAAAATTTAAGTCTATGGGCGCGAGACGTGATTGATGAGCAAGGGCGTAAAGTTGAAAGCTACTTTTTGAATGATCTGACCCGAAATTTGTGCAGCATGGAAAGCCATCATAAGCCTCGTCAGCAAACGGTAAAGAGTGCTTTAATTGAGCGCCAATCGATTAATTTAGATTTTGGTATTAATCTCGATTAAACTAAACAGATTACATTGTGGTATTTGTTGTGCAATGTTCAGAAAGTAGCGTAGGCGATTGCTTTTTGATGATTTTGCCTATTTTTGAAGGTTGTAAGATGAAAATTTTAGTTCGTAATTTAGAGCGTACAGTGGCCGAAGCTGAACTGCTTGAATTATTTAAGCAATACGGCACAGTTGCATCATGTAATTTAATCCTCGATGCAGCAACAGGTAAATCGAAAGGTTTTGCTTTTGTTGAAATGCCACACGCACGTGAAGCCATTAAAGCCATTAAAGGGCTAAATACGCTACGTTTGCATGGCACGGGTATTCGTGTCAAACAGGCGGAAGATAAGCCTGAGAAGCCAGAAGCATAAGTAAAAAGGAGCAATTGATGCTCCTTTTTTTAGCATGAAATTTCTGTAAAACCATTGTCTAAATACATTTTATAAAACTTTTTTCTCAAATGTGATGAAAGAGAAATCTATTTCTTTAACATCGTTCATGCATTTTTTTGATTGTGCATTGTTTCAATTTCGGTTTACTCTTGAAAACTGTTACAAGAATCAAGTTTTAGGAACATCCTTCATGACTCGTGTTGCCCGTTACCATGCAGATCGCACTAACCAAAAACTCTACTTTGCTCGACTTTCATGTCAACAAGCAGAACAAATTGATCATGTGCAACAAGCCCAGGCTTACCGTGAGGCTGCTGTGTTTCACTTGCATGGTGCTGTACTTGCGTTTCTACAAGAGTTGGTCCGTTACTACCGCTTAAATGACTTAAACCCAACATTGAAGTCCATAGAAGAGCATATGGCAGCTAAAGGCCAAGTCTCACCTGAAGTGACTGTGATGCAACAACTGTCGAAAGAAGGTTTCATTGCCGAGTTAAAACGTGCTTATCGCTTGTGTCAGTATGCGCCAGAGCCAAGTACACCTGAACCTGAGTCAGAAACTTCATCGAATCTGATCATTAAAGTGACTCAAACCCCTCAGGCATGGTTACCCGATACCAAAATTTTACGTGAGTGGCATCGAGACTTAACGACGTTGATTGATGGCTTTCGGAATGAGATGGTTGAATTCTAAAAGCGATGACCAACGCTTGAAGTTTGAAAATTTGTCCTTATATCAATAAGTCTAAGCGAAGCAAAGTGCAACTGCCTTTGCCACCATGTTGAACATGGAGGAAATATGTCTATAGAACAATTGAAAGAATTATTTGGAAATCAAGAAGCCATTTTAGAATTGGTTCAACTTGAAGGTGGTGAGCTCGCACTACGTAACGCAGGTTCGGAGAGTGCGCCTTTAGTCACGATCCAGTTTAATGAAGAGCTCAAAGCATTATTGGGCGACCAGACAACAGTCGTTGCTCAGCAGATGGTGCAAGCGGCTTTATACGGCTTACTTGAAAAACAAGTGGGCGAGTGGCAAGCGGAAGTGGTGGATGAAAAACCACAGTTCTTCAGCTAAGCTGGATACAAAAAAACGCACTGAATAGTGCGTTTTTTTGTATCCAGTGTTGGTTCCTTAGTGGGTGGGTGCTTGATGATGTGCAATCTGAATTTGATTTAAAATATGATTGCTCATATTTTTCGCCATTTCCTCTTTTGCAAAATAAACTTCACCAATTTGATCGCGACGAATCACTTCGGCTTCTTCTTTACTTTCTGCACACACCAAGACCTGAATTTCAGGATTGAGAGTTTTGGCAATATCCACGATTTTATGAATATCTAAAATATCCATCGGGGAAAGTACCAACAGGCGCGCATGTTGAATATGGGCTTGAATCAGTACCCCAGGGTCTGTCGCCATGCCAGAAACAGCCGCAATACCTTTTTCACGTAGGTTTTCTACAATTTCACGGTTCTCTTCCGCAATCACCACTTTAATGTCTTCGGCCATCAATTGTTTGGTAATGCGACGCCCCACTTCACCATGCCCAACAATTACCACTTGGTCACGTAAATAGTCTTGTGAGACTTCATCAGGCAGCATTGCCAGTGGGTCACCACTACGTTCCAGTAAACGTGCTAGATGCGAGCGCTCACGAATCCAACGTTGCACAGGCTCAATTGCGGAGAACACAAAACTGTTTAAGGTGATGGAGATGAGGGCCCCTGCCAAAATTAGGTTTTGCCCTTCTAAGGACAAGAGTTTAAGTGAAACCCCGAGTGTCGCTAAGATGAAGGAAAACTCACCAATCTGTGCCAGTGAAGCACCGACGGTGAGGGCTGTATTGATGGGGTAGCGGAAAAAGAGCACCAGTGCCATAGCGGCAATGGTTTTGCCGACCATAATAATTGCAACGACAGCAAGCACATGCACAGGTTGTTCCACTAAGATGCGTGGGTCAAATAACATGCCCACTGCAACAAAGAACAAAATGGCAAAAATTTCACGTAGAGGGAGAGTTTCTTCTTCGGCGCGGTGGCTAAAGTCAGACTCTTTAACGACCATCCCGGCAAAGAAAGCGCCCAGTGCCATGGAAACACCGAAAATTTTGTACGCGCCAAAGGCGATTGAGACCGCAGCAGCCACCACGGTTAAGGTAAACAGTTCACGTGAACCAAGTCGAGCAACAAATTGCATGATCATTGGAACAAGACGTTTCCCGATGATCAGCATAAAAGCGATGAAGCCTACTACTTTGAGTAAGGTGATGCCTAAGGTAAGCCAAATGTTGTCATCAGCACCGCCTGCAAGGGCTTCTCCACCGAGTAGCGCTGCTGTTGCGGGTAAGAGTACCAGCACCAAGACCATGACCAGATCTTCAACCAAGAGCCAACCTACGGCAATTTTACCGTTGACCGAATTGAGTAGACCTCGGTCTCCCAGTGCTTTGAGTAATACCACTGTGCTGGCACAAGACAGGCTTAAGCCGAAGACCAAGGCAGAGCCAAAACTCCACCCCCAGATCATACTGACGCCTATTCCGAGCAGGGTCGCGACAGCAATTTGTAAAATAGCACCAGGCAGCGCAATGCGTCGAACTTGTAATAAGTCATTGAGGGAAAAATGCATGCCCACACCAAACATGAGGAACATGACCCCAAGTTCAGCCAATTGGTTCGCCAAATGAATGTCTGCGACAATACCAGGAGTATTGGGGCTAATAATGATACCCGCAATTAGATAACCAATCAGCGGGGGAAGGCGTAAGCGTACGGCAAGATAGCCGAAAATGAGCGCAAGCCCAAAACCGACAGCAAGTAATATAATGAGATCTACGTCATGAGGCACTAAAAACTCCTTAAGCAAAAGTTAAGGGTGAAAAAGAAGCAAAGCACAAAAGGTGCCAAAAGAGATTAAAAGTTTAACAAGTCGAACGAAAAAAAAGCAAAAAAAAACGACCTAAAGAAGGTCGTTTTTTCCAAAAAACTAAAATTATTTAATTTTAGCTTCTTTGAAGATTACGTGTTGACGGATTTTTGGATCAAATTTTTTGATTTCCATTTTTTCCGGCATAGTACGTTTGTTCTTAGTTGTGGTATAGAAATAACCTGTACCAGCAGTAGAAACTAGGCGAATTTTATCACGCATGGTTCAGACTCCTTAGATCTTTTGACCTTGAGCACGTAGGTCAGCAACAACCTTCTCGATACCCAATTTGTCGATAATACGCATACCTTTTGTAGTTAGACGAAGACGTACGAAACGTTTTTCGCTTTCTAACCAGAAACGGTGGTGATGCAGGTTCGGCTCGAACCGGCGTTTGGTTTTGTTATTGGCGTGCGAGACGTTGTTGCCAACGACTGGACGCTTGCCGGTAACTTGGCAAACCTTAGACATGGTGAACTCCATTGCTAGACAGCACCGATTGTGCGCTAGTTATTAAGTAAACGGATGAAATCATTCAAGGGGCGTTTTATACCAAAAATGCGCTTAAAAGACAAGCGATTTTCATTAAAACTAGGCATGAACCCGTGCGATAGGTCATGCCTTGATCATTTAGCGAAGAAGGGTCTTTGAAATCAACTTGTGAATTGGTTTGTTAAACGGTGGGAGAATGAATTTCAAGCTATATAACTTGGGATTCGACATCACTGACCGTTCATGCGACAAACTGAAGAAACCTTCTGGACCATGATATTTCCCCATACCTGATGCACCAACGCCACCAAATGGTAAATCGTCTTGTGCGACATGGGTCAAAACCGTGTTTTGTCCGAAATGCCCTGAATGAGTACGCTGTGCAACATAATCTGCACGCGCCTGATCAAAGTCGAAGTAGTATAATGCAAGTGGACGCGGACGGCTATTAATAAACTCGATAACATCGTCTATTTGATCATATTCCATGATCGGCAGCAGTGGCCCAAAGATTTCCTCTTGCATAATACGCATGTCAGGCGTGACCGCAGTTAACAGTGTAGGGGGCACTTTACGTGTATCGGAGAAGGTTTCATGGGCTGGGTTGATTTCAACCACCTGTGCACCATGTTCACGTGCATTTTCGAGATAACCTTGTAAGCGGTTGTATTGGCGGTCATTAATAATCGAGGTGTAGTCTGGATTATGCAGAATGTCGGGATACATCTCTTCCACACACTCGCGGAAGTGCTCAATGAATTCGGCAGTTTTACCTTTAGGTAAGAACATATAGTCGGGTGCAACACAGGTTTGACCCGCATTCCATAGTTTCCCTGCAGCAATCCGCTGCGCAACATCCCGTAAATGAATAGAAGGATGTACTAATACTGGTGATTTTCCGCCAAGTTCGAGGATCAATGGAACGAGGTTCTCTGCCGCAGCAGCCATGACGGTTTTACCGACATTGGTTGAACCTGTGAAAATCAGTTTGTCAAAAGCCAGACGACAAAAGGCATCCGAGATCGTGCCACCGCCATTGGTCACGGAAACTAATTCTTGAGGAAAGGCTTCAGAGAGCGCTTTTTCAAGGATGCGACCAAAGTTGCCCGATGAACTGGAAATTTTGATCATGGCATGGTTACCCGCTGCCAAAGCACAAATCAAGGGTCCAATCGAGAGTAATAAAGGATAGTTCCAAGGGGTAATAATGCCGATTACACCTAAAGGTTGATATTGCACCCATGCTTTAGCCGGTTGGTGAATGATGGAAACGTGACGTTTCGAGGGTTTCATCCACGTGGTTAAATGCTTGCTATAATATTTGATGTGTTCAAGGCAGGTAAGTAATTCCCCAATTTTGGTTTCACTGGTGGAACGGTTGCCGTAGTCTTGATTAATTGCCTCTGCAAATTGATCTTGATACTTAACTAAGATACGCTTAAGTCGTGCCAAACGGTCAATACGCTCTTTTGCGGTTGGCAACGGATAGCGTAAATAAGCGTGCTTTTGCTGTTCAAGCACATCATGTAGGTGCTGAATATCATAAGAATGTGGTGTCAATGAAGTTGTTTTTGTTTGACTGTTCATGCCGCACTACCATTTCAAATTTCAATTTATGTTTAATTTTTAGAGTAATTGCTCTAATTAGTCAAGTTACTTTATGTGTTAGTCTTCTAATGCACTGAATGAATGGTTATTTTAGGATGTCTCAAACTAAAACGTTGAAAACCAAAGAACGTATTTTGCAACTCAGTTTGCAGCTTTTTAACGAGCGTGGAGAACGTTCTGTTACAACCAATCATATTGCCGCTGAATTGAATATGAGTCCGGGCAATTTGTATTATCACTTTCGCAATAAAAGTGAAATTATCAAAGAGCTCATGGAACAGTATCAAGGCGAAACGCTACAGATGCTGGCTTTGCCGGATGACCGTCTGTTAGATGCCAATGATAAAATTCGTTATTTTCAGGTGCTGAGCAGCCAGTTATGGGCTTATCGCTTTTTACACCGTGATGTCTATCATTTGGTTGAAAACAATGAAGACTTCCGCAAGATGTATCCACGTTTTGCAGGGCAGGTGATGCAGCAAGGGCAAAAGATCTATCAGGCCTTTGTTGATGCAGGTCTGATGCAAATGACGTCATCTGAAATTGAAGCCCTGATTATCAATTTATGGATTGTACTGACCAACTGGACCAACTTCCTTTATATGTCGGGTCATATCACTGATTCCAATACATTAGAAGAAAAGTGGGTCTGGCAGGCACTCCGTCAAATGGTGTTCTTAGAAGGGGCCTATTTGCGTGGTGAAAGTCGTGAGACGTATGAGCGCTTGTTGGATACGATGGGGCCGTCTGAACTGTTTTCGAGCTTGGCGTCATTTAAATCGGATGATAAGCCATAAGGTGTTTTGACAGCTGAGTAAAAAGCGCTAGAATACTCGGCTTGATTTTCATTTTACTGATTTAAACTGACATGAATATGACAACTGCTAACACGGCACGTTTACTGATTACTTGTGAAGATAAGCCAGGGATCGTGCAAGCTGTATCGAGCTTTTTGTATCATCAAGGCGCGAATATTACTGCGCTTGATCAATACGCGACTGAAGCTCAGGGCGGACGTTACTTTATGCGTGTTGAGTTTGAACTAGACAATTTACAGTCTCGTAAAGAAAGCATCACTCAAACTTTTGCTGCAAATGTAGCAGAGCGTTATGAAATGCAATGGCGTTTGGCGCTGGTCAGCGACGTGAAAAAAGTCGGGATTTTGGTGTCTAAAGTAGACCATGCCTTACTTGAGCTGTTATGGCGTCATGCGCGTGGTGGTTTGCCGTGCGAAATCACCAAAGTGATTTCTAACCATGAAACTTTACGCGAAGCGGTTGAGAACTTTGGCATTCCGTTTGAAGTTGTCCCTGTAACGAAGGACAACAAACGCGAAGCTTATGCTGAAATTGATGAATTAATGCAAGGTAATGACTTATTGGTACTTGCGCGTTATATGCAAATTCTAGATGAAGCATTTGTCGAAAAGTGGGAAATGAAAGTGATCAACATTCACCATTCATTCCTACCGGCTTTTGTTGGCGCAAACCCATACAAGCAAGCGCATGAAAAAGGTGTAAAACTTATTGGCGCAACCGCGCACTATGTCACTGCGGATCTGGATCAAGGTCCGATCATTGAGCAGGATGTAGAGCGTGTGAACCATGACTTTACGGTTGATCAATTACGTGAATTGGGTCAGGATGTTGAACGTAACGTCTTGGCACGTGCAGTGAAGTGGCACTTAGAAGACCGTATTATTGTTGATGGTAACAAAACAGTCGTTTTCCAATAAAAAATTGGTTGCAAGCAAGATTGAAAAAGGCATACATTAAGTATGCCTTTTTTGTTTGGGTATGATTAGAAAAAACCATAAAAAGTGACAAATTAATAGTTGCAAATGAAAACACTTCTCATTTATCATTGCGCTACTTTATTGTACTAACCGATAAGCGTTATAGTGGAAACCAACCCAGTGGACACTCCGCTTAAATTAGGTCACCGATTTTAATGAGTTCAACAGTTATTTCTCCTATGCAGACTCCCAACCCGATGAAAAAGAAAGTTCTTGCTGCTTTGATCGCGGTTGTCGTGGGCCATATGGGCGTATTGTGGGCAGTGAACCACATGAAAGCTCCTGAACTCAAACCGATTGAAAAAGAACCCTTGAAGGTTCGCTTCGTTAAAATTCAAGAACCACCAAAACCGCTACCGCCTAAGCCGAAAGAAGAACCGAAAAAGGAACCGACTAAGCCGAAGGAAGTGAAGATTGTGGAAAAACCACAACCGACTCCACCGAAAAAGGTAGAAAAGGTTCAACAAGTTAAAAAAGCAGAAGTGGTTAAACCTGTTGTTAAACCAACCGAAACCCCAGTAAAACCGACAGTCACCACGACGATTACAGAGAAAAAAGTCGAAAAGCCTGTCGTGCAACCAGAGCAAGCGAAACCTGTTACTCAAGCTGAGCCTGTCGATACTTCACCGAGGTCGGTGTCGATTGGTGGTTCAGGTGTGCAATGGAGTCGCTCTCCAAAACCAGTTTATAGTAATCAAGATTTACAAGGTGAAAACCGTCGAGTCGTGGTGCTAATTGAGGCGAATGAAAAAGGGTCGATTGTGAATGCCCGTATTACGCGCTCAAGTGGTGTACCTGCTTTAGATGAAAAGATTTTAAGAGCTGTCAAAGGCGCTAAATTTAAACCTTATAAAGAAAATGGTGTGGCTTATCCAATTCGGGCTGAGCAACCATTTGATTTAGAATTGAATACAAAACGCTAACTTTATCAGGAGTTCGAGTATGAACTTTTCAGTTTATTGGCAACATGCTGATGCAGTCAGTAAAACACTGTATTTCATCTTGTTGGCAATGTCGATTGCAACGTGGACCATCTTTATTTTACGTATCATGGGTACACGTCAATTGAAACAACAAGCTTATGCTCAACTTTCGCAAGCTTTAGCTAAGTTAAAATCAAAGTTTGCTGTATTGAACTTTGAACAACGTAAAGCAGTTGCAGAACAAGCACTCCTTCGTCAAATTTCTGCTGAAAAAGCGAATGCTGAGAAAGGTGTTTCAGTTCTAGGCACGATTGCATCGCTTGCACCGTTCGTTGGTTTGTTCGGTACAGTATGGGGAATTTTCCATGCCCTTGTTGCTGTTGGCAAAAGTGGTCAAGCAGGCTTAGCGCAAGTTGCAACTCCTGTGGGTGAAGCATTGATCATGACGGGTTTAGGTTTGGCTGTCGCGATTCCTGCGGTGTTAGCGTATAACATCTGTGCACGTGTAAACCGTACTTTGGCACATGAGCTTCAAGACCAAGCACACGGCTTGTTAATTGATACCATGTTGCAACAAGACTCAGCACCTGCGGCAGTAGAAAGTAAAGCGACTCAACAAGGTTTAGTTGGAGGTCAAGCTTAATGGCTTTTCAATTGGGTGACGATAACGATGCTGGCATGAATGAGATGAACCTCATTCCGCTGATCGATATTATGCTGGTTTTGATGATCATCTTCTTGGTGACAGCGACCGTTGCCAACCCATCAATTCCATTAACTTTACCAAAAACGACGGCTGATATTGTAGATCCTCCACCTAAAGCCATTACGGTGAGCATTAATGCAAATGGCGAAGTGGCTTGGGATAATCAAGTGATTAGCTTGGAAGAACTACAAACGCGTTTTAATGAAGCGGGTGAGTTGGAAACCAAGCCAACGGTTCAACTTCGTGCAGATAAAGAATCTCGTTACGATATGGTCGCACAAGTCATGTCTCGTGCGAGTGAAGCTGGACTGGCGGATATTGCTTTCGTCAGCGATAACTAAGTTGATGTTAAAAAAAAGCGACTTTTGAAGTCGCTTTTTTTTATGGTTAATTATTGAGTTATTTGCTGTCTTTCAATAAAGCCTGAAACTTAGAGCGCAGCTTCATCAGTTTTGGCGGAATGGCAAAGTTGCAATAGCCTTGAGATGGGTTGCGAGCGTAAAAGTTTTGGTGATAGTCTTCAGCCGAATAGAACGTTGGTACAGGACTGAGTTCGGTCACAATATCGAGACCTTCTGCCTTTAAGTCGTTAATCGCTTGCTCTGCATCTGTACGCTGCGCATCATTAAAATAGTAAATGACTGAACGATACTGTGTTCCGACATCATTGCCTTGACGGTTGAGTGTTGTAGGATCATGAGTGGCAAAAAACACATCGAGCAGCTGAGCATAGCTGATTTGAGTTTCATCAAAATCAATTAAAATAACTTCGGCGTGATTGGTATCACCACGGCAAATATCTTCATACGTTGGGTTGTCGGTATCTCCACCTGCATAACCACTGGTTACTTTATGTATGCCCTGAAGCTCTAAATAAACAGCTTCTACACACCAAAAACATCCACCACCAAAGAGTGCTTGTTGCATTTTAAAATCCTAATTGTGTTTATATCTGTTTATATAAGGGCAGATTGGTTCAGTACAATGTTGTCTGTTACAGATTAAAAAAGCCTGTTATAACAGGCTTTTTATAGAAACAATTTAACGTGGTTGAATGGCAGAGCCAAACTGTAGCAGCAAGTTACCATGTCGATCGAGTAGTTTCAGAGTTTTACCAAACACTTGGTAATGCGTCACTTTTGCCAGCGCCTCTTGGAACTGTTGCGGGACAGCACTGTTATTGATACAGGCCATTCGGGTGGTTGCGAGCTGGCTCAAGGTAAGCGTATCGCGTCCAACGGTATAGCTGCCCATAATGCGGTTACAGCCATCTGCACCACTGATGCGGTTATCAGCTGAAAACTGAAGGCTTGGAATATTACGTTCATTGGGTGCTGTTTTAATTTCGGTATTGCCCATTTGCGTCAAAATCCAAGTCCGTTGCTGGAGTTGTTGAATGTTGGCCATTTCAATGGTGTCGGATGGAGGTGGTGTAGTTTGGCAGCCAGTCATGATTAAGCTACTCGCTAAAAGACTGCTTGCAATCAGTTTTTTTAACATGGGATCAGACTCTTATTGTGATGTATCGTCTGAACTATCAAAGCAAATTTTGTCGTTGATTGCCAGTTTTAACTTGCAGCTTTTCGTTGCAGACTTTAGCGTGTTTGGTCAACGGGTAAGCCCTGACGAATACGCTGTGAATACTCACGACTGGTTAAAGCTGTTTCTTTGCTTACACGTGGGTTGATATAGGCTTTTTGATACCATGTTTTCATATCCCACTGTGGACTAATCGCGCCTAAGTCATACAGATAGTTCGGTAAATAACCTGAAGCTAAAATACGATAGTCGGTTGGTAAAGCGTCATGTGAAACGGCTTGAACCATATCAAACACCAAGGTGGTGCAATTACTGGTGAGGGTGTTATACCACTTAGGATGTTTGGCCAGCTCGTCTGCCTTATGTAAATACTCTACAAACAGTGCTTTACTTTCAGCCTGTCCGAGGCGAACAGGAAAGAAATAGACTTGTTCATGACGAATATTGCTGCGGGTATACACAATATCATGCTCATCTGAGGCCACTAAACTCAGCTCATATTTTCTAAAAAAACCACCAATCGCTGAAAATTCTTCATTTTTCTCTTTGCGAATTTCAATGGAAAAGGTCAGCGGTGCGGTATTGGTAAAATCAAAACTGACCAAAGTATGCGCGATTTGTGGCCCCATCCAGTATGAGGTAATGATATTGACCCCAGTGATTTGATTCAGATCGAAAGAGCGGGTATCCCAATGTTCAGTATAGGAGCCGTCTGGGTGCCATGTGAAATTACGGACATTATGAAGGGTGACATGGTCGCCTTGTTTTTCATAATGCAAGATTTTTGCTACTTCAGGTTGCCAGTCGCGGTCTTGGCGAGCATCTAAACTAAAATACCAATACAAAGCCAGTAAAAAGCCAAGGAGATAAAGGATGATATCGAGGCGACGACCAAAAAAACTTTGGGTGATATAGATGCCCAAAATGCTGAGCGCAAAAGCAATCCAGATCCCAATAAAAATACGGCTGACCAACCAGCCCAAAGGCTCTTGAATCCACAATGCAAAACACAGCCAAATTGAACTCAACAAGACAAAAATACTAAACAGGGTGTGGAGTAATCCAAAGCCCAGCGTCCGCCAAAATTCTATTTTGATCATGTTGTGCATCGTGCTTTTAGCAAAAAGAATATGCTTTATTTTTGATAGGTTGCGAACTCAAAAGCAATTCCAGTTTTGTCATCAATATGTTGTTCTGACGCCACTTTTTTGAATGCAGCTGGAATGGCAGGGTAATGCGCATCACCTTGCACATCGAGTTCAACATGCGTGAGTTCTAAACGGTCCGCAATGTCAATGGTCTGTTTAAAGATTTCACCGCCACCAATGATAAAAATGCTGTCAGGCTTTTCTGAAGCTTGAACATCGGCAACAGCTTGCGCTAAAGCTTCTTCAATGCTGTAAGCCACTTTTGTACCTTCAAAAGTCCAAGAGGTGTCGCGAGTAATGACCCAATTGACGCGCTTGGGTAAAGTACGGCCCATCGATTCCAGCGTTTTACGCCCCATGATGACTACACCACCTTGGGTGATGGCTTTGAAGTGTTTTAGATCGGCTGAAATATGCCAAGGTAGGTCATTGCCTTTACCAATACAGTGTTGCTGATCCATTGCCACTACATGTACAACTTCTAAGTTTTGAAAGGCCATAACGCGCTCAAATGTTGGGTCATATTTCTTATTCTTCCTCAAGGAGAGGAAGAGTATCTATGGGTAAACCTTAATCCCGCTGATTCAATGCGAGATTGAATTGGACTTGATCTACTTTAAACAGCAACAGGTGCTTTAATCCCTGGATGTGATTCATAACCCACGATTTCGATATCTTCAAATTTAAAGTCGAAAATATCTTTAACCGCAGGATTGAGTTTCAGTTGGCACAGTCCTAAAGGTTCACGGCTTAACTGAAGCTTCGCTTGTTCAAAATGGTTGGCATATAAATGCGTATCGCCACCCGTCCAGACAAAGTCACCCACACCTAAACCGCAGACTTGTGCGATCATATGGGTGAGTAGCGCATAACTGGCAATATTAAAAGGCACACCTAGAAAAACATCGGCACTGCGTTGATAGAGCTGACAAGACAGTTTGCCGTTATGAACAAAGAACTGGAAGAGGGTGTGGCACGGAGGAAGGGCGACTTGCCCAGCTTCTTGTGGATTCCAACCCGATACAATCAGACGGCGTGAGTTTGGATTGGTTTTAATTTCATTGACTAACCAAGCAATTTGGTCAAAACCATCTTTTTCATACAAACCGTCGGCTTTTTTAGTTGCGCCGAAGTTACGCCATTGATGGCCATACACAGGCCCCAGTTCACCTTCTGGACGACCAAAACGCGCAGTTTGTTCTGCGGTTGACCATTCGTCCCAAATACTGACTTTATTGTCCTGTAAATATTGTACATTGGTATCGCCTTTTAAGAACCACAATAGTTCAATCACGATTGAACGAAAGTGCACTTTTTTAGTGGTTAATAAAGGGAAGCCTTGAGAAAGATCAAAGCGCATTTGATGACCAAAGACAGACCGCGTTCCTGTACCAGTACGGTCGCCTTTGTCGCCACCGTTGTCGAGGATGTGTTGTAAAAGGGCCAAATATTGACGCATATTTCTCTCATATGTTGGGGGTGATTGCTTATGCGCATTCTAGCTGTTTTTTAGCAAGGATGGAACTTTGGCAGCATAGGGTTTAGCCGCATTGCCTACTGTCTTTTTATGCTTCAATTTTCTGCTGTCGGGACTATTTTTATGTATTTTCAGTGCTTGGAAAGTGGTTTTGCACAGGATTTAAACTGGAATAATTTAGTTGTATGGGATCTAAATAAGCAGCCGTTTAGATGGGCAATCCATTCCATATTTAAGGACTTCGTTAGAAGATTGTGAAACATTTGGGCTTGAGGCTGAAAAGCACTTGGGTAAGGATGAAATTTTTTTAGTTAATTTAGGTTTCAAAAAGTACAGAGAAAAGAAAACTTTAGAAAGGTTATGTTGCATTTTGAAAAAAAATATTACATTTACGACATGAAAGTTCAATGCTGAGCGGTTAGTATTTCGGACTCGAAAAGTTGCACGCCCCGAAAGATTGGGAGGAGAGTTGGTTTTAGTATGCCTTATGATCAAAACGTAAATATGAATGACGTCTATGCGCCTGCGCAAACCAATATCATAATACGTTCTCAGTCAGCACGAAATGTCACCGCTTCGGATATTTTAAGCTCGAAGCAGGCACGAGAAAGGGCCATTAGCAACCATCAGCGTGTGGATCTTGAAAAATTTACAGGTTTCTTAAGAAATATTACCCGTCAAACCAGCACCCAAAAATGTGCTAAAAGTATTCGCATTGGCTTAGAGTCCGCGGGTGCACGCTTCAAGAACCATCCTGTGGCCGCGGCGGATTGGGGTAAGACCTTAACCACTATTGGTTATCGTAAAATCAATTTATCTTTTGATCAGCCTAAAAAAGGCGATATTTATATTATAGACCGTACTGCAAAAAACCGTTATGGACATATTGCCGCTTATTCAGGCAATGGCTGGGTTTCTGATTTTAAACAAAGTGGTTATGCGGTTTACCGTAATCAAAATGTGAACTACAGTTATTATCGAATGGATTAAGCAGATGTTGATGGGATGTAGAGCAACTCCGCATCCCGATTAAACTCTTTTTTCACGCTGTGCGTGAATCGATACTAAAAATAAACCAATTCCACTAAAGCCGATACACTGGAGCGCAAGCGCAATTTTATCTTGAGCGGGTAGATAGCCCAGCAAACAAATCAGGGCAATTAGGGGCAGAAAAATAACCAAACGCGAAAAGCCTTCCCGATACGGATTGTCCTGAGCAATCTTCAATTGCACACCGCGTAGCAGATGCGTTGCAATGCCAATCATTAGACTCAAACCAATAAAAATTGCGCCAAGCTGTTGAACTTGTGCTGCCATAAAAATCATCACGCAAGTGGCAATACAAACGATGAGTTTAATTTGACGGCTACAGCGTTCAGAATACCAAAAGTTCAACATGGTTTATTGGGACTCAGACTGAGTATTGCTATGTAAAAGAGATAGGGGGGAAAATAGGCAAATCCCAAGTGCCATAAAACCAATCCCTTGCGCGCCTGGAATCAGCAGCTCGCCATCTTTAATATTCATAAAAATCAGCGCCAAGAGTAGGGCAATTGGAATCCAAGTCAGTAGACGATACAGAAAGCCTGTAGGATTTTTGGCTGCAAAATGAATTTTGCAGTAACGACAAATCAGAAAAACAATCCCAGTACCCAAGAACATTAAAATGGCATTGAGGCTCAGGGGGTCCATCCAATACAACACACCTGTTACAACAGCAATTGCGATAAAAATAAGTAATTTTTTAAGAATAGAAATTGAGGGATTAAACCAAAATTCGAGCATGGGAGTGATGTATTTAAAAACCAAACATATGTCACTTTAGCATAATTTGGCCCTAAAAAAGGGGGCAATGATGCCCCCAATATTTAATCCGTTCATCGGATTAGCCATTATTCTTTTGTGGACCCCAATCATAGATTTTCTTTTGATAGGCATACCACATCATCCACGCACCGACCAGAATCATTGGTAGACTGAGGAATTGACCTTTACTCATCCATGCAATGAATAGCTGTCCGTTGTCAGGCTCACGGAAGAACTCGACGATGAAGCGGGCCATACCATAACCGATCAGGAATAACGCTGAAACCGCCATGCGTGGGCGTGGCTTTGAACTGAACCACCACAGTACGATGAACAACAATAACCCTTCAAAAAAGGCCTGATAGAGCTGAGAAGGATGGCGAATTAGCTGTAGCGAGTCAGTTGGGAAAATCATACCCAGTGCAAAGTTTGGGTCTGCAACAGGACGACCATAAAGCTCTCCGCCAATGAAGTTACCAATACGACCAAACATGAGCCCTGTAGGGACACATGGCGCAATAAAGTCGAGGGTTTGGAACCAAGTCATTTTGTATTTCTTACACCAGAACAGCATGGCAAGCATTACGCCCAAGAAGCCACCGTGGAAACTCATTCCGCCTGTCCAGACTTGGAATAGCCAAATAGGGTTGGCAAGGAATTGCTCAAAGCCATAAAAGAAGACGTAACCGACACGACCACCAATAACCACACCTAGAGCGCCATAAAAGATCAGATCGGAGACCATGTCCGGTGTCCAACCTCGTTCTTTCGCGCGGTAGCTTGCAAGTCCCCAAGCAAACAAAAAGGCCAATAAATACATCAGTCCGTACCAATGAACTTGTAAAGGGCCAAGTGCTATTGCGACGGGGTCAATATTTGGATAGGTCAGCATGCATATTCCTAGTCATTATGTTTTGAACAGATTTTAGCTGAAAGAGATGAAAAATGTTGTACATTCAATGTGTAAAGATGATGAGTATCGTTTATGTGTATTGTGGCAATAGCATGGCAGGTCTTGGATGAGATGCCATTGTGTTTGATTTCAAATCGAGATGAGTTCTATCAGCGTCCTTCGAGCCATTTAAAGCAATGGGAAAATAGCCCGATTATTGCAGGGCAAGATTTGCAGTCTGGCGGCACATGGATGGGTATAACACCAACAGGACGTTGGGCAGTTTTAACCAACTTTCGCGATGGAAAGGATCAAACCAGCTATCCAACGTCTCGTGGACATTTGATTCAATCCTTTTTAGAGTCTGAACAAACCCCGATTCGTTTTGCTCAAGAATTAGAGAAAAAACAATGTGACTATGCGGGCTTTAATCTTTTTATGGGGAATCGGCATCAGGCGGTCTATATGAGCAATCGTGGTGAAGCACCACAGGTTCTTCCGAAAGGCGTGTATGTGGTGTCGAATGGTTTGATGACGGAACATTGGGAAAAAACCAAACATTTACGTAAGCGCTTTACCCAAGAGTTCTTACCGATGTTGCAACAATCCCATATTTTACAAAGCGACTTAGAGACAACGGCTTGGGATATTCTGGAGGATGAGCGCAAGATTATTTCAGACTTGTTGCCACAAACTGGCATTAGTCAGGATATGGAAGAGCTACTGTCTTCGACCTTTATTCAAAGCCCTATTTATGGGACACGCTGTTCTAACTTCCTGCGCATGACCCATGAACAATGGTCTTGGCTTGAAAAGCAGCAGCAGGGTGAGTTCAAAGGAAAAATCACGGAACAGGCTGTACTCTTTAAATCATAAAAAATGCCGACATAAGTCGGCATTTTTTTTGGAATGACTTAAGAGGCTTTGGTCGTTTCCAATGCCTCTCCAGCAATTGCACCACCATCTACACGTGTAATGACTAATGTGGCAGAACGTGGGCGAGAGCCTAATACCGCTTTGCTTAGATTTAATGCAGATGGATGATTCGCAGGCCAATTATTACCAGGGTGCTGAATGTTGATAAAGATAGCTTTGTAATCAGGTGTCATCGTAACGCCTGTAATCTCACAACCTGCAGGGCCAGTGAGGAAGCGACGGAGTTTGGTGTTGTCTAGCTCCGCACCTGTAGGCGTTGGTAAACCAGCTGTCGTTTTAACTTGACCATCGCCGACTTGACCAGGAAGCGCTGCGAGCATCATACAGTTGGTTTCATCTGTATATGAACCATCATCTGTTTGAATCCACAATACACCACGTGGGTCGAACCACATGCCATCTGGACTTGAAAAGTCATTGTCTGCGCCAAGTTTTGACAGGTTAACATCTTGAACAGAGTCTTGTTCAGCGCCGAATAGGAAAATGTCCCATGTAAAGGTTGATGCAGTAACGACATCTCCAGTTTCTTTGAAACGTATGATATGGCCGTTAATATTTCCTTTAGGACTACCGCCTTTGTCGGCATCTGCATAGTTACGTGGGTTTGCAGAGTCCAGTGGGTGAGCTGTACCACGGCTACTGTTGTTGGTTAAAGTCACATAGACTTCACCATTTTTTGGATTGACTGCAACCCACTCTGGACGGTCCATTTTGGTTGCACCCACTGCATCTGCTGCAAGGCGAGTATTTACCAAGACGTCAGCCTGATCTGCAAATTTGTATTTTGCGTAAGCTGAAATTAGTGGGTTGTTGATATTGAGTTCAACCCATTCGCCTGTTGATTTTTGTGTCGCTGTATCAAAGTTAAACTTCGCAACATACAGTTTGCCGCTGTTCATGTATTTGTCACCAGCGGTGTAACCACCATTGACATCTTTAGCATCCCAAAGTGCGTCAGAGACAAACTTATAGATATATTCGCCTTGAGAGTCATCACCCATATAGAATGCGAGTGGCTGACCTGCAATAGCACGGCTTGCACGACAGTCTTCGTGTGCAAAACGACCGAGTGCGGTGCGTTTAACAGGGGTGTGACTGCCATTAAAAGGATCAATCTCAACAATCCAGCCAAAGGTATTTGTCGTGTTACGGAAGTCATCTTTTGCTTCAGCACCCGATACTTTGGTTAACCATCGGTCATAGATATCTTGGATATTAAGGTCTTTAATATCATTTGTACGTGAGTCTTCAGTGGCTTTGACGGTATGCCATTTGTATGAGCTTGCCGCAGGAATTTTGTAGCGGTCTAATGCCACAATGCTATTGGCATCACGACCAATGTCATCACGCGAGAAATACTGGTTAAAGTTTTCTTCTGTAGTTAGATAGGTGCCCCAAGGAGTATAGCCATTACCACAGTTGTTGATGGTGCCTAAACCGAAATCGCCATTTGGGCTGAACTTGGTTTTAACTAGGTTGCTACCTTTCACTGGACCAGTAAATTCAATACGTGAAGCAGCGGTAACACGGCGATTAAACACAGAAGATTTATTGATGCCTACCAGTTGCGTTTTGCTGTCTTTTTTCAGTTCAATCACTGAAACACCGTGACAGTTAATTTCACGGAGTGCTTCATCTTCTGAGCGAACTGCTGCATTAATTGTATTAACAGCAGGGTGTAGAATTTTTTTGTCATCGACATATTCGTGATTCATAACCAATAGACCTGAGTCTGATTGGTTTGCATCGAAGCGGCTATTGGTCATGCCAAAGAAAGTCATACCGTCATGACATTCGCCAGAACGACGAACAAATGAAGCACCTGTTGGAATATTATTTTCGTCCCATTCTGTGAGTCCATTAGAAATCGGGTCACCAAGCGCATATAGAACACGTGCCTCATAGCCTTCTGGAACGCTAACTTGATCCAACACGTTTTTATTTACGGCTTTAAACTTTAGTGAACTTGGCGTTTGGTTTTTATCTGGTGTAACTGGTGTTGTGGGTGTCGAGTCGTTATTGTCGTCACCACCACAGCCCGTCAAAGACGCTGCTAATGTAAGTGCAACAGCACCACCTGCAGTTTTGGTGATTAAATCACGACGTGTAATTTTTTTATTAAACAGTTCTGAAAATTCAGCATTCCCCGAATTATTACTATCATAATCGTCGTTAAAAGGCATTTGCTCAGTCATAAGTTTTCCTAGCGTCTTTGCTTGGTCGTTTTTAGAAAGTTACAAACAAGGTAAAGCGTCAATATGACAGCGTGGTGAAGTTTATATGTCAAAAACATGAAATGATCGGTAGCACATTTAGCCATAAAAAAAGCAGGCAATTTTGCCTGCTCATTGTTTTCAATTGTGGAGTTTAAGCTTCAGCCGCTCGCTTTTTTTCAATCAGTTTTCCAAAAAAGAGACCAATCTCAAATAAAAGCCACATCGGTATCGCGAGCATAATCATCGAAAGAGCATCAGGTGGGGTCACAAACATTGCAACAAAAAAACAGCCGACAATAATGAATTTTCGTTTTTCAACCAATTGTTGTGTGCTCACCACCCCAATCAAGATGAGTATCAAGGTAACAATAGGAATTTCAAATGTTAAGCCAAAAACCAAAAACAGTTTTAGACAGAAACTGAGATAGCTGTTGATGTCTGTCATGGGGGCCACAGTGTCAGGGGAAACACTGATAAAAAAGTGCAAAATGGATGGCAGCGCAATGAAATAAGCAAAAGCCACACCAGCATAAAACAAAGCAATACTACCAATCAAAAGGGGGGTTGCGAGTGATTTTTCTTTTTCGTATAGCGCAGGTTTTACAAAAGCCCAAAGCTGATAAATGATAAAAGGCATGGCCAGCATGAGAGCCACAAAAAAGTTCAGTTTAAATGGTGCCATAAAGGTGGCGGTAACATCCGTTGCAATCATAGATGAGCTAATTGGAAGTTGTGCTCGTAAGGGTTCAGATAGCATTTGGTAGCTATGATTGGCAAAAGGCAATAAACAAAAAAACAAAATGAGAATTAAACCGACGATTTTAAATAAATGACCTCTTAAGATGATCAAGTGCTTAGTAATCGGCATTTCTTCAAGCAGCAGTTGCTCTGAGTCTTGCGTCACTACAGGGCTTAAGTTGTTAGATTTCATACAGCCTCCCGCATCGGTTCAAAGCTATTTTGAACACAGCCTAAATAAGGTACCGAATCTACAGATGACTTGTGTTTCATAGGCTGAAGTGTCAGTAATACAGGTGCCTTTTGATTCACATACTGATAAGTATGGGAGATATTTTTATTATCGAGTGTGGCAGTTTCTTGGTGTTTTTCATTTGCCAAAATATTTTGTTGTTGTATGTGTTGCATCTGAGCTTGCATCTTTTGTTCAAGCTCCTGAATTCGCTTCATTTCATTTTGCATTTGCTCACGTAATTCAGACATACGTAGCTCACGGTCAATGTCATTTTGCACATTACTGACCATGCGTTTGACTTTGCCATACCACTTGCCCGCAAAGCGCGCCGCTTCAGGTAATTTCTCTGGTCCAAGAACCAATAGTGCGATAATGCCAAACACCAAAAGCTCTGTCATGCCGATATTGAGCATCGCAAAACTCCAATGACTTAATGTTTGACGGTTGAGTTGGTTGTGTTGTTATTTTGATGTTCTAAGGTGCGTGGTTCATTGAGCTGAGCTGTTTCAGCATCCTCATCACGGATCGACTTTTTAAAGTCTTTCACCGCACCGCCGACATCTTTGCCTAAGTTCTTAAGTTTGGCTGTACCAAAAAGAAGAATAACCACAATTGCAAAAATTAGTACGTGCCAAATTGATAATCCCGCCATGGGTAGATCCTCATCATTTTCGTTTTCCCTATATCAACAGGCTTGTGTGACATTGCGGTGACGATGATGTTTCAATTTCAAGACAAAAGGATTGCTTCGCACAGATTTTGAGAAAAAGCAGTGTTATGATGATTCGGTGAAATTTCAAGGATATTGAAGTGACGTTGCTGCTCCCTCTGTTGGCCTTTCTTAGTGGTTTATTGCTTGCATCTACTCCTTTGGCAGCACGGTTGAAAACTGGCTTTTCAAGTCTTTTAGCGCGTTGCTTTATTCCGATTGTTATTGTCTACAACATGGTGTTTTATCAGGCTGGTAGCTTTAGTCTGATGCTATTCAGTTTTGTCGTGGCAGTGCTCTTATTTTACTTTTTCCTCTATTTTTCAAAGAATAAATTAAGCGCCCTATGTTTTAGTTATGTCAATATGGCATGGTTAGGCTTTCCTTTTGCGATTGCGTTGTTTGGCACAAAAATTAGTCCAGCAATGGTGGCCTTATATATCGGTGGCTCTATTTTTGGCAATCTCTGGGCAGTGACAGCTGTGAGCCAAACACCGTTAGCTTTTTCATTTATTTTAAAAAAAGTGCTCTGTGCTCCACCCATGATTGCTTTGATGTTGGCCCTTATTTTTCGTTTCGTTGGGGTGCAACATTGGTCACAGCATGATCTGATTGATGTGGTTTATAGTGCAGCCAAATTTGGTATGAGCTTCTCTGGCATGTGTGTATTGGGCATGTGGTTAAGGCACACCAAAGTTGATAAAGCGGACTTGTGGCAAAGTAGTCAGACGGCTTTGTTAAAATTAGCATGTGGCGTGGTGTTGTGTGGGCTGAGTTATCGTTATCTCGCTATTCCTAATATTGAACAATATATTGGCGTGATGTTCTTATTGTTCTGTTTACCGCCAGCAGCCAATATTGTGGCTTTGGAAACGCATTATCAGGGTACAGGCATGTCGGCAAAATACATTGCTTCAGGTACGATCATCAGCTGTGTCGTGGTGAGTATTTATGGTTTATTGCTGCATGTATTCGCTGTGATTTAAGCACTCACTTTTAGCTAGAAATGCATAGTGCTGCGCAAGGGTGATAGAGGAGAATATAGAAAATCTTTCGCCACCGTCCTCCCCGAGGGGAGAAGGGGCAACATTGCGCAGCTTAGTTTTTATTGTTCTAAACTGGCTTTAAACAGTTGCATCGCTTGACCACGATGGCTGATTTTATTTTTTTCTTTTTTACTCATTTCTGCACTTGAAAGCCCTAACTCGGGTAACCAGAACAGTGGGTCATAACCAAAACCATTTTCACCACGAGCAGCCTCTAGTACTTCACCTTTCCAAATGCCTTGGAAAATTTGCGGGAGAGGATCATCGGCATGTTGTACTAACGCTAAAACGCATACAAACATGCCTTCAATCGCTTGACCGTCTTTACGCAGTGGCTTGAGCTCAGCTAATAGCTTTTGGTTATTGGCAGCATCATCGCCATGTTCACCTGCATAACGCGCAGAGTAAATCCCCGGTGCACCACCTAAAACTGGGACACAAATCCCAGAGTCATCTGCAATGGCTGGTTTTCCTGAAATTCTAGAAGCATGGCGTGCTTTAATAATCGCATTTTCGACAAAGCTCAGACCATCTTCAATGGCATCTTCAATGTTCAATTTACCTTGAGCAATCACTTCAACAGGCAAGTTGAGTTCTGCAAACAATTTTTCAAATTCCGCAATTTTACCTTTGTTATTGCTTGCGAGGACTAAAGTACTTTGGGATAACCAATCTTGTACAGACATTTCAATTGCTCTGATTTTGAATAGTGATGGCTATTTTAACGGATTCTATAAGTAGAATAGATATATATTGTCGTTATTCATAAGTGAATCATAAATCTATTTAGAATTCTGATTTAATCTGAGTTAGATAAGAAGTTTTTTAAATCATTGATGAAATCTTGAAATACAATATCTGGTGTAGAAGAGGTATAGCCTTCTGAACTAAGGTAAAATTGGTCATCATAATAGTTCAATAAATCAAAGAGATCTTTATTTTCGATCACATTTGTGAAGTGTAAGAGTTTTTGAATCAAAGGGTGTTGAGCCTCTTTGATTGGAAATAAACTTAAGTTTTTGTTTATATAATCCTTCAATAGATCATTGATTATCTCATCTGTTAAAGTCACAGAAAAAATATTTTTAGATATCTTTTTAAAGTACGTTATAACTTCTTCTGGTTTTGATAAAAAACATATTTCTAATGCTAGATCATTGGATGAGTCTGTTTCTAAAGTCGCACTAGCCCATTCTTGAATTTCTTCAGGTGTGATAGTTTCAAGTTCAAGCTTAGCTTTGAATATAGCAGCGTCAACGTTACTCATGAGATAGTCTAGAATTCAGTTTTAAAAAATTATATTTTTAAAACTAACAAAAAACCGACTTAATTATAAGTCGGTTTTTGGATCTAGTAAGATATCTTGGAATTAGACTTACTGAGCTTGAATCCACTTGTCTGCACGATCACGTGCTTGACGAATTTGATCTTGTGTTAAGTTTGCCGCCAAGGCTGTTTTTTTGCCTTCAGAAAGTGTAATCACTTTATTGTCCAGCATGCCATCACGGGTTGAAAGCTCATACCATTGGTAAGCACCCATGTAGTTTTTCTTTTGCTCTTCCATCATCGCCAAGTTAAAGCTTGCGCGGTTATCACCACGGCTGGCTGCTTTTTCAAAGTATTGACGTGCTAAAGATTCATCTTTTTTGGTGCCTAGGCCATCTGCAAGCATACGACCAACATTCAGCTGAGCAGCCGAAAGACCTTGATCTGCAGCGGCTTTGTACCAAGCAAAGGCCTGTCGTTCATCTGCAGAGATGTCTTTACCTTGTTGATACTTGGTTGCAAGATAGAACTGCGCAGCAGGCTGACCTGCTTTTGCCGCTTTAATTAAGCTATTGATATCCATAACAGAATATTGTGCAGCTTGACTCGCAACAGACGTGGTTGGGGAAACATAATCTGCATGAGCTTGAATGCTCAAAAGTCCAACCAGTAGTGTCGTGCTTAAGAATAGTTTTTTCATAGAGCGCTCACTCGATAAATTGCGACTTCACCAAACAAATTCGGGAGACGTTTACTGAGTAAACTATCTTGTTGATCCCCATTTACAGCGAGTCGATTAATAATTCTGATGTTATTTTCCGCACAAAGTGCTTCAAAATCACGGAAAGTACATAAGTGGATATTGGGTGTGTTATACCACATGTACGGCAAAGCTTCAGAAACGGGCATCATTCCTTTCAGCGCCAAGAAAGAACGGGTCTTCCAATGGGCAAAGTTCGGAAATGTAATAATCGCCTGTTTACCTACGCGCACCATATCACGTAATAAAACATCTGGTGCATCTACCGCCTGCAAGGCTTGTGCCATAACGACATAGTCAAAAGACTGGTCTGCAAAGCGGCTTAAACCCAAGTTTAAGTCTTGTTGGATAATATTTAACCCGCGACCGACCGCAATTGCAATCTTTTCTTGATCAATTTCCAGTCCATATGCGCGAATATTGTGCTTTTTGCTCATATGAGCCAGTAATTCACCGTCACCACAACCCAAATCGAGTACGCTAGAGTCAGGTTTGATCCATTTTTCTGCCAGTTGATGATCAATACGCATTACACAGCCTCCTGAGTTGCTTGAAGGTGTTCAGAACCGCCCAGAAATGCACGTAATGCTTTTACATACAAAGGAATCGGGAACAGGAATGAGTCATGGCCTTGTTCAGCATCGATATCTAAATAGCTCACCGGTTTGTGGTTGGTGATCAGCGCATCCACAATTTCTTGTGAACGTTGCGGGGTAAAACGCCAGTCGGTGGTAAAGGACACCACAAGGAACTGACATTTGGTCTGTGACATGGCTTTAACTAAAGACTGTTCATACTCACGCGAAGGATCAAAATAATCCAAAGCTTTGGTCATAATTAGATAAGTGTTGGCATCAAAATTACGGCTAAATTGTTCACCTTGATAGCGCAAATAGCTTTCGACTTGGAATTCGACATCGAAACCGTACATAAATTTGCCTGACTTTAAGTCGCGGCCAAATTTTTGTTTCATGGCTTCTTCAGACAGGTAGGTAATATGACCGACCATGCGTGCCAAAATTAGGCCACGTTTTGGATAGCTGTCATTTTCAAGATAGCGACCATCATGGAAGTCTGGATCAGACAAAATGGACTGACGTGCGACTTCGTTAAAGGCAATATTCTGAGCAGACAGTTTCGGTGCACTGGCAATAATCACGCATTTTTGCAAACGGTCAGGATAATCAACCGACCATTGCAAGGCTTGCATACCCCCCAGCGAACCGCCAATCACCGCACTCCAGACTTGAATGCCCAAATGATCGGATAAAATAGCTTGGGTTTTAACCCAGTCACGGACGGTGACTAAAGGAAAGTCAGGACCATAAGGACGGTTATCATTTTCAGGGTTTGGCGAAGTTGGCCCTGTTGAACCGCTACAGCCCCCAATATTGTTCAGTGCAACCACGAAAAACTTTGAAGTATCAATCGCTTTACCTGGGCCAATACAGGCGTCCCACCAACCCGGTTTTTTATCGTCAGCATGATGGTAACCCGCAGCATGATGATGACCCGATAGCGCATGGCAAATTAAAATCGCATTGGATTTATCTGCATTGAGCTCACCATAGGTTTCAACCATCAGTTCATAACGAGGGAGAATACGACCGCATTCGAGCTCTAAGGGCTCTTCAAAAGTAAACTTTTGTGGACTAACGATACCCACGGAGTCAGCAGGAAAAGACACAGGAATAATTCGCCTTAAATCTTTGGGGTTAATAAACAAAAGGATACCACTTGAGGGTATCCTTCTAAAGTCATTTTAGTGCTAATTATTATTGCTAATACTTATACCGCAGCAGCAATCACTTGATCTGTGCTTAACACACCTTGATCAATTAAGCGGTTGGTACAAGCAATAATAGCTTCAATCGATGAGGTCACAATGTTGTCATGAATACCGGCACCGAAGGCTGATTTACCTGTACCTTTGACTTGTAACTCAACCAAAGCCAAGGCTTTAGCATTTGCCCCAGAGCTAATACCACGCTCTTCGTAGCTCAAGACATCAATTGGTAACTGTAAAGCATCCAACATTGCAGAGATTGGACCATTGCCTTCGCCACGTAATTGCTGAGTTTCACCATTCACTTCAACTTCAAGCTCAACGACTTGCTTACCGTTGTTGTCATACAAACGGTAGTTTTTGGTCGAGTAATGCGTGTCTTTGGTGTCCACATAAGTTTCTTTGAACAATTTCCAAATTTCTTGTGCGGTAATTTCAGTGCCTTCTTCATCGGTACGTTTTTGTACAGTTTGAGAGAATTCAATTTGGATACGACGTGGCAATACTACGCTGTAATTGGCTTCTAACAAGTAAGCAATACCACCTTTACCTGACTGTGAGTTGACGCGAATCACAGCATCATAGTCGCGGCCCAAGTCTTTCGGGTCGATTGGTAAGTATGGCATATCCCAAATTTCTTCGTTCTTTTGGAACTCGAAACCTTTTTTAATGGCATCTTGATGCGAACCAGAGAATGCTGTGAAGACCAAGTCGCCTGCATAAGGGTGGCGAGGGTGAACAGGCAAGCCCGTGCATTCTTCTACCGTTGCAATAATTTCATTGATATTTGAAAAATCTAAGTTTGGCGCAACACCTTGAGAGTACATATTCAAAGCAATCGCAGCGACATCGACGTTACCTGTGCGTTCGCCATTACCAAACACACAACCTTCGACACGGTCTGCACCGGCCATAATGGCCAATTCTGATGCAGCAATCCCACAGCCACGGTCATTGTGACAGTGTACAGAGATAATCACGCCATCACGACGAGCAATGTTGCGGTGCATCCATTCAACTTGGTCTGCATAAACATTCGGTGTCGAAACTTCAACCGTAGCAGGTAAGTTTAAAATCACTTTATTGGTTGGCGATGCTTCCCAAATTTCGGTAACTGCATCACACACGTCTTTTGCAACTTCTAATTCGGTTGCAGAGAAACACTCTGGGCTGTATTGGAACACCCACTCCGTTTCAGGATATTGCGCTGCATATTCTTTGACTTTGCTGGCTGCATTGACTGCTAATTGCTTCGCACCTGCAACATCGACATTTAAGACTTTTTGGCGGAAGGTTGGTGCATTGGAATTATAAATATGCACGATGGCACGTTTTGCACCCGCTAAAGACTCAAAGGTACGCTGGATCAAATGATCACGTGCTTGAACTAACACTTCGATATACACATCATCTGGAATGTGATTTTCTTCGATTAATTTACGGGTAAAGTCAAAGTCAATTTGAGAGGCTGAAGGGAAACCGATTTCAATATTCTTGAATCCAATTTTCACCAACATTTGGAACATTTTAAATTTTTGTTCCATGTCCATCGGTTCAAAAATTGCTTGGTTACCATCACGCAGGTCAGTACTCATCCAAATAGGCGCTTTTGTAATTTCGTTGTTTGGCCATTGACGGTCTGGCAAGTCAACACGTTGATACATGCGACGATATTTTTTACTTGGATCAGCCAACATCATGAGGTAACTCCTTACATAGTACGGGTTGCATTTGAGTGGGTAATAAAAAGCAACCTACTACTGAATATAGATTGTGTCTATGGTCTCTATTTACAAGGGAGTCTTCAGGGTGTTTGTAAACGTAAATATTTGATACGACTTAGATTTACCGTGAGTAACCTTGTAACGTTATATTTAAGAGTTTAATCCAGTTCGGTCGAAAAGATTTTTCTTTTTTTATGGCTTTTAGTCGTATCTGAAAAAATATTTCCCTTTAATTTGATATATAGGGGAAATATTTCCGTGTATTTTTGAGATGTGTTTAATCTTTTTCTTCATTTTACGAATTTGGTTTATTTCATTCGCGTTTTTGAAAAGATTATGAGAACTCTATGAGCATATCTGGCTGTATATCTGCCAGGGTTGCAGTACCCATCAACGCCATGGTGATCTCAAACTCTTCTTTTAAGATTTTAAGCACATGGGCAACGCCTAAGGCACCTGCAGTGGCAAGACCATAAATACATGGTCGTCCAACTAAAACCGCGGAAGCACCTAAAGCAATCGCCTTAAATACATCTGAGCCGCGACGAATACCGCCATCATATAAAAGAGGGAAGTCATGCGGAACTGCTTTTTTGATGAGTTGCAAGGCTTTCAGTGGCGGAATACAGGTATCTAAAACACGACCGCCGTGGTTAGACACAATTAAGCCTTGTATGCCCTGTTGAATGGCCAGTTGTGCATCGAGTGGACTGACGATGCCTTTTAACAGGATGGGTAAATCAGTCTGTTGAACCATCCATGCGATGTCGTCCCATGTCGGAGCAATTTTCATTAGCCCATTAAACACGGGATGATCGCCTTCTTGCAGTTCAGGCAGTGGAATATGGGTAGGAGTGTGCGGATGCTGCATATTTTCAGGGAGGTGAAAGAAAGCACGACGCTCTCGGTCACGGATACCTGTATGTGGTGAGTCCACAGTGATCACAATTGCGGTGAAGTTTTGTGCCTCAGCGAGCTTAAGCAAAGCCAAAGACTTATCGCGGTCACCTTGCCAGTACAGTTGGAACCATTTGAAGGGATTCTCTGGTTTGAATGCGCGCATGTCGGTATTGGTAAAGGTACTCAAAATCATATTGCTACCGAGTACTTCCGCTGCCAGTGCGGTTGCTGCTTCTGCTTCAGGATGAAACTGCTGTTGATGACCAATCGGTGCCACAAAAATAGGATGTGGAAAGCTTTGTCCTAAGATTTCACAGCTCGTATTGCCTTGAGTGAGATCTCTTAACATGCGTGGTATTAAGTGAAGATTTTGGAACTGAGCGAGGTTATTCCGAACACTGATCTCATCCATAGCGCCACCTTGCAAATAGTGCCAGACCATCTCAGGTAGATGCTTTTCTGCCTCAATTTCATAGTCTGCAATCGTTTGCAATGAGGCCAGAATTTGGGTGAGTGGAGGCAAAACAGTTTTTGATGTCATGGAACGGTCCAGTTGCTACAGTAGTTAACGTTGAGCTGGGATTATTGTTTTACAGTTCAGCCCATTTGCGCATCAGGTTATGATACAGACTGGTGAGCTTGACCACTTCTTGATGTTGATCACCGAGTTGTACACGTAGGTTTTGAATGGTTTGATCAAGATTAAATAAGATATGACGGTCAGCATCATCTCGAATCATACTTTGAACCCAAAAGAACGAAGCGACACGGCAGCCTGAGGTTACTGGTGTTACCTCATGCACGCTGGTAGATGGATATAAAATCATATCACCCGCAGGTAGTTTCACTTCATGATAGCCATAGGTGTCTTCTACCACCAAATCGCCACCCTCATATTCTTCAGGTTCGCTTAGAAAAACAGTGCAGGATACATCAGTACGAATCCGATCTTTACTTCCGGCTACCCAGCGAATGGCATTGTCCACATGGAAGCCAAAAGTTTCGCCCTGTTCATAGCGGTTAAAATACGGTGGCAAAATATCTAAAGGTAGGGCAGAGGATATAAAGAGTGGATGTTGTCCAAGCGCTTCTAGGATGATATTGCCTAAGTGTTGCGTGAGAGGGTGATCTTCAGGTAGCTGTTGATTTTGTTTTACATTTTTTGAGAGTGATCCTGTGGTTTTTTTACCATCAACCCACTCGACTTTTGTCATTTCACTGCGAAAGTATTGTACCTGTTCTTTGTTTAAAACATTGGGAATATGATGGATCACAACATGACCTGCTGAAAATGAAAGATCTATTTAGTCTTTAAGCATATATAAAAATAGCCTCAATGAGAGGCTATTTTTATCAAATCTCAGGATGAAGAGAGATTTTAGTTATAAACTTAGTATTTGAAGTTTAGAGACAGTACTGCGCTACGACCTTCAGCTTCAGTTGCATAGTGAGAAGCAAAAGCTTTAGTAAAGTAACGTGTATCAGTCAAGTTGTTGACATTTAACTGAAGATCAACATTTTTGTTTACGTTGTAGCGTGCCATAGCATCGTAGCGAACGTAGCCTGGTACCCATTTGGTATTTGTTGCATTGCCATAGACTTTGTCCATCGCAATTGCGCCAGCACCTAAAGTTAACTGTGGCATGACTTGGTAAGTAGTCCAAAGTGTTGCAGAGTTTTTAGCAACGTTTTGAACTTGGTTACCGTTGCTTCGGTTCGTAATATAAATTGGTGCTGCAGATGTTCCTATATTCTCGAAACCACCATCAATGAGTTCACTGTCTAAATAAGTATAACCCGCAGATACAGCCCATTTGTCCGTAATGTTACCGTTCACACCAAGTTCGATACCATCAACACGTGTTTCACCGATATTTTTGGTTGTACCGTCATCAGTTGTTGCACGTGTATTGGTTTTTTCGGTACGGAAAATGGCTGCAGTTAAATTAAGTTTGTCATTCAAGACATCCCATTTAGTTCCCAGTTCCATAGTACGGACTTCTTCAGGTTTTAAGTTCTGAATAGCAGCAGTAATACCTTCTGAACCATCACCACCATCCACACCAACTGGATTTGATGATGTTGCATAACTTGCATAGATCGAGCCATTTTCGACTGGTTTGTAGACTAAGCCGACTTGGTAGTTGACAAAATCAGAGTCATTTTTAATCGTTACTTGATCGCCAGCTTTAGCGGTTGGTAGTACAGGTGGTGTTGCTGTTGGGTTGCCTAATACAGCACTATTACGCGCACCATACGTCATGGTCTGCTTCGCAGAATAGTCATCCCAACGAAGACCTAAATCTAAAATCCATTGCGGGCTAAATTCAATGCTATCTAGGAAGTAAACTGATTTGTTTTTATTTTCAATGTTATAGCGGTCAGCGCCTTCGGTACTGATGCTGCCTGTCCATGGACCACGATTAGGGTTTTGTACAGAAGTACACCAGCCTGAAGCAATAGCAGCTGCATTACATGAGCTATTCGCAGTACCTGTCGAGGTCAAACCATCAATAATATATTGGGTACGATCCGTTTCTTGGTCTGAATACTCAGCACCTAAGTTAAAGTTGTGCTTTAAGCGACCTGTATTAAATTTACCTGTTAAAGCCAATTGGTCTGTAAAGGTATCAGTATCGGCGACACGTGAGTTTGTACGTGCCCAAACATTTCCTGTTAAAGCCCCTGTAGCACTATAAAAGTTACCTTTTGAATCATCTGGATTTGTCCAAAGGTAGTCATTTTTAGATTTGTTATAAACAGCAGTATTACTAATGGTTAAATTATCAGTAAGATCATGTTCAAGCTTGATCGTTCCTGATTGATTTTCTTGTTTTTGGAAATCACGATCTTTCCAGCCATAATACATGCCTTGTTCAACATCAATAGGCTTACCATTACCATTTAGACCCGCTTTTGCATTTGTGGCTGCAAAAGGGTTGTTATATGGAATGCCTGAATCAGGGGTGTCATCAGTTTTGAGGTAGTAGTAGCTTAAAGTTGCACGCGTGCCGCTGTCTAGACCAAAAGTAATACTTGGCGCAATACCTGCACGTGCATATTCAGTACCATCTTCTTGACCCGCTTTGTCGTTGTGGTGACCCATTACGGCAACACGAGCAGCAATACCATTACCAAAATCTTTGTTACCGTCTAAAGTAATACGTTGGTAATCATCCGTTCCTGCACCCACAGAACCTTCTAAAAAGTCACCTTTTTTTGCAACTTTAGAAATCATGTTGATGCTACCACCAGTTGTACCTGCACCGCCCATAGCAGATGCAGAACCTTTGGTAATTTCAACTTGCTCAATCGCAAACATTTCACGGTTTTGAGAAGTAGAGTTACGTACACCGTCTACGTACATTGAACTTTCAGAGTTATAACCACGGATAAATGGACGGTCACCATTTGGGTTACCACCTTCACCTGCACCAAGTGTGATACCAGGTACTGTGCGTAAAGCATCACTTAAAGTTGTAACTTGAGTGTCTTCAATCAACTGTTTAGAAATAACCGACACTGACTTTGGTGTGTCGAGTAGGGGAGCAACGAACTTGCTGTTTGCAGATTTGTCTACTTTCAAACTTTGTTCTGCTGCCGCTTCCGTGTGAATTGTTTCTAATTGCGCGATTTGATCTTGCGCAACAGCATTGACTGCAACCACTGAAAGTGTTGAAGCGATTGCTGAAGAAACCAGCTTTTTACGTGTTTTGATGAAGGCCATAACGAATCTAGTTCTAGCGTTGTAAATTAGTATGCGAATAATAATGATTCTTATTTTTTGTAGCATAACTATTACATTGGAATTGTCGATGCTTAGAGCTATTCATGCATAAAAAACAAATGTAATAATGTAATAAACTGGTTTTAAGTTTTTGATTTTTATTTAAATTGGAAAATTAGATTATATTTTTATAATATTATTGGAATTTAAAATTTACTTTTTTCAAGCCAATTTTAAAGGCGTATCTCAAAAGAATATGTAGAAATTATGTTGGATCTATATTTGGTATGTATGAAGAGAACCCTGCCGCAGCAGGGTTCTCTATACTGCAATTTTAGAAGTCGTAAGAAACAGATAACCAAAGGTTACGACCTGGTAGATATGTACCAGACATGCCTGAACTAATGACCATGTAGTCGTAATAAGAAGCAGGATTACCATTGGCATCAATATAAGTGCCATTGCTTGTAAAATCTTTATCTAGCAAGTTATTGACTGCACCGTTAAAACGGAGCTGATCATTCACAACATAGCTGGCACCCAGATTGAAAAGGTTGTAACCCTTTAATTTATTGTTTGTTGCATTGTAAATAATCGCGGAATCACCTGCTGTTTGAACAGTACTATAACGCTTACGTTCTGATTTATATTCATGTTGTAACCATAAATCAAGGGCTTCATTAATATGCCATGTTGACGTCATATTAAAGGCATTTTTAGGTACGTTATTCAGATAAGAACCTTTGTTTTCACCTTTGGTAATTTCTGATTCCATGTAGGTATATGCTGCTTTGATATCCCACTCAGGAATGATGGTATATTTTAAGCTAAGCTCAACGCCTTTAGTTTCTGCCTCGTTTGCATTGATTTTTTGAGCAAAGCTGGCTTGAGTGATATGTGAACCATAACTCACACAGCCTGGAGCATTCGGATTTACGGTAGAGAAACAATTCAGTAATTCTGGTCCGTCAGTAATTAAGTTATCAATTTTGTTAAAAAATGCAGTGGTGGTAAGGTCTAAATTACCATTATTATAATTGAATCCAAGTTCATAGTTAATTGATTCTTCTGGTTTTAAGTCTGGAGAACCAATATTAAAAGATGTGCCTTGTCCAGATATACTAATAATGCCATTATGAAGATCTTTAGCGGAAGGGGCTTTATAACCTGTGCTAACACCACCTTTAAAAGTGAGATGATCATTCGTATTCCAAACTAAGTAAGCGCGTGGACTGAATTGGCCACCGAAGCCTGAATGGTCTTCATAACGACCACCTAGAGTAAAACCAAGATTATCTAAAATGCGCCACTCATCTTCTGCATATACAGAAAAAGAGTCTTTTTTAAATTTAGCGCCAATACCTGCAATGTCATCAGCAATTTCAGCTTCTTTATATTCAGCACCAACTGTTAGCTTATGATCCGCAATCGGTAGAACCACATGAGAGTCAGCAACAAAATCAGTATTTTTTAAAGTTCTATCTTGTCCAGCTGAAGCATTACCTGGGAAAGTATTACGAGGGATTGTACGTCCAATCGTTTCAGTTTGAGTTTGGCTGATGTACGAGGTCCATTTACCAAAGCTATAGTCGCCATCATGACCAGCAGAGATTTGGTCACGTTTAAATTCCAATTCATCTTTATAACCAGAAGCACGTGCTGGCGTATCAAGTGTACCTAAACGGTTATCATCATTTTTATAGGTTTGGCTTGAATGGAAACCATCAATCCAGAAAGTATTTTGATCATTCAGATTAAATGCTAGTTTTCCACCTACATCATAGGTATCTGCTTCACTTGGACGCGGGTCACGACCTGACGTTCCAGGAATACGTTCAGATTTTTGACGGTCTAAATAAGAACCGCGTAATTGGATTCCTAGTTTATCTTGAATAATTGGACCATTTACAACAACACTGGTTTTCCATGAGTCGGCTTCGCCGCCATGCTCCATGACATTGCCACTGACTGTGGCATTGCCATTCCATTCATTACTAATTTTTTTGGTAATAATATTGATGACACCACCCATGGCTTCTGAGCCATAGCGTGTTGCCATTGGTCCACGAATGACTTCAATACGCTCAATCGATGATAACGGTGGTAAAAAGCCATTTGAGGATTCACTAAAACCATTTGGTGTGACATCTGAAGAAGTCGTTTGACGACGACCATCAATTAAAATCAGGCTATAGTCATTGCCTAAACCACGCATTTTAATATTCAAACCAGAGGTTTTTCCAATACCATCACGAATATCGATACCTGGAATATCAGCTAATAGGTCTGCAATGCTGGTTGCATTTTTCTTTTCAATATCTTCTTTCGTGACCACGCTAATTGAAGCTGGTGCATTTTTAATATCTTGTTCAAAACCAGCAGCTGAAACCACAATGGTGGACAGCTGATGGGTAGATGAATCTTCAGTTGTTGTTTCTGCGAAAACAGGAGTGGTGATTGCCCCAAGCAATGCCAATGAAAGAGGGTGTAAATTAAACTTACTCATAACTAGAGTTCCAATGATGGACGAGAAAAAAATTGAAAAAAGCGATCAAAGTTGTTGCAAATATTAATGGTAATATTTATCATTTGCAACAAAAAGACATAAAAAATATAATACTTTGCGCTTAATCAGTAGCGATTTAAAAATATTCAAAATAAAAAACGATAAATGAAGAAAAAATATGTGGTTTCAATCGGGTGTTTTGTATATCGTTCAATGTTGTCATATAATGTGGCACTTTTTAAAATTGTTCTTACCAAAAGATTGAGGAAGCCATGCAAGTAACTTCTGAAGCGGTTTCGGGTGTTACCCGTCGTTTAAATGTATCTGTACCGACGAGCCGTGTTAACGAGCAGTTCGAAGCTCGCTTAAAACGCACGGCTAAAACTGTGAAGATCAACGGCTTCCGTACAGGTAAAGTGCCAGTAAATGTTGTTCGTCGTGAATATGGCGCGGGTATCTACCAAGAAGTCGTAAGCGACATTATTCGTGACACAGTATTTGAAGCGATCCAACAAGAAAAAATCAATGCTGTTGGCATGCCAAACATTGAAAAATCTGAATTAAAAGACGATGCGCTTGTATACGAAGCGACTGTTGAAGTTTATCCAGAAGTTAACGTGAAATTTGATGGTTTAGAAGTTGAACGTAAAGCATCTGAAGTAAACGACAAAGATGTTGATCAAATGATCGAAAACCTTCAGAAGCAACGTGCTTCTTGGGCTGAAACGAAAGGCATGGCTAAAAAAGACATGCAAGTCACTTTCGACTTTGAAGGTTCAGTAGACGGTGAAAAGTTTGAAGGCGGTTCTGCAGAAGACTTTAAACTTGTTTTAGGTTCAGGTCGTATGATCCCTGGCTTCGAAGACGGCATCGTTGGTATGAAGAAAGGCGAAGAGAAAGTTATCGATGTAACTTTCCCTGAAGACTACCAAGCTGAAAACCTTGCTGGTAAATCAGCTCAATTCAAAATCACTGTGAAGCTTGTTGAAAAACAAAAACTTCCAGAAATTGACGCTGAATTCCTTAAAATCTTCGGTTTAACTGAAGAAGAAGGCATTGAGAAGTTAAAAGCTGACGTTCGTAAAAACATGGAACGTGAAGTGAAAAATGGTTTGCGTAATCAAGTGAAAGGTGCAGCTTTTGATGCGCTTGTAGCTGCAAACGAAGTTGAACTTCCTGCGTCTATGGTTGCTCAAGAAGTTGACCGTCAACGTCAACAAATGATTCAACAGTTCACTCAGCAGTTTGGTGCTCAAGGTGCGAAAGCATTTGACTCAAGCATGCTTCCAGATGAATTATTCAAAGAACAAGCTGAAAAATCTGTAAAATTAGGCGTACTGGTAAGCAAAGTTTTAGCTGATGCTAAAATTGAAGTAGATCAAGCACGTGTTGATGCTTACATCGAAGACATGGCTTCTTCTTATGAAGATCCAGCTGAAGTGATTGAATACTTCAAAAATGACAAACAACAACGTTCGCAAATCGAAGCTGTTGTGTTAGAAGACCAAGTGGTTGATCACATCTTAGCATCTGCTAAAGTAACCGATACTGCTGTAAGCTACGAAGACTTATTGAAAGAGCAACAAGCTCGTCAACAAGGCTAAGTTTAGCTAAAGTAAAAAAGGCGCTTTGAGCGCCTTTTTTATTGTGATCTGGGTTTGTAAAAGGCCTTGCGTTCACAAAGCTTATGCAAAAAATATCTGTTATTTACTTGGGAATATTTTGCATTTTCAGCAATTATCCCTCATATTGTGACTATGAGTTGAGTAACAAAAAATTTAGGAATAAGTAAACGTATGTATATTCCAACTATCGATAATGCCTTAGTTCCAATGGTTGTAGAACAGTCATCTCGCGGTGAGCGTTCATTTGACATTTATTCACGTCTTTTGCGTGAACGCGTCATTTTTATGACTGGTGAAGTTGAAGATAACATGGCGAATTTGATTGTCGCGCAAATGTTGTTTTTAGAAGCGGAAAATCCAGATAAAGATATTCATCTTTACATTAACTCACCAGGTGGTTCAGTGACTGCGGGTATGGCGATTTACGATACCATGCAATTTATTAAACCAGATGTTGTGACCTACTGTATGGGTCAAGCAGCATCAATGGGTGCTTTCTTGTTGAATGCAGGTGCGAAGGGTAAACGTTATTGCCTTGAAAATGCACGTGTCATGATCCACCAACCGTTAGGCGGTTTCCGTGGTCAGGCATCTGATATTGAAATTCATGCACGTGAAATTCTGTTCATTAAAGAACGTTTAAACCGTTTAATGGCAGAGCACAGTGGTCAAGACTATGAAACTGTGGCACGTGATACTGACCGTGATAACTTTATGACAGCGCAAGCTGCAAAAGAGTATGGTCTCGTGGACGAAGTGTTATCTAAACGTCCATAAGTTTTAAAAGTTTAGAATTGGAGTGAATATGTCCGAACATCCTCAAGGACAAAAGCATTGTTCATTTTGCGGTAAAACGCAGTCTGAAGTTGGGAAACTGATTGCAGGCGAGGACGCGTACATCTGTAATGAATGTGTGGACGTATGCTTAGACTTGGTGCAAACCAGTCAACAAGTTGAGTCGGGTGACTGGGCTGCAAAACCCTTGCCTAAACCTCACGAGATTCGTGCGGCACTAGATCAATATGTCATTGGTCAAGATGTGGCAAAGAAAACCTTGTCAGTTGCTGTCTATAACCACTATAAACGCCTTAAAGCGACACATGGTGGACATAAAAACGATGATGCTGTTGAAATTGCAAAAAGTAATATCTTATTAGTAGGACCAACAGGTTCGGGTAAAACCTTGCTTGCGCAAACCATGGCGCGTCTTCTCGATGTTCCTTTTGCTATGGCTGATGCAACGACACTTACCGAAGCCGGTTATGTCGGTGAAGATGTTGAAAACATTGTACAAAAGCTTCTACAAAAAGCAGACTATGATGTAGAAAAAGCGCAAAAAGGTATTATCTATATCGATGAAATCGACAAGATTACCCGTAAGTCTGAAAACCCATCGATCACGCGTGATGTGTCGGGTGAAGGCGTGCAACAAGCTTTACTGAAAATGATCGAAGGTACGGTTGCCTCTATTCCACCTCAAGGTGGTCGTAAGCATCCGCAGCAAGAATTCATTCAAATTGATACTTCAAATATCTTGTTCATCTGTGGTGGGGCATTCTCAGGTCTTGAGAAAATCGTACAACAGCGTCAAGAAAAAGGTGGAATTGGCTTCACGGCTGAAGTGAAGAAGAAAGATGAAGGCAAGAAATTGTCTGACTTGTTCCGTCAAGTTGAAGCGACCGATTTGGTGAAATTTGGTCTGATTCCAGAGTTTATTGGTCGTTTACCTGTAATTGCGACTTTGGAAGAGTTGGACGAAGAAGCCTTGATGCAAATTCTGACTGAACCGAAGAATGCTCTGACACGTCAATATCAACATTTGTTTGATATGGAAAATGTTGATCTGGTTTTTGAAGACTCAGCACTGCGCGCTGTGGCGAAAAAAGCCTTAGACCGCAATACGGGTGCACGTGGCTTACGTTCTATTTTAGAAAATACGCTGCTTGAAACCATGTATGATTTACCAAGTCGTACTGATGTTGGCATGGTTGTGGTGAATGAAGACGTGATTAACGGCAAGGCTGCACCATTATTTAAGCCCGAACGTTTACCAAGAATCGAACAGAAAGATACAGCTAAAGTTGATTTAAAAGTGATTAACTCAAAGTCCGCTTAAGTTGTTATTCATCTGAAACGTGTGAAAATCGAGTGTTTTCACACGTTTTTTTATATTCAAAAAAAAGAGGGAATGCTACTCTGCATCAATAGGCTGGGATGCCTAGATTAAAACTAAAAATTCAGTATCAAAATAAAAATATGCCGTGAGGAATAGTCATGCGTGCAATGACGATTACGCTTTTAAGCAGTTTAATTTTCTTGGGTTGTCATGGAAAAGCGACAGTTGAACAACCTGAATTAACATCAACCCTCAGTCATGAGGTTGATTTTGAACATGACCCAGGCATGGTCGAGCAGTATCGCATTGGGGTGTTTAGCGTAGGTGGATGGGTCAATCAAAAATTAGGACAGCATTTTCAGCGTGTCCAACCCCAGCATGAACAAGCGGCGATGGTTTATCTGTACCGTCCAGACTCAAAATGGAACCGTCAAGAAATTGTTGCATCGAGTTTATTTATCAATAAAGAACGCATTCCAAGCCTGCTGAACAATCATTACTATTGGGTCGAACTGCCCGCTGGGACTTATCGTTTATCGAGTAGTCGGCCTTTGGGCATTAATCATTTTCAAAAGCCGAAATATATCGATTTTACCGTAGAAGCAGGGCAGTCTTATTTCATCAAGTATGATGAAGAGAACTTATCCACACGCCGTGATACTTCGGGGCCTTTGGCAGTTATACCTGAAAAAATTGCGATTCAAGAAATTGCATTTACCCAGTTAAAGTCCAACAGCTACAACTTTGTAGCAGAAGATCAACACACGGGTGAGCTACGAAAGAAAGCGCAAAAACTTAAACCTGTCAAATATGACCCAAGTGAAGATGTTCAGCTGATGAAGCCCTTTAAGCTGTGGAATCCTTTAACCTGGTAAGTGAGCTATTGTGCTTTTTGGGCTTGTTCAAATAAGGGTGTCAGGGTCTTTTCAATTTGACGATTCATTTCCAGCTGAATAGCTGGATCTTGCATCATTTCAGCAGACATTGCGATGCTGTTACGCATGATTTCACTCATCATTTTGCTGCTTTTTTTATTGATGGACTGGCCTAAAGGCGTTTCGAGGAACTGAATGTTGGCCAACACCTCCTCTTCGGTAAAGGTCTGCATATAGACGTTTTTAAGCATTTGCATAAATTTTGGATCTGAAATTAATTTACTGCTAAATGATGCCGTGATTTCAGCGATTTGCTTGGCTGCTTTTTGTTGTTCAGTATTGAGTGTGGACGTTTTAAAAATATTCTTAATAATTTCTTCGGCTTGCTGGTCATAAACGGGGCGCATTTCTTGCTGCGATTGCGCTAATGTGCCTTTAATATCGCCCAGTTTGAGCGCCTTTTCTACCGATGCTTCGGTCGCGGGTTTGGCAAAAGACGCTGTGCTGAGGACACATAAGGTAATACCGCAAAGGATGTGATTTAATTTTTTCATTGTTGGTCTATATCTTTTGATTAAGTCTATAAAAATAGGTAAAAAAAATACCCTTAACATGACCTTAGCATGTTAAGGGTATCCAAAAAAGTAAAACTTAAGTTTTAGCCCGCTGCAGCATCGACTACTGGAATTTTTCCAATTTTGGCTTGCCAGATTTTTGGTGCTGTTGCGTGAATAGACGTACCATTCACATCAACTGCTACCGATACAGGCATGTCTTTCACTACAAATTTGTAAATCGCTTCCATACCTAAGTCAGCAAAAGCAACCACTTCAGCTTCACGAATTGCTTTAGACACAAGGTAAGCTGCGCCGCCCACTGCCATCAAGTAAGTCGCTTTATTGTCTTTGATTGCTTCAACAGCTGCAGGACCACGGTCCGCTTTACCGATCATGCCGAACATACCCGTTGCTTCAAGCACTTGACGTGTGAACTTGTCCATACGTGTTGCTGTTGTAGGGCCAGCAGGACCAACTACTTCATCACCGACTGGATCTACAGGGCCAACGTAGTAAATGAATTTACCTTTTAAGTCGACAGGAAGCTCTTCACCATTGTTTAGCATGTCTACCATGCGTTTGTGTGCAGCATCACGACCCGTATAAATTGTACCGTTTAAAAGTAAAGTGTCGCCTGGTTGCCAAGCGTTCATTTCTTCTTGGGTAATGGTGTCGAGGTCAACACGCTTAGAGGTTGATGAATCCCAAGTAACTGATGGATAGTCTTCAAGTTTAGGTGCTTGAATGTGTGCAACACCAGAACCGTCTAACTGGAAGTGCGCGTGACGAGTCGCTGCGCAGTTTGGAATCATGCCCACTGGTTTGCCCGCAGCATGACATGGGTAATCTTTAATTTTAATGTCTAGAACTGTGGTTAAGCCGCCTAGGCCTTGCGCGCCAATACCCAACGCATTTACTTTTTCGAAGATTTCCATACGAAGTTCTTCGATTTTATTTTCAGGGCCACGACGAATCAATTCGTCCATGTTGATTTCTTCCATGAGCGATTCTTTTGCAAGCATCATGGCTTTTTCAGCAGTACCACCAATACCGATACCCAACATACCTGGTGGACACCAGCCTGCACCCATGGTTGGCACAGTTTTAAGTACCCAATCCACGATTGAATCAGATGGGTTTAACATAGCCAATTTAGATTTGTTTTCTGAACCGCCACCTTTTGCCGCAACGGTAATATCGACTTTGTTCCCTGGAACAAGTTTGTGATAGATCACAGCAGGGGTGTTGTCTTTGGTATTTTTACGACCAAAAGCTGGGTCAGCCAATACAGAAGCACGCAGTACGTTGGAGTTTTCTAAGTAACCTTGACGTACGCCTTCGTTGATTGCATCGTCTAAGCTCATAGTTAAATCAAATTTAACATCCATGCCCACTTCAACGAATACGTTGACGATACCTGTATCTTGACAGATCGGGCGGTGACCCTCTGCGCACATACGCGAGTTAATTAAGATTTGTGCGATCGCATCCTTCGCAGCTTTGTTCTCTTCACGATCATACGCACGGCTCATCGCTTGGATGAAGTCTTGTGGGTGATAGTAAGAAATGAACTGAAGCGCGTCTTTGACCGATGTGATCAAATCATCTTGCTTGATAATAGTGGTCATACAAATATCTCTTGAGCGGGCTGATAGCTAGCGGGCTAAATTATAAGACAAAATGCCGAGGTTGTGGATGTTTTGCGAAGGCTTTGGCCGAAAGTTTAATAGTTGAACGAAATTGATGAGAAAATGAGGTTATAAACGGTGGTAAATATGACAAAAACATCTAAATTTAATGAAATATTTCACGTATAAATTCGGTTTGTGAATATGATTTATTATTTAAAATATTGAATATAATGTAAAAATAATAATATTTGAAATATGACAACACTGTCATAAAGTTGTCATAAAACTTTCGCATAATGCATTCATCAAACAATAGGACATCGAACATGTTGACAGGTTTAGTGATGGCTGCGGGCTTTTGTGTATATATCGCAGCGACTTGGATGTACGGTCAAAAAGAAGATCAGGCTTAAGCTTTATCTTCTTTTTTGTTTTAAGCTTTCTTCAAATCTTCAAATCTTCAAATCTTCAAATCTTCAAATCTTCAAATCTTCAAATCTTCAAATCTTCAAATCTTCAAA
>NZ_JAVWVO010000005.1:0-108588 GCF_036666595.1 Acinetobacter sp. | reverse complement strand
TTCAAATCTTCAAATCTTCAAATCTTCAAATCTTCAAATCTTCAAATCTTCAAATCTTCAAATCTTCAAATCTTCAAATCTTCGCTTTATTCTCTCGACGGATTCTAATTTTTCCGCATTTGGGATGGAGAGTAGCCAAAGTGCTTTTTAAAGCGATGACTAAAATGGCTGCTGGAGCTAAATCCATACTGCTCCGAAATGTCCGTCATATTGGCAGTCGTTTGCTGTAGCGCTTGGTATGCCAGTTCAAGTCGACGTTGCATCACATATTGGTGCGGTGGCATGTGCATGGATTGCTTAAACATATGGGCAAAATGGTACTCACTGAGCTGAGTTTGCTCGGCCAAATCTGACAAGGTCAAACTTTGCTGGATATGCTGATCAATCCATTCTAATAACTGTTTCAGGCTATATGGAGAAAGCCCGCCTTTGACTTCGGGGACTTGCCACTCGGTATGGCTATAATTTTTAATCAAATGGTTGAGCAGAAGTGTCGTGGCAGTACTCATCTGCAAGTGATTTTCCCTGTTCTGCCAAGCCTCATTGAGTAAAAAGTGTCGATAGATCATGGCAATCTGTGGGTCGGCCACGAAACTTTGCGGATTTAAAATAATTTGGCTCGGCTCACGATCCCACACCTGTTCGGCGACACGTTGTAAATGTTGCTCGGTGTAGTACAGATGCACAAAAGTCAGTGGGTCGCGCAGATCCCATGTTGACTCAAAGTCCTGTGGCATCAAGCACATATGATCTGGCCCACCGCCATTATACCAACCTTGCGCTGTCTTTTGATAACTGTGATATCCCCCTTGAATATACAGACTAAGAGTATGGTGGTTACTACAAACACTGACGCGGTCTTGGTTGTTTTGCCACATGGCCAACTGCATGCCTGAACCCAATTCGACCGAGTCGAGGAGTTGAGCTTTATGTTGTTGTAATTGATCTAGAATCTGATATTTCATCATCTATACGCAGTGCCGAATGGAAGAATGAGTGTAGGACTTTGACTTCATTTTGTCATCTATATCCGAAAATCAGTAAAAAACCACAAGTTCATGATAGTGATCACAAGAAGGTGCAAGCAATGGGAGACCTAAATCAAGCACAATAGCGTGAGTAGTTTGAGTTTGGTTGAAAGAGTATGAATGCGCTGTTATATGCTTTGGTGGTCGTGATTTGGGGAACGACGTGGATTGCGATTAGTTTGCAACAACAAAGTGGTATATCGACCAATGTGGCAGTATTTTGGCGCTTCTTTATTTCGGCTCTGGTGTTGTTTACTTTTGTTGTGTTGTGCCGAAAACTGCAAAAGCTGGCTGTAAAAGATCATCTGTTTTGTATGTTGCAAGCGTGTTGTATTTTTGGTTTTAACTTTGTTTGTTTTTATTATGCAGTTCAATATATCAGCAGTGGTTTGGAGGCCGTTATTTTTTCGATGGCGGTAATTTTTAATACCCTCAATGCCAAACTGTTCTTTGGACAACAGGTTTCTACACGTTTTTATCCTGCGGCTTTGTTGGGTGGATTGGGGATCATCGCCTTATTTTGGCATGATGTGGTAGGGAGTACCTTAAACAATCATACGCTGATGGGGATTGGTCTCTGTGTATTAGGAACCTATGGTTTTTCATTGGGCAATATGATCAGTGCGCGCCATCAAAAACAAGGTCTGGATATTTTTACTACCAATGCTTATGGCATGTTGTACGGTTCAATTCTGATGGCATTGATTGCTGGATTTAAACAAGACGAGTTTTTCCCCGCTATGGAATTCAGTGCGGTGAGTGCTTTATTGTATTTGGCTATTTTTGGTTCAGTGATTGGCTTTACCGCCTACTTCTATTTGGTTGGACGGATTGGGGCAGGCAAGGCTGCTTATAGTACCTTATTATTTCCGTTGGTGGCTTTGGTGATTTCGACTATCTGGGAAGGCTATCAATGGCATATCAATGCGGTCATTGGGGTGATTTTGATTTTATGTGGTAATGCAATTTTCTTTATTCAAGCGCCTAAGTTGAGACTGAGTCAAATGTTGAAGCGAAGCTGAGTGATGGAGATCCAAAGGCACTACAGTTTATAAAGCCCAGACACGAGATCTGGGCTTTTAAATCTATAAGCTGTTAGCTCTAGTGAATCAAAATTTCCCTAAGCTACGGCTCAATATTTTGATTTTATAAACGCTAGTAATTCTTGGAATAGTGGATGCCAATCTGCGGTTGGTGACTCAAAAAGAGGGTGCCAAAAGAAATTAAACTCTAGCCCGCCATCATCATTGCAAAAATGTGTCCAGCGCTCTTTTAAAGTTTCTGTGGTATGGCATATAAATACATGCCAGTTAGGACCTTGCTCAGATGGATGATGTAAACCCACATATGAGTGAATGTGTGCAGAAGAAATCCCCGATTCTTCATAAAGCTCTCGCAAAGCTGCCTCTTCTAGTTCTTCATTAGTCTCAACTGTACCTTTTACGATTTGAATGCCTGCAATAGGATGTTTAAAAACTAATATTTCTGTTCTTTGATTTATATCCCGAAATATAACAGGGACTACTTTTTCTATTAATATCATTTTTCAATTTTATCAATTAGGTAGGTCATTATAGCAATTTAAAAGAATAGAGCTTCGGCGAAATAAACGTATACAGCGTTACCGCTGTGATCATTGGCTATACTGGACATAGTCGTATCTAGAGCTGTCAGGGAATTTTTCTACTGACAATAGCTTGAACTAAATCTACATGAGCTCATCATGATGCTGTATTGGCTTTAATCCGAAGCGCTTCCATCTCCATTTCAACCATTTTCTGAGCATTTTTCCATTTCTCATTCAGCTCAGCAAACTTTTGTCGATCTGGCGAAGCTGACAAGATAATGTTACCCATTTCAATTTGGAGATTATTTTCTTCTTTTAACCTTTCACGAGCTGCTGTGACTTCAGCACTTTTGAGTGTTACAGCATTATATTTTTGATTCAGGTCATGAATTCGTGTAGTGGTTTGTTTAACAGCCGTCATCAGCGCATTCCTATTACCGCTGTCTAGCGCATGCTGCATGCCCATAAAAGAATCTTGAGCCTTTTGTTTGGCGGTTTGAGATGCAGCTCCAAGAACGATGAGATCATATTTAATGTCTGCAGCATTATCTTGACTCAGATGTAAGGTGGTATGGGGAGGAGTATGAGCTGTAACATTAAGCTCAGCTGTTGATTTTGCTTGTTGTCGTGTGTTGTCTAATGCCCCAGTATTTAGCTGAGGGTACACCATGTGTTGCAAGGCTCTCATTTCACTGACAGAACTTTGTTGTATAACGCTGATTTTCGCTTCTAATCCGGTGATGCGATCCATCTGTGGTGGATTTTTAGTATCTTCTTGTGCAAGCTCAATTCCTAGAAGATGGACTTGCTTAAATTTTTCACTGAGCGCAGCAACCTCACTGCTTTTGAACTTTGTTGCATCCAATGCAGCATTAAACTTAAGTGAGTGGGTTTTCAGCTGCTTTAGCAGAGCAGGTAGGGCATCGACTTCTTTATTTTGAATGGCTGTTCTAATAGCCTTTTGTGCGTTCAAAATGGCTTGAGAGTTTTGATTTGAAACCTCATCTAAGGTATCAAGATCAGTTTTAATGTCAGTTGGATTGGCTGTACTTAAGTTTTTATGTGTTGGTGTTGAGTCTGACGGTGTTTGGGGTTGTTTAGATTCATTGCATGCTGTCAGGGAAAATGTTGCCATTATTAAAATTGGAAGCCATTTTTTATTCATTATGAGACCAATGATTTAGAATTTAATTATATCGCTTGAGTATATTTCTTAAGTGTCTGAAAAGTAAAGTCTTACTGTTTTTTCTGTGTTTGGGTGATATTCGTAAATATACAGCAGTTAAGCTTCGGTTATATCATTGAGCGCTATAAAATAAAAAACCACCCAACTGTTCCGCTGGATGGTTTTATCAGCTCAAGTTGCTTTAAGGTGTTGCTTGCTGTTCCGCTTGAATTGCGGTGAGTGCAATCGTAAACACGATGTCGTCGACCAAAGCGCCACGAGACAAGTCATTTACAGGTTTGTTCAAACCTTGCAACATGGGGCCAACGCTTACCACATTGGCAGAGCGTTGTACGGCTTTATAAGTGGTGTTGCCTGTGTTTAGGTCTGGGAAAATAAACACATTGGCACGACCTGCAACTTTAGAATCAGGTGCTTTCGAGCGTCCGACGCTTTCAACCGATGCTGCATCGTACTGAAGCGGCCCATCAATCAACAGATCAGGACGACGTTCTTTTGCTATACGTGTTGCCTCAGCGACTTTTTCAACCTCAGCTCCGGCACCAGAGGTACCCGTTGAGTATGAAATCATGGCAATACGTGGGTCTAAACCGAAGGCCTTTGCCGAATCAGCCGATTGAATCGCAATTTCAGCGAGCTCTTCGGCATTTGGGTCTGGGTTAATCGCACAGTCGCCATAAACATAGACTTCATCGGGTAACAGCATAAAGAACACGGAAGAGACTAGTGAGTACTCAGGTGCTGTTTTAATCAGTTGGAATGCTGGGCGTACAGTATTGGCTGTAGTATGTATTGCGCCTGAGACCAAACCGTCGACTTGATCGAGTGCCAACATCATGGTGCCTAGAACGACTGTGTCTTGTAGCTGTTCACGCGCTTGCAGCTCGTTCAGTTTGCCTTTACGCAGGTCCACCATTTTTTCGACATAATTTTCACGAATCAAATCTGGATCGATAATTTCTAAGTCATGTGGAAGCTCAATACCACGTGCTTTTGCCACTTCTACAACAGCTTCAGGTTTCGCCAATAAGATACAGTGAGCAATGCCACGAGATTGGCAAATGGCAGCCGCTTGAACTGTACGTGGCTCATCGCCTTCAGGGAGGACAATACGTTTCTTCGCAGCAATCGACTTTTGGACCAATTCATGGCGGAAAGCCGAAGGTGAGAGACGAGGTTGGTACGAGCCATTCAACATTACCTTTAGCCATTCTTCATTGATATGGCTCGACACAAAACGAGTGACTTGTTCAGCGCGTTCCGTATCATCGACAGGAATTTCATTGCTGAGATTGGCTAAGCTCTGCGCCGTGTCGAACGTGCTGAGCGCTGTATGTAAAATTGGTAAGCCTTGTTTAATCGCTGTTTGGCAGAACGCAAGCACTTGCTCGTTTGGCGTATGGTGTTCAGTCAGTACCAAACCTGCCAATGGAATACCGTTACTGCTGGCTAAGCTGGATGCCAAAAGCACATCGATACGATCTGATGCACTAATGATCAGCTCGCCTGCGACAAATTTATGTAGTTCATGCTCAATGTTCGATGCAATCAAACTGCTATGCAATACACGACGTTGGGTCGCATCGCCTTGATTGATCCATTCCGCTTGAATGTGCGAAGCCAAGTCTGATATACGCGGTACGCTGAGCGTGTTGCTAAACGGAACCAAGCCGATTACAGGGAGTTTGTCTGATCCGAGCTTTGCATGGGTCTTTTGGAGCTCAATTATAAATTTATTGGTATCGCTGATTAAACGCAGACTTGGGTCAAACGTCACTGGAATGTGTGCTGAGTCATCGGGCAAGCCTTTGGTGCGCATCAATAACACACCCGCAGTTCGCTCAGAACTGGCACCGCCAAAATAGCGTAGCTGGCTATCGACTTTTTCAGCCGTCGCGCTTGGTTTATTAATGTCTGCATTACTGACAATAATAACTTTGGCATCGAGTGCTTGCGCAAGTTGTGCATTTAGTTCAGAGGCAAAAGAATCTCGGCTATTCGGGACTAAGCCTTCAACAATGATCAGGTCATGCTTACGCGCAATAGCACGGTGCAAACGAACCGCATCTTCAAGTAACTCATCATTTTCACCTGCGCTGAGTTGTTGCAAGATGGTGTGATAGCTAATCGGTTCTACGGTTTCGTTTTTTGAAACATGGTGATAGAGCGCTGTTGTGCGGTCTGCACCTGTGGTCAGTTCTTGAGAAAAAGGTTTTAAAAATCCAGCCTTAACACCTTGGCATTCCAGCGCATAAACCAAACCCAGACAAGCGGATGTTAAGCCGACGCCTTCCCCAGTGGGCACAAGTAAAATCGTTTTCATATATTTATTCGTCATACAAGAATTTAAAACAGACTTGAGGGAATGTAACGACCGCTTAAGCGATCGCTACATTGTCTTCAGACTTTTTTGCAGCAGTTTGAATCACCTCATCGGCCACGGATGCAGTTTCTTTGGCAATACGGCCTTCTTCATCGGTCGGTACAACCCAAATTTGCGGGCCTGTACCTGTATCAATACGACCTTCGGTACCACGTTTTAAACTGTCATTGGCTTCTTTACTCAAGTTAAAACCAAAGTGCGGTAGGAAAGCGACTGTTTTTTCACGAATATATGCCGAGTTCTCGCCAATACCACCCGTGAAGAACAAGCCATCAAGACGTGGTAGACCACAGCTCAGCGCGGCCAATGATTTTGCGAGGCGGTAGCAGAACACTTCAATGGCTAAAGTTGCATCTTCATTGCCTTGTTCAGAGGCTTCAATCAAAGTACGCATGTCATTTGAAAGATCAGACAGGCCGAGTAAGCCCGATTGGCTATTCAGCATTTTATCAATTTTATAAATGTCCCAGCCTAAATTGCTGGCAAGGAAACTATGTAAGCTTGGATCGACATCACCACTGCGTGTACCCATCACGACACCTTCAAGTGGAGTTAAGCCCATTGAAGTGTCTACACTTTGTCCATTCCAAATGGCACAAGTAGAGCTACCATTACCCAAGTGTGCAGTTAACCAGCCCCCTTGTTTGAAGCTACCTGCCAGTTCTGAACCGCGTTCAGACACATAAGCATGGCTCGTACCGTGGAAGCCATAGCGACGGACATTATGCTCAGTGTATAAAAATTTTGGCACAGCGTAGCGGTAAGCATGTGCAGGCATAGTCTGGTGGAATGCTGTATCAAATACAGCTACTTGTGGTAGCTCTGGGAATAAACGCATCGTGGCGTCAATCCCAACCAAGTGCGCAGGGTTGTGTAATGGTGCAAGTGGTGTTGCTGCACGAATGCGTTCTACAATTTCTTCTGTTAAAAGCTCAGCTTTGGTCAATGTACCGCCGTGTACTACGCGGTGACCAATGGCTTGAGGGTTATAATGTGAAAGGCGTTCTAAGATGGTTTCCAATGCTTTTTCATGATCGGCATGTGGAATAGACAATTCAAGGGGTTGACCACCCGCTGTAATGCCTTTGATACGAGCGTCAGCAGAACCTAAGTTCTCAGCTAAACCGAAAATACGATCTTCACGACGTTCAGAAACGAGCGCATATTTGATTGATGAAGATCCGCAGTTAATTACTAATACTGATGTAGACACGTTTTAATACCTGATTCTAATTGAATTATCCGTCCTAGAACTGATCTTCATGCAGTACGTTCTTATGCAATCTTGATCATTTTTTATGTTGTATCATGTGTATATTTTTAGTCCAAGATAGACTTTAGGTGATTAGACTTAAGCACTATCGACCATCTGATGAATAATAATTAAAATTTATCGGTTCATGATTTTCATTTATTCATGAAATGATGCTGAATTATTCATCAACTTCAACGCTATAAAAATAACACGCTATCTGCTGAAAGCAGCTGAATATATTGTGGCGTTCCTGTTTATTTTTGATATGTCATTTTAAGTCCATACATAATCACATACGCAATCAACGTGACCATCAAAAAAGCATGATTTCCTCTAGATTTTGAGAATTCGCATTGAAATGGTAATGATTGAGTTGGCAAACGCCTTTATGTGAAAAAAGGGATATCAAGTCAAAACAACAACCGATAGGGGATCAGTAAAATACGCGTGCATCTTATGATGATAATGCTTTTATTTTGAGTGCTTGCAGAGGGTGTTCAGATATAAAAAATGCTCAGCCCTCTTAAGAGGGCTGAGCATCATGCTTTAAAATGAGTTGGACGCGCTATTGGCGAATTTGACCATCGCCAAACACAATCCATTTTTGTGAAGTCAGGCCTTCTAAACCGACTGGGCCACGGGCATGGATTTTATCAGTTGAGATGCCAATTTCTGCACCTAAGCCATATTCAAAACCATCGGCAAAACGGGTCGAGGCATTGATCATGACAGAACTCGAATCAACAGCAGCCAAGAACTCACGAGCTAGAGAGTAGTTTTCTGTAATGATCGAATCGGTATGGTGTGAGCCATATTTGTTGATATGCTCAATCGCTTCTTCCATACCAGACACCACTTTCACTGCTAAAATTGGACCGAGGTATTCGGTGTACCAATCTTCTTCTGTCGCCGTTTTGACTGCTGTACCTAGAATGCGCTGAGTTTCAGCACAGCCGCGCAACTCTACTTGTTTTTCAGTGTAGAGCTCAGCGACACGCGGTAAAAACTCATCTGCGACTTTTTCATCGACCAGCAAAGTTTCCATTGCATTACATACGCCATAACGGTGAGTTTTTGCATTGAGCGCAATCGGTAGGGCTTTTTGTAGGTCAGCTTGCGCTTCAACATAAACGTGACAGTTCCCATCCAAGTGTTTAATCACAGGGACACGGGCTTCATTACTGATACGTTCAATCAGGCCTTTGCCTCCACGTGGAACAATTACATCGACAAATTCAGTGAGTGTAATCAGTTGCCCCACGGCTGCACGGTCTGCGGTATTAATGACTTGAACCGCATGTTCAGGTAAACCCGCCAGTTTTAAGCCGCGTTGGATGGCTTCAGCAATGGCTTTATTGGATTCGAGTGCTTCAGAACCACCACGTAAAATAATGGCATTACCAGACTTTAGTGCTAAAGACGCAGCTTCTAAGGTCACATTTGGGCGAGATTCGTAAATCATGCCAACCACACCTAAAGGAACGCGCATCTTACCAAGCTGAATTCCTGACGGACGATAGGCCATGTCGGTGATTTCACCAACAGGATCTTTGAGGCCAATCACATCTTTTAAGCCTTGCAACATGCCTTTAAAGCGTGCGGGAGACAGTTCTAAGCGATCAAGTAAAGCACTGTCTAAGTTGTTGCTGTGTGCTTTGTTCATATCTGCTTGGTTCGCCGCTAAAATAGTGGGCTCACTGTTGACTAAAGCAGTATAAATAGCTGACAACGCGTTGTTTTTAGTTTCGGTAGAGGCACGCGCCAAAATACGAGAAGCTTGACGTGCTTGCTGTCCTACCGTTTGCATATATTGTTCAATCGACTCTTGCATAGCGGTTTGATCACTTAGAAATTTCACAGAAGATAGTAACAGCCTAACACTCGACCGCATAGTCTCTACATGAAAAATCCAGCGTATAGGCGGACTTATACATATTTTGAAATTGTTTTTTATCTAAAACATGATGAGCGGTTACACAATCTGTTGCGTGTAAAACAGTGCTCTGTATAGAATGAATTTTAGGACATGAAGTCCTTGCATAATTATTACAACACTGAACACCCTGTTGTCGTTGACAGGCGTGATCGTGCATTTCTTGCAAAACAAAAAGTACAGGCAAGAGTAGAGGGAAGTAACATGAATTCTATGATTCAAATGGATGCCGAGCTGGATGACGCGAATTTACGCTTAGGTTTTTTTGATGTTTACCATCGTAACAGCTTTAAAGAGCCTGCACGAACCACATGGATTGAGGGCTGGAAAGTCGAATACATGGCGATTGCTCAACCAGAGTCATTCCATCGCACGCCTATAGTGATTATCGGTGGGGCATTTCAAAACTTTAATTCCTACAAATACTGCGTTGAGCAACTGCTCGATGCCGGTCCGATTATCCTGATTGATCTGCCTTCAATGGGCGCCAATCAACAAATTCGTAATATCGATTCAGGCTTGTCTGCGGGCACGTTAGAACTGGGTGATCTCGCAAAAATGCTCGGCGTTTGGTTAGATATTGAAGGATTAGACAAAGTTTCAGTGATGGGCATGTCACTGGGTTCAGTGGTGGCGTCTTGTCTGGCCGATCAACGACCAGAGCTCATCGACCGTATGATTTTAATGGGTGTGATGCAAAAGACCCGTAAAAGCTGGCGGATGTTGCTGGAAGAGTCGCTGCATTTAATGCGTGAACAACGCATGGATGAGTTTGGTCAGGCTGTGATTTTGTATTTGGTCAATCATGCCAAAATGGATAAAACCAAAATGTCACCCACAGCCAAGCGTTTGTTCTTTAGACAGATGGCGGAGTTTACCGCAACAGAACAAGAGCGTTATGAAATCAACTGTAATCGTTTGCTTCGCCTCACCGATGTGCCGATTCCACAGTGTAAAGTCTTGGTGGCCTGTGGCCAATATGACAGTTTTACCTTGCCACATGAAAATGCCAACTTTGCTTTGCAATGTCCTGATATGGAATATGCGCAAATTGCCAATGCAGACCATGTGCCACAACTACAACGCCGTAAAGAAACCATGCACTTGTTTGCGACGTTTCTGAAGGATGAGTCAATTCAACATCTAGATGGGATTATCCCATTTAGTCGAGCACAAATGCTGGATATGGAGCGCCGCGGTGAAGAGCGGGTTCAGATTCAACAACCTGAAACCTTTTTAAGCTATCGCCATTCGGATTTGGTGATTGCGACAGAAGTGGTGGACTTGAACTACTTTGGGGTGCTTTTACGCTTTGAGTCAGACTTAGCTGCTATAGCGGCTAAATATCCGCGTGATTTGGCTTTACACTTGAGCGATGAAGAAGGCGAGTTTCAGATTGAATGTTTAATTTTTGCGGAAGATGGACCGCATATTCGTGCCTTGTTTAAACATGGCAGTTTTGAACTCGCGGAGCGACTGCTTCGCTTTGTTGAGCGTCAGAAACAAGAACAGACGTTGCTCGAAGCCGTGAGTTAATAGAGATTGAAAAATAAAAAAACAGCGTGTCATCGCTGTTTTTTTATGGGGACTAAGTTTATTGCTCGGGTTGATTGGGCTTTTGCCATTGGCTATGTATCAACCAGACCAAGTCACCTAAGTGATCCTGCTGATCTAAGTTTGAAGTATCGGACTGAGTGCTATTGAAAGCTAAAGTGGGTTGGTGAACAGTAACAGTATGAAAGCCCGCTTGTTTGAAAAACTGAGTGGCTTCAGGCGGGCTGATAAAGTGAAAGCCAAAGGCGCTACGGGACATCCATTTTAAAAGCTTGCTACTGCTCCAGATAAAGTTGGCCAGCTTATTTTTTACAGGTTCAGGGTAGAGGTCAGTCAGATAATACAACTGATCAAACTGCTGTCCGTATTGGACAATGCCTTGTAACAGTTGAGCGAGCATGTCTTTGCTAAAGTAGTTGATCAAACCTTCACTCACCACCACCAAGGGGCGCTTTGGGTCAAACACCTCAAAAGCACGGGCAAAATCTGCACTAAATAAGTCGGCGGAGAGAACTGCTGGACTGGTCTGATCGATCTGTTGTAAGGCCTGAGTTTTGATTTGCGCCATGTCAGGTAAGTCGAGTTCACGATAGTCAATCTCAGGATACTGTTGGCGAAAGCTCCAGCCACGTGGAGACAGGCCACTGGCAATTTCTAAAACTTGTAAGTTTGGGTGCTGTTGGATCAGCGCGCTGAGGTGGTCATCAATCATTTGATGACGCTGTTTTAAGGTGGTGCGCATGCTGCCACCGACATGTTTTTCGGCCCAACTTTCGAGTGGATGTACCAGTTTGGCCAGCAATTTTCCTTTGCTGGTGGCAAATACCGGATGTGAGATGCCCATGCTATACCAAATATAGCCTGTATAGTGTGCAGTAAAAGAGATGTGGCGATGAGCCGATAAAGTGTCTGTCATGGTATCCGTACCCGATATTTGTTGTTTTAGCGTTGTTGTTTGGGCAATGCGGAGCAAGCCTGTTGATTTATTTTGAGTTTATCATAATGAAAAAAGGACATCTTGTGATGTCCCTTTGTCCGAAATATCGTGGTTGAAATAGTCAAAGATGAAGTGCTTAACTTAATCTAAATAGTTCCACTTGGTCGCGTACTTTGGCCCAATCTTCACCTAAATGCAGCGTCGATTGAACGCTGATGTTTGGAATCTGACCACGCATGCGTTCTAAGCGATCTTGGTTTGGCAGCGCCAGTTGGCTGATCCCCTCCAAAGCCACACATGCGGCAGTTCGGTCATTACACACCAACCCCATGTCACAGCCTGCATGGAGTGCGGCTTGAATGCGGGCATCTGCACCGCCTGCAACACATGCGGCTTGCATGCTTAAATCATCTGAGAATAAGACACCATCAAAGCCCAGTTGCTGACGTAGAACGGTTTGAATCCAATACGGCGAAAAACCTGCTGGGTTTGGATCGACTTGGTTATAAATCACATGCGCAGGCATGAGTGCATCCAACTGTGGCATCAGTTTGATAAAGGTCTGCATATCTTTGGCAAAAATTTCATCATACGTGCGTGAGTCGATGGCTGCTGCGACATGCGAGTCTGCTTTAACTGAACCATGACCGGGAAAATGTTTGCCTGTCGATGCCATACCTGCGGCTTTCATCCCTTTTAGGAACGCACTGGCCAGCGGTACGATGTCTTGAATATTTTTGGCAAAACCACGGTCACCAATCACATCACTGATGTCATTGAGGTCGAGCACAGGGGCAAAGCTAAAGTCGATGCCAACGGCAAGAACTTCTGTCGCCATTAGCCAGCCAGATTGTTCTGCTAAGCTTAAGGCTTTTTCAGGTTCACTTAAGAATAGCTCGCCAAACTTACCCATTGCTGGAAGTAGGCTAAAGCCCTGTTTTAAGCGTTGAACACGTCCACCTTCCTGATCGACAGCAATCAAAATATCAGGACGAATTCGGCGCATATGGTCAGTTAGGGCGCGAACTTGTGCAGGAGACTCAATATTTCGTCCAAATAAAATCATGCCACCGACTTGCGGTGCTTGTAATAGTGCAATATCTTCTTGAGTAAGTTCTCTGCCTGCGATGTCGAGCATCAATGCGCCAATCATATTGGGTGTCCGTATTTGATTTTTTGGTCAGTGACTGTTTTGGCTCTGAAAGGAGAGCGAAACAGGTCGTCGAAAACAATACCCGAATTTTGCAATGATTTGCTACATTTTGTCAGCACAGATTATGATAAAACTACACGACATAAACAGATTAAGTTGTTTAAGATTTTGAATATTCTCAATTCATGTCGAAAAATGACATTGTAATTTTGGTCAAAAACCAAGGAACTAAGAATTATTTATGAAACTTCAAACCATTGCTTGTGCGGTTGCAATTGCAACGGGTGGATTCTTTTTCACCCATGCCATTAATGAAGCCATTGCAGCGACTGAATCAACCGCTGTAACCAAACAAGCTATTGTTCCGTCGCAGGAGCAGGCTTTGGTGTCTCGTCAACTGGCGACCTTGGTTGACCGTCAACATTATCTCAATCAACGTTTAGATGCGAAAACATCGGCGCGTATTCTCGATTTCTATTTGGACAGTTTAGATCCAGACCATTCGCTATTTCTTGCCTCTGAAGTAGACAGTTATAAGCGTAAATATGGTTCAAACTTAGGTGCGGCTCTAAAAGCGGGTGACTTAAGTGGACCGTATGCGATTCATGCACAGTATCGTGATCGTTTGACCCAGTTTTATACGTATATGCTGGATGAGCTGAAAAAGCCGCAGAACTTAAAACAAGCCAATGTTTATATCGAAACAGATCGTGAAAAGGCACCTTATTTTGCCAATGAAGCAGCGCAGCGTCAGCACTGGAACAAAATGCTGGTTTCGCAGCTGATCAATTTAACCATCAGTAAAGAAGAAGAATTAGCGAAGCAAAAAGCGCTTAAAGCCAATCCAGAATTGGCCAATGGACAAGATCTCACTAGCTCGGAAGATTTAACCCCAGTACAGACTTTAACCAAGCGTTATACGCGCCAGTTAGAACGTATTTCACGGGTGAAAAGCGATGATGTGTTAGACAAAACACTCAATGCGATGACGCTGACATATGATCCACACAGTAACTATTTCCCGCCTGTCGATGCAATGGAATTGAACCGTCAGACGACTTTGCAACTTGAAGGGATTGGGGTGTCAATTCGACCTGAACGGGGCAATGAAGACTACACCAAAATCGAAACCATTGTGGAAGGTGGTCCTGCGAGCAAGTCTGGACAGGTGAAGTCGGGTGACCGCATCATTGGTGTGGCACAAGATGGCGAAAAAATGGTGGATGTCATCGGTTGGCCGAGCAATGAAATTGTGGGTTTAATCCGTGGTAAACGTGGTACCAAAGTCACCATACGTTTACTTGGTTCAGGTGCATCGATGAGCCAAGCGCGTAATGTGACCATTACTCGTGACGTCATTCAAGAAGAAGATGCTGGTGTACGTTCACGTACCGTGAATGTGACGCGCGATGGGCAACAATACACCTTTGGTGTGATTGAAATTCCGTCATTTTATTTAAACTATCGTGCACGTCGTGCGGGCACAGAATATCGTTCTGTATCTGAAGATACCAACAATGCGCTCAAAACTTTAGCGGTCAAAAATGTGTCAGGGATTATTATCGACTTACGTAATAACCCAGGGGGGTCGCTTGAAGAAGTGGCTCGCATGCTTGGACAGGTGATTAAGTCAGGTCCTGTGGTGCAAATTCGAGATGGTAACGGCAATGTGAGCGTTTTCGAAGATGATGACAATGGTGCGCAAACCTATGCAGGTCCACTGGCAGTGATGGTGAATTTAGCATCTGCGTCTGCAAGTGAAATTTATTCTGCTGCGATTCAAGACTATGAACGTGGCATTGTGATTGGTAGCACCACGACAGGTAAAGGAACGGCACAAGTTCAGCTTGACAACTTGGCACATGGCCAAGCGACATTAACGCAACGTAAGTTTTACCGTGTAACGGGTGGTAGTACGCAAAACAAAGGCGTGATTCCAGACGTGAAATTGGTAGATATTTACAATGAAGAGTTTGGTGAGCGTAAAGCGAAAAATGCGCTTGAGTGGGACACCATTCCAACTGCACCGTTTAAACGTGAAGGCAGTATTGCACCGTATGTAAAACGTTTAGGTGAGTTGTCGCAAGCACGCGTTAAAGTCGATCCGCAGTTTAATTATCTTGAACAGCGTAAAGACATCTCGAAAAAGACCGAAGATCAAAAACGTGTGGTTTTAGATATTGATCAGCGTAAAGCTGAATTATTGGCACTGGAAAAACAGACTTTAGATTCGGAAAACAAGCGCCGTCAGATTGCAGGACAAAAGCCTTATGCAAACTGGGAAAGCTATCAAGCTTCTATGGAAGCTTTAGTTGAAGCACGCGCTAAAATGAAAGCGAATCAGCGTCCTGCATTGCCTGAAGAGGAAGCATTTGTGACTGAATCTGCAAATGTCTTGTTAGATTATGCCAAGTTGAAAAAAGGCACTGCAAAATAGTTTAATCTTTGTGCGGATGTATTAAAAAGCCAGTTTCGACTGGCTTTTTATTTAAATTGTGATTTAAAACACAAATGCAGGTTTGGCTGGTTACTAAGCTGATCTTCAAGGTAAAATAAATCTATAAATTCTAATAAGATTTCTATGTTTTTTTCTTGACCTGAACCTATTTGTATAAGATTCTTAATCGGGTAGCAATGCTTTTCGCCTTTGATAAAAAGGATATATAAATGAAGAAAAAGAGCAATTAATACGGACACTTTATATGATGCATGTGCATTACGATTTTAGTTTGGTATTAGGTTCAATTGTTGTGGCATTGTTGGCGTGTTTTTTTGCAGTGTCGACCGAACGCTTATTATTTCGTACTTGGCGTAAAAAATTTCAAACAGGGTTAATTTTACTCAGTAGTTTTTTCTTAGGCTGTGCCATTTGGGCCATGCATTTTGTGGGTATTTTGGCTTGTGATTTGCCGACGCATAGTTATTTTGACCCTGCGCTGACGATTCTTTCTTTTTTTATTGCCTTTATTGCATCTGTTTTTTCAATTTGGCTGACCACGCGTCAGACCTTACCTTTTTTAAGATTGGTTTTGGGTTCGGTATTGATGGGGCTTGGTATTTCGGGCATGCATTATACCGGAATGATGGGGCTGATTATTGAGGGCTATCAGAGTGTCTATGATCCCTTACTGACTGTTTTCTCTATCTTGATTGCGATTAGTGGATCGGGTTTAACCTTTTGGCTGATTTTTAAATATAAAAGTGCGGTTAGTAAAAAATTTTTGTACCAATGGTATGTTGCAGGAATGATGGCTTTGACTATCGTGAGTATGCATTATACGGGCATGCTTGCAGTCTCGTTCTATCCAACCCATAGTGATAAACTGGTCATGACCCTTGAAGCAGGTCAAAGCATCGTTTTATTTGTTGTTATCTTTATTACCTGTTTGATTTTGGTGGCAGCCTTTGTTGTTGCGGTGTTGGAACAACGTTTAGAAGAGCGCAATATTCAACTTTCTCTAGCCAATAAAGAGCTGGCAAATCAGGCAGTACAGGACAATTTAACCAAGCTGCCCAATCGATTGTATTTGGCGGAATACGCCCATTTTTTGTTTACAGATCAACGCTTCCGTAATCAAAGCATTGCCTTTTTATATATCGATTTGGACCGCTTTAAAGCTGTGAATGACGTCTTTGGACATCATGTTGGGGATCAATTATTGGTTCAACTGACCACTCGGATTCATCGTCACTTAAGTAAAAATGAAAAAATTCTCAGAATTGGTGGGGACGAGTTTCTAATGGTGCTGGAGCAGGCGACTCCTGAGCAAGCGTGCCAAATGGCTGAGCACGTACTGGAGTTGATTCAAGATAGCTTTTTGATTGCGGGTAAAGAAATCAATGTATCTGCCAGTATTGGTATTGCGATGTATCCTGAGCATGGTAGTAATTTGCAGGATTTACTGATTAATGCCGATGCAGCGATGCTGACCTCAAAATATCAGGGACGAAATACCTATTCTATTTTTAATTACAGTTTTGACCAACAAGAGGCGAAAAGCCAAACTAAGCTAATCAATGATTTATATAAAGCTGTAGAAGAACAACAGTTTGTTTTGTATTACCAGCCTAAATTTACCATCCAAGATCAACGGATTTGTGGAGTCGAGGCGCTGATTCGCTGGAAGCATCCAACTTTAGGTTTGCTGACCCCCAATATGTTTATTAAAGGTGCGGAGAAAACGGGACTGATTATTCCAATGGGATATTGGGCTCTGGAGCAAGCGTGCAAGCAACTGCAAATTTGGGAACGAGAGAAAATTGAACTGTATCCGATTGCCGTGAATTTATCGGCGGTGCAGTTCGAGCATAAGCACTTATTTAATAATCTTGAGCACCTTTTTGATAAATATAAAGTCAATCCAAATCATTTAATTATTGAAATCACTGAAAGTACGGCCATGCACCATATCGAAAGTAGCATTCGTACCTTACAGCGGTTACGTGAAATGGGGATTCGTTTGGCGATTGATGACTTTGGGACAGGACATTCCAGCTTTTTATATTTAAAAAATCTTCCTGTGGATGAGTTGAAGATTGATCGCGGTTTTATTCATGAGCTGACCGTTGGTTCAAAAGATGAAATGATTTTAGAAAGTATTGTTCATCTGGCGATTCGCTTGGGTTTGGTCGTGACAGCAGAAGGTGTAGAAAGTCCTTTGCAAATGGAAATCTTGTCGCGTTTAGGCTGTCAGCAATTACAAGGTTATTTGTTGGGCATGCCTATGGATGTTAAGCGCTTAGAAGAGTTTGAGTACACATCGTCAACTTATTTCAATTAAGCCGTTGATTGAAACACTTTGGCGTGAGCTGCTTTCTCACTTCACTTGATAAAAGACAATAGAAGCCCAAGCGGTATTCGGATACAATTAGCCCAATTTAGAATTTCTTTTATAGGACTTTGTGGTCGTATCGATCATGAGGGCTATGATCAATTGCAGATTTAATTTATGTTTAAAAATGAATTAGCCGCGCAAGTTGCGCAGCGTCGCACCTTTGCGATTATTTCCCACCCCGATGCTGGTAAGACCACCATGACAGAAAAATTGCTGTTGTGGGGACAGGCCATTCAGATTGCAGGTATGGTGAAAAGCCGTAAATCTGACCGTGCTGCCACTTCGGACTGGATGGAAATGGAAAAAGAACGTGGTATTTCGATCACCACCTCTGTAATGCAGTTTCCATTTAAAGACAAGATGATTAACCTACTGGATACGCCGGGACACGAAGACTTCTCGGAAGATACGTATCGTACCTTAACAGCGGTCGATTCAGCTTTGATGGTGATCGATGGTGCAAAAGGTGTCGAAGATCGTACCGTGAAACTGATGGAAGTGTGTCGTATGCGTGACACACCGATCATTTCATTTGTGAACAAAATGGACCGTGAAATCCGTGAGCCTTTAGAGCTGTTGGATGAAATTGAAAACGTTCTCAAAATCAAATGTGTGCCGATCACTTGGCCGCTTGGTACAGGTCGTGACTTCGCTGGGGTGTTTAACCTGATCGAAGAGAAGTTTTATGTGTATAAAGCAGGTTTTGGTTCAACCATTACCGAAATTGAAGTCCGTGATGGTTATGACTATCCAGACTTACGTGAAAAAGTCGGTGAGTTGGCTTGGGCGGCATTTGAAGAGTCTCTAGAGTTGGTGCAAATGGCCAATGAGCCTTTAGACCGCACAGAGTTCCTTGCGGGTCGTCAAACGCCTGTATTGTTTGGTACAGCATTAGGTAACTTTGGTGTAGACCATGTGTTAGATGCATTTAGCAACTATGCGCCTGAACCTAAAGCGCACCCAACAGAAAATCGTTTGGTTGAAGCAACTGAAGAGGGTTTTACTGGCTTTGTCTTTAAAATTCAAGCCAATATGGACCCGAAACACCGTGACCGTATTGCCTTTATGCGTATTTGTTCAGGCAAATATGAGAAAGGTTTGAAAATGAAGCATGTGCGTCTAGATAAAGATGTGCGTATTAGTGATGCTTTGACGTTCTTAGCTGGTGATCGTCAGCATCTAGAAGAAGCATGGCCGGGCGACATTATTGGTTTACATAACCACGGTACGATTCAAATTGGTGATACCTTCACCTCAGGTGAAAAATTGCAATTTACGGGTATTCCGCACTTCGCCCCTGAAATGTTCCGCCGTGTACGTTTGAAAGATCCATTGAAATCGAAGCAGTTACAAAAAGGCTTAAAAGAACTTTCGGAAGAAGGTGCAACACAGGTCTTCATGCCGCAAAATAGCAATGACTTGATTGTCGGTGCGGTAGGTGTGCTTCAGTTTGAAGTGGTGGCATACCGTTTGAAAGAAGAATACAAAGTCGACTGCGTCTACGAGCCTGTGAGCATTAACACTGTGCGTTGGGTGTCATGTGACGATGACAAAAAATTCAATGAATTTAAGAAAAAAGCACATGACCAATTATCGGTAGATGGTGGTGGTCACTTGACCTACTTGGCACCGAGTCGTGTGAACTTACAACTGATGCAAGAGCGTTATCCAGACATCGTGTTCCGCAATACCCGCGAACACTAATCGGGATTTCAAAAAATAAAACAGCTTCTTCGTGAAGCTGTTTTATTATGCAAGATACTTTAATTTTAATCATGAATTTCATGGAAGACGCATGTTGCAGAAACAGGCTATTTATACAATATTGGTGAGTTTGACTGTCTTGCTGACGGCATGTGACTCCTCTAAACAATCTGAAACAGACGCAGATGCCAAAAGCTCGGTATTTAAAACAGAGCAGGCTGAAGTGTTACCGTATTTAAATATTAAGCAACAAGCGGCTGATATTGCACAGCCATTTTGTGAAACCAAGAATTGTATTGAATTAGATCTGCAAAGCTTAACAACGGCAGATCCGTGGTTAAACCAATGGATTGCCAAAAGTCAGGCTCGAGTGATTCAAGATCAGATTGGCTTAAAACAAGACATGAACTTACAGCAAGCCATTAATGCCTATGTGAAAAAATCGGATACATGGCAAGCTGAATTCAAGGGCAATAAGGCTTATAGCTTGGCGATGTATACGCGTATACCGTATCAGCGCAATCAGTTTGTGCTGATGCAAATTGGGGTTGATACCAATCAAGAGAATGTAAATGTTAAGGAACGTTATTATTTCTTTGTTGCGGATCGTAAAAACCAAAAAGCGGTGGCATTATTAGATTTAATTCACCCGAAACAGCAACTGGCGATGAATGTGCTGGTGCAAAAAGCATATCAAGACTGGTTGAAGAAACAAGAACCTGACGTGAGAAAATCTGCACCAGAAAAGTTGTACTGGGGGCAAGCAGATTGGTTCTTTGACCAAGAGGGCATCGGTTTACACTATCGGACTCATGAGATTGTAAAAGATGGAGCTCAGCTTGATATTTATTTGACGAAGGCACAAACTCAACAGGTATTAAAAGCCGATGTCTATACCCAATTGTTTTAGGGCATAGGCCAAAGCAAGAGCTGGCTTCACAAGGTAATAGGTTATATATGTTAAAAAGCAAAACAATATTGACAATCAGCGTACTTGCAGCTGCCATCAGTTTGACAGCCTGCCAACCAAAAGATAAAGAGCCTCAAACCCCTGCAACGCAAACCACAGCGGCTTCAGAGGTAGAAACCGCCTTAAAGCTGGTCGGTGACACAGAAAAATTACAATTCGAATTACCTGAATGTGATGGCAATGCTTGCCCAGAATTAAACATTGATCGTTTGCAAAGTAATCAAGCGTTTATTGATGAATTTATCGATCAACAAATTGTGAAAGATCTATCGCAGATTATTGATATTTCGCCGATGCATAGCAGTTCTGATACCGAGGCATCAAGTGCGGTGGCGGCAAGTTCTGAACCTGCGGTAGTGGGCCAAGTCATCACCCCTAAACTGAAACTAGAGAAACAAGTTCAACCTTATTTGGCTGCTTTTCTGGGTTTAGATCAAGAGTTGAAAGCCTTAAGTTCTAACCATCAAATTAGTTTGATGATTAAGCCGAAAATTCTAAATGCCAAAGACCCTTTGGCCACGGTGGTATTGAACACAAGTAGCTACTTAGGCGGTGCACATGGTTCATCGTCACAGCATTATTATAATTTTGACTTGAAGCAGCAAAAGCTGGTGAGTTTGGATGATCTATTGTTGCCGAATCAGAAGGCGGCGTTAAATAGAGTAGCGCATGAAGCCTTTCGTGCTTGGGTCGTCGACTCTAAGTTAGCGACCAATGTCGATGAATATGAGCAAGCGTGGAAGTTTAGCTTGAGTAACAATTATTACTTGGGCACTGAAGGTCTGATTTTGCAATATGGCGAGTATGAAATTGGCCCTTATGTGGTGGGTTTACCGCGCTTAACTCTTGGTTATGATCAACTCCAGAAAATTTTAAAGCCTGAGTATTTGCCAAAAGCCAAACAGAGTGCACAGGCTGCTTCAGAAGCCAAGAGCTAATCAAGCATGAGCTTGCCTCTGTTTGATACCCATACTCACTTTGATGTTGCCGATTTTGATACTGATCGGCAACATTTGGCTGAGCAAGCAAAACGTGTTGGGGTAGAGGCACTGGTCCTCATTGGTTTTCTTGAATCACGATTTGATGCGTTGATTCAGACACATCAGCAATTAAAAAGCTGGAAGAATGTTCCGTGCTCTTATCTTGCCCCAGGTTTACATCCGTTTTATATCGAACTGCATCAGACTGAACACTTACAACGTTTAGAGCAGGTCCTGCAGCAGCAGGACTGCGTAGCTGTGGGTGAAATTGGTTTAGACACCTTTTTAAAAGAGCATAAACAGCCTGCACTTTTTGCCAAGCAGCAATCTTATTTTTCTGAACAACTGGAACTTGCTAAGCAATATCAAAAACCTGTGTTATTGCATATTCGCAAAGCACATGCAGAAAGCATTGTCATTTTAAAAGCCCAAAAATTTAAATTCGGTGGTATCGCTCATGCCTTTAGTGGTGGGGTGGAAGAAGCCAAGGCCTTGGTCAAACTCGGTTTTAAAATTGGGGTGACAGGGCAAATCACCAATCCAAATGCCAAAAAATTGCATCAAGTGGTGCAAGCTATTGGTAGCGAACATTTGGTGATTGAAACGGACTGTCCTGATATGACGCCGTTGTGTTGTCAAACATCGACTGAGCATCGTACCCGCAATACGCCGGTGAATTTACCTTATGTTTTGGAGAGCCTCGCACAGACACTGGATCAGTCTGAGCGGTCGCTAACAGCTCAACTCTGGCAGAACTCATTGGCTGCGTTGAATTTAAAAATTTAAGAAGAATAATACAGTAATCTCGATAAAAATAAGATAACCAAAAGGGAACACATTCTTTTCTAAACAGGCTTACATTAAAGAAAGAACATCATAATAAATAAATTCGCCAATACTGGGAGGGCAACCGAATGGCCAGATATAGCAAAATCAATAGTTTCAATGCATTACAAATACTCACGGTGGGTGCAAAATCCTATCAAATTTTTAACCTCCCACAAGCCGCACAAACATTGGGTAATATTGATCACTTACCCAAGTCTTTAAAGGTCTTACTCGAAAATTTACTCCGTTTTGAAGATCAAAAAAGTGTAAAAGTAGAGCATATTCAAGCCCTAGTCGATTGGCAAAAAAACAGAAGCTCTGATCAAGAAATTCAATATCGGCCTGCACGTGTACTGATGCAGGATTTCACAGGGGTTCCTGCCGTGGTTGACTTGGCTGCCATGCGTGCTGCAATGGCACAAGCGGGTGGCGATCCGAATTTGATTAATCCCTTGTCCCCTGTCGATTTGGTGATTGACCATTCCGTGATGGTCGATCATTTTGCGGATAAAGATGCCTTTGCTGAAAATGTCGAAATTGAAATGCAACGCAATGGTGAGCGCTATCAATTCCTACGCTGGGGACAATCGGCCTTTAATAACTTTAGTGTTGTCCCGCCGGGTACAGGGATTTGCCACCAAGTCAATTTAGAGTATCTGGCTCAAGCGGTATGGTTAGGGGAAGATGAGGGACAAACCTTTGCATTCCCTGATACCTTGGTGGGAACAGATTCACATACCACCATGATCAATGGCTTAGGTGTGCTGGGCTGGGGTGTTGGCGGGATTGAAGCTGAAGCGGCGATGCTTGGACAGCCTGTATCCATGTTAATTCCTGAAGTCATCGGTTTCAAACTCACAGGGAAATTGAATGAAGGCATTACTGCAACAGATTTGGTTTTAACCATCACACAAATGCTACGCCAAAAAGGCGTGGTTGGTAAATTTGTCGAATTTTATGGCGATGGTTTGGCCGACTTGCCTTTGGCTGACCGCGCCACTATTGCCAATATGGCGCCTGAATATGGTGCGACCTGTGGTTTTTTCCCGATTGATGACGTGACCTTGGCCTATTTAGCGCTGACAGGTCGTGAGCAACAACGGATTGATTTGGTTGAAGCGTATAGTAAAGCGCAGGGCTTATGGCGAAATGCAGGTGACGAACCCGTTTTTACCGATACGTTGAGCTTGGACATGAGCACAGTGCAGGCCAGTTTGGCAGGCCCTAAACGTCCGCAAGATCGTGTTTTGCTGTCAGATGTACCTAAAACTTTTCATGACTTGATGGAACTGAATCTCAAGCCAGCCAAAGAAGCCAAAGAGCGTTTAGAAAATGAAGGTGGTGGCACGGCTGTTGAAGCTAAAAAAGCCAATCTACCGCATGAGGAGCCATCTTGTACTATTGATGGAAAATCTTACCCATTGAACCATGGTGATGTGGTCATTTCAGCCATTACCTCATGTACCAATACTTCCAATCCCAGCGTGATGTTAGCCGCGGGACTTCTTGCCAAAAAAGCCATTGAAAAAGGCCTACAGCGTAAACCGTGGGTGAAAAGTTCGCTTGCACCTGGTTCTAAAGTAGTGACCGACTATTTGGCTGCGGCAGGTTTAACACCGTATTTGGATGAATTGGGTTATAACCTTGTCGGTTATGGCTGTACTACGTGTATCGGTAACTCTGGACCACTGCCTGAACCGATTGAAGAAGCCATTCAGTGCCATGATCTTAATGTCGCTTCAGTGCTTTCAGGCAACCGTAACTTTGAAGGGCGTGTGCATCCGCTCGTGAAAACCAACTGGTTGGCTTCGCCTCCTTTGGTGGTGGCTTATGGTTTGACAGGCAATATCCGTACCGATCTGACCACACAACCGATTGGCCTCGGCAAAGATGGGCAAGCGGTTTACTTGAAAGATATTTGGCCAAGTCAGGCGGAAATTGATCAGGCGCTACAGAGCGTGAATACCGCGATGTTCCATAAAGAATATGCCGCAGTATTTGATGGTGATGCTGCATGGCAGGCAATTCAGATTCCTCAAAGTCAGACCTATGCTTGGCAAGAGAATTCAACCTATATTCGCCATCCGCCATTTTTTGAAGAGATTGGTCAGCCACCAAAACCGATTACCAACATTGAACAGGCACGTATTTTGGCTGTGCTTGGAGACTCGGTCACCACCGATCATATTTCCCCAGCGGGTAATATCAAGAAAGACAGCCCCGCAGGACGCTATTTGCAACAGCAAGGGGTTGAACCCAAAGACTTTAACTCTTATGGGTCTCGACGTGGCAACCATGAAGTGATGATGCGAGGCACTTTTGCCAATATCCGCATTAAGAATGAAATGTTGGGCGGTGAAGAAGGTGGAAACACGATCTATATTCCAACAGGAGAAACCTTGCCAATTTATGATGCTTCTATGCTTTATCAGCAGCAGCATACACCATTAATCATTATTGCTGGGAAAGAGTATGGCACAGGCTCATCACGTGACTGGGCTGCCAAAGGCACGAACTTACTGGGAGTTAAAGCGGTGATTGCCGAGAGTTTTGAACGAATTCACCGTTCCAATCTAGTGGGTATGGGAGTATTGCCATTGCAATTTATCGATGGACAAACACGCCAATCCTTAAATTTGACAGGTCGTGAAGTGCTTTCGATTCATGGACTATCGGATGATCTCCAGCCGCATCAAACCTTGGGAATTCAAGTGTTTCGAGAAGATGGTAGCCAAGACCAATTTACAGTGTTGTGCCGTATTGATACCTTGAATGAGGTGGAATACTTTAAAGCTGGCGGCATTTTGCATTATGTACTGCGTAATTTAATTGCAGCCTAATCTCAATGGAATAAAGCCCTGTCAGTAGCAGGGCTTTATTGTGGAATATTTAGCTTAATAGACGAGATGGTCGGTTTAGTATCCATGTTCCTAATGGATTAAAGTAAAGCGAGTCGATTTCAAAAAAATTACTAGATTCTATTTTGCGGAGAGTTAAAGTTTCAAAGCCTTCTTCTGCTGTAAACGTATCTTTTTCTGAAAATAAAGAATTTTCTGCAAGTTGATACAATAAGAAACTACTTAAAACATAGGATGCATATTCTATTTTTAGATTAATACTTCCATCCGGTTTACCAAATTGATGCATTCCACAGGAATAGATAGAGTCATTGTCTGAAACTGTAGGAATAAATGCTTTATATAAATCTAATAGATTCATCGCGTTAAATTTTAGCCAATCATGATGAGAGTGGGTCAGTCCAGATGTTTCAACTTTAACTGCTAGTCCTCCTGCTTTAAGTAGAGCTTGTCCTAAGAGCAGGGCTTGTTGGGCAAGTTCAATACTTCCACCATCACAAATAACATAAATCACCATCTTATGTTGATCAATTGCTTGTAGCTCATTTTCAGAGAATCGTCCTAAACTAAAAGATCTAAAAATCTGACTTACATTAGGATCATTGTCATGCTCTTCTATTTCGGCAAAGTATTCACTTTCTAGTGATTTAATAATTAAACCTGCATAAATATAGCCAGTATCGTGTGCCAATAATGAATGCAGAAGTGCTTGATGGCTTTCCCAGACTCCAGGAATGCATAAAATAATTTTTTGATTCATTAGTTATAAGTTTTAGGCATATTTGATTGTTTATAGTATCGCAAAAGATATATATACCCCATGGATACAGGGTTCTATGGTACATATTTATATGTTGAGCATTTGAATATATTGGGCTTTGTTAAATCTCTCAGCCTACATTCAATCCAAGGTCGTATTCAGGTAAAATGAACACGATTTTACCGATATAGATGTACGCATGACTGATCTGCAACATGATGAATATGACCGCCGTTTTGCTGGTGTAGCCAAAATTTATGGAGACGAGGCCTTTTCATATTATGAAAAAAGTCATGTGATGGTGATTGGGATTGGTGGTGTAGGTTCGTGGGCAGTCGAGGCTTTAGCGCGTACAGGGGTCGGCGAATTAACCCTCGTTGATATGGACTCAATTGCGGCTTCAAATGTTAACCGTCAACTGCCAGCCATGAGCTCAACCTTGGGACATGAAAAAATTGAAGTGATGGCCGAGCGTTGTCGATCCATCAATCCACGGATCAAAATCAATTTGATCGATGATTATTTGACTCCAGAAAATGTCAAAGAAATTTTAGAACATCGACCAGACTTAATTTTAGATTGTATTGATGACGTCAAAGCTAAATTAGCACTGATGTTGCACTGTCGTTTTAATAAGATTCCATTGATTGTTTCAGGGGGAGCGGGTGGTAAGCTCGATCCACTAAAAATCCGAGTGGCTGATCTATCTAAAACCGAACAAGATCCAATGTTAGCAAAACTTCGAACCCAGTTACGTGGCATGGGGATTTGTAAAAAACCAAAAGAAAAGTTTGGCATTAGCTGTGTCTATTCGATTGATAATCCATTTTCCAGTGCAGATGTGTGTCCAAGTGCAGGCCTACGCTGTGGTGGCTATGGTTCTGCGGTGGTGGTGACTTCAAGCTTTGCGATGGTGGCAGTCGCGGAAGTGCTGAAAAAATTAGATGGAATGAAAGCGAAAAAATAAGACTGTTTTAGGTTTAATTGGACTGTATAAGTCGATATATTGATACAGTCCGTAGACCATAAAAAATATTGAAATCAATAGAAAAAAGAGAAAAGAAAAATGAGCTTTTTAAAAAAATTATGGGGTTCCCAAAAACAAAAAATGCCTGCGAATGAAAATGCATACACTACATTTTGGCAATGGTTTCAGCAGCATCAAGAGCATTTTCACCACATTGTGGATCAAGGCAGTAAAACTGAAATCGAGCGAGATTTCTTTGATCGACTGACGCCTGAATTGGAAAAAGTCCATAGCGGCATCTTTTTTCTGACAGGCATGCTGACCCCGCAAACAGCTGAATTAATTCTTACCCCCGATGGCATCATTCCAAATATTGTTTTTGTGGAAGAGCTGATTGCTGCTGCACCTGAGATTGCAGGGTGGAAGTTCACTGCGCTTAAACCTGAAAGCGATATTCATCAAGTCGGGATTAATATGCATGGTTATGAGTTTAGTCAGGAGACTTTGTCTTTTTATTTTAACCAGCAAACCGAATATCCCGATGAGATTGATCTGGTCGTGGTACATGAAGAATATAATGCAGCTGAAAACGATGCGTTTTTACAGGCTGTATATATTTTCCTCGATAATTATTTGGGCGAGTATGATGCGGTCACCAAATTGGACAATGTTTCTGTCCAGTCTAAACAATATGCCGAAAAAGAATTGCTACCGATTAACTTGCTCAAAAACATTTTAATTTTAAAAAGCAGTGAAATTTCAAGATTAGACAAAATTACACGCTCAAATACGGATGCCGATGAATTTGTCAGTTTGGAGGGAGAAACCAATGAAGGTCTACCGTTGCTGGCGACTTTAAATCGTACGCTTTTAACATGGGATCAAAAAGCTTCGCATCCATGGATGATGCTGATTGAAATCTCCTATGATGGTCAGTATTCAAATGGCATGCTTGCATCTACAGATTATGAGCTATTGAATTTGATTGAAGATGAATTATTACAAGAACTGAAAGATGTGGATGGCTATTTAAATATAGGCCGTGAAACGGGTAATCACTTAAGAACCATATATTTTGCGTGTAAAGAGTTTAGAAAACCATCCAAAGTCATTGATCAAGCGATTGAAAAATATAAAGACAATTTTGAAATAGAGGTCAGTCTGTTTAAAGACAAATACTGGCGTGCTCTGAGTAAATTTACCGCTTAATCATTTATATAAAAGAAGAGTTCTCCTGAAGAACGTTTAAAATATAAAGGGTTAAAGTAACTCAATGACTCATCTTTCAGAGCGTTCCAAACCTGATTTTAAAATAGTAGCTTTAGGGATCATTTTGAGTTGCGGTGTTGCATATGCTATTTATTCAACCGTTCGTCATTTTTATGTTTTAAATCAGGTCAATGAAGCCAAAGAGATGATGAGTGATATACAGTCATTATTGGTTTGGTCTATGCATCAGTATCATGATGATGTCACGCAGGCTTGTCATTTAAAAAATATACAACAGATTGCGCAATCTGTAGAATTTCAAAATATGAATCGTATTTTAAAATTACAGGATCAAATTCATCAGCAAAGTCAATTTGTTGAACAGATCAAAGTGAATGCCACACCTGATTTACACCACTGTATAACCACGGCTTACTTTAGAAAAGAACCCTTTGTCAGTGCGCCTATTGCAGGAAAATATATTTCTTATCATTATGATTTTAAAACTGAAACAATCAAATGTGTCACCAATATACACAAGCGTGCTTTAGTAAAAGCTTGCACTCGGCTATAACGGTGAAACATAAAAAAGCGAAGCAGATGCTTCGCTTTTTTCTTTTAAATCAAGGTTCTAAATTACTGGGCTAGAGTGTGTTCTTTTAAATAATCTTCGGTACGTTGCATTGCATCTTTAATGTTGATAATCGCATTTTCAACATCGGCAAAAGTCTTGGCATTACCACCACTTAAAGCCTGACGCCACTTGCGAGCACCCGGAAGGTTTTGGAATAGCCCAAGAATATGGCGGGTGATAATCGACAATGGCGCACCCTCAGCCATACGCTTTGCAATATATGGCAGCATTTGGTCGATAATTTCAAAACGATCAGGCAGATCCAAATTCCACAATTGACCCAGTTCAGCCAAAAGGTAGGGATTATGATAGGCCTCACGACCAATCATCACACCATCCACATGTTTGAGATGCTCTTGCGTTTCAGCAAAGGTTTTGATCCCGCCATTAATCTCAATGAGTAGATTTGGACGTTCTTGCTTTAAACGATAGACATCTTCATAACGTAGTGGCGGAACGTCACGGTTTTCTTTCGGAGAAAGTCCCTGAAGCAAGGCAATACGTGCATGTACGATAAAATTATCACAGCCCGTTTTGGCCACGGTATCGACAAAATGCAGCATTTCTTCATAAGAATGCATGTCATCAATCCCGATACGGTGCTTCACTGTCACTGGAATATCTACTGCATTCTGCATTTCAGCGATACATTCTGCAACGAGGTCAGGTTCTGCCATGAGGCAGGCACCAATTTTATTGTTTTGTACACGGTCACTTGGACAGCCGACATTTAAGTTGACTTCATCATAACCCCAGTCTTGTGCCATTTTGGTACAAGTGGCTAAGTCTTTAGGGTTTGAGCCACCGAGTTGTAAAACGATCGGGTGTTCTTCATTGTTATAATCGAGATGTCGGTTTGCACCGCCAAAAAGGATCGCACCAGTGGTCACCATTTCTGTATAAAGGATGACGTTCGGGTTAAATAGACGCGCAAAGAAACGATAATCTTTGGTTGTCCAATCCATCATCGGTGCAACACTGATTCGTGGAGATTGAGGGGTTTCAATGGTTTTGTCAGTATTCATTAAAAATCAGACTCTTGATCAGTGTTCATCAGCTTTTGTCTACAAATACATGGTGAAAAACCTATGTCTTGGAGCAGAAGCGAGGTGCAAAAGAATATGTGGAATGGTCTGTGGGAGCAGACACGAACAAAACGAAATGCGGTGCTTCATTTTTATTCAGGTATTTCCGATAGCGCGCAATACTATCATAAAAATGAAATTGGTTCATTTGGCAGTGCTTGTTGCTTTGCGGAGGAGGCGGACGCTACGAGACGGTATTTATTTTAAGATACAACTCATGCTACTCAAGGAATTGACTCAAAAGCTAAGTTGGTGGGGGGATCAAGATGCTTTGGATCAATTGAATTGTTTAAAACGCTCAATCGGCCATTTTATATAAATAACCGATTGAGAATACTATTCAACGCTATAAGTATATTTACATTATTTTTTCAAATTATTCGTGTAAGCAAGAACAATTTGCTGCGAAATATACGCCAATTGGCAATTATCACTTTCATGATGAGCATGTGCGAATAGATCTGACTCATGGTTTGAGCTTGGAATTTTATACGTCGTTGTAAGCGTAGTTGGTGTGCTTGCATGTTTATTTTTTACGGTAATCGGGAAGGTTCTTCCTTCAAATACCGTACCCCAAACAGGAACATCTTTAAGTTTGATTGGGTCAACTTTATACGGGTCTTGTTCAAGAATCGTAAAGTTGGCAATTTTCCCAGATTGAATGCTTCCGAGTAAATCTTCTTTACGCCAAGAATAAGCCGCTTCAATGGTAATGGCACGTAAAGCAGCGTCGACACTAATTCGCTGTTCTGGCACAGCAACCCGGCCATTAACCGTTATACGGTTCACACCAGTCCATGCTAAATACAAAGGATCAGCCGGTGCTACTGGTAAGTCAGAATGGAAGGAAAGATGCGGTGTTTGTTTTAAAATGGAGGCACTACGCACCATTGTATCTGCACGTTTACGACCTAAACCCTCTACAAACTTATCTGCAAAACCGACTGGGTAATAAGGATTTACGCTAAAGATGGCTCCATTTTTAGCTAACTCTACAATTTGTTCTTCTGTTGAATTGGCAAAATGTACGACGACAAAACGATGATCCATCTTCGGATTTTCTTGCATACGTTTCTTTAATGTTGCAAGTACAACATCAGTACCATGATCACCATTCACATGGATATGTAATTGGTAACCAGCATCCCAGAATAATTTAGCACGGCGTTCCAAGTCTTCAGGTTCAATCATCCATTCGCCATGATGACCATCGGTATACGGTTCTTTCATTTGCATAAATTGGGAGATAATCGCGCCATCTGCAAACAGTTTAATTTGTTTTGGGAAGAACATGATTTTTTTGCCTGAAGTCTCAGGGGCTTTAGCAATGGCAGCTTCGACCGCAGGTAATGCATTCTCTAGGCCGACTTTATTTACGATGGCACGGCCATCAGCCAAGAAAGTGGAATACATTGGGGTGTCATCAGCACCTAAAATCTGTTCATACAGTTTCCACATTTCAGGTGTAGCGATTGCCCCTGGTTCATTGTAGGCAGTAATACCATTGGCATGGGTATAGGCTATCATTTGTTTTAAACCGAAAGTCAGTCGTTTAGGTGTAGCCACTAAACCTAAAAACTTAGGCATGACTGCGGTTTCCATAAAACCCTGTTCCCAAAAATGTCCAGCTGCATAGTCCATCATCTTGCTGGCAGGCCCCAGATTTGCAAAGTCTTCTTGCTTAAGATTCATTAACTTGAGTGCAGCTGTGTTCAAGTACACTTCATGGCAAGAACGCTGCCAAATAATAATCGGGCGTGTTGAGCTGATCTTATCCAATGTCGCTCGGTCAATCGGTCCGTGCCATAGTTTATGATATCCCCAACTGATTAATAGTTCATTTGGATCTTTTAAATTGGCGTCTGCTTGCTTAAGTTTTGCAAGGTATTCTTCGGAAGAGTGAGCTGCTTTGAAGGTATGGTCGGGTAAATTCCAATCTTCAGTGGCAATTACTTCGGTTGCAAGCGTGAGCGCACCAAGGACAGGGTGTAAGTGTTGATCGATAAACCCCGGCATAATGATTTTATCTTTAAATTGATCATTGATTTTAATTGATGACTTGCCAGCCTGTTTTTTAAGTTGAGCAACAGTTCCCACCCCAATAATTTTTTTACCTCTGACTGAAACCGCGGTAGCCTCTTTTTGTGAAGATTCCATCGTAATGACTTTTTTCGCTGGGTAAATGATGATCTCTTCACCATTATTGGTAATTTCTGGACGAGGGTTGGCTGTATGGTCTTTTGCATTGCTGTAACCAGATAAGGTCGATAACAAAAAAATAGAGGATAGCGCTGCAAGTGAATTTTTCATTATGTTTCATTCCATGAACAATAAATAATTTGAAAAGATAAAAGCGATTTACAACGTGTAAATATCGAAGATGAATCAATCTATGACATAGATGTGTTGTTAAAAATACGTTTAAGGACGATTGTTGAATTGCCATGTAAACGAGCCGAAATTCTTGATTTTGGTGCTATATATCTAAATTTAGGCATCCATCTATTAGAAAATCGACAAGTCATTTTTCAGCTTTCACAGATCCAATATCTATAAAGTACTTTTAGGCCGCCGTGCCAAGAATGAAGAGTATGTTCCATATAGTACCCATTTCATTTGTATTGCTTTACGGTGGAAATTTATACATTTTTGGTAATGCTGGCTTGTATCAAACAGCTGTTTTGTGCCAAATCTTGGATATGCAATATTTAACAAATGAAATCAAAAGTTTGCGGTATTTTTCATTTTTCTATTCACTTATTGAATTAGAATATTTTGAGGTGATGGGTTATCTGCTGCAGGTTTTTGGATTAAATATTTATAAAATTAGGTATCCAGCCTTAGTTCGACTGAATACCAGAGATACGGATAAATTTAGGGCATTTGAGTATTGAGGGTGAATAGCCAAACAGTGTCAAAAAAGTTCGACTCATTTGTGCATGATCATAAAATCCAACACGATGGGCGACGGTCGCAATTTTTTCACCGCTTTGAAGGGCAAGAAGTGCACGTCGATAGCGCCGCCATAGTACATACGACCTCAGCGGCATTCCAATGTCATCAGCGAATAAATGAGACAATCGATCTTTTGAAAGATGTAACATTTGAGCAAGAGAATTTAGCTCTGGAGGTTGATTACTTTCAAGCAAAGGTAAAAGTAGATCAATTCGTTCATCTCGCAGGTGCTTGGCATTTGTACGTGGTAAAAGGGTGAGTGCCAATTCGTCAGATAGTTCTTCAATACCTTTATAATCAGCTAGCTCAAAACGAGATTGAAGTTCATCCGAAAGCTCGGAGAATCGATCAAATTTGAGGGGCATGAAGTCTTGACGAGCAACCAATCTCGAAAGTGGCAGAAAATGACGATTGCCAGGTTCAAAATTTAAACTAAAAAAAGTACTGTCTGTGGTCCGTAAACGACGTATAACCTCTGGTGCGACTAAAGCAGCCTTTCCTTCAAAGAGCAGATTTCCTTTGGGATCTGAAAATGCAATTTTTTGATCTGTAGTTGACCAAATGAGAACCGCGGCAGGTCGGCGTGTTGGACCTGTTTCAACAGCTTGAGCATTGACGATGACCATATGGTCGGTGAGATGTGCGCGTATAGGCGTTCGTTCAATTGAGTTGTGCATATTTTCCCTGTTCAATATTTGCTTCCTGCAATGATGGGAGAGAATAGGTTGAATATTTCTACATTGAAATTAGACTTAGCGTTAACAACATAAGTCAGAATTTTTATGTGGTTTATCCTATGTGTAAAATTATAAAAGCAAGTTTCTGGAGCTACTAAAAACAGATATCCATTTCGGATAATGGTTTTATGGGCTTCGTGACCTGATCCAATTTTGATCGCTAATATAATTTTGCAGAATATTAGTGCTATTTAAAATTCATAAAAATTGCAAAATATGCCAATTCTAAAATAGATGTCACAAAGCGTAATTTGTAGAGTTTAGCTGGCTTTTAAGTCAAACATTCTGTAGCTAAAATTAATATAAATCATTTTTTTCAATGACTTATGTGTTTTATAATGCACTTGGCCAATATGTTTAGCACTATTCATCTAGTCCTATTCAAAATCCGTCTATAACGTAGCTGTTTGATACAAGCCAACAAAGTCGACGTTGTATAAATTGCCATTTCAAGGACATAAAATCACAAACAAAATGAGAGCATATATGGAAAATACTCCTCATTTCTGGCAAGGCAGCCTAAATATACTCGCGGACTTAAAGTACTGTAAAAATGCAAAAAGCTTTCAGTATGCATTTCAATAGCTGATCAATCGTTCGGGACAGGTGTTCGAGTGATGGCATGATGGCTAAGAAGTCATGCTAATACTAACGCATTCAAATTTTACGTATTCAATAAATATTTAAAACTAACGTCTTGTAAAAAAGGGGTTGGATAAATGCACCTTAATGAAAATTAGGGACTATTCATCAGGATTAGATAAATCATTATTTAATCAAGGATAGTAAATGCTTATCAGAGGAAGAGTAGGCATTTACTGGATTAAATCTTAACTAAAGGATTAGAAATGAAGTTGAATCAGAAATATCTTATTGTTGCGATGTTATCAATCATCGCAGGAAATACCTTTGCTGCGGGTCTTGAGCGCTCCTCACAGCAAATTGACGCCCTCTTTGAATCTGGCACTTATGCAGAAATTGGTGTGACTCATATTGTGCCAAAAGTAACGGGTAAAGATATAGATGGACATTCTATTTCTGACGTAGCTGAAGATACGCAATCATTCAATTATGCCGTAAAAACAAATATAACCCCGAAGCTACGCGTAGCTGTTATTTATGATGAGCCTTATGGGGCGAAAGTAAAATTTGAGGGTGAAAATAACTTTATTGCAACCAATTTACCTGCCTCAGATGCCAATACTCGCGTTGAAGTAACGTCGAAAAATATTACGACATTACTGGGCTATAACCTGAATAAAAATGTCATGATTTATGCTGGCCCGGCACTGCAAGAGATTTCGGCTGAAACACATTTACGCGGTAAAACTTATGGCTTAAATAGTGGTTATAACATGACCTTTGACGATATTGCAGTAGGTTGGGTTGCGGGGATGAGCTATGCCAAGCCAGAAAAGGGGATTTTGGCTTCATTAACCTATCGCTCTGAAATCGAACATGAGTCAACAGTAAATGAAGATGTTCCTCTGGCAGATATCATATTCGCTGGTAATTATTCACATGATAATAAAGGTAACATTACGACACCTGAATCTGTGAACTTAAATATGCAAACAGGTTTAAATCCGACTACCTCATTGTATGCAAAAGCTCGTTGGGTGCCATGGAGTGATTTCGCCTATTATCCACCTGTGTTAAAAGCTACAACACAGGCTGCTGTTGGACGTGGCTTGCCTTTGGTGAATTATCATGATGACCAAACTTCAGTTGAGATTGGTCTAGGAAAGCGTTTAAATCCTAATCTTGCAATTTCAGTCTCAGGTTTGTGGGATTCAGGCTCTGGTGATCCAGCACCAACGTTAGGCCCAGTGAAAGGTTATTGGGGGGCGGGTTTAGCGGCAAAGTATAATATTAATAAAAATGTCGCATTCAGTTTGGGCGGTCGCTATATGTGGTTTGGTGATGCTAAAGGTGAAGTATCAGGCGGTCGTCTTGTCGGAGATTTTAAAGACAATACGGGATATGCAGTTGGGATGAAACTCTCTTATAAATCTAAATAAGACATTACATTTTTTGACTCCTTTGAGGTATTCCTTCTTTCTGAAATTATGGGAGAAGGAATTTTTTTAAGAAAAAAATCTTCGTATAACTCGGCTAGATAGAACTTTAGGCAATGGTAGAAGCATGATGGGGATAATTTATTTTGTTCTAAATTTTTCCACATAATGATGATTAAACAGGAAAGAGGAGCAAAGATTTTCAGCAATCCTTTGAAAATTTTAAAATTATGAAGAAGGGTTGCTTATTGTCCAAAAGTGGTTGTGATTTTGCTGTCCAAAAATTGCAAAGAATGGTGGTAAGTGAGTTTAATTTAATCAATAGAAGCGTATAGTAATATAGCTTAAATGAGTGTTTCACCATTCTAACTTTATAAAAATCCTGTCTACAAATATTAGTTAACCAATCGTTATTGGAGATAAGAAAATGTTAAAGCGTCATCTGTTGCTTTCTGCGATGCTTCTTGCAGGTATAAATAGTCAAACCTCCGCGCAAACACAAAAAGCGGATTTAATTATTCGTGGCGGTTCTATTCTCACGATGGAAGGTGCAACCCCTCAATATGTAGAAGCGGTTGCGGTTTCAAAAGGCAAAATTATTTTCACTGGTTCCAACAAAGATGTCAGCAAACTTCAAACCAACAAGACGATTGTTAAAGATCTCAAAAATAAGGTGATGTTACCCGGCTTTATGGATCCGCATAGTCACTTCATTGACTCACTTGCACTCAGTGATCGAATTAATGTTTCAGCACCACCAGTTGGTCCGGCTTCAAACCCAGAACAAATTGTTGCCGAACTGAAAAAAGGCGCTGAGCAAAAGAAATTAAAACCCGGTGAGCTATTGATCGGATGGGGTTATGACGATAATTTAATGCCGAATGGTCAGGTCTTATCACGAGCTGTCTTAGATAAAGCTTTTCCTGAAAACCCCGTGGTGATTGTGCATGTCTCGATGCATGGTGCGGTGTTGAACTCGAAAGGGTTTGAAAAATATGGTTATAAAGATGGCATGCCCACACCTGAAGGCGGCGTAATTCTTCGTGAGGAAGATGGGAAAAGACTACAAGGTTTGGTCATGGAAATGGCGTATTTGCCAATTTCAGCTAAACTTCCCGGTCCAACACTTGCGAATGAAGTTGAAGCAGCCAAAGCAGGGCAAGCGATGTATGCAGCAGCAGGGATTACGACCGCTCAAGAGGGTTTAACCCACGCAGAACAGCTTAAACAGCTCACGCGTATCGCAAGTAAAAATGGCTTATATATCGATGTAGTTTCATATCCATTTGTCACAGACCTAGAAGAAATTTGGAAAACACATCCACCTGCCACATTTGGGAAATATAACCATCGCTTGAAATTAGGCGGATGTAAGATTACAGCAGATGGTTCGCCACAAGGAAAAACCGCTTGGTTTACCACACCGTATTTAACCGGTGGGCCAGCGGGGCAAAAAGATTGGAAGGGGGAGCCTGGGGTTCCACCTGCTCAAATGAAAGCAGCAATGCAAAAATGCTATGACAAAGGCTTACAAGTCCAAATGCATGCGAATGGTGATGCAGCCATCGATTATTTGTTGAAAACACATGCTGAAGTTGCTGGTCAAGATGTTTCAAAAGATCGTCGCACGGTGTGTATTCACTGTCAGTTTGTTCGTCCAGATCAGCTGAAATTGTTAGCGAAATACAACATTATTCCAACCATGTTTACCGACCATACCTTCTTCTTTGGTGATACACATATTAAAAACCGAGGCATGGCGCAAGCAAGCTTTATTAGTCCAATGAAATCAGCCTTGGCAGCAGGACTGAAACCGACCAATCATACGGATGCATTTGTTGTACCTATTGATCAGATGATGACAGTTTGGACAGCAGTGAATCGCCCATTGCGAAGTGGCGGTGTGCTTGGCCCTAACGAGCGAATCAGTGCTTTTGATGCATTGAAGATGATTACAACCAATGTTGCTTATCAATATCGAGAAGAGAATACGAAAGGAACCATTAAAGTGGGTAAGTTGGCTGACTTTGTGGTTCTTTCAGCAGATCCAACTAAAGTTGAACCGATGACAATTAAGGACATTAAAGTCGTAGAAACCATGAAAGAAGGAAAGACCATTTATTCTGCGAAATAATCGTTTGATGTGATTTGAATACCTAATCCTATTTTCAGGGTTAGGTATTTTTTAATATACTGATTAGGTTAATAATAGTGAGTTTAGATTTTTAATATAAGTTAGTTAATATGGTAGGTTTTGTTGCACAAAATTCTCTCTCAAATTTTATTCAGCAATATAATTTCAAGATGATTACCTCTGTTGAATAGACTCATTGGGTTAATTAGTAATTGTACCAGAGTGTTTACTTGATTTTGGTTGCTTTAGAGCCGCTTTAATTTCTAAATATTGATGCAATAAAGTCTACAAATATTAAAATTTTTTAATATATTAGTTAATTGATAAATAATGAATTAAATACAAGTGGAATCTATTTCTAGAGTTTAAATTTTATTGCAGATGAATTAACTTTTTTCATTAAGTAAACCGTTGCAACCATATTGTAACTTTGGATGTTGATTTAAATATTAAATATCTGTAATTAAATAAATATTTTTAAATACATATCCAATCCATCATCGGTGAAATACTGATACGTGGTGTAACTTTCCTGCTCATTCATGAAATGAATAAATATAGGTTTGTCTAATGATAAAAAAGCCTTTAGTTCAAACTAAAGGCTTTTAAGTACTTATTCGTTAGTCGCTGAAACCAACTGGAGCACCAGGCTTAATATAACGCGGCATTTTTTGCCCCGTTTGTTGTGCAACGGCGTGAAGAGTACGTTCGATCCAACCCGCATCCATAATGAACATCAATGAATCGTCATCATTTAAGTTCACATTTGCGCCTTCAATAATCATGAAGCCTTCAGCGCCTTCTGGTGTTGATAACGTATGGATAGAACCTGCTGGTTCAAATAAATAGCTGCCCGCAATTTGAACATCCTCAGGATATTCAACATAATGCCATGAACCTGCTGTTGTATAAAAATGTACAACACCCGTATGGAAGTGGCGTGGAAGAACTGTACCTGCATCAAAGCGTGCACGAATAACCCATACACCATTATCTGGGTCTAAAAAGCAAGGGGTTACATGTACGCCGGGTAATGCGTTTTTGATTTCACCATCATTAACATTAATAGTTAATAAGCGATCTTGATGATTGATTGACTGTGCAATACTCATGACAAACTCCATGTATGTCTTAAATTTAGAATTTGATAATTAAAATCGGTATCAAATATTTCCATGAAACTCAGCATAGCAATGTTTGACTGGATATAAACCACTCGAAATAATGGATTTACTTTTGTTGAGTAAATGTTCATTTCTTCATGAGTCATCAAACATATTCGAGATAGAAATACTGAAACAGTATCTTGTTTTTAAAATGCTTTTATCCGTTTAGAAAATTGAATAGGCACCATCAACTTTCACAATCGCACCATTTACAAAGCTTGCTGCATCAGACGCGAGGAAGATCACCACATTGGCAATTTCTTCAGGCTTACCTAAACGTTGCATGGGTGAACGCTGCATAATTCCATTGAACACTTCAGGCATATCTTTCAATGGTTGAATAAGTGGCGTATCGATCCAACCCGGAGCAACCGCATTGACGCGAATTTTGGCTTGAGCCATGCTCAGTGCATGTGAGAAGGTCAATTGATCAATGGCACCTTTAGAGCAAGAGTAAGCGGGTGCAATGCCTGAACCAAATTGTGCATACAGTGAAGACACGTTAATGATTGATGGATTGTCTGATTTAGCTAAGGCTGTAGCCGCGACTTCACTGATATAAAAAACAGAGATGAGGTTAACTTCTAGCACTTTTCTATAGGTATCTAATTCGTGCTCTGAAACAGAACCCATACCTGCACCGTTGAATAAGGTATCAATGTGATCTACTTTTGCGAAAAAAGCATCGACAGCGGCTTTATTCGTGACATCCATCTCGACAGCTTCAATATCCAAACCTGCGGGAAAAATAGCCTTGGCTGCTTGTAAGCCAAGCGCCCATACTTTTGCTCCACGCTCAGCAAATGCAACTGCAACGGCTTGACCAATACCCGATGTGCCACCAGTCACGACGGCGATTTTATTTTCAAACATTTTTGTGTTGAAAGCGTCCATTTCTTCCGATCCTATTTTCTTTCAGTTTTTGAGTTCAGCCTGTGCTGATGGTTTTACCCTAGAACTTTAAGTGTCGAATGAAAAGAATGGTCTTTAAAAACCATTCTTTCGCATGGTTGCTTCATGTCATGAGGCTGTTAATCTTCAGACATAAATTGATGGATCAATAAGTGAGCAATATTTGTGTTTTCTCATTCTTCGAAAGCATGATTAAACGTTTATCACCACATTAAAAAAACTGTTGTGCTCAGAGGGCAAGATTGAGCCTTTTATGCTGAATAATTAAACAGCTATCTGAGAGAGACTGTCTGAAAATAAGTTTTTAGTTCTCAAAACTGTTAAGGAAAACACATGCGTAAAAAGATCATCTCACGTGCTATAGCGTTGGCTGGCGGTACTTTACTTTCCACAGCCTTAATGGCCAAACCGCCCAATATTTTAGTGATTATGTCGGATGACGTGGGCATGACCAATGTCAGTGCGTATAGCCATGGTGTGATGGGCTACAACACACCGAATATCGACCGTATTGCCAAAGAAGGCATTATGTTTACTGACCATTATGCGCAGCCAAGTTCAACAGCCGGGCGTGCAGCATTTATTACCGGTCAATATCCAATTCGTTCAGGTTTAACCACTGTGGGGCGCCCAGGTTCACCCTTAGGTATTAAGGCGGTCACACCGACGCTCGCAGAAGTACTCAAACCATTGGGTTATATGAATGGTCAGTTTGGTAAAAACCACTTGGGAGACCGTAACGAACATTTGCCAACCGTACATGGTTTTGATGAGTTCTACGGTAATTTGTATCATCTCAATACAGAAGAGACTTCTGAGCAAATTGATTACCCAAAAGATCCTGAATTCCGCAAAAAATTTGGTACACGTGGTGTTCTACATTGTTATGCATCTACAACAGATGATGAAACTACAGACCCGCGCTTTGGTAAAATGGGTAAGCAAAAATGTGAAGATACTGGAGCACTTTCAAGTAAACGGATGGAAACAGTGGATGATGAATTTATCGCAGCCAGCGTAGACTTCATGAAACGCAGTAAAAAATCGGACAAGCCATTTTTTGTGTGGTTAAACCCAAGTCGTATGCACATGTTTACCCATTTACGTCCTGAGCATCGTTATCTCGCTGCAAAGGCAACATCTGAAGAAGATCTGTATGGTAGTGGCATGATTGAACACGATATGCAAGTCGGTCATGTGTTGGATGAAATGAAGAAAATGGGGGTATTGGATAACACTATCATTATTTATACCTCGGATAATGGCCCTGAGCACAGTGCGAAAAATCATGGTGGAACCACGCCATTCCGTGGGGAGAAAATGACCACTTATGAAGGTGGTGTACGTGTTCCAATGATGATCCGCTGGCCTAAACATATTCCTGCTGGACAAGTGAAAACAGGCATTCAGGCGAATATGGATCTTTTCACAACTTTGGCAGCCGTAGCAGGTGATACAAATGTTGTGGAGGAAATGAAAACCAATCGTAAGCAATATATTGATGGTTTAAATAATCTTGATTACTGGACAGGTAAGTCTGCTGAAAGTAAGCGTAGTAATTTCTTGTATTACCATGAATCATCACTTCGTGCTGTTCGAATTAACCAGTGGAAGATTCATTTAGAAACCAGTGAAAACTATTATGACGGCTATCAAAAACAAAAGATTCCATTGGTATTCAACCTGCGTCAGGATCCATATGAGTCATTTGATAGCACAACAGACCGCTCTGAAATTGCTCAAAAAAAATTATGGCTAGGTGAACCAGTAGAGGCATTGATTGGGGAACATATTAAATCTTTGATGGATTATCCACCAGTACAAAAAGCTTCAACGCTTGAGTTTAGTAAGTTGGTTGATAATTTAATGTCACAAAAGAAATAAAATGCATCATGCGTAATCAAGGCAGTCCAGTTTTGGGCTGCTTTTTTTCTTGAGTGCATCAATATTCATTATCTAATTAAGCCCGTCTTTAGGTGACGGTATTGTAAAAATAAAGTTGCTGGTCATAAAATGTTTGTATTTGATGATGTCATCAACAATCAAAAAAGTAGAGTATTCGGATCGCTTTATACCGTCGATCTTTGCTATTTACTTGGCACATTGAAATATTAAAAACAATGCCTCTATTTTTCGATAGAACACTCCCACTGAACACATGAAGAGTGACGGGAGTTTTGCTGAATCAATCACTATGTCGAAGCAGGATTGAATTGAATTTAGCTGAATCATTCAGTATGTTGAATACATAGAAGAATAAAGTATAGGAAAAGCCGATGTTGCTTTTAGAAGAAATTTTTAAAACTAAAAAAGTACAACAGAGTGATGAGTTTAATCTGAGAATACATCGTGGGCTGAGTTGGTTAAAGCAGGCATTACTGCTTGATCATGATCCCGATTTACAATTTATTAGCCTCTGGATTTCTTTCAATGCGATATATGCACAAGACTTGAGGCAAAGTCAGGACAAACAAAGTTTACGTCAGTTCTTACATTTAATATGCCAGCATGATGTCGATCATAGAATTTATAGCATTTTATGGGACAAGTTTAGTCAGCCCATTCGTATGCTCTTAGACAACCAATACACCTATCAAGGCTATTGGGACTATCAAAATAAGAAAATTGGTTTAGAGGTCTGTAAGGCTCAGCTTGAACAGGAAAAGAAGAAAGTGGCGAAAGCGCTACAGCAGAAGCATTCGGTTGATATTTTACTGGTACTGTTTAACCGTTTATATACCTTGAGAAATCAGCTGATGCATGGCGGTTCAACCTATAAGAGTTCATTGAACCGCAAGCAGCTACAAGATGGCTGTCAAATTTTATCGGCTTTGCTGCCTGCATTTTTGTACATTGCTTTGGAAAATGCCGATAGTCTCGATTTGGGTAAACCTTTTTACCCCGTAGCTCAGGTCAGTTAGCGCTCAAAATGAAGTGTCCAAATAAAAAGACAGTTGACTCAGTCAACTGTCTTTTTAAGGGTTAAGCAATGCCATGTCTTTTGCTATACAGGGTATCCAGCAAAGCAAAGACACCCGCCATTATCACCAGTGTAATACCGACTAAACACGTACTACTCCAGCCGCCGTGATGCCATGCATAGACACCCAGTGCCGAGCCACACGCGCCGCCAATAAAATATAAGGTCATATAGATGGAGTTCACCCGAGACTTCGCATCGGGACGTAAACGGAAAATCACGTTTTGGTTACAACTGTGTGTGGTTGCAAGCCCTAAGTTAATCAATGCATAACCGATGATGTAGCTGATGAGAGAACTTCCACCTAAGTATAGAAAGGCCCAACTGAGGGCTAACGTCCCACAGCCGACCCAAGTCAAAAGCAGGGTATGGCCGCGATCGGCCCATTTACCAATCCACTGGGTGGAGAGTGCCCCAAATACACCGACCAAAGTTACCACTCCGACTAAAACATCGGAAAGTTGAAATGGCTCAGAGGTTAACAGTAAGGCAATTGTTGAAAACAGCATGCTCATGGCTGCAAAAGCAAATCCACCTGTGATGGAGCGAAACACCAAACGAGGCTCTTGTTGTAGCAGACTCCCCATGGACTTAAAAATGTCGAAATAGGTGATTTTGAGTTTTGGTAGTTGAGGCAGTTTTCCTTTCATCAGAAGGGCCAACGCAAACATGGCGATGCCACTCAGCACATAAATCATTTTCCAGTGCCATAAGTCGGAGAGTAATCCAGCCACACTGGTCGAGAGTAAGATCCCGACCAATAAGCCACTCATAAGGAAACCGACCACTTCTCCCGTTTTTTCAGGTTTGACTGCCATCGTGGCCAAAGGAATCAGCACTTGTGCTGCGACAGAAAAGAGTCCCGTAATAATGGTACCCAGCCAGAGCATCGATAAGTTGGTGGATGTCGCACAGATAAACAGTCCAGCAGATGCTCCAAACATCAAGAATGGAATCAGTTTGGCTTTGTTCAGCATGTCGCCTAAGGGCACAATGAACAGTAAACCCAAAGCATAGGAAACTTGAGCAAAGGTCACGGTCAAAGCCACTTGTTCTTCTGGGGCTTGAAAGCTTTGCTGAATAGAGGAAATCAAAGGCTGGCAATAATAGTTTGCCCCTGCACATAAGCCGCAGACAATTGCCATCAGCCAGAGCAGAGATTTGTCTCGACTGATGTCGAAAGAAGTATTCATAATAAGCCTTTGATGAGGGAGTATTTTTTTCAGAAAGACGTTTACATCGTGCTTGAGCTAAATAGATGCATCGTTTCAGAAATTGTATACGAAGCTGAGGTAAAAGCCTAAAACAGGCGAGACAATGACTGCATAAAAAAATGTGTCGGAGATGAAAACACAGAAAAGAGTATGACCTATTCTCAGGAGAGCATTTTCGTCCAATGCAATCAAAAAATGATGATGTTTCGAATTTCCTGTCAAAAAATGATAAAAATCTTTAAAAAATTCTGAACATACCCGTCTATTTTGTATGAAATTGTTGCATTCGATCATTTTTACTCATGAAGCACATCAAGCATTTGGGTCAAATTACTGAAATATTCATCTATTTAGGGTGTTTTTGCTCAATTATGGTGCATTTTTACTTAAGCCTAGTGTGCCAATGCACGCCATTATCATCCGATAAAATATGAAAAAACATTTTTGTTGGTCGTTCCGCGTTTCAGATCTACTTAAACGTGATCAATCTCTCTTCGTCTTTTTATATGATCCATTTCAAATACACGGTTCAGTTTGGCTAAATTTTGAGCATTAGCATTTTTGATCGATGTAAAATAGGAGCAGGCCAATTCTAAGCTTTTATAAATGGGGCAAAACTGTCATTTAAGTCAATGCCTGCAAAGTTTACGTGACGGGAGATGGCAAAGCTCAATGAATGAAAGGTTCGGGTTAATGTGAATGTGGTGGTCCATATTCTTGGATTGGTCAAAAAGATCAATACTGCGGAATTAAAAGACTTGGCTTCGTACAAAAAAAGTGCAGATTTGAGTGTGACAGGATCTGTAGTTCAGAAGTTGAATAGAAATAAATCAATTTTTAAGCGGATTCAAAGCAAATAAACGAAATATCACTCAATATTTTTTATGAATCACCAGTTCAGTATATGGGTATTTATTAAATAAATAGTGGGTGGTATTTTAAAAAAGTTTCATTAGAATCCAAAAATTCATAAGAACATCCTGTGAGGAAGCATTGCCTAATGGGTGATGTTTACTTTAAGAAAAACTAGCTTGAGGGACGCTCATGCAGATCGGAATTCCAGCCGAAACTGTCGTCGGTGAAAATCGTGTAGCCGCAACGCCAGAAACGGTAAAAAAGTTGATCAGTGCTGGTCATAGTGTAGTGATTGAACGTAGAGCAGGTGTGAAAGCTGCTTATATCGACAGTGCCTATGAGCAAGTCGGTGCTACGCTGACAGATGATGCCTATACCGGTAGCCAAATGATTTTGAAAGTACGTGCCCCTCAGGGTGCTGAAATTCAAAAGCTTGCGCCAAATACATCGGTTATTGCCATGTTTGACCCGTACCGTAATACGGAGCTTGATCAATTTGCATCACAACAAGTGTCTGCATTTGCTTTGGAGCTACTGCCACGGACTTTATCTCGCGCGCAGAACATGGACGTATTATCTTCACAAGCCAACTTATCTGGTTACAAGTCAGTGCTTCTTGCTGCGGCTGAGTACCAGCGCATGTTCCCAATGTTGATGACGGCTGCGGGTACGGTTAAACCTGCACGTGTCGTGATCATGGGTGTCGGTGTTGCAGGTCTACAAGCGATTGCGACAGCAAAACGTTTGGGTGCTGTGGTTGAAGCAACGGATTTACGTCCGACTGCGAAAGATCAGGTGGAATCTTTGGGTGGCAAATGGTTAGACGTACCTATGTCAGTGGAAGAACAGCAAAAAGCAGCTGATGCTGCGAAAAATGGTTATGGCTGGATGCCGGGCGAAGACTATATCCGCGATCAAGCCATTATTGTGGATAAAGCCGTATCGAATGCTGACATCGTGATCACAACGGCACTTTTACCAGGTCGTGATGCGCCACGTCTGATTAAGGCGGAAACGGTTGCCAAAATGAAACCAGGTTCAATCATCCTCGATATGGCGGTTGAAACAGGCGGTAACGTTGAAGGTTCTAAAAATGGTGAGAATGTTGTGACTGACAACGGTGTGACCATTTTAGGTATTCCAAACATTCCGTCTACAGTTTCAACTGAAGCTTCTGCTTTGTATGCACGAAATGTCTTGAACTTCTTAGATACTCTATTTGATGCAGAGAAAAACTTTGCTATCAATCCTGAAGAAGAAATTCAAAAAGCCCTTCTAGTAACTCATGGCGGTCAAGTACTGCTGAAGCGTGGTTAAGGAGATAGATCATGGTTGAAACAATTACAATTTTCGTCCTTGCCATCTTTGTAGGCTACTACGTCGTGTGGGGCGTTACGCCGGCACTACATACACCGCTTATGGCAGTAACCAATGCGTTGTCATCGATCATCGTGGTGGGCGCAATGATTCAAACTGTAGGAATTCCTGCAATTGGTGTTGATGCGAATGTTGCATTCCAAAGTGTAAATGTCGTGAGCATCTTAGGTGCGATCGCGGTGTTCTTAGCAAGTATCAATATTTTCGGTGGCTTCGCAGTAACAGCGCGTATGCTTGAAATGTTCAAGCCAAAGCAAAAGAAAAAAGAGGGCTAATATATGGAATTCATTCGAGACTATGCGGATTGGTTCTACCTGATTGGTGCTGTCCTCTTTATCTTAACTTTACGTGGTTTGTCTGGCCCGAAGACGGCAATTCAAGGTAACCGTTACGGCATGATCGCAATGGCGATTGCTGTCGTGACCACCTTCTTTGTGGCAGATCATCCTGTGATTTGGATGATTGGCGGTGCGATGGTGCTGGGTGCGATTGTGGGTATTGCCCGTGCGCGTACTGTACCTATGACGCAGATGCCTGAAACGGTCGCATTGATGCACTCATTGGTTGGCTTGGCTGCGGTATTGATTGCGATTGCGGCAATTCTACATAACAACCAACTGACTGCGTTATTTGCACAAAATGAAGCGGCATTAACTGCTGCGGGTGTGCAACATGCACACATGAGCAAGGTTCATTTATTTGAATTGTTCGTGGGCTGTTTTGTCGGTGCGATTACCTTTACAGCATCTGTATTTGCTTATGGTAAATTGGCTGCGAAAAAATGGGCGAAAACTATTTCTGGTGCATGGGTTAAGCCTGTACAAGCGCTGATTTTCCTTGCAATGTTGGCGTGTGGTGTGTACTTCTTCACGACAGGCAACATGAATGCATTCTGGGCCATGACTGTACTTGCACTTGCATTCGGTTGGGTGTGGATTGCACCAGTCGGTGGCGGTGATATGCCAGTGGTGGTATCACTATTGAACTCTTTCTCTGGTTGGGCCGCAGCAGGTATTGGTTTCACACTTGAAAACAATATGTTGATCGTTGCGGGTTCACTGGTGGGTTCTTCAGGTGCGATTCTGTCTTACATCATGTGTAAAGCCATGAACCGTTCAATCATCAACGTTTTGTTTGGTGGTGCAATGGGCGGAACTGCGGTAGCTTCTGCGGACAAAGGCGAACAAGCACAGCGTAACCATCGTTCTGGTTCAGCAGATGACGCAGGCTTCTTGATGTCAAATGCAGACAGCGTTGTGATCGTACCAGGTTATGGTATGGCGCAAGGTCGTGCACAAAATGCGGTGAAAGAACTGTGTGAAATCTTGAAAGAACAAGGTGTAAAAGTGCGCTTCGCCATTCACCCTGTTGCTGGTCGTATGCCGGGTCACATGAACGTACTTTTGGCTGAAGCAGATGTGGCGTATGAAGACATCTTAGAGATGGATGAGATTAACTCTGACTTCCCTGCAACAGATGTGGTGCTTGTGATTGGTGCAAACGACGTGGTCAACCCTGCGGCGAAAGACGATCCAACCTCTCCAATCTATGGCATGCCAATTCTTGAAGCACATAAAGCACGTACCATTATGGTCATCAAACGTTCTATGGCGACAGGTTATGCAGGTCTAGACAACGATTTGTTCTATAACGAAAAAACCATGATGATCTTCGGTGATGCGAAGAAAGTGGTTGAAGATATGACCAAAGCAATCAATGGTGGTGGACACTAATTCTCCTCCTAGAGTGTATAAAGACCACCTTCGGGTGGTTTTTTTATGTTTGCAGCTTTTGCTAAGATGATGTTTAACTTTTCAATAAGAAAACAATATGAACATAAATCAGATTTTGTTTCAGGTGTTGCTGATATTTGGTGTGTTCGTTTTGAGTCAAGCTACTCAGGCTCAGGTCTTCGAAATAAAAAATGCATCGAAGCACTATGATGTAAAAATGACGACGAACTGTACGGACAGGAGCTGTGATGGACAAGCCAATATTGATCTTTACCTAAAAGGGACAACACAGCACTTTCAGCACTTTTCCTCGGCTGAATTGACGATGGATCTGGACGAAACTTACAAACCGTCTGTCAATGTGGTGCAGCTTTATGGTGAGCAAAGCGCATTAATTTTTGATGACTTTAACTTTGACGGGAGTGAGGATGTAGCCATCCGTAATGGTAACTATGGTGCCTATGGTGGACCAACCTACGATGTTTATGTCTTTCATCGAACCAAGAATGAATTTGTTCTGAGTGAGGAGTTGTCGGCCTTAACCCATGAAAATTTGGGTATGTTTGAGGTTGATTCAAAACAGAAAAGAATCTTAACCTTCAATAAAAGTGGGTGTTGTTATCACATCCGTTCGGAATATATCGTGATTCCTAAACACGGCTTGAGTTTAGTCAAAGAGTTTATTGAAGATGCAACAGTTCAAGAGGGAAAGGTTAAAGTGACGGAGCGAACGCTGAATCGTGGTCGTTGGATAGAGAAGGTCCAGTATTATGCTGTGGATGAGTACTATAAAAACTAAAAACCATGTTTTATCAATCCGCTGATATATTCATTTTGACCTCTTGTATGGTGTATCGCTTTTTCACCTTGTTGAATTGCTGCATTTATATTGGCGGACATGGATCATTTTTAAATATATAAAGGTATTGAAACACTGGCATTGATTTTGCAGATGAGATGAATAATCTTTGGGGGATTATTCATGAAAAAAATAAAATACTTACTCTTCTTCGTGTGCTGTATTGCCTTACCCAGTTTTGCCGCAGAGTCCCTGCCAACACAGACTCAAAATATTCAAGAAATTCGTCTCTCGCTTGACAGTGTTTGGGTGGTGCTGGGTGGCATCTTGGTGTTTTTCATGCAAGCAGGTTTTGCCCTGATTGAAAGTGGTTCGGTGCGCTCTAAAAACACCATTAATGTACTCATGAAGAACTATATGGATGCCTGTTTAGGGGGCTTGGTCTTTTGGTTAGTTGGCTTTGGTTTGATGTTTGGTATCAATTCGAGTGGCTGGATAGGAACCTCGCATTTTGCACCCAATGTTCTGGATGACTGGCACTGGAACCTCTTGTTCTTTCAAATGATGTTTGCTGCCACCGCCACGACGATTGCCAGTGGGGCGATGGCTGAGCGGATTCACTTTGTGGCATATATCGTGAGTGCTGCGGTGGTTAGTGGTTTGATCTACCCGATTTTTGGTGCATGGGCTTGGGGGAGCTTATTTGATGGCGAAGGTTGGCTAAAAGCCATGGGCTTTATCGACTTTGCTGGTTCAACGGTGGTGCATTCGATTGGTGGATGGGTGGCCTTAGCCGGAATTATTGTGCTGGGACCTCGTTTAGGGCGGTTTGGGCGCAATGGACAGGTCCATTATTTGGCAGGACATAATTTACCGTTAGTGGCGCTAGGCGGTTTTGTTCTATGGCTGGCATGGTTTGGTTTTAATGCGGCCTCTACTGTGAAGGCGGATGTGAGTATTGGGCGGATTGCTTTGAATACGCATTTGGCGGCGTGTGCTTCGGCAGTTGCCTATATGATTTATACCTTAATACGTGGCAAAGCAATTTTAATGCGCGGCACCATTAATGCCTCCTTGGGTGGACTGGTTGCAATTACGGCGGGCTGTGCAACCATGAGTCCAGTGTATGCCATTATCAGTGGTGCGGTTGCAGGTGTGTTGGTCAGTATTTTACCGGTGGTGATGGAAAAACTCCGCTTGGATGATGTGGTCGATGCGGTGACTGTACATGGTTTTTGTGGGGCGTGGGGTACATTGGCTGCAGGATTGTTTTTTGAAAACCAAATGTTTAATACGGGGATCATTGCGGTACAAGGCTTGGGGATTTTGACAGCCTTTGCGTGGGGTTTTGGTGTGGCATTGATCGTCTTTAAAGTCTTAGACCTCGTTCTTGGTGGTTTGCGGGTGAGTAAACAACATGAACAACGTGGCTTGGACTATACCGAACATGCAGAACTGTCTTATCCCGAGTTTCAGCGTGATGTGACGTTTGAAACTGATGATATGACCAAACGTCATTAATGAAAGAGGATAGCTCATGTCGACTGAAACATTAACTATTGTACAAAAACGCCAAGCGATCGAGCGTGGACTGAGTCAGTACTTACAAGGAACACTTTTAGAGCAAGTATTGAATCACTGGGAAGCGAAATATGGTGATCAACCCTCTTTTGTCCTGAATCGTTTTTTGAGTGAAATTTGTACCACAGAGGAATTACGTTACTTTCGAAAGGACATGCTCAAAAATGTCTTGGCCGAGATGGCCCAAGTTGAAAAACAAGTGTTGTTGAATCCATCTGCAAAAGCATCGAAAAGCGAACAAGGGGGAGCAGCGTTACTCGATGCATTGACGTTTTTTATGCAAAATATCTGTCAAGCGGTCAAAGCTGTTGATGTACATGAGTTTGAGCGTGAAGTGAAAATGCAGCTAGGCGTTCTATCCATTGTGATTGATAGGTATCAGGCCTTGGATGATCGAGCAGTACTCGAAGCTTTGCCTATGACTCAATATGCGCAGGTCTTGACGGTCTGTTATGAAAATTATTGTGAGTTTTATGGTCCAGCAAAAGCAGATCAGCTCTATGCCCATGTGAAGCGCCAAGTGAAAGAGCGCTACCCAATGGTCGATATGCATCGCTTAATTTAAATAAAATTAGACATAAAAAAAGCGACCTTCAGGTCGCTCTTTTCATATTAGGCTACAGTTTCTTCTGGGGCTGCACGCCAAAGGCTTTCTAGGTCGTAGAAACGACGTGCTGTTGGCAACATCACGTGCACAACAACAAAGCCAAGATCAATCAAGATCCATTCTGCATCACGTTCGCCTTCGACACCGAGAGGGCGAAAACCTGCTTTACGTGCTTCTTCAGCAACGTTATCAGCAAGTGCTTTGATGTGACGCGTTGATGTACCGCTTGCAATCACAATTGCATCAGCGACGTTGCTGATTAGGCTGACATCAATCGCTAAAATATCTTTTGCTTTTACATCTTCAAGGGCTTCATGTACAACTTTTAAGCAAGCTTGTACGTCGGCAGCTTGGGTATTCATTGCGAAATCGTGAGAATTAGAAGCGCTGGGCGATGGTTCTAAATTCATAAAGGGAATTTTTCCGGACAATAACTCATCTTATAATATAGCGTTTTTAGGCGAAAATTTCAAATCCGCAATAGTTCAACTTTGAGGATGTGCAGCAAAGTATTTTGCCTTCCATGCAAAGGACTGAGTTGAAACAGTTTTTGGTCGATATTCAGCCGCAATAAAACCGTCATAACTGCTGTGTTGTAGCCATTCAAAAATATTTGCATACATAATTTGTGCAGTATCTGGTTCATGCCGCCCCGGACAGTCTGCAAATTGGATGTGACCAATATCTTGAATATTTTCTTGTAGCCCTTGCAACACATCTTCACCCATCATGGCCATGTGATAGCAGTCGTATTGCATTTTAAGTGTAGGGTGTTGTACTGCTTCTAACATTTCCTGTGCTTGGGCAATATTTTGTACTAAGAAGCGTGGCATATCCGTGCCGTTGATCATTTCAAAGACAGGTTGAATGTCATGTTCACTGAATATATGGCAGGCCAGTTTCAGGTTTTTGGACAAGGTGTTTAAACAGGGCAGTAGGTCTGCATCTAGGGGTTGTTTGCCAGCAAGGATATTCACACTTGGCACTTTGAGTGCGCTGGCATATTGCACTGCTAACTGAAGAGCGTGATGAAACTCTAGCTCTTTGCCGGGGACACCTGCGAGTCCATTTCCACCGGTCATTAAGTCGCCCGCAGGAACGTTAATTAGGCAGAGGCTTAAGTCATGAAGCATAAGCTGAGTTTGAATTTGTTCAATGCTGAGTTCATAGGGGAATTGGATTTCCACATGTTTAAAGCCAGCGGTTTGAGCCAAAGCAAAACGCTCAAGCAGCGGCACTTCGGTAAAAATCATGGATAAATTTACAGCAAGTTTGGTCATGATTTTCTCCTAATTTTATTTGGCTTGCTGTTCTACTTGTAATATGACTGAGGCAAGATCAGCTTCAGCATAGCCTTGTTGTTGGTGTGCTTGCAATTGCTGAAGTGCTCGCGCTGCAACAGGAATGTCGAGTTGGTGCTGCGCAGCAAGCTGCACAGCATTGTTCAAGTCTTTAGACAGGGTTTGAACTTTCCACTGTACGGGCTCAAACAGGTGAGTCGCCATACGTGGACTTAAAATTTGAAAGGGTTTTGAATCGGCAAAACCGCCTGCAAGCGCCGGTGCAAGTAAGCGAGTGTCCACACCAGCTTTGGCTGCTAAAGCAACTGCTTCTGCAATCAGAGTGCTATTGGCTGCCACAATCAGTTGATTACAAATTTTGGTGGCTTGTCCTGTTCCAGTGTTACCCATACAGGTGACACGTTGAGACAAGATATTATAAATCAAAGACAAGTCTTGAATCGTCTGTGTATCGCCACCAGCAAAGATGACCAGCGTACCTTGTTCCGCACCGACAGTCCCTCCTGAAACAGGTGAGTCGATCCATTGCACCTGTTTTTGTTCGGCACGTGCTGCAAGACTCAGGGTTTGCTCCACCGAAAGACTGGAAAAGTCGATGATCACTTGCTTCACCGTCAAAAACGGTTCGATTTGTTCATAAACGCTGAGTGCAGCTTTGTCGTCGGCTAAACAGGTCAGAACTACAGGATAGTCGGCAATATTCTGTAGCGCTAAGTCTGTTGCTCCCAAATCAATGAGGGCATCGCAGGCGCTACTGGTACGGTTCCATACAGCGACGTCGAAACCCGCTTGAAGTAAGCGGGTGGCCATACGGCTGCCCATGAGTCCCATGCCGAGAAATGCAATTTTAGTGTGTCGATCGAAACTCATGGGACCCTCTTTGATTGTCAGTGCTTAAATACTGTTATTTGTATTGGCGTGGTAGATACTGCACGTCGGGTTGTTTATCTTTTTTACGTGCGATTTGGCTGTTTTTACCTAACAGTAATTTGAGTTGCCAAATTTTTTCCAAACGTAAGGATTTTTTAGGCTCATGCTGCATAGCATCCAACACATATTTTGAGGCCATGAGTGCATCTGGTGAGCGTTGTAACATTTCTTCTGCAATGGCTTGAGCTTTAGCAAGCGGTGATTCATCAAGATGTGTGACTAAGCCAATTTCTTTGGCATAAGTTGCATCGAAAATACGAGCCGTAAGTGTTAATTCTTTGGCAAGATCTAGTCCGATCAAACCTTTCAAAGAACGCGTCAGCCCCATATCCGGAACCAGTCCCCAACGGCTTTCCATAATCGACATTTTGGTTGCAGGGTGTGCCACACGAATGTCTGCCGCTAAAGCCAATTGCATACCAGCGCCAAAGCAAAACCCTTCAATCGCGGCAATCACAGGAACAGGCAGTTCTTGCCAAATTAGGAAGGCTTTTTGAAAGAGGCTTTGTCCCGGTTTGATCAGTTCCCATGCAGCATAGGCGCGATTCTTCGGATTGTTCAAATCGGCAAGATCAATGCCTGCACTAAAGACTTGTGCTTCACCAGTAAGGATGACACAGCGAATGCTGAGGTCTTTTTTAATTTTTTCAGCAGTTTTAACCAATTCGCGCAACAGGTCGAAACTCATCGCATTGCGTTTGTCTGGACGGTTAAGTGAAACAGTGGCAATGCCATTTTTGTTTTCAATGCGAAGTAAAGCCATGATGAGAACTCTTATTTTTGCTCGCACGGAGCATAGCATAGCTCCCGTGCGGATAAATGACACCAAGAGTCACGTCGCAACTTGTCTTTGGTGTCACGCTCTTTTGAATGTTTTATGGGTTATGTTTGATTAAAATTTGCTGTGCCGCATGTTGTACTTGTTCAATCACGACTTTGAGTTCATTGAACCGCTTGATGGTTTCTTGAACAAACTGTTCATCTGCTTTACGACGCTCTTTACGTAAGGTTGAAACAAACTGTTCAAATGTCCCTGTTGCTTCTTGTAAGTTGGGTACACCGACATAGCGTGTTGCACCATACAGACGGTGTAGCACATGCTCCAATTGTGGGAAATCTTCCATTTCAATCAACTGCTTCATTTCATGCAGTTCAGTATCAAAACTGTCCATTAACATACGCAATAAGTCGACGGCTAAGTCTTCTTTATTGGCAGCCAACTGTAAGCTTTGCTGCCAGTCGAGCACCTTCGGATCGAGTGCTTCAATCACGATGGCTTTTTCAACAAGTGAGCCTTTGTTGAAGCGATCAGTGGTCCAATGGGTCAGGATTTGAATGAGCTGATCAATTTGAATAGGTTTGGTGACATAGTCATCCATACCGACTTGCAGTAGTTTCTGTTTTTCATCGGCCAATGCATGTGCGGTGAGGGCAATAATGGGCAAACGCTTGTGGTTTTCAATGGTTGACTCCAGCGCACGAATGGCACGTGTGGTGTCGACACCCGACATGACAGGCATTTGAATATCCATAAACACCAAATCAAAAGCTTTGCTGTTGTGTTCAGCGCGCTCTTGTAAAATCTCTAAGGCTTGTTGACCGCTTAAAGCTTTTGTTGTCGTGACATTCAACTCGCCCAGTAGGGCTTCAAGGACAATCAGGTTAGGGAGATGGTCATCTACCGCTAAAATATGTAAGCCTTGACCATTGAAGGACTCCATTTCGTCTTCTTCAAATAGCGGTTGATTACTGAGTAATTGAATCAAAGCACTCCGGCTGAGCGGTTGGTATAATGGTCGTGCGCGATATTCATTCAGCGTGGTCAAATCGAGTGACATCTGGTAACCATAAACCGCAAGGTTACCGCTATAACGCTGACGAATTTCTTTTAATAAGGCTTCGGTATCACCACTATGATCAACAATTAACCATGTATTTTCCACATCTTGAGGCAGTCTGTTGAGGTGGCTGAATAAGTCTAAAATTGAACTCGATTCTATGTGTTCCACAGCATAGTCTTCAAGATAATGACGCAGAATATTGGCCGTTGCAGGATGTGCCAAATACGAAACCACTTGCATGTTGCTAAATTGAGGATGTTCAACGTACTCATCTTCTTCATTGACCATAAACATTGCGGTAAACCAGAAGGTGGAACCTTTTTCGGTTGGCGCGCGTTCTTGGTTGTCCTCAAATCCAATTTGCCCTTGCATCAAATGCACCAGCTGTTTGGAAATCGCTAAGCCCAGACCTGTACCACCAAATTGACGCGTGACCGAAGCATCGCCTTGCGAGAAAGACTCAAACAGTTTTTTACGGTCGGTTCCACTGAGTCCGATGCCGCTGTCTTGTACACTAAAGTGCAATAGGCACTGTCCAATATCATCTTGTTCCATTCTTGCGCGGACGATGATCTCGCCATCAGGAGTAAACTTAATGGCATTGGAAATCAGGTTGGTTAAAATTTGTTTGAAGCGTAGGGCATCTCCAACCACATGCTTTGGCACATTGTCGGCATAGTAAAAGGCCATATCGATATGCTTTTGTGCAGCAAGAGGAGACAGCATATCCATAACATCAAAAATTGCTTCTTCTAGATCAAAAGTTGCAGTATCGAGTTCTAGTTTACCTGCATCAATTTTTGAAAAATCTAAAACATCATTAATCAGTGCCAGTAAGTGTGCAGATGATTTTCGGATGGTTTGTAAATACAGATTTTGATCATTGTTGAGGTTGTCTTGACGCAGTAAGAGGTGAATAAAACCGTCAATACTGTTCAGCGGCGTGCGCAGTTCATGGCTGATATTGGCCAAGAATACAGACTTGGACTGACTTGCTGAAATGGCTTGGTCACGCGCTTGACGATAGGTGATGTTTTGCACTTCTAAAGTGTCAAGGGTTCGACGTAAATCGTCTTCCGTCTGCTCAGTGTGTTCTTTCAATTCTAAAAAACTAAAATGCAGGCGTTTCACCACATTGGCAATATCGCGTTGTAGTAAGCGTAATTCACCGGTACTGTTAATCAGCATGTGCTGATCGAGGGTGTCGGCATTTAAACGTTGCAGCTGCATGCGAATTTCATACATCGGCGCAATCCAGCGACGCGAGTAGAAATTTAAACAGAGTAAAAGCAATAAGAGTGTCAACAGACCTGTCGCAATCAACACAATCAACACGCGATAACGGGCAATTTGTAAGGGTTGGTTATCTAATTCAACCACCAACTGTGCAGGCGTGCCTGTAAATTGGTTGATGGGTAAACCATATACCGTATTGCCTTTAAAATTCATCGGGCCAAAAAAATCAGTATTTTTTTTCAGCGCAGGCCACGGCGCTTGGTCTTGGTAGCCAATGCTAAGTTTGTTATTACCTTTGTCATCAATAATTGCGGCACGAATCAGATGTTTTTCATCTAACATCTTTTGCATCAAATAACGTGCATTTTCATACTGCCAAGGGGAGGCATTCACCAAATTGATCGCCGCTTCTGCATCTAGCTGGTAGCGCGTTAAAATCGCTATCGCCATTTGTCGCTGCTGGGCTTTGGCGGCATTTGAAGTTTCGGTAATAACCAGTAATGCACCTACACAGGCCAAAATCATAATCGGCACGAAAATAAGTGCAATGAGCTGTCCATAAGCATGGTTTAAGTGCAGACGATTAAATAACTTTTTATTGATATTTGACATGGTGCAAGTGATTTATTCCCTATGCTTTGAAGTGTAGCACGCTTTATAAAAAATCGATGGTGCTTTAATCACTTTCACGAAAAAGCACGCTAAATGGGTGCAGGGACAGGTATTTTTCCATACAATAGGCGCACCTCGATCAAGGTAAAAAGAATGAGTACTACATCCACTGATTTTCAAGCAGACGAATTTTTGTTAGATCACTATGTTGGAAAAACTCCACTGGTGCGTTTACAGCGTCTGGCTAGTCACACTCAAGCAACAGTATTGGCAAAGTTAGAAGGCAACAACCCCGCAGGTTCTGTCAAGGACCGTCCCGCGTATAACATGATTATGCAAGCGGAAAAGCGAGGGCAAATCCAGCCGGGCGATACCTTGATTGAAGCGACCAGTGGAAATACCGGCATTGCATTGGCGATGGTTGCTGCGATGCGTGGCTATCAGATGAAACTGATTATGCCCAACAACATGAGCCAAGAACGTAAAGATGCCATGCGTGCTTATGGCGCGGAACTGATTGAAGTGACCAAAGAACAGGGTATGGAAGGTGCACGTGATTTGGCTTTGCAAATGCAAGAACAAGGCAAAGGGCATGTACTCAACCAGTTTGGTAATCCTGATAATGTTGAAGCACATTATTTAACGACTGGGCCTGAACTTTGGCAGCAAACAGATGGCAAAATCACTCACTTTGTGAGCTCAATGGGCACTACAGGTACCATTATGGGCGTCTCTAAATATCTCAAAGAGATGAACCCAGACATTCAAATTATTGGCTTACAGCCATCAGATGGTTCAAGTATTGCTGGGATTCGCCGTTGGCCTGAAGAATATTTACCAACGATTTTTAACCGCAGTCGGATTGATCAGATTATGGATATTCCGCAAATTGAAGCGGAAAAAACCATGCGTAAATTGGCGCAAAAAGAAGGGATTAGCGCAGGAACTTCTTCAGGTGGTGCGGTGTGGGCATCGATTAAAATTGCTGAAGAAAATCCTGGTGCCGTCATTGCGTGCATTATTTGTGACCGTGGTGACCGTTATTTATCGACGGGTCTTTTCTCTGTGGTTGATCCTGAATAAAACGAAAAATAGAGTCTTAGATATGCGCTTACCTGTTCTCACCTTTGATATTGAAACCATGACTGATTTGAGATCGGGGGCGCATTTATATGGTTTAGATTTGCCTGAGGCTGATTTGGAGGCGGCACTGACCAAGTTGCGTCGCCAAGAGTCAGGCATGGATTTTCAGCGTTTAGCATTGCATGAAATTGTGTGTATTTCAGGCTTGTGGCTGGATGACCAAGGCCAGATGAAACTCTTTTCGTTTAGCCGTGAACAATATTCGGAAGCAGAAATCCTCAGTAAGTTTTTATCTATATTTGATAAGCGTTTACCGACTTTAGTGAGCTGGAATGGCGCTCAGTTTGACTTACCTGTAATTATGCTTCGTGCTATGTATCATGGTTTAACTGCACCTGCGTTGTTCGATCAGGGCGAAATTGACGCACAAAAGCGCTATAATAACTATCAGAACCGTTATCATCAGCGTCACATCGATCTGATGGATGTGATGGCAATGTTTAATGGACGTCATTTCCAAAAGCTAGATGATGTTGCCCATTTATTGGGGTATCCCGGTAAACGAGGTGATGGGGCTTATCATGTACCTGAATATGTTCGGGCGCAGGAATGGCTCAAACTCACCAGTTATTGTGAAGGTGATGTGCTAAATACATGGCTGGTGTATTTGCGTTGGCTCTTGCTCAAAGGGCAATTGCTAGCTCAAGACCACCGTCATTTTATCGATCAAACCATCCAGTTTTTACAGGTTCAACCGCAGCATCAAGACTTTTTGTCGGTGTGGCGTGAGACCTCACAGCAGACGGCTTTTACCGCTGCCGATTTTTCCCCTTCCCATCTTTAGGTACACATGAAACATAGAGCCAAACCTCGTCCAACTCAACAGCCCAGTTATATTTTTCAGGTTGAGTCACTTTCGCATGAAGGACGCGGCATAGCGCACTATGGTTCGCATCCAGACCATCCTGCGGACAAGCAGGGTAAAAAAGTCTTTATTAGCTATGCATTGCCGGGTGAAATGGTTAAAGCGCAGATTACCCATGCGGTAAAGCGTTTAGAGGAAGCCGATGCTATTCAACTCCTTAGTGAAGCCTCTACTTTTCGTGTTGAGCCGAAGTGCCCGCATTTTAAAAGCTGTGGTGGCTGTAATATGCAGCACATTCATCCCGATGAACAAATTCGTTTAAAGCAAGAAGTGCTTAAATCGCATTTGCAGCATTTTGCGGGGATTCAACCTGAAGAATGGTTGCCGCCTTTGCGCTCTTTACGTGAAGACTACCGCCGTAAAGCGCGCATTGGGGTGCGTTATTTGCCGCACAAAGATCAATTGGTCGTGGGTTTTAGAGAGCGTCAAACCAATAAACTGACTTCAATTGATCGTTGTTTGGTGTTAGATCAGGAGTTTGGTTCGATCACACGCTTAAAGCAGTTACTCCAAAGTCTAACAGCCAAAGCAGCCATTGGTCATATAGAATTGGCTATGGGAGATTGTGACATCGCCCTCACGGTGCGACATACTGAAAAATTAAACACAGAGGATGTCAACCGATTAAAACAATTTGCGTTAGACAGAGGGTGGCAATTGTATTTACAAGCTGCAGGCCCAGACAGTCTAAAGCGTATGGATGATGAACATGCAGAGATGCGTTTACATTATCGTTTAAATGATTTTGATGTGGCATTTGGATTTAACCCACACGACTTTACTCAAGTAAACTCAACCATTAACCCGCAAATGGTGAAATTGGCATGTGACTTGCTAGATTTAAAACAAGGAGAACGTGTTCTCGATTTGTTCTGTGGTCTAGGAAATTTCTCTTTGCCTTTGGCTCGATGCGTGGGTGCAACAGGACAAGTGGTTGGTGTTGAAGGCAGTGAAGAAATGGTTCAACGTGGTGCAGAAAATGCGGAACGTAATGCTCTTGGCCAGTTGAAGTTCTTTTCACAAGATTTAACAAAAGATTTCTCGCATCATTCTTGGGCAAATCAAGGATTTGATGCATTATTGATAGATCCTCCACGTGCAGGCGCAGAGGAAATAATGCATTATATGCCTAACTTTGGTGCAAAAAGAATCGTTTACGTGTCGTGTAATCCAGCGACACTCGCAAGGGATGCGGGGCTGTTGGTACAACAGGGTTATCGATTAGTCCAAGCCGGTGTGATGGACATGTTTACCCACACAGGTCACGTTGAGTCGATAGCATTGTTTGAAAAAGATAATGAGATAAACGATTAAAGAATATGAAGCGTAAAAGTGTAGGAGAAGGGTATGGTCACAGTACGTGAGCAACTACCTGGGCGACTCAATGAGTTGTCTCAGGAGGCGACTGTAGAGCATGCCGAACAAGCTCAACATGATTTGGCTGAATGGTTAGATCGTGTTCGAAGCATATTAGATGATGCGAAGCTTGAGCAACTCGAAGAAGTTGCCAATTTGACTTTACAAAAAGAGTTAGAAACCACGGTTAATCATCGTTCCAATACCTTTTATACCGGTATTGAAATGGCGGATATTCTGGCCCATCTACATGTCGATGAAGACACCTTGGCTGCTGCGATGCTCTATCGTGGTGTACGCGAAGGCGTGATTCCTTTGGCGGAAGTACAAGAGCATTTTGGCGAACAAGTGCATGCGCTGGTCAAAGGCACTTTGGCCATGGGTAAGTTGTCCGACCTCATTGAGCAGAATAAACGCCTCGAAGATCACTTTAATAACAATCAGCGTGAGCATTTAAACGGCATTTATAAAATGTTGATTTCGGTGACGGAAGACGTGCGCGTTGTATTGATCAAATTGGCTGAGCGAACTTATGCACTGCGTGAATTGGCGACTTCATCTAAAGAACGTCAAGAGCGTGTCGCACGAGAAATCTTAACCATTTACTCACCTCTGGCGCACCGTTTAGGGATTGCACAGTTAAAGTGGGAACTGGAAGATCTGGCCTTTCGCTATTTAGCACCTGATCGCTATAAAGAAATTGCGACGCTGCTGAATGAAAAGCGACTGGAGCGTGAGCAATATATTCAGTTTGTGATTGATACTTTGCGTGCATCTTTGAATGAGCATGGTATTGAAGCTGAAATTAGTGGCAGGGTAAAACACATTTATTCGATTTATCGAAAAATGAAAAGTAAGAACCTGAGCTTCGATCAGCTCTATGACATTCGTGCTGTTCGAGTCTTGGTTAAAACCGTACCTGAGTGCTATCACTCGCTGGGGATTGTGCATCAAATTTGGCGGCATATACCGCATCAGTTTGATGACTATATTACCAATCCGAAAGCCAATGGTTACCGCTCACTGCATACGGCTGTGATTGCGGAAAACAAATCACTGGAAGTTCAGATTCGTACTAAGAGCATGCATGAAGAAGCAGAGCTTGGGGTGTGTTCGCACTTTAACTATAAAGAAGGCGGTAAGAATACCGATCGCTCTTTTAACCATCGTTTACATTCATTGCGTGCAGTACTTGAACACTATCAAGAGCGCAATGATGCGAATGTACATAAGTCGGATGAAGACTCTGAAAATTTTGAGCAAATTCAAGATTTTGAGGATTTTGAGAAGATTTATGTATTTAGCCGTGATGGCGATATTAAAGAGCTCCCACGTGGTTCGACCGTACTAGACTTTGCTTATCATGTGCATACTCAAGTCGGTAATAAGTGTTATGCCGCGCGAGTGAATCAGCGTTATGTTCCGCTAACTTATACTTTGAAAACGGGTGAGCAAGTTGAGATTTTAACCAAGAAAGACCGTGAGCCAAACCGTGATTGGTTGGTGAACTCTTTAGGTTATATCAAGACGGCACGTGCGCGGGACAAGCTGCGCCATTGGTTTAGACAACAAGACCGCAGCAAAAACTTGGAAGTGGGCCGTGACCTGCTCAACAAAGAACTTTCGCGTTTAGCAATTCACCCAAAAAGTATTGATTTGAATGATTACTGCAATCATTTCAATGTCAAAGCGGGTGAAGACATTCTGATTGCACTGGTCAATGGTGACATTAGTCTGCATGCCTTGATCAATCAGGTGAACCGCCATATGCATTTGGATCAGGACGAACCTGAACTGGTGCTGAAGCCGACGTTGAATCCACGTGCTAGTCATACCTTGTCAGCGCATGGCATTCTGATTGATGGTTTAGATAACGTTGAGCTGCATGTGGCGCAGTGTTGTCAGCCTGTGCATGGCGAGTCAATTGCGGGTTATATCACCTTGAACCGTGGGGTGAGTATTCACAAAGTGGCATGTCCTGACTACTTACGCATGATTCAAAATGAACCTGAGCGTGCAGTAGAAGCCGATTGGGAAATGCAGCCAACACGTGGTCAGAGTGTGCAAATTGTGGTGGAAGCTTATGATCGTCGTGGTTTGCTCAAAGATTTGACCCAAGTGATTTTCTCCGATCAAATCAATATTCGTCAGGTCAACACCATCTCTGAAGCAGACGGTATTGCCAATATGAAATTGTTGATTGAAGTTAAAGGTTTATCGCAATTATCAAAACTGTTGGCGCGGTTAGAGCAACAACCGGGCATTATTAGTGCGCGCCGTTTGGTGCAAGGTAACTAAGCGAATTGAAAAGAAAAAGCCTGCAATTGCAGGCTTTTTTTATTTAGAAAGGTACAAATTAGTCAGGCGGTTGAGAAATTGAGGACTAATTTTACTCAGTTGAAATAAAACCTTGGCTTTGGCACCCACGGCTTGATGGGTTGCAGTAAGTGCCGTATCTTTTGCAACAGCACGTTGAAAAACGTGTTGAGCTACATCTTCTGCAGTTAAGTGTACCCCCATGTTTTGAATACTCTTCGCTTGCATATCCTGTACCATGGCAGTTTGTACAAATAGCGGCATGACATCTAATACGCGAATGCCATATTTCTGCCATTCGGTATCTAAGCCTTCGGTGATGCCACGTACCGCAAACTTACTGGCAGAGTACGAGACTAAATCGGCTTGACCATAGATCGCTGAGGCTGAAGAAAGATTGATGATGCGGGCAAAATTTGCTTGTTTGAGATAGGGCAATGCAGCGTGACAGCCATTCAGTACGCCATTGACATTGATCGACATGGTTTTGTGATGTGCGCTGATCTCTGTTTGTTCAAAAGGCCCTGAGAATAGAATTCCTGCATTATTGACCAAGATATTGAGCTCGCCCGCCCATGCGACAAACTCGGCTAAAGCAGTTTGCCAGTCTTGATAGTTGGAAACATCGAGCTGTCCTGCTTTGGCATTTGGGCCGAGGCTGGCTGCCAGCTGTTGGGCTTGAGCGCTATTGATGTCATAAATCCCTACTTTATAGTGATGTGCATAAAATAAGCGGGCGATGGCCGCACCAATACCTTGGGCTGCACCGCTAATCAAAATACTGCGCATTGAAATGGCTCCTTGTTGCTCTTTTTCTTGATGTTATTGTTGTGATTGGATTGAGCATAACAAATGAATGCCGTCATAATGTAATTTTTATCAATATGATTTTTGAAGAGAGATAAACATGGAACAATTGCTGAACGTGATGCGTGAATTACGTGAAAAATGTCCATGGGATCAACAGCAAACCCCAGAAAGTTTAACCCGCTATGCCATTGAAGAGGCTTATGAAGTTGAAGCTGCTGTGCGTTCAGGTAAAGCTGATGAGGTACGTGATGAGTTGGGTGATTTACTGCTACAGGTGGTGTTCCAGTCACAAATGTATGCCGAGCAAGGGGCTTTTAATTTTCAAGATGTGGTTCATGCCATCACAGAAAAACTAATTCGTCGTCATCCCCATGTCTTTCAAGCACAGCAGTTTTCAGCTTTGTCTGCCGAAGATGTAGGCGAGCTTTGGAAGCAAATTAAACAACAGGAAAAGCAGGGTAAGGCACAGTCACGATTAGACAGCATCAAACATGGTCCAGCCTTACAACAAGCGGAACAGATTCAAAAAAATGCAGCACAGATCGGTTTTGACTTTCCTGATGTGGCCGGTGCATATGCCAAGCTTGAAGAAGAGTTAGCTGAACTGAAATATGCGGTTCAACAGCAAAATTCCGATGAAATAGCAGATGAATTTGGTGATTGTTTATTTTCAATGATCAATGTTGGACGTAAACTGGGCGTCTCAAGCGAAATGTCGCTTTTAAGTACGATTCATAAATTTCGTACTCGTTTTGCTTTCATTGAAGATCAAGCATTGCAACAACAAAAAAAGATTGAGCAGATGTCTTTAGAAGAGATGGATCAACTGTGGGAGCAAGCCAAATTACAACTGAAATAATAAAAAGGGTGGCTTGAATTGATAAAAATAAAAGTAAGTTTGTTGATCATTGCGTTGTTATTACTGAGTTTGCTGGCTTGGATACCCAGTAGTTATGCGCAGTCGTTTGATCAGAACTACCTGAACTGGAAAGCAGAGCAGCAGGCGTGGGATGATCGTATTCAAACACCAAAGAGCGTGAAACATTCTGTGTCTCCTGTTCAGGCCCAACCTGTATCGAGTGCAAATAAAATTAGTTTAAATCAAGCCAGTGTCGATCAACTACAGCAACTTCAGGGTGTGGGCTTAAAAAAGGCACAGGCAATCGTGGCCTATCGCCAGAAACAAGGGCCATTTAAGACCATAGATGAGCTACAACAGGTGCGCGGGATTGGACCGGCAATTTTTGCAAAAAATAAAACTCGTTTGGGCTTGTGAAAAAAGCGGTGTCATTTATTCGTGAATTGATCAGAATCCTGCTTTGCTTTCGATAATCAAATTGCCCTTTGATTGTGTTAGATATATGATTAGCGTCATCTTAGAATTTTACGTTTAGGCGTAGGAGACAGCGGCTTTTGCAAACTTTGCGCGCGTCAAAATGTGGTTTATCAACCGCTCAATTACCTTCTTACATTTTAGATGTGATCGATGCATTAACTAAGGCAGGCTATGAAGCGTATATCGTCGGTGGCGGTGTCCGCGACATGATGCTTGGCCTAAATCCCAAAGATTTTGATGCAGTGACCAATGCAACACCGTCACAGGTAAAAGAAGTTTTCGGACGACGTTGCCGTATTATCGGGCGCCGTTTTGAGCTTGCTCATGTCTATTCAGGTCGTGAGTTGGTTGAAGTGGCAACTTTCCGTGCACCGCCGAAGAAAGAAGTCACCTCTGCGCAAGGCATGATTTTGCGTGATAACAATTGGGGTACGATAGAGCAAGACTTTGCTCGCCGCGATTTTTCAATTAATGCAATGTACTATCAGCCACGCAAGGGCGTTGTCTTAGATTTCTGTCATGCTGTGGATGACATTAAAAATAAAACCTTACGTCTACTAGGCGATGCACAAACGCGTTTTGAAGAGGATCCTGTGCGAATGCTGCGGACTTTACGTTTTGCTGCAAAATTAGGTTTCTCAATCGATCAGCAAATTCTCGACGTTTTCACCTTGGAAATGACGCAGTTGCTGCGTGATGTTTCGCCGCACCGTTTATATGATGAATCTCAGAAGCTGTTCACGATGGGGCATTTAAATCGTGTGTTGCCAATGCTGATTGACTTCGGCATTTGGAAGCAGTTATTTGCAGATATCCAACCGAATATCACCCCATTTATTGAACGTGCCGCTAAAAATACCGATCAGCGTATTCAAGTGGGCAAAACCATCAATCCTGCATTTTTCTATGCGGTGTTGTTATGGCAGCCGTTCTTAGAGCGTTGTGAGTTTTATAGTAGTAAAGGTGTGGTTGCGGCTGAAGCTCGTGCACAAGCGGGACTTGATGTATTAAAACGCCAAGCCACGCGGACTATTATTCCGCGCTTTGCCGAAACCTTCATTCGTGAAGTGTGGGAAATGCAAACCCGTTTACTCAACCCAAAAGCACAGCAAATTCAAGCTTTATCTAGCCATGCACGTTTCCGTGCAGGCTTTGACTTTTTGTTGCTTCGCGAAAAATCCGGTGATGACGGTACGCTTGGCATGGGACAATGGTGGGATGCCTATCAGTTGATGAGCACCGATGAAAAAGAACGTGCCATTAGTCAATATAATCGCCAACGTGCAAAATCACGTCGCAGTGGTAAAGCAAGTGCTGAAGAAGCGGCGATTGCCAAAACGGTAAGTCATGAAATTGAGCCTTTGGTGCAAGAGCAAGAATCACGCAGTCGCCGTGCACGTAAACCGAAGCAACACGCTGAAGCTCGTACCCAGACTGGTAAGGGAACAGGTCACAGCTCAACCGAGATTGGTGCAGATCACCCGATTTTAAAACGTAAGCGTGTTCAACGTGATTTAAGCAGCGTGATTTTTGGACCGACACAATGAGCATCGTCACGTACATTGGTTTAGGTAGTAACTTAGGCGACTCTAAAGTGATTTTGACTGAAGCGGTGCACAAGTTGGCCAGTCTTGGCGATGTGAAGATCTCCAAGCTGTATCAAAGCCCACCGATGGGGCCGCAAGACCAACCCAATTATTTAAATGCCGTGGTGCAACTCAGCACAAACTTGGCACCGTTGGCTTTGCTGGATGAGCTGCAACGTTTTGAACAAGAGTCGGGACGTGTACGTTTACGCCATTGGGGTGAACGCACTTTAGATTTAGATTTACTGATCTATGCAGAAGAGAAAATTCAGCATGAACGCTTAACCGTGCCACATGTCGGTGTGATGGAGCGTGATTTTGTGTTGATTCCATTACTGGATTTAAACCCCAATTTACACATTGATGGTATTGCGTTGAAACAGTTGCCCGTTGTACAACAACCCACGTTGAGCGTGCTGGATGCAGGCAATTGGGCAGAGATTTAATTTAGCCGAGCTAAAGATGTTGAAAGGAATTGTTTGATGATTAGTTTAAATGACTTAAGAAAATTTAAAGCAGAAGGTCGCAAATTTTCCTGCCTGACTTGCTATGATGCAAGTATGGCAAAGGCAATGGAACTTGCTGAAATTGATACCATTTTAATTGGCGATTCACTAGGTATGGCGATACAAGGTCGTGATTCCACTTTGCCTGTTACAGTTGAAGATATGGCTTACCATACCGCAGCTGTACGCCGTGGTAATCAACATGCCTTAATCATGACCGATTTACCGTTTATGAGCTATGCCACCTTAAATGATGCTTTGCAAAGCTCAAAAGTAGTGATGCAAGCTGGTGCACAAATGGTCAAAGTTGAAGGTGGCGCATGGCTGGCTGAAACGGTTCAAGTTTTGACACGAAGCGGTATTCCTGTATGTGTACACTTAGGTTTGACCCCACAGTCTGTACATGTGTTTGGTGGCTATAAATTACAAGCACGTACACGTGAAGCGGCAGATCAACTGATTGCGGACTGCCAAGCGGTGGTTGATGCGGGTGCTGCGGTGCTGTTATTAGAGTGTGTGCCTGCGCAGCTCGGTAAAGAAATTAGTGAGTTGTTCCCACAAGTACCTGTCATTGGCATTGGTGCAGGTGTGGATACCGATGGTCAAGTCTTGGTGGTACAAGACATGCTTGGACTGACTTTTGGTCGTGTTGCAAAATTTGTGCGTAACTTTATGAAAGAACAAGCAGGGGAAACGGCGATTTTGGATGCGTTTAAGGCATATCATGCAGCGGTGCTAGATAGCTCATTCCCTGCGAAAGAACAAACATTCCAAGTCGAGCTGTAAAACATGAAAACTGAAACCACGATCCAAGGCCTATCAGCATCATTGAACCCTGCGCGAACGGCTCGAAAAAGTATTGGTTTCGTCCCGACCATGGGCAACTTGCATCAGGGGCATTTGAACCTTGTGCGTGAAGCGAAAAAACTCTGTGATGTGGTTGTAGTCAGCATTTTTGTGAATCCGATTCAATTTGGACCCAATGAAGATTTTGACAGTTACCCACGCACCTTGGAGCAAGATCAGCGCTTGTTGGCCGAGGTTGGTTGTGACATCGTGTTTGCACCATCGGTTGAGCAAATGTATGGCAACAGTCCACGTTTGACCAATATTACTGTTTCAGATATCACTAATGATTTGTGTGGTCTACAACGTCCAGGGCATTTTGATGGTGTCGCCGTTGTGGTGACGAAACTGTTCAATATTGTGCAACCTAATTTTGCTTTCTTTGGTGAAAAAGACTATCAACAGTTGGCTGTGATTCGTCAGTTTGTTCGTGATTTGAATATGCCGCTTGAAGTGATGGGTGTGGCAATTACACGTGCAGAAGATGGTTTGGCTTTAAGTTCCCGTAATGGTTATTTAAGCGAAGAAAACCGTCAAAAGGCACCGACCATTTATCAAAGCTTAAAAGCGGCAGAACAGTCACTACAAGCTGGTACCGCTTTAGCTGATGTGTTAACAAATATAAAGGCGACATTGACACAGGCTGGCTTTGTTGTGGATTATGTGGAAGCACGCACACCTGCATTGCAGAAATTGGATGCGTTTGACCAAGATGTGGTGCTTTTTGTTGCGGCAAAACTCGGGGCAACTCGTTTAATTGATAACTTGAAAGTGAAACATATTTAATCAAGCTCACCTCTCAAAGGATTAAGATGAAGCGCATTTTAATTGTTACAGGACAGTCTGGTTCAGGTAAATCCTCTGCATTACAAGTGTTGGAAGACCTCGGTTATTACTGTATTGATAATTTGCCTTTGGCCTTACTCCCAGAGATTGTTGCTAAGCTAGATCGGGAAAATAATCTTGAGCAGTTGGCGCTTGGTGTGGATGTACGCAGTACACGTGCAGATTTGCAAGAGTTCGACTTGGTGTTTGAACAATTGCAAAGGCATGGTACGGTCGATATTATTTATTTGACCACACGTGACCAAGAGCTGATTGCGCGCTTTAGTGCTTCACGTCGTCCGCATCCGCTGGCGACACGCTTTCAAAGTTTGAATCAGTGTATTCAAGAAGAAAAGACCCTTTTATTGCCGATTAATTTGCGCTCAACCGTGCATATTGATACCACCGATAAAAGTGTGCACGACTTAAAGCATACCTTGCTGTCAAAGTTGGGTCAGTCGGATAACCTGATTTTGATTTTGCAGTCTTTCGGCTTTAAACACGGTATCCCGTTGGATGCTGACTATGTGTTTGATGTTCGACATTTACCCAATCCCCATTGGGATTTAGAACTGCGGAAGTATTCAGGACTGGATGCTCCTGTGCAAAAATTTTTGGAACAAAGTGAGCAAACGCACGAAATGTTCCAAGATATTTATAAGTTTTTAGATAAATGGTTACCAGCTTTTGCTGAAGGGCATCGTCACTATATGACCGTGTCAATTGGTTGTACGGGTGGGCAGCATCGCTCTGTATATATTGTGGATAGACTAAAAAAAGCCCTTGAGGCAAAATGGTCTATTCAGGTCCTCCATCGAGAAATGAAGCACTGGGCATGATTGACACAACTGTTGACGTAATTAATAAACTAGGGTTACATGCGCGTGCATCTGGCAAGCTCATTGAAGTGACCACCAAATTCCGTTCTTCAATCCAAATTGGAAAAGGAGACAAATTGGTGGATGCCAAAAATATTATGTCCCTCCTGATGCTAGGCGCAGGAAAGGGCACCACTTTACGCTTGGTGCTTGAAGGCGCAGATGAAGAACAAGCTTTATCTGAGATTCAGGCACTATTTGCAGCAAAATTTTACGAGGCAGATTAATCGTGGCACGTCGACCGCATAGTTTTACTGAAGAAGACTTTGAATCTTTAGAAGGACGTGCAAGTAAAACTGAACAGAAAAAAGCCGTACAACGTATGGCGTCTTTGGGTTCTCAACTTGCAGAGTTGAACACTAAACAAATTCAAAACTTACCTGTTGAAGAGCGTTTGATTGAAGCCCTTTTGGATGTGAAACTAATTACATCAAATGAAGCTCGTCGTCGCCAATTTTTACGCATTGGGAAGTTGTTGCGTAATGAAGATGAAACGGTGATTTTGTCTTATTTGACACCGCAACAAGGCGCGAAAAAAACCGCTCAATTGCAGCGTTGGGTTGATCGTATGATCAAAGATGGTGATGTGGTCATTAATGAGTTTTCCAAAACCTATAATGCCGCGGAACGTCATACCATTCGTCAGCATGTATTGCGTATTCACCGTGATATGAAACAGCAGGCTGATGAAGAACAACTTAAAGCTTCGCGTTTGAAGTTGTTTAACTACATTCAGCAAGTGGCTTTAATTTCAGATAATTAAGTCATTTAGACATAAAAAAAGCAACCTTCAAGGTCGCTTTTTTATTTGAGAATATTTGCTTGTATAGGCTGCTGAATGTTTAGCTAAACTCGCCCGTTGCACGCTCTTTGGCCCAATCGCGTAGAACAAATTTTTGTAACTTGCCTGTCGACGTTTTTGGAATTTCTGTAATCACTACATCTTTCGGGACTTTAAAACGTGCCAGACGTTGCTTACAGAATTCAATGATTTCCTCAGGTGTGGTTTCTTTACCTGCTTTGAGTTCAATAAATGCGCATGGCACTTCTTGCCAGCGAGGATCGGGTTTTGCGACCACCGCAGCCGTTAAAATAGCAGGATGTTGATAGAGAATTTCTTCAACTTCTAGTGATGAAATATTCTCACCGCCAGAAATGATGACATCTTTAGAGCGGTCAGTAATTTTGGCATAGCCATCGGGTTGGCAGACTGCAAGATCGCCAGTATGAAACCAACCACCAGCAAAGGCTTCTGAGGTCGCTTCAGGGTTTTTGAGATAACCTTTCATCACAATGTTGCCACGGAACATAATTTCACCCATGGTCTGACCATCATGCGGGACAGGTTGCATGGTATCTGGATCCAGCACTTTCATACCGTCTTGCAGTGGGTACGGAACACCTTGGCGTGAGTGCAGTTGTGCTTGTTCTTGAATCGATAAGTCAGACCAACCCGCTTGAGACGCACAAAGCGCAGAAGGGCCATAGGTTTCAGTGAGGCCATAGACATGGGTGACATTGATGCCAATATGACGCATGCCTTCAATGATTGCAGCGGGAGGTGCAGCACCTGCCACCATCACTTCAACGCGATGCTCAAAGTGAACCCGTTGCTCTTCTGGAGTATTGATCAGCATCGATAATACAATTGGTGCACCGCAGAAATAATCGACTTTGTGTTCAGCGATGAGTTTAAAAATGAGTTCAGGGTCAATTTTACGTAAACAGATGTTGGTGCCGCCATTGGCGGCCATAGTCCATGCAAAGCACCAACCGTTGCAGTGAAACAGGGGTAGGGTCCACAAGTAGGTCGCACGAGGTGTCATGCCACAAGCAATGATGTTGCTGGCTGCATTGATATAAGCCCCGCGGTGATGATAGACCACCCCTTTCGGGTTACCTGTCGTTCCCGAGGTGTAATTTAGGCTAATGGCATCCCATTCATCTTGAGGTAAATGCCACTCAAAGTTTTCATCGCCTTCGGTTAACCAGTCTTCATACTCGATTTGACCAATCGGAGCTGCAAAACAGTTTTCGTACTCAGCATCATCTACATCAATCACAAAAATGTCGCGCTTGACCAAAGCCAAAGCCTCTTGTGCAACCGATGCAAACTCAGGATCGACCAAAAGGACTTTGGTTTCGGCATGTTCCAACATAAACGCAATGGTTTTCGCATCTAAGCGGGTATTCAGCGTATTTAGTACCGCACCTGTCATGGGTACTGCAAAATGTGCCTCGATCATTGCAGGGATGTTGGGTAATAGTACCGAGACGGTATCATTCTTAGTGATCCCTAGTTTTTGCAGTTGTGAAGCAAATTGGCGACAACGTTGATAAGTTTCACGCCATGAAATATGACGGTGGCCATGAATGATGGCATCTTGATGGGGATAAATATAGGCAGCTCGTTCTAAATAACGCAGCGGTGACAAAGCCACAAAGTTTGCGGGGGTTCTTGGTAGTTCATCATAAGCGCTGACCATGTTTATCACTCCAAATTCAGTATTATTTTTCCATTGCTTAAAAGATATGCATTTTTCAGCCATCTTGCATTTATGCTTTAGTCGAGTTGCGCTTTTTAGATGAATTTATTGAATTTTTTTGTTTAGTTTATCTAAACCGAATCTGTGGATTCTGTGCGATATAAGTGATTTTAGCCTATTTTATGAGCAATATGTATATGCTTGTGTTGCTGCATTGTTCAATAAAAAGTGACCGATACAGTCATTATAAAATGTAGCTATAAGGATTGCGGCACATCAACTCCCTCATTTTAGGGAGGCTAATGGATTGGCAAATGAATTCAAAATACGCCGAAACGTGAATTTTCTAGGGGAAAAGGTTTAATCCTGTGGATAACACGTGTAAAATTCGACTGATTTTATTTATCCACCGTTTTTATCTTTTGAGGTTTTACCTCGATCATAATCTCGCGGTGACATGCTCCATGGTACGGGGCATCACTCCTTAAGGATTTTTTATGCCAATTATCACTTTGCCAAATGGCGATCAAAAACAATTTGATCAAGCTGTATCTGTGATGGACGTTGCACTGAGCATCGGTCCGGGTCTTGCGAAAAATACAGTTGCAGGAAAAGTCGATGGTCGTTTAGTCGATGCATCTGACTTGATTACCACGGATGCCAGCCTTCAAATTATTACGCCTAAAGACGAAGAAGGTGTCGAAATCATTCGTCACTCTTGCGCTCACTTGGTGGGACATGCGGTTAAGCAATTGTTCCCTGAAGCGAAAATGGTGATTGGTCCTGTCATTGAAGATGGCTTCTATTACGATATTTTTAGCGCAAAGCCATTTACACCAGAAGACATGCTAGCCATTGAAGAGCGCATGAAAAAGCTCATCGATCAAGACTATGATGTCATCAAAAAAATGACACCACGTGATGAGGTGATTGCAGAATTCACAGCGCGTGGTGAAGATTATAAATTACGCTTGATTGCAGACATGCCTGAAGAAACAGAAATGGGCTTGTACTACCATCAAGATTATTTAGATATGTGCCGTGGTCCACACGTGCCAAATACTAAATTTTTAAAAGCATTCAAGTTGACTAAAATGTCAGGCGCTTACTGGCGTGGTGATGCGAAGAATGAACAACTTCAACGTATTTATGGTACTGCTTGGGCTGATAAAAAACAGTTAGCTGCATATATTAAACGTATTGAAGAAGCTGAAAAGCGTGACCATCGTAAAATTGGTAAAGCTTTAGACCTATTCCATATGCAAGAAGAAGCACCAGGTATGGTGTTCTGGCATCCAAACGGTTGGACCATTTATCAAGTACTTGAACAATACATGCGTAAAGTTCAGCAAGACAATGGTTACCTTGAAATTCGTACCCCACAAGTGGTTGATTTCACGCTTTGGGAAAAATCAGGCCATGCTGCAAACTATGCAGATGGTATGTTCACAACGCATTCAGAAAGCCGTAACTATGCAATTAAGCCGATGAACTGTCCTTGTCACGTACAAGTGTTCAACCAAGGTTTAAAGTCATACCGCGATTTGCCAATTCGTTTGGCTGAGTTTGGCTCATGTCACCGTAACGAACCATCAGGTTCATTACACGGCATTATGCGTGTTCGTGGCTTTACGCAAGATGATGCACACATTTTCTGTACCAAAGAGCAAATTGGTCAAGAAGTGGCTGACTTCATTCAACTGACTTTAGATGTGTATAAAGACTTCGGTTTCGAAGAAGTACAAATGAAGTTGTCTACACGTCCAGAAAAACGTGTGGGTGATGATGCACTTTGGGATATGGCTGAAAAATCTTTAGCAGATGCTTTAGATGCTGCTGGTTTGGAATGGGAACTTCAACCGGGTGAAGGCGCATTCTATGGTCCGAAAATTGAATTCTCACTGAAAGACTGCTTAGGCCGTGTATGGCAATGTGGTACAATCCAATGTGACTTCAATTTGCCAGAACGTTTAGATGCGTCATATGTCACTGAAGACAATGATCGTGATCAACCTGTAATGTTGCACCGTGCAATACTTGGCAGTTTTGAACGTTTTATTGGTATACTAATCGAACACTATGCGGGCTTTATGCCACCTTGGTTAACACCAATCCAAGCATGTGTGATGAACATTACCGACTCACAAGCGGAAGCATGTGAGTCAGTCGTCGCTAAACTTAAAGAAAACGGTCTCCGTGCGATTTCAGACTTGAGAAATGAGAAAATCGGCTTTAAGATTCGTGAACGTACATTAGAGCGTATTCCTTACTTACTGGTACTTGGGGACCGTGAGGTAGAGGAAGGTACAGTGAACGTGCGTACCCGCTCTGGAACAAATTTGGGTACTATGTCAATCGACGCTTTCGTTGACCTAGTAAAAGCAGCCGTTGCCGAACGCGGCCGGTACATTGTGGAGTAACAGCGATTAAACAGCCTGACCGTAATCAACAGGGCGGTAACAAATCAAACCGTCCTGCTTTGAATGATGAAATTCGTGCGAAAGAAGTCCGTCTTGTAGACGAAAATGGTGAGCAAAAAGGTATTGTTAGCTTGGCAGAAGCATTACGCGCTGCTGAAAGTGTTGAGCTTGATCTTGTTGAGATCGTAGCAAACGCTGAACCGCCTGTTTGTAAAATCATGGACTTCAACAAGCATTTGTTTGATCTAAAGCAAAAGCAGAAAGAAGCGAAGAAAAAACAGCATCAAGTACAGGTGAAAGAAATCAAACTCCGCCCGGGTACTGATGTTGGTGATTACAACGTAAAACTACGTGCAATCACTAAGTTCCTTGAAGAAGGCAACAAAGTAAAAATTACCCTTCGTTTCCGTGGTCGTGAAATGGCGCACCAACAGCTTGGTTTGGCTCAACTTCAAAAAGTTGAAGCAGATGTGGCTGACTTGGGCGTAGTTGAACAAGCACCGAAAATGGAAGGTCGTCAAATGGGTATGTTGCTTGGTCCTAAAAAGAAAAAGTAATGATCCATTGATCTTAAAAAAAGCACTGCCTATGCAGTGCTTTTTTTATTTTGTTGATTGACTATGCCGAAGTGTTTTCAGTTGTTAATTTCTTTTGTCCGATTGGAATTCGGCATGGCGCTTTTTCTTCTGGAACAATCCGTCGTAGCTGGATGGTGAGTAAACCATTTTCATAATTGGCCTCTTGTACTTCAATGTGTTCATCTAAACGTAAAGATAATTTAAATGAACGCTGTGTGATGCCTTTATGCAAGAACTCAGCATGATTGTCTTTGGTCTGATCAGCATGTTGACCTGAAATATTAAGTACCTGATTCTCTAAGTCAATCGCGAGCTCATCTTGGTTAAAACCAGTCGCAGCTACGACAATGCGGTAGTGATCATCACCGACTTTTTCAATATTGTACGCAGGATAATGTGGTGCTTCACTGAGCATTGCATGATCAAACAAATCGTTTAAACGGTCAAAGCCGATACTACGACGGAATAATGGCATTAAGCTTAAATTACTCATTGATAAAACCTCCACTATTAGGAAAATTTATATAAATAAGCAACCTATGCGACTCGATTAGCATGGTTGTCACAGCAATAATCGGTGTGGATGTTTGCTGTACTTTTAATATTTGGATGCTCTACGAAATTTCAATATTAAAAAATAAGATTTTTTTTAAAATTCTCTTTGGTTGATAATTATTCTATTTATATGAAGCTAGTCATGCATATTTTAAGATTTCAATTTCAGTTTAACCTAATGTTTCTAGGCTGGAATCATGTTATAAACAGTATCAAACCTCGACAATATGAACTAAAACGAGAAAAGTAACAGGATAACCACATGATCGATTTGTACTATTGGGGAACACCCAACGGACATAAAATTAGTATCGCATTAGAAGAGATGGGTTTGGAGTATCAAGTCTTTCCCATCAATATTTTAGAAAATGATCAGTTTCAACCCGACTTTCTACGCATTTCGCCTAACAATAAAATCCCTGCGATTGTGGATCAAGATGGTCCTAAAGGTGAAGCCATTTCTGTGTTTGAGTCAGGGGCAATTTTGCAGTATTTAGGGCGTAAAACAGGGCAGTTTTATCCAAGCGATGAACAGTCTCGTGTTGAAGTTGAGCAGTGGTTGATGTGGCAAATGGGTGGCTTTGGCCCAATGCTTGGACAGAACCATCACTTTAGTAAATTTGCTCCCGAACGTATTGCGTATGCAACTGAACGCTATGTCAATGAAACCAAGCGCTTGTATGCTGTACTAGACAAGCAACTTTTTGGTCAAAACTATGTAGCTGGAGAGTATTCGATAGCGGATATGGCAATTTTCCCATGGATTTTGCGTTATGAGTGGCAGCAAATTGACATAAATGACTACCCAAATGTGAAGGCTTATATGGAGCGTATTCAAGCGCGTCTTGCAGTTCAGCGTGCGTTGGCGCTTCAAGTTAATTAGTTACAGAAGCGCTGACTTGAACTGTGTTAAGCTTAGCGCCTTCAAGGTATAAGCCATTCTTTAAAGCCACCGATGGGTGGCTTTTTTGTTGAAAGGTTGTTTGGACATTAGTGTAATGAAAAAAGAGTTTTTCCTCAATTTAACCCGTATTATTGAAGCGAATCCAAAAATCTATCTCAGTATTATTGTGGGGATTGCAGGATGTTTGGTGCTATTTGTAGCTGAAGCGGTACACATTCAAAAAATCATTGAACTGCTGAATACCAAAGATCAGGTGGTACTCCGAGCTGCAATTGAACCGATTGCCGATAAATATTCATGGTCACGTTGGTCTTTGTTGATTCTGGCATTGATCTGGTCAAGTTTTGCCTATAGCTCAACCAAGAAAAAGCTGGGTTTAAAATCATAAAATGATGTGGGCCTTAGGACTACTTTTCCTTTCTGCTTTTGGGGCAGCGACACTGCTACCCTTGCAGTCAGAGGCTGTCTTGGTGGGATTGTTGGCTCAGACGCAGTATCCAGTATGGTTGTTGGTAGCTGTTGCCAGTCTAGGCAATATTCTAGGTAGCTGTGTGAATTGGTGGCTCGGCTTGAAAGTTGAGCAATACAAAAACAAAAAATGGTTTCCCGTCTCAGAGCAAAAGATGTTGCAGGCGCAGGGCATTTATCAAAAATATGGTTTTTGGTCTTTATTGCTCAGTTGGGTGCCCATCATTGGTGATCCAATTACCCTCATTGCAGGATTACTCAAAGAAAACTTTGTTCGTTTTGTCGTGATGGTGAGTATTGCGAAAGTCGGACGCTATCTTTTTGTGTATTGGATGTTTAGTCAGTTCTAATTAATTTTTAAGTACTGAGAGCAGCTGGCCATATGCTTATATTTGGTGAATGGGTTCAAAGTTGATATAGAGATGACACGAGTGAGTGAAAACTCGTGTCATGTTAAATTTTAACGACAAGCATTCAGATCGAATTCAATCGCATCTTTAAATTTAGATTTTTTATAGAGCCACAGTGTGCTTGCTGTGCGTTTAACACTGACTTTGCTATTTGCAACGGCTTGTAAAACTTGTTGATCAAGCTGGTAAATACCTGAACCTTTGGTAATTTTGGGCTTCTTGATGTTGCCGTGTTTATCGGCTTTAAAGCTAAATTTAATTTGACGGTCATGACCATTCAACTGCGATGATTCTAGTGCAAGCGTAGGTTGAGCCTGATATTGAAAAGGCACTTTTTGCTGCTGTTGTTGCGCACGCCAGTTCTTCGAGTCAAAGCTATAGTTGCATGCTTCGGCATCATCTGCGGTTAAGTTTAAATTAAAAACTTGATAACCAATGACGGCTAAAGCGGTGTCGTCCTCCATAAACGGTTTTACTTTGGCTTGAAGCACAGCATTCACCAGCTTTTCATCCAAAGCTTTGAGTCCAGTCGTTTCTTGGACTGTCGCTTTGGTTACATCACCTGTTTCATCCGCATACACACGAATAATCGCTGCACGGTTTTGTTGGTTTAAATCACTATTTTTATATTGGGGTTTGGGAAAATCTACCCATTGAATACGCGTGGTCAAATGCGCCGATTGAGCTGAACTTTTTTGAATAGTGAGTTCTAATGGTGGCTGAGCTGCATGACTTAGATGAAAGGGCAGTGTAGATAATGCGAGCAAGAAGAGTGGTTTCATATGATCGATTTCTTTTATAACGCATCCAGTGCGCATGACTTAAATAATTGCTGCGAGTATTTCCTGAATTAGAAAGACTCGCAAGTTATATTGTTAAATTAAAACTATTTTTGCTCGGCTTGGGTGATGTCTACACCAAATAAGTCTTTGGTTTTAGCCCAACTCAGTACGACCACCAAGAGTGTCATGCTGCCGCCAAAAACTGTTGCAATCACAGGGCCTAGATATTTTGCTGCAAGACCTGACTCAAATGCCCCCAGTTCATTGCTACTCGACACAAACATGCCATTTACCGCTGCAACACGGCCTCGCATATTCTCAGGAGGATAAATTTGTAAAATAGTCTGACGAATTACCACTGAAATACTGTCACATGCACCCGTCATCGCAAGAGCAAATAAAGACAGCCAGAGGTAATTTGAGTAAGCGAACAATAAGGTGAATAGGCCAAAACCTGCAACAGCAAGCAGCATATTGCGCCATGCATGTCGGGTGGGCGGAAAACGTGTCAGTGCAATCATGGTAATGAGTGCACCAATCGATGGCGCTGCCCGTAAATAGCCCAATCCTTCAGGCCCAATTTTCAAAATATCTTCAGCAAATATCGGGAGTAAAGCAATCACACCGCCGAACAGCACCGAGACTAAGTCGAGTGAGATGGCCCAGAGGACGATTTTAGTTTTAGCAATGAAGCGGAAACCTTCACCTAGACTTTGTAGTACACGTTCCGTTTCTATTTTAGGAAAAGTGCGTTTGCTTAAAAGATTGACGAGTAAGAAACATAGGCTGAGCAGTACCGCCACACTGATGAAACTGGTTTCACGGCCTAAAAACGCCAGCATAAATCCACCGAGCATCGGGCCAATAATCACCCCACTTTGCCAACCAATGGTGGTCCATGTGGCACCATTGGCATAAAGTTCCCGAGGAATTAAAAAAGGTTTGAGTGATGTTGCGGATGGATTGTAGAAACCTCGAATCGTTCCAAGGCCAAAAATCACGGCATAAACACCCCATGACAGGGTGGAGAGTTCAATGTGCTTTAAGCCATAAGCATGAAATAACCCCCATAAAACCAAGGGCAGAGGAATGGCAAAGAATAAGCAGATTTTCATGATGGTTTGCTTATTAAAGCGATCGGCAAAATAACCGCCCCATAAGGAGAGCGCAATAAAGGGGATTGCTTCTGCCAGACCAATCAAGCCTAGAGTGAGAGGATCTTTGGTAATTTTATACAAAGAATACGCCACAATAATTTCCTGAATTAAAATGGCAAGCGTCAGGCAAAATTGATTGAGTGTAACAATAGAGAAATCTCGGTATCGGAGTGCGGCAAAAGCATCCTGTGTAGCGTTCATAAGGGTACAGTATGGAATGGATGAGGCATTATACGACTTGGACTAAACCTCGGTTATAAATTCATCGCTTAAAGCTTATCGGGAAATAAACTAAGCTTGCTTTTATTGTTGATTATTTGCTTTTGTTTTAGACAAAGTTCGATTAGAATATTCGCTCCCTTACCTGCAGGTCGTTTTGCAATGGTGCAAACGTTCCGAACAGGTGTTCAAAAGAGGTTGTTATGCCTAAGATGAAAACTCGCCGTGGTGCAGCTAAGCGTTTTAAAGCTACTGCTAACGGTTTCAAGCGTAAACAAGCGTTCAAACGCCACATTTTGACCAAAAAATCTGCTAAGCGTATTCGTCAATTACGCGGCTGTGTAATGGTTCACGTGAGTGACGTTGCTTCAGTTCGTCGTATGTGCCCATACATCTAAGGAGATTATAAATGGCTCGTGTAAAACGTGGTGTACAGGCTCATCGCCGTCATAAAAAAATTCTTGCTCGTGCTAAAGGTTACTACGGCGCTCGTTCACGCGTATATCGCGTAGCGTTCCAAGCAGTAATCAAAGCGGGTCAATACGCTTACCGTGACCGTCGTCAGAAAAAACGTCAATTCCGTGCTCTATGGATTGCGCGTATTAATGCTGGTGCTCGTCTAAATGGTTTATCGTACAGCCGTATGATCGCTGGCTTGAAAAAAGCACAAGTAATCATCGACCGTCGCGTACTTGCTGACATCGCTATGCATGATGCAGTTGCATTTGCTGCTATCGCTGAAAAAGCGAAAAGCGCATTAGCTGCTTAATCATCGTAGATGATTCAAAAAAAGACCGCTTTTAGCGGTCTTTTTTATGGCCGATTATTTTTTGAATCAAATTTTTTATGGGTCAAAGGAGAGACTGTGATACAACCATAATTACATATGATAAGAAAGACCACGTCAACGTTAGGTTAGTACAATGAAAAGAATCAATGTTGTAGGAACCTCTGCCACGGGAAAATCTATATTTTCCAGAGCTTTGGCTGAAAAGTTAGATTTGCACTATATCGAGTTGGATAATCTATTTTGGCTGGATGACTGGCAAGAATGTCCCGATGAGGTGTTCTTTGCCAAGATTGAGTCAGAAGTACAAAAGGCGACACAGGGCTATGTGATCGATGGTAACTATACCCGCGCCATTCCTGTGAAATGGGCGGAAATTGATACTGTCATTTGGTTGGACTTACCGTTTCCAGTCAACCTGTACCGTTCTGTAAAGCGTGCGGTTCAGCGGGCATGGGCACAACAGGATTTATGGGAAAACTCGAATAATCGGGAAAGCTTGCTGCGGATGTTTGGTCGGGATTCGATTATTTGGTGGATGATTAAAACGCATGCTAAAAACCGACAGAAATACTTAAAAATGATGCAGATGCCTGAATATCAACATATACAGTGGATTCATTTAAAGACACCAAAACAGGTGAGTCGCTTTTTAAATCAGTTGGCTGTTGAAAAGCATAGCGTTTAAATAAAAAAATATCAGTGCATACTCAGTGATCAAGATGAACCTTTAAGCTTTAGTTACATAAATCTGCTTTAATCTCAAAGGTGGCCGATGCCTAATAAATAAAAAGACTAAAAGAAAAGGAGCTGGATATGCTTGCAGAAATTACTGGGATGGGACAGGGAAGTATCACGGTGGAATTACAAATGATTCCCAGAAAAGGTGAGTCAGTCAAAATTATGTATGGACCTGATGCGGAGCTCGAAGGTGAGGTTGTTTCGGTTAATCATTATATTAATCAACATGCCAATCAGCATAAGGTGCAAATCAAAATCCGGCCTTTCAATCTTCTTATTACCGCCTGAAGAAATTGAAACCATAAAAAAGCGCTCTTTGAGAGGAGCGCTTTGATATATCTCTAATCGCTTATAAGCCAAAATAATAGCCAACTACACAAATCAAAATCGTAATCACGATTAAAGCAAATACCCCGGTTTTCCCTGATTTATGGTGTGTTTCATGAGGCTTGCTCTCTATCGCACTTAATTTAGGTGTTGAATGATTGCGAGCATCCAGTGGTGTAGTCGTGTCTTTGGGTGTGAGCTGCGCGGTTTGATAGTGATTGGCCACTTTCACAATAAACTTGGTACTTAAATCATCAATCTTTTGCTCAAAATGACGTAAGTTCAATTGCTCATCTGGCGTGAGCACTTGGCCTTCTGCATTGTAAGGATGTTGAATCTTAGTCTGGATAAATGCAGATAGCGCATCTAAACGATACAGCGTTTGATGTGCATAATCAGCAGTATAGTCTGTTGGTAAAAGAGCGAGACGGTGGGCTTCATCTGTGGCCTCTTGTTGTCCATAGTAAGGTAAGTTCACCGCCTTGGGCTCTACTAAACCTTGTGCAAATAGCGCACTAAACAGTTCTTGTTCGGTAAAATTTTCGATTTCATCCCATTTCGGCGTTTGTAAATCCGCTTCAATGCGTTTGCTGAGTTTGTGATTCAGTTCAAAACGCCATAAATTTTCGCTACGGATTGAGCTTTGTTGTGCTTTTGGAATTATAAAATCGTGTTCAGCGCTGTACCACTCAGCCAGTTCTTTACCGAAAATCCAAGCTGTTTTTTGCTGTGCTTGATGGCTCACAATAATATGTGGTGTAGCGAGGAGTTCAACATTTGGGTTAGGGTTCTTTTCATCTGCTAGCAATGTTGAGCTATGCAGACTGAGCTGTTTGACCCCTTGTTTTTTTAAGGCTTCAAGCCACACTTGAAAATGCTGAGCCAGTAAATGTTGGCTATTCAGATCACGAAACTGAAAGCAATGTCGGTCAAAAATGGCATGTTCTAACCAACGTTGGAAACTTAGGTTGTGGCGTAAATATTCATTGCCATAAGTAACTAAAGTAAGTTGTTGTTGCCAAATAGGATCAAGCGACATCGTTTGTTGTTCTCTTCTGTGATGGTGCTATCTTAACCTGTTTATAAAACCATGTACTAAACAAATTTTACTGATCGTAGAGCTTCATCAACGTGCTTAAAAACTGATAGAATATGGGGTTTTATTAATTTTATAAATTGTTGCTTTGAGAGTTACTATGTCACTGGAAGCCCTGACCACTGAAGCGCTTGCTGCGATTGCAGCAGCAGAGGACCTTGCTACACTCGATCAAGTACGAGTGCAGTTTACGGGTAAGAAAAGCCAGCTCGCTGAGCAATCAAAAGCTTTAGGTAAAATGGACCCTGAAGAGCGTAAAAATTTTGGTGCGCAAATTCATGCAGTCCGCGAAGCGATTACCGGTGCTTTAACTGAACGCCAAACACAATTACAACAAGCAGCGTTGGCGCAAAAACTTGCAAGTGAAACGGTGGATATTACTTTACCGGGTCGTGGTCAAACGATTGGTAGTATTCACCCCGTTACTCAAGTGCAAGAGCGTATTTGTCAGTTCTTTACCAAAGCGGGTTTTGTGATTGAAACTGGTCCTGAAGTTGAAGATGACTATCACAACTTTGAAGCTTTAAATATTCCAGGGCATCACCCTGCGCGTGCAATGCACGATACATTCTATTTCGATGCGACACATTTGCTACGTACCCATACTTCGGGTGTGCAGATTCGTACTATGGAAACCCAGCAACCCCCGATTCGTATTGTGTGCCCAGGTCGTGTATACCGCTGTGACTCTGACCAAACGCATTCGCCAATGTTCCATCAAATTGAAGGTTTGTATGTAGCTGAAAATACTAGCTTTGCAGAACTGAAAGGTTTATTGGTCAATCTATTAAACGAATTCTTTGAAAAAGACTTAAAAGTGCGTTTCCGTCCATCTTATTTCCCATTCACAGAGCCAAGTGCTGAAGTGGATATTATGGATGAGCGTGGTAAATGGTTAGAAGTGCTTGGTTGTGGCATGGTACATCCAAATGTCTTACAGGCAGCAGGAATTGATCCTGAAAAATACAAAGGCTTTGCTTTCGGTCTAGGTGTGGAACGTTTTGCGATGCTTCGTTATGGCATCAATGACTTACGTATGTTCTATCAAAACGATGTGCGTTTCTTACGCCAATTTACTTAATAGTTTAAACAGTTATTTTAGAATTATTGAAATCCCCCTAAATCCCCCTTCATAAAGGGGGACTGGTCTACCTAAAACGGTGGTGTGTTTTCCTCTCTTTAAAAGAGGGGTTAGGGGAGATTAAGGACATTGAATTTATGAAAATTAGCGAAAATTGGTTGCGTACATGGGTTAACCCAGCCGTTGATAGCAATACTTTATCTGACCAACTGACCATGCTAGGTTTAGAGGTCGATGATTTATCGCCTGCGGCAAAACCGTTCACTGGCGTGGTTGTTGGTGAAGTGTTGACTGTAGAGCAGCATCCCGATGCAGACCGTTTACGTGTGACCACGGTGAGTATTGGTTTGGGTGAACCTTTACAAATTGTTTGTGGTGCACCAAACGTACGAGTCGGTATGAAAGTCCCTGTGGCAACCATTGGTGCTGTGCTTCCAGGTGATTTCAAAATCAAGAAAGGCAAACTTCGTGGCATTGAATCACAAGGTATGTTGTGTGGTGCATCTGAAATTGATCTAGAAGATAAAATTGATGGCCTTTTAGAGCTGCCAGTTGATGCACCTGTCGGTGTGGATATTCGTGAATACTTACAGCTTGATGATCATGTGATTGACATCAGCATCACGCCAAACCGTGGTGACTGTTTCAGTATTCGTGGTATTGCCCGTGAAATTGGTGTGATTAACCAACTGACTGTAGCTGCACCTGAAATTAACGCCGTTGCTGCGACCATTGCCGATGAGAAAAAAGTCGTGGTGAGCACTGAAGGATGCCCACGCTATTTAGGTCGTGTGATTAAAAATGTGAATACCAAAGCAGCAACCCCAGAGTGGATGGAACGCGCTTTGGTTCGCTCAGGGATTCGTCAGCACAGTATTTTGGTTGATATTACCAACTATGTACTGATGGAGTTGGGTCAACCACTCCATGCTTTTGATGCAGCAAAAATTCAAGGTTCAGTCCAAGTTCGTCAAGCGAATACGGCGGAGAAATTGGTTCTACTGAATGAACAAGAAGTTGAGCTCAATGAAAAAGTCATGGTGATTGCGGATGATGAAAAAGCATTGGCGATTGCAGGCATCATGGGTGGCTTGTCTTCATCTGTTACCGATGAAACCCAAGAGATTTTCTTAGAGTCTGCATTCTTTGCTCCATTAGCCATTGCAGGTCGTGCCCGTAGCTTTGGTTTGCATACCGATGCATCACAGCGTTATGAGCGTGGCGTGGATTTTGAACTGCCAATGCTCGCGATGCACCGCGCATCACAATTGATTGCTGAATTGGCGGGTGGCGAGTTCGGTCCGATTACGACTGCGGAACAAGCGACTGTTTTGCCAAAGCGTGAAGCGATTGAGCTAGAACAAGCACAAGTGGACCAATTGCTTGGTTATCGCGTAGATGCTGCATTTATTGCGGATGCATTAACCCGTTTAGGTTGTGCTGTGACGGTTAAAGCAGAAGGTCAGTGGTCTGTAGTACCACCTTCACACCGTTATGACATGGCAATCTACCAAGACCTGATTGAAGAAGTCGCACGTATTCATGGTTATGACAACATTCAAATCAGTTTGCCAAAAATTGAAGCGCAATTAGCTCAATATCAAGACCAATTTGAAATGACTCAGCTGCGTCAAACTCTCGTGACTTTGGGTTATCAAGAAGCAATTAGCTTTAGCTTTGCAGATTTAAAGCTTGAGAAGCAACTCAATGCGGCTGTGAATCCTTTGGCTTTGGCTAACCCAATTTCAAGCGATTTAGCGGTGATGCGTTCAACACTGCTTTCTAGTTTGATTCCGTGTGTGCAATACAATGTAAACCGCCAACAAAGCCGTGTACGTTTCTTTGAACTAGGTTTACGTTTTGACTATCAAGACGCTGAATCTATTCATGATTTGAAACAAATTCCTACCCTTGCAGTGATCGCAACAGGTGCAAAAACTTCAGAAACTTGGCATGCTAAACCTCAAGCTATGGATTTCTTTGATTTCAAAGGTGAAATTGAAGAAGTATTGGCAGCAGGTCGTGTGCAAGTAGACTATGTTCGTTCTGAGCGTAGCTGGTTACATCCAGGACAGTCTGCTGAGATTTTAGTCGATGGCCAATCTATTGGTTACTTTGGTCGATTACATCCATCTTTAGAAGATGCACTGGATTTGAGCACAACTTGGGTGGCTGAACTTGATCAATCGGCTGTTTTGCAAACTTATGTATCTAATTTTACAGAATTATCACGTTTTCCGTCGGTTAGACGTGATATTGCGCTTTTAATTAGTGATAAGATAAATGTAAGTGAAATTCAGCAACTTATCGAAAAAACAGGTGGTGAGCTTTTAGACTCGACTTGGTTGTTCGATGTGTACACTGGGCAAGGCGTTGAAGACGGTAAGCGCTCATTGGCATTTGCACTTCTTTGGCAACACCCATCACGTACGCTTGAAGATGCTGAAATTAAATCCGGTATGGATCATATTTTACAAGTGTTGGAAAACACTTATCAGGCGACATTGAGGGCTTCATGACAGCATTAACAAAAGCGGAAATGGCTGACCATCTAAGTGAGCTCACGAGTTTAAACCGTCGTGAAGCTAAGCAAATGGTCGAGTTGTTCTTTGACGAGATTAGCCAAGCGCTAATCTCTGGTGAACAAGTTAAACTTTCTGGTTTCGGTAACTTCGAGTTGCGTGATAAACGTCAACGTCCAGGTCGTAACCCGAAAACGGGTGAAGAAATTCCGATTTCTGCACGCCGTGTAGTAACCTTCCGCGCAGGGCAGAAATTCCGCCAGCGTGTGGGAAATGAGCAGATCGATTGATCTGCTTTTTTTTGCTTAGAATTTTTGGTGATCGTTTGGCTGATTCAATTCTTGCCAAATAATGGAACGTCATTTTTTGATAAATTTTGAGCATAAAAAAAGAGAGCCAAGGGCTCTCTTTTTCTGACTAATCTCTAAGAGATTAGTGAGCTTTAGCTTCAGAAGCAGCAGCAGTAGCAACTTCAGAAGCAGCAGCAGTAGCTTCAGAAGCAGCAACAGTAGCTTCAGAAGCAGCAGCAGCAGCGTCTACAGCAACTTCAGAAGCAGCTTGAACAGCTTCAGATGCAGCAGCAACTTCAGATGCAGCAGCAGCAGCAGGAGCTTCTTCTTTCTTAGCACAGCCAACGAAAGCTAAAGTAGTAGCAACTGCAGCAGCAATAGCGATTTTTTTGAATAACATGGCATCACTCTCTAAAATATGAGATTAAAAAAAACCGACGTTAGTCTGTTGTGTGCTTTTATTGTTCCTAATTTTGCTAGGGACTAACAATGCAGGAGCAGCCTAACTGGTCTGCAAATATGCTATCACTGCGCATTTTGAATTGCTACTAGCTGGGATCAAAAAAGTGATAAAAAAGGTCTAAAAACAGGGCTTTTTTAACAGAAAATAACAATCAATGATGAGGTTTGTATTGGAGAAGTGCTGAATAAACATTTAAAAAGATGAAGGTTTTTTATTTCAAATTTTTGTTTATCAAAAACTTGCAAATAAGTTTACAGAGAATCGGGTGAAATGTTGCTTTGTGTAAGCTAAGTCAACCAAATAAAAAGGCTGTCGTTAAGACAGCCTTTTTAGATGAAGCAGGTCGAATTAGCTGGTCGCTTTACGCTTCATTTGATCAAAGAAATCATCATTGGTTTTGGTTTCTTTCATGCGATCAAGTAGGAATTCCATTGCTGCGAGTTCATCTTGGGTATGAAGTAACTTACGTAAAATCCAAACCTTACGTAGATTGTCTTCAGACATTAGACGCTCTTCGCGACGGGTGCCAGACTTTTTGATGTTCATCGCAGGGAAGACACGTTTTTCCGCAATACGGCGATCCAGTGTAATTTCTTGGTTACCTGTACCTTTAAATTCTTCGTAGATCACTTCATCCATTTTGCTGCCTGTTTCAATTAGGGCTGTAGAAATGATGGTTAGTGAGCCGCCTTCTTCAATGTTACGTGCTGCACCGAAGAAACGCTTAGGACGTTCTAGTGCATGTGCATCCACACCACCAGTTAAAACCTTACCAGATGAAGGCACAACCGTGTTGTAAGCACGTGCTAAACGGGTAATGGAGTCGAGAAGAATCACAACATCTTTCTTGTGCTCAACCAAACGTTTTGCTTTTTCAATCACCATTTCAGCAACTTGAACGTGACGAGCAGGAGATTCATCAAACGTTGACGCAATAACTTCACCACGAACTGTACGTTCCATTTCGGTCACTTCTTCAGGGCGTTCGTCAATGAGAAGCACGATCAGGAAGCACTCAGGGTTGTTGCGCACAATCGACTGAGCGATGTTTTGTAACAACATGGTTTTACCCGCTTTTGGCGGTGCTACGATAATTGAACGTTGGCCTTTACCGATAGGTGCAACCAAGTCAACTACACGTGCAGTTAAATCTTCTGTCGTCCCGTTACCAAGTTCCATCACCAATTGCTCAGTTGGGAAAAGTGGTGTTAAGTTTTCAAACAAGATTTTGTTACGTGAGTTTTCTGGCGTGTCGTAGTTAATTTGGTTAACTTTTAACAGTGCAAAATAACGTTCGCCTTCTTTGGGTGGGCGAATGGTTCCCGTAATGGTGTCACCAGTACGTAGATTGAAACGACGAATTTGAGATGGGCTAACATAAATGTCATCTGGGCCTGCAAGGTAAGAACCCGCTGCAGAGCGTAAGAAGCCGAAGCCATCTGACAGAATTTCCAAAACGCCATCCCCAAAGATCTCTTCGCCATTCATCGCATGGCGCTTTAAGATGGCAAAAATAATGTCTTGCTTACGGTTACGAGCCATTCCTTCGAGGCCCATAAATTCAGCAATTTTGATGAGTTCGCCAATCGGTTTTTTCTTGAGTTCGGTTAAATTCATAGGAGGTCAGATAAGAATCAAAAATTCTAAATTACAGGATGAAAAGGAAGCAACATTTAGCCGCAGACATGCAATGAAGTAACGCAATTGTATTTGAACTATAACAATTCAGAGGACTGATTCATTGTTTGAAGAGAAACGTGTCAAAACAATTTGTATTGCCGAGCGGCGATCTTATGTGTTGTGTCTTTTAAGAAAATGACAGGATTGAATAATCCTTTATCTCTTGATCATGCAATATAAGAGAGAAAGACAGACTTGTCAATTTATAGCCGAAAAAAATACGCTGTTGTTTAGACAGCGTATTTCATTTTCAATCTAAACGGCTGCTTAAATGTTTTCTTCAATGAAAGCAGTCAATTTCGATTTTGGTGCAGCGCCCACTTGTTGAGCAACAACTTCACCATTTTTGAACATAAGTAATGCAGGAATGTTACGGATGTTATAGTTCACAGCCGTTGCTTCGCAAGAAGTCACGTCAACTTTAACAATCTTCACTTTACCTTCGTATTCGTTCGCCAATACTTCTAATACAGGTGCAATTGCTTTACATGGCGCACACCAGCCTGCCCAGAAGTCAACAAGCACAGGAACGTCTGATTGAAGTACATCAGCGTCGAAGTTTGTATCAGTTGTATTTACGATATTGCCAGACATGGATAGCTCCAGTTTCAATTTTTGGATAGTTTTATGGCTAATAGTATGTCATAGCCTGCTATCACTGAGTAGATGGATTACTAAATTTTCAACCTTTAGTTTGAATTTGTCTAATTGAAGCTCACGATGTTACTGATCGTGTAACACAATTGTCATATATGCCGAAATTTTAAAAGCTCGTCAATTTCTGACCATAAATGGCTTTTAAATTGCATGGAGGTGAATTAATCTAAGCACAATTCTGTATAGGTTTATATTAAATCATGTCTGATTTTTTGATTGATGAAGAGTTACTTGCTGCCATCGATATGGGGTCGAACAGCTTCCACTTGGCGATTGCGCGAGTGGACCATGGCGAAGTGAAAAAAGTTGCGTCAATGTCAGAAAAAGTACAGTTAGCAGCGGGTTTAGATGAAAATAAAAACTTAACAGAAGCTGCACAGCAGCGCGGTTTGGCCTGTTTATCTCGCTTTGTCGGACGCTTAGGTTCGGTTCAGCCGAATCGTTTAAGAATTGTGGCGACCAATGCGCTACGCCAAGCCAAAAATGGCCATGAATTTATTCAAAAAGCGGCAGAAATTTTGCCGAAGCACATCGAAATTATTGCAGGTCGTGAAGAGGCTCGTCTGATTTATTTAGGTGTATCTCATACCATGGTAAACAGTGGACGCCGTCTTGTGATTGATATTGGTGGGGGGTCGACAGAGCTGATTATTGGTGAAGAATTTGAGCCCATTCATACCGAATCTTTACAAATGGGCTGTGTAGCATTTACAAAAGCCTTCTTTGTCGACGGTGAAATTAACCAAAAAAGTTTTGATAAAGCTGTGGTAGCAGCGCGTAAGGAGCTGTCTGGTATTGCCAATACCTATAAAGAAGCGGGTTGGGATACGGTGGTCGGTTCGAGTGGAACCATCAAAGCGTGTCGTCAAATTACCGTGAATATGGGTTGGAGTAATGAAAAAGAAGAACTCACCCGTGACGGTTTAGATAAGCTCAAAGAAAAATTGCTCAAATATAAACATGTCGCTGAGATGGAATTTGATGGCCTAAAAGAAGACCGTCGAGCAGTTTTGCCAGCCGGAATCGCTATACTTTATGCCATTTTCGATGTACTTGAACTGGATAAACTGGTGTATTCAGATGGTGCCCTACGCGAAGGGGTGATGTATGACTTGCTGGGACGTTTTCAACATGAAGATATTCGAGATCGTTCTGTACAAGCATTAATGGGCCGTTATAACGCCGATCCAAAACAAGCTGAACGGGTCGTGAACATGGCTCAGCATTTGTTTGATGGTGTGGCGGATTCGCTAAAATTAACCACAGAAGACAGTGATTTACTGCGTCGAGCGGCTTATCTGCATGAAATTGGTTTAGCGATTAGCCATGCGGGCTACCATCGTCATGGTGCATATTTATTGCAACATTCTGACATTGCGGGATTCTCGCAAATTGATCAAAACCATCTATCACATTTGGTGGCCCATCACCGTCGTAAGCTGCGTAGTGACGCGCGTGTCGATGTGATGAAAGTCGGCGGCAACAAATTAGTCTATCTGTGTTTGTTACTTCGCCTCGCAGTTTTACTGAATCATAGTCGTAGCGATCAGATGCTTCCTGCCATTGAATTAACAGTAGGCAATGCGCAACAATGGCAGCTGAGTGTTTCTGGTAATGCCGCGCAATGGCCTTTGCTGGTTGCAGACTTGCATGATGAGCAAGCGCAATTTAAGCATTGGGATGTTGAGCTGGATATCCAATCAGAACAATTTGTCGATGAATAAATTGGTCAATTAGGGATTTATGGTTGAGCTATGAAGAATAAAGCTGCGCAATCCAAAGCATGGACGACGGTTCAAATTGCACGTCATCCTGAGCGTCCGCAATTTTTAGATTATGTGAGTGAAATTTTTACCGAATTTGATGCTTTGCATGGTGATCGCTTATTTGGTGATGATGGTGCAATGATCGGTGGATTAGCTCGCTTTGATGGTCAGCCAGTCATGATTGTGGGTCAACACCGTGGTCGCAGTACGCGTGAAAAGTTACAACATAACTTTGGGATGAGTAACCCAGAAGGTTACCGTAAATCACAACGTTTACTCGATATGGCTGAACGTTTTAATCTACCCGTCTTTACATTTATTGACACCATGGGTGCATATCCAGGTGTGGGTGCAGAAGAACGTGGTCAGGCTGAAGCAATTGCAACATCTTTGGCACAACTTTCAAGCTTGAAAGTGCCTGTAATTGCAACTGTACTCGGTGAAGGCGGTTCAGGTGGTGCACTGGGTATTGGTGTGGCTGACCGTGTGGTGATGTTATCCCATAGTATTTATTCAGTCATTTCACCTGAAGGCTGTGCATCTATTTTATGGAAAACGGCTGAAAAAGCAGAGCAAGCCAGCGAAGCTTTGGCATTGACTGCGGAAAAACTACAGAAAATTGGTATTGTTGAATATGTGGTCGATGAAGGTGAAGGCGCTCATCTCAACCCAGAACAAGTCATGCATGCTTTAAAAACCGTTTTAAAAGATGCATTGGCTGAGTTGCAACCAATGGATGCGAATGAACGATGCGAAGCACGTTACCAACGTTTAATGAAGTTTGGCAGCGACAATTTAGGGCTAGTGTCTTAACTGAGTTTCAGGATACGCTTGAACAGCCTCATTTTTTAATCGGATGTAGTGGTGGCATGGATTCCATGCTGCTACTCCATTTGATGTCTCATTTATTTCCCAAGCGCATTCGCGCCATCTATATTGATCATCAATTGCAGGATGTCAGTCCGCAGTGGGGTAGCTTTGTTCAAGAACAATGCTATGTACTTGATGTCCCATGTGTGATTCAAGCAGTCGATGTTGATACAGGCAATGTAGAAAGCCAAGCGCGTAGTGCACGTTATGCGGCCTTTCAGAAGCATCTTCTTGCCAATGAAATTTTAGTTCTCGCCCATCATCAACAAGATCAAGCCGAAACCGTTTTACTCCGTTTACTCTCTGGTGCGGGGATTCATGGACTTGCTGCCATGCAGAGCATCGACATACGAGAGCAATTTACAATTTGGCGCCCTCTATTGGCTTTGTCCAGACAGCAAATTGAGCTGTGGGCTGCTGAGATGCTGCTGAGAAATATTCAAGACCAAACCAATTTTGATACCAGTTATGATCGTGCATGGTGCCGAGCTGAATTGTGGCCAATCTTAGAACAACGCTTTCCGAAAATGCAGCAAGCTTTGGCACGTACCAGTTATTTGATGCAAGATGCCGAAACGATTTTAGCCGATGTGTTGGCGCAAGATTGGGCCAGTTGCGGGAATGCTTCGGTTTTAAATTTAACCCCATTTCGTCAGTTATCTGCACCGAGACAGCGACAGTTACTCTCTGCTTGGATGAAAGGTGAGGATTTATATCGTCCTGCTTTTGATATGGTGCAACGCTTGTTTGATGAAGTGATTGAATCCAAAGTGGATGCCCAAGCCGCATTGCATTGGAACCAATATTATTATGTGCGTTATCAACAGCAACTCTTTCGTGTCAGTAAAGCAGAGTATTTAGCTGAACAATTTCAAATCATTGAGTCAATTGAGCAGCGTTTTAGTTTAGATCAAGCTTATGCATTGGCTTCAGGGCAATATCGCATTGAAACACAAAAATATGGACTGTCTTTGGCATTATTAGAGCAGCCTTTACAGATAAAACCGCGCTTAGGTGGGGAAAAATTGCATTTGTATGGACGTGTTGGGGCTTGGCCGTTGAAAAAAGCGATTCAGAGCGCACAAATTTTTCCGTGGCAACGTCATACAATACAAATATTAAGCATAGATAATGTTATGCTTGGTGTTTTTACGCCTAAAGGATTTTGGTTGGTCGAGTCGGCTTATTGTGAAGCGGGTGGATGGCAACCAAATTTAATCGCTTAGTTAAAAAATTCAGGATAGAGAAATAATCATGAGCGCAGTGTTGAATCGTAATATTTGTTTTATCGGCGGTGGTAACATGGCTCAAGCCCTCATTGGTGGCTTGATTTCGCGTGGTTTACCTTCAACTCGCATTACGGTTTCTGATCCTGTTGAACAAGTTCGTCATTTATTGGCTGAAAAAGACTTGGTGGTGACTGAGGATAATGCATCTGCTATTCGTGAAGCCGATGTCGTGGTCTTAGCGGTTAAACCTCAAGTTTTAGCCAATGTTTTAAAACCATTAAACGGTTTATTTGACGGTAAGTTGATTATTTCGATTGTTGCGGGTGCTGAAATTGCCACGATTGCTGCATTAGCTGGCAGTAATCGTATTGTGCGTGTGATGCCAAATACGCCTGCTTTAGTACAAACAGGTGCGCATGGTTTATATGCCACAGAGTCTGTAGATAAAGAAGACCGTGATTTGGCGAGCCAAGTACTTGCTGCAACAGGCTTGACCTTATGGGTAGGCGAGGAAGCGCAAATTGATGCTGTGACTGCGGTGTCTGGTTCAGGTCCTGCTTATTTCTTCTATATGATGGAAAGTATGATCCGTGCAGGTAAAAACCTCGGTCTAGATGAAAAAGTAGCAACGGCATTGACATTGCAAACTGCACTGGGTGCAGCACAAATGGCAATCACGAGCTCAAATACACCAGCTGAATTGCGTAAAAATGTCACTTCACCGAATGGTACAACCCAAGCGGCACTTGAAGTGTTTGATCGTGCACAAATTTCACAAAATATCCAAGCTGCATTGGCTGCTGCTCAAAAGCGCAGTCAGGAACTTGCTCAAGAGCTGAGTGAAAGTAGCAAATAATCGTTTTATTTAGGAAAGTTCAAGTATGGGTGCAAACTCTGCGCTAATTTTTGGCATCATTATTAACGTTGCAATTTTACTGGTGTTCTTCCGCTTTCTCATGCAGTTGGCAGCGGTTAACTTTTATAACCCAGTGGTGATGTCGACCGTAAAAGCCACAAAAATTGTGGATATGTTTGGTCGTATTTTTCCAAATGTAGCGAAAGGTCGTGTTAACTTAGCGGCTTTAGTACTTTTGGTTTTATTGTATTTACTGAAAATTTTTGGTGTCATGTATCTCTCTGGAGCGATGCCGAATAGTCCTGTGCATTTGGTTATTTTGACTTTTGTGACCATGATTCAGGACTTGATTCGTTTCTGTCGTTACCTGATTTTTGCAACGATTATTTTAAGTTGGGTCGTGATGTTTACCCAGTCACGCTCGCCTTATATCGAAGTGATTCAAGAGCTTGCTGAACCATTATTGGCACCGTTTCGCCGTTTATTGCCCAATATGGGGATGATTGATCTTTCTCCAATCGTAGCGTTCTTGGCTCTGTATATTGCTGAAATGATTATGAATGAAGTGGCGATTGTCCTGCTCACTGGTTTATAAGATTGTAGCGAATAAAAAAAGGACTCGATTGCGAGTCCTTTTTTTGTGGTTGAAATTTTTAGGTGAAGACGTTGATATTTCTTCTAGGAGGCAAATGACCTCCATACCAGCCTTCCTTCTAGGAGAAAGGCGCAAATGTTTTAGTGGGCTTCATCCCAGTTTCGACCTTTGCCGACTTCAACCAACAATGGCACAGAAATTTGCAAAACAGATTGCATCACGTCTGCCAGTTTCGAAGCTAGTTCATCTGCAATATTTTCATCGACTTCAAAAACCAATTCATCGTGTACTTGTAGTAGCATTTTGGCTTGATCTTTAGGCAGCATTTGATCAACAGCAATCATCGCCATTTTAATAATGTCCGCAGCAGAACCTTGCAGCGGTGCATTAATTGCGGCACGTTCAGCCGCTTGTTTGATCATTTTATTGCTTGCCATAATATCGGGCGTATACAACCGACGGCCTAAAATGGTTTCGACAAAACCTTGTTCACGTGCAATTTGACGGGTACGTTCCATATAGTCGAGCACGCCCGGATAACGTTGGAAGTATTTCGCAATATAGCCACGCGATTCTTCACGGCTAAATCCGAGTTGACGGGTTAAGCCAAACTCAGACATGCCGTAGAGTAGACCGAAGTTGACTGCTTTGGCCTGACGACGTTGGTCTGAAGTAACATCTTCAAGTGCGACACCTAAGACCTCAGCCGCTGTACGACGGTGTACATCTTGCCCATGATTAAAAGCATCGACCAAGGCTTCATCTTGGGAGAAATGCGCCATTAAACGCAGTTCAATTTGTGAATAATCGGCTGCCAAGAGCACGCGACCTTGTGGTGCAATAAAGGCTTTACGAATTTGACGTCCAATTTCCTCACGCACAGGAATGTTCTGTAAGTTGGGGTCGGTCGAAGACAGACGACCAGTTGCGGTCAGTGCTTGGTGGTAACTAGTATGCACACGATGGGTATCACTGTTGGCTTGTTTTAATAAGCCATCGGTATAGGTGCTTTTTAGTTTGGATAAACCACGATAGTCTAAAATCAGCTCGGTAATCGGATGGTCAATCTTTTCTAAAACGCTTTCAGACGTACTGTACTGACCTGTTGCGGTTTTTTTGCCGCCCTTGAGTCCGAGTTTATCAAACAAAATTTCACCGACTTGCTTCGGCGAGCTGACATTGAAACTTTGTCCAGCCAATTCTGTAATCTGGCTTTCAAGATTGGCCATGGTATTGGCAAACTCAACACCGAGTTGGTCAAGAAAGCTTAGATCCAATTCAATGCCGTTTTCTTCCATGATGGTCAGGACACGAGCAACTGGCATTTCGACATTGTGCAAAATATTGACCAGTTCAGGGTGCTTTTGCAGTTTGGCATCGAGCACTTCAAACAGGCGATAGGTCACATGGGCATCTTCAGCCGCATAGTGCGCGGCGGTTTCAATCTCAATTTGGTTAAAGGTTTTCTGTTTTGCGCCTTTACCCGCAACCTGTTCAAAAGTGGTGGTTAAGTGGCTTAGATAGAGACGTGAAACGTCATCCATCCCGTGACGAGTCGCCACAGCATTGAGTACATAAGAGGCCAACATGGTATCAAAATACCAGCCTTTCAGCTCAATGCCATGATTTTCTAAGACATGCGCATCGTATTTCAAATGATGACCAATTTTTTGAACCGACTCATCTTCTAAAATAGGTTTAATTTGCGCCAAGATCTGTTCACGCTCTAGCTGCACAGGTGCATTTTCATAATCATGCGCAAGTGGAACGTAATAGGCATCTTGAGCATCAAATGCGACCGAAAACCCAACAATTTGCGCTACGCGATAGTCTAAACTTGTGGTTTCGGTATCAAAGGCAAAACGTTTTTCTGTACTTAAACGTTTGAATAATTGTGCCCACTGTTCCGCACTGAGCACAGTATGGTAGTTCGCTTGACCCAGTTGGTCATCGACACTGCTTTGAACGGCCTGATCTTCTGTATTGATGGCGGTTTCAGACTGCGCTGATTTAGCAATGTGTTGCGTCGCTTGTTTGTAGGTTGCACTATTGGGATTGTTTGGATGATCAAGCGATTGCAACTGTTGACGGAATTCAAGTTCTGTATACAGTGAACGCAAGGCTTCGGTATTCGGATCTTGGAGTTTGAGATCGTCAAAGGTCAGTCCTGTCTCTAAGTCGCAGACAATACTTGCCAGTTGGTGATCTAGAGCAATGCCATCGGCATGTTCTTTGATGTTTTGACCGACTTTGCCTTTAATTTTATCGACATTTTCTAAAATGCCACCAATTGAGCCGTATTCTGTTAACAGTTTTGCCGCAGTTTTTGCACCAACACCTGGAACACCCATAATGCCGTCAGAGGCATCGCCCATTAAGGTCAGATAGTCAATAATTTGGTTTGGCCACACCCCAAACTTTTCAAACACACCATTCACATCCATCGGCTTGTCTTTAAAGCTGTCTTCTAAGGTGACTTTATCGGTCACCAACTGTGCCATGTCTTTATCGCCTGTGGAAATCAGCACTTGCTGTCCCGCGGCTTCTGCACGTTTGGCTAAAGTCCCGATGATGTCATCTGCTTCTGCACCTGGGAGCATGTATAAGGGGATACCCAAAGCACGAATTAAGGCATGCAAGTATGGAATTTGTTCTGATAATTCCTCAGGCATACTTGGGCGGTCACCTTTATAAATTGGCGATAGCACATGACGAAAAGTTGGTTCTGGCGTATCAAAAATGACTGCCATATGTGTTGGCTGGGTACGACGCATCAGTTTTTGGATGGCAGAAATTGCCCCACGAATTGCATTGGTATGTAAGCCAGTTGACGTGGTGAGCGGTGGCAAAGCATGAAAAGCACGAAATAAAAAGTATGAGCCATCGACCAAGACAAATGGTGGCATTGCAAGATTCCTTATCCAAATAACCCGTTCATTGTACGTGATTTTGACGCAGAACAAAGTGTATTGATGTACCGATTGGCATAGATGGTTACGGTTATGCGCTTAAAGATGTACTACAAGCTGATGTATTATTTGAAGATGAGAAAAAGAGATTGAGAACGGATGCAAACTGGACAGCGTGAAATTCGCATGATGTGGTTGATGGGGCTCACGATTGTTGCTATTGCAGCATGGTTTCTGGCCGTGCCGCTGTTGAGTGCATTGTGTGGAATTGCTTTGATCATGAGTGTTATGCACTATGTTGATAGCATTGAACACCCCAGTACGACCTTGGCGGAACAACGGGGCATTGCTTTTCAGCCAACGTCAAAAGTGCCGCTTTACCTCGCTGCTTTCGTTATTTTAATCGGTATGGTGGGGCAATGGGGCGGACTCATTGGGTTGGGGATCAGTGGTTGGTTGTTCTTTTTCTTTAGATGGTTACGTCGCCTAGAATATCTATTGTTATCCGTGCAAGCACAGCCATATCAGGTGATATCTGACCGATTCCCAAAATCTGAAAAGGCTCCCTCTTTCCCCACTACTCTAAACAACACAGATGATTTAAGTCTCAGTGAGCAAGTGAAACGCTGGCTTTGGCAGGGCAATCCTGTCTTAAAAGTTGCGATTGTGATACTGCTGATAGGGCTTATTTTATTATTACGCTTTGCCACCGAACATTGGCAGTTGAGTCTCGCGGTCAAGCTTAGCCTCGTTGCTGCGGTAAGTGTAGGTGTTGTGGTCTTTGGTTGTGCGCTCCTACAAAAGAACCGCAGTTTTGCTTTGGCTTTAGAAGCACTTGGACTGTCAGGCTTATTTTTGACCTTATTTTTTGCTTACTACAACGGCGTGATTGCAAGTTTAGCGATTGCAAGTCTGTGCTTTGTGGTGGTGATGGCAGTTACACTTTGGCTTAGTTTAAAACAGCAGTCGATTGAGCTGGCGTTGATGGCGCTGATCATTGCTTATTTGGCACCCTTTACTTTGCCAGTACGGAATGCCACTGCGATAGAACTGGTGGCTTATTATTTGGTCATTAATATTGCGGTTGCTGTTTTAAGCACGTTCAGACCGTGGAAAGTCCTCAACCAAATTGCTTTTTTAATGACGGTAGTCGTAGGCGGAGCTTATGCCTTTTATCAGGGTAAAGCGTCTGAGCGAGACATGCTGGCCGTGTTGGTTTTGGCACATAGTACGGTCTTTATTTGGTTGAGTTTTCGTTATAGCCAACTGTTGGCCCGTGAGGATTTAACTCAGTTTAAGTTAAAACCGATCTTGGATGTGGCTTTGATTTTTGCTGCACCTATTGTTGCTTTTGCTTTTTTGTATGTGATGTATTTTGAGGAAACGATTTGGCAGGCTGGCTTTAGTCTAGGCTTTGCAGCGCTCTATGCCATGCTTTATCAACTGCTAAAAAGAGCCCATAGCGTTGAGCTGATTGCGCAAAGTTATCTCAGTTTGACTTTGGTCTTCTTGGCGCTGATTCCCCCTATTTTACTGCCTGATCAGTGGGGTGTGGTGGGTTGGAGTGTTGAGGGTGCACTGATCTTTATGTATGCCTTATATCGAAATTCCGCCCTGAGTCGTTATTTGGCGATGGGCTTATTGGCCGTGGCAGGACTCTCAAGTCTGTACTATGTGGTGGAGCTCAATCGTTTTCCAACGGAAGTCTATTGGGCGCTGTGTCTGAGTTATTTTGCTGTGGTTGTTGTTGCCAACAGTGTAGAGCGCTTTAGACAACAGTTGTCCTTTGCCACCATTGCCTTTTTTTGCTTACAACTACTTTCAGCAACCAGCATGTTGTTTATCTTACTTTTGGATGAAATCGACAGTAAAAGTCAGGTAACGATGGCGCTGCTGATTATTGTGCTTTTATATACAGTACTGAATGAATGGTTGCTCTACCGCAAAGCCAGTTGGTCATGGCTATTACCCAAATGGATTGGCCTGATTCCGCTGTATGCCGTTGCCTTCATTTTCTTGGTTGACCTGAGCTATGATGGCGTCATTATGTGGTCGTCTGGTTTAGACCGCCTATTGTTTGCTTTAACGAGCGGATTGCTCACATTGTTGTGGCTTCGCCCGTTACAGGGTGTGGAGGATGAGCTAGAGTGGGTGAGTTTGGGGGCTTTATTGAGTTTAACGCTGACCAGTTTAACCCTCATTCCAAGTATGCCGTATTTGAGCATGGTCATTTTACCGCTGACCTTTGCTGCATGGTGTTATGCGCAGCCAAGTCAAACGCGATGGAGAAAGTTTTGGCAGGCCCGCAATACCTTAGTGCTCATGTTGTTTTGGATCGTGTGTTCTCAGATTTTTAGCCAACAAGCTTTTGCAGGGTACTGGTTACCCATTTTCAATCCATTCGACTTAGTTAGTATTGCGATGCTGACAGGTTTTATTTGGATGCTGAATTTGCAAATGAAAGCAGGTTTGGAGAAAAGCCTGGGTGCCATTTTGATGATGTCGAGCCTACTTTGGCTCAGTAGTTATGTGGTGCTACGTGCGCTGCATGTCTACTTCCTAACACCCTATAATGACTGGGAAATGTGGGAAAATGCTTTGGTGCAATTGAGCTTTACTTTGCTTTGGGTCAGTTTGGCGTTCATTTGCATGCTGACAGCAACCAAGCGTAATTTGCGCTCACTTTGGATTTTTGGTGGCTGTATTTTGGTATTGGTGACATTGAAATTAGTCTTGTTTGACTTATCTCATATAGGGACACTCACCCGCGTGATTTCATTTTTAGGAGCTGGTTTGGTGATGTTGGTGATTGCGTATATTGCGCCGATGCCTGAACTTGAGGAAAAGACCAATTAAACAAGTTCAGCTCCTTATGTCTGGATTTATATAAGGAGCTGAGACGATTTATTTGATGTTCGGTTCTCGTTTCAAGGCTTGTGCATTGGCATATTGATCAATTTCTTCATTGGATAAAGGACGCGAAAGCGGATGATCGACAAAGCCCATTTTCGGCACAGGAATTTCGATTTGGTTATCTAAGAAGCCATTACGAATACGTTCCTGCATTTCATCACGCACTTGCAAAAAGTGTTCTTGCTGACACCATACGGCAAATAATAACTCAATCGAAGACTCGCGAAAGGCGGTTACGGTGACGGCAGGTTTAGGGTCGGCCAGCACCAAAGGATATTTATTGGCGACATCAATCAGCACTTCACGTACTTTAATGATGTTCTCATGAAAGTTAATGGCTAGGGTGATTGGAATACGCCGTATTGGGAACTTAGAGAGGTTGTGAACAGGAGCTCGAATCAGTTGTTCATTCGGCAGTCGTACATAAATGTTGTCTTGAGTGAGTAACTTAACCGAGAGGAGGTCGATTGAAATGACTTCACCTTCAATGGTATTGCCACGAATAAGGGTGATTGAAATGGTGTCGCCAATTTCAAAAGAACCTTCACCAATCAGGAACAATCCACTGATTAAGTTGGATGCAGAGGTTTGTGAGGCAAAACCCAAAGCAACCGTCAAAATACCAGCTGCGCCTAAAAACACACTGAGTTTAAAACCAGCTTCTTTGAGGCTGGCCATCACAAAAATTAGGAAAATAAAGTAAAAAATACCACGTCGCCAGACCAGTCGTTGGTGGGCGTTAAACTTGGTGCCAATGGTTCGGATAAAGGCATTTGAAACCAGACGTGCCAAGAGAAAACCAACAAAACACAGCACTAAGGCAATTAAGATTTCTGTTAATCGTTCTGTATTGATGTTGGTAAAAATGCCTTTTAGGCTACTGGTAATTTCTTGGGGAATATTTGAGTTTGGCATCTGTCCCCCTTAGAAGAATGAATCAAACATATTAAATAATGCACTCGCCGAAGAGCGCGGTGGATGCACATAAATCACTTTGCCTGCATGCGGAGGCGTACGGTTTTCGATACGAATTCGCGGTGGTCGATCAGCACCTTCATGCAAGACTTTAATTTGTGATGTCCAAAGTCGTCCCGTACTTTCACTATAAAATAAAGGCAGGGCTGAAACAGGCACGTTCATGCGGTCGAAGCGCAGTTGTAAATGGCTGGTGTTGTGGAACTCAATGGGCGTCACTGCACGAAATGCACGTGGTTTTAGTTGATGCAATTCAGTTCGACCATCGACAGCCGTAGCGTAGGCAATTTCACCTGTACGGTGGTTTGGCCCAAACCAAGTTTCTTTGGGTAAAATCACAGGAATATCAAACAAGGGATCGCGCTGACCTTCAATAAAACCCGAAATCCATAACGGGGTGCTGATATACAGCGTCCCACGCTGACCCGCTGGAATATAAATCGGATCGACAGGTTTAATCACCACTGAACGATCGGCCAAACGTGGCATCAGTTGAATCGTATGGTGGGTGTTTTTAAACATGTAGCGTTTAATTTCAACGGGGTGTGGAAAGGCGAAATGTGGGTCTTCTATCGCATGCCATTTTTGCTCATAGTCATACTGAACTTGAGGACGATGAAACTCTAAACGCCACTCTTGTAGACCGCGGGTGAGGCGAAAAAGTAATGAGCCGAACTGCCACGCACGGGCTTGATTCAACTCGAAGTTGTATTCCCCCCACCATTTTAAATTGGGGCTATCCGATTCAAACAGTTCATTCATATTAGGCAACAGCACATTTCCTTATATTGCAAATCAGTGAAAAACAGACTTCACGCTGTCATATGCTTAGAGTACACTCAAAATAATATTTTTCATCATTATTATAATTTTAAGATGCAAGTGCTTAAACAATTACAAATTCCCTATAGTTTTGCGAAGCGTCATGGCGTGCTGTTGCGTTACGAAGGCGATCAAGCCTTTATTGTGCGCCGTGAAAGTACGCCGTTGTTGGCTTTGCAAGAGGCACGTCGTTTTTTAGGTGTGGCAGCACAACATCAACTGTGTAGTGATGAAGAATTTCACCAGCTTTTAAGCAGTAGCTATGCAGGGGACAGTGGCGAATCACAACAAGTGGCCGCAGGTTTAGAAGATCATCCCGATTTACTCAGTTTAGCTGACCAAGTGCCTGAAGCTGAAGATCTGATGGATCAAGAAGATGATGCTCCAATTGTTCGTTTGATTAATGCATTATTGTCTGAAGCCATTCGTGTTGGCGCATCCGATATTCATATTGAAGCTTTTGAAAAGAAACTATCGGTGCGTTTACGAGTGGATGGGCAATTACGTGAAATTGTTCAACCCCGCCGTGAACTCGCACCGTTATTAGTATCTCGTATTAAAGTTATGGCAAAACTGGATATTGCAGAAAAACGGATTCCGCAAGATGGGCGTATTTCACTGCGTTTAGCCGGGCGTGAAGTGGATGTGCGTGTATCGACTTTGCCATCATCACATGGCGAGCGTGTGGTGATGCGTTTATTAGATAAACAAGCCGGTCGTTTGAACATGACTCATTTGGGCTTATTGAAACCTGACTATGAGCGTTTAACCCAATTGGTGCATCGACCACACGGGATTATTTTGGTCACTGGGCCGACAGGTTCGGGTAAAACTACAACGCTTTATGCGGCGCTTTCGGACCTTAATGATGGTTCGAAAAATATTTTGACCGCAGAAGACCCGATTGAATATCAACTGGAAGGGATTGGACAGACGCAAGTCAATACCAAAGTCGATATGACTTTTGCGAGAGCCTTAAAGGCCATGCTACGTCAAGACCCTGATGTAGTAATGGTGGGTGAAATACGTGACTTGGAAACGGCTGAAATTGCGGTACAAGCATCGCTCACAGGGCATTTGGTTTTATCCACACTGCATACCAATACGGCCATTGGTGCGGTGACCCGTTTAAAAGATATGGGCATTGAGCCGTTTTTGCTGTCGAGTTCTTTGATTGGTGTCATTGCACAGCGTTTAGTGCGAACCTTATGTAGTCACTGTGTGACATGGCATGAAGCCGATACTTTTGAAAAACAACTGTTTCAGCATTTGAATCCAAAAGCAGAGCTTCAGTTACCTCAACCGAATGGCTGTGAACGTTGTTCACATACGGGTTTTACGGGACGGACGGCAATTTATGAAATTGTCGCTGTGGATGATCAAATGCGTCGTTTAGTTCATGGCAATGCCGCTGAATATGAATTAGAAAGTTATGCACGACAATACTCAGGCTCTATTCGTGATGATGGTTTACGTAAAGTGTTGGTGGGGAAAACTACACTGGAAGAAGTATTACGTGTGACCAATGAAGCGGCTGAATAATATCAGTCGAATACTGATTAGTGGATACGGGTTATGCGTGTAGTTGTATTATCCTGAAATTACCTGATGTGTTTGTATGGCAGCGTCCGTTTTATTTTTAGAATGAAAATAAAGAACTTTATAATGATGAATAAATCCTTAGCCTTGTTTGGTGTGCTGAGTGGTATGGTATTTTTTACTCCACTCAGTTTTGCAAAAGATGAAACTTTTAATGTTTATAAACAATGCAATGATGAAATGGAGTGGTCTTGTGATGTCATTAGAAGCACCAATGGCAAGAAAGAAAAAGTTTATGGCGGTATGAAATCACCAAATATTGAGCGTTTAAATCAAAATTATTATCATGTTCAAATGTCATGTGGTAGCCCATGTCAGGCTCATAGTTTTCTATCGAGAAATAAACAAGAAGATGATGCGACTCAAGAATTTATCGCTATTGATACGAAGAATAATTGTTTAATTGAAACTGATTCTGAACACAATAAAATCACAGCTCGCCAATTAAATTCGAAAAAAAGACATACTTTGATCAGTACTCAGCACCCTATTTTTCAAAATGTTCCTATTTTTGATATTGCCCAATATACTGTGTTCCAAGGCACTTCTTATTTTGATCAAAAAGGAAATTTGATTTTGCTGGCAGATGAAATCGATGATCAAAAGAAATTTAAAAAGATATTTCCAAACCCTTGTAAGTTATGAACTCTCTATCCCAAAGCAATGACTTCGGGATAGAAAAGATGACTTAAACAATCACATTCAATGTCACATCAATATTTCCACGCGTTGCATTTGAATAAGGGCAAACGATATGTGCTGCATCCACTAATTTTTGCGCTTCTGCTTGCTCTAAACCTTCTAAGTGAATGTTCAAGGTCACTTGAATACCAAAACCTGTTGGAATAGGGCCAATACCTACATCACCTTCGATATAAACATCAGGTGTAATTTTTAATTGGTCACGGTTAGCAACAAACTTCATTGCACCTAGAAAACATGCAGAATAACCTGCGGCAAAAAGCTGTTCAGGGTTCGTTCCACCACCTGCGCCGCCCATTTCTTTAGGAACGGTAAGTTTTACATCTAAAATTCCATCAGAAGAGGTTGCGCGACCATCACGGCCACCTGTTGCTTTGGCATGTGCTGTATAAACTACTTTTTCTAAAGACATTGTGATTCCCTGAATATTGTATTTGAGTCCTTATCCTGTCCTAAATTGCAGAAAGAATAAGCAGTGTTTTTGTAAATTTATACAGAGAATGCTTGCGATTAAGTTGATGGTTTAGTTGCTTAAAATCAATAATATGGATGGCTATTATTGTTTCTTTAACCGTTCTCAATCGAGGCTTGTAGATGTGAATAAGAACTGAAAGTACGGAAACTTTATCAATTAAAAAAGGGGGGAGACTCATGCATTTAGTGTGCTAAAGCATATTCAATGCAAGAGCAGAAGTGAATCAATATGAAGTTTTTGTGCGAAGAATGAAGTTGTCTTAAAAGATCACGGCTTGATTAAAACTGTACTAATTTCCGATGTTGCATCAACGGCATACTTTCACGAATTTGAGCTTGTTCTGCCAAGTCAAAAGGTACCGTAATTAACTGTGCGCCCGGATTAAGAATCAAGTCCAAAACTTGACCACGGCTATTGGCTGCCGCTGCATGTCCCCAAGTCTGTCTTTTTTCACCATGCCAGCCTTGTTGTGCGGCGCCTAACACGATGCTTTGGCTATCCATCGCACGGGCTTGTAATAATAACTGCCAGTGCATTTGCCCCGTGGTGTAGGTAAACGCAGCAGGAGCAGTCAAAATATTTGCACCACGCGTGCGTAAAGTTAAAGCCAGTTCAGGAAAGCGTAAGTCATAGCAAACCATCAAGCCAATATTACCAAAAGGTGTTTTTGCCACAACGACATCTGTACCAGGTTCAAAAAACTTAGATTCTTGGTAACCACCCACAGCATCACCAACTTGTACGTCAAATAAATGAATTTTGTCATAACGTGCTTCAGTACGTTCAGGGCTAATGCAAAGACTGACTGTACGAACACGACCATCTTCAATAACAGAACCATCTGGACGGAACGGGCATGGGAGAGTCCCCGCGACGATCCAGATCTGATATTGATGAGCAAGATTTTCTAAACGCTTTTGAATGTCTTCAAACTGTGCTGCTGTCTCACGTTGTTTGCCTGCGGCAAAACAAACGAAGTTTTCGGGAAACACAATAAGTTCAGCACCATTTACTTTACTTTGTTGAATGAGAGACTCAATGACAAGGAAGTTTGCTTCAATGTCATTTTGAGAGTTCATTTGTACAACAGAAAGTAAAGTCATAAATGGGCCTACAAAATTTGTTGTTATGCGTTTTGTTGCTGTGACACTTGATCGAGGCTGTCTTGTTCTTTTTGCAACTGTTTGACCAAAGGTTCAAACATATTTTGATTACTTTGATTCAGTTCCATCAAAGTCTTATGCGCATCTAGTACGGTGTTTAACATATTACGATGTGTAATGTGCTCTTCCATCAGTTCGAGGGTACAAACGTTTGGATCGCCACAGTAGTTTAAAATCACAAAAACCTGCCCTAGCCCCATACTGTTGGCTAAGGTAGTGATATCAGAGTTGGTGGACAACATGACAGCTTGGATATTATGGATCTGCTTAAGCTTTAAGCCTAACTTTGCCAAAATGCCTAACACAGTGCTGTCGATGAATGTAGTTTGGGTTAAATCTACGATTGCACCAACAACATTTGACTGTTGTTCAATACGGTTTAAAAGTTTGTCTAGACTGATACAAGATTGGGCACGCACTTCGCCAATAAGCTTAAAAATATGCGTTCCATTCAAGCTTGCATATTCAACATGACCTGTTGACATATAAATGCCATTTGCAGAGAAGGATAGGAAATTATCCCATAGGGCAAATACTTACTCAAGTATCTAACAGTCTTAGAAGATAGGATATTGTAATAAGTTATTGATAATTTGATTAATTCATTCGACGTAAACTTAAAATAGCAATATCGTCTGCAACATGCTCTGGTGCTTCAAAGGATTGATTTTGCAAATGATAGACCAATTGTGTGAACTGATCATTCAGTCCACCATTGAAGGGTTCGAGTGCGCCATCGGAACAAATAATGAAGCGGGCATGACGGTTGAGTACACATTCATGCTCTTCAACTTCCAGTTCTTCAGTAAGGCCCAAAGGAAAACTACTGGTATGTAATATCCTAGGAGCTTGATTTGGCTCAAAGATAATTGCGGGGGGGTAATGTCCTGCACTTGACCAGCGAAGTTGATGGGTTTCGAGGTTTAAAATCCCTGCAATCATGGTGATGTGCTTTTCAATATTCTCTTGGACCAACATGCCATTGAGTTTCTTAATGAGTTCACGCGGTGTTTTGGCACGACCATGAAAAGCCGCCATCCAAGAGGTTAGTAAGCTACTGGTGACCCCATGACCAGATACATCAGCCAAATAGAACATCACTTCTTTATCGCTAATTTTCCAATAATCAAACCAGTCCCCAGACAAATAAGCAGAAGGCTGAAAAAACGTTTCGACGGTGTAGTTTTGGAGTTCTATAGGATTTGGTAAAAGTCGCTTTTGTAACTCTGCTGCGGAAGGTAGATCGCGACTGTCTTGATTACGTTTATATTGTGCATCAATTTTGAGTAAGGATTGTTGAGGATTGCTGGGGAGTTTATTCCACATCCAGCCTGCTAAAGCACCGAGTTCCCATGCTTGGGCTAAAGCACTACCTTCATTTTCAAAGGCGAGGACAATGGTGGGTAGTGTCCATTTATAATCTAAATAATCTTGGATATCGGCAATAGCAATAATAGTCGGGTCATAAAGATCAATGTCTTCTATGCGAATCATTTGCACACTTGGTAGCGTGTCTAGCACCTGTTCTAAATATGGAATATGGCGAGAGGGTTGAATGAAATACATAAAAAAAATGGCTTATCCTTAGCATTAAGCTATTGCTTTACTATAACAAGCAAATTACAGCTAGAGAAAAAAAATTCAATCCTAGCTGCAATACATTGTTATTCCGTATCTAACATTTGATGCGATTCATTGGTTGATGGAGAGCTAGAAGAATCATCATCACCGACATCATCAATGAACATCCCTTCAGCTTCTTGGCCTTTTTTCTCAGCAATAATGAAGTTTTTACGTTGTAAATAAATATCACGAATTGAGGAGTATTTGTCGCCTTGAATCGCACCTTCAATATCAATCAGTTGTGATCGCACATCAATACCACGTAAAGTCTGTTCAGCCCAATATAGGCCTTCTTCATCTTCTAATATGTATCTTTGTGGGCGCGCATAGCCATCAACAACCAAGCCAAAACCATCACGGAAAGTACTGGGTCCAAAAATTGGGAGTACTAGATATGGGCCAGATGGAACACCCCAGTAGCCGAGCGTCGTACCAAAGTTTTCATCTTCAGTTTCTAAACCCAAGCGCGAAGCAGGATCTGCAAAACCTAAAGTAGTTACCGTATTAATGGTGAATCGACCTAACGTTTTTGCGGCACGACCGGGACGACCTTGTATAAGTTGGTTTACCGCATTCCAAGGTTCACCAAGGTTTTTACGAAAGCCACTATAAGAGTCACGAATCGGAGAAGGGATCTTTTCTTTATATTCCACAGCAATTGGGCGAACGATCGCACGGTCTAAAGCATCATTGACGGCAAAAATTTGTCTATTTAAAGGTTGAAGCGGATCTTTTACATTATCAGGTTGTGCTGCATTGGCATCTACTTTTAAATCTTTTGCTTTAATATTCTTTAATTCTTTAAGCGAAGAAGATTGGGCTGTTTGCGGATCAGCACTGGTATCTATTTCGCTGGCAGCTGTAGGCGCTACATCTTCAGCAAATGCAAATGTTGTAAAGCCTACAAACAGTAGACCAGCACATAAGTGGCGAATGTGTTGCATATAAAAGAGTTCCGGAACTTTATAATCAGCAGGTGAATTAAAAAAATAATCTTTTAACTATATTAACAGCTCTTTATTGCTCATTGTTAAATCAAATTTTAAGAAATGTTAGTAAAAAAGCGACATTTTGCCGAATAAGTAAACAGTTGGAGGTTTTTTTATAAATAATTGAGTAAAGGGGGTTGTGTTGGTTTGGAAATGCTGTAGAATGCACATCCATCGGCGGTGATGTTGATTAAAACT
>NZ_JAVWVO010000004.1:0-237500 GCF_036666595.1 Acinetobacter sp. | reverse complement strand
TGTTTATTTATTCAGCAAAATGACGCTTTTTTCTTATTTTTTGAGTGAAAAGGGGACAATTTCTCCAATTTCATTGCGATTTTTTTCTTGTGATTTTTTTTCTTGCCACTTTAATGCACGACAATCCACATATTCACAATAACCACTTTCACCATACTCCTCATAATTATCCATTTTGAGTTGATATTTAAAGCTACCTACATAACCCGCAGCTAAACCAAATTTAAAATCACCACGACTTTGCGCACAAAGATGAATGCGATGTCCCTGCTCGTCTTGATAATGCCATTCAAATTCTCGCGGCAAATACATTTTTTGCCCATTGGGGGTTTTCACAGCAGGATAAACGCGATGGACTTGAAAGCGTACCATCTGATCAAACATACGAGTTTGTTGTTTTTGAAAATCACGTATATAAATGCGTGACTGTACAATTCGATTAAACGAATCTCGAATTTGCTCTAACAATAGTTGACGCTGATCCACTAGATTAATGACTTGATATGTGAAAAATGCTAAGGGTAAATAACTAAAGTCGATACTGCGCGCGTATTCAAAAGCCCCTAACTGGTCAATGTCATAGCGCTGCTCTTTATATTTAACTTCTCCCTGACATCGACACAATACAGACCAATGCTCGGCAAGACCAAAACGCAATTTGGTGAAATGTGAAATCAGAGGTGTTGTTGTAATTTCGATCTCAAAACTCAATTCTGTGTCTTTTCTTTGAATTTGAAAATTTGGGAACGTTCCCATGAGCTGTTCTTTATTGGCAAATTTAAATGTTTTTTCTTGAAATAAACATTCCTCAGAAATTGAATAGCGGTTCAGTTGCCCTGCCATATGTGGACTACTGCTAGCCAATACGGTCGCGGTATCTAAAGGGGTAGTTCTGATTGCACTGTTATTCCGAAACATGGGTGTATTGGGCTGACCAATCATGCTCAAAAAATTCAAGTAATGCAGTGGCGCAGGAAGATTGGGAATGGTTAAAGCTTGATGAATAATTTTATATTTTTTATTGGGTGGATGATAAGCAGGAAGTGACCGTGAAGGAGCCTGATTAAGTTGTTTAGACTGATCGAGAAAATCTTGAAACAACCACATATCATACTCCTTCTACATATCATTAACTCATGATGGGCTTTGCTGACGTCGTGCTAAAAACGTAGTAATAAAGCCAGATAATGCATAAATCAAGGAAATAACCAAAATACCGACAGGAATATTGTAAGTCATTGCAGCAAAAATAAAGACCGCGATAGGAAGTACAAAAAATGGAACGCGCTTACGATCTACCGTTTTAAACGAATAATATTTAATATTCGAAATCATGAGGAGCCCCACCGACACAATCACCGCTGCGCTGATGGCTTGAATACCCCGCTCACGAATATCAAAAATTTCTGGAAAATCGAGTCCGACCCAAACCAATGAAATAATAATAATCGCAGCAAGTGGACTAGCTACACCAATAAAGTAACGCTTATCCACCACACCGATTTGCACATTAAAACGCGCTAAACGGAACGCAGCACAGGCGGTGTAGACAAAACAACACGCTAAACCAATACGACCCAGTGAATCTAAACTCCAGCTATACATCAAAATAGCGGGCGCAACACCAAAAGCCAACAAGTCAGATAACGAATCATACTGTTCACCAAAAGCACTCTGCGCACCAATGGCTCGTGCAACACGGCCGTCCAAACCATCCAACAAAGCTGCCAAGAAAATGGCATAAATCGCTTGCTGAAAGTTGCCATTCATACTGGCAATGATGGAATAAAAGCCTGACAACAACGCTGCCGTTGTAATCAGGTTCGGCCACAAATAAATACCTCGACGTTTTACTTTTTGACCTTCCTGTGTGTGCTCTTCTTCTTCCACCTCGAAAGTAATCCCATCAAAAGTAGGCGTACTGCGGGGTGAAGATTCGCTTTCAGGTTTATTTCTATTTGTCATTCTCTGTCGATCCTAATGTAGCCTTTTCTCTTATAGTCTATCTTTATTCGCCAACCAACCAACGAACAGCAGCATGACCACCATTTTCACTCATACGCAAATGTGGGAATAACCATTGTAGTGCTTCATCTGCATCTTCAGAAAACTTCCAAGGTGGGTTAATCACCAACAGACCACAACCGTTTAAGCCCACAGGGGTATCATCTGGCCATACACACACTTCACAAATCAACTGACGGCGAATCCCCGTTTTAATCATTTTCTTTTCAAAACGATCAATCATGGCACGGTCTTTGATTGGATACCAAATTGCAAACACACCCGTTGGCCATTTTTTATATGCAGTCGCTATGAGATCAACCAATTGAGGGAAATCTTTACGCTCCACTTCGTAAGGTGGATCAATCATCACCAATCCGCGTTTTTCTTTGGGTGGAATAACGCCAAATAGCCCTTCATAAGCATCGCGCTCATGTAAGCCCGCGCGTTTGTCACGAACGTTGTAATACAACTGTTGGAATACATCACGCTGCATTTCAAAAATGGTGGCTTTATCGATTTCGCGCATGCCTTCCAATGCAAACCACGGTGAACCTGGATAAGCGCCTTTACCTGAACCTTCACGCATTTTTTCAACAATTTTTAAATACTGCTGAACACCTTCAGGCGCATTACGCTTAATCGAGTCATCAAGTTTTACTAAACGGTGAATACCATTTAAGAACTCACCCGACTTTTGTGCTTCTGAAGTCGATAAATCATATTTACCAGCACCGCCATGCGTATCAATATAACGATACGGTTTATCTTTTTGATTGAGGCGAGTCAAAATCTGAAGCAAAAGGACATGCTTCATGACATCTGCAAAGTTACCTGCATGGAAGTGGTGACGGTAATTCATGTTTCTATCATTCCTAAAATCAATGAGTATTTTAGCATGAAAAATAGTTTCGTTCAGATTGCTTTCATACACTAGAATAAGCGTGGCTTTTCTTTGTCTTTTTTAGGTTAATGTAATGGAAGCAGTTCTTCTCCCAAAGTCTTGGAATGTTGATCAAATCCTAGATGATTTAGATCAACATGGTTTTGCCATCATTGATGACGCCTATTCTAATGACTATGTACATCAACTCATTGAAGAATGTACTTCGAACTTAAACCGCTTTCGTGAAGCCGCTATTCAAAACGGTGTCATCAGCAAGATCCGCAGTGATCACATTTTATGGCTCAATCCCGAGCTCGTTATTTCCCATCAACATGTTCAAGCCCTTTTTAGTTTGGGTCAGGAACTAAATCGTGCCTTTTATCTTGGTATTCGAGACGTCGAAGCACATTTTGCTTGCTATAACGCTGGCGAGTTTTATGCACTACACCGTGATAATCCTCAAGGCAAAAATGGTCGCATGATTTCTACGGTTTATTATTTACACGAAGACTGGCAAGACGATTGGGGCGGTGAACTTCATCTGCAAGATAAAAATAACATTTGGCATGTACTACAACCCAAACCGAATCGTATTGCATTGTTTCAAAGTGACTTGCTGCATGAGGTTTTAGAAGCCAAGCATCAGCGTTTATCGATTACTGGATGGTTACGGAGTGACAGTACAATTCTGTGATTCAAGTAAAAAGACTTTAAATTGTAAAAAGTATCCTCATATACTGAACATCAATTGATGAGGATGTAACCGATGCGTGCCAGCAGTCAACAAATTATTCAGCGTATTGGTGAAACAGATCAACTCTACCTACAAGGCAATAGCCCTGAATTAGCGCTTGAGCGTGCTGACTTACGCTTACAGTTGGTCACCCTGAGCCAACTGCGCCAAGAGCAAGTCCACTTTTTACAAGAAGCGGTGGTGTTACTTGAGCAAGGTCGAATTGAGTTTGAGGAAATGCCTCTCTCTTTGTACCTCAATTTGTCTTTGCATCTTGCCAAGGCTTATATGCTGTACTTTGAAATCACCAAAGAAGATCGCTTTGCACTGATTACACAGCAAATTTTAAAACCACTGACCAGCTATGGTCAGGGCGATATTTACCTGTTTTTGGCCTATGCATCGGTCAGTCGAAAAGAGTCGGCATTGGCGCGACACTGGCTTGGCAAATATGCGAAAAGCACCGAGTTTGATTTCGTGTTACTGCGTGAACATGCCGCTTTTGTTGACCTTCATCAAGAAGATTGGTTTATCAAACTGGTGCAAAGTAAATTGCACTAAAATGTACAAATAAAAAACGCCTAAAATCAGGCGTTTTTTTATGGGTCAATTCTACTATTCAAATGACAATAGCATAAAATCAATTTAGGCAGTTTGAAGTTTATAAGCATCGAGATGTAGCTGTTGATTGAGTTCATCAACCATAATCGCCCAATCATCATCTTGAACCAAATGACTGATTAATAGCGCACGTTGAGCGGAATTCCAAAACGGTGCATCGTGTAAAGATTGATGAGCAGGAAGTTGATGCGTACGAATATACAACTCGATGGCAGCCGCACTATTGGCGAGTCCCAGTTGCGAAAATAAAAGCTCTAAGGATGGTTTATGTTGACTGAGCATCTCGGCCTCCTTATCAATACTATTGTCAATTATTATTGAATTAACTTATATGTATTTTCTAAAAAAACCTAGTCATAAAACTAGGTTTGTTGTTTCAATTTGTGATTATAAATGACACGAACCTGAAAGCGTATGTTCTGTATGCAATTGTTCATTTAACAGGTCGACCACCATTGCCCATTCATCATCTTTTTTCCAATTACTGATAATGAAGTCATGCTGTGCTTTTGACCAAAAGGGTGCTTTATGCAATGGAACGTCTGAAGTAAGTTGGTGTGTTTCAATAAACTGATCGATTGCTTCTGCACTCGCATCAAGCCCCAATTGTTCAAATAAAAGTTCTAAAGTCGGTTGTTGGTCAAACATCATTGTTCTCCTCAAGCCCTGATCATGCCCTTTCAGATTAAACCGTTGTCTACATACTCTCAGTTGTATCTAGATCACAGCATGTTATTTTTTGTTCAAAAAAATCATCTGCACAAAAAAAAGCACCCCAAATGGAGTGCTTTTTTCTAATTTAAATCAGCTCTTGCTGAAATCAATTAGTTGAACAAGTGAGCAATCGCTGCACGTTCACCTTCTAATTCTTCAAGCGTAATGTCCATACGTTCACGGCTGAAAGCATCAATTTCTAAGCCTTCAACACGTGTGTACTGACCATTTGCACATGTTACTGGAACACCGTACATCACGCCTTCTGGAATACCATAAGAACCATCAGAAGGAATACCCATCGTTACCCATTCGCCGTTTGTGCCAAGAGCCCAATCACGCATATGGTCGATTGCAGCATTTGCAGCAGAAGCAGCAGAAGACAGGCCACGCGCTTCAATAATTGCAGCGCCACGCTTACCAACAGTAGGAAGGAATACGTTTGCATTCCATTCTTGGTCGTTGATCATGTCTTTTACGCTTTCGCCATTGATGGTCGCGAAACGGTAGTCAGCATACATGGTTGGAGAGTGGTTACCCCAAACTGTAAGTTGTTTGATGTCTTTAACAGCTTTACCAGTCTTAGCCGCAACTTGGCTAAGCGCACGGTTGTGATCAAGACGTAACATAGCTGTGAATTGACCAGGATTTAGATCTGGAGCAGATTTCATAGCGATGTAAGCATTCGTGTTCGCAGGATTACCTACAACAAGAACTTTAACGTCACGGCTTGCGTGATCGTTAATTGATTTACCTTGAACAGTAAAGATTTTAGCATTTTCTTGTAAAAGTTCAGCACGTTCCATACCAGGACCACGTGGACGAGAACCTACAAGTAAGCAGTAGTCAGCATCTTTAAATGCAACGTCTGGATTATCAGTACCGATCATGCCTTCTAAAAGAGGGAATGCACAGTCTTCAAGCTCCATCATTACGCCTTTAAGCGCAGCTTGTGGCTTCTCAAAAGGAACTTCGAGCAATTGCAAAATAACGGGTTGGTCTTTACCTAACATTTCGCCGCTAGCGATACGGAATAATAGGCTGTAACCGATTTGACCTGCGGCGCCAGTAACGGCAACACGAACTGCTTGCTTCATCTAATTATCTCCAATTGAGGATATTCAATGCGATTAAATAGTTAGTCCATTTAATCTAATAATCATAAACGCGAAAGATTGTACTCCAATACTTTCGCAGATGCATGTAAAAGAGAATGAATTCCAACAAAAGTATGATAGGAAATATAAATTAATTTAAGGAAAGAGATTAGTAAGAACCCTTGATCGCAAAAGAATTTGGACAGTTTTCTTGTATATTCTCTGCACAGCCTTTGTACTGACCATTGGGTTTATAACAAACCTTGACTTCGGTCAAAATATTGGTTTGGCGGTGAGTACGGCAGCTAAAACGCAGTCCGCTTGCAGGCAGTCCAGGATTCAAACGTTGGAACTGTCCACGTAAGCTATGCAGTTGCGCGGTTTTATTTTCAGATGAAGTCAAATCTGCGGGGATTTTTAAACGTTCTGCATAATTAATCACGTTACGGAAATATTGACTGGCACTCATCGGCACACACCCCCCAATCTCTGCCCACAACTGACGACGTGCATGCTCATCGGGCATGACCCGAGCCACCACTTTAGTTTGAAGCGGAGACAATACAGCTGAAGACTTAGTCTGACACTCTCGTGTCGTGGTTTCAGGGTATAAGCCAGTGATATTGAGTGAATAGCCTTCTAAACATTTCCGTTTCTTTGAGCCTTGGTTATCAAACAAACACACGGCGGGTGTCATTTGAACTTCCATCACATAGCCAAACACGGTCGGTGTTGCATGGGCTGAGGTCGCAAAAAATCCCATAGCAATGCCGCTGCTGATCAACAGCAGAAGCTTTTGCGTTAAGACTGATTGGGATGACATCAAAACCATAAAATGCCTAGGCCTTTATCATTGACTTCTAAAAGGAATATTTTGCATGCGCTGGGTGATCGACTGTGGGCCCTGTCCAAGCAGAACACCATAATGTGTCGCATTACTCATGACATGCTTGACGTAATCACGAGTTTCAGTCAGAGGAATACTTTCTGTGTATTGATCCGCCGCAATCGGCTGATTTTCAGGCTGCCAACGGCGCGCACGATTTGGCCCTGCGTTATAACCGGCTGTGGCAAGTACAGGACTGTTACTTAATTGGCTTTGAATCATGGACAAGTAAAATGTGCCATAACGAACATTGGTATTCATATCACTCAGTGCAGCAGGATTATAGGTTTCACCCATTTGTCTAGCGACCAGTTTTGCCGTATCCGGCATGATTTGCATCAAACCACCTGCCCCAACATGCGAACGTGCATGGGTAACAAATCGGCTTTCTTGGCGCATTAACCCATACGCCCATGCAGGATCTATGCCTGCATTGCGGCTATGGCTGACCACATAGCTTTGATGTGGCATGGCATAACGATAACTGTAGTTATGCTGCTTGACGGTTCGATCGGCTGCATAGATTGCTCGGTCATACCATCCCATTTCTGTGGCACGTTTGGCAGCAGCCAAAATTAAGCCATCATCTTGTTTTAAATAAGCTTGTCGAACCGCCCAATTCCACTCACGGTTAACATAATTGTCTGGCGCATTGACGTTACGCAGTGCAAAAGCGCGACTAAAGTGAATATCTTGACTCAAACGCTGCGCATCCGCATTGCTCGGTTGGGTATTGGCTGGAATCGTTTGATAACGCTGACCAATACGATCTTTTGCCAATAAGTTATGATAATCGTCACCTACTGACAATTTTTTGAAAATCTCGCGCGCCAGTGCTTTTGATTTTGCATCACCACGTTGTTCTGAAGCACGGGCTAACCAATATTGCCAGCGATCTTCTTGTTTCTGCGTCACACTCATGCCATCAATGGCACGAATGACACTCTCCCATGCGCCGAAACGAATGGCTTGGCGTGCATAGATTTCAGCTTCTTCTTCACTCAGTGCTAAACCATAGCTCCGATCAAAGGCTTGCAACACTTCCACATTAAAATTATTTTTCATAACAGTTGTGCCACCGATATACCCCACGGCGCGGTACAACGCTCTTTGTACCGACTCAGGTGTACCCTCTGCAGCACGCTTTACCGATGCCAGTGCAGTATTTAGATCACTGTCGGCTAAACGTCCAATCGCATAAATTAAATACGCTTGATCTGCCGCCGATGCTTTCGGTGCGGACCAGAGATAGTTCAGTGGATCGGCTTGAATGCTATTCAGCTGCGCCAAAGACAGATTCATGCCAATGGTTTGTGCGGTTGCAATCGATTGACCTGACTGCCCTGCACGTAGCTGTGCCCATAGGCGTTGTTGTTTGTCTTGTTCCGTCATCAGTGGACTAGACAACATCATGCGCCCCAGCCCTGTACAAGACTCAGGTTGTGTATTGGTCGTGAGCCAAACATCTTTATATTCGGCAAAAACCAAAGGGTCGCCTGACTTGGCACGGACTTGCGCCATGGCACAGCTTTCTGCGCGATCTGCATTGGACACATAGGCCAATACCGGCTGCGCGGAAGCAAAGTCGGCCATTTTGACTTTTTCTTCGATGTAATCTGCTGCTAACTTCTCAGCCATGGCAGATTGCGGATAGCGCTGTGCAAATCCGACAATATTCGCCGCAGGTTGCAACGCCAAATTACTGTTAAATACCCAGTATTCAGGATAATAACCCAGCACATCACCCTGCATACTGCTTTGATATTGTTGTAATAAACCAACATTACCGGCATTTGCTGCACGCAAGGCATCATTAAACTGTTCATCTGCAGCATGTGTCGCTGCAGATAGACCCAAGGCAGCCACACCCAACGCAAACACTTGATAATATTTATTCTGTAATCGTTTTAACATGGGTTTGCCTTCAGTCATCTTTGAATTGCCTAGTCTCGTCTCATCATTTTCATTAGTTTAATAACTCATAACAGACTCTATTGTTCTCTTATGTAACCTTATGATTAGACAATATTAATTTTCCTGCATTTTCACTTCACAAATCAATCTTTTTAGCTTCAGATTTAAAGCTATAAGTTTATTCAGATTTCCTGCTAAAATATGCGCCTTTCGTAGATTTCACATGGTGTTTGATCGCCCTTTTTTGTCGCCAGCCAAGCTCTGCTTTCGCCGCCACAGATACCGATCAGACACAAAAACCTAGATTTATCCCCCTTAGGAGCCTACATGACGGTTCAAACCTTCATTCCAAATGGTGCCCAAGCTGCCTCAGAAAACACTGTTACCCAGCCACAGCACACCCCAGCCATCGATGGATCAGTTAAAAAACTGTATATCGAAACGCAAGGGTGTCAGATGAATGAGTATGACAGTCACCGTATGGCAGACTTACTTGGCGACTCGCACGGTTATGTGCTGACCCAAGACCCGAAAGAAGCCGATATTCTACTGATGAATACCTGCTCGATTCGTGAAAAAGCCCAAGAAAAAGTGTTTTCTGAATTGGGCCGCTGGCGCAAGCTGAAAGACAAAAATCCAGACCTGATCATTGGTGTCGGTGGTTGTGTGGCCTCTCAAGAGGGTGACAACATTCAAAAACGCGCCAATTATGTCGACATGATTTTTGGCCCGCAAACCTTGCACCGTTTGCCACAAATGCTGGATCAGCACTTTGATCAAATCGAAAAACCCAAGAAAGAAAAAATCAAATTGGTCGATATTTCTTTCCCTGACATTGAAAAATTCGACTTTTTACCTGAACCGCGTGTGGAAGGTTACAAGGCTTTTGTTTCAATTATGGAGGGGTGTTCAAAATATTGTTCATTCTGTGTAGTGCCCTATACCCGTGGTGAAGAAGTTTCTCGCCCACTGGATGATGTTTTAGCTGAAATTGCGACCTTAGCCGAAAAAGGCGTCCGTGAGATTTCGTTATTGGGTCAAAACGTCAATGGTTACCGTGGTGAAACGTTTGAAGGCAATATCTGTACTTTTGCAGACTTATTACGTCTTGTTGCAGAAATTCCGGGGATTGGGCGTTTACGCTACACCACCTCACATCCACTTGAATTTAATGATGACTTAATTGAATGTTACCGTGACCTCCCACAAATGGTGTCGCATCTACATTTGCCCGTGCAAAGCGGCTCAAACGATGTATTGCAAGCCATGAAGCGTAACCACACCATTGATGTGTATATCGACAAAATTGCCAAATTACGCAAAGTCCGTCCAGATATGCATTTATCCAGTGACTTCATCATTGGTTTCCCGGGTGAAACCGATGCGTACTTTGAAGAAACCTATCAATTCATCAAAGATATGGACTTCGACCATTCCTACAGTTTTGTCTATTCAAAACGTCCGGGTACACCTGCGTCTGATCTTGAAGACACCACCTCTGAAGAGGTGAAAAAAGAGCGTCTCAGTAAAGTTCAAAAATGGATCAAACGATCGAGTATTGACAAGACCGATGCCATGCTCGGCACCATTCAACGCGTTTTGGTCGAGAAAGTTTCAGACAAAGATCCAAACCTACTGATTGGCACGGCGGATAACACTCGTTATGTGAGTTTTATTGGTGATGCAGCATGGGTCGGACGTTTCGCTGAAATCGAAGTGACAGAGATTAAAACTTTGAATTTTGTTTATGGTGAACTCTTGAATCTTGAGCCTGACGTGGCGTAATGTAAGGGAATAGATTCTGACTACTTAAAGGAATTCTCTTGACTGCAGCGATTCGACGTACAGTAACTTTTCCTGGGGTTTCAATAGAACGTTTAAAGAGCATGCTCGGTGCTTATAACGGTCATTTGAAACAAATCGAACAGCGTTTAGATGTCACTATTTCCCATCGAGGTGATGCATTTTATGTCGATGGTGAAATGGATGCAGTTGAGAGAGCCGAAGGTCTGCTCCATCGCCTGCATGAAGAAGCAGAAAATACGGCACAAATCAGTGCTGACACCTTACACCTCATGATTCAAGGCAGTCAGACTGACCGTGAATTGCAAGAAGACCTCGACGGGCAAGAGCACACTGGTTTAGATGAAGTATGGCTCCAAACCCGTAAAGGTCGTATCAATCCACGTGGTGCCAACCAAAAGCGTTATGTGCAGCGTATTCTACAAAGCGATATTTCTTTTGGTATTGGACCTGCGGGTACAGGTAAAACCTATCTCGCAGTTGCAGCCGCAGTCGATATGCTAGAACGTAATGAAATTCAACGGATTTTATTGGTTCGTCCTGCCGTTGAAGCGGGTGAAAAACTTGGTTTCCTCCCGGGTGATTTAAGCCAGAAAATTGATCCCTATTTACGCCCACTCTACGACGCCTTGTATGAAATGCTTGGTTTTGAAAAAGTAGCCAAACTGATTGAACGTCAAGTGATTGAAGTGGCACCACTGGCGTATATGCGTGGTCGAACTTTAAACCACTCTTTCGTGATTTTAGACGAAGCACAAAACACCACGCCTGAACAAATGAAAATGTTCCTCACACGCTTAGGCTTTGGTTCGCGTGCAGTGATTACGGGTGATATCACACAGGTCGACTTACCGCGTGGTCAGCAATCCGGTCTGGCGCATGCTTTACGCATCATCGACAAGATCAAAGAAATTCACATTACCCGCTTCCACTCTCGTGATGTGGTACGTCACCAATTAGTGCAAAAAATTGTTGAAGCTTATGAGGGATGGGATGCAGAACAACATCGCTTAACGGCTGAAGCGCGTGCTGAACGCAAAGCGCGTCAAGAGGCCTTAGTGGCTGAAAATGATGCCGCTGCCGATGCTCAGCATTAAGTTAAAGTCTGCGGGCATTTTAAAATGCCCGCAGATGTCATTATTTAAGGATCTATTTTGAAACTGAGTCTTTCTCTACAACAGGACTTTCAAGCACCTGAATTGGTCTTGAAACGTGGTTATATCAAAAAAGTTGTAGAAACTGTTTTACGCCATATTGGCACACAGAGTAACTGTGAAATTGGCATTGCTTGTGTCGACCATGATGAAAGTCATAAATTGAATTTGGAATATCGCGGCAAAGATAAATCAACCAATGTGTTATCTTTCCCGAGTGACTTGCCCGATGAAATGGCGCAAATTCTTGACTCATTTCCTATTGGCGATTTAGTCATTTGCATTCCTGTGGTGCTGTTGGAAGCGGAAGAACAAAACAAAGCGCCACTGACGCATTTCACTCATATGTTGGTACATGGCACCTTGCATCTCATGGGTTATGACCATGAAACGTCAGAAGCAGATGCTGAAGAAATGGAAGGTATCGAAATTGAAATTTTAGCGAAACTCGGTTTTGAAAACCCTTATTTAGAACAGTAATTATTAGATTTGAAACAACTCACCCGATACATCTCGATGTGTCGGGTTTATTTATGCTAAAAATAATGCAAAATGAAAAAATAGATGAAGAGATTATAAAAATGCATACACCAATTTCAAAACTACTCTGCGTTATCGCCCTCTCCTGCACCACGCCACTTTATGCCAATAGCAATGATCAAAATCAAACATCCTGCCAAGAAGTGAAATTTCAAGACGCAGCTCAGGCGTGGGCTGGACATTATTATTTAAACGGCGTTATGGAGGTCGGTTCCGAGCTTTTACTAGAACCCAACGGTAAATTTAAATGGTACTTAGTTGTCGGCTCTTTAGACCAATATGCCGAAGGGACATGGTGGAAAAATGGTAACTGCATTGGTTTAAAAGCATCACCGAAATATAGCAAGCACTTAGAGATTTTTCCTAGCCGCCTAGATGTGGAAGAGTCTCATTTAACCGTAACTTGGATCGGTGGACGTCAAGACGGTGCCTATGTCCGCGCAACCCAATAAACCGAAGTAAGCAAAATCATCAGAGTACACTTAAAAGTGCACAGCTCAGTGCACTTCAAACTCTGCCTCTGCTGGGTCAAAACGCCATGTACGCACAATGCGTAATTCAGAAATATCCTTCATTTTGGCATCAAATCCACCGAATGGTGCGGCCTTACGTACCGATGCTTTTGCCGCCTCATCGAGCATCTCATGACCTGAACTATCAATCAGGCGAATAGCACGGATGCCTCCTGATGCATTTAGAATCACCATTAAACGTACTTCACCCGCCAGTCGTTGTTGTTTAGCTGCTTCTGGATAGTAACGGTTGCCATAAAATTCCACTTTCTGACGGAACTTTTCAAGATAAGCTGCCGAAATATCTTGCTTAGCTTGAATCCCATCAACTGTTTTGATTTTTTGCTGACGGCTAAAGTTTTGTTGGCGTTGTAAATATTGCGCTTCAAGGCTGGCCACCATTGCTGCTTTGGCTTGAAACTGACTGTTCATTTCTTCCATGGCTTTTTTGCGCTGGTTATCCTCAGCTTGTTTTTGCCAGCTTAAAGTCGTCATCAACAGTTTTTCTTCAAAATTCAGCTCACGTTTTTGTTGGATCTGCTCTAAAGTTTCACGCTGCTGTTCGCCTGTACTTTGCTCAAGCATCGGTGCGGGCATGTCACTCGACATGCGATGTGACTCACGAAAGGTCCCTGAACCTTGTTGATCGGCTTGCGCTAAAAAATCTGCATTTTCAATTTTTTTATCAGAAGGACGCAAAGTAACGGCAATTTCTTTCACTGCCGCATCATTTTCTTGAGGCATAGCAAATTGCAAAGTCAAAATCACGAGATGCAAAAATACCGCCAGTACGACGGTCGCTGTAAAAATTGGGTCTTTCCACCAATCATGAGCCAAAGGCATTACATTTATTTTTCTAAGCATCACACCAAACCGACAATTTGTCTTGTTCCCCAAAGCGCATGCGCGCAGTATAAAATAGACACAGTCTTCATTTTATTGCGTAGAATGAGACCTTGTGCCCTTTAGATTCACTGTTTCATAAAATCATGAAAATGGTGCAATTAATTTTGCTAAACTGCAAGGTTGATGAGCAGTATTTTTCAAACATTTCGACCAGAGATCTGATCGCTCAAACACGTTGATTAGCTAGGACGCCTCTTATGCAAACGCTTATTTCCAACATTTCAAATCGTTTACGCCAAGTTTATCAAAAGGCGGAAGGATTTATTGAGGATGAGCGCGAGTTCCCAATGTCTCAAGTCTTTTTAAATGCCACTTTTCAACGTTTTGTGACCGACAATGTGAGAATGTTGAAAGACTTGCATGCCGACTTACATGATGATTGGTTACGTTTATATGCCACACTCGACTATAACGGACTCAAACTCACGCTTTCGGTAGATTTGAAACTGGCACAAATGGAGTTAAATAAAAAAACGCAGTTGATCGTATTTGAGCAAATCAGTGATACCAGCGTACTGGATGCTGAATACCCAACAGTATTTCATAAAATGGGTGTGCGCTGTGCCCTATTCTTTTATCAAAAAGTCCTGAACCAAGACCCTTTAGGCATGATTTTAGAAAAACTGAATGTGATTAAAGTCAAAGATGATCTACTACATTTGGATCTGAATCGCTGGTTAGGAAAAAATCGTTCCATTATCGATACTTTAGGTAAAGTCCATGTCAATCATGCCGTGTTGCGTGAAGCAGAATTGGTGGTGATCGGTAATGTCAACTTAACGGCATTGTTCAATAAGTTTTCGCAAACCTCTATCGATGACTTAATTGAACCCAATCTAGACGAAAGCACGGTCTCGCCAATTCGACAAAAATAACTCGGTACGCTACGACTAAAATGTGATTTAAGGTGTGTAAAAGAAACATAAAACTACAGTTTGCTCTATGTTTCGAATTTTTTCTTCATAATCAACGTGCATAATATTTCTATGCAAAAAATTTGTGCCTACAACTGAATAGGAAACTTTTTCTTATGGCTAAATCAATGTTGAAAACAGTCGCAATGGCAACAGGGGTCAGCACCTTGCTCTTTGTCGGTTTCTCAAGTCAAACCTTTGCCATGAGTCCATTCCAAGCCAGTTATCAATTTAACTATAATGGCAAAAACATGGGCTCAGCGACACGTACGTTATCAAAATCGGGCAACAACTGGAACTATGTCTTTGCAGCCAAAGCTGGTGGTATCGCGTCTGCGACCGAAAGCAGTCGCTTTAGTTTCAATGGTCAGCAAATTCAGTCCAGCAGTTTTAGCCGTAGTAGTAAAATTTTGGTGCATAACAACACCATGAGTATTAACTTCAATCCAGCGGCAAAAACCATCAATACTAAGAAAGACAAAGAAGCGCGTTCTTTCGCTTGGAAAGCCGGCGTACTGGATGAACTGAATGCTGAATTACAACTTCGTGAAGACATCAAAAACGGCGGTTTAAAATCGACTTATTATTTGGCCGATGCCAAAGAAGTGGAAGCACGTAAATTTGTGAAGCAAGGTTCTGAGTCAATCAAAACTGATTATGGCACCTTTGATACCATTAAAGTGGTCATGAAACATGACAAACCTGGCCGCGAAACGATTTTCTGGTTAGCACCTAAATTGGACTACCTTCCAGTCAAAGTCAGCCATGTTGATAAGAAAACATCCTATGGATTGCTATTAACGGGTTATAAAGGTGCAAGCAATTAGTCATTTTGACGAATTTTACTTGCATTTTTTCAGGTGCTTCCTAAAATACGCTTTTGCTTGAAAAAGCACCTGCCCCTAGAGGATTCTCCCGTGTACGCACTAGAACAGAAAATCTTAAGCGAAGGTATCGTTCTATCTGATGAAGTTCTGAAAGTTGATGCTTTCTTAAACCACCAAATTGATCCGGTTATGATGCAATTAATCGGTAAAGAATTTGCTGCTCGTTTTAAAGATGCAGGCATCACTAAAATCATCACGATTGAAGCATCAGGTATTGCACCTGCAATCATGGCAGGTTTAGAACTGGGCGTGCCCGTTATTTTTGCGCGTAAATACCAATCTTTAACCTTAAAAGATGACCTTTACCGCTCAAAAGTCTTTTCGTTTACTAAACAAACGGAAAGTACGATTGCAATTTCAAATAAGCACATCAGCTCAGCTGACAAAGCCCTCGTGATTGATGACTTCTTGGCCAATGGTCAAGCGGCCTTGGGTCTGATTGACTTAATTCACCAAGCGAAGGCAGAAGTTGTAGGCGTGGGTATTGTGATTGAAAAATCATTCCAACCTGGTCGTGACATTTTGCTTGAAAAAGGCTACCGCGTTGAATCTTTGGCACGTGTGAAGTCATTGGCAAATGGGACTGTTGAATTTGTTCGTGACTAATTACGACATTCAACCTCAAAAAAGAGCACTTTAAGTGCTCTTTTTTTGTCACTCAGATGACCCGCGGGTCATCTACATGTAAATGCCACATTTGCGCTGTAGGTTATTTTTAATTTAAAGTAAAAATATATCGTTTTTTTTCAATTTAATTACACATTGACGTTGGAGAAACGCGATTTCTATAGCATGATCAAATCTAAAAGGTAATGTCCACTCTCTAAGAGCAAAACCAACAAAGACTAAACTGGATACTATTTTTATAGAGATACCGTATTGAATGATAAACAAGAAACAATTAACTGAACGATCATTTACCCCAAGCCAATTATCTGGATTTGATGGCGTACACTCCATTCAACTCCCTGTAGACTTCATTCACGACTTGAGTAAAGCAGACTCCTTACAAGCTGTTTTAGACACCATTGCTTACTGGATTTCTCACGTGTTTGATGCGGATCGGGCCAGTATTACCCTGCAAGATACTGAAGAATATCTCAAGCTGTATTCGATCTCAGGCAATCATGCGATTCCGATGGATTTTAAAATTCCCATTGGACATACTTTTGTCGGACGCGTTTTTGCCTGCGCAAAGCTGATCATTTGTGATGACCTCGCTCAGTCGGATGAACTGGATTGTAAAATGCTTTCCGAGCATGGCATGGGAACCTGTATGGATGCGCCCATGATTCACAATGGCGTGTGTATTGGCACCTTAAATGTGGCAGATCAACGTAAGCATCACTACACCGTGCAACAAGCGATTCTTTTACAAAGTCTCGCCACTTGGTTAGCTTTAAACATAAAATTGCATTTACAAGTGCAAGAAATGGCGGTCTTAGCCTCTACAGATGAGCTCACGGGAACCTTTAACCGTCGGGTATTTGTACAAGAAAGTAATCAAACCATGCAGCATTTCAGCCATGCTCGCGTGCCATTTACGATAGGCATTTTAGATATTGATCACTTTAAACAGCTGAATGACTGTTATGGGCATACCGCAGGTGACCATGTGCTGAAAAAGATGACCAAAAAAATAAAAGGTATCCTACGTGAGGGAGATTTTTTAGCTCGTATTGGCGGTGAGGAATTTGCGATTATTTTACCGGCCTGCTTGGGTAATGAAGCCATGCGGGTCTTTAAACGCATTTGTTCAACGATTGAAGCCATGGAAGTGCATTATGAACAAGAAGTGCTGTGTTTTACGGTCAGTATAGGGGTTGCTGAAGTCGGCAAACATGACGCAGATGCAGAGGATGTCTTTAAACGCGCAGATAAAGCCTTGTACTGTGCCAAGCAAGCAGGACGAAACCGAATTCATTTTGCCAACTAAACCGTATTAAAAACACAGCATAAACTACTCAAGAAAATTACAAGTTTAATAAATATTATTGCCGCAAGTTCAACTAAGATTTACTCTAGATTCAGTTGTTTAGATCTTTAAAATTTAAGCGCAAAACACGGTTGTTCTGCGCAACGTGTCATCCACACCGTAAAACGGCTGCCAGCTTCAATCACTGGTCACCCGAATAGGCCAATAGACTATGGAAAATACAATTCTCTGCCCAAAATGTGGCTCTAGCGATGTTGAAAAACGCAATCACGAGCAACAACTGACTAAAATTGGGGGCGTATTGCTCAGTTCGGCAGGTGCAACCGCTGGTACCGTCGGTGGTGCAGCATCTGGGGCCTCTATTGGTGCAGCGATCGGTGCAGCAGCTGGACCTCTGGGGGTGATTATGGGTGGCACCATTGGCACTTTTGTTGGTGCGGTCAGTATCGGTGTAACAGGCGGGTTTTTAGGACATCGTTTTGGTAAAAAAGCGGGTGTGATTGTCGATAAAAATATCTTCCTTGACTATAAATGTCTCAAGTGCGGTACAAAATTTAAAGAACAGCATCTGACACCAACTTAATAATAAAAAGCCCATCAATGATGGGCTTTTTCATGTCTCAATGCCTAGGCTTGTAGTTTTCTCACCACTTCCCCAAGACGCTTACCTTGAGCTTCGCACAGCACTTTTTCATCTTGGCTTAAGCTCTGATCATGTCTAGGCCCGCTGACATGGCTTGCGCCATACGGTGTTCCCCCTGTTTTAGTATGTGACAATGCGGGGATGGCATTGTTCAACCCTAAAATCATCATGCCATGATGAAACAACGGTGGCAGCATGGTCAATAAAGTACTTTCTTGGCCGCCATGCATCGAACCTGACGAGGTAAACACACAAGCAGGCTTGCCATGCAAAGCACCATTGAGCCATAGACTGGTGGTCTGGTCGAGGAAATATTTCATTTCAGAGGCCATATTACCAAAGCGGGTTGGTGAGCCTAGCGCCAAACCTGTACAGTTTGCCAAGTCCTCTAAACTACAATAAATATCGCCTTCTGCAGGAATACTCGGCTCTGCTTCCTTCACCACAGTTGCAATATTTGGCACTGTTCGAATTTTAACAGCAACACCACTGGCTTCAATTCCATTTGCAATCAGATGCGCCATTTCACGGGTACTGCCGTATTTGCTGTAATATAAAACTAAAACATAGGTTTGCATGAATAGAGTTCGGTGACAGAAAAAATAAAACTATACGGTATTTTTCCTATTTTTTGGTTAAGCTTAGGGTGAAAAATGTAGAAAAGATGAAGAAAACAAAAGAGATACTTTGCCTATGTTAGAACAGTACTTAAGAAAACTTCCTTTCTATGAGAAAACTTGGTTTCAGTTCGTTTTATTTGTACTGCGCCGCTTTGAGGCTGATCGATGTCGTGAACAAGCCGGTTCACTGACCTATACCACCTTGTTTGCCGTCGTTCCGATGCTGACGGTTTTTTTGGTGATCATTTCCTCAATTAAAGCGCTTGAACCTGCACGGCAGCAATTACAACAACTGATCTATAGTAATTTTTTACCGAAAACCACGATTGCTTTTGACAAGGCCTTAAATGCGTTTACCGATAAATCCAGTAATTTAACCATTATCGGGATCTTATTTTTATTCGTCACGACCGTCATGATGCTGACCAGTATTGAAACGGTCTTTAATCGAATTTGGCGCGTTCGTGAGACTCGCGGTGGCATTATTGGCTTTATGCGCTATTGGACCATTATTTCTTTGGGCCCCATTCTACTCGGTAGTGCCTTTGTTATTTCGTCGACAATGGCTTCCCTTAATGTTCTGAGTAATAATTTTGCAGGCTATGAGCTTGATGGCGCATTTGTCCTGTGGCTGATTTCATTCTGCTTAACCGTCGTCGGCTTTTTTATTCTGAATTGGACCATTCCAAACCGCAGTGTCCCAATTAAATCAGCTTTGATTGCAGGTTTATTTAGTGCCGTCGTGTTTGAACTCCTAAAAAACTTATTCGGCTTCGTTATGTCGAACTTCACCAGTTATGAAATTATCTATGGTGCATTTGCCGCGATTCCCATTTTCCTGTTATGGATTTTTCTATCGTGGAATATTGTCCTGATCGGGGTCGAAATTAGTTATGCACTGACCGCATTTACCTCCCATAAAGAGCAAAAACGGCACCCAGTCATTATGCTGTTAGATTTGCTGGAGCTGTTTTATAAAAAGCAACAGCAAGGACTCAGTGTCTCTGATGATGAAGCTTTAGATGTATTAGGGCGGGATGAATTGGGGCGTTGGCCGAGTTATGTGTTTATGCTTGAACAACAAAACTTAGTCAAACGTACCGATGACAACCAATATGTACTGGTACGTAATTTATCTCAAGTCGATTTTTGGAGTTTTTACAGCAAACTTCCTTACCCTTTACCAAAGCGTAAAGATATGGGTAATGTCCATCCGGATGATGTCTGGATGCAGAAAATTGGCCCAGCGTTAGTAGAATCGGATGATTACTTGGCGGCCAAACTCGCCATTCCACTGTCTACAATTTTTGATGATAAATCTTAAGCCTTCTATAAAAAAACGTGTCTAAGACACGTTTTTTTTATCAGCTCACTCAAATCCGCCTGAGTTCAAGCTTCATCCTGAATTTAAGGCAGATTCAAGCCAACTCAGTATTTACTGCAAAGCCATTTTAAAGGCCTGTACATACTGCTTAATTTTATGATGCAAACTCACCACCATTACCCCCATCAAAACAAAGCATGTTCCCACCAAAAAGTTGAGTTCCAGCTGCTCATTGAGTAATACCACACCAAAACACATCCCAAAGATTGGGGTCAAAAAAGAAAAGACTCCCAACTGGGAGGCCAAATATTTTTTCAACAGCCAAAACCAAATCAGATAACTGGCAAATGACACGACAACGGTATGGAAAAGCAAACTTGTAACGGATAATACAGACCAGTGAATCGTCGCTTGTCCCATGAAAAAAGCCACAGGCAATAACACTAAGAAAGCGATAAAGAGCTGATAAAACAAAGTTTGGGTCGCAGGTGCTTCTGCTAGTTTAGTCAACCGAACTGCAATAGTCGTGGCTGCCCACAATACCCCTGCCAAGAGTGCTAAAGCATCGCCCCAAAGTGCAGAACTTGCGGCTGCTTGTGAAGCTGCAGGACGAAATAAAAATGCAATCACAATCCCGAAAAATGCACATGCAATGCCCAACCACTGGATGAGCGATAAACGTTCAGAGGGTAATTTCCAGTGCAAACCCAATGCTACAAAAATAGGTGCGGTATACAGCAAAACCACGGTATGCGCCGCTGAGGTAAAACGTAAAGCTTGAGCGACCAGAAAAAATTCTGCTGCAAATAAAAGCCCAACTAAAATTCCTGCGGGTAAGTAGTCTCGCCCCCACAAAGATGTGCCCTTTGCCAACTTGATCATGGGGTAAACCATCAACGCAGATAAACCTGAGCGAAGTGCAATTTGCATTACTGCAGAAATATCGGGGGCAGCAAGCTTTAACACCACTTGTTGTAATCCCCACAAAATACACAGCCCAAACATAATCCCTGAAGCTTTACTGTCCAGCGCTTGACGACTACTCACGACCTGCTCCACTGAAAAAGATTAAAGCTCACTATAGATTTGTCTGAAATAAAACATATAATTTAAAACAGACAAGAGATCTTCTTATTCAGGCAATTTCAGCCATGCCCCAACGACAACAAAAAAAGAGCGCGCCACTCAAACAATTACCCACCAATGATCATATTGATAAATTATTGTGGATCAGCTTTCGTGAAGACCCCGCGCAGTCGGTTTATCCCGTGCATGGACATGCATGGGGCGAATTTGTATATGCCTTTAATGGTGTGATGGAAGTGAATATTAACCAGATTGACTACCTTACCCCACCACCTTATGGCATTTGGCTCCCCCCCAATGTGGCCCATAGCAGCTTGAATCGTACCGATGTTTCGCATGGCACCTTGTATATCCATGAAAGCTTATGCACTCATCTACCTCAGCAAGCGGGTATTATGCTCAGCTCACCTTTGGTCTCGGCACTATTCAAACATTTGAGACAACATAGCCTGCCAGATGATGCACCTGAGCACATGCGCTTACTCTATGTCTTGCTTGATCAGTTACATCATGCAGAATTGGTCAGCAGCTATTTACCGCACTCTGAACACCCGACCCTAAAAAGTATTTTAGATTTTTTACATCTACATCCTGCGGACAACAGTTCTTTGCAACAACTGGCGGTACAGCACAATATGACTGAACGCACACTCGCACGTTATAGTCAAAAAGAACTTGGCATGTCCTTGAATGAATGGCGACAGCGCTTAAAAGTCATGAAAGCCATGAGCATGCTGACAGAGGGAAAAAAGGTCGAAAGTATCGCGCTGGATTTGGGTTATGCCAATGCATCGGCCTTTATTAATATGTTTAAACGCTGGATGGTGTATACCCCCGATCAGTTCCGCAAACTGTACCATAGTCATCAACAGCGCTAAAAAAAGATCACCGAAGTGACCTTTTTGAATGATGGGATTTGAAAGCCTGTAAATTAAGCTTGAACAAAGGTATTCCACGAATAGTCTTGGTTTTTACCTTTTAGGGTCATTTTCAACTGCTCACCCGCCTGTAGTGCAGCCACCCCAGCAGGTGTACCTGTCATGACTACATCACCCGCTTCCAAAGTGAAGACTTGGCTAATGTCGGCCAACAAGGTGCCAATGTCAAAAATTAAGTGTGCTGTGTTGCCAGCTTGGCGTAGCTCATCATTGACATGAAAACTGTAGTGCACATCATCCCAGTCCTGTACCACATCGGAAACAGCAACCCAGTCTGCCAGCACACACGAACCATCAAAGGCTTTAGCACGTTCCCAAGGCTGGCCTTTGGTTTTTAAGTCATCTTGTAAGTCACGCAAGGTTAAGTCCAAACCTAAAGTCACAGCTCCCACCGCTTGCAGGGCTTGAGCTGGATCGGCGGCTTTGCTTAGGCGATGGTCAATGCGTAAAACCAGTTCACATTCATAATGGCAGCTGCCCCATGCAGGATTCCAAGAAATGCCCGCATCTAAACTGAGCAAACTGCTCGGTGGTTTGATAAATAAAACGGGACGATCAGGAATCGCATTGCCTAATTCTTTGGCATGGTCTGCATAACTACGACCGACACAGACAATTTTAGATGGACGTGTACTCATGATCTTCCTCTGATTTTTTGATGGTGTTATGGAGCAAAATGCTTATTTTTTGAAAGTATTTTCAAATTTTGCTTGATCCGCACTATCGGCCAACGCACGCTTAGGCACAATCACCACAGTACGGTTTTTCAGCTCAAGCATATAGGTCAGCTTGCCACTGGCAAACTTTTGCACTTCATTATAATGGACCACTTGCTTGCGGCCATTGGCATAAATTTCCGCATAATCTTGGTATAAATCGATGCCTTGCTCACTTTTACCAAACTGATATTTCACAAATTGGCGCTTAAACATCATCGGCAGGAACCAATAGCGCATGAGAATTTGTAAAACTAAGAAAAATATACCCAATGCCACATAGTAACGACCGACGCCTGAAAAGCCGAGCATAAAGCCCCACACAATAATCCCGACACTAATCAACGGCGTGATAAAACGCGTCATTTGCTTTTTACCAAAGGTCGCTAAGGCAAAGCCATCTTGGGATTCTTCTAAAGTGAGGAAATAACGTGTCGATAATGCAGGCTTGTTCTCTGACATAGGGTCATATCAAATAGCTAAAAATATTGTGCTCAATACTACAACACAATCGGTCATTATTTTAGGACTTTAGCAGATCGATGTTGATTAGTTGGCTATCCACTCAAGCCGAGGCCATACCGATATCAGAGCCACATTATAAAACTGAGATGCAACAAACAACTTCATACATACGGCAAAGTATCCATCCATGCTATGAATTTCTACTGAACAGAAAGTGCAGGCACAAAAAAACCGCAACATGTGCGGTTTTTTCAATATTGATCAAGTTGGTGCGCTCAGAGAGATTCGAACTCCCGACCCCTTAGTTCGTAGCCAAGTGCTCTATCCAGCTGAGCTATGAGCGCGACGTCTTGATGGGGTGAATTATACGTGAATCTTATTTTTTGTTAAGTCTTATTTTCATAAAAGCCGATCAACTGCCCAGTTATTAAGCATAGTGGATATAAAACGCTGCATAAACCAACAGATTGATCATTTCATACGAACATAGCTAGGGAATCACGCAAGAATAGCGCTTTATTTATATCAAATTTTTCTTGAAGAACCACTTTCTCATGCCAAGCACTTCATTTTTAACAGGCACAAAAAAACCGCAACATGTGCGGTTGATTGTTCAAGTTGGTGCGCTCAGAGAGATTCGAACTCCCGACCCCTTAGTTCGTAGCCAAGTGCTCTATCCAGCTGAGCTATGAGCGCATTACTTGTGTGCCAATTCAGGCGATACGTTACATACAGTTTACTTATTGGTGCGCTCAGAGAGATTCGAACTCCCGACCCCTTAGTTCGTAGCCAAGTGCTCTATCCAGCTGAGCTATGAGCGCGACATAAGTAAAGTTGGCGGTGAGAGAGGGATTCGAACCCTCGGTACAGTTACCCGTACGCATCCTTAGCAGGGATGTGGTTTCAGCCACTCACCCATCTCACCGTAACGTGCGGCCATAATACAAACTTCATGCTAGCACTGCAAGCACAGACACTCAATTTTTTGCATATTTCTGTTCAATTAAATACTTTTTAAACAATTTAGAGCAGATTCAGCCGAATTTATTCTTTTCTCTACATCTGCATGTTGAATAAAACAGCAGATATTCTAAATTGCCGACATAAAACACAATATTGCAATCATTTGCGTGCAGTCTGTCTTCGCATGACTTATGCTAATCCTATCTACTGACATACAGCCAACGACATTATGAAAAATTGGGTCGATCCTGAAGCAAAAGCTGAAGCTGAACGTTATGACAACCCTATTCCAAGCCGCACGCTCATTTTAGAAACCATCGAAGAAAAAAAGACGGCTTTATCGCATGCGGACTTGGTCGAAATTTTTGAAATTGCAGATCAAAAAAGCATTGAAGCACTCAGCCATCGCTTAATTGCGATGGTTCGTGATGGTCAACTGATGAAAGATGGCTTCAAGTTTCAAATTGCCGAAGAGCAACCTGAACATGAAGCAACCGTCTACATTAACAGTAAAGGCTTTGGCACGGCGAATATTGCAGGTCATGAAGACTTACTTCTACCTGAACGCGAACTGCGCCAAGTGTTTAATGGTGACCGTGTTAAAGTGCGTCAAACCTCAGTAGACCGCAAAGGTAAAGCTTGGGGCTTTATTACCGAAGTGGTGCAACACCGTGTAAAGCAAATCATTGGTAAGGTGTCGATACATGATGGTGAATACTTTATTCAGCCAGCAAATCCGAATGCACACCAACCAATTACCTTAGAAAAAGAGTTAATCGAACACGCACAAGTCAAAGTGGGCGATTCGGTTCGTGTCGCAATTGATGACTACCCAACCAAAGATGAGTTGGCGACAGGTCATATTGTGCAATCGATGGCAGACAAGGCCGACACTGAAATTATTATTCCGCAAACCATTTTAGAGTTTGGTTTGCCGTATGAGTTCCCAGAAGAAGTCATTAAAGAAGCAGAAAGCTTTAAAGAGCCTTCAGCACAGGACCGTGAAGGTCGTATTGACCTACGTGATTTAGCCTTAGTCACTATTGATGGTGAAGATGCACGCGACTTCGATGACGCGGTCTATGCAGAAAAACGTCCAGGCGGCGGTTACCGTGTGGTGGTGGCGATTGCAGATGTGAGTCACTATGTCCGTTCTGGCAAACCACTGGATGATGAAGCTCAAGAACGGGGTACATCGGTGTATTTCCCGCACTTTGTTTTACCGATGTTGCCTGAAGCCCTCTCGAATGGCTTATGCTCACTCAATCCGCATGTGGACCGTCTGTGTATGGTCTGTGATTTAAACCTGTCACGTGCTGGTCGCGTCACCAAGTTTGAGTTCTACCCATCTGTAATGCACTCAAAGGCACGTTTAACCTATACCAATGTTGCCCAATACTTTGAAGGCGACAGCAGTGCCATTCCTGAAGACCGTGATGTGCGCAAATCCTTGAACACGCTGTTCCAACTCTATCAAGTCCTCAAAGGTTTACGTGCTGAACGTCATGCCATGGAATTTGAAACTGTTGAAACATACATGACCTTTGATGAGCTGGGCGGTATTAAGGAAATTTTACCGCGTACGCGTAATGATGCGCACAAACTGATTGAAGAATGCATGTTGTTGGCAAACGTAGCAGCAGCTGAATATGCGCTACAACATGATGTGCCAATGTTATACCGTATTCATGAGCCACCTGAGTTTTCACGTATTCAAAAAGTACGCGATTTTGTCAAACTTCTAGGTCTATCGTTCCCAGAACAGCCGACTCAGAAAGACTACCAAGCCGTAATTGATGCAACCAAAGATCGTATTGATGCTCCAAGTATCCATGCCGTGCTGTTACGTTCGATGATGCAAGCCTACTACGGTGCGAATAACGCAGGTCACTTTGGCTTGGCTTATGAAGCCTATACGCACTTCACCTCTCCAATTCGTCGCTACCCAGACTTATTGTTACACCGTGCTATTAAAGCCAAGTTAAAACATAAACCTGCACCTCTTTCAGGGGCTGCCTTGGATGATGCTGGTCAACATTTCTCGGCGACTGAACGTCGTGCAGATGAAGCATCTCGCTCTGTCACCACATGGTTGAAATGTCATTATATGCAGCAGCATTTGGGTGAAGAATTTGTTGGTACCATTTCTGCCGTAGCGGAATTTGGTCTGTTTGTGACACTCAAAGACTTATATGTTGACGGCATGATCCATGTCAGCCAACTGGGTGATGACTACTTTGTCTATGACCAACCAAGTCAGAGCTTGATTGGTCAGGCACGCGGTCAAAGCTTTAGCTTGGGCGATGAAGTGAAAATCAAAGTTGCAGCAGTGAATTTAGAAGACCGCAAAATTGATTTTGAATTATTGCAGCAACTCTCACATGGTGGTCGGCCCATACGTAGTCGAGCACCCCGTGTTGGCAAAGCCAAAACAGCACGAAGCGAAAGTAAAGAAGAAGTCTTTAGCGAGTCGACAAACGCCTCTCCCAGTAACAGCGGAGACCAGCCCATACGACGCAAAAAAGATAAACCCCAACCTAGCTCCTACAGCAAAAAGCCTGGTAAAAAATCTTCATCAAAGTCTGAAACAAAGGTTAAAGATAAAGTGAAGAAAAAGTCGAAACCTAAAAAGAAAAAATCAAATGCAAAAGCGAAAACTGAGTAAATGATGTAAAAGGTGCTAGGGCTTAATGTCCTAGCACCTTTTTTCATAGGGCCAACATGAACTTTTTGCGTTTATTTTTAAGCAAACCCATCAGCCAATATCATCCCCTGCTTTACTTCATGGCCACGCGTAGTCGACGTATGATGCGCTATTGGCAATGGAAAACAGATGGGAAAGACTATGCACATTCATTTTCTAACGCCCCTTTAGCTTTTCGTGTCAAAAAACATCAGTCCGTTCTGATTCGTAAATTAGGCGACAGCGATCAGCACTGGCAACACAATAAAGTCATCAATCTTAAAATTGCCAGTCCGTGTATTTCCGGGATTTTAATCCATCCACAACAGACTTTTTCTTTTTGTCAGTTGGTGGGACAACCAACAACTCAAAAAGGCTATGTTGAGGGAATGGAACTCAGCTTTGGCCAAGCTCGCGGTGGTATTGGTGGCGGTATTTGCCAAATTGCCAATCTTATTCACTGGCTTGTCTTGCATAGCCCGTTACAAGTGGTACAACGTTCACAGCACTCCTTTGACCCTTTTCCAGATCATGGTCGTGTACTTCCATTTGGTAGTGGCGCTGCAATTTTTTATAACTATATCGATTATCAATTTTACAACCCCACTCCACATAGCTTTCAAATTCGGCTGTGGTTTAGTGAGAAATGTTTAGAAAGTGAACTGCGTTGCTCCGCCGATTTAGGCTATGTCTACCATGTGTTTGAGCAACAGCATGCCTTTCTTAAAATCGGGACGGATTACTACCGACAAAACGAAATTTGGCGACACCGTAAAGAAAAATATAAAAGCGGTGAAATCTTAGCAACTGAATGCATGACCCGTAACTTTGCTAAAGTGCTTTATCAACCCTCACACATTGACCAGCACTACCCATCATGGGCTGAATTTCAAGCGGCGCAAAACATCAAAACCAATTAAAACTTGATTTCCCACGGCATCACCCTTACATCTAGTGATAACTGAACATTTAATTTGGCTTAAACGCATGACATTAGAAAAAGCAACCTTGCCTGTTCCACAGTTTGATCAAATCACCTTAGTACAACTCCAACAGCAGATCGAACAGGCAATTCAACAGGGTCAACATTTCTTAAAAGACCTGAGCGAAGTCCCTGAATCAATTCAGGCACAGCTTGCGGTCTTAGAACAAGTCGATCATTTAGAAAATAATATGAGTGAAGCATGGGGCGTGCTGTCCCACCTCAATGCCGTGATGAACAATGCTGAAACTCGTGAGGTGTACCAGTCACTATTACCAAGCTTAAGTGAATACTATACCGAGTTAGGTCAACACACAGCGCTGTATCAAACCTATCAACACATTCATGATGCTGCACAATTTGATCACCTGCCTGAAGCCCAACAAAGTGCGATTAAACTTGCACTGCGCGACTTCAAACTGTCAGGGGTGGCTTTAGAAGGTGAAGCCAAAAAACGTTATGCAGAAATTTCAGCACGTTTATCACAACTGTCTTCAGACTTTTCCAACCATGTTCTTGATGCAACCCAAGCCTATTTCAAACCTTTAGCGGAACACGAACTGGCAGGCTTACCACAAAGCAGTATTGAACTATTAAAACAATATGGTCAGCAGCGCGAACTTAATCAACCCGTTGCCACTTTAGACTTCCCATCGTATCTGGCAATTATGACCTACGCGGAAAACCGTCCTTTACGCGAAGAACTGTATCGTGCCTATACTACACGTGCATCTGATCAGTCTGAACACGCTGAGTTTGATAACACCGCGGCGATGGAAGAAATCTTAAGCCTGCGTCAGGAAATGGCTGCACTGTTAGGTTTCAACAACTACGCCGAGCTTTCATTGGCCAGCAAAATGGCGCCAAATGTAGCAACGGTGGATCAATTCTTACGTGATTTAGCTGAACATTCACGCGCCCCTGCACTCAAAGAAGTGGCGGAGCTGAAAGCTATTGCTGCTGAAGATGGCATTGAGGATTTAAAACCGTGGGACAGCACGTATTATTCGGAAAAATTGAAAGTCCAGCAGTTCAATTTATCTCAAGAAGCACTCAAGCCCTACTTCCCTGCACCCAAGATTTTGCAGGGCTTATTTAGCATTGTGAACCGTCTTTATGGGATTCAAATTGTGGAGCGTGAAGCCCCAGTTTGGCACTCAGATGCACGCTATTTTGAACTCGAAGATCAAGGCGCAGTGGTCGGTGGATTCTACTTTGACCTCTATGCGCGTCAAGGCAAACGTGGTGGTGCATGGATGAGTGGTTTCCGCTCTCGCACCCAAACAACGCACGGCCTACAAAAACCGATTTGCTATATGGTGTGTAACTTTACGCCACCTGTGGGGGATCAAGCAGCGCTGCTGACACATGATGAAGTGATTACCTTGTTCCATGAATTTGGACATGGTTTACATCATATGTTGACTGAAGTCGACAATATTGCAGTTGCTGGAACACACGGCGTGGCATGGGATGCAGTGGAGTTGCCAAGTCAATTCATGGAATTTTGGGCATGGGATACTGAAAGTTTAGACCTGCTCAGTGCACATATTGATACACAAGAAACCTTACCAGAAAGTCTACTCAAAGCCTTGCTGGATGCGCGTTTCTTCCAATCTGGCATGCAAAGTTTACGTCAAATTGAGTTTGCCCTGTTCGACCTCAGTATTCATAAAGCAGCTCCTGCTTTGAAAGCGGATCAGGTCCAAGCCACCTTAAATGACATCCGTGCACAATACGCTGTTTTAGAAACCACACCTTATAACCGCTTCCAACATAGCTTCAGCCATATTTTTGCAGGCGGCTATGCAGCGGGTTATTATTCTTATAAATGGGCGGAAGTTTTGGCCAGTGATGCCTTCGATCGCTTCGAAAATGAAGGGATTTTTAATACTGCCACTGGAAAAGAATTTCGTCAGTTTATTCTAGCAGTTGGCGGAAAAGATACAGCGCTTGATGCATTTATCAATTTCCGTGGACGCGAGCCAAAAATAGATGCTTTACTTCGTCATCAAGGTTGGACGAACCGCTAAAAAAGTGAGTAAACTAGGCGCCTAAATTGTTCAGAAGGTAAGTCTAATGACTATTAAACGTCGTTTCATTGCAGGTGCAAAATGTCCTAAATGTCAGGCGATGGATCGAGTTGTTATGCTTACCTCGAATGACGATGAATGGATTGAATGTATCGACTGTGGTTATTCTGAGAATCGTCCAACTCATGTAGACGAGCCTCAGATCGCCGCTATCCCTGACGAGGTTGGGGTCATTCAATTTAAACCACGTCAATCCAAAGAATAAAGGTTGAATCGAATGTCGTCCGTACAACACAACAACCCTAAATTACTCTGGGGTATTACAGCAGGTTTAGTCGCAATCATTGCGATTTTTGCACTTTATCAATGGTTGTTTGCTGCACAAGAGTCTGCAACACCGGTGCACCAAGCGGAGTTGATTCAACCGACCGTGAAGGCACTTCCAGAAGCTGAAAAAGCAGCTTCGACCGCCATGGCTGACAACACCATTAAATTGGTCGAAGAAGATATTTTAAAAGCACCTGTACCTGAAAATGCCTCACTTGCCAAAGAAGAAGTGGCGAAACTGGACGATATTCAAAGCCAGTTGAAGGAACAGGAAAAGAGCTTGCAAGCACAGCACAAAGATGCCGATGAACTCGTAAAGCTCAAAGAAGAACAAATTAAACTGTTAGAAGCCCAATTGGCTGCTCAGTAAAATACGGTTGTTATTTTTAAAGACGTTAGCCTATCGACTGATACGCTAACGTCTTTTTTGCCCTGCTGCTTCACCCACCTATTCAATCAGCGCAAAGCCATTACACAACTCATCATCTCTTTTGAGCTACCTCCACTAATAAAGTCTCTAGTCGCTATACATCACAACCCCTAGCTCATGCCAAGGATATCTTTTAGAAGGACTTTATTTGTCGAGTGGCTCTTATCATTGAGCCTAAGTGATGACTGATTTTCTAAGATAGGCCGCTTAGCAATATCGTTGTACTTTGATTTGATATAAGTGACGATTTGAGTGGGTAATTCCTGCGAGGGAAACTATTTTCCTCACAAACACCTCTAATAAATCCAAAGCATAAAAAAGCATCCGAAGATGCTTTTTTATGGTCTAGCTCAAGTTCTAAACTCAGTGATACCAATTGAACAGCTTAAAGATATAAGGTGCGTAAGTTACAATCAACAAAGATGGGAACAAGACTAATATTGGTAAAATCCAACGTTCATAACGATAGTAAAACGAAGTATACATTTCTTTAGCTTCCGCATCGGCTGCACGGACTTCATCATCCCCGACTGAAAGCCGTGTTAGCAAATGGTTCAGCGCCACTGGCGGAGTGACATAACCCAGTTCAAATGCGACCAATACGATCATCCAGAAATGGATTGGGTGAATGCCATTTTCATATGCGACAGGAGCAATCGTTGCAGCGACTAAAATCACTGCACCAAATGGATCCGTGGTCATTCCAATGATTGCCAACAGTAAAGCAATAAACGCCAGTGAAATGTAAATATTACCTAAATGGGTTGGAAGTAATTCAACAACTTCCGTTCTTTCAATCAAGCCTCCTACACTTGCAGATAAGGCCATCAGGATAATTAAGGCTCCAATATGTCCCACCGTCTCTGATGAGGCAAACCAAATTGACCCTCCAAAACCACGGCGCTTGGTCTGACCAGCATGCTCACGTAAAAATTCCGAGTGTTTTTCATGCTCTAGGGCCAATACGCTATGTGCATCTACAGGTGTAGGGTTAAAACGATCACTCCACCAACGGTCAAACATAATATAGGCAATTAAAATAATCGGCAGAACCACAGGTGCTGTGAATTCATCCATTTGCGTATCTAGACCATATTTATAAAAAGCAATCACCACTAACGTAATCACAATATATGGAATCACTGGTATAAAGGCACGTAGCATACCCGGTATCGCAACACGCGGAGAGTTAACACGGAAGCGTGTTTCAGCCAAGTATAAAGAGATCCCTAAAAATACAAATGCCGTGAGCCAAAATACATAAATACCATGATCGAATAGCTCATCAGAAGTGACATGTCGACTATCTAACATCGAAATCAAAATAATGAGTAAACAAGGACGAATCACAACTCCTAAAGAGCCAGACATTGCAGACACTGCAAGCGCAAACTGACGTCTTGACCCCGAATTCCAAACTTCTTTATAAATAATTGCACCCGCCGCAACTACAAAGATACCTGATGCCCCCGTATAAGCAGTTGGGATAGCTGCCGCAATTAGAATCAACCACGTTAATGTTTCGGGAGCCAAATTCCACGGACGTAAAATACCTAAGAATAAATCCATAACACGCGTTTGGGTCAGTAACATCCCCGCCCAAATAAACAGTGCTAAATTGAGGAAAATGCCAGAAAACTCAACCAACTGACCAAGGTAAATACCTTGCCCCATTGGGTAGTCCATAAAGAAGGTAAACGCAATGCCTGTCACTAAAGCCATATAGGCATACAGTGGTACACTTAAGAGTGCTAAGCCAATATTCCCCTTACCGGCTTGTTTCGGCTCAGGAGTTCTAAAAAATTGAAGAATACTAATCACAGTCACACTGGAAAATAGAATAATCCAGAGCCAATATACGGTCAGCGTTTCAAAGGTGGATTCAACCCCGGAGTTCAGTACAGATTGGAACTGACTATAGACCGAATACGTCAACAAGCCATTACCCAACGCCATAAAGACCGAATACACACGGAAATCAAGTTTAGTTGTCGGCGCCCGTAAACCAATATGGTGATATTTGACTGAAGCTGTAATTGCTGAAACCAATACCATCAACAAAAGAATTAAAACACGGTTTTCAGAGCCAAACTTAAAGATACCGAAGAACGTAGTTTCAATTGTGCGATAAGTTCGAATACTTGGATGCTCGTCCAAATATTGAGTAGCCTTATCATAAAATTGATACTTTTCCTCACACTGTTGCACCCCAGCCATCACAGAAGCACGTACATCGGCTTCCGAAGCTGTGCCAAAGATGTCCGCAAATTCATCGGCAGCATTAGACTTCATTTGCTGCTGAACCAAAATATCGATATTCGGATGGCGGTTACACTCAGGTTTTACAGGCTCAGCTCTTAAAAAAGAATACTGCATACCCGTGGCTGGATCGCCATATAAGCGCTCCCCCATACGCAGTAACTGGCCATGGATCATTTCACCTGTACCAATTAATAGCGTAAGTAACAGTAAAATCAGAATGACAAAAGTAGAAATCCACTCGGTCCATATATACTTCAGCAGATCGAGTCCTGATCTGCGCTGTCCATGATTCTGCATGTTGTTTCCTATTTTTATTACAGTTCTATTCGGCGCAATGCACCGCAGAACCTGTCGTTTTAGTCGGCTCGAGCTTGTCCTTTCTCTATGCCTTTAGATTTTTGTTTTGTTTATCTTTGCATCAAATTTATATTTTTGAATATGACAATCTAGATTTTCTTTTTAGAATTTAGGTCAATAGATTACTCATCAAATAGATTCACCCCGATTAAATACAAAGCTGAAATCACAATTCCCCAGATCACGCCCAACAAATGTGCTTCGACCAAAACTGGACTCCCGATCAGTTCAGCCGTAGCACTCTCGCCAAAGGTATTTTCCCAAATCAGTTTGCCTAAAATGAGAAACAACACCAAACTCGCAAACATCCGTTCTTTACGATACAGCAAATGGACAATTGCTATGGCAGTGAACATCCCATGCAGCACCCCTGACAGCCCAGCGTAGGCTTCAATGTCTGCTAGAAAATAATAAAAACTCAGACTAATCAGTGGCGGTAAAATCAGCAATAAGGCCACAAAATGCCAGACACGGGCCCGTGGAAAAATAAAAGGCAAACACATAAAAGCCAGCATATTGAGTGCAAAATGAATCCATCCCACATGCACCCAATGCGCGGTCCACAAGCGCCAAATTTCGGGAAAAATATCAACCCGCCAATAAATAAATTGATCTTTAAAAATCTGTAGGCATGCCGAGATCGACACGACAAACGCAATCAAAATGATTTTTCGATTCAGAAATTGATCATGCATCACATGTCCTTATCGTGTTGCTCATTCATTTATTGTTATTTTTTCTGCGCTTCCGCTCAGTTTAAAATTGGTTAACTTTCACTAAACAACTCATCTAGCTCAGAACGGTCTTCTTTTTCATCCCAGAAATGCGCCATACCACCATCCCCAGTTCGTGTCCCGGTATGTTCAGTCCAATAACGATCCGAAATGCCTTGAACCATACTCGAGGCCATACTATCAATCAGTTTAAATTGTGGATTGCTTTGTTTTTCATCACTATAAGAAGCCGCATAACTTTTCAATGCATCACGAATCTTGGCATCGTCACCACTGGCTTGAGCCGCTATAGCATACATTGCATGAGATAAACGAACCCCTTTTTGCTCCCCAATTTGCATCGATTGTTTCAAGGTCTGATAGGGATCTGGTTTGCCTTCACCCGCACCTGGCAATAAGGTCCAAATCACCGCACGTGTTGCATTTGGCGCACCCCAAAATTTTTCATTGTCTAGACACACCATCCCACGCTCGACAATCGCAGCAATGTCTTTAGGCACATTGACTGCACCACCTGAGTTAATATCATTGGTCATGGCTTGTAGCCCACTCAACATCCCCAGCATATACACGGTTTGATCCAAATCGCTGTTCATTTTTGGACAGCCTTCGCCCAATGGTTTCTTATATTTCTTTTCCCAGCGGTTTTGAAAAAGCTGATAGCCGGTATATTGGCGTTGTGCCGCAGTCGCCGCCCAACGCTTTTGTTCAATCCGAGCATCCTGTGCTTCCGAGACATTGCCTGCTTTCGAGGCACGCAAATAACGTAACTCAGCCTCAAGCGCCTGATTTTCCGCACATATACCCGATGCTGAATAAAGTAGAACAGCAACACGCGTTGGATCTGCCCCCATATCTTTGGTCGACATAATCGCTGGAGTCAAAGCATTGCCTGAGTTACACACCATCTCAGCATCTTCCATAGCTAAAATAGGCGGTACTATATGTTTTTCACTAAACCCGAGCGCAACATTGGCGCCTGTTTTAACCACTTGTGAACAACCCGAAAATAATAAACTTGTAAGCGCTACAACAGCCACACCTTGGCATATTTTTTGGACTTGCGACATTTTCCTGTCCTCTATTTGTATAATTGTATGTGTCCATGCTGACAAACATAGCAGAAGCATTTTCCGAAGAAAAGAGTATTTACTCTAAATCAGACCACTACTCTGCCATGAAATAAAAATCTGAAAATTGACTGAAATGACGCCTCAACTTTTTTTTAGGCAAAAAAAAGTAGCATAGCGACGGTTCGGCACATGCTACTTATCAACTGGGAGGCCTAGCTAGGCTTTGTTTGGTGCAAATCGTTCCTTCAGCACAGTTCCTAATCGTCCTATAACAATCGCTAACACAATTGCTACCACTAGAAACATCCAAGTTGGGATCATCATACGATTTTCCTTGTTTGCTGTTGGTGATTTGAATGTACATTTTAAGAGCAAAAAACTGGAAGAAAGTTGTCTGACAATCCCAAAAAGCACATCAGTTTCTTCAGATATGTCAGACAAAGTAAGATTTTATATAATAATACTTATTATTTTTCAATTACTTAATTAAATTTCTTAAGTTTAAATTGTCCAACAATTATTGCATTTTAGTGAGTATTTTCAGGGCTTTCCACTGCGTGATGGGTAACTGATCACACCAAACCAACATCGGTTTTGCTCTAAAGTGTTGAAAATAAATCACAATATAAGCACGATGATCCACAATATGGCTGATTTGAACTCGTTGCACATTGGTTTGTTTCTGAAGTGACAAAGACCAATCACGGCCATCTAAATGCTGAAGCTGAAAATGTTGCGGCCCACGTAGAAAAAACAAATACAGCACAAAGCCAGCAACCAAAGCGATCAGCCACAGTCCTAAAGGAAGTAGCTGATACAGGACCAACATCAGAACGGCATAAATCGACAACTGAAACACATAAGCCAAACGGCTGGGTTTAAGTTGAAAATGACGATGTTCCATTGCACTTATCCGTGTACATAATGCTTTAATTTTTGAATCAAGGTTTTCATTTCAGGGTGCGGCGGCTCAGAGACTTCCATAAACCAATCCAGCAAATCAGGATCTTCTTGTTCAACCAAGGCCGCAAACATGGCCTTTTCTGCAGGATCTGCCTGAAGATAATAATTTTTCACATAAGGGTCAAAGTACACATCAATTTCTTTTAAACCACGACGTGCACGGTAGATTACTTTACGTTCTTCTAGGCTCATTTCTTCAGTCATTACATTCCCCAAATTAATTGAAACGGCTTAGTTTAACCGATCACACCGTCCTCGCCACTAGTTAAATGTCGCAATTTTAACAACTGGCAAAACTCATCAAAAAATCAAATAGATTTGAGCATTCAGTCCATTGTCGCATGTCCTGCTTTTCACTACTCTCTTAGCAAAATAACAACATCAGGATGAGCTTCCATGCAATCAGGTGCAATTCGCCCTTTAAACAATATGCTGCCGCGTAACTTATTTAATGCTGAACATGAAGCATTTCGAGAAACTGTGCGGAAGTTTTATGCTAAAGAAGTCGTTCCAAATATTGAAAAATATGAACAACAGCAACATGTCGATCGTGAACTATGGAATAAAGCAGGTGCCATGGGGCTACTGTGTGCCACCATGCCTGAAGCTTATGGTGGTTCGGGTGTAGACCGCTTATACAGTATGATTTTGATTGAGGAACAAGCCTATGCCATGGATTCCTCGACAGGTTTTTCATTACACTCTGACATTGTCGCGAACTATATCAATAACTTTGGCAGTGAAGCACAAAAACATTATTGGTTAACGCGGATGGCTTCGGGTGAAACCGTCACAGCCATTGCGATGACTGAACCTGGCACAGGCTCAGACTTGCAAGCGGTACGAACAACGGCTGTTTTAGACGGGGATGACTATATTATCAATGGCTCCAAAATCTTCATTACCAACGGCTATCTCTGCGATATGGCGATTGTGGTCTGCAAGACAGGCGACAGCGAAAAAGGTTCAGCCAATCTCTCATTAATCATCGTTGAAGCTGATCGTGCAGGGTTCAGTAAAGGTAAACCGCTCAATAAAATTGGAATGAAAGGGCAAGACACCTGCGAATTGTTCTTTGATCATGTCCGAGTCCCCAAAGAAAATTTACTGGGTATGGAAGGCATGGGCTTTATGATGCTGATGAAAGAACTGGCTTGGGAGCGTATGTTGGTGGCCATTATCTGCCAAGCAGGTGCAGAAGCAGCACTGGCGCATACCGTTCAGTACACCAAAGAGCGTAAAGCCTTTGGAAAAACAATTTCAAGCTTTCAAAATACCCGCTTTAAACTGGCGGAGTTACGTACAGAAATCGATTTTTGCCGCGCTTACCTCGACCGTTGTATGCAATTGCAACTGGAAGAGAGTCTCGGTATTGATGCCGCCGCTGCAGCAAAATATAAAATTTCCGAGATATTTTCTAAAGTTGTCGATGAATGTCTACAACTGCATGGCGGCTATGGTTATATGCTGGAATACCCGATTGCACGGGCTTATCTAGATAATCGCGCCAATCGTATTTATGCAGGAACCAATGAAATTATGAAAGAGTTAATTTCCCGTTCACTCTAAGATCAAAAAGCCCATCTTTGGATGGGCTTTTACTTTTAACAATGTGCTTGATGAAACTCAGCAATCAAAGCAACCACCAACTCTGGTTGCTCTTTATGTGGCATATGGTGTAGACCTTCTAAAATGTGCAGTTCAGCCTGCCCAGACACCCCTTCAAAAATCTGCTGGGGTTGTGCCGTACTGCCGTATTCATCCAGTTCACCATGAATAACCAACGTTGGACAACGCACACCATCAATCACACTGGACAAATTCCAATCTTGGAAAATGGGCGATAGCCATGTTTCGGTCCATGCATCAAGCACCCACTGCACCTTTTCTGGGTGATACCTCTCCAAACGCTCCATTTGTCCCGCTTGTTGAAAGCCAACTTTCGCTTCACTTATCCCCCTCAGTGTCAGTGCTTCAACCGCATACTGTGCAGAGATTGAAATTAATCCTTGGCAACGCTCTGGATACGCCGCAGCAACCGCAACAGACATACCCCCACCCACACTATGCCCGAGGATGACAAAATTCTGGATCGAAAAATAATCCAATACAGCTTTAAAGGACTGTTCTGCTTCAGTGATGACAAAACTATGCACCAAGGGCTGCGTACTCACATCAGATAAACCAAAACCCAATCGATCATAGGCATAGACCACGCGCGCAGTCGCTTGTGCCAGTCGGGCAGGAAAATCCCGCCACAAAGCCACACAACCTAATGAATCGTGCATTAAAATAATCGGAGCTAAAGTATGATCTGCTGCATCAGTGTGCCATTTTTTGGCATGAATCATATTTGACGCAGATGGGACTTGGTAACTTTGTTCTAAGATATTCAAAATATTCCCTATTCTTTATCTTTTAAGTTTTTAAAATCATCCACCAGTCCTACCGTTTAAGAAAGTAAAAACAGAACACCCTAAAGTCATTTCCATAAAAAAGGAGCGTTACGCTCCTTTTAAAATCAACCACTCAGCCTAAGACACCAGTTTAGGTTTCTTGTCCAATGCTGCATCACGTTTAGCAAATTTCAGTACTCCATCCTCAAAAGAAGCACTTTTCAATGTTTTCCGATCCGCAAGATAATTATTGCTGACTTTCCATGGCGCATGTTTACCCTGTTTTGGCATCACATTAGCGGCACGAGCAATATAACCTGAACTCAAACTACCCATAACCGTATCATCCATGAGCTCTGTCGCATCCCCCTGCGGGATTACTTCTACCCACTGCTTTTGATCCATATAGTTGAGTAAACGACAAATATATTCAGCAGCAATATCCACTTTCAAGGTCCATGACGCATTAATATAGCCAATAATCATCGCCATATTCGGTACATCACTGACCATCACGCCCTGATACAACATATGTTTAGAGGTATCTAACGGTTTGCCATCAATGGTTGCTTGTATACCACCCAAGATTTGAATTTCTAGACCTGTGGCTGAGACGACAATATCGGCCTCTAAATGCTGACCAGATTTTAATTGAAGACCCGTTTCAGTAAAACTCTCAATCTGATCTGTTTCAACACTGGCTTGACCTGAACGAAGAATTTTAAATAAATCACCATCTGGCACCACACATAAACGTTGATCCCAAGGATTATATTCTGGGGTGAAGTGTTTCATGTCCACTTTACCTTTGAGCTGCATCTTAATCGACTGTAGCAGCAGTCGGCGTAGCAATTTCGGTTGCTTCTGCGCGAGTGCATAAATCCCGCGCTGCATCCCAATATTACGTGCACGGGTCAGCTTATAAGCCACATCTTCAGGTAACACTTTACGCATTTTGTCATACACAAAATCAATCGATGGTACCGAAGCAATATAGGTTGGAGAGCGTTGTAGCATAGTGACATGCGCCGCCCCACCTTTGGCCATCGCAGGCACCAGTGTAATCGCTGTCGCACCACTACCAATAATGACGACTTTTTTACCTGTATAATCTAATTTTTCAGGCCAAAACTGTGGATTTACAAACTCGCCTTTAAATACTTCTTTATTTGGAAAATCAGGTTGGTAGCCTTGGTCGTAGTTATAATAGCCTGTACAGCCAAACACAAAATTTGCAATCCAGTTTTCTTTTTTGCCTTTTGCATTCTCAATCACTACCTGCCACTTTTTCTGAGCAGAATCATAATTGGCGCTGAGTACGCGATGCTTAAAATGAATTTTTTCTTTGAGTTTCTGTTCATCAATGACTTCCGCCAAATAGCCCTTAATCGAAGAACCATCTGCCAAAACGCTGGCTTGTTGCCACGGTTTAAAATTAAAACCAAACGTCGACATATCGGAATCAGAACGAATACCTGGGTATTTAAATAAATCCCATGTTCCACCAAAGCTGTCACGACGTTCAATAATTTCAAACGAACGTTGTGGGCAATGCTTGGTTAAATGTGCAGCAAGGCCAATGCCTGAAATACCAGCACCTACAATGAGCAGATCGACGTGCTTATCCATGTTGTTTTTATCCTGTCTTATATTCTGTTCTTATTAAACCACAAAACTGACAATACACAATGTCAAGTTTAAGCAGATCTGTCGTAAAATATGTCACTACAGGCCAAAATACAAAGATTATCGAACAAAAACCCATAAAAAAAGACCAGTGAAACACTGGTCTTTTTCTAAGAACAACTGAATAGTTCTACGAAATTATTTAACTTCGCGATCTACTAGTTCAACGTAAGCCATCGGCGCAGCATCACCTGCACGGAAGCCCGCTTTAAGAACACGTAGATAACCGCCGTTACGTTCTTTGTAACGAGGGCCAAGAACGGTAAATAATTTACCAACAGTTGCTGCTGAACGAGTACGAGCAAACGCTAAGCGACGGTTTGCAACAGTATCGTTTTTAGCTAAAGTGATTAAAGGCTCAGCTACACGACGTAACTCTTTTGCTTTAGGCACAGTTGTTTTGATCAACTCGTGCTCAAACAAAGAGTTAGCCATGTTTTGAAACATCGCTTTACGATGGCTGCTTGTACGGCCTAATTTCACACCACTATTACGATGACGCATGGTGATAGTCCTACTTAATTAACGGCTACGATAGGCGAAACGATCGTCCATACGGAGACTAGCTGGTGGCCAGTTCTCTAAACGCATGCCGAGTTGTAAGCCTTTTGAAGCCAGAACATCTTTGATCTCAGTAAGCGATTTCTTACCAAGGTTAGGAGTTTTGAGTAACTCAACCTCAGTGCGCTGTACAAGATCACCAATGTAGTAAATGTTTTCTGCTTTCAAACAGTTAGCAGAACGAACAGTAAGCTCTAGATCATCTACTGGACGAAGCAAAATCGGATCAACTTCTTCACGAGGTTCTTGAGCAACAGGAGCTTGATCTTTCTGAAGGTCAACAAAAATTGCAATTTGTTGTTGCAAGATTGTTGCCGCTTTGCGGATCGCTTCTTCAGGATCAACTGTACCGTTGGTCTCAAGATCAATGACCAATTTATCAAGGTCTGTACGTTGTTCTACACGAGCGTTTTCCACTGTATAAGACACACGTTTGATTGGGCTATAAGAAGCATCTAACTGTAAGCGACCTACAGGGCGAGTCTCGCCTTCTGGGAAACGCGAGTCAGAAGTTTCATAACCACGACCTTGAGAAACTTTCAAGCGCATTTTTAATGAGCCTGAAGCACTTAAAGTACCGATCAAATGTTCAGGGTTAACCACTTCAACATTATGAGGTAAACGAAGGTCAGCGGCAGTTACGTCGCCAGGACCTTGTTTCTCTAATGTCAAATAAGCTTCATTTTGATCGAACAGCTTAATAGACAATCCTTTTAGGTTCAGCAAGAGCTCGACGATGTCCTGCTGCAAGCCTTCCAAAGTACTGTACTCGTGCTCGACACCTTCAATCTCAACTTCAACCACAGCAGCGCCAGGTAAAGAAGAAAGAAGGATGCGACGTAAAGCATTGCCCAGAGTATGACCAAAGCCACGCTCTAAGGGTTCTAGAATAACTTTTGCCGAGGTCCCGCTAACCGCTTCGACCTTGATCGCTTGCGGAGTTAGAAACTCATTTGCAGTACGCGTCATATTGCTACCTCAAGGATTATTTAGAATACAATTCTACAATCAAGCTTTCGTTGATTTCAGCAGGTAAATCTGAACGATCTGGTGCAGCTTTAAACGTACCTTCCAACTTAGAATGGTCAATTTCCATCCAAGAAGGAATACCACGTTGTGCAGCTAATTCAACTGCGTTTTTGATACGCAATTGTTGTTTAGCACCTTCATGCACAGCAATTACATCACCAGCTTTAACTTGGATAGACGCGATGTTAACACGACGGCCATTCAAAGTGATCGAGCGGTGAGATACAAGCTGACGAGCTTCTGCACGTGTAGAACCAAAACCCATGCGATAAACGACGTTATCAAGACGGCTTTCAAGCAGTTTCAACAAGTTTTCACCAGTTGCGCCTTTCACACGAGCAGCTTCTTTATAGTAATTACTAAATTGACGCTCTAAAACACCGTACATACGACGTACTTTTTGTTTTTCACGTAATTGTAGTGAGTACTCAGATTGTTTGCCACCACGCGCTCCGCCATGTTGGCCAGGAGCTTTAGCAGCTTTTTTAGTTTTGACGTCAAATGGTTTAACGCCAGATTTTAATTGCAGGTCTGTCCCTTCGCGGCGAGAGAGTTTGCATTTTGGACCAATATAACGAGCCATGAATGTTTCTCCTTACACGCGACGTTTTTTAGGTGGACGGCAACCGTTGTGCGGGATTGGCGTCACATCGGTAATGCTGTTAATTTTATAACCCACTGCACCTAAAGCACGAACCGCAGATTCACGACCAGGACCAGGACCTTTTACAAGGACGTCCAAGTTTTTCAAACCGTAGTCTAAAGCAGCTTTACCAGCAACTTCAGCAGCTACCTGAGCAGCAAACGGAGTTGATTTACGTGATCCACGGAAGCCTTGTCCACCAGAGGTAGCCCAAGCCAGTGCATTACCTTGACGATCGGTAATAGTCACAATGGTGTTATTAAAAGAAGCGTGAATGTGTGCAACACCTTCAGAGACGGTACGAGTGACCTTCTTGCGTGTGCGAGTATCTTTAGCCATCTTTTAGCTTCCAGAAATCTTATTTCTTAATAGGTTTGCGCGGACCTTTACGGGTACGTGCGTTAGTTTTGGTGCGTTGTCCACGGACAGGCAAGCTGCGACGATGACGAAGACCGCGGTAGCAGCCTAAATCCATTAAACGTTTAATGTTCATGGAAATTTCGCGACGTAAATCACCTTCGGTCGGAACCTTAGCAACTTCTGCACGAATCGCATCAAGCTGAGCGTCATCTAATTCACGGATCTTTGTAGTCGGCGCAATACCAACAGCAGCCAAGATATTCTTAGCAGTGTGGCGACCTACACCAAAGATGTACGTTAGAGAGATAACAGCATGCTTGTTATCCGGAATGTTTACACCGGCAATACGAGCCATTCAATTTTCTCCAAAAAGGCAGTTAAGACAATCAACCGCCCCACAAAAATCTTGAGGGGCGGATAATAACCTAATTAGCCTACTGAAATCAACAGGTCTTGATCAGATTAACCTTGACGCTGCTTATGACGAGGTTCTGCGCTACAAATTACGCGAATAACCCCATTACGACGGATAACTTTACAGCTACCACAAATTTTCTTTACAGAAGCTTGTACTTTCATGATGAAACCTCAAGTGCGCTTATCCCTTAGGATGAGCAGTCGTTTTTCTCATTAACGTTTGATTATCGTACTGATGCGAGGTGAGATGAGCTTGCAGCTGAGCCATAAAGTCCATCACTACCACCACAACAATGAGCAAAGATGTTCCACCTAAAGAGAATGGAATACCAAATGAGCTTTGTAAAATCATCGGCATTAAGCAAATGATGGTGATATAAATCGCACCAATAAATGTCAAACGGTTAAGAATATGATCTAAGTAACGAGCAGTTTGCTCACCTGGACGAATACCAGGTACATAAGCCCCGCTGCGTTTCAAGTTTTCCGATACTTCTTTCGGGCTAAATACAAGCGCTGTATAAAAGTAACAGAAAAAGATAATTAACGCACCAAAGAGCACCAAATACAACGGCTGACCAGGCGAAAGCACCAATGCCAAATCTTGCAAACTACGTTTGATAATACCCGCATTCGGATCTGCACTACCCACCCATTGCCCTAAGCTCGCAGGGAACAAAAGCAATGAACTTGCGAAAATCGCAGGGATCACACCAGCCATATTAATTTTTAATGGCAAATGCGACTGTTGTGCAGTAAATACACGACGTCCTTGTTGTTTTTGAGCATAGTTTACTGGAATACGACGTTGCGCCTTCTCAATAAACACAATTGCAGCTAATACAGCCAGAGACAACACGCCAAAAACAACCAAGCCGATTAGACTGGTTTGACCATTATCTACTGATGATATTGATTGCAGAATTAAATTCGGCAAACCTGCAACGATACCGGCGAAGATGATCATGGAAATACCATTGCCCACCCCACGTTCGGTAATTTGCTCACCTAACCACATCAAGAACATTGTACCTGCAACCAAAGAGGTTACAGCTGGTACGTAGAAAGCCAGACCTGCAGTTAAGGTAATCCCTTGACTGATCAGACCAGCACACATCCCAATTGCCTGCACGAGTGCAAGGAACAATGTACCCTGTCGCGTATATTGATTAATCTTACGCTTGCCTTGTTCGCCTTCTTTCTTTAAAGCTTCCAGCGAAGGAATAACTGTAGACATTAACTGCACGATAATCGATGCAGAAATGTACGGCATAATCCCAAGAGCAAGAATGGACATACGCTCTAATGCACCACCCGAAAACATGTTAAACAAACCAAGGATCGTGCCTTGGTTTGCATTAAAAAGATTTTCAAGTGCGGCATTATTAATGCCTGGTACTGGAATATGTGCTCCTAGTCGAAAAACCAATAATGCACCGATGAGAAACATCATGCGGCGAATAATTTCACGGTATTTCACATGAAATGGCTGGCCTTTCATCATATTGACATGACCTGAAGAACTAGGAGACATAGACACTAGCGATTACTCCTCGACTTTACCGCCAGCAGCTTCAACAGCAGCTTTAGCGCCTTTAGTCACAGCAACACCTTGAACAGTGAATGCACGAGTAATTTCACCAGAAAGTACGATACGAGCACGTAACATATCTTTACGTACAACGTTTGCAGCTTTTAAAGTTTCTAGGCTAACGATGTCGCCTTCAACTTTAGTAAGCTCAGATAAACGTACTTCAGCAGTTTTCAAAGCGATTTGGCTAGTGAAACCGAATTTAGGTAAACGGCGATATAATGCAGTTTGACCACCTTCAAAGCCTGGACGAGTACCACCGCTCTTACGTGAATTCTGACCTTTGACACCACGGCCACCAGTCTTACCAACGCCAGAACCGATACCACGGCCTAGACGACGATTTTCACGTTTTGCACCTTCAGCAGGTGCAAGCTCATTTAAACGCAGAGTCATGGCTTATTCCTCTACACTAACCATATAGTAGACTTGGTTGATCATACCACGGTTAGAAGGCGTATCTTGCACTTCTACAGTATGACCAATACGACGCAGACCTAAACCTTGTAGGCTAAGCTTGTGATTTTTCAAGCGATGCGCAGAAGATTTAGTCTGGGTAACTTTAATCGTTTTCATGATTGATTACCCTTGAATTTGTTCTACTGTAAGACCACGTTTCGCAGCAACCTTCTCAGGAGAAGTCATATCACGCAGACCATTAAAAGTCGCGTTTACTACGTTTGCAGCGTTAGTAGAACCATAACATTTTGTTAATACGTTACGTACGCCTACAGCTTCTAGAACTGCACGCATAGCACCACCAGCGATTACACCAGTACCTTCAGAAGCAGGTTGCATGTAAACACGGCTTGCACCGTGACGCGCGTTAATAGGGTGCTGTACAGTACCGTTAACAAGGTCAACAGTAATCATGTTGCGACGAGCAGCTTCAAGTGCTTTAGAAATAGCAGCTGGAACTTCACGTGCTTTACCACGACCAAAACCTACACGACCATTACCATCACCAACCACAGTCAATGCTGTGAAAGAGAAGATACGACCACCCTTAACAACTTTGGCTACACGATCAACGGCAACCAGCTTTTCAACAAGACCTTCGTTTTGTTCAACTTTAGCCATGATTAGAACTCCAAGCCGTTTTCACGAGCAGCATCAGCCAAGGCTTTGATACGACCATGATATTTGAAACCAGAACGGTCAAATGCAACTTTAGTAACACCAGCTGCTTTAGCGCGTTCTGCGATTAAAGCACCTACTTTAGTAGCTGCTTCAACGTTACCAGTTGTACCAGCACGTAAAGTAGCATCTAAAGTTGAAGCTTGCGCTAAAACTTTGCCACCATCTGCTGAAATAACTTGAGCGTAGATGTGACGCGGAGTGCGGTTTACACACAAACGAGTCGCACCCAACGCACGGATGTGCAAGCGTGTGCTTTTCGCACGACGCAAACGGGATTGTTTCTTTTCGTTCATAAGAACCTCGCGCCTTATTTCTTCTTAGCTTCTTTACGAAGTACAACTTCGTCAGAATAACGAACACCTTTACCTTTATAAGGCTCTGGTGGACGGTAACCACGGATATCTGCAGCAACCTGACCTAAACGTGCTTTATCAGCAGATTTAAGAATGATTTCAGTTGCTGTAGGAGTTTCAGCAGTTACACCTTCAGGAAGCGTATAGTCGATCGGGTGAGAGAAACCAAGGTTAAGGTTAACAATGTTACCTTTAACCGCAGCTTTATAACCAACACCGATAAGTTGTAACTTACGTTCGAAGCCTTCGCTCACACCTTTTACAAGGTTATTAAGCACAGCGCGAGCAGTACCAGCTTGCATCCAAGCGTCTTTCGACTCAGCTTTTGGAGCAATCGCTAAAATACCGTCTTCCTGTTTAAGCTCGACCAGCGCATGCAGGGTGAAAGACAAAGTACCTTTGCTACCTTTCACTTCGACCTGCCGGCCGTTCTGAGTAACTGCTACACCGTTAGGTACAGTTACTGGGGCTTTAGCCACACGAGACATGAGGAATCACCTATTAAGAAACAAAAGCAATAACTTCACCACCGATACCTGCAGCACGTGCAGCGCGATCAGTCATGATGCCTTTGCTTGTAGAAACAATTGCAATACCTAAACCTTGCTTAACGCTCGGAAGTGCATCTTTACCGCGATACTGACGTAGACCTGGACGGCTTACGCGTTTCACAGTTTCGATAACTGGTTTGCCTTCGAAATACTTTAAAGTCAAAGTAAGAGTTGCTTTGCCTTCAGCATCCGCAACTTCTACGTTTGAAATGTAACCTTCTTGTTGAAGAACGTTTGCAATAGCAACCTTCAACTTAGAGTTAGGCATAGAAACTGTTTGTTTCTTTGCCATTTGCGCGTTACGAACACGAGTTAACATGTCGGCAACGGTATCTTGCATACTCATCTATAGCGCTCCTTACCAGCTTGCCTTAACAACGCCCGGTACATCACCTTGCATTACTGTATCGCGTAATTTGTTACGGCTTAAACCGAACTTACGGAAGTAACCATGAGGACGACCAGTTAAACCACAACGGTTACGTAAACGTACTGGAGACGCATTACGTGGTAATGCTTGGAATTTCATCATCGCTTCGAAACGCTCTTCGTCGCTAGCATTTACGTTTGCAATAACAGCTTTTAATTCAGCACGTTTTGCAGCGTATTTAGCAACAGTAGCTTCGCGTTTCAATTCGCGATTAATCATACTTTTCTTAGCCATATCGACCTCTTATTTGAACGGGAAGCCGAATGCACGCATAAGCGCACGGCCTTCGTCATCGGTGCGAGCAGTCGTAGTGATGGTAATATCCATACCACGAATACGATCAATCTTATCAAAATCGATTTCAGGGAACATGATTTGTTCCTTAAGACCCATTGAGTAGTTGCCGCGACCATCAAATGATTTCGCAGAGAAACCACGGAAGTCACGGATACGAGGGATCGCAATCGAGATTAGACGGTCTAAGAATTCGTACATACGTTCGCCGCGTAAAGTAACTTTACAACCAATCGGCCAACCATCACGGATTTTGAAACCAGCGATTGATTTGCGAGCTAACGTAAGAACTGGTTTTTGACCAGCGATAGCTTGCATATCAGCAAGAGCACCATCAAGGAGTTTTTTGTCAGCAGCAGCTGCGCCAACACCCATGTTGATCGTGATTTTAGTAATGCGAGGAATATCCATCACATTTTTAACGGCTAAAGTCTCTTGTAATTGAGCCTTAAGTTCGTCGTTGTAACGCGTTTTAAGTCTGGCCATTGCCTTTTCAACCTATTACTTCGCTACCGCCACTGATTCACCATTTGACTTGTAAACGCGAGTTTTCACGCCTTCAGTCACTTGGTAACCAACACGGTCAGCCTTTTGGGTTGTAGCATTAAAAATTGCCACATTAGAGATATGAAGCGAAGCTTCTTGTGTAACTACAGCGCCTTCAGCACCTGTTGCACGGTTCGGCTTTTGATGCTTCTTAACCAAGTTAAGGCCTTCAACCATAACACGGTCATTTGAAACAGACAGAACAGTACCCTGTTTGCCTTTTTCTTTACCTGCGATCACAATAACTTGATCGCCTTTTTTAATCTTAGCCATGATTGCCTCTTATAGAACTTCAGGAGCCAGTGAAATAATTTTCATGAACTGTTCAGTACGAAGTTCACGAGTCACTGGTCCGAAAATACGAGTTGCAATCGGCGCTTTGTTGTTGTTCAAAATAACAGCAGCGTTATCGTCGAAACGAATCACTGAACCGTCTGGACGACGGATACCGAATTTTGTACGAACTACAACAGCATTCATCACGTCACCTTTTTTAACACGTGCGCGTGGAATAGCTTCTTTTACAGTAACTTTAATAATGTCGCCAACAGAAGCATAACGACGGTGTGAACCACCAAGTACTTTAATACATTGTACGCGGCGAGCACCACTATTGTCTGCTACGTCTAGCATACTTTCGGTTTGAATCATTGCCCTACTCCAAAACCGAGCATCACCGGTCACAATTTCGAAAGGCTCAAAGAGTACTCGAAATTAACCGATGATGCAACAGATACGTCTAATTACTCAGCAGCAGCTTCAACAACTTCAACTAGAGTCCAAGACTTAGTTTTAGAAATTGGGCGGCTTTCTTTGATAGTCACAACGTCGCCAGTTTTAGCTGTGTTGTTCTCATCGTGAGCATGTAATTTAGTTGAACGGCGGATTGATTTGCCATACAACGGGTGTTGAACGCGGCGTTCGATAAGTACAACAATAGACTTGTCCATTTTGTCGCTTACTACTTTGCCGGTTAACGTGCGAACTGTTTGTTCACTCATTGTCCGTTCCCCTGTTTTTCGGTAAGGAGTGTCTTAATACGAGCAATTGTCTTACGAGTAAGTGCAACTTCGTGCGATTTACCCAATTGACCAGTTGCTTTTGCCATACGAAGACGGAATTGGTTAAGCTGTTGCTCATCAAGCAAAGCTGTCAACTCTTCTACCGACTTTTCACGTAGATCTTTAGTTTTCATTACATTACCGTCCGAGTCACGATAGTGGTTTTAAACGGAAGTTTAGCAGCTGCAAGCGTAAACGCTTCGCGAGCCAATTCTTCGTTAACACCATCAATTTCGTACAAGACTTTACCTGGTTTGATTTGACAAACCCAGTATTCCACAGAACCTTTACCTTTACCCATACGCACTTCAAGAGGCTTAGAAGTAATCGGCTTGTCTGGGAAAACACGGATAAAGATCTTACCACCACGTTTAATACGACGGCTGATTGTACGACGCGCTGCTTCAATTTGACGAGCAGTCATTTGACCACGCTCAACAGATTTAAGTGCGATTGTACCAAAAGATACCGAGCTACCGCGGTGAGCTAGACCAGTGTTACGGCCTTTCTGCACTTTACGGAATTTAGTACGTTTAGGTTGTAACATGGATTATTCTCCTTTTTCAGCAGAACGATCATTGCGACGACCACGACGCTCTTGACCTTCACCACGACCACGACCGCGTTTAGCTGGACGTTCTTCAGCTGGAGCTGGGTTCATGACTTGTTTCATGCCACCCAAGATCTCACCACGGAAGATCCAAACTTTAACACCAATCGTACCGTAAGTCGTTTCAGCACGCATAGTTGAATAATCGATGTCTGCACGAAGTGTATGCAAAGGTACGCGACCTTCACGATACCACTCAGTACGAGCAATCTCAGCACCACCTAAACGGCCTGATACTTCAACTTTGATACCTTTAGCACCAGCACGCATTGTGTTTTGAACCGCACGCTTCATAGCACGACGGAACATTACACGTTTTTCTAATTGAGAAGCGATAGCTTCAGCAACTAAACGAGCGTCTAAGTCTGGGCGATCGATTTCATTGATACTTACTTGCGCTGGAATACCCATAATTTGAGTAAGTTCACGCTGTAGTTTCTCAATGTCTTCGCCTTTTTTACCGATAACGATACCAGGACGTGCAGTGCTAATAGTTACTTTAGCAGCGCCCGTAGGACGTTCGATAAGAATATTGCTGATCATTGCATTCTTAAGTTTTTTAGTTAAAAACTCACGAACTTGAAGATCTTTAAGCAAGTATTCAGCGTATTGTTTCGGACTCGCATACCAGTTGGCGTTATGACGTTTTACAACACCAAGGCGGATACCGATTGGATGAACCTTCTGACCCATATCAAACCCCTACCTTAACGGTAATGTGACAAGTACGCTTAGTAATACGATCTGCACGGCCTTTAGCACGTGGCATAATACGTTTAAGGCTAGTGCCTTCATCAACGTAAATCGTAGTAACCTTAAGGTCGTCTACATCTAAACTGTTATTGTGTTCAGCGTTTGCAATTGCAGATTCCAATGCTTTTTTAACCAAAACTGCAGCTTTTTTGTTGCTGAAGTTGAGAATATTAAGCGCGTGAGCAACAGATTTGCCACGGATTAGGTCTGCAACCAAACGAGTTTTTTGTGCCGAGATAGCGGCACCGCGTAATTTAGCAGTAACTTCCATCATAGCACCTTAACGTTTAGATTTCTTGTCAACACCGTGACCACGATAGGTACGAGTTGGCGCGAATTCACCAAGTTTGTGACCAACCATATGTTCAGATACGATCACTGGAACATGGTTACGGCCATTATGTACAGAAATTGTTAAACCAACAAAATCTGGGAGGATCATCGAACGACGCGACCAAGTTTTGATCGGCTTACGGTTATTAGCCGCGATAGCCGCTTCAACCTTAGCGAACAAGTGCGCATCGACGAATGGGCCTTTTTTCAGAGAACGAGGCATTGTCAGATTCCTTTACTTGTTACTTAACGCGACGGTCGCGAATAATCATCTTAGTCGTACGCTTATTGGTACGTGTCTTGTACCCTTTAGCTTTTTGACCCCATGGGCTTACAGGTTGAATACCTTTGCTACGACCTTCACCACCACCGTGCGGGTGATCTACTGGGTTCATCGCCATACCACGAACGGTAGGACGAACGCCACGCCAGCGTGCTGCACCTGCTTTACCAAGTGAACGAAGGTTGCTTTCTTGGTTAGAAACTTCACCAAGAACTGCACGGCACTCAACGTGAATTTTACGCATTTCACCAGAACGTAAACGAACGATAGCGTAAGAACCGTCACGACCCAACAACTGAACTGAAGTACCAGCAGAACGAGCTAATTGCGCGCCTTTACCGATTTTAAGTTCGATGTTGTGAAGAGTAGAACCGATAGGCATATTGCGAAGCGGTAAACAGTTACCTGGACGAATTGGAGCATCGTTACCAGATTGAACTTTATCGCCAGCGCGAAGGCCTTTAGGCGCGATGATGTAGCGACGCTCACCATCAGCATACAATACTAGTGCAATGTGTGCTGTACGGTTAGGATCGTATTCAATACGCTCTACAGTTGCAGGAATACCATCTTTGTTACGTTTAAAGTCAACTAGACGGTAGTGCTGCTTGTGACCGCCACCAACGTGACGAGTCGTGATGTGACCGTTGTTATTACGACCACCAGTACGTTTTTTAGCTTCAACCAACGGAGCATAAGGCGCACCTTTGTGAAGATGGTCGTGAACGACTTTCTCTACAAAGCGACGTCCAGGAGACGTTGGCTTACATTTTTGAATTGGCATAATTCTCGTCCTTATTCCGCTGCGCTTTCAGCGGTATCGCCCAAGTCAGCCATTTCAACATCTTGGCCAGCTTTCAGGGTGACGTATGCTTTTTTAACATCAGAACGACGTCCCAATGTTTTACCAAAGCGTTTAGTCTTACCTTTAGTGATCGTTGTGTTAACTTTAACAACCTGAACACCAAACAATTGCTCAACAGCTTTTTTGATTTCAAGCTTGTTTGCATCAAGTGCAACTTTGAAAACTTGAACACCAGCAGTTTCGCCTAAAACTTGTGCTTTCTCTGAGAATACAGGTCCTTGTAGGACTTGATAGATACGTTCGTTGTTCATCCGAGTTCTACCTCAATTTTCTTAGCAGCAGCTACAGACATAACAACTTTATCGAACGCAATCAAGCTAACAGGATCGATAGCAGCAGCATCAACCACATCAACGTGTGGAATGTTGCGCGCTGCAAGGTATAGATTCTCATCTACAGATTCTGTAACGATCAATGCACGAGTAGCATTCAAGTCGTTAAGTTTTGCAAGCAACTCTTTAGTTTTTGGAGCAGCAACAGCAAACTCTTCAACCAATACAAGACGATCTTGGCGAACAAGTTCAGCTAAGATACATTGCATTGCACCGCGATACATTTTGCGGTTAACTTTTTGAGACCAATCTTGTGGGCGAGCAGCAAAAGTTTTACCACCACCTACCCAGATTGGGCTACGAATAGAACCAGCACGAGCGCGACCAGTACCTTTTTGACGGAATGGCTTTTTGCCACCGCCAGAAACGTCTGCACGTGATTTCTGAGCTTTTGAACCTTGACGGCCACCAGCTAAATAAGCTGTAACAACCTGGTGTACAAGAGCTTCATTGAATTCACGACCGAACGCAACTTCTGATAATTCAACAGCAGAGCCGGAAACAGTATTTAAATTCACGTTATTTCCCCTCAGGCCTTGATCGTAGGACGAACAGTTACGTCACCACCAGTAGCGCCAGGAATTGCACCTTTCACTACTAAAACTGAACGTTCTGCGTCGATAGATACAATTTCTAGACCCTGTACAGTTACGCGTTCAGCACCTAAATGGCCAGCCATTTTTTTGCCTTTGAATACGCGACCAGGAGTCTGGTTTTGACCTGTAGAACCCAGAACACGGTGAGAAAGTGAGTTACCGTGAGTCGCATCTTGCGTACGGAAGTTCCAACGCTTAACACCACCTTGGAAACCTTTACCTTTCGACTGACCAGTTACGTCAACTACTTGACCAACTGTGAACATGTCTACACCGATAGTTCCACCAACTTCACGACCTTCAAGATCAGCTTCTGTTGCACGGAATTCTTGAACTAGACGACCAGCAGCAACACCCGCTTTCGCGAAGTGACCTTTCTGAGCGTTAGTTACGCGAGATTCGCGACGTTCACCAGTAGTGATTTGAATCGCTTGATAACCATCAGTTTCAAGCGTTTTGATTTGAGTGATGCGGTTAGGATCAACCTCAATCACTGTAACAGGCACAGAAACACCAGCATCTGTAAAGATACGTGTCATACCGCACTTGCGACCGACTAAACCAATAGCCATGTGCATAAACCTCTAAAAAAGCGGCCTAATTAACTTAGAGCGTTAATTAACCCGAAAGCCTTAACCCAATGCGATCTGAACATCAACACCAGCTGCAAGATCTAACTTCATCAATGCATCTACAGTTTTGTCTGTAGGTTGAACGATGTCGATCAAACGTTTATAAGTGCGGATCTCGTATTGGTCACGCGCATCTTTGTTAACGTGTGGTGATGTTAAAACGTTAAAACGTTCAATGCGTGTAGGCATTGGAATTGGACCACAAACTTGTGCGCCAGTACGTTTTGCTGTTTCTACGATTTCTTGAGCTGATTGATCAATTAAACGGTGATCAAAAGACTTCAAACGGATACGAATTCTCTGGTTAGACATACCAGTAAACTCCAAGCCAAATATATAAAGAATCACTCCTGACGCATCTCACCCCACTAAAAGGTAAGTGTCAAGAGCAGTGAAATATCACTAAGGTCATGATCGATGCCACGACTGTCACGATGTTAACTACTTTATTCGCAGTTAACCCCCTTTCATTAAAGGGTCGCTCATTATAGCCATTGTTTAATGCATAAGCAAATCCATTTTTGATTTTTTACAATATATTCAATTTGTTTGGATTATCAGTAGCTTAAAAAAGCATCAATAGACTGTTTGCCGCAACACATAATCAATTGCGCTATTAAGAATTTGATTTCCCTCAATAAAATTTAATTTTTGCGATTTTTTCAATTCAGTTTCAGTTGCCACGTATTGACCCGAGAACTTATTCAGTTCGTCATCATTTTCTAAAAAGAGTGCCAAGGTTTCTGGCACGATCTCTGGGTGAAATTGAAAACCCAATACATTCTTTCCAATTTGGTACATTTGATTACGACAGACTGTATTTTCAGCCAAATGTACAGCACCTTTTGGAATTTCAAAGGTCTCGCTATGCCATTGCATCACATTAAACTGTTCAGGCAACTCAAAGCATTCTGTTGGGACGTGCTGGATTTTGCGTACTGTCGCCCAACCCAACTCCTGTTGTTCATTGCGACTGACCGCGGCACCGAGCGCATTGGCAATCAATTGCCCACCCAAGCATAAACCAATCGCGGGTTTTCCTGCGGCCAAGTAACGTCTTAACCAACGCTTCTCGATCTTTAACCATGGAAAATTAACTTCATCATTCACACTCATGGTCCCGCCCATAATGATGAGTAAGTCGACATCCTCAATACTCGGTAAAGCTTCTATCTCTAAGGCTTGATCTATAGGTAAAGCAAAAAACTCTGTTGCACTGATTACTGCACCTTGTTGTTTTAAATACGTATAGCAACTGCCGAACCCTTCACCAGCAATATGCTGAAAATAATGTACTTTTAAATGCGACGTCATGCGCTTATGCCTTCTTTTTACTATCCTTATAGATGATTTAGCAAAATTGAAGCCAACTTTTTATTTTGCTTACCTTTATTCACATTTGTTCAATTTTCTCGCCTATTTAGAAACTTTCTCTTAAGCTAAAACAATTTAGCGCTTTATGAAGAGTCGATTCGTGAAAAAAAATCCGCAAACTGCCTTGGTTCATGCACCAAGACAAGCGCCTCAGTACATTTCAACAATCCAACCTCCCCTGTATCGTGCATCGACGATTATTTTTAAAGATACCAATGCACTGTTTAATCGCCATTGGACCGATGCCTATGACTATAGTTATGGCACCCATGGCACCCCCACCACCTTTACGTTAGGCGATAACATTGCACAAATTGAGGGTGGAACCTACTGCTTATTGGCACCGAGTGGTTTATCTGCCATAAACCTAGTGAACTCATGTTTTTTAAGTCATGGTGATGAAGTTTGGGTGGCAGATAATATTTATGGGCCAAACATGGAGCATCTTCGTAATCTAGAAAAACGCTATGGCATTGATGTTCGTGTTTATAACCCTATTGATGTGTCCTCTTTCCAACCGACAGAAAAAGCAAAACTGATTTGGCTAGAAGCCGCAGGCTCGGTCACACTGGAGTTTCCAGATTTGGTCGGACTGGTGAAAAAGGCACAAGCACATCATGTACTGACTGCTCTGGACAACACTTGGGGCGCAGGCCTCGCCTTTAATGCTTTTCATTTTAGTGATGAGCACTTAAGTGTAGATGTGACGGTACATGCTTTGACCAAGTACCCAAGTGGTGGCGGAGACATTTTAATGGGCTCAGTTGTGACACGTGAGCGAGCTTTACATCATCAACTCTTTCGCACGCATGCCATTCAAGGCATTAGTGTCTCAGGGGATGATGTTGCTCAAGTCCAACGCAGTCTAGCGTCAATGCGCGTTCGATATGCCGCACAGTCTGAAAGTGCGCTACAGCTACTGGCATGGTTAGAACAACAACCTGAATTTGTGCAGGTCTTACACCCTGCCAATCCGAGTGCTGCGGGTCATTCATACTGGAAAGACATTTGTGTCGATCAACACAGTGCAGGTTTGGTCAGTGTCATTTTCAAGCCCGAATTTGATCTACAGGATATTCGTCAATTTTGTGATGCCCTATCCCTCTTCAAACTCGGCTTTAGTTGGGGCGGTCCTGTCAGTTTGGTGATGCTGTATGACCTCAAAGACATGCGTGCACTTGAGCATACACATTTACAACAAGGTTTATTGGTTCGCTTTTGTATAGGACTAGAACATCCTGCCGATTTAATTCAAGATATAGAAAACGCACTAAAACAACTGAATAACCATCACAAAAAAATTGAATAGGAAAAAGTATGAGCACCCCGATCACCATTGCCAAGAAAACCACGAATACCCAACAAGATGTTGTTCTACACTCAAAGTTTGCCAACCGTCATGGCTTAATTGCAGGGGCAACAGGGACGGGTAAAACCGTAACCCTGAAGGTGTTGGCTGAAAGTTTTTCCAGGCTCGGGGTGCCCGTATTTTTAGCCGATGCCAAAGGTGATGTTTCCAGCTTAGCGCAGGCAGGTGCATCCAATCCCAAATTTGATGAACGCATTAAAAGTTTAGGCATCGACAGCATTCCCTTTACTGCATCCCCCGTGGTGTTTTGGGATTTATTTGCTGAACAAGGTCATCCTATTCGTACCACGATTACCGAAATTGGCCCGCTGTTGCTGGCACGTATGCTGAATTTGAATGATACCCAAGAAGGGGTACTTTCTGCGGTATTTCGTATTGCTGATGATCAAGGCATGTTACTAATCGACTTTAAAGACTTAAAAGCCATGATCGGTTATGTCAGTGAACATGCCGCAGAGTTTAAAGCCGAATATGGCAACCTATCTCCTGCCAGCCTTGGCGCGATTCAACGGAATTTATTGGCACTAGCCGATCAAGGCGGTGATCAATTCTTCGGGGAACCCAGCTTAAATATTCTCGACTTTATTCAGACCGACAGTAATGGTCATGGCTATATCAATATCCTAGCCGCAGACAAACTCATGAATACCCCAAAGCTATATGCCACTTTTCTGCTCTGGATGCTTTCAGAATTATTTGAACAGCTGCCTGAAGTTGGCGATATGGACAAGCCCAAGCTGGTGTTCTTCTTTGATGAAGCACATTTGCTGTTTGATAATGCCAGTGCAGCGCTGCAAGAAAAAATTGAACAAGTGGTCCGTCTGATCCGCTCCAAGGGTGTTGGTATTTACTTTGTCACGCAAAATCCACTGGATTTGCCTGAAAGCGTGTTAGGGCAGCTCGGCAATCGCGTACAACATGCCTTACGTGCCTTTACCCCGAAAGATCAAAAAGCAGTAAAAACGGCTGCAGATACCTTCCGTGCCAACCCTGAATTTAAGGTTGAGCAAGCCATCACTGAGCTAGCTGTGGGTGAAGCCCTGATTAGCTGCCTAGATGAACAAGGCACACCACAAGTCGTGGAGCGCGCATGGGTGATGCCACCCTACTCGTCTTTCAGTCCCATTAGCCCAGAACAACGTCAAACCTTGATTTCACAAAGTATCGTGGCAGGCATTTATGAAAAAAGCCTAGACCGTGAAAGTGCCTTTGAACTTCTACAAAATAAAGTGGTTGAACGCCAACAACAAGCCGTACAGATAGAACAAGAGAAACAACAAGCCAAAGAACAAGAAGCGCTAGCGAAACAACAAGCCAAAGAACAAGAAGCGCTAGCGAAACAACAAGCCAAAGAAGCTGAGACTCTGGTCAAGCAACAAGTACGTGAGCAAGAGCGCATCGCGAAAGAACAGCAGAAGGAAGCTGAACGTGAAGCAAAACAGCGTGAGAAGCTAATTCAAGACACAGTAGGAACCTTCGCTAAAAGTGCAGCACGTAGCCTCGGGGGCAGTACGGGACAAAAAATTGTCCGTGGTTTACTCGGCTCATTGTTTGGTCGTAAGTGATCTACTTTTTAAATCTAAAAATCAAAATTTATGAGATATTATTATATTCCATAAAAAAATTAAGCTTTTCTTGAAAAGATGTATTTACATTACATCTTTAAAGGTATATTTTAAATACATCTTATAAATGATAGCCAAGAGAGATCAAACATGACTCCGCAGCAAATTGACCTTGTAAAAGCAACTGTTCCTGTCCTTCGTGAAAATGGTGTCGCACTCACGGGTTATTTTTATAACCGTATGTTAGGCAATAATCCTAATTTAAAAGAAACCTTTAATATGGGGCATCAGCGCAGTGGTGCTCAAGCCCAAGCTTTGGCGGGTGCTGTGTTGGCCTATGCAGAAAACATTGAAGATCCTTCAGTATTGCTCCCTGTGGTTGAGCTGATCGCTCACAAACATGTCAGCTTGAATATTCAAGCACCCGACTACAACATTGTTGGGGAAAACCTCCTCCATTCGATTAGTGAAGTTTTAAGTATTTCAATGGAAGATCCATTGATAGATGCTTGGGCTGCGGCGTATGGTCAATTGGCTGATTTATTCATTAGCACTGAAAAAGCGATTTATGAGCAACATCAACAAACCAAAGGTAGCTGGTTAGGCTGGCGCAACTTTAAAATTGCGAAAAAAGTGGTTGAAAGCGATGAAATCACTTCTTTCTATCTTGCCCCTGTGGACGGTGGTGATTTACCAAAATATGAAGCAGGTCAGTACATTTCAGTACGTGTATTTGTTGAGGAACTTGGTCTAAAACAACCTCGCCAATATACCCTTTCAACTAGCCCTCAAGCTGACTATTTACGTATCTCGGTCAAACGCGAAGATGAAAAAGGCGATTTGGCAGGAGGCTGGGTGTCAAATACCCTGCATGGTTTAGCCGAAGGTGCTGAAATTGAAGTGTCTGCACCAACAGGTAACTTCTACCTAATTGACCCAAATAAACGCAATGTCTTTATTAGTGGTGGTGTAGGCCTCACGCCAATGGTGGCGATGCTAAATCAGTTGGTGACTTTGGATATGCCAGAGCCTGTGACTTTTGTACATGCCTGCCGCAGCAAACAAGTGCATGCTATGAAACAACACATTCATGACTTAAAAGCCAAATACCCACGTTTAAGCACCTTTACTGCATATGAGTTCCCACATCAAAGCGATGTTTTGGGTCAAGATTATGATGCGAAGGGTCGCCTTGATTTGAGTACCATTGATAGCGCGATTCTACCTGTTCAAGCAGATTACTACTTATGCGGCCCAATGCCATTTATGGCAGAGCAACAAAAAGCCCTGATAGCCCGTGGTGTTCCTGCCGAAAATATTCACAGTGAAGCTTTTGGCACAGGTGGTGTTCATCACTAACCCATGCCATCGGCATAAAATAGAGAGGGTTAGTCAGGTTATGCTAGACTAGCCCTTTGTTTTTTGCTTATCAACGATCAGTACCCTCATGCAGCTCAATAAATTTACCGATTATGCTTTGCGAATTCTGATGTATGTTTCCCAGCCGAAAGCGCTGCCGCATACCATCGCAGAACTGGCGCAAGCTCTACAAGTGTCTGAAAACCACTTGATGAAAATCGTACACTTTATGGCGAAACAGCAGTGGATTATTACTGCACGTGGTCGTGGCGGTGGGATTCGACTCAATCCAGAAACCCTACATTTAAGACTGGGTGAGATTGTACGGGTCTTACAAGCAGATCAGAACATTGTGGAATGTAACACCCCACCTTGCGTACTCCGTTCGAATTGCGGACTGAAAGGGATCTTAGATCAAGCGTTGGATCAGTTCTATCACAGCTTAGACCAATATACATTAGCTGATGTACTGGGTACTGAGGCTCAAAATAAGTTCACAACCCATTCGCCGATTAACCTGATCAATCTCGCCGATTAAGGTCTTTTATAAACAAGATTACGGACTTTACGCTGCAAAGGTCGATTGCCTGCTCGACTTCCATTATAATGGCTGATTGTAGATCATAAATTGAAGTTGAGTTATGCACCACAGCCGAGGAAAATCCAAAAACAGTAAAATTGCTGCTGCCCCAAAGCAAAAAATTAGCTATGAAAAAAAGGTAGATTCTGCAGTTACTGAATATGCTGTGCGCGCTCTCAACTGGCTGCGTAAAGCAGAGTTTTTAATGAGTGCCCCGAAGCTCAACCTGTGTGTAGAAGATACAGGCTATGAAATTGCCTTTGCGGGTCGTTCAAATGCAGGTAAGTCTAGTGCGATCAATGCCTTAACCAACCAAAAGCAATTGGCTCGTGCCTCAAAAAGACCGGGTCGTACGCAGATGATTAACTTTTTCAGTCTGGGTAATCCTAACCAACGTCTCGTCGACTTACCTGGTTATGGTTATGCGGCCGTGCCTGAAGCGATGAAAATCGTGTGGCAAAAAGAGTTAGAAAATTACCTGATTCAGCGTAAAAGCTTACAAGGCTTAGTGTTGTTGATGGATATTCGTCATCCACTACAACACTTTGACGTGATGATGTTGGAATGGGCTTATTCACGTAAATTGTTTGTGCATGTACTGCTAACCAAGTCCGATAAACTCAACCGTGGCCCTGCTTCTAAAGCATTGCAAGAAGTTAAAGCCCAATTGAAAAAGATGAAACTTGATTTCTCAATTCAATTGTTCTCTTCCCTCAATAAACAAGGCCTAGAAGAACTGGCAAGTGTGATGGGCGGACGACTGAATTTTACATTAGACCAAGCCCAACACTTTGACTTAAGCAGCATTCCAGATGCAACAGCCGATGAGCTAGATACAGAAGAATTCGATGAAGATACTGAAGCCGCTACGGATCTTGAAGCTGAAGACGATGTGGAAACCAAACCGCAGTCTGAGGCTTAAGTTTTAAACGCCAACCTATAAAAGCATCATCTATTGCTGTATCTGTGTCCCCTATTGCTAATCACAATCGGGGACTTTTTTTTATACTGACTTTATTCAGCTCGTGAAAAAGTTCAACACATATAAAAATAGGTCAGCATATGAAATTATGGTCTCGATTGAAAAAAAACAAAATTCGTTCCTCTATTGCCTACACAATTAAGCCCCGCAAAGTTAAATTTGAGTGGCAAGACAGTCCGATTGATTGGATTCCCAACCAACCTTTTGCCAGCTATTTCATCAATGAAATTAATATGATTCTGCCCGCAGGTGAGTTCTGGTTCTGCCGCCTCTATAACAAAGTCTTACCGCAAATTAGCGATGAAAAGCTGAAGCAAGATGTACAAGCCTTTATCCGCCAAGAAGCCATGCATGCGCAGGCACACAACTCAGCCAATAAAGAGTATCTCAGCCAAAGACATATTGATGTCTCCCGTAATCTAGAGTTGATGGATTTCTTATTTGGAAAATTACTGGCCGATAAACCGCTTGATCTCACTGTACCCAAAGCACTTGAGCACCAGTGGGATCTGTTTCGACTCGGTATTATTGCCACGGTGGAACACATGACCTGTGTCCTTGGAAAATATGCACTGGACAACACCGAATGGGAAAAAATGGGCGCTGACCCTGCGATGTTAGACTTGATCAAATGGCACGGCGCAGAAGAAATTGAACACCGTACCGTCGCATTTGATTTGTACCGACATTTAGGTGGTGGCTATATTGCGCGTTATTATTTAAGTCTGGTGGTGATTGCTGCCGTTCTGGGTTTATGGGTCGATGGTGCAGCTCATATTATGAAGCAAGATGACCGCTTTAAGTCGATTCAACCCAGTCTGTTTAAACCTTGGATTTGGCGTGAGTGGCTGTCTATTTCTAAACGGAATCATCAAGTGTTGCCAAGTCCGTTATGGCTCATCTCACAGCAATTTGGCTATTTGGTACCATGGTATGATCCTGTACACGAAGCCAAAACAGAAGATGCGATTGCCTACTTAGACCAATCCCCAGCGGCTAAACGTGCCATGCTCAAAGTCGCTTAAATCCCAAAATAAAAAAGCAGCTCAATCGGCTGCTTTTTTTAATTTAGAGCAAAACTTAAGAAGGATTCGATAAATTGGGCAAAGGTGCATCCAGATCCTTGGTATGTCGATCTACCACCACACTAATCATCATGTCACCTTGCACATTCACCACAGTACGCACGGTATCCAGCAAGCGATCAATCGGCAATAAAATCGCAATCGCTTCAGCAGGAAGCCCTACAGACTGCAATACCATAATCATGGTAACCATGCCTGCACTCGGAATTCCCGGAGCACCTAAAGAGGCAATCATCGCCGTCAGACACACCACCAACTGTTGACTCACGGTCAAATCTAGCCCCATCAAGTTGGCAATAAACAAAGCTGCCGCTGCCTCATACAGCGCAGTACCATCCATATTGAGCTGCGTCCCCAACGGAATCACAAAGCCCGCCGTTTGCGGACGTACACCAAGATTTTCCTGCGCACACTTGAGTGATAAAGGCATAGTTGCCGAGCTTGAACTGGTGGCAAAAGCAGTAATTAACGCCACACGCGTGCCTTTAAAAAAGGTCATCGGATTCATCTTGCCAAAAATCCATAGCAATAGCGGTAAAACCACCAGACCATGAAAAATGGTGGTGCCCGTTACCACAGCAGCAAACTCAGCCAAACGACTCAATACTGAAATATCTTCAGTGGCAATCAACTTGGCGAGTAATGCAAAAATTCCTAGCGGGGCTAGCTTCATCACCCAACCAATCATCAGCATCATGATGTCAAAGAACTGTTGACTCAGCTTACGCACGGTACGGAATTTTTCGCCGCCTTTAACCAGTGCCACTCCAATGAACAGCGCAAAAACCACCACCGCTAAAACATTGCCTTCGGCAAAAGCTTTGAAGGGATTAATCAGCGTATTTTGAATAAAGTTGGTGAAGAACGAAGATGGGGTGAGCGTATCTGGAGTTTGATGAGCGGCCATGGCGTCTTGGAACATGGCAATATCGACACCTTTGCCGACTTCAAATAAATGCGCGCAGCTTAAACCCAATATCAAGGCCAAAGTCGTGGTGGTGACACAACATGCCACCGTAATTTTCCAAACACGGGAGAGTTGTCCACCCGCTTGTAAGTTGGATACCCCCACCACAATTGAGCTAAAAATAAGGGGAATCAAGAGCATTTTTAATAGACCGATAAAAATACTGCTGACCACCCCGATTCCATACAAACTCATGTCTAAAAAAGCGGTCTCAGGGAAAAGATTTAAAATAAATCCGAAGATGACCCCGAAGATTGCTGCAATTAGAATTTGCGTGTTTAAGCTCATAGCTTCATGCTTTTCAAAGATTTCTTTGGGAAACTATGCCATGTGAACAGACTAGAATCGAGCATTTTTTTGTCACAAGTACTGCACATTTCCCCATATGCCTCTGCCCAAAAGGTGAAGGCGTTACAATTGAAGGTCAACTCATAGCTCTGCCCTGACCACCTTTCAGTCATAAAATCAGCCATAAAAAAGCTGAGTCATATCACTCAGCTTTTTCTCTACTCAGGCTTTATTGGGCTTCGATTTCGCGGAGCCGAATTAAACCTTCTTGAGTGGTACTACACACCAACTCACCATTTTGCCACATTCGTCCAAAATTTAAACCACGTGAACTGGCACTGACTGTGGCGTCCATGTCATACAGCATCCAGTCATCCACGCGAAAGGGTTTATGGAAATACATAGCATGATCGATACTCGCACATTGCAAACTTGGCGAAAGATAACTTAAACCATGTGGGCGCAGTGCTGTGGTCATTAAAGTGAAATCTGAATAGAATGCCGCAATTGCTTGATGCAATGAAATCTCATCCACCTCTGCTGCAATGCGGTCATGCGTGCGAATATAGTGCGCATACACAGGTGCTTCAGGCTGCGGCTGATACGGGTTCTGTGGATTGATCGGACGAATTTCCACATGACGATCGCGCATGAAACTTGCACGCACATTTTCAGGCACAAATTCCACCATCATTTTTTTCAGTTCAGCCTCAGACTTTAACGACTCGGGTGTTGGATACTCAGGCTCACCGATTTGATAATTCAACCCTTCTTCATTGTCAGCAAAAGACACCATGCACATAAAGATGGTTTTACCATGCTGAATAGCACGCACTTGGCGACTGACAAAACTACGGCCATCACGAATCCGATCAACTTCATAGATAATCGGCGCGTTCACATCGCCACCAAATAAAAAGTATGCATGTAAAGAATGAGCTGGACGATCCGTCGTATATGATGCCGCACGCAGGGCCTGACCTAAGACTTGCCCACCAAAAACGCGCTTCCCAACCAAATTACGGCTTTGTCCACGAAAGATATTTTCCTCAATTTTTTCGAGGCTCAGTAATTCAACCAACTCTTGGGTTAAAGCATTCATAAACAACCTACTTAATGGTGAGATACCCAATATTTATGTAAAGTGACAGGTATCATATATAGAGTATAAATTCTATTTTGCCATAAATTCAGACTAAAACCCTATAGATTACTTGACTGAGTTGTCATAAGTTTTTTTCGTTATTTCCGACTAAAAATACGATTTTTAACGATAAAATTCACCATATAAAACAAATTTGTCAGGAAATGACATACGGTTTATGTTTACAATTACGCAAAATAAATACCCCTTCAGACAAACTGCGGGATTGGTCATTTAAGCAGGAGTGTATATGTCCAAAAGTGGCTTTGGTCAAATGTATAGAAAGCTTTCAAGTAAGCTTCTTGACCTAATAGTAACCCCACATGTATTGGGTGAGGTTCCAACAGAACCGACAGCAACAGATGCTGACCCAGCAGCTTCAGGCCATCCCAAAAAAATTGTCTGTTATGTGCTTCAAAATCACTCACGCAGTAATGCGCTGTTGGTGGATGGTGAAACACGTCGTTTAAAGCTTGCTCCTGCACTCGATCCTTTGGTCGTGGGGACACATCAAGAAAAAGCATCGATCGTGTTTTTACAGCATAGCGATGAAAATAATTTACTTAACCCTTCACCACACACCTTTCCACCGCGCCTGTTACGTCTAGTTGAAGCATTAGAGCAACAACCCGATTTAGACGTAGAGTTGGTGCCTGTGACGGTACTGTGGGGACGTTCACCAGATAAAGAAGACTCTTGGTTTAAATTGCTATTTACCGACACTTGGGCAACTCCAAGTACGGTGAAGCAGCTGATGAATATTGGTTTACATGGTCGTCAGTCATTTTTAGAGTTTCATGAAAGTCAGTCTTTACGTGCCTTGGTGAACTTTGCAAAAACCACCTATCCGAATTTATCGCCTGCGACTTATATTCTAAACACCTTAAATAATCAGCTCGATGCGCACCGTGAAGCAGTACTCGGCCCTGACCTTTCAGACCGCCGCAACGTGATGCACTCACTGATTAAAGCCAGTGATGTACAAGATGCAATTCGTCGCGAAAGTATCCGCGGCAAAATTAGCATGTTGGATGCAGAACGTCGCGCCATTGGTTATGTCAATGAAATCGTATCGGACTACTCACATTCGACCATCCGTTTTGCGGAAATGGCGTTGGCACGTTTATGGACCCAGCTCTATGACGGGGTTGAAGTACATAACTTCAATACAGTTCGTGAGTTGGCTAAAGACTACGAAATTGTGTATACCCCATGTCACCGCAGTCATATCGACTATTTACTGCTGTCTTATGTGGTGTATAACCGTGGTTTGATGGTGCCTTATATTGCTGCGGGCGATAACCTAAATATGCCATTTGTTGGGCAAATCCTACGTGGTGGCGGTGCATTCTTTATTCGCCGTACTTTCCGCGGTAATGCGCTCTACACTTCAGTCTTTAAAGAATACCTATACAGCATTTTGTCGCGTAACACGCCTTTAGAATACTTCATCGAAGGTGGTCGTTCACGTACAGGTCGTCTGCTACCACCAAAGACAGGTATGTTAGCCATGACAGTGCACAGCCACTTACGTGGTCGTGCCAAACCGATTGTCTTTGTTCCGACCTATATCGGCTATGAACGCTTGATGGAAGGTGCAACCTACGTTGGTGAGATGAACGGTAAACCCAAAGAAGCCGAGTCTGTCTTTGGAATTCTGCAAACTTTACGCAAAATTGAACGTATTTTCGGTAAAGTCCATCTCAACTTTGGTGAGCCCGTTTTCCTCGATGACATGCTGAAAAAGCATGGCGCTGAGAATGTGCAAATTGCTAAAAATGATGATCCGATTCCGCAAGAAGTCTCTGATGCAGTCAACAGTTCAGCACATGCAATTTTAGAAAATATTAACCGCGCAGCTGTCGTGAATCCTGTTTCATTACTGTCTTTGGTTCTGTTGGCCACTGAGAAGCATACGCTGGATGAAGAAATTTGTATCAAACAGCTCGATACCTATCGTAAGTTATTGACGACACTTCCTTATGATGAGCGCCTCTTGGTCACGCCATTATCAGGTAAAGAAATCATTGCTTATGGTTTAAAGCTGAAACTGATCAAGCGCGTCAATCACGTACTCGGTGACATTATTGCAATTGCGGACAATCAAGCGGTACTGCTGACCTACTTCCGTAATAATATTTTGCATGCCTTTGTCTTGCCATCACTCGTTGCCGCTTTGGTTGAACACAATGGAACCATTGGCCGTGGTGATTTAATCAATGTAATTCGCACGCTATATCCATTCTTAAAAGCAGAACTGTTTTTAAAATGGGAAGATGCTGAACTCAAAGATCAAATCTGTGCCTATGTAGATGGTTTGATTCAAGCCAAACTGATTTCTGAAGATGCCGAAGGCCACTTGATTTCTCCTGCTCCAAACAGCGAAGATCATAACCAGTTGGTGGTATTGGCTGCGCCAGTCATGCAGAGTCTTGAGCGTTACTACATGACGCTTGCGCTGATTACACAGCGAGGTTCTGGGAATATTTCAGCGCGTCAAGTTGAAGAACTCAGTCATTTGGTGGGTCAGCGTCTATCTGTCCTATATGAGTTCAATTCGCCTGAATTCTTTGATAAAGCCCTGTTCCAAAGCTTTATTAAAGTGCTGACGCAACAGGGTTATATCAGCACCAACTCAGACAACGCGATTGTGTTTGATGAGAACTTCCAAAACGTTGCGCAATATGCCAACTTGGTGTTGGATGATGTCACGCTACAAATGTTGCAACACATCACCACTTTCAGCGATGAAGAACTGAAAGACACGCTAGACAAAGTGGCTGCTGAACAAGCGAAGAAGCGTTTGAAACGTAAGAAGAAGTAATTTCTTTTTTTAAAGCATAGGTATCTACACAATGTAGGTGCCTATGCTGTTCAACAAGAAAATACTAAATAAAAAATTTAAGCCAATATAGGTTAAATAGATAAATAGTTAAGGAATACTTTTTATAAATTTGGACTTTACCTAATTCTATTTATGATCCATATATCCATGAATTAGCAAGAAATATAAACTTTAAAATTAAATACTGAACAACAAGCTAGTACAACCAATAATTAATGATCCAGTAAGATATAGATTAGTTTCAAATATAACTCTAATTCCAGTAGCTCCACAGCTTTTTTTAATTTACCAAAGTATACAATAATGAAATATATAGTTTTTTAAGTATTTTATTGGCATCATTCTCAATTATAGGTTGTAAAGAAAAACGAGTTCGTTACTTTCAATACGAAATTGTAAATAATGAAAGTATTTGTTCATTGAAACCTAAGGAGATTTTTGAGTCTAAAGAGTTTTCAATGCTCGATACATTTTTTAGAGATATGGATGGAAATCCTAATGATGAATTATCAGAAACTATTTATAAAGAAAGTTTAAAAAATCTATCCAATACAAGTAGTAAATATATTTTTTGCTTTCCAAAAAGTAGTTTGAAATCAGATTTTTTAGAAACGTATATTCAAGTTGAACTACAAAGAGGGAAAACTTTTCGACAATATGAATTTAAAAATTATTTTTGCATAAAAAATAATAACTTAATTAATTTTATTGAAAAGAAGAAAATATAGAAGTATGCTAATAATGTTATTTCTCATACAGTTAACATAACACCTCTTACGCTATATTATTAAGTTTTTATATAAACACCAAAACTTTAATTAAAATATACCCAAGAGCTCATCTCACTAAAACCAGTTTTTACTGGGCTTTTACTAACAACGCTAAATAATCATCAAAGCAATGTAAATGCTGTCATTCAAAATGATTTAGCTGCCATGTTAACTAAGGGAATAGGTACAGATAAGAATCCTGAGAAAGTATTGTTTTGGCTTAATAAAGCTGCGGAACAAAATTTTCCCGAAGCTCAATATAATTTAGCTAATGCTTATCGTGATGGTGTAGTTGTTCAGAAAAATGAAGAAAAGGCTCTAGAACTTTATCTTAAAGCAGCAGAACAAAACCTACCTGAAGCTCAGATTAATGCAGCATATATATATGCAAATACTTATAATGATTTAGAAAAAGCAAAATTTTAGTTTACTAAATCATATGAAAATGGCAATGCGGCAGCAGGTGAAGCTTTAAAAGAGTTGAATGAACTATCTTCTAATTAAATCATAGAATAACGCACATGAAAAAACTATAACTAGAGTAATAATTACTCCTTGTATTTCAAATAGTATAGATAAAAATGAAGATGTATCAATTTTAAATAAATCATTTGAAATTAGTATTTTACTATTGCTTATATTTACATATAATGGATAATTATTCTTATTGTATTCATTCCATAGCACTTCATTTTTTTCTTTAAGTTTTTCACAGTTATCTAAAAGATTGATTCTATACACTCCAAAAAGTTTTTCGTTTTCTCCAATATATTTCCTTTTATCAAAAGAGTACTCATACTTGATGTATCGATAAGCAGCTCTATCGATGCCCCTCCTCCAAGGTTCACTTGAACAATAAGTATATGTTTCTATAATCTTAAAATTATTAACTTTAACCCAATTACTATGAGTCATTAAAAAAAATTATTTTTTAATAGTGGCGATGATGTTATAAAAATAATAAGTATCAATGTCGATAAAATAAACATTAGATAAAATTTGTAATTTCTCATCTTTTTCCTATCATCAATTTTTGAATTTTGAGTAGTACATAATTTAGGGGATTATCAATACTTTTAAAATTAACATAATACACCTTATACGAAATTCTTAAAATTTTACTATAAGCATCAACATCTTAGTTAAATCCGTTCTAGAGTTCAGCGCAATAGAACGGCTTTTTTATGATTCTTCACGCTCCGTAGTCATTTTTTCAGCTACGTTTCACATTTTCCATTAGTGAAAGTAGCAAATTATTTTGGCTAACACCCTGCTAACAACACCAAATAGTCATCAAAACAATGTGGATGCTGTAATTCAAAATTCATCTGCTGCATACGTGAAGCATAAATTTTCTTGCCTGATGGCACATCGCTTTCCAAGATCAAAGCTGGCAGTCCTAACTGTTGTTGAAACCATTTCATGATTTCATGTAAAGGCAATGGTTGGCTATTGCTACAAATATACGATTTTTCGGTATGTTCCACGTGAAGCAAGTGCACTAGAAAAACAGCCAAATCCTCAACATGAATTCGGTTTGACCAATGCAGTTTGGGATAAGTTTTTGTGGTTTCTGCAAGTTTAACCATACGACTAACTGAGGTTCCATAAATGCCTGTTGGACGTACAATCACACATGCAGATGGATAAGCCTGTTGCCACAAAGTTTCCATGTTCAATAGCACCTGCCCTTGCGCATCGTTCGGCTGGGGACACGTATCATCATCAATTCGTTCACCTGCATTTTCACCATAAACACGTGTGGAAGAAACCACGATCACTTTTTTTAAAGGATGACTTTCTAAGGCTTGTAGCATGGGGGCAATCGAGTCTACAAAAGTTCGCTGATACGACTCCACCGTACTGACCTCAGGCGAGAGTAAGACATATATGGCATCAATCGGTGCGACTTGGGACAAATCCAAATGATGAATATCTTGAGTCAAATGCTCAGCCCAATCATCTGATTTCGGACTTCTGCTAATTGTGGTAATTTGGTGGCCTTGCTGAAATAACTGTTTAGCAACACGCTGAGATGTTTTACCATAACCTATAAATAAAATATGCATTTAGCACCAAATCACAGACAAAGTTGAGGGGACATGGCTGCAGTCCATCAGTTGCAGGGGGTCGGAGCTGCCTCTGCTGCACTACTTGAAAAGTTGAATCTCTTCACCACAGATGATCTACTGTTTCATCTGCCACGAGACTATGAAGATCGTAGCACGATCATCCCGATGAACCAATTAACGGTTGGGCGTAGCTACCTACTCGAAGGCACGATTCAAGGCGTGGACTTCCCGCCGGGTAAACGTAAATCGATGGCGATTGGACTGCAAGACGACTTTGGCAAAGTGACTTTGCGCTTTTACCATATTTATAAAGGCTTAACGGACCGCGCAAAGATCGGTAATCGTCTACGCATTTTTGGTGAAGTCCGTGTGGGTGCGCGTGGCTTGGAAATGTATCATCCTGAAATTCAACTCATTACAGAACATACGCCGCTTCCACAAACCCAACTGACTGCAATTTACCCCAGCACAGAAGGTCTGACGCAGCCTAAGTTTCGTGAATACATCAAACAGGCTTTAGCCAAGCACAGTGATGATTTACCTGAACTGCTGCCCGCAAAATTTACCAATGGCTATGCACTTAAACAGGCGTTGGACTACATCCATCATCCTCCTGTAGATGCCAATATGCTGCAACTGAGCCAAGGCTCACACCCGGCCCAGCAACGTTTGATTTTTGAAGAGTTGGTTGCGCATCAAGTCAGTCTATTAAGTCGTCGCGCCTATATCCAACAAATTGAAGCGCCGCGTATTTCTGCCAGTCATCAGTTTGCCAAACAACTGCTCAGCAGCCTACCTTTTGAAATGACCAATGCACAAAAGCGTGTCTCCAAAGAAATCGTACAAGACTTAAAACTCAATAAACCAATGCTACGTTTGGTTCAAGGCGATGTCGGCGCAGGCAAAACCTTGGTCGCAGGAGTCGCAGCCTGCCATGCCTTAGAAGAAGGTTGGCAAGTGGCGTTAATGGCACCGACTGAAATTTTGGCGGAACAACATTATCTCAATTTTAAAAAATGGTTTGAGCCTTTGGGACTCAGTGTGTCTTGGCTTTCAGGCAAACAAAAAGGCAAAGCCCGTGCCGCAGCCGAACAAGCCATAGTTGATGGCACAGCGCATCTGGTGGTGGGTACACACGCCCTGTTTCAAGACAATGTCCGCTTTGCCAAACTTGGATTAGTAATTATTGATGAGCAGCACCGCTTCGGGGTCGATCAGCGCTTAGCCTTACGCAATAAAGGAGCGCAGAATATGACCCCACATCAATTGGTGATGACCGCAACGCCTATTCCACGAACTTTAGCCATGTCTGCCTATGGAGACTTGGACACGTCCGTGATTGATGAACTTCCACCTGGACGAACGCCAATTCAAACCGTGACCATTCCACTCGACCGCCGAGAAGAAGTCCTACAACGTATTGCCAGTAACTGCCTAGAAGGCAAACAAGCTTACTGGGTCTGCACCTTAGTTGAAGAGTCTGAAACCTTAGATGCTCAAGCCGCTGAAGCGACCTATTTAGAAATTAAAGAACGTTTCCCCGAACTCAACATTGGTCTTGTACATGGCAAAATGAAAGCCGACGAAAAACAAGCAGTGATGCAACAGTTTAAAGCCAATGAATTACAACTCTTGATTGCGACCACAGTGATTGAAGTGGGGGTCGATGTACCAAATGCCTCGATCATGGTGATTGAAAATGCGGAGCGTTTAGGACTCTCTCAATTACACCAATTACGTGGTCGTGTTGGTCGAGGCGCCAAGGCCAGCTTTTGCGCCCTGCTATATAAAAGCCCGCTGTCTCAAAATGGACAAGAACGCCTACGCATCATGCGTGAAACCAATGATGGCTTTTTAATTGCCGAAAAAGATTTGGAAATCCGCGGCCCCGGTGAATTGCTCGGTACCAAACAAACGGGTGATATGGGCTTTCGCGTAGCCAAACTGGAGCGCGATGATCATTTGCTCAATCAAGCCCATTTTGTCGCAGCGCAGATTTTAAAAGACTATCCTAGAAATGCTGAAGCCTTACTAAAACGCTGGCTGCCTGAAGCACCACGCTATGCCTATGTTTAGTCATCTGCTGTACACCGCCAAACAGTTGCTACGCAAAGCTCAGCCTTGTCAGTTGTGTGGCATTGTCCGCGCAGATCTGCATTCGGTCTGTCTGGATTGCTGGCAACAACTCCCACTGCATCCACAGACCATTGAAAAACAAGAGCTGAGCATTCATGTCGCAGGACAGTATCAATATCCTTTAGATCATCTTATTCAGCAGTTCAAATACGAACAACAACTGCATTGGCAGCCTCTACTGTCAGGCATTCTTCAGCAAATTCGCTTACCGAAAGTGCAAGCAATTGTTCCTATGCCGATTTCGACTCAGCGTTTAGCGGAACGTGGCTATAACCAATCAATGATCCTCGCCAAAGACTTAGCCAAACAGTTAAATGTTCCCATTTGGCAACCTGTGATACGACTGCATCAACATTCACAAAAAGGACTCAGTCGACTGGAACGCTTAGATCAAATTCAACAACAATTTAAAATCGATCCACAGCAACGTCAGTATGCAAAACTCTACCGACGTGTTTTGATTTTGGATGATGTCGTGACCACAGGCAGCTCCATTCAGGCCCTGACTTTACAACTTGAACAATTAGGTTGTCATAAAGTCAGCGCCGTGTGTATTGCCTATGCGCTTGAATAATTAGACTGCTTCAATCACTAAGTGTTTACGTACCCATGGCATGACCACCTCAGTGGTCAGCGGTGCAAGTACAGTCTGCTGGTCATTCAAAGTGATCCATTTCATTTCTGCAATTTCAGCCGCAATTTGTGGCGCTTGCTGAAGCTGAACATGGTAAACATAGCTGACCAATTTAAAATCAGGTTCATTAGCGGTGGCTGTTTCAAAACGACCGACAAACTGTTCAATCATCGCATCACTTCCAATTTCCTCCCGAATCTCACGCAGCATGGTTTGCTCAGGTGCTTCATTGGGCTCAAGCTTACCGCCCACTTGCATAAAACATGCGGTATTCTGCTTACGCACCAACAAAAGCTGCTGCTGTTCATTCACAATAATAGCCGCAGCGACCGTAATCACCTTCATGCTTTGACATCCAACAACTCAGGATCAACCATGCCCCACTTCGGCTCAGGTGCTTGGAACTGATCCATCTGCTTTAAAATTGCTCTGACCGAATCCGATACAATCAGACTGTCGGTAAAGCGTGCATGGGTAAAGCCTTTGTCGGTGGTCATCTTCAGAAATTTAAGTAAATCATCATAAAAGCCATTTACATTTAAAAAGGCATTCGGCTTAAGGTGAATGCCGAGCTGAGCCCACGTCCATTGTTCAAAAATCTCTTCTAAAGTCCCTGCGCCGCCAGGCATTGCAATAAATCCATCCGACAAGGCTGACATTTTCAGTTTACGCTCTTGCATATCTTTTACGACATGTAACTCGGTCAGGCCTTGATGTGCCAACTCACGATCCACCAACACGTGTGGAATCACGCCAATCACTTGACCGCCTGCCTCTAAAGCACTGTCTGCCACAATACCCATTAAGCCTGAACGACCACCACCATAGACCAAGGTTTTGCCTTGTTCTGCAATGGCGTGTCCAACCTGACGTGCTGTTTCGGAAAAGATTTGATCTGAACCTAATGCGGAACCACAAAAGATCGCAATTGAATTTGTCATTTTTTACTCTGATATTTAATTGTCATGCAACTTCACTAAAATGAATGGATATTTTTTAGCAATTTAACCATTCGATCAGTGTTTTTATTGCAATCCTTGTCTAAAATACACCCATCCACTTCAACCATTACTGCGCAAAGGAGAAAGACGGCATGCTTGAAGCCTTTTACGCCACAGAGCGCGGTAGCTTAGAAGACATCACCATTAATGGCGATTTCGATCTTCAGCCCGATTTGGTCTGGCTTGACCTCATTGCTCCCTCCCAAGAAGAACAACAGTGGATTTTAGATGCATATGAACAAAATTTACCTACGCTAAAATCACTCGAAGACATTTCATCTTCAGCTCGATTCTACCGTGATGACGACGGTATTTTGCATATCAGTACGTATTTTTTAACGAAAAATAAAAACTATCAAGTCGATGGTGAGCCTGAAGAAAGCAGCGGTGCCCTTGCCACGGTACAAACTGTCGCTTTCATTTTGCATAAAGAACGCCTGTTTACCCTTCGCGGGGAAAAACTGGTGGCGTTCCGTGCCTTTCGTGCGCGTGCGCGCCGCAATGACTACGAAATTGACTATAAAGATCCAACGTGGATCTTACTTGGTTTACTCGAGGCAAAGCTGGACGAGCTTGCGGATATCTTAGAAGATATCCACAAGGACTTGGAAAAGTATTCCACAGAAGTACTGAATAACCGTCACCGTGAGATGATTCTCGACTTAGATGACATGATTACCCGTCTGGCCCACTTGGAAGATATGCTTGGAAAAGCACAGCTGTGTTTGATTGACTTACGTCGTGTACTGACCTTTTTATCACGCCCGCGTGCTTTAGGCAGTCATATTTATGATGCAGACATTCGAGAGCTCAGTGAAGACGTTCGCTCACTGGTTGAGCACGATGCCTTCTTGTTCCAAAAAGTACGATTCTTACTGGACACCACTTCAGGCTTCATTAACACCGAGCAGAATGACACGATTCGTCGCTTCTCTATCTTACCCAGTATGCTTGCTCCACCGATGCTGATTGCCAGTATTTACGGCATGAACACCGACGTGTTGCCTTTTGCCAAAGGCGGCACCAGTTTTATCGTGGTGAGCCTGATCTTAATGGCGTTCCTGATTGGCCCGTTGATTTACTTCCGTTGGAAAAAATGGATTTAAGTACAGTTTAAAACACGGCTTTTCCTCATAGATTTAAGAAATACAACATATAAAAAAAGCACCTTAGGGTGCTTTTTTTATTTAAGGGATTAACTTTAAGTCGTCCTGTAAATGACAGGCTTGAATCACCTTCATCATTTTTTCAGGTACAGCTTTAAAATGTAAACTATATGCATCGGGTGTTTGACGCAACCAACGCACCAATACTGCTAATGCTAATGTACTTCCATGCTCAAGCTGGGCCAGATTCACCACCACAGGGTAAGACTGTGACTGAATCACCTTCAAACCTTGTTGATAGTAGCTTTCAGCATTGTCATATGTAATCTGACCTGAAAGCTGCATTTCCTGATTGCTAAAGTTAATCACCTTTCACCTACTTATTTTTTCTTTTCAACTGCAGCTTCTGCATCAGGTTGGAAATTTGCAATCGCTTTATCTAGATCGCCGCCATTACGTTTAACCGTTGCCGCGAACTGATTACGGAACTGTAAACCAAGGTCGATACCCGACACATTGATATTACGGATTTTCCATTGGTTGCCTTTATCCGCCAACTGGAAAGACACTGGGATTTTTTCGCCTTTGTTATTAAATTCGATCGTCACCACAGGGTTTTTGCTATTGGTTTCTTTATACGGACGGATGGTATATGTCTGATTGCTGAATTTCGCAAATGCGGTACCGTAGTTTTCAATCAGTGTTTCACGGAAATTATTTTCAAACTTTGCGCGTTGTGCAGCTGTACTGTATTGATTGGTTGCATAAGTCCCCATCACAATACGAGAAAATGCTTGTGAGTCCACATATGGGTCTAAGTTTTGACGAACAATCGTTTTCACAGCAGCTGGGTTGTTTTGTAGCTTGGCATGATCCGCTTTTAAACGCGCAATCAAACCATCTGCCACTTTTTTAACAAAAGCAGGTGGTGCTTCACTTGGTGCTGCAAAAGCAGTACCTGCAAACATTGTAGTTAAAATGCTAGCTGTCAGTGTTTGTTTCAATAAAGTATTCACTACAATTGGTCCTCTTCAAATCATTCAACAAATGACACGTTGGCATCTGCTGTTTCAGCGGTTTCAGGTTGCTCAGTTGTTGCTGAAGCATCTTTCGATTTACCTGCACCACCCGTAATAAATTTAGTAATTAAGTCTTCTAGGTCCATTGTGCCTTGGGTATTGCCAATGCTTTCACCACGTTTTACGTAGTTCAAACCGCCCCCTGGAACAATTTTCAAGTACTTCTCACCTAGCAGACCATTGGTTGCCACCATAATATAAGCATCTTCATCAATGCTGGTGATGGACTTCATGTTCGCAATAAGTTGCTTTTCCATTTCTTTTTGTTGCGCAGCATCCGCAGTGGTATAGTCGCTACTGTAACGAAGCTCTTCAAGTGCATTCTTTTCAACTTCTTTGAGTTGTGCTGCATTAAAGGTCGTTAATTTACCATCCAAAGAAAAAGAAACAGTCGCTAGACGTGTCACAGGGTCTAAGCTTATTTGATCGACTTGACCAATTTTTACCCCACTCATCGTCACTTTAGCACGTGGTTTTAAACCATTTACGTTATCGAAGGTTGCACTCATTTCATAGCGATCACTGAGATTTGATCCCACCAAGCCACTCACTCGCATCGCAATAAAAAACAAAGCGATACCGAACAAAATGACAAATATGCCGACTGCCAGCTCACTTGCACGTGATTTCATTAAACACCTCCAAACATGACCGCAGTCAACACAAAATCAAAACCTAAAACACAGAGCGATGAATACACCACAGTGCGTGTGGTTGATGTCGCAATACCTTCAGATGTCGGTTCACAGGCATAGCCTTGATACACCGCAATCCATGTACAAATTAAAGCAAAAACAAAACTTTTAACGATGGTGCCATTCAGGACATCTTTATAGAACTCTACGCTACTTTGAATGCCACTCCAGTAAGAGCCTTCATCTGCACCCAAGAAGTCTACACCCACCATTTTACCGCCCATAATCCCCACCGCAGCGAAGATGACAGACAACATCGGCAAACTAAAAATACCGGCCCAAAGTCGCGGTGAAATCACACGTTTAAGTGGATCAACCCCAATCATTTCCATACTGGACAACTGCTCTGTAGCTTTCATTAAGCCAATCTCAGCCGTCAATGCAGAACCCGCACGACCTGCAAACAGCAATGCTGCAACTACAGGGGCTAACTCACGAAGTAAGGTCAAAGCAACTGCTGTACCCAGCATCGCTTCACTACCAAAGGTCACCAAGATGCTATACATCTGTAACCCCAGTACCGCACCAATAAATAGCCCTGACACCACAATAATGAGCAGCGACAACACCCCAACACGGTACATTTGATAAACAAATAACCGAACACCTAAAGCAGTGGGCATCGAAAATAAAATTTGTAATAACATCAGGCTGGCAACACCAATGCCGCGAACCCGTTCAATCACGCGTCGACCTAAGAGTGCTATCGCATTCATGCTTGCACCTCAGTATTTAGATATGCCTTATGGCTGAATTGATAATCGACAGGTCCTTCAACTGCACCTGTTAAAAACTGTTTAACAAACGGAGAGGCTTTTGCCTGTAATTGTTCAGGCGTGCCTTCACCTTGCACCTTACCTTCAGCAACAACATATATATAGTCTGCGATCGATAAGGTTTCAGCCACGTCATGTGAGACAATAATTGTTGTTAAATCAAGAGCTTCTCGCAATGAGCGAATCAGACGTGTGAGTACACCCTTCACAATTGGATCCTGTCCTGCAAATGGCTCATCGTACATGATCAGCTCAGGATCCAGTGCAATTGCACGTGCCAAAGCCACACGACGGTTCATCCCGCCTGAGAGCTCAGAAGGCATCATCTGTTCTGCGCCACGTAAGCCGACAGATTCAAGTTTTAAAGAGATAATTTCTGACAGTAAATGCTCAGGCAGCTTGGTATGTGCTCTTATCGGAAAGGCCACATTTTCATACACCGACATATCGGTAAACAATGCGCCACTTTGAAAAAGCATGCCCATACGCGCACGCGCAGCGAATAACTCTTTGCGTGACATTTTCGCAATATTTTGCCCATCAAAAAGCACTTCACCTTGGTCTGGGGTCAATTGACCTCCAATTAAACGCAGTAAAGTAGTTTTACCCGTACCCGATGGTCCCATAATGCCCGTAATTTGACCCTGTCGAATTTTTAAATTGACCTGATCATAAATGACACGTTCCCCTCGCTTAAAGCTCAGGTCTTTGACCTCAATGAGGGCTTGAGCAGTCAGAGGCGCTTGATTATTCATAGCTGTGCGTTTTCCTGCATTTTTTCAGCATGCATACTATAAAGGATTAAAAAACGATATGTTAGCGTATTCCGTGTCTAATTTTGTGCACGAATTGATTTCAGTTGGTTGTATTTATATTTATTTGAACAGCGAAAACAAACTACATAAGATGAAATACTTCATCCATAACGACTATAGACAAAGAAAAGAATGTTGCAAATCAGCAAAAAGAATCCGAGATAATGTGCCATATTGACCTCTTTCACGTCAGAGAGTGTGGCGATTGATTCAACCTCATTATTGTGCATCATTATTATCAATACAATTAAAATATGACTCAGTATACATTTTAATTTATTTTTTTACAGCCGTAGACAAAAAAAAACCAGTGTTTCCACTGGTTTTTTTATTCATTCAGACTTAGTCGTTAAACTTACGACGTGGGCGGTCAAAACCACCTTCAGTACGTGGACGATCTGAATTAAATTCACGCTTAGGACGGTCTTCGCCACCAAAAGTACGCTTAGGACGGTCTTCACCACCGAAAGTGCGTTTTGGACGGTCATCACCAAAAGAACGTTGTGGACGGTCGCCAAAACCACCTTCACGACGTGGCGCTGGACGATCACCAAAATCACGTTTTGGACGGTCACCAAAAGAACCTTCACGACGTGGTTTGTAGTCTACACGGTTACCGCGGTTGTCATCATTCGAGTCAAAACGTGGCTTATCGTTGAAACCACCTTCGCGACGTGGACGATCAGAGTTGAATTCACGCTTTGGACGGTCATCAAACGAACGTTGTGGACGATCACCGAAACCACCTTCACGACGTGGCGCTGGACGATCACCAAAATCACGTTTTGGACGGTCATCAAAAGAACGTTGTGGACGATCACCGAAACCGCCTTCACGACGTGGACGATCATTATTAAACTCACGACGTGGACGATCTTCACCACCAAATGCTGGACGATCACCACGAGGTTTGTCATCGTAGCTACGACGTGGACGGTCATCACCACCTTCACGACGTTTAAAGTTAGACTCACCTTCGAAACGAGCACGACCGCCGCCATCACGACCGCCGAAACCACCGCGACCACGACCGCCGCCATCACGACCACGACCACCGCCATCACGACCACGACCGCCGCCATCACGACTACCGCGTGCAGGAGGTGGAGATGGCTCAAGACCTTCAATTTCAGATACATTCAAACGCGCATCTAAGAAATCTTCTAAAGCACGGATTTTACCGCGTTCACGGTAAGTTGCTAAAGTGATTGCTTTACCAGTACGACCCGCACGACCTGTACGACCAATACGGTGTACATAGTCTTCATTCTTCATTGGAAGACCGAAGTTAATTACGTGTGAAATGGTTGGTACGTCAAGACCACGTGCAGCAACGTCGGTTGCAACTAAAATTTTTGCACGACCTTCACGGATGCTACGTAAACGACGGTTACGCACAGTTTGTGGCATAGCACCATGAAGTGCTACAACTGATAAACCTGCTTCAGCAAGTTCTTCAGCCAACATATCGGTGTCTTCTTGAGTAGAAGCAAATACAACAGCTTGATCTACATCTTCAGCACTTAACCAATGCGTTAGTAATTTTTTCTTGTGCTCAAAGCCATCAGTCCAGTGTAAAGTCTGAGTGATGTCAGTATTCGTAGAGTGACCAGTTTCGATTGCAATACGTTGTGGATCATTCATCATGCGTTCAGCAAGTGTAATGATACGACCAGCAAATGTTGCAGAGAACATTAAAGTCTGTTTACGGTTTGCAGCAAGATCGCTAATCGCTTCTAAGTCTTCAGAGAAACCTAGATCAAGCATACGGTCTGCTTCGTCAACAATAAGCGCATCAACTTGGTCTAATTTAATTTGACGACGGTTTACAAGGTCAAGTAAACGACCAGGTGTTGCAACAACAACTTGCGCACCTTTTAACTGTTGGATTTGCTTACCAAACGGCATACCACCCATGATCGCTGCAATACGTGCACCTTTCATGTGACGGACAAACCCAATCGCATCTTGGCTTACTTGTTGCGCCAACTCACGTGTTGGGCAAAGAACCAAAATATTTGGTTGAGTAATTGCTTTCATACGTTCTTTGAACGGAACGAAAGTCTCTTGGGCTGCAAGTGCGTTTAACGTTGGAAGTAAGAACGCTGCAGTTTTACCTGAACCTGTTTGGCTAGATACTAAAAGGTCTTTACCTTCCAAAGCTGCAGGAATCGATTGTTCCTGTACAGGCGTAGGAGAAGTAAAACCTAAGCTTTGTAAAGCTTGTTGTAACGATTCATGTAAAGGAAAATCAGCAAAAGTTTTGCTCATAGAGTATTTCACCCGAAAAATGGGTGCTCCATTAAATATATGGTCTGATGGACATCGGCAAAAAGCGGCACAGCAATAATCGCTGAAAATATAGAATCAGCGGCGATCCGAGAACGACGATGCGTATAACGCACATTTGATTACAGCCGCAACCTGAAGGAATCGCTTAAGCGATTGGGTGGGGCGCGAAATAATGTCCTCTCTTTGGACCGGACGCGCATACACAATGATAGAAGAGAATGTTCAGGTAATGAACGAAATTTAGTGCGTGGGCGGAGTATAGCAGGATATTTTTAAAAGTCACCTCTTTTCGTGAAATTGATACAATATTTTCCTCAAAGATTGAATAAATGCAGGTTTTCACTTTAATTTTTTTGACCATCTAGAAAAATATTGAATAGCATTCTACGTTCTACCCCTCAACTATCAGCCATAAAACGCAATTAATTGTACTAGCTCTTGCTCTAATGCTACCGCGATTTGAAATGCTATCTGACCTGTAATGAACATTACACACAGCAAGCTTAAATAGGTGTCTATACGCTGGCTAATTTTAACCCACTTTATTTCTGTACAGCGTGATCCTCATTCAGAGGTGATCAGAATCTGGCACAGCCTATGTTTTACAATCTATAGAGGTCAAAGCCATAAAGTAAATCACCACAAAGGCCTTTACTTTTTTCATGTCTCATCAAAGAAAAGCCCTCTTATGAGGGCTTTTTCAATGTCTTAAAACACGATCTGCATGCTATTACTTAACAGCCTCACCCCAAGCAGGTACAACTGCTTTCATCAGAGGTTTCAACATTTTCATAGAACATGCCAGTACTTGGCCATTTTCCATAGATTCGCTACCACCACGTGCATCAACCACTGTGCCGCCCGCTTCTTTCACGATCAACTCACCAGCTGCGATATCCCAAGGCTTTAAGCCGAGTTCAAAATACGCATCGAAACGACCTGCTGCCACATACGCCAAATCTAATGCTGCTGAACCTGTACGACGGTATTGCGCACCAGCTTCAGTCACATTTAACAACGAATCAAAATGATTTTTTGCATAAGAAATCACTTCACCATTACGTTTTGCACGGTAAGCATGACCCACAGACATGAATGTATTTTCAAGACTGTCTTTCACATTTACACGAATACGGCGTTGGTTCATCATGGCACCACGACCACGACTTGCAGAGAACAACTCATCTTTCACAGGGTCGTAAATTACGCCGTGTTGAGTAATGCCTTTATGTTGAACTGCAATAGAGATACAGAAGTGAGGAACACCGTTAATGAAGTTTAGAGTGCCATCAAGTGGGTCGATGATCCAACACCAATCTGCGTCGTGACCTTTACCTTCTTGAAAACCAAACTCTTCACCAAGGAAGCTGTGATTTTTATAGCTTTTACGTAGGGTATCGATAGCCAATTGTTCCAAATAACGGTCTACACGCGTTACAGGACCATCAATTCCTTTTTCTTCGACTTGTAGATCGAGCTTATGACGATTTTGATGCGCTTTTAAAAGCTCTTGACCGACTAATTGAGCCGCACGCGCAGCCATCACCACCATAGGTTCCATTGAACACCCACTACAATTTGAAGATATTGATAAAGAATAATGCATAAAAGCCCGCTCATCTTATCAAAGATCGGGGCTTTTAGGGAAAAAATGTTTCTAAAATTTAAAACGGTGCTTAAACCATATGTACAAGTTTTAACCACGCTTGGCGCACCGAGCTTTCAATGCCTTCTGCATCTAGTCCCGCCTGATGCAACATTTGCGCATGCGTGGCTTGATGCATAAATGTATCCGCTAAACCGAGATTTAACATCGGTTTCACGATTTGAGCCTGTGCCAAATATTCATTGACTGCGCTGCCCGCACCCGCCATCACCGCATGTTCTTCAACCGTAACAAATAAAGCCGTTGATGGTGCTAAAGTCGCTATCATCTTTTCATCAAGCGGTTTAACAAAGCGCATATTCACCACACGAACCGCTAAATCTTGCTCAGCCAATTTCTGTGCTGCCTCTACTGCAGCCTGAACACGACTACCAAAGGCAAGAATGCTAATAACGTCGTCTTGGGCATCATTAAAGCTCGCTACAATTTCAGCCTGGCCAATTTCCATCGGGGTCATCTGTTGTTGAATCTCAACACCCAAACCATTGCCACGCGGGTAACGAACGGCGGCAGGACCATTGTATAAATAAGCAGTATGCAACATTTGACGACATTCATTTTCGTCTTTTGGCGCCATAATCACCAAATTCGGTACGGTGCGCATAAAGGCATAGTCATAGGCCCCAGCATGAGTCGGACCATCTTCACCCACTAAGCCTGCACGGTCGATACCAAAGGTAACATCGAGGTTTTGCAGGGCCACATCATGAATCAATTGATCATAGCCCCGTTGCAAGAAAGTCGAATAAATTGCAACCACAGGTTTTAAGCCTTCACATGCCATACCCGCTGCCAAAGTTACAGCATGCTGTTCTGCAATCGCGACATCAAAAAAGCGCTGTGGATACTGTTTGGCAAAACCCACCATACCTGAGCCTTCGCACATGGCAGGGGTAATCGCCAGTAAGCGCTCATCTTGTGCGGCTTCATCACATAACCATTGACCAAAGACATCTGAATATTTGGGCGCTGTTTGTGGAGCAGACTTGGCATTTATTTTTGTAATCGCGTGATATTTGATTTGGTCAGCTTCAGCAGGGGCAAAGCCTTTGCCTTTTTTGGTATAAACATGAATTAAACGTGGCCCTTTACGTTTTTTCAATGCGGTAAAGACTTGTGTTAGCTGCTCGACATCGTGTCCATCGAAAGGCCCAAAGTAATCAAAACCAATCGCTTTAAATACGTTGTCAGCCGCATCTGTCGCTGCGCTATGTAAGCGTGAGTTATAGGTCCATTCAGGGTGTGGCTGCACATAAGCTTCGCCATCTGCTGAGATATTAATGGACTGACCACTCTCCCAAATCGAAGCCAAATGTTTAGCAAAACCACCTGTGCTGCATGAAATCGACATATCGTTGTCATTTAGCACCACCATCAAGTCCGCATCATGCGCGACTGCATCGTTCATGGCTTCAAAGGCCATACCCGCTGTCATCGCCCCATCACCAATGATCGCGACCACTTCACATGGATTGTTTTGATAACGACGTGCCAGCGCCATACCTAGGCCTGCTGAAATCGCAGTCGAAGAATGTCCGACCCCAAAGGTATCAAACACCGATTCATCACGCGCAGGAAAGGCAGCCAAACCATCTTTAGCACGAATCGTGGTGAGCTGTTCACGGCGCCCAGTCATGGCTTTATGCGGATAGGCTTGATGACCAACATCCCAAATTAAGCGGTCATTCGGTGTGTTAAAGCAATAATGTAATGCCACGGTGAGTTCGACTACACCGAGGTTTGCACCAAAGTGTCCCCCACTTTGTCCTGCGGCATACAGAATAAATTGACGTAGCTCGTCTGCCACTTGTGCTAATTGACTTTGCTCAAGCGAGCGAAGTTGTTGAGGATGATCAATCGTATCCAACAACGGTGTTACAGGGCGATGAGCTGGTATTTCTGTATACAACATAATATGGCAAAGCCTTCTAAAGCCTGGCAAATCTAGCTAGGTCAAATGGGTAATTCGATCATATCGTCGAATGCTATCACCTTCAATCAGCCATATTTCTAGCGATGCAGTTTTGAGCAGTGCTCTCACTGGGTGTTCGTTTAGTGCAGGTGATTATCCTGAATAATCTTACTATTTATCAACTATTATCGTTCGCTTTATACAAAAAAGAAAATCTTCTGCATAAATTCATGGATGCAATTCTACCAATGTCGATGCATTACGCTATACTTTAGCCAATTTCTGAACTATTTACAGGTTTAGCTGTGCCTATTGAATTTGTTGCTACATCCCGTTTACCGACTGCTTTTGGTGAGTTTAACATCACCGTATTTCAAGATCCTAAGACCGGTGAAGAACATGTTGCACTCTCAAAAGGTTTGGATCAGCCGATCACAGAACCCGTTTTAGTCCGTGTTCATTCCGAATGTCTCACGGGCGATGCCTTTGCGTCCTTGAAGTGTGACTGTGGTCCACAATTGCAAGCCACACAAAAACTGATCAATGAAGCTGGGCAAGGCGTGATTCTGTATTTGCGTCAAGAAGGTCGTGGCATTGGGCTTACCAATAAAATTCGTGCTTATGCGCTACAAGACCAAGGGCATGACACGGTCGATGCCAACCTAATGCTCAACCTCCCTGCCGATGCACGTCGTTATGACATGGTCAGCATTATGTTGGATCATCTCAATATTCAACAAGTCCGTTTGATTACTAACAATCCGTTAAAGATTGCAGCACTGCAAGAGCAAGGGATCAATGTGGTGGATCGTGTACCATTGACGGTCGGTTTAAATCCTTTCAATGAAGAATATTTAAAAACCAAACATGAACGCATGGCACACTTGTACAAGAAAGATGATTTTTAAAATTTGAAAACATACTCTAAGCCTGCTTAAAAAGGCCGGCTTAGAGCACTTCAATCAAATTAGATCGTCATGGAGAAAATACGGCTCTCTGGTCGACGACGTTTTAAATGCAAATCGAACGCCATACAAATATTGCGTACAAAGGCTTTTCCCTGCTCAGTCACCCGTATACTTTGTGACTTAATCTCTAATAAACCATCGTCCCGCATTTCTTCCAGTTGTCCCAATACCTCTGCCAATTCCGGAAATTGCATATCTGGCTCTGCCCACGACGTCTGAAAATTACACATCAAATTTAAAATGTGACGACGAATCATCAGATCTTCAGCACTCAAAATATGCCCGCGATAGACGGGAAGCTCATTGTTCTCGAGTCGCGCATAATAATCTTCGAGTTTTTTTTCATTTTGCGCAAAGCTATACCAACTGTCGCTGATGGATGAAATACCCAAACCTATCATCACTTGGGTTTTCGATGCGGTATAACCCATAAAATTGCGATGCAGAGTGCCTGCCTGAAATGATTGGTACATCGCATCATTTTCTAAAGCAAAATGATCCATACCAATTTCATGATACCCCTGTGCAAGCAGCTTCTTTTTCCCTTCTTCATAGCACTGGCGTTTTATTTCATCTTTCGGCACATCATGGTCTTTAAACCCACGCTGTCCATTGCCTTTGATCCATGGCACATGCGCATAACTATAAAATGCCAGACGATCTGGGCGTAAACGATTGGTTTGATCAATGGTATTGAGCACATCATCCAAGTTTTGAAAAGGCAGACCAAAGACCAAATCATGTGAAATTGAGCTATAGCCTATTTCACGTGCCCACTGCGTCACTTGCTCGACATGTTCAAAAGGCTGTATCCGATGAATGGCTTTTTGTACGGTTTCATTATAATCCTGTACCCCATAACTAACACGGCGAAAGCCCAAGTCATACAAGGCTTGCAAATGCTCCCGCGTAGTATTATTCGGATGCCCTTCAAAGCTAAACTCATGCTGCTCGGCAATCTCTGCCTGCGCGAGGATACCTTCAATCAGTTGAATTAAATGCGCTGGAGAAAAGAAGGTTGGCGTTCCCCCACCCAAATGAATTTCTTTAATGCGCGGCTTTTCTTCAAGTAATTCACAATAAAGAGACCATTCCTTTAAAACGGCCTGAATATAGGGCTGTTCCATCTCATGTTTTTTGGTCACGCGTTTGTGGCAGCCACAAAAAGTACAAAGACTTTCGCAAAAAGGCAGATGAATATACAAGCTCATGCCTTCAGTCGAGTTAGATTCAGCAAACGATGTTTTCAGCGTCTGTTTCCATTGATCTAAGGAAAACTGCGCCTCTTCCCAATACGGCACCGTTGGGTAACTGGTATAACGTGGACCAGGAACATTGTATTTTTGAATCAATGAATCGCTCATATTTACCATCAGCTTTTCCGCATTCAGAAGATGCAGCCTATTCTGCATCGCCAAACTCGGGTCTGTACTGTAGTTATTCTGCTGAGCTTAGAATCAGAATTCAACCTAGTGAATTAGTCAGATTATTTTTCACATGGCTGTATTTCATTTTTATTGACTTATCGCTAGCCCGAATCCTAATAAACAACCCAAAGGAAAATATTCTTAATCTTTTTACTGTTTTATGTTTTGATGTAAGCAGTTTTCATCTTTTCCCATGAGGCTTTTCATGCAGCACCCAACGTCTGCGGATATCCAACGCGTTCGCGAATTTCTCCTCGACTTACAGGCTCGTATTTGTGCCGCACTTGAACAACAAGAGTGTGCTGGTGGCGGGACTGCGCAGTTTGAAATAGATGATTGGGAGCGTCCTGAAGGCGGTGGGGGTCGTTCACGCGTACTGCAAAATGGCACGGTGATCGAAAAAGGCGGAGTGATGTTCTCACACATCAACATATCTAAACTCCCTGCTTCAGCGACTGAACGCCATCCGCAAATTGCAGGCGCCAAAGCACAGGCCATGGGCGTGTCTCTAGTGATCCATCCGAAAAACCCGAATGTCCCGACTTCACATGCCAATGTGCGCTTATTCGTGGCTGAAAAAGAAGGCCAAGATCCGATTTGGTGGTTTGGGGGGGGCTTCGATCTCACTCCATTTTACCCAAATGATGAAGATGTGCTGTCATGGCATCAGACAGCACACGACTTGTGTGCTCCCTTTGGCGCTGAAGTCTATGCCGAACATAAACAATGGTGTGATGACTATTTCTATTTAAAACACCGTGATGAACAACGTGGCGTCGGCGGGCTGTTCTTTGATGATCTCAATCAATGGGACTTTGAAACCTGTTTCCAATATATCCAAGCCGTCGGCAATGGCTATCTGAATGCCATTCTTCCGATTTTCCAGCATAACCAAGACAAGCCTTATAGTGAGGCGCAACGCGACTTTCAAATCTATCGTCGTGGTCGTTATGTCGAATATAACTTAGTTTATGACCGCGGCACACTCTTTGGTTTACAAACAGGTGGCCGGATTGAATCGATTTTAGTGAGCTTGCCGAATTTGGCGGGTTGGTCATATCGACCTGAATGGGAGGCCGATTCTGCTGAGAAAAAATTGACCGACTTTTACCTGAAACCCCAAGATTGGCTCAAGCTGCTAAAATAGACACACAGTCTTACAATTCTATTTCTCCGCGCATGCCCTTTTCACTAGATTGGGGCAGCTTATACATTAAAGTTTATATATTTCCCAATGAATTCCCCGTAGAATGACCACTACACAAAGCGTCATTTCTTTGCATTTATTAAAGCATTGTCACAGGTTTAAAACAGCAATTGGGTTCTTTTAAGTTCGCAAAAACCGTAAGCTAAATTAAGTCATTTTCAATGTATTCATTTTAATGACATCAATATTTAGTATCCTCCTTTGCTGTTCTCTGAGGTCCCAAACATGTTCGCAAAAAGAGTTAGCTCAACCACCATGGTTCTTTTCTGCTTTGCTATTGTGTTGCTAAGCTCGATCAGTACCACTATTTTTTCTGAAAGTGCGTTTAATGACAATGCATCCATCAGCATCACCGTATTTGCAGGTATCGGCTTAACCCTGACCGCAGCAAAATTATTGTTTGATGCGATTCATAGCATCTGTAATCCATAAGCCGCCTTTCTTTTCTCTGTTGATAAAAAACCACTGAACGCTTTAGCCTGCGTGTAATTTGCCGTATATTGAATAGCATTTCTCACATGGAGTTGGTGCGATGAGCAAACAATTCGCTGTCATTGGCAACCCGATTGAGCAGTCTCGCTCACCTGAACTTCACCATGCGTTTGCACAAAAAATGGGGCTCAACCTCAACTACAGTAAACGTCTTGCGCCACTCGATGGCTTCCTCGCCAACATCCAAGAATTCTTCTCACAGGGTGGCATTGGTCTTAATGTCACTGTCCCGTTTAAAGAACAAGCCTTTGCAGCCTGCGCAGTCCTCACTGAACGCGCTAAAATCGCAAAGGCAGTCAATACGCTGTGGATGGTCGATGATCAATTACATGGTGACAACACCGACGGACAAGGCTTAGTCGATGCTATTCGTGCGTTGGACTGGAGTTTAGACCAGACTGATGTACTGATCATCGGTGCAGGTGGTGCAACTCGCGGCGTCATTTATCCACTGGTCCAAGCAGGGGTGAAGAAAATTGTGATTGCCAATCGTACTCTTGCCCGTGCAGAGCAACTGGTGAGTGACTTAAAAGCAGCTGTACCGCAAGCGACATTGCAAGCCATCGGCTTAGATGCGCTCGAAGGTCAGTTTGACTTGGTGATTAATGCAACTTCTGCCAGCCTAAGTGGCGATGCCCTCATTCTGCCTGAAGCCCTGCAATTTCAACATGCCTATGAAATGGCCTATGGCAAACCCTCAACCTTTTTAGATCAAGCCAAAGCTCGCGGCGTACCCACCTCGGAAGGCTACGGTATGCTGGTTGGTCAGGCGATTGAATCTTTTTCCATTTGGAATGGCATCAAACCCAACCTGAAAGATTTTTTATAAGCACAAATAAAAAAGAACCTCCGCAGAGGTTCTTTTTTTCAGATTAGTTCATGTGTTTCTGTACGGCTTTATAGGTCTCGTAATAGGTCGAATCGCTAAAGAAGTCATCATGTTCAAGCTTCAAACCTTGCAACGATTTTTCTGTCAATTGACCCTTTAAGTCATCTGCAAATGCTTTAGCAAAGACTTGTGCAGACTGAGTCAAATATGCGCTCTGCTCTTGGTCAATCTCATAAGTATCGGTAAATTTGTCTTGATAGACCTGAGCAAAAACCGCTTGCTTGGTTTTGTATTTCTTCGCCAAATCCTTCCAATGCTGATTTTCTTGTACATTTTCCAACGCATCATTAACGATATTGGCGATACTTTCTCCCAGCTCATCAAAGTCTTGTTCATGTTGTAAAGCATGTTTTTGACGTAACTGAGTCAGACGTTTAAGTGCTGCACCCTTCGGCTCTGCAACATCCATGAACTCATAGGCATACACTTCTGAAATTTCATTGATGGTCGCTGAGCTATAGTAACGAATATACTCTGGACGCTGTACGGCAAACATCAAAGCAAATACCGCTTGATAGGCTCTGACTTCAGAATGCTGACGTGCATAGCTTTGCTGCGCTGCCTGCTGGTAATAATCTGAAATAGCCTTAGGTAATTCTGTTGTGCTTGATGATGCGCTCTCTGTATTTGATGAGTCTGCACCTAACGGACCCAGCATGCCTTTCACTACATTTTCCAGCAATGAACCTTTAGACACTTCCTCAATCGATTTGGCATTTCTTAAAGCTTGACGGTCAATGGCGGTCGCACTGCCATAATTAAACACCTGATTGGTGCTCTTAATTTGTAGCTTACCAATTTGCTCATCGCTAATCACAATGTTGTAATCCATGTTTTGCACACGACCTTTTTGGTCGAGTCCAACATCCATCACAAACGGTGAACGCTCGTTACCCAGCTGTGCCATGATCGGTGTAATTTCAGCCTGATGTTTTTGCCAAAGTTGTTTAAAGCTTTGTGCGTCTACCAGTTGCTCTGTTTGATACGCGGTAAAGAGTGGTTTCAACTCTTCCAAAACATTGGTCGCTGCTTGTCCAAAGCTCTCTTCATCTACAACTTCATTGGTTACTTTAGGTGCAAGTACATCAATATCTTGATAATCACGGCATGCGGTCACTTTACCAATAGGAATGTTCTTGCTGTTGATGAGAGCATCGCAAGCTTCTTCAGATAGTGTATTTGGTGCTGCAGAAGCAGACACTTCAGTTGCTGTCTCATCAGCATCTTCTGTCACGGCCTGCGCATAAGCCACATCTGCTGCTGCATCAACCGTAGCATCGGCAGCGGCATCTACAACAATGTCTTGTTCATCGCTCTGCCCATAACCACTCAGGTTCTGCATTTTTTGGTTCACCAAATGACTGACACGTTCGAGTGAATCATAGGCCGGGTCTTCACTTGCGCTACTTGCAGCAATCTCTGCTTCTTTCGCTGCCTGCATTGTATCTTCCGCGGCGCTTGGTGTTTTTGCAGCATCCTCAATCAGACTCTCAGCATCAAAAGCTTGTATCTGCTGGGTATAGTGCAGTTTATTGACGTATTCAAATAAGCCCAATTGTACTTGTGCTGTTTCTAAGTCACCCATATAGCGAATTTTCTTGCTTAGCCCTGCTTCTTTTTCTGACTTGCTTAAATCAACACTATGCACCTGATTTGGCTCTGCCAAAGCATATGGCAGTGCATTCATCTGCTTCAAATATTCAGCAAACTTTTTAAAATCAATATTACCGAATGCTTCTTTATGCTTAGAAAAGTCAATGTAGGCAAAACGATCCTGACTTTCACGATTCACCATGAACGGCATAAAGGCAAAGTAGTTGGTGTAAAATTTATAGTCATTAAAATCAACCACCATCGGCAACTGTGCTTGCACTTGTAGGGTTGGTTTTTGATAACTTAACTGTAAAGTCAATGCTGCCAATTTTTGACGGAAATGCACAGAGCCTTGATAACTAAACTGTAAGTCATTGAGTAAATTCACCAAAGATTCTGCGATTTGAACCTTAGCAGAACGGGATTCACCACTGCCATACAGCGATGCATACGGATTTTGTTCACGCGCAAGTGCATCATATAAAGCTTGTTTTTCTTTGGCGGTAAAGGAAATCTTTTGATTTTTTAATAACTGATCTAATTGCTTTTTCAACTCTGGATCTAAATTCGTCCCATTTGACTGAGCATTGGACTTGGAATTTGACTGAGTCTTTGGCTTGGACTCATTAAAATTAAAGTCAGATTGAATAGAGAACTGACCTTTAAAATCATAGCTAGCATTTTCAAACATGGCATTAAGGCCATGCGTGGCTTGTTGCCCGAGCTGCTGATCTGAAGAGGCATTGGATTTAATGACATGCTGAGTACACCCACTGATACTCAAACCCAATAAACAAAGTGTTATATATTTTAAGCGCATAATACTTGCTGAAAACCTGAGTTAATTATAGTTTATTAAAAAAGTACATGATCAAAAGACCATCGAGTCAGTGTAACAGAACTGTCTTTTTAGATTGATGATTTTATCTACCAATTCGCCTTTCTGACATTTTCTCAAGTCGGATCTATCAATGTATTTTGATACGATGTATGAATAATGAAATGATCGATTTAAATAATCCAATACTATTTCTAAATTAGGATTACACACATGCCTGCATATAAAGCTCCCTTACATGATATTCGCTTCTTAATGAATGAAGTGCTTGACTATCCTGCACATTATCAAACCCTATCTAATGGTGAAGCTGCCGACACTGATACGGTAGATATGATCTTAGAAGGCGCAGCAGATTTTTGTGAAAATATTTTATCTCCTTTAAACCAATCGGGCGATGAAGAAGGCTGTACCTTCGACAATGGTGAAGTGAAAACACCAAAAGGCTTCAAAGACGCTTATGACCAGTTTGTCCAAGGTGGCTGGCAAGGTTTGTCTTTCCCTGAAGAGTTTGGCGGTCAGAACCTGCCTCAATCTTTAAATCTGATCAAATCGGAAATGATGGGGACAGCAAACTGGTCTTTCCAAATGTACCCAGGCTTAAGTGTTGGCTGTATGAACACCATCTTACAGTTTGGTACAGACGAACAAAAAAATCTGTATATGCCGAACTTAGTGGCAGGTACATGGTCAGGCACCATGTGTTTAACTGAGCCTCAGTGTGGTACCGACTTAGGGCAAGTGAAGACCAAAGCAGAATTAAATGCCGATGGCACTTATAACATCTCAGGCACCAAAATCTTCATCTCTGCGGGTGAACAAGATTTAACTGAAAACATCATTCATATCGTACTTGCTCGTCTTCCAGATGCACCTGCAGGCACCAAAGGAATTTCACTGTTCATTGTGCCTAAATTCTTGGTCAATGCAGACAGCAGCCTTGGTGAACGTAACCCTGTGACCTGTGGTTCAATTGAACATAAGATGGGGATTCGCGCTTCTGCAACCGCAGTGCTGAACTTTGACAATGCTGTCGGTTACTTAATTGGTGAGCCAAACAAAGGCTTACATGCCATGTTTACCTTTATGAACACCGCACGTATCGGTACGGCAATTCAAGGTATAGCACATGCTGAGCTTTCATTCCAAGGTGCACTTCCATATGCCAAAGAACGTATGTCGATGCGTGCACTTTCTGGCAAGAAAGACCCTGAAAAAGTGGCGGATGCCATCATTCACCATGCTGACGTTCGTCGTATGTTGTTAACTCAAAAAGCGATTGCTGAAGGCGGTCGTTCAATGATTTATTATGCAGCGCAAATTGCCGACAAAATGGCAGATGCGCTTGAACGTGGCGATACTGCTGCATTTGAAGCACATGATGATCACTTAGGATTCTATACCCCAATTTTAAAAGGCTTCTTAACTGAATTGGGCTTGGAAGCTGCAAACCACGGTATGCAAGTCTATGGCGGTCATGGCTACATTAAAGAATGGGGCATGGAGCAAATTGCACGTGATGCACGTATTGCAACACTGTATGAAGGCACAACTGGTGTTCAAGCACTGGACTTAATTGGTCGTAAAGTACTTCTGACCTCTAAAGGTAAAGTGATTCGCGACTACACCACTGAAATTTTAAAATTCTGTGGTCAACAGGCACGCAACAAATACATGCGTCGTTTTGCATGGGACTTAACCAAAGTATGCGCACAGTGGAATGCTTTAACTGTTCGTATTATGCTGGCAGCTCGTAAAGACCGTGACGTGGTATCTTCAGCTTCTGTCGATTTCTTGATGTTCTCTGGCTATGTAATGATGGCGTATTTCTGGGCACAACAAGCGGCTGTGGCTTCAGAAAAATTGGCTTCTGGTGATGGCAAAGAATCTGCTGAATTCTATAAAGCAAAAATTAAAGTTGCAGACTTCTACTTCGAACGTTTATTACCACGTACCCAAGGTCATGCCGAAGCAATGGTCAATCCTTCAAAAACCATGACTTCTTTAGCACCTGAACACTTTAGCTTTGACTACTAAGCTAAAAAACTGAATGTATCATCCTATTTATGTACCTTAAAAAATAGGATGACCATTATCAAAAATAAAGAATCTAACCATCGGCAGATCGTTAGATTCTTTTTTAATGATTGAGTGGGATTTATTTTACAGTAACAGAAATTGTTCCTGTATTCGCAGCACCAATCGCTGTTGTTGTTATATCACCAAGCGTATTTGTGAAGCCGGTGGTATTTACTGAAGCATCAATAGAACCTGAGTTAAAGGCAACATTCGCAGCGGCATAGTTGCTTAAAGTGCTTGTATAGTATTCATAATTACTACCGCTGATTGCTGCATTAGTTCCAGCCTCAGCTGCTGCTGAGAAAGCGGTCGTAGCATTTGAGTAATAATTACTTGCACTGCTATTACTGGCGCTATTACTCGCACTACTACTGTGGCTAGCGGCCTCATCAGAAACACTATGATGCCATCCTTCAGAATATGCAGATTCTGCGGCCTGTTCAGCTGCTGCAGCTTGTTCCGCTGCTGAGGCTTGTTCTGCTCCAGAAGCAGTTTCTGAGGTAGCCGAGCTTACTGAACCCTTCACATAACCTGAAAGACTTCCAGCAAATTGCCCTCCACTTCCTGAAGTCATATTCCCTTGTTGAAGCGTGATAGTCCCGTTGTTAACTGCACCGATTGCAGTCGTTTTGATATCTCCCTGCAATTCATTTAACGACTGTGCATCAAGTTCAAAAGGATGGCTGCTCATACCAAAACCTGTGCCCACTGTATTGACGCTTGCATCCACGTCACCAGTATTCACTGCAAGATTCAATGCAACACCGTTTAGACCTTGTTCAGAGATTGCATTTAGAGTATTTGTTAAATTGGTATCAACTGATACGACTGTACCTCCTCCTGAACCATGATTACCACCAGCCATAGCCACACTGGATAGACAAGCCATTGATACGGATAAGACGATTGTTTTAATTGGCGTATTCATAATTATTTCCTTGTTTATACTGAAATACTCCTCGCTAAGTACTTCTTTTTATTGCAATAGGAGCGAGCCCATTTAATATTTTTTAATCACGCTGGGTGGTAGACCAATAATTTTCAACAACTGCGGGGTTTGCACTCCAAAGCTGTTGGGGTTGCTCATCTTCTTTTTTATCTTCAACCTTTGTCGGCTTAACTGGGGCCGGCGGATTTTTACTGATATATTTGATTAGATCTTGTTTACTCATCTCAGGCTCAGCATCAGGGTCCTTAATCAAATCAGATTCTTTCTGCTTGGGCGGCTGCGTATCTTTATTCGGCGTATCTGTTAATTTATTTTTATCCGTTACTGTCGTACTTTTATTGCTTAGATTGGCAGGCTTATTGGGGTCAGTCACGGCTGTCGTTTGATTTGTCGAAGATACCTGTGGAGATGTATTTGAGACTTGAGGTTTGAGCTGCTGACTCGTTTGATACTTATGCAACGCTACCGCGCTTCGCGTTAAGTTTAGCTGTCCATATTCAGGTGGAATGACGGTTCGGCAACCTTCAAATGCATTCGGTGGAATCACCTGACTTAACAACTCAAAGGTCGCTAAATTCAACATTTGACGTAAGGCAAAATTGGTCGCCTCGCGCTCCCCCTTGCCTATTTGAATATTGAGTAACGTGTGTCCAGCAAAACGACCTGCATTAATCCCATAATCCTGCGCAACGATTTGCTTTTGCAGGGATACATTCGCCACAACTCGGCTGGTACGTGTATCGGTGAGAGACAAATCAAGTCCAACCATAATCCGAGTTTGACTATACGATGGCCCAACACCCGCAATTTGCATATCCAAACCGCCACCAGGAATAAAATCCAAACTATTAATACTGCCCGTGACATAATAATCTGAAGCCTGAATGTTTCTCGAATCACGAATGCCCCATTTCGCCTCACTTTCAATAATGCGGGGATCGCGACGGTTTAATAGGCTGACACCCGCTTGGAACAAGGCAGACTGCACCATGTCCCCTGCACCTTGGGTGACCATTTTGCCTGTTCCCCCATCAGTGACTAAATCTTTCCCTGTTTGGTCTAAAATCGCACCTACAGAGAAATTTACATCATGACGTAACTGCCCTTTTAAACACGACAAAGCCATATCAAAAGGGGTAAAAATATCTGTAATAGGGGGACCTTGTACCAAAGTCACAGGTTTCTTGTTGGAAGATGCGAGTCCTGTGCAGCCTGTCAAAATCTGAGTCAGTACAAGCACAGCACTCACAGATGATATGTTTTTTCTAATTTGACGATTTAGCATAGCGTGGCTCCCGTTAGGGTGCCTAAATTAGGACAGGCTTGATTGGCTTTATTGGTCGTTGAGTTCACTTCTGACGTATTCGTAGCATCGCTAGAAATACCCACACTATTGTCTGAACCCGTAAGATTAACGTTACTCGTCGATGTGTTAACGGTACCGATCGAACTCGTCGATGTTGTATTGCTATAAACTGTGGTTTTTCCTAGCCCATCATAATAATCTGAATCCATGAGCTCAATTAGATTGGCTTGAGCCAAATGCTCTGCTGTACGTGTTCTCGACGACTCCCAGCGTTGACTCCAATCATCTGACGCATAGGTATTATGTAAAAAAAACAAGCAACATAACCCTATATTGATTGCTGATATTTTCATGACCTTAATCATCCCTTTAACCCATATTATTCTCACACTATTAGCTTAATAAAATTCAACCCTAAATTAATCTCACATCATTAAAACACACAACAAATCAAAAAACCGACCAACACAAAGCAGATAAACCAGAATAAAAATTAATAAAATGCATCCTATTGTTTTTCTTTTTAATGACTGAAACTTGGTATATAAATTTAAATGTAAAAAAAAATTTCACATCCAAAAAAAATATAATTAATCTTATTTTAAAATATTAAAAAATTTCAAAAATAATTAATAAACCATAATCCAATATAGATCTTATTTCTCAATTAAATAATGTGAATTCCTATAATTAAATTAAACATTAGGTCAAATATTTTAGCTTTTCTTTGATAGTTCCCAATACCTACTTTGAATTTTTCCACGATTGTAAATGTTGGCAATAAATCTCATTTACAAAATGTCTAGGCTTTGGCCAGTTATGCTATTTGGACACCAAGCTTCTACTCACTACAGGCTTTAGCAATTAAAACAAGGCCACCAGATGGAATTGATGCAAGTTAGGAATCACTGGAAGTTATGGGCTTCGCCACTGTACATGCGTAAGTTCAGTATTCTTTGCATTTAGGTATGAAAAGTGGCTTGTACTTTAAGCCTATCCTTTTTTCTTAGTGCTATAACTTTCCTTCAACTTTTTAGCTTTATTAAGTAGAAATGTCGACAGCACCAAATCTCCCTTATCAATTTCGTAATTCTTAATCATGTGAAAATTTAACAAGATTTTGAAAAATAAGCGTAACATTATTATTTTAAAACAATAAAAAAACATATATATCTTAAATAAAATATTTTAAAAAAACTATAAATAAATTATTATAAAAATAAAAAACAAATTCAATTTAATTAACAAAATTCCATATAACCAATTTTTTGCATTACTCATGATATCAAAACACTACTCCAACCAAATTAAAAAATACACAAAAATATAAATAGAAAAAATAAATTTTATTTCAAAAAACCAATTAATAAATAATATCTATTTTATATTTAACAACACGCATATATATAAATCTCAAAATTTTATTTAATCGTCGAAATACACGTAGCAAATACATTCGTTATTTTTTGGCCTTAACTAAACCTTGTACGTAATGGTATTTGCTGGATAAGTTCTACTTTGAACGCATGTTACCGCGTACCCAAGGTCACGCTGAAGCAATGGTCAATCCATCAAAAACAATGAGAACACTTTAGATTTGACTACTAAGTAAAAGTGTCAGACCAATAAAAAGAGTGCCCCCTAGAGTTAGAAGCAGTTCTCTACACTCCCTGATAGTTTTTTTAGAGTTAGTGCGTTAAAAATTTTGTCATGGCTCTGTCTTTCTACACCTTAAATTTAAGTAAGAAAATGGCGTTCATATTTAAAAAATTATTTAATAGAAAAAATCATATAAATATTTAAATACATCAGAAAAACAAATATTATCAGCATTCAAATATCAATAAAGTAAATAAAAATGTCAAATAAGTATAAGCTCAGCCACTATATCTTTCCGCTCATGCTGGGCTTTTTATCAATGGATGCTATGGCGGCAATCAATGTTTATGGTCCAGGTGGGCCAGCGCCAGCGATGCATGAAGCATCGAAACAATTTAAAAATAAGACAGGAATTGATGTCCATGTAACCGCTGGCCCTACGTCACAATGGGCAGACAAAGCCAAACTCGATGCCGACGTCATCTATAGCGGTTCGGAAGCGATGATGTCTGATTTCGAAAGCGTATTCGCCGACAAAATCCTAAAGGATTCAATTGAGCCACTCTACTTACGCCCTGCTGCCATTTTAGTCAGAAAAGGTAACCCCAAACATATTCAAGGATTTAAAGACCTAAGCAAACCAAACACTAAAGTTTTAGTCACCCATGGCGCAGGCCAAGTCGGCATGTGGGAAGATATTGCCGGTAGAACGGGCAACATTCAGCTCACAAAATCCTTCCGTAAAAATATCGGCATGTATGCACCCAATACTGGCGCAGCAAAAAAGGCATGGGAAGCGGACAGCAGCTATGATGCATGGTTGGTGTTCAATATTTGGGGAGTCAGCAATCCAGACATTGGGCAAATTATCCCGATTGAACCTGAACTGGTGATTTACCGTGATGCAGGTGTTGCACTGACTCAACACAGTCTAAAAAATCCTGAAGCAAAAAGTTTTATTACGTTTTTAAGTTCTCCACAAGGCCATGCGATTTTTAAACAGTTTGGTTGGAGCAAATGAGTGCTTAAATTTAATCTTTTATCCACATTAAAGATAAGCTTCCAAGCTTAAAAAATCGAACTTTTAACAAGCAAATTGGACATAAAAAAGAGCGCCACGGCGCTCTTGATTGAAGAAAATATAACTACTGGACCTCAGCCAAAAGTGCCTGTGCTGCCATTTTACCCAAACTATTTGAGGCCAAAGGACTATCTCCCGTAATTAACTTACGGTCTTGAATACACTGTCCCGACATCTCTTTATTGACCACTTCAACACCCAACTTTTCTAAGCGATCTGCCAGCAACCATGGTAATTCCCCCGGCATATAACCAATCTCTAGGTTTGCCCCCTGATCAAGTGCATCGGGGAAAACACACATTTTATAGCCTTTAAAAATATAGTTTTCAGGCGCTTCATTAACCGCGGCTGCCAATAAACCTGCTGGCCCATGACATAACGAAATGACAAATTTATCTTTTGCCACCGCCCACTTCAATAAGGTTTTTAAGTCTTCACTGTCAGGTAGACCAATTAAAGCACCATGCCCACCAGGAATAAGAACAGCCAAATAGGGAGAGTCATCACCCAAACTGTTTTTCAATACATCTGCCAGTTTTAAGGGTTTCTTAAATTGGGCTAAGTATTTTTGAAATGTTGCAGGCACGACAGCATCTTCATGGGGCATCGCCCACATTTCCAGTTTAACGGGATTGCCCGATAACGTAGCAATATCAATGTCAAAGCCTGCGCGATCTAAATGATACATAGGCAGTAAAGTTTCTACTGGGTGGTTGCCTGTGGAGAAGAACTTGCCATTTTTCATCAGTAAATAACGCTCATCGCTTGCGACCATCAAAACTTTTTTATGCCCAATATAGGGTGTTGGATAGTCGGTTCCATCGAAGTCAGTTTTACTGGCGGTGTATTGGGAAAGTGAATAAGGTGATGGAAAAAAGGCATTATCTTCAGCTAAATCAGGGGTGGGATTACGGTCTTGGCTAGTCTGTGCCATGCTGATTCTCCTTTATTATTACTTGGTTATTTTCAGTTTTACGAAACCTAGAGTTCTGTACCACAGCTCATTTATTCAGCATAACAAAGTTTCAAAGTGGCTCTGTTTTAAGATGTAAATATAAGCTTGCCTGTATAACAAGATAAAAATTTGGACAATAAAAAACCCCGACATCCTGTCGGGGTTTTTCGTATTAAGTGCTGAGGTATGACTCCTGTCGTACCTTCGTCCTTGAGCTGATCTTTATTGTTATTCTATTGGAGCATCCTGCTCTCTATGGTTCTATATTAGAAAACTTACAGGCAGGCGTATATGCGCAAAAAGCGGGAATTGATGTAAGCTAATTCGTACAAATGAATCAACGCTATTCATTATCGGCTGGATCAAAAATGACTGGCTATTTAATGTCTGACGATTATTAACTCGCTTAATTTCACACACAAATATTCTTTTAGACTTTATGTTTTAATTCTTTTGTATTTTTAGCTGGGTTTAATCCTGATGAGAAAGCAATATCATTTTAGAAAGGTTGAAAACGATACCTATATTTGGGATGTCGATCACTTGGTCGAACTCACTCAATCTTTTCAAGTCAGGCAAGTTCCGCTATCAGACATCAAGGAATTAGACGAAGCTTATTGGTATCCAGATACTCACCCAACCACTCAAGACATTATTGCGCATATGCAACTCACTCTCGAGGCAGATTTATCTTATCCCATCATTTTATGTGCTCAAGGTCGCTTAATGGATGGTATGCACAGAGTGGGAAAAGCAAAGATTTTAGGCAAAGAGTCCATTGCTGCGGTTCAATTTGATACAAATCCGCAACCTGACTTTATCAATGTGCATGAAGATGATCTGATCTATGATGATTAAATCATTCAGTCATTTTTTAAATCAAAACGATATAGATACATGAAACACTAATCACAGATTGGGCTTTGAATGAGTCTTTATGTAAAAAGGCCGATTGAATCATAATTTTTTATTGTTCAACGTTTGAACTAGAACTTAAGTGAACTTAAAAGAAAATATCTATTCAAATTGTGGATATACAAAATCGTATATCGCTTTCAAGCTCAATTCAAAGCCATGATTGCAAATCACACAAGCATGGCTTTATAAAACTTAGATAAATTCTTCTAACACTGAGTTTAAAAACACATGCCCTTGCTCGGTACATGCTAAGCGCGTGGCATCATCTACCATTAATTTTCGACTGCGTAGTGAGTCCAACGTTTCAGCCAAACTATCCAGATTCAAACCTGTCCGCTGCGCATAATTTTCAACTGCAACCCCATCATTTAAACGCAAAGCATTCATCATAAACTCAAATGGAAGTTCGTCGGCTTCAATGCGTTTCCACTGCACATGCTCCGCAGGGACTTTAGCCAAATAATCTTTGGGTAAACGAGTTTTCTGGAAACGATAGACCCCATCTGGCTGAGTAACTTTGGCATGTGCACCTGCCCCAATTGCTAAGTAATCACCAAATTGCCAATAATTCAAATTATGTGCCGAGGGTAGCTCTTTACGCCATGCTGAAACTTCATAATTAATAAAACCCTGCGCTTTTAAATAAGCTTCGCCTTGGGCTTGAATCTCTTCAAGCACATCGTCCACAGGTAAGACAGGCTTGGTTCTAAAGAACACGGTATTCGGTTCAATCGTGAGTTGATACCATGAAATATGGGTTGCACCATTGTCCACGGCAAGCTTCAAATCAAGTAAAGCTTGCTCTAAAGTTTGCTCAGGCAGACCATGCATCAGGTCGACATTAATGCGTTTAAAGCCTGCATCACGCGCAAGACCAATCGCTGAAATTGCATCGGCGTTACTGTGAATTCGTCCCAACTTGGTTAAATGTTCAGTGTTATAACTTTGAACCCCGATCGATAACCGATTGATACCAGCCGCCAAATAATCGGCAAAAGGATCATGTTCGACTGTACCAGGATTGGCTTCTAAGGTAATTTCACAATCCACCTCAAAAGGTAGTAGTCCTTTTAACTGGGCAAATAACCATTGATACCCTTGCGCTGAAATCAAAGACGGTGTTCCGCCGCCAATGAACACACTATGAATGTGACGCCCTTGAGCAAACTCAAGTTGAGTTTTAAAGTCTTCCACCAAAGCATGTAAATATTCTTGCTCTAAATCTAAAGACAGTTTGCCATCTGGCACCGCATGCGAGTTAAAGTCGCAATAAGGACACTTACGCACACACCACGGCATGTGAATATATAAAGACAACGGAATATTTGCAGGATGTAAATCAGTCAAGGAAGAGACTCTAAAGCACAGCGATAATCTTGCATATTTTAACATGACTGCATCAAGACACTTATGAAATCTGTGTTTATTTGGATTAGACTGATAAAAAGACAAGAAGAATGAATGGTTTAAAATGATGAAAATATCGAGCCACTTGCTGTTTATGCTACCACTGGCCTTTGGTATTGGCATTGCTATGACTTTTCAAACGGCACTAAATACACAACTCAGAGAATATTTTTACTCTCCACTACAAGCCGCATTGTTATCCTTCTTCATTGGAACCTGCGTTTTAGCACTTTTGGTTGTCCTCCAGCCCGTCGACAAACCACAGTTACATGATTTTTCCAATATTCCATGGTACTTATGGCTCGGTGGTTGCTTAGGGGTTTATGCCATCAGTATAAGCATCTATACTGCGCCTAAATTAGGCTTTCTCACGTTTTCAGGTTTGGTTATTTTTGGACAAATCCTGACCTCCGTGATTTTTGACCACTATGGTCTACTTGGTACCGAAAAAACGCCTGTAAATTGGCAGCGTTTACTTGGTGGCGTCGTAATTTTTATTGGTGTGCTTCTCACTTTACAACGCTGAATTTATTTAGACCAAGCACATGATGAATATGAGTAATTTTTGTGTCGACTACAAGTAAAATCACGTCCCATCGTTTCGAATTAAAAAAGTTATTGGTGTTAATGTTGCCCATCCTGATCACGCAGTTTTCTCAAGCGGGTCTCGGGTTAATTGATACCATCATGGCGGGACATTTATCTCCTACCGATTTAGCCTCGATTGCCGTCGGTGTCGGTTTATGGATACCGATCATGTTGCTGTTCAGCGGCATCATGATTGCGACAACGCCATTGGTGGCAGAAGCCAATGGCGCACGCACCCCTGAAAAAATCGCCACTATTGCTCGTCAGTCCCTTTGGGTGGCCTTTATTTTGGGGAGCATTGCGGGTTTAATTTTACAAAGCATGCCGCTATTACTGCCACTCATGGGTGTACCTGCAAACTTACTGCCGAAAGCCAGCCTATTTTTACATGCCATTGGCTTTGGCATGCCTGCGGTAACGATGTATGCAGCACTGCGTGGATATTCTGAGGCACTCGGCCATCCACGTCCTGTGACCGTCATTAGCTTAGCCGCCTTGGTCCTTTTGGTTCCACTGAACTTTGTCTTTATGTATGGTTTCGGCCCAATTCCAGCGCTCGGTTCGGCAGGCTGCGGATTTGCCACTGCAATTTTACAGTGGATCATGTTTTTCACCTTAGCCACTTACATTTTTAAAGCCTCGGCATATCAAAAAACTCAAGTATTTAGCACTTGGGAGAAGATGGATCGCTACTGGATCGAACGTATTTTAAAACTTGGTTTACCCATTGGCTTAGCGATTTTCTTCGAAGTCAGTATTTTTAGTACCGCTGCGATTATTCTGAGTCCATTGGGTGAAACCATTGTGGCGGCGCATCAAATTGCAATGTCGGTCACCTCTCAGCTGTTTATGATTCCGATGTCTCTTGCCATCGCCCTGACTATTCGTGTTGGGACTTACTATGGCGAAAAAAACTGGATCGCGATGAGAAAGGTACAAAAGCTCGGACTGGCTACAGGTACGGTTTTGGCGCTGATGACCATGCTACTGATTGCACTGTTTCGTCCTGAAATTGTGGCGATTTATACCTCGGATCATGAAGTATCGGAAGTTGCGATGTATTTACTGCTGTTCGCACTCGCCTACCAACTGATGGACGCTTGGCAAATTAGTGCCGCAGGCTGTTTACGCGGCATGCAAGATACCAAAGGCCCAATGTGGATCACAATGGTTGCCTATTGGATCGTGGCTTTCCCAGTCAGTATCTATTTGGCGCGCTACACCAACATAGGTGCAGCAGGTGTTTGGATTGGACTGATTGTCGGTTTAAGCGTGGCATGTGCCCTGCTCTTGCTCAGACTTTATAACAACAATAAACGCCTCAGCCAAGACTATCCATAAGTGATGCATGGCAATGAATAGGAAGAAGTCAGTTTCTTCTCCTATTCCAGCTATTTTACTGCTGTGCCAAAGCGTCTTTCAGACCTTGTGGCACTTCACTTTCATCCTCAACATCTTTAACCACCACCTGCCCCACGATCACCTCACTGCCATTAAAGGTCATGGTGGGTGAACCATACAAACTATAGCCTTCATTGAGTGCTTTGGTGACGCGCGCACAAAAATGCACATCGTCCTTGCCTGTAAAATAACGATAAACTTTCATTTATTTCATACTCAAAATTCTTCGCACAGTGTAACGTGATTTTTCAATACAAAAGCATCCTGTGTGCAATTCACTCAATTGACCACTATTATTTAAATAGAAACATCAGCTTAACAATTTAAAGTAGGCAGTTTTGCATTTGTCGCCTATGATCAAATCTGAGATGTAATAAGATGCCCCGAGGAATATCGCATGGCAAATACGACTCGTACGCCCAGTCGTCGCTTTATGAAACTTGCCAGCATGACGGCAAGTATCGCAACCAAGACTGTGACCAATTCAATTAAAAACTTCAATGCCGATGAAGATAAAAAAAATGCGGCGCGCAGTCAGCTTTTTCAGGACATTGGACTTCAAATTGCAGACACCTTAGGTGAAATGAAAGGCGCGGTGATGAAAGTCGGGCAAATTGCATCTCAATACAAAGACATTTTCCCGCCTGAAGTGGCACGTGCAATTAGTAAATTACAACGCCAAGCGCCAGCGATGCCTTTTCAAGAGATCAAAGCTCAAGTTGAAAAAGAACTCGGCAAACCGCTCAATCAAATTTTTACCTCTTTTGATGAACAACCCTTTGCCGCAGCCTCCATTGGCCAAGTACATAAAGCCACGTTACCTAGTGGTGAGCAAGTTGTGGTTAAAGTTCAATATCCGGGTGTAGAAGAAGCCTGTGAAAGCGACTTAAAACAAGTCCGTTTAGCGCTACGCCTAATGGGTGTACTTAAAATTGACCGTAAGCTGCAAGATCAACTCTTTAAAGAAATTCAGGACAGTTTGGACAATGAGCTAAACTATCAAATAGAGGCCCAAAACTTAGAGGTCGCACGCACCTTTCATCAAGCTTTAGACCCTAAAATTATTATTCCTCAAGTCTACAAAGACTATTCAAGCCGCCATATTTTGACCTTAAGCTTAGAGCACGGCGAAAGTATTGAAACTGCCAGTACATGGTCACAAGAAACGCGCAATGAACTGGGCCGTCGTTTATTCCGTGCCATTGGTCGTGAGATTTTCTTTCTAAAACGCTTTCACTGCGACCCTCACCCGGGCAACTTTGCCTTTCGTGAAGATGGCAGCGTGATCGTGTATGACTACGGCGGTGTCAAAACCCTATCGACTGAAATCGTGATGCATTTTAAGCAGCTGATTCAAGCGGCGCGCGACAGTGATATCTTGGCCATGGAGCAGCAACTGACCGCTTTGCACTCCATGTCCGAACAAGGCAAATTTCCTGCCGAACTGTATAAAGCATGGTTAGAAGTGCTCATGCGTCCACTGACCACTTTGTATGACTTTGCCGAAAACTCAGCGCATCATGATGGCATTGAACTGGTCAAGCCATCGCTAAAATACTGGGATGTATTTAAACCATCACCCGATACACTAATGGTCAATCGAACAGTCTCAGGACATTATTGGAACCTGATTCATCTCAAAGTACACGACAACCTCAATGATCTATTTGAAGAGTTGGTGCCACCGCCTGCCTAAATAAGAACTGCGAGCACGATAAAATCGCTACAACTCAATAAACCCAGTTACATAAAGTCACTGGGTTTATTTTGACCTCTCTATTGTTATATTATAACATTTCAAAATAATACATTTAAGGAGAAGTCTATGCGTGCCAATATTCATCCAGAGTATCGTGAAGTTCTGTTCCACGACACAAATGCCGACGCGTTTTTCGTTATCGGCAGTACCTTACAAAGTCATCAAACTCGTGAGCATGACGGCAAGACATATCCTTACGTCAGTTTAGATATCTCAAGTGCTTCACATCCGTTTTATACAGGTGAACAACGCCAAACCAGTAATGAAGGTCGTGTTGCAAGCTTCAATAAACGTTTCGCGCGTTTCAAACGCTCACAATAATTTCATTTTTCTTTAAGCTATACGCGTTATAGTAAAGATATCAAGAAGCCTAAGACCTCCTCCAGCTTAGGCTTCTTTTTTATACGTTCTTTTCTGGTTCCTATTTTGACCATCTTTTTTTCTTAATGTTTAAGCACACTATCCAACAGATAAAATCCGATCCCAAGCACGATGACGCCCACCACTAAACTCGACAGTGCATAACTCAAAGCTAGCACTGTTTGTCCCTGTCTAAATAACTGAAAAGTTTCGAGGCCAAAACTCGAAAATGTCGTAAAACCGCCCAATATGCCCACCATCAAAAATAAACGCGCTTCTTGTTGCAGTACTGGAAACTTCTGGCTAAATGCAAAGAAAACACCCGCAGCAAAACAACCCATGATGTTGATCCACCATGTCGGCCATGGAAAACTCATACTCGGTTTAAACAACCATAATCCTGCACCGTAGCGTAAACAGGCACCTATTCCGCCCCCCATTGCCACCAAGATCCAATTCATTGACCTATCCTATTCTTTACAAAATGCGGTATGGATAAATCCAAAGTTATCCACAGTTCATCAACTATAACGCTATTAAACCTGAATCAATCCTCGCACTTCAAGGTTTTTCAACATCGGTTGTTGATCCTTATATATCTTCTTGTCTCACTCTCAAAAGTGAACATTAGCATTCAAACTCACACATGCTTTACATTGGATATTGAACCCAACATCGCCGAATATCTTTACTTCACCCTAGTGTGCTCTATGGCCAATACAACATAGATTCCCAAAATCACTAGCACTCGTTCTTCATGTAAAACAGAAGGTTTTCTCACAGGCAAAAACTCACAAGAGCACACTTTTTGGGTATGATATGGAAATAAATTTAGTCGGAAATAGACGCATGGCACAGGTACTATTGGCTCAGCTTGCAGCGGGCGAAGCAAAATTTTCAGACGTATTGGCTTTTATTGAAGCAGCCTATACACATACACCAACTGCATTTAAAAATGGTTTACAGCACAATGCAGCAACTGAAAACCAAGGCAGTGCAAAAGTGTTTTCGTTTGCACAGCTTCAAGGCCTCGATCAAACGCAAACTTTAAGCCTATTTGCAGAACACTATGCTTCTGTTTTAGCCACACCTGATGCAACAGATCATCAAAATATTCGTCAATTTATGTTGAATGGATGGGATGGTATTGAATTTGATGGTACGGCATTAACTGCAAAATAAAGATAAAAAACCACGTTCAAGTTACTTGAACGTGGTTTTAAACAAATACAATATTAATTTTATTATCAGATATTTATAAACACTATTAACATTGATACACCTATAAGCATCCACAGATTTGATAAATAGGTTTCACGTGGAGCAAGACGTCATATGGGTGTTAATCGCCTAGAAAACATTAAAATAGCACGATGAAGTAACTACGCGCTACTTCCACATTACCCCTTTACCCGTTCGATCCATTGAATTGAGCTGACACGAAATACTTCACACGCACCATCCCCAGTATCGGTTGGGGTTAAGGATGAGGTCCAGACCATATCTTTGTCTTTAACTTCAACCAACTCACCTTTTAAACGAACCAAATCACCACGTTTCACGTGTTTAATTTGTTTAGCAATTTCTGGGTTGGCTGGAATAATATGCATATTCGACACCATTTGCATGGCTTGCTCGGCAGGCACAGGCAAACGATCGATTTTCCAGTTGAGATAACGGTCGTATTGATTCACCGTAATATGGCGTGCAATTTCAGGTTCAGCAAACAAGCCCCAACTCACGGCATAGTCAATCGGGGAGAATTTCGCTTGTAGATCATCCGAATACATTTTAGAACCTAAAATTCGAAAATCACCTTTAAACGGTTTCAATACCGAAATCGATTGATCTTTAGAGGTCGGCGCTAAACCTTTGGCAATGTTGTAATCCACAGTGGCACTTGCACTGATGGGCAACAGCAAACTGCTGAGTAAACTGAGCAGGATAAATTTAGACTTCATTGCAAACCTCATTCCCATCGACCTAGGAAAATACGAACCAATTTCATCTTAGTCCAGTTTCCTGAAAAGAAGCTTATGAACTTAGTAACATTGTGAACGAATTATGCAGTCTACTTTTAGCCACAGCACTTTTCAGTTAGGCTAGAGCTGAAGAACAGAGCCCAAAAACAAACATGCTTTATAAATACTATCAACAACACATCTTTCCCCATGTCCTGAATCAGGTCATGCAAGTACCAAGCTTAATGGACAAGCGCCGCGAACTGCTTTTGCCAATTCAGGGAGAAGTATTGGAAATTGGTTTTGGTACAGGGCTGAATCTTCCCTTTTATCAAAATGTCGATACTGTCTTTGCCCTTGAACCCAGTCCTGAAATTTATCATTTGGCTTTAGATCGGGTACAAGCAGCAGCATTTGAAGTGCATCATGTACAAGCCCGTGCGGAAAAACTGCCTTTTGCTGACCAGAGCCTTGAGCATGTAGTCAGTACATGGACACTGTGTAGTATTACTGAGCTAGAACAAGCTTTGGCGGAAATATTACGGGTGCTCAAACCCGGCGGCACCTTACATGTGGTGGAGCATGTATTAAATACAAATAACCTTTATATTCAGCGCCTACAACACTTACTCACGCCTGTGCAAAAGCGTTTAGCCGATGGCTGCCATCTCAATCGAAACATTGAACAGGCCTTAAAAGCAGCAGGTTTTAATGTGATAGAACAACACTACTTTTATGCCGAAGGTATTCCGAAACTCGGACAACTGATGTTTTTTGCACGTGCTCAAAAGCCACACTCAAGCGATGGGTCATGATAGTCATGTAGAAGGTATCTATTCTATATAAAGTAGATGCTTTCATGGGTGCACATCGCCAAGCTTATTCAATCGTATCAAAGTCAATGCGGACCGTTTCAAAACGAACCCGCCCAGCTTGAATCGCTTGCGCAATGGCAACTTGTCCTTTGGTTAACCTCGCCCCACCGCTTTTAATATCAATGAGAACAATTTCAATATCTTCCGCTCTCCCCTCACCATCACGCAGGTCGGTATAGCCATCAAACACAACATAGTCGACAGGATCACCCAAAAACTTAGCATCACTAGGTAAGTATTCAAACTGCGGCATAATCGGTGCCAGTTGCTCCGCCATTTTTCCTTTGAGCACCGCACGACTGGTATTGACACTACGCTTTTGTGCCTGAGCCAAAGCCTGCTGATGCTCTAATTCTAATTCGGCAATGTAGCGCTCATATTCTGCTTTGATGCGTCCATTTCGGCTGTGACTTAAAATAAGGGTGGTCAAGACCACACCAATTGCTGCACCGATCAACATTGCCATCCATATGGACATGGTTCTTTCCTAATTTTGTGCTACAGGTAGCAAGATTTAAACTTACAACTTTGGTTTGGTGTCATATGCGACACACAAAAGAATGATATGCTAGGGGTGAGCAGAATAAAATCATTTAAGGTCATGAAAACGATATTAATCGCCAACCAAAAAGGTGGCTGTGGCAAAACGATAACCGCAATCAATTTAGCTTCGGCACTTGCACAAAAAGGTTATAAAGTGGCTTTGGCCGATGCCGATAATCAAAAATCTGCTCGTCAGTGGTTAAAACAGCGTCCAGAGCAAGTGGCGCATATTCAAAGTCTAGATTGGCGCCATGAGAAATCGATTGGTGAAGTGCCTAAAAACATTGAATATTTAATTATCGATGCGCCGGGTGCGCTGTCTGGTGAGCATGCCGAACAGCTGGTCAGTGAAGCGCATGCGATTGTGACGCCACTGCAACCCTCGTTTTTTGATATTGACAGTACCCGTCGTTTTTTAAAACATTTACAAGACATTAAACGCATTCGTAAAGGCAAAGTACAAATTTTGCTTTTGGCCAATCGGGTCAAAGCCAACAGCGCCAGTGCCAAAGACATCCAAGATTTTTTTGCGAAAATTGAACAACAACCTGTAGCATGGATTTCAGAACGTACCGCGTATGGCCAATTGGCAATGCAGGGTTTAAGCGTATTTGATAAAACACAAAAGAATTACCTCTCCATTCAAAGCCAATGGCAACCGCTGCTCAACGCCATTGTCGATGACCCAAGTGCTTGGTTCTAAAATATTTTGCTATAGATAAAATGGGACTATTCCCTATTTATAGTCGGTTATTCACGAGAACTTACCAAGGGTACGTTCTCGTGCGCATTTTTTTCAGTTAATATGACTTTGACCTTAGAGATATAGCAGTGAATACCGTGCAACGATACGCACCAGCCTTACAAAAAGTATTGTTATTTGGACTGATTTTTATTCTGTTCTATTTGAGCTTTCAAGTCCTGAAATACTTTATTGTACCTGTGCTTTGGGCTGCGATTATTGCCTACATCACATGGCCTTTATATCACTCAGTGCAGAAGCTCTGTGGACCACGTCCAACCTTAAGCGCCACCATCATGATCAGTATGGTGGTTTTAGTTGTCGGTATCCCGCTGACCTTTGCCATCTTTATGCTGCAGCATGAAGGCCGTAATCTATTTTATGAACTACAAAGACAAGTGTTCTCAGGTCATTTAGATGTCCCTCAATTTATTCGGGACTTGCCCATTATTGGCAAAGAAGTCACCCGCACTTTAAAAGAAATCAATACCGATCCAAACAGTATTGTGCAAAATGTCTCGGGCTGGTTCCAAAGCCACTTAAACTATGGTCGTTTGGTGCTGAGTGAAATCAGTAAGAATATTTTTAAACTCTGTTTTGCGGTGATGTCGTTATTCTTCTTCTATCGTGATGGCCAGACCATTTTAAATCAGGTCAGTAAAGCTTTGGAGATGGTGATTGGCCCACGGATCCACCATTATTTAGACACCATTTCTGAAACAACACGTGCTGTAGTCTATGGGGTTGGCCTGACTGCAATTGCGCAAGCACTCTTGGCAGGCCTGAGCTATTTTGTTGCTGGTGTCCCAAACCCAATGGTACTGACCATTGTGACCTTTATCTTTGCACTCATTCCTTTTGGTCCACCTGTGGCATATAGCGCCGTGTCTTTATGGTTATTCTCTCAAGGGCAAACCATTGAAGCGATTGGAGTGATGGCGTGGGGGGTTTGTGTGGTCAGTACAGCAGACAATGTGATTCGCCCATTAGTGATCTCAGGTGCAACGCAAATTCCATTCTTACTCATCATGTTTGGTGTATTGGGTGGTTTAGCCAGCTTTGGTATGGTCGGCTTATTTGTCGGGCCTGTGATTCTAGCGGTACTGTTAGCCATTTGGCGTGAATGGTTACATGAACAAGTGAATGAACCCCTAATGATGCCGAAAGCGACATTGGCTTATGATCCACCTGAAGAGCCTTTAGATACACTCAAAAAATAAGTTCAGTGAAATGACTTGAACGCATACTTTCCTCGAAAGCATGCGTTTTTTTATATCAGATACAAAAACACTCTACGGACAACATTGAACCGAAGCCCTGCCTTTGTTTGAATGGTTCTGAATTTTAAGGAAAAAAGGATCCAACATGTTGTCTTCTGCTTTCAAACTAAGCGCACTTGTGACTTTAATCGGTTTAGGGACTGTGGCATGTACCACGACACCTACTGAAACCAATACGATGGTTAAAGATGTCGATGTACACACCGTTTCAACTGCAGGTGTGGGACAAAAAATTGGCACCATTCGTTTTATTGATAGCCCTGTTGGCTTAGCGATTCAAACCAATTTAACTCAACTTCCACCCGGCCCACACGGTTTTCATATCCATGAAAAAGGTTCGTGTGATGTAGCTGAAAAAGAAGGAAAACCTGTGGCTGCTTTAGCCGCTGGGGGACACTTTAACCCAGAAAAAGCACCAAACCACGGCACACCACTCAATGGCCATATGGGGGATTTACCGATCTTGAATGTCAACTCAGCAGGCAATGCAAAAGTCAATTTACTCGCTCCTCGCTTAAGTTTAGCTGACGTTGAGGGCTTAGCGGTGATGGTACATGCAGGTGGTGATAATTATTCAGACACCCCTAAACCACTTGGCGGTGGTGGTGACCGTATCGCATGTGGTGTGATTAAATAAGTTTATTGTCCCTTGCACTGTGAATAAAGCAGTGTTTCCCCTTCTCACCTGTGGATAAGTTTCGACTTATACACACAATGCAGCGGAGCCATGTTCCGCTGCATTTTTATTGTCATAGGTGAATTTTTCATGCAATGGACCACAGCATTAAATTGACAGTGCCCTGAAAAAAGTTCAGGCTAAAACCAAAATAAAACTAGGCCTAGACTATTACATCGTGAACAATCTTCGTCAGTGGTTTCAGTCCTTTCAGTCCAATGCAATTTTTATGTATTGCTTGCAAATCTTGATTGTGCTGAGTGGCACAACCTTAGGTTTATATTTTTTAGGACTACAACAGCTTATTGTTCCGACCACATTAGGTGCAATTGCAACAGCCCTGACCGACTTCGACGATCGGCTCAGTATTCGTCTCAGAAACCTTGCCTATGTCTGTGTCTTGTTCTTTAGTGTCAGCAGCATTTTAGATTTTTTACATCCTTATAAATTCCTCTTCATCTTATATTTATCACTGTCTAGTGCTTGTTTTATTTTACTGGGGGCACTGGGGCAACGCTATGCAGCAATGAGCTTTGGTACCATTTTACTTTCCCTATACAGTATGTTTGGCCTAGGTGAATATTCGGTGTGGTACTTTCAACCTAGTTGTTTTGTCTTGGGAGCATTATGGTATGGCTGTACCGCCATTGTGTTTTATATCCTTAAACCCACCTTGGCCGTTCAAGACAACTTAGCCCGCTGTTTTAATCAAGTCGCCGATTTGCTCAACGCAAAAGCACGTCTATTCGACCCAGACAATCGAGACAATGTAGAAGCGCTGCTCTACGATTTATCCTTACAAAATAGTACTGTGGTGCAAAGTTTTAACCACACCAAAAGCTCACTACTGACGCGACTAAAAGCATCTCGCGCCAACCAAAATACCATTTATTGGCTCAATCTCTACTTTCTCGTTCAAGACATTCATGAACAAGCCAGCTCTAATTATTTACACTATGAGCAGTTACATCAAAACTTTAGCCGTACTGACCTCATTTTTCGTATTCAAAAAAATATTCGGCTGCAAGCCCTTGCCTGTCAGGCTTTGGCACGGTGTATCTTAGCCAATCAAACCTATGTATCAGATCCAACGACTACTCAGGCGTTGCTGAATTTACACAGTTCCATGCAGGACTGGATTCGAGATCATCCACACAATATTGAAGTCAAAAATCTACAACTGATTTTAAATAATTTGGACAGTGTGCATGAACGTTTTCAGCACCTCAACGAACTACAATCGCGCCAAGAACAGCGTTATCAACAGCATATTGATAACCTCAACTTATATGATGATGATATCCATGATTGGCATGATCTGTGGCTCAAACTCAGTCAACATCTCACCCCCCAATCCGCACTGTTTCGACATGCGGTACGCATCGCCTTTGTCTTTACTGTAGGTTATGGCATCTCACTTCTACCCTTTGCGCAACATGGCTATTGGATTTTGCTCACCAGTTTATTTGTTTGCCAAATGCGTTATTTCGCCACCAAAAGCCGCTTAAAAATGCGAACCTTGGGCACTATTTTGGGCGTTGTTTTAGGGATTCCGCTGCTGTATTTCGTCCCAAGTATTGAAGGACAACTGTTACTGACCATTATTTTTGGCGTGTGCTTTTTCTATCTCAGTTCCAAGAAATATGCCATGGCGACCCTGATGGCAACACTCATGGTACTGCTGATTTTTAATTTAAAAGGTGCAGGTTATGCCATTATTTTACCGCGAATTATAGATACGCTCATTGGCTGTGCCATTGCTTGGTTCGCAGTGAGTTTTATTTGGCCCGATTGGGACTTCCGCAATATTTCCAACACCATTAAAAAAGCATCTGATGCAACCCTCAACTATTTCAATGCCATCTGTGAGCAATATCAACACGGCAAAAATAATAGTCTGGCTTACCGCAGTGCGCGACGTACTGCGCATAATGCCCAAACCGAACTGGCGAACATGATCTCCAGTCTCAGTACCGAGCCCAATCCAAACCCAGAACTGGTGCATCATGCTTTTCGCTACTTGGTATATAGCCACAGTCAACTCAGTTATATTTCTGCTTTGGGAAGTCACCGAGAATTGGTGCAGGATACGCAAGTACTGGAACTCATGCTCTGGTGTCAAAATACGCTGAATCATGTACTGCTCCATCAGCAGGCATTACCTGAACTCGACATCCAGCAGAAACTGGCCGAGATTAAACGCTTAAATGCGCAAGAAACAATGAATCAGAATTTACACTTGGTCCTCAAACAAATCAGTCTACTACTGGAAACTCTGCCCGAATTGCTGAAGTTAAAAACTGAACTGCTCGCCCGAGACATTAAATAAAACAGACTACACATCGACGATCTTTAAAAGCTTCATGATGTACGGGTGTATTGTGGTTCATTTTTATCTGGTTCTTGCGTACACTCGAGCTTCATTCTCATAGATTTTTTGACCATGAACATTCAGACATTACGTGTTGTAGGATTTTTAGAAGGGATTTCTTTTTTACTGTTGTTATTCGTTGCGATGCCAATGAAATACATCTTTGATAACCCCATCCTAGTCAAATACGTGGGTATGGGGCATGGTGTATTATTTATCTTATTTCTCATTGTGCTGTTTGTGGTCTGTGAAAAGCAAAAATGGTCTTTGAAGATGTTTATTTTAGGTTTGATTGCTTCAATCTTGCCTTTTGGGCCTTTTGTGTTTGATGCCAAAATTAAAAAACTAGAACCTGAGCAAGCTGAAGCCTGAGTTAAAAAACTGGCTTTAAAAGGATTTTTTAGAGCAGTAATAAAAAGCGCCCATTCAAATGAATGCGCGCTTTTTTATGATGTGAACTTAGCTGAATTCAATCTTAGTAAACACCACTCTCAAGACGTTTTTGCATCACTTTTTTCACGGTCGCACGTGGAAAGCTAAACCAAAGAGCAATCAATATTAGGCAGACCAAACTGTAGGCCCAAAGACCAAATGCCACATAAGCCATACGCACCAGTTCAATCACGAAGAAGAACGTAAACATCATCAATACCGAAACGGCTGCAGCAACCGTCCCTTTGGACACTTCCGATGACATCAACGCAAAGCGATATAACACAGAAAAACTGATACCTTCGCCGAAGCTCACCAAAGTCATCCCCACAATCAGTAACGGCAAGAAATAGCTTTGGAAAATGGTGCCGAGCACCACCAACAGCGTACCGATGAACATTAAAGGCAAACCGAGTAACACAGTTTTACCCAGTGCCATTTTGTCGATGACTTTAATCAATACAATGTTGCCCAGAATGAGACCGCCCAAGACGGGGAACTGTGCCAAGCCGTATTGCATACTGCTCAAGCCAAGTTCTTCCACCAGGATCACAGGCGACAGCGCAATCCACAGCATCAAAGGCATCGCGACCATAGGCAAACCAAAGGTGAGCGCCAAAAAGGTCTTATTTTTATAGACCGTTTTATAGTCATCCCAAATATAGCGCAGCGGCTTTTTGGGATGGTGCTGCTGTGTCGCAGGCATTTTGGCTTTTAAACCAAACCAACTTAAAAAAGCCAAAAAGGCGATGCCAATAAAGCCCCAATGCCATGACACATGGTCAATCATGAACGCGCCCACTACGGGGCCAAGCAGCGGTGCCAGCAAAGAAATATTGGCCATGAGTGCCATGACTTTAATGGCATCACGCTCTTCAAAACTTTCCTGTACTGCGGCATAACCCACCGCAGAAATCATCGATAGCCCCACGCCTTGTAAAAAGCGGAGCGCCAAAAAAGACTCAATATTTTGAGTGAGTAAAATCGCGAGGCAGGTCAGCACGAAAAATGCCACACCTGCGAGCAACACTTTTTTACGGCCTAAACGGTCTGAGAGTGGTCCAAGCAGCCACGCGACACAAGCACCGCCCAGTAAATAAAAGGACATAGACGATGGTGCCCACGCACTACTTACCCCAAAGTCTTGGGTAATCGCGAGCATGGCAGGCTGGACTAAATCGTTACCGATATAGACCGAAAATTCGAATAAAACCAATGCCAAAGGAAACATCAATGTGGCACGGCTTAACTTTAAAGTTTGTACGTTTTGCATTGTTATCTACATATAAAATGCGTACAAGCCTGAGCGAAGTCCGTTGGAGGGAGAGACGACTAAGCCCAATGGCAAGCACTGTAAAATTAAATAAAAAATGTAATGGGTGCGAGAAATGCACACTGGTTTTACGCTGTATTCACAAAGCGTTTTTAGAAAAGGTGTTATTAAAATAGACCGAGCGGTGACACCGACAAAGCTCAGTTAAGCTATTTTAGCAGTGTTGCATCTGTTTGTATTGTTACTTTTTTAAGTTTCATCTGTCGCATTTGGTTTTGTATTAGGCGCAATAAAATACCCTTGTTTTAAGTCCTCATACGCCTGTAAAACTTCGGTGAAGGTGTTCATGACAAAATAACCTCGTCCATAAATCGGTTCATTTAAAGGCTTCCCACTGAGTAATAAAAAAGCGCTGTCTTGTACCGCTTGTATTTCAAGGTGCTCGCCATGATTGGACATGACTGCCATCTGCTGTGCTTCAACAATTTCGCCACTATTGAGTTGAATACGACCCCTACGGATATACAGCAGTGTCGTTTCGCCTTCCAATGCAGGTAAAACTGTTTTCGTACCCGCTATAAGCTGAACATCCAACATGGTCATAGAGCTATGCGTTTGAGCAGGCCCTGTCTGGTTTTCATACGTCCCTGCAATCACCCTGACCGTTCCTTGAGCTTGCGCCAACTCAAGCTTTGGAATGGCTGCATGACTTAAGTGTTGGTAACGTGCAGGATTCATTTTATCTTTGGCAAGCAAATTGACCCACAGTTGGATCATTTCAAATGCCCCACCTGTTTTGGAAAATGCCTCACTAAATACTTCTTCGTGCAGTACCCCAGTTCCTGCCGTCATCCACTGTACATCCCCTGCACCAATCACACCGCCGCCGCCTGTAGAGTCCTGATGGGCGAGCTCACCTTGATAAACGATAGTTACCGTTTCAAAGCCACGATGCGGATGTTCACTCACGCCCTTTTTTAAGCGAGTTGGCTGTAAATAACTCGGGCCTATATGATCCAGCAATAGAAAAGGTGAAACCGAGTTCCCTAGTTCATAGTGTGAAAACACAGAGACGACTGGGGCAAAGTCGCCTACAGCGGTACGAGTACTTTCTGAGTGGATAAAGGCAAGGGTTTTCATGATTTAATGATCCACCAACCAAACTAAGCACCATAGAAGTGTTGTTTTAAACTGAAACTATACTCTGTAAGATATTGTTGTAACTTTTCTAAATCATTGGTCGACTGAATCGGCTGTGTATTGAGCACTTCAATTTTACATTCTAATAACTTTAAAATTTTAGTTTGCTCAACCTCTGGTAACTGTGCTTTTTCTTTTTGTTGTTTCTTAATTTCTAAATAGTCTTCAGCCCAATGCCGTAAGGGGTCATCTACACTAATTTGATCAAACAACTCTGTAATCTGTAACTCGGGCATGATTTGTTGAGTTGCTAATTCAGCTGACATTAAACCTCGAATTGAGTAAAACACTTTCTTATAAGTAAAATTATCTGCTGTCTGCATCACTTGCATCCCACCTTTTGCAAAGGATAAATAGTGATAATACAATGCTTTATAATCTACTCGATTCAATAATCCATCTCTAAAATTTTCCCATTCTGGAAATGCATTAAAATAAACAATATGAGCGCGTACCCATTCCAAAACTGTTGGGTTACTTTTGGCAATTAAACCAAACATTTTGTTCAAATCAAATGAGACAAAATCGAAATCGCCATCCATGATTTCGATAAGATCACGATGTTGGCGATAATCATAATATTGCGCCTTAGACGGCAGATGAACACCTCTTACATCATAATCACTATCGGGACTTTCCATCCCCCATAGACGGCTACCGCTTTCAATATAAAATAATGGATGTTCATCTCTGTTTTCGAATAAGTTTTTAATTTCTTGTTGGATGTTCATTTTGTTCACATTTTTTTTTGGGGGGGCAATCTAAAGCTTTTATATCATTAATTTCAGTAAAATCAGGTTTTTTCTCAGAAACTATCTTGTCTTTTTTTCATCCACAGCTCAACAAAAAATAGAAAAGGTTTTTGCTTATACCGCCTCAAAAAACAAAAAAGCGCATCAACGGATACGCTTTTTATGAGGCAGACTCGCCTACATTTCAACCATAAATCAAAGATTTATTATGCACACTTCGCTGTTTGGAAGTTCTTGGTATTTTTACCACGCGCACATTGGTAAGAGGTTTTCGTCGCAGTTTTTTCCCAATCACCATCGACCAACTTAAAGTTATACACAGTACGCACCGACTTCACCGAGTCATCTAGCAAACCTGTTTCAGTCACTTTGACTTCTGCCGCAGTCGGGGACTCCACCGTATTAAAGTACTGACGGATTTCAACCGTAGCCAACTCATTACGCAAATCTGGACGCTCTTTAAGTACCTGAGCCAACGGCGTATCTGACGAACCGACTTTATTCACTAACTCTTTGGTCGTCGCACAACCTGACAATAGTCCCACACATACAGCTGAAGCTAAAATAAGACGCAACATAAATCCCACCCAAAATTCATTATTTATCAGTCCATCATGCCTTTTTTAGGCCTATTACACTATTTAGTAAATGTAATTCAGTTCCTTCAGCCATAAAAAAGCGCATCACGATGGATGCGCTTTAAAAACTCAATTCGAGCTTAAAGATCGAATAATTTACCTGGGTTCATAATGCCATTTGGATCGAAAACTTGCTTCAATGCCTTCATATATTCAATCTCTTCCGCCGAACGGGTGTAGTCAAGGTATGGCTTTTTGGTCATACCGACACCGTGCTCCGCAGAAATTGAACCGTCATATTTTTTCACAGTTTCGAAGACATATTTATTCACCACCTGACATTTGGCAAAGAATTCGTCTTTGCTTAAGTCAGCCGGTTTTAAAATATTTAAGTGTAAATTACCGTCACCGATATGACCGAACCAACAAATTTCAAAGTCTGGATAGTTACCTGCCACAATCGCATCAATTTCTTTAATGAATGCAGGAACGTGGGTAATCAAAACTGAAATGTCGTTTTTGTACGGTGTAAATGGAGCAATCGACTCAGAAATGTCTTCACGTAAACGCCATAAACTTTCCACTTGATCGAGGCTTTGGCTCAACACGCCATCCAGTACCCAGCCTTGTTCCATACAGTGCTCAAAAATTTCCATCGCCTTGTCCATAATTGGCTCAAATGGCGCTTCAAATTCTAACAATACATAGAATGGACATTCGGTTTCGAATGGACGTTGTACATGACCATGTGCCAACACTTTTTGCATTGCCAGCTCACCAAAGAACTCAAATGCAGTCAGATCAATTTTTGCTTGGAAAGCATGCAGTACAGGCATCACAGCATCAAAGTCAGGTACGCCCAACACCATTACTTGAAGGTCTTGCGGTTGGCGTTCCAGTTTGATTTCAGCTTCAGTCACTAAGCCCAGTGTCCCTTCACCACCAATGAATAAATGTTGCAGCGCATAACCAGTCGCGTTTTTGATCATGCCTTTGTTTAGACGCAGCACATCACCCTTACCCGTGACTACAGTTAAACCGAGTACCCAGTTACGCGTCATGCCGTATTTAATGACTTTAATACCGCCTGCATTGGTACCGATGTTTCCACCAATTTGACTCGAACCCGCAGAAGCAAAATCGACGGGGTAATACATGCCTTGCTCTTCAGCATAGTTTTGTAGCTGTTCAGTCACCACGCCTGCTTGGACGCGAACCATACGGTCTGCTGGGAAGAATTCCAAGATTTGGTTCATCTTGTCCATGCTTACCACAATTTCACCGTTGGCCGCGACTGCACCGGCAGATAAACCAGTACGACCACCTGATGGTGTAATCGCAACATTAAACTCATTTGCAAGTTTCACAACCGCTTGCACTTGTTCCGTGCTCGATGGAAAAACGATGACTGACGGGTTTGGATCAAAATGTTTGGTATGATCGCGTCCCCAATTTTCAAGGCTATCCGCATCGGTTTTAATGCGGGTTTCACCTACAATTGCTGTCAATTGGGTCAATAACTCTGGGGTTAAAGCGACTGGAGCATTCATCGTTTTCAGACCTTGCAAGAAGTAAACAAGTTGTTTGTGGCGCTAGGGTTCTCTGCATGAAAAGCGCTTCATTTCAGTCTTTCCATGCCCTAAGGCTCAGGCAGTTCGTGAGGATTTAAGCAGCAGTGTGCAACTGGCTTATTTTCACGGAGTCATATTATAAGGCATTTTTTCTGTTTCCCGCAGAAAAAGCTGTTTTATTCAGGATACCTTTGAAATGATTAGTTTAATTAGACCAAAAAGACTTTTTTACGCACTATAGAGGCTAAAAATACCCAGCAGAGTCCGCATAAAGGAAATGTATATCGGGCGCGGTACGTGCTATTATATCGCCACTAAATTTGGCCTTTGTAGCGGAGCCGTAATGAGCCAACATCTTTCACTTCCTAAAGATAAAATTCGTTTCTTGTTGTTAGAAGGCGTTCACCAAAACGCAATCGACACACTAAATGCTGCCGGATACACCAACATCGATTATCGTAAAACAGCGCTTGAAGGTGAAGCGTTGAAAGAAGCGATTAAAGATGCACATTTCATTGGTATTCGTTCCCGTACACAACTCACTGAAGAAGTGTTTGAAGCAGCGAATAAATTAATCGCTGTTGGTTGTTTCTGTATTGGTACCAACCAAGTGAACTTAAATGCTGCGATGGTTCGTGGTATTCCAGTATTTAACGCACCATACTCAAATACACGTTCAGTGGCTGAACTTGTACTTGCTGAAGCTATTCTTCTTCTTCGCCGTGTACCTGAAAAATCGACAGATACACATGCAGGCGGTTGGAACAAGTCAGCTGTTGGTTCGTTCGAAACTCGTGGCAAAACTTTAGGGATTGTCGGTTACGGTTCAATCGGTTCACAACTTTCTGTCCTTGCTGAAAGCTTAGGTATGAAAGTAATCTACTTCGACACAGTAACGAAATTACCTTTAGGTAATGCACGTCAAGTCGGTAGCTTAAACGAACTTTTAGCAACTGCTGACGTCGTTTCTTTGCATGTACCTGATGTTCCGTCTACACGTAACTTCATGACCAAAGAAAAATTTGCACAAATGAAAGAAGGTGCAATCTTCATCAATGCTGCACGTGGTACATGCGTAGTAATTGAAGACTTAGCAGATGCCTTGAAATCAGGTCATGTTGCTGGTGCTGCGGTTGACGTATTCCCGAAAGAACCAAAAGCCAATGGTGAAGAGTTCATTTCTCCACTACGTAACATTCCAAACGTGATCTTAACTCCTCACGTGGGCGGTTCGACCATGGAAGCGCAAGCGAACATTGGTTTAGAAGTGGCTGAGAAATTCGTTTCTTATTCAGATAAAGGCATGACTTTATCTGCGGTGAACTTCCCAGAAATCGCGTTACCGTTGACCGAAGGCAAACACCGTTTACTTCACATCCACAAAAACGTGCCAGGCGTGTTGTCAAAAATCAACAACCTGTTTGCTGAACACGGCATCAACATTTCTGGTCAGTCTTTAATGACCAAAGGTGATGTGGGTTACTTGGTGATGGATGTAGACGCAACAGCATCTCAAGAAGCTTTAGATACTCTACAAGACGTTGAAGGCACAATCCGCGTTCGCGTATTGTTCTAATTCGACTCTATTTAAAAACCACAGCTGCCAAGCTGTGGTTTTTTTATTTTTGAATACTTGTTAAAATTTTATGTGTAATCTGAGCACATTCTCCGCTACTTTTTGCAAGTATTCACTTCTCTATCTAGTATTCTAATAATGCCAAATCTAAAAAGCACTCCCCACCTCCAAGCAACCTTTTTATTGCTGATTGCGATGCTCAGCTTGCAAAGTAGTGGTTCACTGGCCAAAGTGCTGTTCGATCAATTTCCTATTTTAACCGTTTCCGCCATGCGCTTGCTGTTGGGATCAATCATTTTGGCTGTGCTCTTTAAAATTTGGCAGGTTGATTTTAAGCAAGTCAAATATAAAGCCATTCTCAGCTATGGTTTTGCTTTGGCAGGCATGAACCTATTGTTTTATTTATCCATTGCTCGCCTGCCGCTCGGCATTGCAGTGTCGTTTGAGTTTATTGGCCCGCTCAGTGTTGCTCTGTTTTATGCCAAACAGCGCTTTGACTTTGTTTGGGTCGGACTGGCTATTTTAGGCTTGGTTTTACTATTTCCATTCAACCAAGCAGCTCAACCTTTAGACCCTCTTGGGATTGCATTTGCACTAGGTGCAGGTGCATGTTGGGCCTTGTATATCGTGGCGGGGCAGCGTCCATCGGGTGTGTCGGGAAACCATACCGTGTGCTTAGGCATGTTTGTCGGCATGCTGATATTAATGCCGCTCGCTCTGTTCAGTGGTTTACCCACAAATGTGTTTGAACCCTCAAACCTGATCTATTTCGTGGCTTTGGCAGTTTTGGCCAGCGCTTTGCCTTTTAGCTTGGAAATGATTGCGCTACGTAATTTAACCGCTTTAAGTTTTGGGACGCTCATGAGTCTTGAACCTGCTATCGCAGCACTGTCTGGTTTTGTCTTTCTAGGCGAGCAACTATTGTGGTCACAATGGCTTGCGCTCAGCGTGATTATCATGGCGTCTATTGGTTGTACTTATACAGCCCAGAAAAACCGAAAAGATGCAGTTTAAACCATGTGATTCAGCGTTTGAATTTGGCTTTTAAATCCAAAGGCTATATCTATTACTTTTAAATTCATGTCGTTACATTTCAAAAAATCAGCTTATTCAGCATCCAACTTGGGTGCTGAATCGTTATACTAATCCACCGTCTTAAAATAACAGGTCGCTATGACCTAATGTATGCATGATGCCTAATTCTCAACTGATGGCAGTGATGTTCATGGTCTTGTCCATGCTGTCCTATCAAATCAGTGCTTCTTTTGCCAAGCAGTTGATTGCAGTGCTGGATCCCCTCACCGTGGTGACCCTTAGACTGTGCTTTGCCGCAATTTTAATTGTGCTGATGTTCCGCTCATGGAGCATCATTAAACGCCTACCACATTTAAAGTGGAAAGATTTACTCAGCTACACGGCAGCCTTATGCCTCATGAATATTTTATTCTACGCTTCGCTGGGTAAACTGCCGCAAGGTATTGCCGTAGGTTTAGAGTTTTTAGGCCCTTTAACTTTAGCGCTACTCTCGATCAAACAACGTCGTGATTATATTTGGGTCGGATTAGCGATTTTAGGCATTGCACTGATGGTGCCGTGGCATCAAGCCAATGCAACCAACTTCTCCTTCTTAGGAGCCGCATTTGCAGTTTCAGCGGGTGCTTGCTGGGCACTGTATATCTATTTTGGGCAAAAAGTCGTCCGTCAAAATATCGGCATGCATGCTCTCAGTATTGCTATTGTGATCTCAGCCTTGGTACTTCTGCCGATTAGTGCCACGCATAACCCAACAGCGCTAATGCAAACGGAATACTGGCCCAAAGCCTTATTGATTGCACTACTCGCCACAACCATTCCCTATGCCCTAGATCTGATGGCTTTAAAACGTTTGAGTAAACTCAGCTATGGGACGCTTTCAAGTTTGTCGCCGGCTTTAGCAGCGTTGGCAGGTTGGTTACTACTGAAAGAACAAATTAGCATGTGGCAAACGTTGGCGCTGGTTTGCATTATGATTGCCTCCGTTGGTGTTACCTTTAGAGCCAAACCGCAAAGTTATGACGCGCTTTAAATCACAAAAGATGGTACTCGCCATCTTTTGTTTAAAATGGACTTAAACCAAACTGTCTTTGTCAATTTTTTTGTACTTTTTGTATTCCTGCTGATACTGTTTGGCGAGCGCAGTCTTTTGAGCATCGAGTAAAATTTTTCCTGCTTGCTGAAAGAAACCATGCTCTTCTTCTTGTAAGTGATGATGTACGGTTTCCGATAATTTTTTTGCAATTGCCAACCAGCCCGGATTTGAGAATTCCGTCTCGGTCAACTGTTCCAATAACTCATCCATTTTATGGTGCTCGGCCAAAGCATGGCGGGTAATGTTGAGGCCCGAATCGGTCATCATTAACGGGATATAAAAATAACGGTCTTCTGCCACAGCATGCGCAAATAATTCATTTTTAAGGCGTTCAAATAGCTCACGGCGCTCAGGCGTATCCCCTGAAGTTTGGAGTAGTCGTTCAGCCAAATTTCGTTGTATAACGTGACTTTCTCTTAAGGCTTCAAATATATTCATTCTATGCTCCAGTTCCGTTCAACTTAAACCATCATTTTTTATTGAAAAGCTTCTTGGCACAGCGTTGAGTGCACTGTATTGATCATAAATGCAATAAACGAGAAATGAGGTCACAGACTGCGCGTTTTTTGTAATGAAGTTTTAAAGGTATCGCACCATTACATCAAAAACATTTGATAGCTCAATCTTACAATCAGAATCGTCACCAAAATAAGAAATAAAATACGAATAAAGCCACTGCCATATTTCAGCGCCATTTTTACCCCACAAATAGACCCGATCATATTTGCGACGGCCATCGTGCCTCCCACAGCAAAAAGCACATGCCCCGAGGGAATAAAAAAGCTTAGCGCTGCAAGATTGGTCATCACATTGCCAATTTTAGCCAATGCCGCCGCATGCAAAAAATCGACGCGTAAATAGCGAATAAAATAGAAAATAAAGAAACTGCCCGTACCTGGACCAAACAAACCATCATAAAAACCAATGGCTAAACTCCCGATTCCCGCCAACAGCAAAATTTTAGGCGTCACACGCTGTGCCATATGCACTTGCCCAAATTGCTTCTTCATGAAGGTATATACCGCCATCACAATCAACATGACCAAGACAAAGGGTTGGAGGACTTCTTTTGGAATCATAGCGACACTGGCCGCGCCCCCAAATGAACTGATAGTGGCACACACTGCGACTACAGCCAAAAGTTTCCATTCAAAGCGAACTTTGCGGGCAAAGGAAACAGCCGAAGTGGCTGTACCCACCACTGCCGCTAATTTGTTGGTGCCAAATAAAGTGGCAGGCGCCATCGACGGAAATGCATTCATCAAAGCGGGAATTTGGATCAGCCCACCACCGCCAACGGCAGCGTCAATTGCGCCTGCACAAAAGGCAAAAAAGATCAGACTGATAATAATGTCGATGTCCACGCCTTATCCTTTTTTACCGAGTGATATATTTCGATTATAGATTTAAAACTCGCTTTGGAACCAATCTTTTCTTCTCGGTAATTTCAGCCAAGCCTAAGCATTTTTCCCCATCGAAAACCAAGACCTGTACTTCCGCTGTATGCTCAATATTACTTTCCATACCGCGACTAAAGTATTCACTGCGCCCTTCTGGAACTTGTACTTTAGGAAAATGATCTACAGGTGCATATACAGGTAACAACAGTGCTTCGCGCTCTTGTTCAGACAAACTTTCCAAATACTCAATGGTATAAATTGGAATCAAATCAAAATGACCCGTTTTAATGCGGTGTAAATAAGTTAAATGGCCATAAGTACCCAATGCCTTCGCAATATCTTCGCCTAAAACACGAATATATGTGCCTTTTGAACAGGTAATATCAAGGGTGATACTGTCTGCTGTGAATGAAAGCAGCTCAAGCGCAGAGATGGTAATCGGGCGTGCTTCACGCTCAATCTCAATCCCTTTACGGGCTAGCTCATATAAAGGACGACCATCTTTCTTCAAAGCGGAATACATCGGCGGCACTTGCTGAATATCACCCATAAACTGAGCCAAAACGGGCTGAATCAGCTCTTCGGTTAACTCAGGTACAATCTGCTCTAACAACTGCTCGCCTTCCACATCACCTGTGGTGGTACTGTGCCCCAGCTGAATGGTGGTTTGATAGCGCTTCACCGAGTCCAACAAAAAGTGCGAAAACTTGGTCGCTTCGCCCAAACAAATCGGCAGCAGTCCCGATGCCAATGGATCAAGCGCTCCTGTATGCCCCGCCTTTTGTGCACGGTATAACCAGCGCACTTTTTGCAATGCCGCATTTGAACTGATCCCCAATGGCTTATTCAATAAAAATACACCATTCACTGCACGGCGCTGGATTTTTGAAGCAGATGATTTCATAACATAGACACGTCTTAAAGCTGCCGCAATACTATCAACCGCTTGTCTAGTTTTACAACTTTTCTGTTGTTTATTTGCCCTTTTGTTTCAGAATAAATCGAGTTCAGTCATATGAACCAAATAAAAAATACAATAGGGATGTTAGGCATAGGATATGCAAAAAAAGAAATTATGGCTCATTTTCGCCGTGATCATCGTTGTCATTCTTGGTTTTCTCATTTGGCTCGCACCCAGTGCAACTGTTGGCTCAAACCAAGGGCCGATTCGCTCTAGCGCTCAAAACACTACAGGCTTACTACCCACAGCGTCAGACTTGCCACATGCATCAGGGTTGCCTTTTGCCAGTAACAGCCAACAGGACACCGAAGTCAACTGCCAACTGGTGCTCGACCAAAGTAATCGCTTAGTTGTCAATGAACAAACACGTAACTGTTTTGAATATTTTATTACCCAATATGGTGAAAAAAATATTGATCAGATCAAGCAAGATTTTAAAGCCTATATCCAGCAAGGTTATAAAGAACCTGCGCTTAAGCAAATTTTAGATCTTTGGACTCGTTATTTAGATTATCGTGTGCAATTGGGTAGTCTGAAGGAACCAAGCCTAAATAAAGAAGACCCTGAATACTATCGTAAAATTTTTACTTTGATGAAAAACCTACGCAGCCAATTCTTTTCCGACTATGAAATCGAAGGTCTCTTTGGCGCTGAAAATACCTACCATGAATATACCTTAGACCGCATGAGCATCATGGCAGATCAGTCCCTGACCGAAGTACAAAAAGCGCAGAAACTGAAAGAGTTGTTTGCTCAACTGCCTGAAGATTGGAAAGAAAACCTAGAACAACTCTCCAAACTCGAAGATCTGCGTAAACTAACCTCAGATATTAAAGCGCGCGGCGGCTCCGCCGAAGAAATTCGCCAAATGCGCCAGAATCTTGTCGGTGCCGAAGCGACCGTACGCCTAGAAAAACTCGACCAAGATCGAAACAATTGGAAATCTCGGGTCAATACTTACTTAGAACAACGCGACAGCATTCTCAACAGCAACATGAGTCAAGACGCGCAGCAGCAAGCCATTCAAAAACTACGTGATCAACAGTTTAATAATTCACAAGAACAACTTCGACTAGGAGCCTTTGAAACCACGCATGACACGGGAGGAAAACTTCCGTTCGCAGATTAAAGCTATACCGTGTTTGACTTTTTCAGGATGAAAAAAATGTTTATAACGAAAAGAATGATACAAACAATGTCACTCGTAGGTCTGGTTACCAGCCTTGGACTCAGCGCAACCACAGCCACAGCTGGTTTACAGACGGTGACTGCAAGCGTAAAAAGTAATTATGCTCAAACTAAATATCCATTGCTATTTACCCATGGCATGTTTGGGTTCAGCCGAGTGGGCGTTGCCGAACTTGGACTGGATTACTGGTATCAAATTTTACCCGACTTGGCTCGAAATGGCGCAACCACCTTTGCAGCACAAATTTCCCCTTTAGAGTCAACTGAAGTGCGGGGTGAACAGTTACTACAACAAGTTGAAGAGGTCATCGCCCTGACAGGCAAGCCCAAAGTTAATTTGATTGGACATAGCCATGGCGGACCAACCATTCGCTATGTAGAAGCAGTTAAACCGCAATATGTGGCCTCACTGACAGGTGTGGGAGCAACATTTAGAGGTTCAAAAGTGGCAGACCAGCTTCTTGCCAATCAAGGTGGAACACAACTGCTCAGCCTAGCGGCTGATTATATTATTGGTCCTATGCTTGCTTATGGGCAAAGTAACCCTGCATTAAAAAGCAATTTAACAGTATCACTCACCTCAATTAGTGAGCAAGGTTCCAGTGTTTTTAATCAGAAATATCCAACAACAGCACTGGCTTCAGACTGTAACAAGAGCGGTGCAACATCTAGCAATGGCGTGTATTACTATTCGTGGACTGGCACGTCTCAAGTCACGAACATTCTCGATGTCGCAGATAGTGCGATCTCACTGTTGGGGCCTTTGGCATATGCGCATTTTGACAATGATGGTTTAGTGGCACGCTGTAGTACGCACTTCGGTAAGGTCATCCGTGATAACTATGACTGGAACCATTTAGATGAGGTCAACCAAGTTATGGGGCTACGTGGACTATTTAGCGCAGACCCTGTTGATGTCTATCGCCAACATGCCAACCGCTTAAAACTTCAAGGACTCTAGTTCTATTTTTCCCTTCGAATCTTTAACGTTTCGGAGGGATGCCTCCTAGAATTATCCAGTTACAAACTGTATTTAATTTAATCGGATTTCTCTACGCTCCACCTCCCTCACCTTTATACTCATTTTTGACAACTTCAATTGTCGTCATAAAAAATAAAAAGCGAGGATGATCAATGAAATATGGATTATTGATAGCTGGACTGCTGTCGACCTGTGCACTTGCTGCTACACAAACGCAAGCAGCCGCTTCACAAATTAAATCAAACTACGTTGCCTCTAATTATGCAAAGACCAAATACCCTTTGGTTTTTGCACATGGTATGGGTGGCTGGATTCGAGCAGGAACCGATGAACTTGGTGTGGATTACTGGTATCAAATCTTGCCAGATTTAGCCCGTAACGGTGCAAACGCATGGGCAACACGCGTTTCTCCATTCAACACATCTGAAGTTCGTGGTGAACAACTGCTGCAACAAGTTGATGAAATCTTAGCGATTACAGGAGCACCCAAAGTCAATTTGCTTGGTCATAGTCATGGCGGACATAGTATTGCCTATGTCTCAAATGTTATGCCCAATAAAATCGCGTCTGCAACAGCCATTTCTAGTCCTTTAAAAGGCTCTCCTGTGGCGGATTTGATTATTTCCGCGCAAGGTACGCCGCTAGAACAACCGCTGGTAGGCTTAATCAACTTTGGGTCCAAGGCTATTGTTTGGGCACAACAGCAAGATCCGAACTCACTTCCACATGACGCACTCGGTGCTGGTAAAAGTTTAAGTCAAGCTGGTTCTAAAGCTTTTGCACAGAAATATCCACTGGGTATGCCAAAAACAAGCTGTGGTGAAGGCTTAGCGAAAGAAAATGGAGTTTATTTTTACTCTTTCTCTGGCAACTCAACATTAACCAATATTCTTGATCCAGACTCATTATTGGGTGCGACAGGCTTACTCATGCAAGCGCCCAATGATAACGATGGCTTAGTCTCACGTTGTAGTGCCAAATATGGTAAGACCGTGCGCGATAACTATAATTGGAACCATTTAGATGTGATTAACCAGTTCTTTGGACTACGTTCTATTTTTGCTCCAGACCCTGTTGATGTTTACCGACAACACGCCAACCGATTGAAGCTTCAAGGACTCTAAAATTTAGGCATAAAAAATGCGCCATTGGGCGCATTTTTTTACTCGTATAAAACTTAAAATTAAGCTTTAACTTTACGAGCTGGTAACTTTTCACGAATACGTGCAGCTTTACCAGACAATTCACGTAGGTAGTAAAGTTTAGCACGACGAACGTCACCACGACGTTTCACTTCGATTTTAGCAACGATTGGAGAGTGAGTTTGGAAAACACGCTCAACACCAACACCGCTAGAAATTTTACGTACTGTGAACGCAGAGTTCAAGCCACGGTTTTTCTTCGCAATTACAACACCTTCAAATGCCTGAAGACGCTCACGGTCACCCTCTTTTACTTTAACCTGAACGATAACTGTATCGCCTGGTGCAAAAGCTGGGATGTCTTGTTTAAGCTGTGCATTTTCAACAGCTTGTACTAAAGGATGCTTACCGCTCATGGGGTATCTCCAATATGTGCGGGTCAGAAGAGGTCTGTATCCGCTGGGTATAGAGGCTAAATCGCATAGACCCGATTATCTTTCTCTTTATGCTTGACCACTTCAATGCACAAAGAGCCTATTAAAAGAATACTCTGAATTAAGTATTCAAATCTGTTAGCCATTTCTTTTGCTGCTTCGTCAACTCCACATTTTCCACCAACTCAGGTCGGCGTTGTTGTGTTCGTTGATAACGCTGCAAAAACCGCCATTTCTCAATATTGGCATGATGTCCCGACTTTAAGACTTCAGGGACATCCAAACCTTCAAAATGGTCTGGCTTGGTATATTGTGGGCAGTCCAAAAGACCATCCACAAATGAGTCTTGCATATGAGACTGTTCATCAGACATTGCACCCGGAAGTCTCCGAATAATACTGTCTAATAAAACCATCGCAGGAAGCTCGCCACCCGATAAAACATAATCCCCTATGGACCATTCCTGATCAACATATTTTTGGATCAAACGTTCATCGACCCCTTCATAACGACCACACAACACAATCAATCCATCATAGTCGACAAACTGTTGTACTGCAGGCTCATTTAAGGTTTTTCCTTGTGGTGACATATACACCACAGGAACATGAACTGCACCTGCTTGCATGGCAAGCTCTTTGGCATGTTGAATTGCTTTTGCCAGAGGCTCAGCCATCATCACCATACCAGGACCACCACCAAATGGACGTTCATCCACTCGTTTGTAGTTACCCTCAGCATAATCACGAGGATTAATACAAGTCACTTGTACTAAATCACTTTTTGCTGCACGCCCGCTAATACCGTAGGCTGTAATCGCTTCAAACATTTCAGGAAAAAGCGTAATGACTGCAAAAAACATCGCAGACTCCCGTATTTCCAAAAATAATTAGTAATCTACGCCCCAATTAACGTAAATACGACCAGCTTCAAGATCAACGCGTTGCACCACATCTTTATGCCATGGAATCATACGCTCTTCAGCATCAACGCTGTCTGGTGTTGCGTGAACCACCATCACATCATTGGCACCTGTCTCAAACATTTCATGGATTTTTCCGAGATTTACTTCTTGTTCTTCATCATCCAAACCTAACACTGTTAAGCCTTTCAAATCTGACCAGTAAAACTCATCCATTCCTGCTTTAGGAAGTTGCGCTTTTGAAATCCAGACATTTGCGCCAACTAGGTTATCTGCTGCAGTGCGATCAATGACGCCTTTGAGCGAAACAACTAAGCCTTTGCCATGCGGTTTCCAACGTTTTACATCTATTGTTTGCCAACCTGCTTTGGTTTCAATATACCAAGGCAGATAGTCAAAGATGTTGCTCATTGGTTCTGTATTGGAATAGATCCAGAGCCACCCATTTAATCCATATGCTGAACGTAACTGTCCAATCTGAATACGATCTTCGGGAACATTCTGTGTTGGTGTCATGGGCTACCTACTACTTAATTAGCAAAAATTATGCAGTAGCTGCAGCTTTCTTAGCTTGAGCAGCTAAAGAAGCAACACGTTCAGATGGTTGAGCACCTTGAGCAACCCAGTGAGCAAAACGGTCAGCATCTAAACGAAGTTTTTCTGCTTTACCTTGAGCTGTTGGGTTGAAGAAACCAATACGTTCGATGAAACGACCGTCACGTGCATTACGGCTATCAGTTACAATAACTTGATAGAACGGACGTTTTTTAGCACCACCGCGTGCAAGACGAATAACTACCATGATACAACCTTATAGTTTTTACGGATTATCCCTGCCCCGACCACCGGAACATTTCAAACCCCTTTCATAGAGGGCAATATTTTACGTTATCTTTGCTACGAAAGAAAGATTAAAATTTGTTTATCCACAGTTTTGAATTTGGATTTTATCTGCCGTCCCAGTTGGATGTGTCACTTAGGGCACAAGTCGAAGCACCTTTGGTCCAGCATTTTTCCCCGCGGTGATTCAAAATACTAACCCCATCATTTTCCTGAATCGTTCCATCAATGGGGGTGACTGTTAATGTCCATGTATTTGCCGCAACATCTGTTAAAGATACTTCATACAATGGATCATCACCTTGAGGAATTTCAAGATTACCGTTTGCATTGAGTGTATAACCTAATGTTCCCAATGTGATCGGGTTACCGTTCGCCAACAAAAACCTAAAGTTGGATACTTTATAACGCTGAATTTGGTTAGCTAGAGCGACCAGTTCAGCCTGAGCTTCTACACGCTTTGTTTTTCGTACATGCTCTTGATAAGATGGATATGCGATAGCAGCCAAGATACCAATAATTGCAACCACAATCATGAGTTCAATAAGCGTAAATCCTTTATTCATTTACCACTCCTCACTACCATTCGCGGTACTACCACAACTTTCAAAATCAACATTTGCAGTAGTTTTATTCTTACAACGCATCCCTGTACTTGTAAGTAACATCGTATAATTTTTATCGTCCGAACTCACAGCTTGAATTGACCAATTCCGTCCTGCAGCATCATCCTCTGTTAAATCCAAATCTGGATCATTTCCATCTCTGATCGTCAATGTATATTTAATCGCAGAGCCAGTTGCTCCCACGGGTAATACTGCACTTGTCGTCGTAAATCCTCGATAACTAAAATTACGTGCTTTATGCCGATCTAACAAAGTAGCTAGTCGTTGTACCTCTTGCTGTGCCTGACTAGCTACGGCGCGTCGTGCATACTCTTGGTATGACGGTATAGCAATTGCTGCGAAAATAGCAACAATTACTACTACAACCATTAATTCAATCAATGTAAATCCAGAGGACTTTATTATTTTTTTCATAGCTCCTCCTTAATTAACGTCGATCGTACCAACGCTGAGGAATCAGTTTATTCCCAGTATTGTAACGTTTATCTAAAATAGCATTGCCCGTGACCCCCGATGTATCTACGTTTGCAACAATAAGTCGCTGCATCCCACTACCATCACCTGCACCAACAGCACCACCGACAATACCTGCCCCCATACTTAGCCTATACGAAGTAGATGTCCCACCATTACATTGCCCATACGGCATACAGAATAAAGTCATGAAGCTTTCACCCTTTACACCAGCTCCACAGTCTCCTGACATTCCATTTCGACTTCCATCAAAAGTAGTTACAAACATGTCATTATTGATAACCAATGGTGTCGACATCACCTTCTCACTCTGTACTAAAGAGGACTTAAATAAGTAGTACCAACCCTGAGTTAAGGCATAAGGAGCTCTATAATTGGTGATAGCAAATCTATTGGTATTATCAAGTGCAACGAGTTGATTAATTGCAGTGGTTCCAACACTACTTCCCTCAGCCAATAAGTCCACACCTTTGGTATGTAAATCATTAGAAGTAACACTATAAGCATTTGCACTCGTTAAGTTAAATAAATCACTTCTCGCTACATCTTTATCATATAAGTTAAAAACACCATCGTGTTTATAATTGGTACTTGTACTATATTCTGCGAGAGGTTGACTTCGGTTTCCACTACCAATTGATACAACACCAAAAATTGTTCCTCCTTCTGAATAGGTGGAGAAACCAGGCATTTCATAGAAACGCGGACTGTATGTACCATTATTTAAATTAAGTACTTTTGTAGGCTGTTTAGCAAATAATGCTGTATTCGCACCAGCTTTATTATTTAAATCGATACGCCAAACCTGACCACCTAAATCACCAAAGTATAAGTGATCAGTTAATCCATCAGAGTCTCGATCTACAGCTTTAATCTGACTCACCACACTATATTTCATGTCTACATCATAAGAACTGGCTGTACCAGTCGTTGGAGCATAAGTCGGGCCAGGGTTTGCTGTTGTTGGTGATGTGTGTACTGTTGCATTCGCACTTGCCCACCACAACAAACTACCATCAAGCGCATCAAACATATACACACCAGAACCAATCTTATTGGTTTGAGCATAGTCATTATATTCATAACCACGGTAATATTTGATTTTTGCTTGTTTCGCTGCACGCTCTGCCGCTGTAGTCTCAGGCATACTACTAATGGATGTTGGTAACCCTTCAGCATCATAACCACCACCTACTAACATGACGAGTTTTTTAGTCCCTTTCCAATTAATCCAAGTCAATGTAGGCTTAGACCAACTTTGCCCCATACACGCAAGCGGATTTGCACTCGAACACTGACTTAATGCAGGTGGGGTTATAGTAAATTTAAGTGTTGGATTATTGATATCAGCTAAGTCCAGCGCATAATAATTACGCCCACCCATACGTAAACCACCATAAACAATCTGTTTACCCGTTCGACTATTTAAACCAGCCCCAACAGTTAACATATCATCTGCAGCATTCACATATTCAGTATAAGAAGTCCAAGGACCATCAACCCCATAATACAACTTATCCATTCCACCAATAGTGGTATCAAAGTTTAACAATGCATCCTTTTGGTTTTCCACCATACTATTCGGTAAAAATGCAAATTTTTCTGCTCCAGTATCTGCATCAACTATATGCAAAACACCTTGCGTGGTTCCAAATAAAATATAGTCATCTCGCTCTTCCGAACCGAGAACACCATTTTCATATGTCACTTTCCCTTGATTTGTAAGAAGTAATGGCGAGGAATGCATTACAGCACCCACCTGACGCAACTCCTCCGCTTGAGCAATCGATGTATTTGTAATGGTTTGAGGTTGTTTGGCATTTACACGATAACCAAGCAATGATAATAAATATCCTCTAGCTGGATCAGTGCTGTTGACCAAACTTAAATCCAACGCTCTTAATGTAGTTGTATCCAAATATTCATTATTTGTTGCTGTTGCAGGTCTGTCTGTTAATATTTTGCGCTGTATTGCGCCATTAGTATTTGAACGTAATTTTAACCGTGATTTGACACCGCCAACCAATCTATTTTTACTGCTACCAAGAATGGATTCATCATCCTGATTGACACCCGTAACCGCATCGGCAGACCATAAATCGTAGTTATCACCAATTTTACCTTGGCTATTGACAAAAACATCATCGTTTTTATCGACCAACGTACCTGTACTAGTAACTTTATACTTTTTCAGGTTACCCGCCCATAATTGATAGCTCTTATCAGGGGTCGGTTGAAATTGTGGATAATATGCATAATTTTGCAATGCAGCAGGATTTAATTGATCATTTGGGATCGTTGATGTTCCTGTTGTTACAGCTGGAATTTCTGTTGACAAATTATTAATAAAATCGTTTACGCTATCAATAACGTCTTGAGAACTTGTACCCGCATACCAACCACCTTGACCACGAATACCCCAACGTGCTGCACGTTTTTCGTCATTATCATCATTCACTGTGCCTAGTAATGCGATATTTTCTTCTTCAGATAAGTTTTTATTATACGAAGGGATTGAGTTATAAGCTGAGCCAAATCCAACAACAGCTGTTTTGAGTTTTAAATCACGTGGGCTAGCATTGGTTGTTTGATTCAAGATACGCGTACTAAATTTTTCTACACAATCCCACCCACCACTTGAATCAGAACAGGTAAAAGCACTACTTCCAGCTAACGCAGTTTGCATTAAACTCTGTGCCGAATTATTCCCATTTGGAACACCATCGGTTAGAACATAAATACCTTGACCACTACACTGCTTGGTATCTGCATCTGGCTCTAACTGTGCAGACAAGGAGGTCGGCATTTTATATTTTGAATAATCACTTGCTAATACGCCACTACCCGCAGCATATTGTCCAGAGGCTGAATTGGTCGCAGAATAATAACATGTTGCAGAAAAAGAACCATTACTTGCGGCTAAATTACACGATTGCGCTCCATAAGTTCGAGCAACCGATGTATAACGATTACCAGTATAAGTACAAGTAGAACCAGTAAGCCCACTACACTCATACCAATAACTATTATAATATGCATATCTATTACGATTTGAAGTAGAGGTACCCAACATATAAGCAGCAGCTTCTGCATACGCATTCGCTGTTGGTGTACCACCATTTGCCTCAAGATTCGCTACTTCGGTCATTAGGCTTTTACGATGTGTTTCAGAAGCTAACGTGGTTTCAGTATCTAAACCTAGCCTTTGAACAGGGATACGAACTTGCCCCCGAGTACCATCACCATTAATAGAATAGGTTGTCAATCCAAAAAATTTATCTTTACCAATGGCATTTGCGCCATATAAAAGCTGGTACATTGCATCCTTAACTAAAGTGATACGATCATAATAAGGAGTAGATGCTCCATTCTTATAGTAATATTGCGGGTTGCCACCACCATCATCATCAAGTCCAGAAAGACTTGGTTCACTAGTTAGTGCATAAGTACAATCCGTTTTATTTACTGATGTACTCCCTGATGCAGCTCCTCCACAACGATACCATTTACGGTTATTTCTCCCACCAGAGCGCATATAATAGTATTCACGACTACTAATTTCACAATAACGTCGATTATAGGAAATCCCATTCCCACTAAATGCAGTCTCTCTAGCACCGCTGCTACAACTGGTAAGCTCCTGATTATTTGCATCGAAATATCTCATACTTCCTGAAATATCCAATACAAACATCAAAGAGATATTTCCTGAGCGTGCTTGTTGATAAATCTCAATGTCACTCGCATATGAAGCAGTTGCACTAAACACAAACCCTGTCATAAGAGCTGAGAGGCTCACAGCCAATGCTTTCTTTAAAGGATGAGTTATAAGCTGTTCTTTCTTTTTAATTTTCATTTCATTCACCCTTAAAGAAATGCCTGACCTAACGTATATTCAGTGACATGTGTTGTAAAAGGTACATTTAAATCCGATAGACAATTTGCTACACCATTCGTTGAACTATTACTAATATGACTATCTAAACAATCATCAATATCATCCGTATCTGCTGAAGTAAGTACAGGCATCAGTGAAGTCGTATTCACAATCACTCGATCTGTTTTTTGAATTTTGGATAGTTCTTCATCCGTGCCACGAACTGAGTCTTGGAATGGCGTAGATGACGCCGAATTTGTAAAACTCACAGATACTTGGGTCATGACAGCTCTACGTTCGCTGGTAAAAAAGTTTGCATTATTCGCTCCTGTTCGACAGAAACCACTTACCCCTTGATCCGTATTCACGATATTTCCACTGTCATTCACGTAAACCATGCTCGCTTGTGACAAAGTAAAGAATTGAGCTCGACTGCCTCTATAACAAAAAACTAACTCTTTACCCTTGTTTTCAGGACCTTTAATAAACCCAAACATGCCATCAGCCGCTAAACTACGTAATAAATTATTTGTATCTTCAACGTTAAACGTTGCAGCATCAGAGTTTTGAATCATGAGTTGTTGAGCTTGACTATTGGTCGCAATATTTAATGACACCATACTTTGACGAATAGCCAATGTACCAATAATAGTGATCGCCAATAAAAGGATTAATACGACGATGAGTGTCGAGCCATGTTGTTGTTTAATCATCACTCTCTCTCCCCCAACGCGTTACGTATCGCAACCTCTTGAGTCACGACCTGACGAATAAAACCTTGCGGATTCCCATTCGCTCCAATTGCTACGTCTTGATCTAACACCACAAAAGCATTGTTTTGTGCTGTTGACGCTTCTTGGCCTGTTGACTGGCCTGAGCGTGCGAGTACACCTAAACTCACTCCTAAAATACGCGGTTTAGTCCCTGTCAATGCCATATATTCGTGAATACCGATATATCTACGGTTACCAGTAGCATTACTCACATTAAGCAATACACGAAAATGATCAACGCGTTTCATAATGATTTCACCAGCATCACCATAACGAGCAAGATTGGTGTCACTATAGTTACCGGCATCACATGCTAAAGCTAAAGGGTTCCCCTCGCCAGCCCCAGCATTTGCATCTATTCGCAAAAAATAACGCTGAATAACAATACGATCTACAGTCGTGATCTCACGCCCTTCGCAATCAAAACCACCTGTTTGCGCAGGTTTATACTGAATTACGAGTTGATCACTGTTTTGAGTTACATTCGATGCACCAGTCCACTCATTATCGCTACCAACTGCATCACCATTACTTTGGCTTAATAAAACATCATCCACACCAGCTTGAATTCCTGTAGGCAGATTGGATTGACTCAAAACAACCCCCCCATGAAGTAAAGCGTCATTCATCGCAGCTTCAACAGTATCTAGATTGGCTAATCTAAGATCCTTAGTTATATAGTTAAGCCCAAAATTTGCATTGTCTTGTAAGTCCGCCATGCCTTGTTGTACTTGACTACTTTTCACCCCTGTCAAAAACAACATTGCTGCTGCTGCAACCACAATGAGCCCAAGAGCTAGAGCAATCATGAGTTCAATAAGTGTAAAGCCCTTTTGTCTTTTCATTAGTAGGCCTCCATGACTACACAAGTCGATTCATCACGGTAAGCACCTGCTGTGGTACAGTTATTTAAACCATCCGCATTGGTTGCAGCAGTGTCCCCCCATGCAACATAAATGCATCTTCGACCATTGCTCACCTCTGGACAAGCAAACATATTGACTGTCATCCCCACCCGCTGAGCAGACAAATTTGTAAGTGCAGCATCAAAACGCGCCATTTGCGCTGGCGTACAAAATGCTGTGTAACAATTCGGATTGGTGATATTGGTCGCATTTCCCGCAACAGCCGTAGCATACACACCCAACTGATCACGATTAACACGAATTTTTTCAGCTAAATCTCGTGCCAAATTAATTGCTTGCACACGGTTAGCCCCCTCACTAGATGCCTCAATTGCTCGATATTGCAACGCTACAAAACCAAGCACACCAACTGCAAGAATCAGCAAGGCAACCAATACTTCTATTAACCCAACACCTGCTTGCTTTTTTATAGTTATCATGAACAATCCCCTTCAACGATCTGCTGGATCGCCCCCATTTTAGATATCGTGACCATTCTGGAATATTTAGGATCAGAAGATGCATCACAAATTTCAAAACTCGTATCTGTGGCAATGATTTGATTTGCTGCTGGATCTTTCACTAGGCCTGTCGGCATAAAAACTATTTCTGTCGCACGACCAGTCTTTAAACTGGACTTACCGACTGGCATCCAATTCAACGTATCGTCAGTATTTTCATCCGCAGACAATAATTCAACTGTAATTTCTCTACGCTCTAAAGCAGCTTTTGCCCTTGCCTGATTTAAAATAGCAACCAATTCTTTTGTACTTTTATTTAAATTTTGGCGCTGTAACATATCCCCGAAAGAAGGTGCAGCCATCATCGCGATAATTGCCATAACAGCAATCGTCACCATCAGCTCAATTAAGGTGAACCCTTTTTGTTTATTTTGCATACTCCCTCCCCAAGGCAACAAAACTTTACCCTATTTAAAATCATATTCTAATTCTTTACACAATCAGCACAATACAGGATAAAAGGCATAAAAAAACAGATGATTGCCAATTTACAATCATCTGTCAATTTTTCAATAAAATTAGAATGTTAACCAATCCACCTTTTAGGCTTGAGTTACCGCAATACGTAACTCTTTTGGCAAACTAAAGGTAATATTTTCTTCCGTTCCAGCAAGCTCTTGTGGTGGTGTTGCACCCCAATCTTGTAAACGCTGGATCACTTGCTTAATTAAAATTTCAGGTGCAGAAGCACCCGCTGTGACGCCAACCTTGGCGATATTTTCAAACCACGCTTGTTGAAGCTCATCTGCATTATCGACCAAATACGCTGCTTTACCCATTCGCTCGGCCAATTCACGTAGGCGGTTTGAGTTTGACGAGTTTGGTGAACCGACCACCAACACCACATCACATTGGGTTGCTAAATCACGCACCGCATCTTGACGGTTTTGAGTCGCATAGCAAATGTCATCTTTACGCGGCCCTTGAATCTCAGGAAATTTCGCGCGTAACGCATCAATCACTTTTGCAGTATCGTCGATCGATAAGGTGGTTTGAGTAACAAAAGCCACGCGCTCAGGATGATGCACTTGAAGCTCAGCCACGTCTTGCTCATCTTCAACCAAATAAATCGCACCACCATTTTTCAGGTCATATTGCCCCATGGTACCTTCAACTTCAGGGTGGCCTTCATGACCAATTAAGATGGCCTCAACCCCCTCGCGGGCATATTTAGTGACTTCAATATGAACCTTGGTCACCAATGGACAGGTTGCATCAAAAACTTTTAAACCACGACGTTCGGCTTCGATCTGTACCGCTTTAGAAACCCCATGCGCACTAAAAATCACAATATTGTCATCGGGTACTTCATCCAATTCATCGACAAAAATTGCGCCACGTTGACGTAAATCGTCTACAACAAATTTATTGTGCACCACTTCATGTCGTACATAAATAGGCGGATTAAAACACTCAAGCGCACGATTTACGATGGCAATCGCACGGTCAACACCTGCACAAAAACCACGTGGATTGGCCAATACAATTTCCATATGTTCCTCGATACCACTTTTCAATCAGCGGAAACTAATAAAATAAATACAAACAAAGTGACGCCTTGCTATTTCGTTTAAACCTTGTCTGCTCTAAAATAGAGAAGATATTTTATCATATCAGGAAAAATATCATGTCGGGTCTCTTGTTTGTCGTTTCTGCAGCTTCAGGAACAGGCAAAACATCCCTCGTAAAAGCCCTCCTCGATCGTGTAACGAATCTTCACGTTTCTGTTTCTCATACTACACGTGGGCAACGTCCCGGCGAACTTGATGGTGTACATTACCATTTTACCGAAAAAGACTCATTTTTAGCCTTGGTTGAACAAGGTGGTTTTATTGAATACGCCGAAGTCTTTGGTAATTACTACGGTACAGCTCAAGCTACAGTAAAAGAACAACTGGCGAAAGGTCATGATGTCCTACTGGAAATTGACTGGCAAGGCGCACAGCAAGTTCGTAAGCTTTTTCCTGACTCTAAACAAATTTTCATTTTACCACCAAGCCAGTTTGATCTACGTCAACGTCTGTCTAACCGTGGCACAGACTCGGTTGAAGTGATTGAGCGTCGTTTAGGCTGTGCAGTTGAAGACATGCAACAATATGTTAACTTCGACTATGTAATTATTAATGATGACTTTAATAAAGCTTTGCACGATCTTGAGTCTGTGATTATTGCCAATCGTTTAGTCATTACACAGCAAGCGAGTCGTCATCAGAAAATGATTTCTGAGCTGATCACCCCTGTTGAAAAGTGATTAAAACTTGAGTCTACAGACAAAGCACCTTATACTGCACAGTCTGTTTAATTTTAGCCTTTGTAACGAGAACTCTTATGGCACGCGTAACCGTTGAAGATTGTTTAGACCATGTAGACAACCGCTTTGAGCTTGTACTAGTGGCAAGCAAACGCGCGCGTCAATTGGCACGTCAAGGCATTGAACCTACTGTTGAGTGGGACAATGACAAACCGACTGTTGTTGCATTACGTGAAATCGCAATCGGTCATGTTTCTAAAGATATTTTGAAACAACGTGAGCAAGACTACCAAACTTCGAGTCTTGATCTTGCACTTTCTGCAAACAATTTGAATTTAGATGGTTTTTCTTTCCAATAAGAAAAATTTATCGCTTAAAAGCCTAGTTTTTAACTAGGCTTTTTTATTGGATAACTTTTATATTTTTGCAATACACGTTATAACTAGAAGATAGGATTCATCGTGGTTTAGGTGTATCTTTTTGCTTTTCTCTCAATGAAAAATTTGACAACTCATGCAATATGTTTTTCATTAGAGGATCAGTAAAATTTTCTTGTAATTGCTACGTCTTAAAGGTGTTTTATGCCAGGCCCAATGGTCAGCCAAGCTAAACAACAGCTCAAAACTATTATCGATGCTTACTTAACTGAAAGCGACGTCGAGCGAGTGCTTGCGGCCTGTGATTATGCGGATATTGCCCATGATGGTATTACCCGTAAAAGTGGCGAACCCTATATTTTGCACCCCATTGCGGTGAGTTGTATTTTAGCGCATATGCGTCTAGATGCCGAAACCCTGATGGCGGCACTTTTACATGATGTCATTGAAGACACAGACTTTAGCAAAGAAGATATTGCAGAAAAATTTGGCAAAACCGTCGCCGAACTGGTCGATGGCGTCACCAAACTCAGCCAATCCAGCGATAAAGAATATAACAAAGCCGCTTCTTTCCGAAAAATTCTGCAAGCCACACTACAAGACCCACGTGTCATTATTATTAAACTGGCTGACCGCTATCACAACATGACCACCTTGGATGCACTACGCCCCGATAAGCGTGCGCGTATTGCCCAAGAAACCTTTGATATTTTTGTCCCAATGGCACGTATTGTTGGCATGAATGAGATGGGCGATAACCTCGAACATCTGTGTTATCAAAACCTTGATCTCGACATGTATAACAATGTCCAAGAAGCCCTCCTGCAAACCAAACCCAAACGCTGTGAATATCAAAGCAAATGGGAAAATAATCTTACTGAGCTATTAAAAACCCATCAAATTTCAGGTCGAATTAAAAAGAAAAATAATAATATCGAACTGTTACGACACTTTGTAAAAAATGACATTGATCTACATGAACTTACGCATAGTCACGCCTTTGAAATTATTCTAAACAGCATTGCTGACTGTGACCGCTTAGCCGATGTGTTGCGAGAGAGTTTTCAAGTTTTACATTTTGCAGACCATATTCGTAAACCACTCCCAGGTGGTAACCAATCGCTGCTACTGCGTTTAAAAGGTGAAAATACAACCTTATCAGTAACTATTCAAACCGAACTGATGCGTAAAGCTGCGCGTTTTGGTGTGGTACTGGGCGACAGTGCTCCGCAAGCTTGCCGCTCTGCGATTCAAGCCTCGATGCAGAACTTGAATGTCTTGATCGATGGTGCCTGTGCTAAAACCACTTTTAGTGAATTACTCGATTATTTACACCAAGAGAAAATTTGGGTGTATACCCCACAAGGTCATCTACACGAATTACCACAAGGGGCAACGGTAGTCGATTTTGCCTACTCTGCCAGCTTATTTTTAGGGAACCATGCGGTAGGTGCGAAAATCAATGGGGAAACTAAACCACTTTCTACGCCATTGCACAGTGGTCAGGTGATTGAAATTATTACTGATGTCTTGGCCACCCCAAACCCGGATTGGCTCAGCTTCGTCAATACGCAAAAAGCCCGTCGTGCCTTACAAAATATACTGCGTGAGCAAGATATCGAAGAACAACGCCTCGTTGGACAGCAAGCTTTAAATCGCGCTTTAAAGCTATTTAATGTATCCATTAAAGATTTAACCGAATCAGATTGGTTAGAACTTTTACAATGGCGACATATCGAAAATAAAGATCAATTATTTGAGCAAATTGCCGTGGGCGATTTACTGCCGCAATTGGTCGCGAATCATTTGTTTGCGCATGACCAAAGTGCACAAGAATCTGACCGACTCATTCAAGGTACTGAAGGAGTCGATGTCAAATACGCACATTGCTGTAACCCCGTGTTGGGTGATCCAATTCAAGGACATTTATCACGCCGCGGTCTGATTGTGCATCGTGCGCGTTGTCACAATCTGCTGCATGAACAACATCTGCATCCTGAAAACATCATGCCCCTGCAATGGACTAATGAAAACGAAGAAGAAATTAGTTTCACTGCATATTTATTGATTAACATGGCCATGGATGACGAACAAATTTCCGACCTGATTTATCAATGTCGTAAAGAAAAAATCGGGGTCGAAATGGTGCGTAATCAAGACGATAAGACTTATGTCAATGTTGTGGTACACAACCGTAAGCAAATTGCAAAAATCATTCGCGATCTACGCATGCATTTTGGCTTCCCGCGTATCAGTCGACTAGCTCAACCAGTGAGCATTACGGAAACATCGATTGCGAGTTAATTGTTTAAATCAGCACCTTTTAATACCAATCTAGGCTATGATTGATGGTGAATATAATAGGAGAACACGATGTCCCGCCAAGTAATTCATACTGAAAATGCCCCTGCTGCGATCGGCACTTATTCGCAAGCAATCTTAGTCGGCAATACACTTTACCTTTCTGGTCAGATCGGTTTAGACCCATACAGTATGGAATTGGTTGAAGGCATTGAAGCACAAATTCGCCGTGTGTTTGATAATTTAAAAGCCGTCTGCGAAGCTGCTGGTGGAACACTGGCCGATATCGCTAAGCTGAATATTTTCTTAACCGATCTTTCAAACTTCCAGTTGGTCAACCAAATTATGGGTGAATATTTTGCACAACCTTACCCTGCACGCGCAGCGCTCGGTGTGGCAAGCCTACCCAAAAATGCATTGGTGGAAATGGATGGCATTGTGATTATTAATCAATAAGTTATATTTTTTAAGAAAAAGCCACCGATTGAGTGACTTTTTTTTATCCAAAACTCCAATAAAGACAAATGAGATTTCAAATGATTTTTATTGACAAACGATAACAATTATCAATAATATCACTTATCTTATTTCTTTCATGTGGCTTGCTGAAATGTACGTGTGCTTATGCCGTGGTATTACAGATCAAGATATTAAAGATGCTGTTGAAAATGGTGCGGGCAGTTATCGCGAAGTTCGCGAGATGCTAGATCTCGGAACATGCTGTGGTCGCTGTGCACCAGAAGCACGCTCAATCATCAGCGCTGAAGTGTCTGCTATTGCCTCACGCTTAGCCATTGCTGCCTAGGTATTTGATTCGTTTTTTAGAATAACCATAACCATAATTATAAATTTACTCTTTATGAGTAGCTCCTCCCCCGCTTATGACTCTAAGCGGGTTTTCTTTAATTTCTAAAAATAAATTTTTCATCCCGCATGCTTTTGATTGCGATTTTCATTTGCTGTTCTATAAATTACTCGCCAAAAACCACTTTGTTGTTTAAGATATTTCTCATAAGTTATTGATATTATTTTTAAGCCGCAGTTTGAATGGAGCTCTCTCATGAAAGGCAATCGTGATGTAATTAATCAGTTAAATCAGGTGCTTTATCATCATTTAACTGCCATTAACCAAAATTTCCTACACTCTCGTATGTTTAATGACTGGGGGATTGAACAAATCGGTTCCGCTGAATATAAAGAGTCCATCCGTCAAATGAAGCATGCCGACAAAATCATTGAACGTATTCTTTTTTTAGAAGGTCTGCCGAATCTACAACACTTGGGTAAACTTTACATCGGTCAACATACTGTTGAAGTCCTAAACTGTGATGTCCGTAAAACCAAAGAAAACATTGAATCCATTCAAGCCGCTGTTAAGCTTGCCGAAGAACAATTGGACTATGTCACTCGTGACCTCGTGCAAGAAATTTTAGAGAAAGAAGAAGAGTGGTTAGACTGGACGACGACACAGCTCGATTTAATTACAACTGTGGGTGTAGAAAATTATATTCAGAGTCAGATTTAAATTTTTTATTTATGAAAACTCGTAAATGCAGTTTTTACAATTAATTTACAGAGTTATTTTTTAATAGACCTAGATCGTTTATAGCCAACGCCAATTCTAGAAGAAGTACTACATTACCAATCCTTTTGTTTATCTCCAATTAAATTAAGTAAATATATTGCCCATTTAAGTTTGGGCTTATATTTTATAATTCACAACACAAGCCAATGCTTCATTAGCACTTCCTGTACTATCTGGTGATTTAACAATATATACAAATATTTGACCGATTTCTCGCGAAAGTAAAATGTTACTACCAGAAGCTGAGCGCCATTAACAATAAGCTCATTTTATAGCTTAACACCATTTAACTCAGCAATAACCGCTACAATTTGTGATTTTGAAATATAATACTAGAATACAGGAGTCACGATAGCTGCAAGCATTCCAATAATCAATATAACCTTCATTAATTCAACTAATGCATATCCCTTAATTTTTAATTAAGCAAAAACAAACCCAAATGTTCAGCTACTTATATCTTTCGGGAATAAAATATACCTAAATAACACATTTCCTAATACCTTAAATCCACTATAGATATTATTTTAAGATTATCAATATTTAGCAATACAACCATATTTTTTGTTGTAGCCCTTAAAGGAAGCCACCCCTGTACATCAGCATGCTTTAAGAGCAAATTATCAACTTTTTGCTTTTCATTTGTTTTATATAATTCAGAAATTTTATGTATATTTTTTTTAATATTCATAGCCTCTTTGTTAATTAGTATATATTTTTCTGGTTGCTGAATAAATGAAATACTTTTTGCTTTTTCTGCACTTTCATTATTAAACCCTAGAGTTTTAACTGCAGCAATTTCGGGCCCAAACATTGGTATCGTTTGAAAAACAGGCAAAGCATATTTCATATCATCTGTAATAATCTCAACCCTTTGAACTAGATCCATATTACCTTGATTATATACAATCCAAACAGGCCTACCTTCCGACAAATTATAAACACCAACCGAGAATGCTAAAATTTGAAAAAAAATTACTACCATCAAATCAAATTTCAGTGTTTTCTTTTCTGTTTTATACACAATAAAACATAACATTGGGCCAATAATAATATCCACTATCAATAATAATATTATTATATCTATTACCCCCAAAGCCTTAGCTAGCGGATATGGATACCATACATTAAATACCCAAATAAGCAATAAAAAGGCTATAACAATAGAGCACAACAAATGTACTAAAAAAAAATTTAATCGCTTAGACATACTAACCTTAAATATTTTATCACTTAACATTAATGATATTATAAAAAATAAAACCAGCTTAATAGCTGGTTTTATTCTACTAACCCTAAATTATGGGCAAGAAGCTGGACGATACTTTGCTAATACAGTTGTTCCACAAGTCCATGTACCATCTACAGCACGTGTCCAAGTTAACGTATTTTGAGATGCCGTCTGCAAATCACCTGCTGCACCATTACCAAATGTAGCAACAATTGTATTCGCTGCTGCGGTAGACAATGGTGATGTAACCTGAGCTACCCCCGTCCCAGTTGCAACTGCTGCAGAGCCATCTTGTTTAGCACCTGTCTGAAGGTTCGAACCAGTTGCATCTAATTGACATTCACTACCAGCTGCACCAAGTGTTAATTTACCATTCAACAAACAATTGTCTACCGCAGTTTTCATATTACCTGCTTCACCCATGACACGTGTTACTTGCGAGCGAGCAATATAATTCTGATACTGAGGAATCGCAATCGCAGCAAGGATACCGATAATCGCAACGACAATCATTAATTCAATAAGAGTGAAACCCTTTTGAGCGTTCATAACATTCTCCACAAATGTTTTGTTAATTTTTTATAAGCTTTTTAAGCTACTTTGTAATTAGCATGTATTATGCCAACTTTTATTATATTTATTTTCAAATAAAAAACAGCACTTTATTTCACTATTTAAAAATTTATTTTTGAGCATTGTATTTTTATGTAAAAAAATGACAAATATTGTCAGTTTACCTCTTTCTAGTTCAACATAATTGGAGAATTGCTCAATTCATCAGCTTTATCTTCTATTTTATTGGCATAAAATTGATCCAAAATAGTCCCGATTTGTGTAACACCGTCGGTTAAAGCCAGCCGATACTCTCGCTGTGCCATTTTTTCAATAATGCTCTGACAGACCTCATTCCATACCTGCTGTGTGGTGGCTTGCTGTATCCCACGGTCAATGACAATCTCGACTTTGCGTTCACACAAATTTAAGTAAAGCAAAATCCCACTATTCAACTCTGTATCCCAGACACCCAGCTCAGCGAAAAGCTGTTTTGCACGTCCACGCGTATCTAAATAATAGGCTTCTCGTCCAGGCATATGCCCTTCGATTACTACCTGAATTTCCCCAATGTGCCCATGTTCAGCAGCAGCTACCGCTTGCGCAATCGCATGCTGATCTTGCTGATTAAAAAAGCGTTTACTCGCTGGCATATGTAATAAATGCTTTAGCCAACGTTTAAAACTAGGATGTACGACTTCATCTAGCTTTGGTTTAGTGACTATGTCCGTCGTTTCAGTTGTTGTTACCATGACCCTGATGCTCCTCCACCGCCGAAGCCGCCGCCCCCGCCACTATATCCACCTCCACCAAAACCTCCGCCGCCACGCCCCCCGCGCCCACCTCCACCGCCAGAAGAGAGAAAGAGCTGAAATATCATTTGGGCTAAGGTCGTGATGAGTAAAAGGAAAATCCCACCACCAATCAGCAAACTGGTGACTAAACCAGCTCCATTGACCAAGCCTGCCACGGTTCCTGCAATTGCAGCCGTCGAGGCACTTAAACGCTTCCCCACCACAAATGAGCCAATTGCGCCAGCAATTAAGATAAATAAAGCAGTACTAAACGTTTTACTTTTAGCTTCCTGCTCTCGAATAGCTTGGTCTTGGCGTTCTTGTAGTTCTTGCGCCGCTTGGGCTGCAACTTCAGGATCAAGATTTAAAATCCGTTCAATTTCAGAAAGCCCCGCATTGATCCCTTGAGCATACTGAGCTTGCTTAAAATACGGTGTGATTTGTTGGTTAATAATGCGATTCGCAATAATGTCAGGAATGACTCCTTCCAAACCATAACCCGTAAGAATCTGCATACGCCGGTCATTAACGGCAATTGCTATCAGTAAACCGTTGTCCTGCTTTGCTGAACCGAGCTGCCATTGGTCTGCAATACGCATGGCAAAACCAAAAATATCCTCTTGACCTGTGGTCGGGACAATCACCATGCCTATTTGGGCTTTTCCTGTGTCATGCAAGGCACGGATTTTTTGGCCAATGGCTTGCTTATCTTCAGCACTTAAAATATGTGCTTGATCGATCACTGGTTCATTTAAGGTTGGTAACACCCGTATAGATTCACCTTCTGCCATATCATTAGCAATAGGTGGTTGTGGCACGATATCAGTATTCGTCGAGCTTACATTATTGGAACTCTCCGCTTGCTGACCTTGAATAATTTTTCCAGCGATAACTGTTTCAGCAGCATCATCTGTTGCTGTAGCAACCTCTGCCCATGTTAACGAACTTAGACACAGCAGTCCTGATAAAATGAATGCAACCACCCATTTATACGAAAACCGTAAGAACTGCTGCTGTACTATCATTCATTCACCCTATGGTTGCGATTACTGTAAGTCACAGCTAGTTAAATGACACCGTTGGTGCTTTTTGCGCGCTTTGCTCTGCACTAAAGTTTGGTTTGGTGTCCATCCCAATCACCTTCGCAGTCATGACTTGTGGGAACTGACGTGCATAGGAATTAAAGTCTTGTACAGTGCTAATGTAGCGATTACGCGCCACAGCAATGCGGTTTTCGGTACCTTCGAGCTGAACCTGCAAATCACGGAATTGTTCATTGGCTTTTAAGTCTGGATAGTTTTCTGAGACCGCAATTAAACGTGACAATGCACCTGTCATTTGCGCCTGCGCTTCTTGATATTTTTGGAATAATGCAGGGTCTTCTAATACTTCTTTATCGACTTTTAAACCCGCGACATTGGCACGTGCCTGTGTAACTTCGGTTAGGACTTGCTCTTCATGTTTAGCATATCCTTTCACTACATTAACCAAGTTCGGCACCAAATCTGCGCGGCGCTGATATTGGTTTTGTACTTCCGACCACGCAGCTGTAACTGCCTCATCTTTGACCTGTAAGGTATTATAACCACAGCCCGATAGCGTTAACGTGCTCGCAAGGGCAACAACGACAGCAGTTTTTTTCATAAAATTCATTCAGCTATCCTCTTTCTTTTGTATTTATTGCAATAACTTGATTGTAAACACATTTGATTATCCTTTTGTTGCTTTTAGTTAAAGCATCTAAAAGTGAAAAAACCGAGTGATTTTGACTCGGTTTTGATTATTCATTTTTATACTTAAACTACCACAACCGCATGCAATTCCTGCTGAAAACCGTCTAGTTGATAGTCTTCTGCCAAACGGGTTTTCCAATATTTCAGCAGTTGGCTGTAATCAATATCTGAGGGATGAAAGTTGCTTTTGTAATAGGACAGATATTCAGGCAGCAATTGCACAAACATCTTCGCCACTAAATACAATCCAAAAAGATTCCCGCCCAATTTCGGTATACTCTTCTTACGGTCTTGTAAAAATAAACGGCTGGCCGAATAAAAAGTTAAACTGGCGAAACCTGTTGTTACACTGCGCATGATTAAACGACGAATCTTGTCATCACCATAGACAGCTTGATAAACATCAAACGCAACCGCGCGATGCTCAATTTCTTCAATGGCATGCCAGACCCAGAGTTTCACTGCATCATCATCCAAGGTGCTCAGCACCTCAGGATGTCTTAAGATATAGCCGCCTAGAAGTGCCGTAAAATGCTCAAAAGCACAGGTGATTGCGAGCTGAATTTTAGGATGCAGGTTTTTCACATAATCATCTTTACGCGCCAACCACGCCTGAAAACGGTCGAGATTATAATCATCACGGCGCCATGCAGCATTAAAGGCCGTGTGTGCTTGAGAATGCATCGCCTCTTGACCAATAAATGCCGCAATCTGCGCTTGCAGATTTTCATCCTTCACTTGGTCACGTACATTGCGCACGCTATGCACAAAAAACTGTTCACCGATGGGAAAAGTCGAAGACAATGCCGTTAGCAAATGCGACATGACTGGTGAATTGGCAAAATAATGCCGGCGAATGGCTTTAGGGTTGAATTGCAAACGTCGAATTGTAATACCCTGAGCTTTTGGACGATATTGATATAATTTTTCTGTCGTCACTTGAGTCATGTCCATTTCCTAACATCTAACCGAGCGATCTTCAGTATCTAAATTTAGAGGCCGTTCACATATGGCAAAAATGCTTAGTACGTTTGCAAATTCGTCCATTTTTATCTGACTCACCACCTGATCTCTTTCGATTTATCCCGAACCACCCCTTTCATATCATTTCAGGCAAATAGTGATCATAAAAAAACCCGCCGGAGCGGGTTTTTGTGTTGAACGATTCAGATTAAATGTCTAAATAATCCAAAATACCTTCAGCTGCTTGACGGCCTTCCCAAATCGCTGTGACAACAAGGTCTGAACCACGAACCATATCACCACCCGCAAAGATTTTCGGGTTTGAGGTTTGGAATTTATAGGTTTGCTGTTCAGCCGCAACCACACGACCTGAACCATCAAGGTTAATATTCACATTTGTAAACCACTCCGCAGGGCTGGTACGGAAACCAAAAGCCAATAACACCGCATCTGCAGGTAAAATTTCTTCTGAACCTGGAATTGGTTCTGGACTGCGACGACCACGGCTATCAGGCTCGCCAAGTTGAGTCGTAACCACTTTCACGCCCGTGACTTTGCCATTTTCACCGACGATTTCAATCGGTTGACGGTTAAACAAGAAGTTCACACCTTCTTCTTTGGCATTTTGCACTTCACGACGTGAACCCGGCATGTTTTCTTCGTCACGACGGTATGCACAGCTCACTACTTCTGCACCCTGACGAATCGAAGTACGGTTACAGTCCATTGCAGTGTCACCACCGCCAAGAACAATCACCTTTTTGCCTTCAACACTGATGTACTCACTTGGGTCTTTTTCCCAGCCTTGAGTACGATTAACATTGGCAATCAAGAAATCCAAGGCATCATAAACACCATTAAGGTCTTCACCTGCGAAGCCACCTTTCATGTAGGTATAAGTACCCATACCCATGAACACCGCATCATATTCAGTAAGCAGTTGATCGATGGTGACATCTGTACCAATTTCAGTATTTAAACGGAACTCCACGCCCATGCCCGTGAAGATTTCACGGCGACGCTTCATTACATCTTTTTCCATTTTAAATTCTGGAATACCAAAGGTCAGTAGACCACCAATTTCAGGGCGTTTGTCGAATACAACAGGTTTCACCCCACCACGTACCAAAATATCAGCACAGCCTAGACCCGCAGGGCCCGCACCAATAATCGCGACTTTTTTATCTGTCCACTTTACTGAAGACATATCTGGACGCCAGCCCAGTGCAAACGCGGTGTCATTGATGTATTTTTCAGCATTACCAATCGTTACTGCACCAAAACCATCGTTTAAAGTACAAGCCCCTTCACATAAACGGTCTTGTGGACAAACACGACCACATACTTCTGGCAGTGTGTTGGTTTGGTGACACAGCTCTGCTGCTTGGAAAATACGGCCTTCAGCAATCAACTTTAACCAGTTTGGAATATAGTTATGTACTGGACATTTCCATTCACAATATGGGTTACCACACTCTAAACAGCGGTGGGTCTGATTTGCTGCCACTTCCGCTGTAAAAGGTTTATAAATTTCCACAAACTCTGCTTTGCGGACATGAATCTCTTTTTTCTCTGGATCTTGGCGTGCTACATCCAGAAATTGAAAGTCATTGTTTAGGCGCTCTGCCATGTCTCTCTCCGTGGGTAGGTGCAGCCCGTTTATCTATCGTCTGCACCTGCCTATGTATCAGCAGTAGTGGAATTATTGTGGATCAGCTTGAGTGGTTTTCAACAAGGTCTGTAAATTGGCTGCTTTCGGTTTTACCAACCAGAATTTACGACTGTAGAAGTCAAACTCATTACGGATCTTGTATGCCCAAGCACTACCAGTTTCTGCAATGTGTTCATCCAAGATTCGGCTTAAGAACTCTTTATGTTCTTCCATCGATTCAGTTGAAATACGATTCAGCTCAATCAGTTCGTGGTTGTAATGATCAACGAAGTCATTATCCAAATCAAGAACGTAGGCGAAACCACCTGTCATCCCTGCACCGAAGTTATGACCCACTTTACCCAGCACAGTCACAATACCACCCGTCATATATTCACAGCAGTGATCGCCCGCACCTTCAATTACAGCGAAAGCACCCGAGTTACGTACTGCAAAGCGCTCACCTGCTGTACCTGCCGCGAACAATTTACCGCCCGTTGCACCGTATAAACAAGTGTTACCAATAATCGCAGTTTCTTGGGTTTGGAAAGGCGAACCTTTTGGAGGGAAGATCGATACGCGACCACCCGCCATACCTTTACCCACGTAGTCGTTCGCATCACCTTCAAGTTTAATATGAAGACCACCTGCGTTCCATACACCGAGGGATTGACCCGCAGTACCCACCAAGTTCATCTTCACTGGATGTGCTTCCATGCTGAGGTTGCCATAACGACGCGCAATCTCACCTGAAATACGTGCACCAATTGAACGGTCACAGTTACCAATAGTGAAGTGATATTCACCTGTGGTCCCAGCTTCAATTGCTGGTAGCATTTCAGCCACCATTTTCTCAGCAAGCAAGCCTTTATCAAACGGTGCGTTACCTTCAACTTCACAGTACTGTGCCTTACCTTGCGCAGAAGGATGTGACTCCAGTAATGCACTCAAATCAAGGTGCGCATGTTTCTCCGTTTCACCTGGAAGCATTTCAAGCAAATCTGTACGACCAATCAAGTCTTTTAAGCTCGAAACACCCAACGCTGCCAACCACTCACGTGTTTCTTCAGCAATGAAGGTGAAGAAATTGATGAGCATTTGTGGCTCGCCAATATAATGTTCTTGGCGTAAATGATCTTGTTGCGTTGCTACACCCGTTGCACAGTTATTCAGGTGACAAATACGCAGGTATTTACAACCCAAAGCAATCATTGGTGTCGAACCAAAGCCAAAGCTTTCCGCACCTAAAATGGCTGCTTTCACCACATCTAGACCTGTTTTCAAACCGCCGTCGGTTTGAACACGAACTTTACCGCGCAGGTCATTGACACGAAGTGCTTGATGCGCTTCAGAAAGACCCAACTCCCACGGTGAACCTGCGTGGTGAATTGAAGACAATGGAGAGGCTGCTGTACCACCGTCATAACCTGAAATGGTAATGAAGTCGGCATAGGCTTTTGCCACACCTGCAGCAATGGTACCTACACCCGGCTCAGACACCAGTTTCACTGAGACCATCGCTTGAGGATTGACTTGTTTTAAGTCAAAGATCAGTTGTGATAAATCTTCAATCGAGTAAATGTCATGGTGTGGCGGTGGTGAAATTAAAGTCACGCCCGGTACTGAGTAACGTAAACGTGCAATTAAGCCATTCACTTTACCCCCAGGTAATTGACCACCTTCTCCTGGTTTAGCCCCTTGTGCCACTTTAATCTGCAAGACTTCAGCAGAGGTTAAATACGCAGGTGTTACACCAAAACGACCTGATGCAATCTGTTTGATTTTCGAGTTACGAATGGTGCCATAACGCGCTGGATCTTCACCGCCCTCACCCGAGTTTGAACGACCACCAATGGTGTTCATCGCAATGGCAATCGCTTCGTGTGCTTCTGGAGACAATGCCCCCAAAGACATGCCTGCAGAGTCAAAGCGCGGTAAAATCGCTTCTACAGATTCCACTTGATCTAGAGCAATCGAGTTGTCTGTTTTTAACTTTAATAGGTCACGAATCGTTGCTACCGGACGATTATTTACCAGTTCAGCATATTCTTTAAAGTCTGCATATTGACCAGAACGTACTGATTTATGCAAAGCATTGATCACGTCTGGGTTGAATGCATGGTATTCCTTGTCGAAGACAAATTTCAGTAAACCACCTTGATCGATTGGTTTACGTGATTTCCATGCATTTTCAGCCAATTTCTTCTGATCTTTTTCAAGATCGGCAAAGGTTGCCCCTTTAATACGACTTGGCACACCAGTGAAGCATTTTTGAACCACTTCTTCAGACAGACCCACGGCTTCAAACAGTTGGCCGCCACGGTAAGATGCAACCGTAGAGATCCCCATTTTTGAAAGGACTTTCAATAAGCCTTTTTCAATGCCTTTACGGAAATTCACTTGCGCTTGGATTGGATCACCCAGCAATTCACCTTTTGCAATCAAATCATTGATCACGTCATAAGCAAGGTATGGATAAATCGCAGTTGCACCAAAACCGAGAATAACCGCAAATTGGTGCGGATCACGTGCTAAGGCAGTTTCGACAATAATGTTAGCATCGGTACGTAAACCGACATTCATCAGGTAATGATGCACAGCACCCGTTGCCATCAGTGCATTGGCAGGCAAGAAACCTTGACGAATTTTCTTATCAGACAACACCAATAAGGTTTTGCCGTCACGAACTGCCTGCGCTGCTTCTTCACAAATACGCGCAATTGCAGTTTCTAGACCTTCATCTTCCGCATAATTTAAATCGATATCTGCAATTTCATAACCCTTACGACCCAACGTACGGATTTGATGCATTTTCGAATTTGACAACACTGGGCTTGAAATGATCAAACGATCTGCATGTTCAGGGCTTTGTTCAAAAACGTTTTGCTCACGACCTAAACACGTTTCCAATGACATCACAATCGATTCACGTAATGGGTCGATTGGTGGGTTAGTGACCTGAGCAAACTGTTGACGGAAGTAGTCCGACACATGACGTACTTGGCGAGACAAAACTGCCATTGGCGTATCATCACCCATTGAACCCACTGCTTCCTGACCACTTTCAGCGATTGGACGAAGCAATTGGTCACGCTCTTCAAAGGTCACCATAAACATTTTTTGTGATGCTTTAAGGTCGTCGCCTTTTAAGCCCTGATCACATAAATATTCTTCAAGCTCTGGACTACCTTGTACACGAACCGAGTTTTCACGTAACCATTCACGATAAGGACGCATTTTTTTCAAATGCGTGCTGACATCTTTAGTGTCGAGCATTTTACCTGTAAAGGTATCGATCACTAGGATTTGACCTGGACCAACACGACCTTTAGAAATCACATCTTCAGGCTCGTAGCCCCATACACCAATTTCAGACGCCAGTGTGATGTAACCATTTTTGGTAATCACCCAACGTGCTGGACGTAAACCATTACGGTCCAACATACAAATCGCATGACGACCATCTTGAATCACGAGACCTGCAGGACCATCCCACGCTTCCATATGCTTCGAGTTAAACTCATAGAATGCGCGTAAATCGGCATCTAAAGTTTCCACGTTCTGCCATGCTGGCGGAACCAACATACGCAATGCACGGAACAAGTCCATACCGCCGCCCACAAGAATTTCAAGCATGTTATCTAAGCTTGAAGAATCCGAGCCAGTACGGTTCACGATTGGATTGAGCTCAGTTAAACCAGGCAATAATGGGTTTTCAAACTTTGGCGTACGCGCCATAGCCCAGTTACGGTTCGCAGTAATGGTATTAATTTCACCATTGTGTGCAAGATAACGGAATGGCTGAGCCAAAGGCCAACGCGGCAAAGTATTGGTCGAGAAACGTTGGTGGAACACCACAATATGTGACTCAAGACGTGGATCTGCCAAGTCTGTATAAAAATCAGCAATCGCTTCAGGCATCATCAAGCCTTTATAGCTAATCACTGTTGAACATAATGTGGTTACATAAAATGATGAGTCATTGCTAAGCTGCTGTTCTGCACGGCGGCGTGCCAAGAAAAGTTTACGGTTAAACTCAACCTCAGACACACCCATTGGGCAGTTTACAATAATTTGTTCAAATGCAGGAAGTGACTGCATCGCAATCGAACCCAAAGCATCGTTATTGGTCGGAATCACACGCCACGCCAATACTCGACAACCTTCAGATTCAATTTCTTTACTTAGAATTTGTTTTGCATGTGCTGCAATTGCTGGATCGAGGCTTAAAAACACCGTGCCGACAGCAAAAACTTCACTGAGTGTAATATCACTGAGTTTTTTCGCTTCTTCGCGGAAAAACTGTTTTGGCATTGCTAAGAGTAAACCGCAACCATCCCCTGTCTTACCATCTGCTGCAATACCACCGCGGTGGGTCATACAGCTCAGACTGTGCATAGCAGTCTTGACAAGATCATGGCTTGCATCACCCTGCATATGGGCGATTAAACCAAAACCACAGTTATCTTTAAACTCATCCGGTTGGTATAAACCTTGAGCGGGAGCTACAGTATTAGGCGATGGCATGTGCATAGCGTACCCTTCTTTCTACAGGCCCTGTCGGGCGTCTAACAATCTAATTACTTCTTGCCGATTCGTTCAATTGACTCATATTCAGATTCTGATTGAAGTACAGCATTTTTTCTTCACACCCAAGATAGACTGATTTTCGTCTTTATGCATGTCTTAATTGAAAAAATGTATGCAGCAGTCACGCACTTTTTTAAGGCACTTGGCCGCTACTATTTCGCTCATAAATCGAATCTTTTTTGCGCCAAAACAGTGACATCAACTCAATTCATGCACCATTAAAGCAAGTTTTGTGCCAATTATTTATTTTGTGTGTTAAGCGCTTTAGTTTTATTAGGTTTGTGCTTTTTACGTAAAAATTCAGTTCGAAGACAATCAATTTATTGCACTATCTTTGTGCATATATGGAATTTACATTTTTTGATGCGCCATAATGAACCAATTTTAATTAAAGGGGTCGGTCACTTCAGGTTCATTTGTTTTATTTTGTGGCGCATTCTCTACAGTCGTTTGTGACTTTTGCACATCAACTACATTTCCATCCGCATCACGACGAGTAACCGTTGTCGATGTTGTAGATTGTTTATTTTGTACAACTGCTGCACGTGCCGCTTGCTGACGTGCCGCAAGCGTAGCTTCATCAATCACGGGGACAGCGGCTGGTTTCAACTGCACAGCATAGAGCTTATTGCTAAGTCCAAGCTCATCAGAACCGAGATCATTGACATATTCAGCATAACTTTCAATTTTTTCAACTTTGGGTTGCACCGACTTCGGCAACGTCAGTTTTAAATCAACCAATGCCTTTTGCGCCTCATTGGCATTTTTATATACGCCATAGATCAGCACATATTGCTCAATTTGGTTTTCACCCGTCAGCCTTAGGTAACTAAAAGCTTGACGATCAGATTGCCTCTGTAAAAAACGCTTAATAATCGCTTCTTCTGAGACTCTAAACAGTTCAATTGTATTGTTCTTTTTATTTTCCTGGATAAATTTGGTACCGCGGAATTCAGCTTCATGCTGTGCAATGGCCACAACACGTGTCGTCATCTCCAAAGGTTTTACTTCATCGAGGAATGAGCCTAAATGGGCGGTTGTTGCGACTTTTTCTGGCTGAATTTGTAACTCAACTTCGGATTCAGCTTTTTTTTCAACTTCAACCACAGCCTCTTGATCTGTAATAGCCCAAAAGACTAAAGCGCCAAACAAGCATGCCCCTCCGAATGCAAGCCAAATATAATTTTGCTTTGTCTGCCACTGGGTTCGAAGGGTTGTTGCCATAATAACGTTATGCCTGCTCTTGGTTGGCTAAAATCGCCTGTTTCATCAATTCTACATCAAATTTTTTGGTAATGATGGCTTGGCCTACCGCTTGCATCAAAACCAAACGCAGTTGCCCGTTCAAGACTTTTTTATCATGAGCCATATATGCCAAAAAGTCATCGAGGGGAATCTGCGGACATACTATCGGTAAATTCGCGCGTTGAATGATATTTTTTGTACGCGCTAAATCTTCTGCACTGATCCATCCCATACGCTGCGATAAATCTGCTGCCATCACCATACCTGTTGCCACAGCTTCGCCATGGAGCCATTCACCATAGCCTAGATAAGATTCAATCGCATGTCCAAAAGTATGCCCAAGATTCAATAACGCACGCTCGCCTTGTTCTTTTTCATCATTGGCAACAATACGTGCTTTATGGGCACAAGAACGATACACAGCTTCAGCCAATGCAGCTTCATCCCCCTGCACCAAATCATCTATATATTGTTCCAACCAAGTGAGAAAGTCAGCATCTCCCAAGAGTGCGTACTTAATCACTTCTGCCAAACCTGCGGATAACTCACGTGGTGGCAGCGTTTTAAGTTGAGACATATCCGCCAAGACCACTTGCGGTTGTTGAAATGCCCCGATCATGTTTTTACCCAGCGGATGATTAATCCCTGTTTTACCACCGACACTCGAATCAACCTGTGAAAGAAGTGTAGTTGGCACCTGAATAAAATAGACTCCGCGCTGGAAGCATGCTGAAGCAAAGCCCGCCATATCCCCAATCACACCACCACCCAAAGCTAAAACTGTACAATCACGGTTGAAGCCTGACGCTAACAATGCATCAAAAATCAGGTTGAGGTGCTCAATGTTCTTATATTTTTCACCATCGGGCAAAATACAGGTTGCAACTGTTTTTCCCAACGCTTCAATTGCTGCCACGTAACGTGCTAAATACAAAGGTGCGACCGTTTCATTACTCACAATCATCACTTGGTGCCCATGAATATATGGCTCAAGTAAAGCTTTCGGATCTAAATCACTACCAATAGAGATCGGGTAACGGCGTTCGCCAAGTTCAACATATAAGGTTTGCATGGATCAAATCACTTCAAAACTGAATCAAAACTACTTTACAAGAATCAAGTTTAAGATACGCTGCGCAAGATCACGTGCAGCCCCTTGATTGGTCTCGATAATATAATGGGCAACTTCACGATATAAAGGATCTCGAACGCTGAGTAAGTCAGTTAACTTTTGTTCAGGATTCTCCACTTGAAGCAGTGGACGATTTTTATCACGATAGGTTCGCTGTAGTTGAATCTCTACAGGAGTATAAAGATAAACAACGATACCCCGTTGTTTGAGAAATGCGCGATTTGGAGCCTGAGTCACCGCCCCACCACCTGTGGCCAAGACCAAGTTGGGTCGAGAGGTTAACTCATCAATCACAACTGTTTCACGACTACGAAAGCCAAGTTCACCCTCTTTTTCAAAGATCCATGGAATCGTTGCCCCTGTTTTACGCTCAATCTCATGATCACTATCAAGAAACTCACGCCCTAACAGTTCAGCTAAATGTCGTCCTACCGTTGTTTTTCCAGCCCCCATAGGCCCTACCAAATAAATATTTGGTAGGGTTTCAAACTCTTTGCTTGGCAAGGAGTCACCTTTTAGATTTGTTCAAATTGAAAATATATTAATGATTTCTTGAAACACTGTCATTAACAATTCGTGGTGTCACAAAAATCAATAACTCAGTTTGTATGGTAGTTTTGACATTATTCTTAAATAAGTTACCCACCACAGGTAAATCACCCAAGAATGGCACTTTTTGATAGTCATTACGCTTCGTATCATCAAAAATACCCCCCAGTACGACGGTCTCACCATCATCAACTAAGACATTAGTTTGTAATTCACTGGTATCAATCGCAAGACCATCATTGGTAATGTCACCAATCGAGTCTTTTTCAACCATGAGTGACATTTGAACTTTACCATCTGGGGTAATGCTTGGCGTCACTTCTAATTTTAAGTTAGCCGCACGAAATTCAGTTTTTAGGCCTTCTGTCGCGCTCCAAGTTTGATAAGGAATTTCTGTACCACGTAAAATATAAGCTTTTTGCTTATCGCCTGTAAGTACTTTCGGTGCAGATAACACTTCACCATGACCATCCGCTTGAAGTGCACTTAACTCAAGGTTCAACATATAATCTGAAATTTTCAATAAACCAAAGTTAAACGTACCAGCAGTGTTTGTTGCTAAATCCACACCCAAATCAAAACTTGGCTGGAAATCTCCACCCCACACAGGGCTACCGCTCAGCTTCTTCGCACTCCACTTAATCCCCAATTCGCGAGAAAAGTCTGTTGATGCTGTGACAATACGGGCTTCGACCATCACCTGTTTCACTGCGACATCCAGCAAGTCAATCATGCGACGAATCTTGTCAATATTTTGCTGCGTATCATTAATAATTAGCGTATTGGTACGCGAATCAGAAACTGCACTACCACGAGCACTCAATAAACTTTCCAAAGCCAATGAATCTGAACCCGCTGTACGGTTAGACTCACTCCCTTTACTGTCTCGAGAGTCCTCCAACAACTTCAGTACATCCGCCGATTTAGCATAACTCAATTGAATGTAATCGGTTTGAATGGGTGAAAGCTTAATACTTTGTGCAATCGCCTTCGCTTCATCTTCCTCAGATTTGATCAGTTCAGCTACAGGTGCAATCCAAATCACATTACCATTGCGTCGCTTATCCAAATTCTTAGTTTTCATGATGATATCAAGCGCCTGATCCCACGGTACATCTTTAAGGCGTAAAGTAATATTGCCTTGTACCGTGTCCGAAGTCACCATGTTAATACCTGTAAAATCAGCCAAGAGCTGTAATACACGGCGCACTTCAATATCTTGGAAATCTAAAGAAATCTTTTTGCCTGTATAAGCACTTGGTGCTTTAGGCTTCATTGGGTTTTTATCTTCAGGACGCTTTAAACTAATGGTGAGCTTATCTTCTGCCTGATAAGCCATATATTCAAAACTACCATTCGATTGGATCGTTATCAGGCCGTTACTGCCATCGTTTTGTGCATCGATGGTCGATACAGGCGTTGCGAAATCATTCACATTGAGACGGCGCGATAAGTGGGCAGGAATTTTATTCCCCAAAACACGCACCACAATTTTACTGCCTTGTTGTTTCACATCGACAGGGGTATTGCTACCTTTTAAATCAATGACAACTTGGCCTTCGCCGTCTGAACCACGTTGGAATCCAATATTTGAAATACCTTGCTCTGAACGCGCTGCAGCAACAGGTGTTGCTAGCGCTGGATTCGCTGAGTTAATTTTCAGAATAAAGGTATTACCTTCAACACGTGTAGTAAATGCACCTGCATCCGCCAAATTTACAGTTAAACGTGAACGCTGCGCATCTGAAGTTACATCTACTGTACTTGCTTCAGCCGTTGCCACCGCAATACTGCCTTGTTTTAAGCTCTGCTGTGCTTTATCAAAATCCAAAACCAAACGTGATGGCTGTTCCAACTGATAGGCTTGCGGCTGTGGTGGCAAACCGTTGAACATGACACGAATTTCTGTTCCCTGTCCCGGAATTTGCATCGGCACAATATTCGTAATACTGACTTGCGCACTTGCAGCCTGCATCACCGCCATTGCAATTGCACCCATTGAAAACTGACGGAACATATGGTTCATCGTATTGCCATCCCCAAATATAAAATCTTTAGCACTATTTTTCATTTTTATTCCTTTTCCTTTTTTAAGGCGCCGGCCCAATTAATACTAGGCTTCTCGGGCGCTCGACATAGCCCTCACGCCCATCCGGAATAATTTCAATCAAATCAATTTGTGTGGCAGTGATATTAATCACACGACCATGATTCATCCCCAAATAACTACCACGCTGCACGCGTTCAATTTCACCATCTGGTGTTTGAATCAACGCCAAAATTTGTCCATTTTGTCCGCGCATGCTGCCTTTCATGTTAAGCGATTCAATCGCATAACTTTCCAAGGGTTGTAATTGGCGAGATAGGTTTGGATAGACACGCTTTCCAGCCATAATCTTCAGTTCAGCCGCTAACGAGCTTGGCATAAACGGGCTCTTTAATTGGTGCGCAGCATAGTTAAAGGTCGGTACAGGTGGGAAATCTGGCGCTGGCTCAATCGGCAATGGTGGCTGATTGCGAATTTCAGCCATTTGCATATTGACCGCATCAATACGAGAATCACAACCGACAAGGAATAGTCCTACGCAGAGACTAAGCATGAGATTTTGATATTTCATTACTTGGCACCTCCTGCATCGGCTTTCGTATCATTCTTTGCATCTTTCACATCAACATCTGTGGTAGCCGTCGCCCCGACATAACGGTAGGTTTTTGCTTTTACACTGTATGAAATTTGCGGAATATCCGTCTTTTTCTCATTGTTACTTGATGCTGAGATATCGAAGTCATGTAAGGTCACAATACGCGGCAAAGCTGCAATCCCACTGACAAATGAACCAAAGGAATGATAATCACCGGTCGCTTCAATGGAAATAGGCTGTTCGATAAAGAATTCTTGGCGAATTTCTGGCTCTAAACGAATATTTTTAAACTTTAATCCAGAATTTACGCCGCTCACGTTGATATCTTCAACCAAACCCGGTATCTCGGTTTCTTTCGGCAGCTGTTCTAACTGCTGATTGAAATTCGCTTCCATTTCTTGCAATTGCGCTTGATATTGCTGCAAGTTACGTAATTTTGAATCTTTTTCACGGAACTCATTCAGTAAATTTTGTTCTTGTGCATGTGCATTTGAAATCGCATCAAGTTTCGGCTTAATCACGACAAAATAACCCAATGCCCCAATTACTAAAATGATAAAGATCCAACAAGTCAATTTGACTGAAAAGGGCCAACTACCGTAGTTATTTGGATCTAAGGTATTGAACTGTTGAAAAAACTTATCAACCGTCATTTTCTTCTTGGTTACAGCATGGTTTTCTGATGTTAATTCTTCAAATTCATCGCGACTCATTGTGCTGCCCCCGCTGTTGAATTATTAACTGTACTTGCTGCTTCAGGTGTGGTCGCATCAGGCGCGGTCGGCTGAGCAATCTCATCTAAATCTGCAGTGACCACAAATGTGCCATAGGTCTCTTCAACACGCGGCACAATGGAACTTGGTGCTTTATCTTTTTTCTCTTCAGCAACCAAGAATGAATTCATAAAGGCATTGCGATACCATGCCGATGCTTCTAGATTACGTAAGAATTCCGCAACTGTATTCGGGCTCTCCGCTTTCCCTTCAATGGTAAATTTATCACCTGTACGCACAAACTTAGTAATGTACATATTACTCGGTGTAACACGTACCATTTCATCGACCAAACGCACAGCCACAGGGCGTTGACCTTGCAAACCTTGGATCAACTTCATCCGTTCAACAATCGCATTGCGCTGCTCTTGCAGACCTTCCAATGACTTTAATTGGACATCTAAGTTTTGATTGGTACTCACCACCAACTGATTGGCTTGTTCTTGATCTTCCAGTTTTTGACTGTAAAAGAACCAAGCCAAAGCAACAGCTAAAACCCCAACTAATGCAGCCCCAACACAATAGGCAATAAATTCTTTTTTTCGTTTCTCTCTTAACGCATCACGCCAAGGGAGTAGGTTTATTTTTGCCATTAATCAAAACTCCTCAATGCCAATCCACATGCCACCATGAGTGATGAAGCATCATTTTCAATTTTTTTAATGTCGATTTGTGGAGAAAAGCCCATCTGTAAAAATGGGTTGGCAATGGTGACCCGATAACCTAATTTTTGTTGTAATAACTTCGCCAGTCCTGGAATATTGGCATTCCCCCCTGCCAATAAAATATGGTCGATCTCATTAAATTGAGAGGACGAAAAGAAGAACTGCAAAGAACGTGCTGCTTGTTGCACCACAGCTTCAAGAAAAGGTTCAAGGACTTCAATATCATAGTCGTCAGGCAGGGTACGGCTTTTTTTGGCACGTCCAGCTTCTTCAAAAGACAAACCATAACGATTTTGAATTTCTTGCGTCAGTTGTTTACCCCCGAACACCTGTTCACGGGTATAAATGACTTTATTATTTTGCATGACAGATAAGGTGGTCATGGTATGACCGATGTCCAGAATCCCAACGGTGTTTACACCCATTGGAAGCGTATCTGAAAAGACTTTGAATGCATTTTCAATGGCGAAACTTTCAACATCGGCAATCTTAGGCGTTAAACCACCTAACTCCAATGCTTCGGATCGCGCCTCTACATTTTCAATGCGGGTTGCAACGAGGAGTACATTGACACGATTAGGATTGGCTAAACGGTCTGGAAGGACTTCAAAGTCCAAACTCGCTTCATCTAATGGGAATGGAATATATTGCTCAGCATCATCACGAATCTGAATTTCACGTTCGTCATCGTTCATATCGGCATCCATTTCAATGATTTTAGTAATCACCATGGACGTCGGAACTGCCAGTGCTACGTCTGTCGATTGAACATTGGCCAAATTTACCGCACGCTCAAGGGCATCACCAACTGCTTCTGGATTCAATATATTTTTTTCGACCACACTTCCTTCTGGTAATGGGACTAGTGCATAGCTCTCCACCCAATACCGATTGTTTTTAACAGAAAGTTCCAATACCTTAACAGAAGTCGAACTAATATCTACTCCTATTAACCCCTTACTTGGCTTACGATATAACCTGAGCACAGTATCATTCCTATTATTTTTTTATCCCCAAAAAAAGTAACCCACTAATTAGTCTGCGTCTATAATTTTATACGGATACAATAACTCATCTAACATTCCGTATGTGTACAGGATATACTGACCGCTAATTAGTTTGCCATTAGCTCTTATTAAAACTTACTTGTTATGAAAAAGCTATCTTGTTCGGGCCGTGTTCATCCATTTTTTTTGATCATTATTATAATGTTGGTCTCAATTCCAATGGGTTTTTATGGCATGTATCTCTATATTGCCCCATCTTTGCCGCAAATGACAACTCTAAAAAAGGCGCCATTACTAAAACCTTTACAAGTTTATAGTGCGGATAACCAACTCATTTCGGAATACGGTGGCAAGCTATCTGTACCCGTAGATTACGATCAAATCCCGCGAAGTTTTATTCATGCCTTTTTAGCGGCTGAAGATTCTTCTTTTTTTGAGCATAGTGGTATCAGTTTTAAAGGTTTAGGACGTGCAGTCAGTGAAAGTATTACTGGCTCCAACGTCCAAACGGGTGGCTCGACCATCACCATGCAAGTGGCCAAAAACTATTATCTCAGTCCCGAGCGTACGTTAAAACGTAAGTTGACTGAAGTTTTTCTAGCACGAAAAATTGAACAAAATTTGACGAAAGAGGAAATCTTAACCCTCTATGTCAACAAGATTTTCTTGGGTAAAAATGCCTACGGTATCGCAGCGGCAGCTAAAATCTACTACAACAAAAGCTTAGATGAACTCAGCATTGCGCAAATGGCAATGATTGCAGGTCTGCCTAAAGCGCCGTCTAAATACAATCCAGTGGTCAACCCCGAACGTGCTTTAGAACGTCGTAACTGGATTTTGGGTCGTATGCTCCAGCTAGGCTACATTAACCAAAGCCAATATGAAAAAGGCATTGCGGAACCAATTAACCTCGATATGCCTGACCGTGGGGTAAGCAATCGATTTCCCTACATCGGCGAAATGGTCCGTAGCGAACTGATTGAAAAGTTTGGCGAACATGCAATTGACTCTGGTTATAAGGTCTACACCACCATCAACAGTGAACGCCAAGCCTATGCCGAACAAGCGGTACAAGATGGTTTAGAAGCCTATGACCGTCGTCATGGTTGGCGTGGTGCGGAAGCTCATGACAAACCCTTAAGTAGCTTTAGTGCATTTGCCAACACCTTCCCTGCTGAAGTTACCCGTGTCAATCAAAATAGTTTTGATGCCTTAATGCAAGATGGCTCAACAGTGACAGTGCCATGGTCTGGCATGTCTTGGACACGTCCTTATCGCAATGCGAATGCGGTAGGCGGTGCACCATCAAGAGCATCTCAAATTGTTAAAGTGAAAGACATTGTGCGTCTGCGTCCCAATGACAATAAAACCTCATGGGCTTTGGTGCAACTGCCTAAAGTTCAGGGCCAGCTGATTGCACTTAACCCAAACAATGGCGCTGTAGAAGCCTTGGTTGGTGGTTATAATTTTTATCAATCTAAATTTAACCGAACCACACAAGGCTGGCGCCAACCAGGTTCGATTATTAAACCTTTTGTCTATGCACTCGCTTTAGAGCGCGGTATGACACCGTATAGCATGGTCAATGACAGCCCGATCACCATTGGAAAATGGTCACCGCGTAATGCCGATGGTCGCTATTTAGGCATGATTCCCCTGCGTCGAGCACTCTATTTATCGCGTAACACCGTGTCAGTTCGACTCCTGCAAACCGTGGGCATTGAACGTACACGCCAATTGTTCATGGACTTCGGCTTAACCGATGAACAGATTCCGCGGAACTATACCATCGCACTCGGAACACCTCAGGTTTTACCGATTCAAATGGCTACTGGATACTCAGCCTTTGCCAATGGCGGTTATCGTATTCAACCACACTTCATCAATCGTATTGAAGATGCCTATGGCAAGGTCATTTATCAGAACAACCCTGAATATGCATGTATCAGTTGTATCTCTCAACAAGAATCAAATCCTCAGTCTGCTGACACCATCACACCTGATGATGAAGTCATTGAAGTCACCAACCAAGATTTGAACCCTGCTGAAAAATCGGCAAATCCAGTGGAGATCAACAGTGACTATCGTCAAGCGCAACGTATTTTAAAATCCAGCTCTGCTTATGATATGGCGAATATTTTAAAAGACGTGATTCAACATGGTACAGGCCGTGCTGCGCTGCGTATTGGACGAGATGACTTGGGCGGTAAAACAGGAACCACCAATGATGCAAAAGATGCTTGGTTTGCCGGCTTTAATGGTAAATTGGTGACTGTAGCGTGGGTCGGTTTCGACCAACCAACAACTTTAGGGCGCCGCGAATATGGCGGTGTGGCTGCGCTCCCGATTTGGACAGATTTCATGGCCAAAGCCTTACAAGGCACGCCTTCGGCTTGGGTTCAACTCGATGCCAAAGCCAAAGCGCCGATTCAACGCCATCAGAAAGAAGCACCTCAGAGCAACTTAGGCCCAACCCCACCCTTGGCGCAGCCGTTGTATCGCCCTGCACCTGTGGTGGTTCCACGTGCTCCTGAGCGTGACTTTGATGATTTGCCGGGTGAGGAGGAAACGTTGGTTCCAAAGAATAGCACCCCACCCACCATGCAAGCACCCAAAGAACAACCGAAACCTAAATCGGATGCGCTCGATCATTTGATTGATCAAGTCCAATAATATAAGCCCGCATTTGCGGGCTTTTTTATACTTATGCTTTTTTCTGAAACAGTAAAATTTGATACTGGGCGTGTAGTTCAAAAGCTGTTTGAGCCTCTAAAGCTTCACGGCGCTCTTGTTTTGCTTTATAGGCATAAGGGGTCATCGCAATCAGGTTTTGTAAGTCCTGCTGATTGAGCTTAAGTTCAGCATCGACAACATCATCACTCACCAAATCAAATGCATCACTCAACTGTTCTACAAATTTGCTCGGTTCATGCGGCTTCACCTCTTCAAACAAGGCCTCACGCATTGCATATAAATGCTGAGGCGCAGGCGTCACCACCAACAAATATCCTTGCGGCTTGAGTACCCGTAAAATCTCCTGTTTTGGAATCGGGCTAAACAAACTACTACACAGATCAATCGATTGATCCAACACGGGTAAAGTTGCCCCTGTACCCACCACCCAAGTAATGTTTTTATTGATTTTCGCAGCCACTTGAACCGCATTTTTTGCAATATCCACACCGATGCATTGCAGCACTTCAGCCTGCATCGCATCGGTGTAATAGCCTTCACCACAGCCGATATCGAGTAAATTTTCAATACGTAACTCACGCACCTTATTTACCACTGCTTGCTGTAACGGCGCGTAATAACCTGCACTTAAGAATGCACGACGGGCTTGTACCGACTCAGGCGTATCCCCCGGATTTTTGCTGTGCTTATGTTGCACCACATGCAGATTGACGTAGCCTTGTTTCGCCACATCATAACTATGTGAATTCGCACAGCGCCATGTTCTTTCGTTTAAAGTTAAAGCCTCACGACACACAGGACACATGAGCAGATTCATTATTTTCTCCAAGACATTACCTCAGGCATAAAAAAAGCCGGCAAATGCCGACTCTTTTCATACTTTTGCTTAGCGCAATTTTAAGGTCATTAGCCCTAAAACTACCAGCATAATTGTGATAATCCAGAAACGAATCACCACTTGGGTTTCACGCCAGCCTTTTTTCTCATAATGGTGGTGTAATGGCGCCATCAGGAATACCCGTTTATTGCGCATTCTAAGGGAACCAATTTGCAAGAAGACTGAAATCGCTTCGACCAAAAACACACCAGCCATAATAGCAAAGACAATTTCCTGACGAACCATAACCGCAATTGTACCAAGCATTGCACCCAATGATAATGCACCCACATCGCCCATGAAGACCTGTGCAGGGTGTGCATTAAACCAAAGGAAGGCCAAACCTGCGCCAATCATAGCTGCACAAATCACCACCAACTCAGAGGCAAAGCGTACATAAGGAATATGTAAATAATTGGCAAAACGGACATCACCAGCCAAATATGCAAATACACCTAGACCTGCAGCAACCAGTACCACAGGCATAATCGCTAAACCGTCCAAACCATCGGTCAGGTTCACGGCATTTGATGCACCATTAATCACCAAATACGTGAAAATGATAAAACCAATACCCAGCGGAATCACCGACAAAGGAATACTTAAATCTTTAAAAAATGGAATCAGCAGATCCAGCATATTTGCGGTATGTACAGGATTGGTCTGTTGCTGTGCAATTACATATAGCGCAATACCTGCGCCCAATGACGCAAGCGACGTCCAGAAGAACTTTTTACGGGCAGGTAAGCCTGCATTGTCTTTATAGCGAATCTTGATCCAGTCATCAGCCCAACCCACTGCACCAAAAATCACCATCACCGCCAAGACAATCCATACATACGGGTTGGATAAGTCTGCCCACAACAGTGTGGAGATACCAATTGAGAGTAAGATCAGCACCCCACCCATGGTTGGTGTACCCATTTTTTTGGCATGATTTTCAGGAGCATATGAACTCACGGCTTGACCATATTTGAGTGCTTGCAACTTGCGAATCATCACAGGACCGAGCACTAGACCAATGGTCAGTGCGGTTAAAACACTGAGCAAAGAACGCAATGTTAAATAACGAACCACCTGAAACGAACTATGGTAGCCCGCCAGTTGTTCAAATAACCATAACAACATTTAGAGTTTCTCCATCAAATCAGCCATCAACGTTTCCATATGGGTATAACGAGAACCTTTAAAGAGGAAACTCATAGACTGGGGTTGATGTGTTTCAATTAAACTAAGTAAGAACGGCAAAGCCTGCTCTTGAGTTAAAAAAGCCTGCATTTTTTTGCCATATTGGGTGCTGCGTGCGCCTTCTTGTGCCGCAGGTGCAAATTCACCGACAGCCACCACGAAGTTCAGCCCTTTCACTGAGACCAAATCACGCCCCAGCATATAGTGTTGCTGTGCAGCAGAGCTACCTAGCTCACCGATATCGCCCATCACCATCACTCGAACCCCCGCTTGCTGTGCAAGCACTTCAGCAGCGGCACGCATAGAAGTTGGGTTGGCATTATAGGTATCATCAATCAACAAATGATGGCCTTGTTGAATAAAGTTCAAACGCCCTTTTGCACCGACCGCTTGCTCAAGGCCAATCACAATCTCATCCAAACGGATGCCAATCGCTAAAGCAAAAGCTGCCGCAGCGGTCGCATTTTGAACATTATGCTCACCAGCAAACGGCAAATTCACCTGACGCATGCCTTGCGGGGTATTTAGCTTAAACGTTGCCGACTGTGCCTGTAGTTCAATCTCAGTGGCAAAGACTTCTCCACCCGCACCAAAGCTGAGTACCTGTTCGGTTTGTACTGCTTGGCGAATGCTATCAGTAAAGTCATCGGCCGCAGGAACAATAGATGTCCCATTTGGGGCAATATGCGCATAAATCTCAGACTTGGCACGGCAGATACCATCGCGTCCACCAAACTCACCCAAGTGTGCTGTACCAATATTGATAATGCCTGCCACCAAGGGCTGGACCAAATTCGAGGTATAGTCAATTTCACCTTGATGGCTTGCACCCAATTCCATCACTGCATATTGATGCTCAGGACGTAATTCCAACAACATGACTGGCACACCCAAATCATTATTCAGGTTGCCACGGGTCACCAACGTTGGTGCTATACGTGACAAAATACTACCTAACATTTCTTTGGTGGTGGTTTTACCACTACTCCCCGTCAGCGCAATCACTTTTAGCTGTGGGTTTTGTGCACGACGATAAGCCCCCAGTTGTCCCAATGCCAAACGTGTATCAGGCACCACCAACTGACAAATCTCTGCATCTATAGGCTGACTCACAATGGCCACTTGGCAACCTTGTTCAGCAACTTGCGTAATAAAAGCATGTGCATCAAAACGTTCGCCTTTGAGTGCTAAGAAAGCATCTCCTGCTTCTGCATCACGTGAATCCGTCAAAATACGTTTAATTTCAGTATTTGGCGCTTGATCATTTAGCCAATAACCTTGGGTGGCTTCAAGTAACTGTGCGGCGGTCCATGACACTAAAGGCACTGTGCTGGTTGTTGAGGTATGCATACGACTTCCTTAGTGTGCAGGATAAGCAGAATCAGTAGTGTGGTGCTGTGCATCAATCGCGGATTGCACTTCGACGACATCGTCAAACCAATGCCGAACACCCTCTATTTCTTGATAGTTTTCATGACCTTTGCCGGCAATCACGACAATATCACCCGCTTGGGCCTGTTGGACTGCAAATTTAATCGCTTCACGACGATCATGAATTTCATGAACCACACGAGTTGAGAAATCAACACCCGCTTTCATATCAGCAAAAATTTGCTCAGGATTTTCGGTACGTGGGTTATCTGAAGTCAACAACACTACATCCGCTCCATTTAAAGCAGCTTGGGTCATGAGTGGGCGTTTGCCACGGTCGCGGTCTCCACCACAGCCAAATACCGCCCAGAGTTGCTGTTCTACATGGCGCTTCAACGTGCTTAAGACTTGCACCAGAGCATCAGGCGTATGCGCATAATCAACCACAAATAAACGCGCATCATCACGAATCACTTGCATACGGCCTGGTGCACCCTTGAGCTGTGCTGTCGTAGCAACCACATCGGCTAAATCAAAACCCGCTTGTTCAACCATAATTAAACTTGCGACCAAATTTTCAATATTAAAATGACCCAATAATGGGTTCTGTACCTGATATTCGGCCTGTGCCGTAGACAGGCTAAAGTTCGCACCCGTCAGGCTATATTGAATATTCTTCACCTGATAGTCTGCAGGCTGCGTGGTTGAATAGGTCAAAATTTTCGGTTGGGCTGGATTATTTTGTGCCGCTTGAATCATGACTCTAGCATGCTCATCATCCAGATTGATGACTGCAACTTTCAATGATGGAAATTGAAACAAGCCAGATTTAGCTTCGGCATAGGCCTCAAGCGTGCCATGGTAGTCCAAATGGTCGCGACTTAAATTGCTATATGCAGCAATTTCAATCTCACTGCCCGCTAAACGGCCTTGCTCCAAACCATGTGAAGAGGCTTCAATCGATGCAAATTCAGCACCTTGCTTGGCATAAGTATGTAGTGCATTTTGTAAATGTAACGCATCCAAGGTGGTATGCGACGATGCTTCTAAATTCGGTAAAATGCCATTTCCTGTCGTGCCCATCACAGCACAAGACTTACCTTGCAACATCAGCAGCTCAGCAACCAAACGAGAAATGGTAGTTTTACCATTCGTTCCTGTCACCGCTAAAATGCGAGCAGGCTGTACTTGACTAGTGGCCAACAAAAATTGCTTTTGCCAGCCCCCCATCAAGTGACGTACATTCGGCACCACAATGCTGTTTTCAAGTCCAAGTTCAGTTTCACTCACCACCGCTAAAGCCCCTTTGTCCAAGGCTATTTGTGCAAACTGCACTGTTTTTTCAGGTTGTGAAAGCGATGTCAGCGCAATAAAAATTTGCCCTGCCTGTACTTTACGACTATCAAGAACAAAACCTTGAAATGGCTGTGCCATCCATTCAGCGCTTAAGTTAGCGGTATAGAGTTGTTGAAATGTAATGGACATTCATCACCTATCTCTTGATTACAGGAGCATCTAAAGGTTTATCTAAAGGCACGTTCATTAAACGTAAGGATTCTTGCATAACACGGGCAAATACAGGCGCAGACACCGTACCACCATAGTAGGTCCCTTGCGGGTTTTCGACCACAACCACCATTGCTAAACGCGGATCGCTAACGGGTGCAACACCAGCAAAAAGTGCACGATATTCATTGGTTGAGTAGCCTTTACGGTCCGCACGCAACTTATGTGCGGTTCCTGTTTTACCACCCACACGGTAACCCGGAATAGTCGCACGAGTCGCGGTACCACCCGGTAAAGTTGCCGTTTCCATCATCAACAAAACTTGATCCGCAATTTTTGGATCAATCATTTGCTCACCACGAGGTGGCGCATCTAACTTATACAAACTCAAAGGCATTTTCACGCCTTTATTGGCCAACATGGCATAAGCATCCACCATTTGCAGCACAGTCGCATTTAAACCGTAGCCATACGCCATGGTCGCCACTTCCGATACATTCCATTTACTTGGTGGCAGAATTAAACCACCACTTTCACCCGGGAATTTAACCGCAGAACGCTGACCAAAACCAAGACGTTTATAAAAAGTCGGTAAAGTTGCATAAGGGAGAGACAAGGCAATTTTAGCCACACCTACGTTAGACGATTTTTGAATAATCCCGCCCAAAGTTAGTGGACCGTAGTTATGCGTATCTCGAATGGTATGGTTACCGACTCGCATCGAACCCGGAGTGGTATTGACCACAGTATTCGGCATGTATTTGCCGCTTTCCAAAGCCATTGAAATGGTCAAAGGCTTCATGGTTGAACCCGGCTCGAAAGAGTCAACCGCACCACGGTTACGCATGGCGTCTTTATTGGACAAACTATTTTTATCGTTCGGGTTATACGACGGCCACGACGCCATCGCTAAAATTTCACCCGTTTTCACATCGACCGCAATCGCTGTTGCAGAACGTGCATTATTGGCTACACCCGCAGCGGTCAGTTCACGGTACATAATGTACTGAAGGCGCGAGTCAATACTGAGCGTAATATTTTCACCCGGCTCAACTTCTTTAACCACTTCAGCATCTTTAAAACGATTGCCCTTTTTATCTCGAACAATTTGCTGCTCACCATCAATACCCGACAGGCGTTGATTCAGCTGCATTTCTAAACCTTCAATGCCCGAACCTTCACTGTTGGTCAAACCAATAATTTGCGCATTCGGTTGTGGTTGCGGATAGTAACGCTTGTAGTTCTTTTCGGTATACACCCCTTGGAACTCACGTTTCGCAATCAGTTCAGCTTGCTGAGGTGGCACTTCTTTTTTTAAGACCAAGTAACGCGAACGCGGACGTTCATTCAGTTTCCGCTTCAGTTCCGCACGATCCATACCCACGGCATCAGCCAGTTCATCCAGATTTAGGTTTTTGTCTGGTAATTGACGCTTCAATTTACGATTGTGTGGATCTTTGGCTAATTCAGCGGTAATTTCATCAAACAGTTTTTTATTATCAAAATAATCACGTGGATCAATCACCACTTTCATGATCGGCGTACTGATCGCCAAAGGCACACCATGACGGTCATAAATCACACCGCGCATGGCTTTAATTTTTTCAGTTCTTAAAATATTGGCATTGGCTTTGTTTTGCAAAAATTCGGTATTGATGACCTGTACGTAAAAAGCACGTCCAACCAAAGCAATAAAGCAAGCTAAAACCACTGCCCACATGAGATAAAAGCGCCACATTTCAACCTGTAGAGCCGATTTTTCAGTCACCGCTTGCTGTTTTTTACGAGTGGGTTTACGCTTTTCTACCATGTTACAGCGGCCTTATTTTTTGTCTTCTGAAGTCGTGGGTAAAGAAATCACTACGGTTTGCGCCGCAGGTGGTGAATACATCCGCAATTGCGTCACTGCGCGTGTTCCAATTTGTGCAGTTGCGCCAAAAGTTTGCTGTTCAATCAACAAACGGCCCCACTCTGCATTTAAGTCATCACGCTCGCGCATAAAAGAACTCATTTCGCGATAGTCATGACGGTATTCAAACACTTGGAACACCACCATCATGGCACTGATAAACACCAGCACCAATAAAATGACATAGACAATCAGCTTCTTAAACTTTAACTTTGTTGGAATTTTTTCAACGACTTCAGTTTTCATTATTCGCCTTTAAGTGCTAAGCGCTCTGCAACTCTAAGCCATGCACTACGTGAACGTGGATTGGCTTTAACCTCGGCATCACTTGCTTTCACACGTGATACTTTCTTTAAACGACGTGTATCTGGTCGTTGTTGTGGCATACCCCAACCCATGTCTTCCTCAAGTGTCGACTCTTTTTGAATAAATTGTTTAATTAATCGATCTTCTAGCGAATGGAAGCTAATCACAGCCAAGCGACCATTCGGTTTTAATACGTCTACCGCTTGCGGTAGGAAAACCTCAATATCTTCTAATTCTTTATTAATGGCAATACGAATTGCTTGGAAAGTTCGTGTTGCGGCATGTTTATTTTTTTCCCATTTCGGGTGTGCCACTTTCACAATTTCAGCCAACTGCGCTGTGGTTTCAATCAACCCAGCCGCTTTAATTGCTTTGGCAATACGACGGCTATAACGCTCTTCACCGTATTGAAAAATAATATTGGCTAACGCCTCTTCCTCAATATTGACCAACCACTGCGCTGCGGTTGGACCTTTTGAATTGTCCATACGCATATCCAGTGGTCCATCTTTCATAAAACTAAAGCCACGCTCCGCCTGATCAAGCTGCGGTGAAGACACGCCCAAATCGGCCATAACGCCATCTACCAAGCCAATACCGCGTACTTCTAACTCATGTTTAAGGTCAGCAAAGCTGGCATGGATAATTTTAAACCGTGGATCTTCTTGTTCTAAAATCGCGGCTGTTTCCAGTGCTTGCGGGTCTTTATCAAAACCATAGACACGTGCATTTTCATCCAGCTTAGACAACAGCAAACGCGTATGTCCGCCACGACCAAACGTCCCGTCAATGAAAATCCCTGTATTGCGATCTGCTACCAAAGCATCAACAGTTTCGTGAAGTAATACAGAAATATGCGACATAAAGACTCAATATGATCGGAAGGAAAAATGTAACTGCACATTATTACCTTGTTTTAACAAAGCTCCAAACGACTTTTTGTAGGGAAATATTACTTTTCATAGACAAAACCGTTTTTAAACGGCATTCATTATCAAAAAAGCCTCCCAAGGGAGGCTTTTTAAGCAGCAGCTGAAATAATTAACTGGATTATTTACGGCTATTATAGATTTGGTCGAAGGTCGCCCCATTCACAAAGTGGGTCTTTTGAGCATTGGCCCAACCACCAAACACCTCATCAATAGTGAAGGTTTTTAAAGGTGGAAATTGCGCTTTATATTTTTCTAAAACTGCAGCATTACGCGGACGATAGAAGTGTTTCGCCGCCATTTCCTGACCCAGTGGTGAATATAAATAGTTGATATAACCCTGTGCTAACCACTTGTTGCCATTTTTAGCCACGGTCTTATCCACGATTGCCACCGAAGGCTCAGTTAAAATCGAGATCGATGGATAAACAATATCGAATTGATTTTTACCTAAAGTTTTTTGTGTCACTAAGGCTTCATTTTCCCAAGTCAATAACACATCACCAATGCGACGTTCTGCAAAGGTGGTCATAGACGCCCGTGCCGCAGAGTCCATGACTTTTACGTTATGGTACATTTTACCTACGAACTCTTTGGCTTTCGCCTCATTGCCACCGGGTTGTTTCAGTGCATAACCCCAAGCAGACAGATACACCCAACGTGGTAGACCGCCTGTTTTAGGATTAGGCGTAATAATTTGTACACCCGGTTTGGTTAAATCAGACCAGTCCTTAATTTTTTTCGGGTTGCCTTTGCGTACCATGAACACAATGGTCGATGTATAAGGTGCAGAGTTATTTGGGAACTCTTTTTGCCAACCCGGCTGAATTTGACCCGATTTGACAATTTCTTCAATGTCATTGGCTAAGGCCAACGTCACCACATCCCCTTTTAGACCATCCACGACCGAACGGGCTTGTTTACCTGAACCACCGTGTGACTGTTTAAAGTCGACCGTTTGTCCTGTACGACTTTGCCAATAGGCACCAAAGGATTTATTGAACTCATCGTAAAATTCACGTGTTGCATCATAGGAGACATTGAGCATAGTACGGTCAGCCGCTTGAGCTGATGTCATACTAAATGTTAGACCTGTTGCCACTACGGCAGCAGCCCAGAAAGATTTCAAATGCGTTTTCATGGCGTATTAAATTAAATATCAAGAATTATGCTAAATATATGAAACAAAATCATAAATCGCAATTCACTTTTGTTTTTTAAATACCCGTTATTTTTGAATCACTGAGACTTAATGAATTGTTTTTATTTAAAATAACAGCAAACACTTTACTTATTCTTATTATATATATTTTTATGCTTAAAATATAATAAAAGTGGATATGCGTATATCCACTTTTATGTCCGAACGTGATCGCGTCAAACCACAGCACGTTTATTTTTCAGTATAAATTTGATCAAAGATCGCACCATTTACAAAGTGAGTTTTCTGCGCTTTGGCCCACCCTCCAAAGACATCATTAATATTAAAGGTTTTTTGCTTTGGAAACTGAGCAAGGTATTTGGTCGCCACTTGTTTATTTCGTGGACGGAAGAAATGCTTCGCCGCCAACTCCTGACCTTTTGGCGAATACAGATAGTTTAAATAGCCCTTGGCCAAATTTCGATTGCCATTTTTATCCACGGTTTTGTCTACAATCGCAACAGATGGCTCCGCTAAAATCGAAATAGAGGGATAAACAATATCGTATTTGTCTTTACCTAGCCCTTGGGTCGCCAGTAAAGCTTCATTTTCCCAAGACAACAACACATCACCTATGCCTCGTTCAGCAAACGTGGTTAATGAACCTCGTGCGCCTGAATCAAGGACTTTGACATTTTGATAAAGTTTTTTCACCAATTCTTTGGCTTTAGCATCATTACCTCCCGGTTGTTTTAATGCATAACCCCAAGCCGATAAATAAATCCAACGCGGCGCGCCCCCTGTTTTTGGATTTGGGGTAATGATCTCAACCCCCGGTTTGGTTAAATCATTCCAGTCTTTAATTTGTTTGGGATTACCCTTACGCACTAAAAAAACAATGGTTGAAGTATAAGGTGCAGAATTATTTGGAAATTCTTTTTGCCAGTTTTTATCAATTTGTCCAGTATTCACAATTTCATCAATATCATTGGCCAAGGCCAAGGTCACCACATCTGCTTGTAAACCCGTTGCAACGGCACGTGCTTGCTTGCCCGATCCACCATGAGACTGCTTAAAGTTGACCTCCTGCCCAGTTTTGCTTTTCCAATACTGTCCAAAGGCTTGGTTATATTCTTGATAAAACTCACGGGTCGGATCATAAGACACATTTAAAAAATCTTTTGCCGCATAAGCACTGGCTGCAAAGCCCCCAAGTAATACTAAAATAGATGTCGCTAATATTTTTTTCATTGCTTTATACTCGAACTGAATTTGCTCACTATATAAACAACAAAAAATCAACACAATCATCTAGTTATAATTAATTATAGTTTTTATATCTGATAAAAAGATATCTCTAAAAGGACTATTTTGTGCACTTTTAAGGATAAGCCCATATCCATCCTCCACAGATCAAGCTCAAAATCTCCATGCTATCTCCACAGTTATTTGGTACAAAAAGCCAAATGATTTATATTTGATGTTTAAATGTCAATTTAGCCCAAATTTGTTTATAATTTTGTAAATTGTGTGACACAGTTCTACTTTTTTATTTGTAAAATCGGTTAAATTGAAACTAGATTACCAATGACTTTAATAAAAATCTGTTCCAATACCATGTTGAGAGGGGGAAAAGGACATGAAAGCAACATTCTTACATACCGTTACGTTGAGTATCGGCTTGGCTTGTTTTAGCCAACTGGGACATAGTGCAGCCATTCAAAGCAATGACAAAGCAACGATGCCCACTGAAAAAACATCATTGATTGAAAAAGCGCTCAGCCAACAAAAAGGCAGTGATAGAACCACGATGACGGATACTGATTTAAAAATCATGACCTCAATCAAAGTTGCGCCGACACAAAATTTCTTTGCTACACAAAACCAGCGCTTTAGCCGTTTTGTGCAATCATTGTTCCTCTAAACTAAAAATAAGCCACAGTGTCATAACCTCTCTCAAGTTATGACATTTGCACACAAAAGCCTGATCACTGAATGTTGAATTAAGCATTAAGTGGTCGGGCTTTTTCGTTATAATAGACCTCAATTTACATTCTGAATCATAATTGGCTATGACTGTTCGTACTCGTATTGCACCCTCTCCAACTGGCTTCCCGCATGTGGGCACAGCGTATATTGCGTTATTTAACTTATGCTATGCCAAGCAACATGGTGGTGAATTTATTCTACGGATTGAAGATACCGACCAACTTCGTTCGACTCCTGAATCTGAAAAAATGATTTTAGATTCATTGCGTTGGTTAGGATTGAATTGGTCTGAAGGTCCAGATATTGGCGGCCCACATGCGCCATATCGCCAGTCTGAACGTATGCATATCTATAAGCAATATGCACTGGATTTGGTCGAAAAAGGTCATGCGTTCTACTGCTTTGCTACAAGCGAAGAGTTGGATCAAATGCGTGCAGAACAACAGGCCCGTGGTGAAACACCAAAGTACGATGGCCGTGGTTTAAAATTATCTGCTGAAGAAGTCCAAAGTCGCCTTGCTGCAGGTGAGCCACACGTGATTCGTATGAAAGTGCCCGAAGAAGGCATTTGTACAGTCAATGACTTACTGCGTGGGGAAGTAGAAATTCCTTGGATGCAAGTGGACATGCAAGTCTTGCTTAAAACCGATGGTTTACCAACCTATCACCTTGCCAATGTCGTTGATGACCATTTGATGCAAATTACCCACGTTTTCCGTGGCGAAGAATGGCTGCCTTCTGCACCTAAACATCAGTTGCTGTATCAATACTTTGGTTGGGAAATGCCTGTACTGGGTCATATGCCATTACTACGTAACCCAGACAAATCAAAACTGTCGAAACGTAAGAACCCAACCTCTATTAACTACTACAAAAATATTGGTGTCTTGCCTGAAGCCTTGTTGAACTACTTAGGCCGTATGGGCTGGTCGATGCCAGATGAACGCGAAAAATTCACATTGGCCGAGATGATTGAACACTTTGATATTCAACGGGTATCCCTCGGTGGTCCAATTTTTGATGTGGAAAAATTGAATTGGCTTAATGGTCAATGGATCAAAGGCTTAAGCCCTGCTGAACTGCTAGATACTTTATTGGCATGGAAAGCAGATCGTAAGATGCTCGAAGACATCGCAGCAGCGATTCAACCTCGTATCAACTTGCTTTCAGAAGCGGTGAACTGGTCTGCGCATTACTTTAACCAGTTCCCAAGCTTGACCAAAGAACAGTTTGAAAGCAAGAAACTGAGCGAAGAACAAGTTCGTCAAAGTCTTCAATTTGCGATTTGGCGTTTGGAAAGCATGTTCACATGGAACAATGACACCGTAAGTCAAACCTTGATGGACTTAGCCAGCCAAATGGAAATTAAGCTCCGTGACTTTATGCCAGCGTTCTTTATTGCGATTGCCGGTTCAACCGCTTCGACCCCTGTGATGCAAACCATGGTCACCATTGGCCCTGACTTAACCTTCGCGCGCTTACGCCATGCCCTTGAAATTGTGGGTGGTCCAAGCAAAAAAGAAGCAAAAGTTTGGGAAAAACTCAATGAAAGTCTAAAATTGCCGAAAAATGACGCAGTTGATGAAGCTTAATTGATTTTTTAGTTGACGCATGGGCGTTATATCCCTAATATAGCGCTCACACAGAGAGACGGTAATAACCACTCAACGTGATGCCTCAATAAGTCCCTATCGTCTAGAGGCCTAGGACATCGCCCTTTCACGGCGGTAACCGGGGTTCGAATCCCCGTAGGGACGCCATATTTAAGATGGCAACATCTGGTAAAAAACCCAAGCATTATGACTTGGGTTTTTTATTGCCTCAAAATTATCAGCACTTCATTACTACGCTTTTTGGCTTTTTGCTCCAATCCGATTAGAATACGGCATAATTCGAATTTTGGAGTTGTAATGCAATATCGTTGTCCTCAATGTCAAAGCCCAAAAATTATGCCGGTTGCTCAAGCAGGGGCTCCAGCAACGCGCCCTGTTGTGCCTAAAAGTCTAGTTTTTTTGGTTCCAGCCATTTTTGTATTATTACTTTTGGTGCTCATTAGCATCGCAATGTGGCTGTTCGGGGATGGCGCTGGCTCAACACTACAAATTGCAACGGTTGTGGTTTTCATCGTATGTGTAATTGCAGGCTTCCTATTTTACCGCGACCTTCCTGATTTTAAGATTTCAATGCAAGGCTTCATGCAGTCTCAGAAAAAATGGAAATGCCGCGAGTGCGACCATGAGTGGGAAATCTAAGTTTTAACTTAGAACCCGCATCCAAAAAGGGAGTCTATGTACTCCCTTTTATCTGCTCAAAGAATAAATAATAATTATTATCACTTGTTAGTTTTTCTCGATATAATCAAAAACCTCATCTTACGAAATATTTTTAGGCCTAGCCTCTATGAAAAACGCTCTACTCTGCACACTCTTGTTCTGTTCAGTGTCTCAAGCACATGAACCCTACGTCGCTCCACTGGCGTATCACACTGAAAATACCCAAGTCCCTGTATTGAGCGCCTATGCGGAACAAGCCTTTCATCCTGAATATGCCCTAAAAGATATTTCATTCAGCGTTTTCCAACCAAACCAAACACAGACTACGATTCAAGCACAGAAGCACTTAGAATCTGCAACTGCATTTGATCTTAAGCTACCAGAAAAAGGTACTTATACCATTTCCGCTAAAACATCATATCCAATTGAATATGTACAACATAATCGTCAATGGAAAATCTTTGCCGATGTTGCTGCAGACAAAGTCCCTGCTTTAAGCGAGCGTGACTATGTCATTCCGAGTGACTTTAAAGGCAAAGTACCTAGCAAGGTCTCTACGGTTCGAGAATGGAGCATTCAAAGCTATGTAAGCAAAGACAGCACCTCACCTGTCGCTGTAACGCCAGCCCCAATTCAAGTCAACTTCAAAACCCATCCAAACCAAATCACGGTGCAACAACCTGTACAACTGCAAATTACTCAAGCAGGCAAAGCCCTAGCGCATGCAGAACTCATGGTTCGTGCTCAAGGTGAGCTTGAGCAACAAGCGAAAAGCACACCTGTCGACACACAAGGCCATGCCACACTCACGTTTGCACAAGCTGGGCAATACCTGATTGAAGTGAGCGAAAAAGTCGATGCCAAAGCAAAACCTAAAAATCAGTATTACACCATTATTAGCTTACAAGTGAATGCCCCTAAAACTCCTTAAGCGGCAATTGCTAAGCATAAAAAAACCAGCCCGAAGGCTGGTTTTTTTAATTGAATTAACGGAAGCGTTAACCGCCAATTTTCTTGTATTTGGTGCGTTTTTGAACCGCAGCATCACCCAAACGCGCTAAACGATAGGCTTCATATTCAGCATAGTTACCTTCGTAGAATTCAGGCTGTTCGTTCTCAAACGACAAGATGTGCGTTGCAATACGGTCAAGGAACCAACGGTCGTGCGACACCACCATTACAGTACCAGGGAATACAAGAATTGCATCCTCAAGCGCACGTAAGGTTTCGATATCCAAGTCGTTCGATGGCTCATCCAGTAAGATGACGTTTGCGCCCATTTGCAGGATTTTCGCCAGTTGTAAACGGTTACGCTCACCACCTGACAACTCACCTACACGCTTCTGCTGGTCTTGACCTTTAAAGTTAAAGCGACCGATATAAGCACGTGATGCAATTTCATAATCGCCAATTCTTAAGATATCCAAACCGCCAGAAACTTCTTCCCAAACGGTTTTGTTGTTATCCAAAGTGTCACGAATCTGACCGACATACGCCACTTTAACCGACTCACCCAAAGTCACCGTACCCGTATCTGGCTGTTGTTCACCAGTCATCATACGGAATAGTGTGGTTTTACCCGCACCGTTTGGACCCACGATACCCACAATTGCTGTAGGCGGTACGGTAAAGCTTAGGTTTTCGTACAGTACGCGACCATCAAATGATTTGCTGATGCCTTCCACTTCTACTACTTTATTACCTAGACGTGGGCCAGGTGGAATATAGATTTCAGAAGTTTCGTTACGCTGTTGGAATTCGCGTGAGTTAAGCTCTTCAAAACGCTCCATGCGCGCTTTGTTTTTCTTTTGCTGACCTTTGGCATTTGAACGAACCCATTCAAGTTCTTTCTTCAATGCTTTAGCAAAAGACTCTTCTTGCTTGTTCTCTTGTTCTAGACGCGCGTTCTTCTGCTCTAACCAAGAAGAATAGTTACCTTGATATGGAATACCCATACCGCGGTCAAGCTCAAGAATCCATTCCGCCACGTTATCTAAGAAATAACGGTCGTGCGTAATCGCCACAATCGTGCCGGCAAAGTCTTTCAAGAAACGCTCTAACCAAGACACAGATTCTGCATCCAAATGGTTCGTCGGTTCGTCAAGCAGCAACATGTCTGGCTTAGATAAAAGCAAACGACACAATGCAACACGACGACGCTCACCACCAGAAAGCAAGCTTACATCTGCATCCCAAGCTGGAAGGTTCAAGGCAGCTGCAGCTTGATCCATTTGGTTGCTGAGGTTGTGCGCATCCCATGAATGGATAATCGCTTCAAGTTTTTCTTGCTCTTTTGCCAGTGCATCAAAGTCTGCATCTTCTGCTGCATATTCAGCAAATACTTCGTCCAAACGTGCCAAAGCATCCAATGGTTCACGTAAACCATCTTCTACGTTTCCACGCACATCTTTATTTGGATCAAGTGGCGGCTCTTGTTCTAGGTAACCGATTTTAATACCCGGTTGCGCACGAGCTTCGCCAGAGAAATCTTTGTCTACGCCCGCCATAATACGAAGCAAGGTCGATTTACCTGCACCGTTTAAACCAAGTACACCAATTTTTGCACCCGGGAAAAATGACAAAGAGATGTCTTTTAAGATTTCGCGCTTAGGCGGAACCATTTTAGACACTCGGTTCATCGTATAAATATATTGGGCCACGTAGGACTCCTCAATAGAAAAACCAAAAAATCGCAAGAAGCGAAAAAATATTTGCGGGCATTATACGATGAATACGTTGAAAAAATAAGGCATGAAACCGATCTTCAATGCAATGTTACAACTTTCAGCACGGTTATTTTTTAAACACCATTTTATTTCACTTTTCCGCAGACAAGAAGCTGCTCTCAGCTCATCTTTATGAATTTTTTAGATAAATATTCATTATTTTCACACTTTCACTCATATTCATTGATGATAGACTGTGCAATATTTAACTCACGCAGATGAAGTCCCATGACCTATAAAGATGAAACTTTGGCTATCCATGCTGGTTATAGCCCAGAAGCCACCACCAAAGCAGTGGCCGTACCTATTTATCAAACCACGTCTTATGCCTTTGATAATACGCAGCATGGTGCGGATTTATTTGACCTTAAAGTCCAAGGCAATATTTATACCCGAATTATGAACCCGACCACTGCGGTACTAGAACAACGTTTAGCCGCACTCGAAGGGGGCATTGGTGCATTGGCCTTAGCCTCTGGCATGGCAGCCATTACTTACGCCATTCAAACCATTACCGAAGCAGGGGACAACATTGCTTCTGTTTCGACCTTGTACGGCGGCACCTATAACCTGTTTGCCCACACTCTACCGAAACAAGGCATTGAGGTACGTTTCTTTGATTATCAAGATCCAGAGGCCCTGCATGGTTTAATTGATGCAAAAACCAAGTTGGTCTTTGTTGAATCGATTGGCAATCCACTCGGCAACATCATTGACCTAGAAGCGATTGCCAAAATCGCACATGAATATGGTGTGCCTGTGGTGGTCGATAATACTGTCGCAACGCCTGCACTGCTGAAACCCTTTGAATATGGAGCAGATATTGTGGTGCATTCCTTGACCAAATATATTGGTGGGCATGGTAACTCGATTGGCGGTGCGATTGTCGACAGCGGTAAATTCCCTTGGGGCAAATATCCTGAACGTTTTAAAGTGCTGAATACGCCAGACCCAAGCTATCACGGCGTGAACTATGTCGAAGCTCTAGGCGAAGCAGCTTATATCGCACGTGCCCGCGTGGTGCCATTACGCAATACTGGTGCTGCGATTAGCCCTTTAAGCGTGTTTTTGATTCTACAAGGCTTAGAAACCCTAAACCTGCGTATGGAACGTCATACTGAAAATGCGCAGAAAGTCGCAGAATATTTACAAGCCCATCCCAAAGTAAAATGGGTCAACTATGCGGGACTGAAAGATCACCCTCAGCATGGCTTAGCGCAAAAATATGTCAAAGGAAAACCTTCGGCGATTTTATCTTTTGGGGTACAAGATGGCCGTGAAGGTGGGACTCGCTTTATTGATGCTCTGCAACTCTTCACTCGCTTGGTCAATATTGGTGATGCCAAAAGTCTGGCCTGCCATCCTGCCACCACCACACATCGCCAACTGAATGAAGCAGAATTAAAGTCTGCTGGAGTAAGTCTTGATATGGTGCGTTTATCTGTAGGTATTGAACATATTGATGATTTGATTGCAGATTTAGAACAGGCCTTGGCTTAAGTCTAAAATACAGACCACTAAACTTAAAACCTCAATCACATGATTGAGGTTTTTTATACGTTTGTCTTTTATATTGATAGCCCTTTCACTTCGCTTGGATTCGTGGTAAAAACAAGTAATTAGAACCAATAAAATAGAGCTTTTACTCTAAAATTATTTATTATTTCAATAACTTATGCCGTGATATTTTTAAGCAGTTTAGGTATTATACCGTGAAGGAAAGCAGCTACATTTCTTCGAAAATGCAGCCCAAATAATCGAATACAAAAACAGCCATAACCCTCAAATATTTGACTTAGATCAGGAATGATAACGTGAATTCAAGAATAGATAGACTTTTTAAAGAACGCGTAAATGGAAAAACCGTCTTAATTACAGGCGCTTCAAGTGGTATTGGTTTAACCGTTGCACACAAACTGGCTGACGCAGGAGCGCACGTCCTTTTAGTTTCGCGCACCAAAGAAACACTAGATGAAGTTAAAGCAGAAATCGAGGCCAAAGGTGGTTCAGCTTCTGTTTTTCCATGTGACCTAAATGATTTAGACTCGATTGATGAAGTCTCTAAGCAGATTTTAGCTTCAGTCGATCATATTGATATTTTAATTAATAACGCAGGTCGTTCGATCCGCCGTGCTGTACATGAGTCAGCGGAACGCTTCCACGACTTTGAACGCACCATGCAGCTTAACTACTTTGGTGCGGTACGTTTAGTCATGAACATCCTGCCACAAATGATGATTCGTCGTGATGGGCATATTATTAACATTAGCTCGATTGGCGTATTGGCAAATGCCACTCGTTTCTCAGCCTATGTGGCGTCTAAAGCCGCATTAGATGCATTCAGTCGCTGTCTTTCTGCCGAAGTGCATTCACATAAAATTGCGATTACTTCAGTTTATATGCCTTTGGTACGTACCCCGATGATTGCGCCGACAAAAATTTATAAATACGTCCCGACTCTTTCGCCTGAACAAGCAGCAGATCTAGTTGCTTATGCGATTGTGAAGCGTCCGAAGAAGGTCGCAACCAACTTAGGTCGTTTGGCATCAATCACTTATTCAATCGCACCAGACATCAACAATAAACTCATGTCGATTGGTTATAACTTATTCCCAAGTTCTACCGCATCTGTAGGCGAACAGCAAAAACTCAACTGGGTACAAAAAGCGTATGCACGCTTATTCCCAGGTGAACACTGGTAAGTTTTCTTACAATTTACCCAACTTTTGATCAAAGGTTGGGTAGCTAAATTTTTCACCACTCTTTTATAGTCCTTAATATTAGCTTAAGAAAAAAAGTTCACCATAAGAGCAACAATAAAAGGGAAAAGAGAAATGCAGGCACTTTATTTATTCAAGCTTTTTTGCTTCATCTTTGCTGCAATTACCGCTTTTAATCTATATACAGAACTCACCCTCTCTCATATTTCAATCTGGCAAGTGCTGACTCATGGCGGTTTGCTGATGATCTTGCTCGAATTTGGCTTTAAGAGCCAACGCGCACCACAACAGACTACTCCCCTGACGAGTGAAATACGCTCGCTAGAAACAGAAACTGGGCCAACTTCACAACCCCCAAGCATGTATAGCAATATTTTTTCAAAAATAGGTTTAATCTCAATTTTTTCCAGCCTGATTGGACAAAGCCTAATCAGTTAAGACTCATACCTTTTTTTGTGGACAAAAGATAAAGACGACGTGACCCTTCTACTTTTTGTGTTATAAACAGCCGTCTTTTTTTATTTTGTGAATTTATGCGCGCTTTTACTTTCGTACTGCAATATGTGTGTATCGCTTTTGCGATTTATCTCTGCTACCGAGTAGGCAGTAGCCTGTATTTACAAGATTATGTGATGATGGATATCGTGGCCAATGTCGGGACGATTCTAATCTGTATCGATCTTGCTGTTTTCCTGTGGCATAGCCGTAGTACACAATCCATAAGCTTCAAAGATTATGCCACTCGACTGGAACAACCCGCTCCAACTTTTGTCAAAGTTTGCCGAAAGCTTGGGCACTTTGGCATTATGCTGATTATCACCAGTTGGATCGTGCCCATCATCAACGGATAAAAGTAACCATAAAAAAAACCTCCCACTTGGGAGGTTTTTTTATTCAAATTTTAAAGATTATTTCGAACCTTTAATGCCTGCTTGAAGTAACAATGCACCTAAACCACCAATTTTATTTTCTTGAGGTTTAGCCGTTTGCGGCTTCTTGTTTGTTTGAGCACGCTCGCCTTGCGGACGTGCTTGTTGTGGACGTTTACCTTGTGGTTTACGTTCACTACGCTCTGTATTTTCACGACGTGGTTGACGTGGAGCTTTAGGCGCTTCAGCACCTTCAGGGCGCATCGACAAATTCACACGATTACGCTCAGCATCTACAGTGAGTACACGAACTTGTACAATTTGCCCCGGCTTCACCACTTTATGCGGATCTGCCACGAATTCATTGGCCAATTCTGAAATATGGACTAAACCGTCTTGGTGTACACCCACATCCACAAAAGCACCGAAGTTCGTCACATTGGTCACGACACCTTCAAGCTGCATGCCTTCAGTCAGTTGCGCAACTTCGGTAATGTCTTCACGGAATTTTGCTGTACGGAACTCTGGACGCGGATCACGACCTGGTTTTTCCAGTTCAGACAGTACATCTTGAATGGTTGGTAAACCAAATTTCTCATCTGCAAATTCTTCAGCATTCACTTGGCGAATGATTTCCGAATTACCAATGATGTCTTTTAGAGTCGTCGCTTTCGCTTCAACAATTTTACCCACCAGCGCATAAGACTCTGGGTGAACAGCAGAAGCATCCAGTGGCTCTGAACCCTCTTGAATACGTAAGAAACCTGCCGCTTGTTCAAAAGTACGCTCGCCTAAACGTGGCACTTTTTTCAAATCTTGGCGGTTGTCAAAACGTCCATTTTCTTTACGGAAATCAACAATTTGCTGCGCAATCGACTTATTCAAACCTGCGATATAACCCAAGATAGCAGATGATGCAGTATTAACATCCACACCCACTGAGTTCACACAGTCTTCAACGACTGCTTCAAGGGTTTTCGCTAAACCAGTTTGGTTCACATCATGTTGGTACTGACCTACACCAATCGATTTTGGATCGATTTTCACCAGTTCAGCCAATGGGTCTTGTAAACGACGTGCAATCGACACTGCACCACGAATCGACACATCTAACTCTGGTAACTCCGCAGATGCCAATTCAGACGCTGAATAAACCGATGCCCCCGCTTCTGATACAGAAACACGTGTTAGTTTTAAATCGCTGTTTGCAGCCATCATTTCAGCCACAACGTTTTCTGTTTCACGGCTTGCTGTACCATTGCCAATAGCAATCAGATCAACATTGAACTCGCGGCATAAACGGGCAAGTTCTGCAATTGAACCCGCTTTATCATCTTTGGGTGCAAATGGATAAATCGTGCTATATGCAAGTACATCACCTGATGCATTCACCACAGCCAATTTCACCCCTGTGCGGATGCCAGGGTCCACACCTAAGGTTATACGTGCGCCCGCAGGTGCAGACAACAACAAATGACGTAAGTTTTCAGCAAAAACATTCATTGCTTCAGATTCAGCTGCAAGACGTTTTTCAGTGAGCAACGAATGTTCGATACTTGGACGAACCTTGCCTAACCAGAACAATTTAGCCGTTTGTTTTAAATAGTCTTGACGTGCTTGCGGCTGTGCAGTTTCAAGGTTGTATTCTGTTTTAATACGCGCCAATGGTGCATCATCTTCGCCATCAACTTTTAAACCTAAAACGTTTTCTTGACGGCCACGTAACATAGCCAATAAACGGTGTGACGGGACTTTATTTAAATTTTCAGAAAAGTCGAAGTAATCGCGGAATTTTTTGCCAACTTCTTTTTTCTCATCACTTGCCACTAAACTTTTTAAAGTGGCCGTTTTTGCAAACGTGGCCTTAAGTTCAGTTGTCAGTGCAATATTCTGCGCCCAGTCATCAATTAGAATATGTTGAATCGCATCCAACTGACTTTCTAGATCTGGGTAATCTTCATGGCTAAAGCCTGCCAATGCTTCAGCTGGATCAACCGCTTCTGCAAAGATTTTCTCTGCAATCGGGCCTAAGCCTGCTTCTTTGGCTTTAAATGATTTACTGGTCCGTTTTGGACGGTACGGTGCGTAAATTTCTTCTAAGGCATTTTTAGTTTCAGCAGCATTTACACGTGCCAATAAATCATCAGACAATTTGTCTTGTTCTTTTAATGATTCAATTACCTTGTCGCGACGTTCAAATAAGTCACGTAAATAAGCCAAACGTGTATCGAGCTGACGTAACTGCGCATCATCTAAGCCTTGCGTGACTTCTTTACGGTAACGCGCAATAAATGGAACGCTAGCACCTTCATCAATCAACTTGATGGCAGCCTCGATTTGATTTGGACGTACGGCAATTTCTTTTGCCAACTGCTGAACTAAGTCAGTCATCGTATGTGATCCCACAAGGATATGTACTAAAAGCCATGATTATAAAGACCAAGACTATAAAATCCACAACTGTTTTTATTAATTTAATGGCTTAAATGTGACATATTTCAGGCAAATTTCATAAATCCATCTCATTTTCAGTGTTAAATCTTATTTTTAGGTATTCTTTGCCATTTTTTTCTATGGGCTAAGATGTATACATTTGGTATCTATGTCTTGATTTTACCTGCAATATTTGTTGCTTTAGAGCATAGTAAAGACATACAAATGAGTCGTATACTCAAGACTATCCCGACTTTTGTTTACGATGACAATAAAGAATAAAGGAGCACTTCAATGAGTTTAGTTGTACCTGCTGAAAAAACAGATGCTGTACATAGCGATGCAGATCGCGTTGAACGCATTTTAGTGGTAGATGACGATGTGCGTTTACGTACGCTACTCCAACGCTTTTTAGAAGATAAAGGCTTTGTGGTGAAAACAGCGCATGATGCAACCCAAATGGATCGTCTCTTACAGCGCGAACTGTTTTCACTGATTGTGCTCGACTTCATGCTTCCTGTTGAAGATGGCTTAAGTATCTGCCGTCGTCTACGCCAATCCAATATTGATACGCCTATTATTATGCTTACCGCTCGTGGCAGTGATTCAGACCGTATTGCAGGTCTAGAAGCGGGTGCAGATGATTACTTACCGAAACCATTTAATCCAAATGAGTTGTTAGCACGTATTCGCGCTGTACTTCGCCGCCAAGTGCGTGAAGTTCCAGGCGCACCAAGCCAACAAATGGAAGTCGTCAGCTTTGGGCCATGGTCACTTGATTTATCAACACGTACCTTAACGCGTGAAGGTCAAGTTGTAACCCTAACTACAGGTGAGTTTGCGGTCCTGAAAGCCTTGGTACAACATCCACGTGAGCCTTTGACTCGCGACAAATTGATGAACCTTGCGCGTGGCCGTGAATGGGGAGCAATGGAACGTTCGATTGATGTTCAAGTATCGCGCCTACGTCGCCTTGTGGAAGAAAACCCTGCTCGTGCACGTTATATTCAAACGGTTTGGGGTGTAGGTTATGTGTTCGTACCAGACGGCGCGGAATAATAAGCTCCAATAATGTAAACGTTCACCGAACTTATTGTCCCTAAAAAGCCATTCGCTGCTGTTTGAGCCAATTTTATTTTCAAGGCTCGTCAACTTTATTGCGAGTTCAGCGAATGGCAAAAGTTTTGGTTACTTTTTAAAACTAACAGAATGAGCTCCTTCTATTACTGATAAAAACGGTAAGACTCTGCTGTATCTTTCAGTAATATTGATAAAAAATAGTCCACAGGAAGCTGGCGTGAAACTCGAACCCATCGACCCTCAAAAGTTTACAGATTACGAAGCGTATTCAGAACGGAAACGCACACGTTGGGAACGCTTTTTAGATAAAATCAAGCCGCGCTCTGCTGCCATGCGTACCACCGTACTGGTACTCTTCATTGTATTTTTCAGTTTATTTATGTCCTTGTGGTTCTTTTGGCGCACCTTATATCTTCCAGAAATCCAACAACATGCTCGTTATCTTGCTGTTGAAATAGAAATTCTCAACAACCCCGATTTACGGATTTATCATCAAAATACTGAAGTCGATGTCGATGACTGGCTAAGAAGCCGCGTCGGGATTGAATACGTCACCGATCCCAAAGAATATCCCAATGTCAAAGATAAGGTCATCGCCGAATTCTTTACCAACCAAATTGAAGCTAAGCTGGCCAAAGAATTAAAAGTCGAACATGCCACGGTGTATTTTCAGTTTAAACCTAGCCCGCGCATTTGGATTCAAACCCCTGAAATGAACGGCAACTGGGTCCGCGAACCCCTGAAAACCTATGCCAACTACAGCCCTGAGTTAATTTTCGGCTGGTTACTCGGCGTACCACTTATTGCAGCAGCCATTATTTTAACCTTGGTTCGTCAGCTCAATCGCCCGCTGCGTCGTCTGCAAAATGCTGCCAACAGTTATAGTAAAACAGGCACAGCGCCGTATTTAGAGACCAATCACGGCCCCCAAGAAATTCGTGAGGTCAACCAAGCGTTTAATCACATGATTTACACCCTAGATCAGACTGAACGTGACCGCCGGATTATGTTGGCAGGGATTTCACATGACTTACGCACCCCACTGACCCGTATTCGACTCAGTGCGGAAATGATGCCCGATGATGATTTTTTAAAAGAAGGGCTGATTTATGACGTTGAAGATATGGACGCGATCTTAAATCAGTTCATTTCCTATATGCGTGATGGTTCGGATGAGGAAATCCAAGACACCGATTTAAATATGCTGTTACAAGAATTGGTGGTGCAATTCAAACCGTTGGATATTCGTTTTGAACCTGCCGAATTACCGATTATTCAGGCACGTAGTCTGTCTCTTAAACGCCTGATTGGTAATTTGATTAATAATTCAAAACGCTACGGTGCTGAGCCGATTGAACTTTCCGCAACAGTGGAAAATGAACATATTTTAATTAGCGTAGCAGACCATGGTGAAGGTATTCCTGACGATCAAATTGAAGAGCTTATGCAACCTTTTGTACGTGGGAATGAGGCAAGAACAGTCCAAGGCAGTGGTTTAGGTCTCGCCATTGTGAAACGCATTGTTGACATTCACCAAGGTCAGCTCAGCATTCATAATCGGGAACAAGGCGGACTTGAAGCGATTATTTCGCTGCCTCTTCATCACAATCAAGATGTTGAAATTTCCAGCAACAACCCACTCGAAAAATTAAAGCAAACCTTGGTTGAGCATTTTTAAACCTTGTACAATAGTTGATCAATCGATTTTGTTCAACTATTCAACAATTTAATTTTACCAAATATATTTCAATTACTTACAAATCATCAGAATCCCTTATACCCACATTTTTTCAAAAAATTAGACCTTAGCCTAACAGGTATGCACAATGTCGTTCTTGATCGGTACAATCGGTGCCAGATCCAGAATATTAACGAGAGTAAACCATGTCTTTAGATCGTATCCGTTTAGCTTCACTTCACGATAAAGTCATCAGTGCGGAAGAGGCGTCTGCTTTTATTGAAGATGGCATGACTGTAGGTATGAGTGGCTTCACTCGTGCTGGCGAAGCGAAAGCTGTACCTTTGGCATTGGTTAAACGTGCACACACAAATCCTTTAAAAATCACATTAATTACCGGTGCTTCTTTAGGTAATGACCTAGACAAGCAATTGACTGAAGCGGGTGTACTGGCTCGTCGTTTACCATTCCAAGTGGACAACACTTTACGTAAAGCCATCAACAATGGCGAAGTGATGTTCATTGACCAGCACTTGTCTGAAACTGTTGAGCAAATGCGTAACCTTCAGTTGAAAAAGCCAGATGTAGCGATCATTGAAGCAGTTGCGATCACTGAAGATGGCGGCATCATTCCAACAACATCGGTAGGTAACTCTGCAAGCTTCGCAATTTTCGCAGAAAAAGTGATTGTTGAAATCAACACCAACTTAAGCCCTGCATTTGAAGGCTTACACGATATTTACATCCCAACTTACCGTCCAACACGTCAACCAATTCCATTGACTCAAGTGGATGAGCGTATTGGTACGCACGCGATCAATATCGATCCTGCAAAAATCGTGGGTATCGTCATCAACAACGACTTACACGACTCTCCATCAACGGTAACTGCGCCAGATGATGAAACTCAAGGCATTGCAGATCACTTAATCGCTTTCTTTGAAAAAGAAGTGGCTGAAGAGCGTCTACCGAAAAACTTAGGCCCATTACAAGCAGGGATTGGCTCAATTGCCAATGCTGTACTCACAGGCCTTAAAGATTCGAACTTCGAAGACCTTGTCATGTACTCAGAAGTACTCCAAGACTGTACCTTTGAATTGATTGATGCAGGTAAAATGAAATTTGCTTCAGGTTCATCAATTACCCTTTCAGCTAAATACGGCGAGAAAGTATTTAATAACCTTGAAGCGTACAAAGATAAATTGGTTTTACGTCCACAAGAGATCTCAAACCACCCTGAATTGGTTCGTCGTTTAGGTATTATCGGCATCAACACTGCACTTGAATTTGATATTTACGGTAACGTGAACTCAACTCACGTTTGCGGTACGAAAATGATGAACGGTATTGGTGGTTCAGGTGACTTCGCACGTAATGCACACTTGGCAATCTTCGTAACCAAATCAATTGCAAAAGGTGGCGACATTTCTTCAATCGTACCGTTTGCGTCTCACATCGACCATGCTGAACACGACGTTGACATCCTTGTCACTGAACAAGGTTTGGCTGACCTGCGTGGTTTAGCACCGCGTGAACGTGCTCGTGCGATTATCGACAACTGTGCACACCCACTTTACCGTGATGCATTAAACGACTACTTTGATCGTTCATGTGCAAAAGGCGGTCATACACCTCACCTCCTTCGTGAAGCGTTGTCTTGGCATTCTAACTTTGAAGAAACAGGCCACATGCTTCCTGTTCAAGCAGAAGCGAAATCAGCTTAATTTAAAGTTTAAAAAAAACGCCCCATTGGGCGTTTTTTTATGTCTGTTGAAAAGTGCAATAAAACACTTATCAAAATAAAAAAACTCAATTAATCTAAAGGCATCCAAAAAATAAAAATGCCAAGCTCATGTTCATTATTCGCCCCTATCTCGAAACAGATTTAGAAGACGTCATTGCACTTTGGGAGGTGTGCGACCTCACTCGCCCTTGGAACAACCCTGAAATTGATATTTTTAGAAAAACTGCGCAAAAAGATGGTTTATTTTTACTGGCTGTTAAAGATGAACAACTCATCGCCACATTGATGGGTGGTTATGATGGCCATCGCGGCTGGATTAATTATTTGGCAGTACATCCACACTTTCAACGCAATGGAGTCGCAACTGCACTCATACAGCAGCTCGAGAAGCGCCTGATTGCGTTAGGTTGCCCCAAACTACAACTGCTTGTACGTAAAGAAAACATCGAAGTGCAAAGCTTCTATGAGCAGCTGGGCTATGAGGAAATCGAAGTCGTGTGCTTTGGTAAACGTCTGATTGCTGATTAAGCTCAGACACTCAATGCGCCGATACAGGCAGACGACCCAATCTTAAAAAAATTGGAAATTTAAGCTCAAAGAGTTGGTTCGCGTGATCATCCAACGCAAAGAATCCTTTGAACTCATATAAGGGATCATCTGAATTTTTTGCTCGATAATGTTTCAGTGCAGACCATGTATTTAAATAATCCAACAATTGAGCAGCAGACCATTGAAACGACATCGACAATTCAGGCGCCGTTATTTCTTCAAAGGAAAAAGGAATCGTCTGATAGGCCTCGTCGATATAACGTCGTTCGGCATCCCAATAGTCTTTCAAAGTCTTAAAATAAAGTCGCTCAATACCCCCCTGTAACTCAGGTTGCTGTAGCTGAATTAAACCATAGCCAATGACCGCCAAAATACCTTCAGGTCGTAAAGTCCGTCGCACTTCTGCATAAAAGCCATCAAAGTTAAACCAATGAATGGCTTGAGCCACCGTGATTAAATCAAAACTCTGCGCGGCAAAACTGGTGTGCTCTGCAGACTGAACTTGATAACTGACATTTTCAAAATAAGGTGCATGTTGTAACTGATGAGCACTGATATCTGTCGCCACCACGGCATCAAAATGCGGCGCCAACAATTGAGTCAATTGCCCCGATCCTGCACCACAATCCCACGCAAATTGAGGAGTTACTACATGCTTGAGTATTTCTTGAATCAAACTCGCTGGATAACTCGGCCGTGCGAGTTGATAAAGCTGACTTCCCGATGAAAAGAGGTCTTTCATAAGCCATTCTCAGTCTTATTTTTAACTCAAAATTAGCACATTCTCCAATAGCAAAAGCATGATTTTGTCCAACATCTTTTACAATCGCGCTTTTCATGAGACATAAAAAAACCCCAAACATTGTTTGAGGTTTTTTTGAATATGGTGGCGAGACCCAGGATCGAACTGGGGACACACGGATTTTCAATCCGTTGCTCTACCTACTGAGCTATCACGCCGATGCCGTGTATTAAGCCGTATCTCGGATGAATAGTCAATAAAAATCATCACTTTTTTTATTTGATCGGATAAATTTCAGGCAAAAAAAATCCCTGATGGGATCAGGGATTGAAATCTTTAAATAAGATTTTGAATATGGTGGCGAGACCCAGGATCGAACTGGGGACACACGGATTTTCAATCCGTTGCTCTACCTACTGAGCTATCACGCCGATGTCGCGTATTAAACAATTTAAGCGAAGCAGCGTCAAGTCCGTTTTCAAAAAAACCATTTGAGTGTTTACTTTTACAGCAAACCCAGCGCCCTTCGTACATTTTTTGAGTCATTCTTTGCACTTAAAGCGTGTCACCATCACTATTCATGAAAAAAAGCAGCCCAAAGACTGCTTTAAAAAAGCTTAAATTTTACCAATGTGCTCTAAGCAACGGTGAATCGCACCACAGCCTGGCTCGAACACTTTCACACCTTTGGCCTCTTCCATACGACAGACTTCTTCAACCAGCCGCTCCGCAACTCCTCGTCCACGGTTAGCAGGATGTACTACGATGTATTCTAAGGTTTTATTTTCACCCTGCCCACTACACCAAATGGCGCCAATGACTTTAGTATTAAATTCTGCGGTGTAAAGTAAGGTATACTGAGCTAGATTTTGCTCAAGTTGTTCTACGGCATCATGCCCATCGCCAAATTCAGGACTGGTGTCGTACAGTCGCTCTAGCTGGCTGCGCAACTCTTCTTTTTCCAGTGAAGTATAAGCGTGTACGGTAATAGGCATTGATAAACCCTCCTGAGCAATCTAATATGCGGTGACTTCGTTACGACGAAGCATTTTACATCAATTATTTGACGTCTTTGAGGAACGTGTCTATGACAGAACGTATCAGTGAAGTGGTAAGAAATACCAACGAAACCAAAATTCGAGTTCGTGTAAACCTCGATGGTACGGGTCAAGGCACGCTCAACACAGGTATTCCCTTTTTAGATCATATGATTGATCAAATCAAGCGACATGGCTTATTTGATATTGATATTGAATGTGATGGTGACTTGGAAATTGATGATCACCACACGGTTGAAGACTGTGGTATCACGCTTGGACAGGCTTTTGCCAAAGCTTTAGGTGACAAAAAAGGTTTACGTCGTTATGGTCATTTTTATGCACCGTTAGATGAATCTTTAAGCCGTGCTGTGGTGGACTTATCAGGCCGTCCGGGTTTGTTTATGGATATTCCATTTACCCGCGCCATGATTGGTCGTTTTGATGTGGATCTATTCTCTGAGTTTTTCCAAGGCTTTGTGAACCATGCGCTCATGACGGTACACATTGATAACCTCAAAGGTAAAAATAGCCACCACCAAATTGAAAGTGTGTTCAAAGCGTTTGCGCGTGCACTTCGTATGGCCTGTGAGATTGACCCACGTGCAACCAACACCATTGCTTCAACCAAAGGTAGTTTGTAATGACCCGTATTGCCCTTCTTGACTATGGTATGGGTAACCTACACTCAGCAGCAAAAGCGCTTGAGTATGTTGGTGCAACGGTCGATGTGACCAATGATCCCAAGCTAGTGGCTCAAGCTGATAAAATTGTTTTCCCTGGCGTAGGTGCTATGCGTGACTGTATGCAAGGCATGCATGAAGCAGGGATTGATGAAGTTGTTCGTCATGCAGCATTTAATAAGCCTGTATTAGCGATTTGTGTGGGTATGCAAGCGCTGATGCAGCGCTCTGAAGAAAATGGCGGAGTCGAGGCTCTCGGTATTTTTGAAGGCAGCGTGAAACGCTTTCCTGATGTAGACGGCTTGAAAGTCCCACATATGGGTTGGAACCAAGTTCATCAGGCCGATCCGAGTCATCCAATGTGGAAAGACATTGATCAAGATGCACGTTTTTACTTCGTGCACAGCTTTTATGTTGAACCGAAGAACTCTGGCATTGTGGCGGCGACCTGTGACTACGGTTTAGAGTTCTGCACGGCAATTCATCAAGAAAATTTGTTTGCGACCCAGTTCCACCCTGAAAAAAGTCATACCGCAGGTTTGCAACTGCTGAAAAACTTTGTGGAATGGAAAATTTAATTCATTCCAGCTTCTGTTTGATTGGAAAAGCTCAACTTCGGTTGGGCTTTTGTTTATCCCAAATTGATGCACCTAGACTCAAAATAAATCAGAAACAGCTTAAGTACATGAGGCGTGTGACCTCACTCCTGTACCTTTCAATATATAAAATCGTTGCTTTACAGCAGACTAGTCTACTCAAGATGACTACGATGCCTTTTCATTGTCACCAAATTTGATTATGATTTGCCTGCTTTTTAGACATTTTTATTTATAAAAACTTAATTTACAACGATAAGGTAAGTCACTATGACTCAATATGCACAAGAATCTGCGCTGAATGCCGCAGGTCGTTTCGGACGTTTTTCATATCTTGCATGGAACTGTCTGCTTGCTATTGTAGCTGCGATTATCATTGGTATTTTTGCCGTGATTTTTCCAACAACTTTCATCAATATGGAAACAGGCAACTTTGGTGGCGGCATGATTTTTCTTGCTGTGATTTATATTGCAATCTTCTATTTCACCTTCGTATTTACCATTCGTCGCCTACATGACCGCAACCATACGGGCTGGTTATCACTCTTGATGCTGGTGCCTCTTGCCAACGTGATCTTAATGCTTTACCTGATTTTCGCACCGGGTGATGATCGCAGCAACAGCTATGGCTCACCACGCCCAACCGCAGGTTGGGAAGCTGTTTTAGCGTGGATTTATATCCTACTTTTTGTTATTGGTATTTTAGCAGCAATTGCTCTACCTTCTTATCAAAGCTATATACTGCGTGCCAATCAATCACAGATCGAAATGCAACAGCAATAAAAATGCATTCTGCCATCTTTGATTGCACTTAAAGCCTGCTTCTTGCAGGTTTTATTTTGCCTTTAAAATCAAAAACCACTAGTCTGAAATAAAAGCATGCCTCAGATATAACATGAATAACTCTCTCCCTAGCTTCCCCATCCCTAACAAAGAACAAATTCGAATTTTGCCTCGTTTTCAAAATTTGCCAATGCAAGCGATTCATGTCATTCAAAACTTAGAACAGTGTGAAGCAATCCGCGCTGAACTAGAACAGGTTTCCATCTTCGGTTTTGACAGCGAGTCCAAACCAACCTTTCAAGTGGGAGAAGTCTCCACGGGTCCGCATTTAATTCAACTGGCCAGCGTCGAGCGTGCTTATTTGTTTCAAATGAGCCCACCCATTTGGAGCTTCCTTGCGCCATTTTTGGCGAATCCCGCCCAACTCAAAGTGGGCTTTGGTTTAAAAAATGATGCCCATCTATTCCGTAAAAAAGGTTTTGAGCTCAAGGGTGTGGTTGAGCTGTCAAAATGCTTTGCAAGCTTTGGCTTGACCAACTCTGTCGGCATTAAAAATGCCATCGCCCTGCTGTTTCAACTCAACTTCCCCAAAAGCAAAAAAGTCAGCACTTCAAATTGGGCGAGGAAAGTACTCACGCCTGAACAAGTTGACTATGCTGCTGCCGATGCCTATGCCGCGCTGTTTGTTTTTGAAGAATTGCGGCGTTTAGAGCGACTCCCAAAAGATATTTCCAAAGAATTAGAGAAAACAACAAAACCTTGTCGTCATGAAAAGCTGTAACAGATGCTTAGAAAATTGCCAATACTTTGCTAAGATGACGGACATTGATTTTATTTAAGATTTGGCTAGGAGCGAAAGCATGCTGATCATCCCTGCAATTGACCTGAAAGATGGCAAATGTGTTCGTTTAAAACAAGGTCGTATGGAAGACGATACGGTTTTTTCTGATGATCCTGTTGCAACTGCACAGCACTGGGTAAATGAAGGCGCGCGTCGCTTACATTTGGTCGATTTAAATGGTGCTTTCGCTGGTACGCCAATTCATAAACCTGTGGTTGAAGCCATTGCTCGCGCGCAACCTGAACTGCCAATTCAAATTGGCGGCGGTATTCGTTCACTAGAAACCATTGAACACTACTTAGAAGCGGGTGTGTCTTTTGTCATCATTGGCACAAAAGCTGTTCAAGACCCTGAGTTTGTTGAAGAAGCATGTAAGAAATTTGCAGGTCATATCATTGTCGGCATCGATGCCATGAATGGCATGGTGGCCACCGATGGTTGGGCCAATGTGACGGATGTGAAAGCCACAGATTTAGCCAAACGTTTTGCCGATGCGGGCGTATCAAGCATTGTCTATACCGACATTGCACGTGACGGGATGATGCAAGGTGTGAACGTTGAGCAAACTGTTCAACTGGCACAATACTCTGGCCTACCTGTGATTGCATCAGGTGGTGTGACCAACCTTGATGACGTACGTAACCTCAAAGGTCAACCGGGTATTTTGGGTGCAATTACCGGTCGTGCGATTTACGAAGGCAGTTTAAACCTCCGTGAAGCACAATTGCTGTTAGATGAACAATCGCTCTAATTAGAGAATTTAAAAAAGAGGTCTATGGACCTCTTTTTTATGCGCTAAATATCAGTGTGTAAGATCTGCATCTTATTTAATAAATCGCATTACGAATAAACTTTAACGGTACAGTTCCACGGTTGATATATTGGTATTCGATGGCACTCGAAAAAACAATCGACTCACCTACACCTAAGACTTTCATGTCGCCTGCCAGATCCAAAGTTAGCTCACCCTCCATCACATAGAGCATCTCACGCCAACCTTCTGGGTCAGGTTCTGCACTATAGTGCTCATTTGGGGCAAGCACCCATGTCCACAATTCAACTTTTTGTGTTGCTGCCGCCGAAGCCATTAATTTTGCTTCACTGTGTGCTTGTGTGCCTTGCCAAGCCAAAACATTGACCACCGCTTGCCCTTGCTGTTCAGGCGCAGCAATAATCTGTACAAAATCGACCTCAAGCACATCGGCAATCAAGCTCAGTTTCGCCAAACTAATATTGTCCTGCCCTGATTCAACTCCAGCCACCATACGACGGCTTAAACCAGCCAAATCCGCCAGTTGTTGCTGGCTCAAGCCTTTTAAACTTCGATAATGACGTACATTTTGACTGACGTGTTGTAGTACCGCAGGAGACTTCATAGAGATAAATCAAAAAAACATTGAGCAATATATTGCACATAAAAACAAAGCATGACAAGCTATGTGCAATATATTGCACATTAGTTCTTTTATGTTGAATACTCAGCTCGGTTCTAAAGCGCCTGTCATTGCGCTGATTCTAATTACCTTTATTTGGGGCGGTACTTTCTTGGCCGTGAAATACGCCTTAAATTTCAGTTCCCCCATGTTCTTTGTGGGTTGTCGTTTCGCCTGCGCCGCTACGATTATTGGCTTATTTTCCTATCAACATTTAAAGCACATCACCCAACAGGACTTGTGGGCGGGTGCACTCATTGGCTGTATGGTCACTATTGGCTATGGCACACAAACGGTCGGACTACAAACAGTCAGTAGCAGTGAATCTGCCTTTTTAACTGCACTGTATGTGCCTTTGGTACCTGTATTGTTGTGGCTAATCTTTCGTAAAGTGCCCCATTTTATGATTTGGATTGGTGCGCTCTGTGCGTTTATGGGCTTAGTCTTACTTACAGGCAATAGCCTAAATTCAATTTCACTGAATTTTGGCCAGACCTTAACCCTACTCGGTGCAATCGCTATAGCGATGGAAATTATCCTGATTGGTTATTTTGCCCCAAAAGTCGATATTGGTCGAGTGACGGTGATTCAACTGGCAGTTGCCTCTGTGCTCGCCTTTGCAGCCATGCCATTGGCAGGTGAACACCGCATTCCAGACTTTTCATGGCCTTTACTGAGTATCGCACTCGGCTTGGGGCTTGCCAGTGCCGTGATTCAATATGTCATGAATTGGGCACAGCGCTCAGTCAATCCATCTCAAGCGGCAATTATTTATGCAGGAGAGCCTGTGTGGGCGGCACTATTTGGGCGCCTTGCAGGAGAACGCTTAGCACCACTGGCTTTGTTGGGCGGACTTTTGGTGGTGTTTGGTATTATGATCAGTGAATGGAAACCGAAACTGTTAAAATCGAAAAAGAACGTCGAACAACTTTAGCCGATCTCTGAAAAGCAAAACTACTGAATCGAGTGATCAATGGTCATTGATTCAGCAGTACGGTCAGGTGTTTAGAGTGACACCCTCTTGCCCGGGTTCATCATTGCTCCCAGTCCATACATGCTTTTCGCTATTGGAATGACCAATAGCGCCAGTGCACAACCAAAAGGAATGTTCTGATGGTGAATACGGGTCAACCTGTTTTTTATTGATACATCGGTTGATTGTCTTTTAAACGTATAATGCCTTTAATGGCACGATACACAATCCACACCCACGACAACCCAATCACAGCCACACAGAAAGTTGAAGCACCGAGTGCGACACCTGCGAAAGCTGTGGCATTTTCACCCGTAAAGAATAAGAAAATAAATGGCACAAAGGCAATCACGTTCCAAATCAAATACCACCAAAAGGTGCGAATCTGCCAAGTAAAATGGCTCTCAAAAATGGAACCACGCACAGAACCACGCTTCACATAATTAATCACTAAAGCAATAATGGCTAAAATCCCTGCGGAAAAAATCGCAACGATATACAAAATATAAAGAATAAAAGTCAGACTACGATTCGGATCTTGATCGACTGAATAATTCATATTGTCCCTCATGAAGTGGGCTTGAACTTTAAATAGGCAAACTATTAAAAGGAGAAATAAGCCATAAAATTAAAAGAATATTGAATAGAATTGTACAAAAGTAAATCTTTCTAAACGGTTGTTTTTGTGTTTTATGTCGTAGCTTTTGCTGTGCTAACCATGCTACAGGCCAACCGCCTAAAAATGAAAGGAGATGCAACGTATTTTCAGGTACACGGCGCTGCCCATTTTGCGCAGCTTCTTTATCTTGCGCATAGAACCAATAACTGGCCGCATTCATCACACTAATCAACAGCAGCACCAATCCACTCAAACGCCCCAGGAGTACCAATAGTGCCAAAAACACGATGTATGCCACCGACACGATTTGCATTGGACTCCAGCGTTGACCCGGTTCGGTCTTTTCCGGTGAGACTTTTTGGGCACGACTCTTTTGGGTTTGGGATGCTTTTAAATAACTGACTTGCTGTGCACGATAACGCCCTTGCGCATCCACAATCACGTTGTATTCCAACGCACAGCCTAAAATAGGACGAGGACCTTGCCGTGCAAAGTCCTTGATATGTAAAAACACGCGATCTTTGCTGTCATCGTTGGGCTGAATAAAGCCATAGCCTTTTTCATCAAACCATTCAACGAGTCGTCCTTGGTCACGCATTTTTCTTTCCTATTTAAGCAGTTACAAATTTTAAGCGGTCAATCACCATATTACGCATTTCGGCAGGATTTTTCTGCAAAATGTCACCCCCCGTACGACCTTGTGCTGCATTTTTTTGTGCCACTTGTAAACGCATCATCCAAAAACGCGCAGCGGCCATTGCCAGATACAACTCTAGGCAAGATTTTTCATCAGTCGTCAAAGGGCGAATGCTTTCATAGGCGTTTAAAAATGCGATAGCCTTATCTTCATTTAAGTGCACACTTGGATATTCCGTACAGAAGTCATTCAGGGTAATTGCAATATCAAACAAGAACTCATCTTTATTCAGTTCATAAAAGTCTAAAATGCCTTTAAGCTGATTGCCCTCAAATAAAGTGTTGTCACGGAATAAATCCGAATGGATAAAGCCCTTTGGACGATTCGGATAAACCGCCGATAATGCCTCATATAACCCCAACAACTTATTGAGTAGTGCTTGATCCGCCTCACTTAATGTCGGTTTCATCTGTAATGCTACAGCGAGCCAGTAGTCATGGTCACGGTATTCTGCACGCTCCAGTGGAAAATTTTGCAGTGCGACGTGCATTTGTGCTTGTGCAACCGCAATCGCCTCGGCTTGCTCAAGGGTCGCAGGCATGGGGTGTTTACCCATCATCCGTGGGGCAATTTGCGCAGGTTTATCTTTTAAACTATGAATGGCTTTGCCTGAGTGACTTAAAGGTACAGGAACCGCTAAACCAGCCTGACCTAAATGCTCAAGTACAGGAACCAACTCGCCTGCGCCCTGTTCATCCATTTCTTCAAATACAGTCAATACATACTGCACAGCATTTTCACACACAATAAAATAGTTCGTATTTTGAATACCGCCTTGAATTGGGATCAGATCGATTACCTCAAGTCCATAAGGTGCTGCAAACGCCTGAACTTCCTGTAAAGTCAAAGTGGTATAAACCGACATATAAAACCTGCAAAAAAACTTACATAAGTTTGATAGAATACCCGCTCCGACTATTAAGGTGTAGCATCTAAGTCGCGAAGTTTCATAATCGGCTGTTATTTTTGGAAAAAATTATGCTAGCTAAACGTATTATTCCTTGCCTCGACGTAGACAACGGTCGTGTAGTGAAAGGTGTTCAATTCCTTGATATTCGTGATGCAGGTGACCCAGTAGAAGTAGCACGTCGATATAACGAACAAGGTGCTGATGAAATTACCTTCTTAGACATTACCGCAACTTCGAATGGTCGCGACACGACTTATCGTACGGTTGAACGTATGGCTGAAACGGTTTTTGTTCCCTTAACGGTCGGTGGTGGCGTTCGCAAAGTTGAAGACATTCGCCTCTTACTCAATGCTGGCGCGGACAAAGTCAGCATTAACTCAGCAGCGGTGTTTAACCCAGAATTTGTACAAGAAGCATCGCAACGCTTTGGCGCTCAGTGTATTGTGGTTGCGATTGACGCGAAAAAAACGGGCGAGAACAAATGGGAAATTTTTACCCATGGCGGCCGTAAACCAACGGGCATTGATGCGATTGAATGGTCCGTGAAAATGGCCAACTTTGGTGCAGGTGAACTGCTCATTACCTCGATGGATGCCGATGGTACCAAAGCAGGTTATGACCTCCAGTTGATGCGTCAAATCAATGACCGCGTGACTATTCCAACCATTGCTTCGGGCGGTGTCGGTAACTTACAACACTTGGCCGATGGTATTTTAAAAGGTGGCGCAGACGCTGTACTGGCTGCTTCGATTTTCCACTTTGGACAACACACCATTCCTGAAGCGAAGAAATACCTTGCAGAGCAAGGCATCGAAATGCGTCTATAAACAGACCATAACCGTAAAGCCTATGAAAAGAGTGCTTTCGAGTACTCTTTTTATCATTTTAAAGATGAGAAAAAATGTATCACTTAGAACTAATCTTATTTATTTGTGGTCTATTGATCTGTTTTGTTTTCATCCTGTTGATGAAGAAATATGCTGACCGCCCTTTCGGTATGCTGGCCGTACTGTTACTCCTCGGTTTATGCCTGTTTAGCTATATCAGCTTCTGCAAATACCAGTTTAAACAGTATTATGAAAAAGCGATGATTGCACCTGATCAAATTCGGGCTTGTGGTATTTTTACACAATGGTCAGAGGTCACCCATTATCGACGGCACAACATCAGTACTGAAAAAGTGTTTTACTTTCAGAGTGATCGACAAGGTTTTTTATTTAGCAATAGTCCGCGTGCCAGACAAAGCTTTCCTGATCTCAAAACCTTAAACATCAACGAGCATGTTTGCTTTCAGTTTTCTCCTGACTATACCGATGAAATGGATCGCTATATTTTAACGGGCTTTAAAAAGCAGACGAATTAAAAGGCTCAGTTACGCTGTACTTCGGCACAGCTGAGCTAATGCTAAGTCGAACAGTACTATCGATTATGCAGCAGATGTTAAAGCTTAGAATGTTCGCTGGCTCTTGACCACAATTACGCTCTCAATTTTTGAGATAAAAAAAGGGAGTCTTGCGACTCCCTATAAACCTAGAATAACTACAACATTGTCTTGTTAAACTGGAAAATGAAAAATGACGTACTAGTGCTCATGAGATGATTTCACCTCATCAACAGCTTTACTATAGAATGTTCAAATGACGAAATATTGACAATACATACCAATATTATTGACAAATCACGACAAAATACCTATTCAGTTATCCTGCAGCCGTTTCAGTCGTCTGCACTGAGTTCAGTGTAATCGCTTCTGGTGCCTTAACCCATTTTGCAGGGAAGACCTGATTGACCCACTGGGTGAGCTTATTCGACACCACTTGGGGTAAAGCAATACCCAACGGATTTTGCTCTTGCAAATCCAATGAGGAAATGACCCGCGTTCCTAAAATATAATCAAACCATGGCTTGGTCACACACCAGTTGGCATCCTGATTGGAGTTCATATGATGGTCATAATGCCAAGGAATCTTACGCATTGCCCAGTCTGGCTCTAAGTGCGCACGGCGGTGGATGTAGTAATAATTTCCTGCACTGTACAACACAGACAAAGTCATGCCTTTGGAGACAGGATAAAATAATGTCCCAAACACACCCGCCACGACAGCGAGTGACACGATTTCATTTTTGGTACGCCAGTTGCTCCAACCTTCAACATAACCATGATCATGAAATGTGGTTTTCCGCACTTCTCGATGATGCTCCCAATGCGATTTCATGCTGTCAGGCACGGGGCTATAGCGTGGCTTTCCAGCACGGTGTGTTCCATGCAAAATATATTTATGTGCAACCCACTCAAACGCATTGGCAACCACCAGTCCTGCGACAAAACCCTTCCACATGGCAAATTCCTCCTATATTCAGATTGAATATAATGTGGAAACTATGCTAAATATTGACCCTAGCATTCAAATTCATTGACAAATTACGACAAGAACAATAGAGCCAATCAATGCAACATTTCAAAGACTACACAGGTTCTGTCTACGGTGGACTGGGGCATTTACTCTATGCCTATTGCCAAGCCGTGGGCTACCCAATTTCTGAACAACTTGAAAAAGCACAGAACTTAGAACGTTTTGATTATGCCCTGTGGTTAGAGTTACTGAATGATCTTGACAGCCATCTTCACATCCCTGCGCTCGGACTTGAGATTGCAAAGTATGTACAGCCCAAGCATTTAGGCATTTTGGGCTATATTGCGCTGTCCTGCGAAAATTTAGGCGAAGCGCTCACCCGTTATCATGACTTTCACCGCCTCATTTATGATGGCAGTTCACTGTATGTGGCAGTTGAAGGGGAAAATCTATGCTTTGGTTGGGTGGAGATGCCGATTGAACTCACCACACAACTCAGCAATGAAGTGGCGATGGCGCTGATCATTCAGTTTATGAAGCACTTTGTCGCCCATGACGACATCCAGCTCAGCGAGGTTCATTTTACTCACCCAGCCCCGAAAAATACGGCACTGTATGAGCAGTACTTTAATTGTAAAGTTCGCTTCTCTCAAAGCCGGCCGATGATGATGATTCCCCTCAGCGAATTATCCCTGCCCTTTCAGCAAGGTGATCAAACCCTGCAAAAACTGCTCTTACAACAAGCAGAAGCCTTACTGGAAAAACTTCCCAACTCTACTCACATCGATCAGCGCTTACAGCATGCGATTTTAACGGGCCTACAAAAAAACCAATATCAAATTGAACATATTGCACGGCAACTGAATTTTTCAGTCCGACAGCTGCAACGTTACTTACAACAACAAGGCACGACCTACCAACAGCGGATGCAAGAAGTCCGACGTATTTTGGCGGAGCAATACTTAAAAGATCCTCACCTCAGCTTACAGGAAATTGCACTGTTGCTGAGTTACTCTGAACAAAGTGCTTTTCAACGTGCCTTTAAACACTGGACTCAAGTCACACCTCAGCAGTGGCGTATCGAGCATTTTCACTAAAATCTGATGTGTTTGATCCACGTCATCAGGATGTCATGCTTTTTTTGTTAAATTGATTGAAAAACGAGCATTTTCTCGTTAAATATAAAGTTCTACGCGAATAAAACATCAATAACTACAAAAGGCGCATTATGAATAAATATCTTGCTGAATTCATCGGAACGTTTTGGTTGGTCTTCGGAGGCTGTGGCAGTGCCATTTTTGCAGCAGCTTTTCCCGAGTTAGGCATCGGCTTTCTTGGCGTTGCTCTTGCCTTTGGTTTAACCGTTTTAACCGGTGCCTTTGCACTTGGACATATCTCTGGCGGTCACTTTAACCCTGCGGTCAGTGTCGGCTTATGGGTCGGTGGACGCTTTGATACCAAAGATCTGATCCCCTATGTGGTCTCCCAAGTGGTCGGTGCAGTTTTAGCCGCTTGGGTGCTATACCTGATTGTCCAAGGCCAAGCGGGTTTTGCCGGTACAGGAGGCTTTGCGACCAATGGTTATGCCGAATTGTCACCAGGAAAATACTCTTTAATCTCCGCTTTAATGATTGAAATTGTACTGACTGCAATGTTCTTGATCGTAATTATGGGCGCCACAGACAAACGTGCGCCTGCTGGTTTCGCGCCAATTGCGATTGGTTTAGCCCTAACCTTGATTCACCTGATCAGTATTCCTGTGACCAACACCTCGGTTAACCCTGCACGAAGTACAGGTGTTGCAATATTTGCTGAAACAGCCGCGTTAAGCCAACTCTGGTTGTTCTGGGTTGCTCCGATTGTCGGTGCCATTATCGGCGCTATTATTTATAAAATTTTAGAAAAAGAGGATTAATTTTTTCTCTATCCATTAATAAGAAAAGCCCACAATCTGTGGGCTTTTCTTATTGTTCCACATGGAACATAGATAGGCTTATGTTATAAAAACGGATTGTCAATTTCATCCGACTGCGGACGTTCAATTTTCTCAGGAAGCTGTGCTTCACTTTCAAGCTGTTGCACAATGGCATTCAGATACGCTTGCAATGCTTTGGCCGCAGCTAGGCCAGCTTGGTCTTTGGTGAGTTGTAAATTGCCATAAATACTGACGCAGTCCGTGTCATTTTCAAGGGTCAGATCATGAATGGCATGGGACTCGTTACCTTGTACAAAAGGTTTAAACATTTTATTTTTACTCTTGTTTGTTTTTCAGGCATCAGGTGATGCAGTCGAATGTCTATACATCCAACTGCCTAGAACTTTAACGTAACAGCTGCAAAATATATTGCAATAAGGCGTCGACTAATTGTTTCACAATCGCATCTTGATCCGCCGCATCAATACCCGTGCCCTTTGTTACGGTGCTACCACTACTCGACTGAGTAGAGCCCGATTTAAAGTTTTTTTGTAAGGCTTTGAGCTGCTCGGATGAAACCTCTTCAGCACACTGACTTTCCGCATCCCAATGTGAGTATTGAATTGCACTATTGGCTTTAACCGCCGTTGCTGTCAACGGGAGCTTATAGGTATTACGTTTTTGCTCTTCTGTCAGTTGTGGAAATAAATTCACACCCAACTGCTCTTCCAAATAGCAGACACTGACAATTCTTACCTGCTGTGAATTATCATTCGGTGCGTAATAAGCACCGATTGCACCCGTTTTTGGCATATAGACCGCTTTGTAAACCGCACTCGGTACAATCACTCCCTGACCAATGGTCTTGAGCTTTTTGCCCTGAAATACTGGCCCAGTCACCACAAAAACATCGAGTTTTTGCTTGGTCACAAGCGCTCGTGTGGCTTCTTCCAATTCACGCCACACTTGCTGATTATTTTTAGGGGCCTGTGGCACCATGTTGGCCAAAGAAAAACTGTCGAATTGTGCGGCTTTGTTGGGCATATCAGCATTCGGTGCCATATGTCCACGGTCATAGCCTGAACCACGGTAGTCCGACAATGTCGCTCGATGTTCAGTTGCAACATTATTTTCTTCATGAAAACTATCTTCACGTGGAATTTTTTGGCTCAGGCGCTGCGGCGTCAGAGCCTCTGCAACCCAGAGGGGGGTTTTCGAAACGCCCGAATACATCACATTAAAACCGTTAAAGCACAGTGCGTAGCTGTGTTTACTTAAACTTTCTTTGAGTAAATAAGGCGGAATTTCCCGATAAAATTGTTCTAAACAGGCTGAATTTGAGCTTGGGCTTAAAGACACGTATTGCTGAATTTTTTCTTGACCAAAGGCAATCGCAAAACTTCCCGTTGCCACCAATCCTAAAATCACTTTCAGGCCATTTTGATTAAACATGTTAAAGACTGACTTACCTGAACTACTTTTCTTCTTCGCCATCACAACTACAATAAACATCGGTTTTTCACGAGCTTAACAATCAGCGTATACGAAGTATATCGCTCGAGCTCTATTCGCATAACAATTAAACAAAACGCCATATTTAGATGATTTTGCATGTAACAAAATGTCTTTTTTGTAGAGTTTTTCTACGGCAACGTGATGCGATTGCGTATCTTTGATTGCTGTCGCTTCAAAAAATATGCCAAGGTAAAAATGAATCGAACGAAATAATACATGCAATTTACGGAGTTCTTATGCATTCTAAGATTTTAGCTTCTCTTGGTTTAATCGGCACAGTGATAAGTGCTTCAGCCTTCGCCGAGCCACCTATCCAACCGGGTGACACCTTAGAAAGTCTCTCTCAAGCCAAAGTCACTACTACTGTTAATGGTCAACCGGGTTCTATTCAAGAACTCGTAAGCTCAGGGCAAATTAAATTGCTTGATCCAAATGCAGCACCTATCAGCCCAGCGGGCCAAGGTGCACCCAATGACCAAGTAGTGATGCCAACCGCACCACAGAGTGAAGCACCTGTTCAACAAGCCGCACCTGATACCACAGCGCAACAACAAGTCGCTGCGACTCCAACAGAGCAACATCCGCTGGCACCAAATGCAGAACTCTCAGCACAACAAGCTGAAGCGGCGTTAAATGATGCTGTCGCACCCACGGCAAATACAGACATGAATGCTGCCCCAGCTGCTGCACCGCAATTAGATTCATCAGCAGAGGCACCTGTCAATGCGGTTGAGCCTGATTCACTGCCATCACCAGATGCTCCTGCTCAGGCACTTCCTGACGCTTCAGCAGAACAGCCTGTTCAAGCAATGCCTGAAGCACCTGTAAATGACCCAATGAACTAAGACTTCAGCTGATTTATCCTCCAAAAAAAACCAGCATATGTGCTGGTTTTTTATTGATGTTTTAAATCTCGATCTGACTCCCGAGTTCAACCACACGGTTTGGTGGAATCTGATAGAAGTCACTCACAGGACTGGTATTCCTTTGCATTGAAATAAAGAGCTTCTCACGCCATGGGGCCATACCATCGCCCACGGTACTGATAATCCGTTCACGCGATACAAAGAAGCTGATCTGCATTAAGTTATATTCCAAATCTATCGCTTGATACACCGCTTCAAGCGCTTGTGGAATATTCATTTCATCTTTAAAGCCATAGTACAATTCAAGACGATAGAAATGCTGATTCATGGTTTCGACATGGAAGCGATTGGACTCTTCCACATAAGGGACATCTTGAATTTTAACGGTGAGAATGATGTTCTTTTGATGCAGTACTTTATTGTGCTTCATATTGTGCAACATGGCATGTGGCACAACGGTTGGTGTCCCTGTTAAAAAGACCGCCTCGCCTTCAACCCAATTGGCTTGTTCACCAATACTTTGTACAAATAAATCGAGTGGCAGCGTATCTTGCTGAAGCTTGGCAAAAGTTAACTCGCGACCTTGTTTCCACGTCATTAATAACATGAACGCAATACCACCAATCAGCAATGGAACCCAACCGCCCGATAATACTTTAAGTGAGGTTGCACTCACCAAAACCAAATCTAAAACAAGGAATGGAATAATCAGCAGCACCAATTTTGGCATGCTCCATTTCCATGTATAACGAATAAATACCGCAATCAATAAGGTGTCACACAGCATGGTCATGGTGACCGCCAGACCATAGGCATGCGAAAGCTGTGAGCTGGTTTGGAAGATTAAAATTAAGACAATAATCGATGCCAACAATATCCAGTTCAGTAAAGGTACATAAATCTGCCCCTGTTCCGAGTCTGAAGTATGCTTCACATTTAAACGTGGTAAATAGCCCAATTGAATGGCCTGACGCGCTAAAGAGAAGACCCCTGAAATTACAGCCTGTGAAGCAATAACGGCCGCCATAGTCGCCAAGAAGATCATTGGGTACAAGCCCCACTCTGGCACCAACAGGTAAAATGGGTTTTCGATTGCAGTCGGATCACGCAGTAGCAATGCACCTTGTCCTGCATAATTAAGCAGTAAACATGGCAAAACCACAATAAACCAAGCCAAACGAATCGGCACAGGACCAAAATGGCCCATATCTGCGTACAGGGCTTCGCCACCTGTGACGGTCAACACTACCGCACCCATAATGAAAAAGGCCATTAAAGGATTGGTCACGATAAACTGAAATGCCCAATGTGGGCTCAGCATGCCCAAAACCAAAGGCGTTTGAATAATGCTCGAAATCCCAAGAACACCGAGAGAGAAGAACCACAACAAGGTCAGTGGGCCAAAGAACTTACCAACAAAGGCCGTCCCATACTTTTGCATGACAAATACAGCAGTGACGATGCTAATCGCAATCGGCACAATATAAGGATCCAGTGCATCGGTTGCGATGGATAAGCCTTCTACAGCAGATAAGACTGAAATGGCTGGGGTGATGATCCCATCCCCAAAAAATAGTGAAGCCCCAATAAAGCCAATCGAAATTAACAGTAATTTTTTCCGATGGCTAAAATTGGTATTGCGCAAATTGAGCGCAAGCAAAGCCATGATCCCGCCTTCGCCATTGTTATCTGCACGCATTACAATTGCAGAATATTTAATGGTAATGACCATGGTCATGGTCCAGAAGATAATGGACAAAATACCCAATACGTTTGCAGGGGTGATGCCCAAGCCATGTGCAGCGTGGAAGGATTCTTTCAATGCATAGAGTGGACTGGTTCCAATATCCCCAAACACGACCCCTAATGCTGCCAAGGTCATCGCAGGCAAGGCGGCTTTTTTTGCAGTACTTTGCATAAGCTTGTCTTCAATTATCGACACTATTTTTGCGAATCATATCATTGAGCTAAAACTTTTGCTCGAATTCAATTGTTTCACCTTGTCGATGGCTATATTTTTCGATATTATCCTCCGCCATGGTGAAGTGTCCGAGTGGCTGAAGGAGCACGCCTGGAAAGTGTGTAAACGTTTATAGCGTTTCGAGGGTTCGAATCCCTCTTTCACCGCCAAATTAGCTTCCCGTAGCATCCAACGGGGTACTGAAAGGCTTAAACCACATAGGTTTAAGCCTTTTTTATTGTTTTATTAAATCCTAGCACATCCATTGCTATCCCCCATATCTTGGGGGATAATTGGGGGACAGACTTTTTAAGTTATTTTTCGTCCCCCAATTTGCACGGATACCAATAAAAATGCTTACTGATGCTCAAGTTAGAAAAATAAAGCCACTTGATAAAAAAAAGCGCTATTCTGACGAAAAAGGACTATATCTGGAGGTTACACCTTCAGGTGGAAGGTTCTGGCGTTTAAAATATAGATTTAATAGCCGTGAAAGCACCCTAACCATTGGTAGCTATCCAGAAATCACACTTGCCCAAGCTCGCCGTGCACGAGATGAAGCACGTATTCAGCTTTACAATAATATTGACCCGAATGCTAAAAAAAATGAACGATTACAACAATTAGATGAAAGTACTCTCTTCAAATCCCTAGCTATGGAATGGATGGAGGATCGAAAGCCCGTTATTAAAGAAGGTACATATTTACGCGACTTGTCAGTATTTGAAAAAGATCTTTTTCCAGCATTAGGACATATGCCTATTGATCAGATTAAAGGTAAAGATGTCCTTGCTTGTGCTAAACAAATTGAAGCGCGTGGTGCTCAAGAGATGGCTAAAAGATCCATACCTTTAGCTGGACGTATTTTCCGTTTTGCAATTGGTAAAGGTCTGATCGAGAACGACCCTACTCCTCACCTTCAGAAAGTTCTCAAGCCTCGTAAAGTGAAGCATATGGCTCGCTTAGATATTTCTGAATTTCCTCCTTTCTTAGAACGCATGGATCATTATCACGGCAACATATTAGTCAAAACAGCATTACAGCTCATGACCTTAACTTTTGTGAGGACAGCTGAACTCATAAACATGGAATGGGATGAAATTGATTTTGAAAGTAAGTTGTGGCGCATCCCAGCTTATAAAATGAAAATGGCTCTACCCCATATTGTTCCTTTATCTCGACAAGCTATTGCACTCATCGAAGACCTAAAACCTCTTACAGGTAATAAACAATTTGTTTTTTATAATCACAGCACCGCTAAGCCTCTAAGCAACAATGCTCTTTTAAGCGCAATTCGAACTATGGGTTATACAGGTAAAATGACGGGGCATGGCTTTCGTGGACTCGCATCTACAACTCTCCATGAGCAAGGCTATATGCATGATGCGATTGAAATACAGCTAGCACATACTGTTGGGAACGCTGTATCTCAAGCCTACAACCATGCGCAGTACTTAGAATATCGAACAAAGATGATGCAGGAATGGTCAGATTTTATTGATAGTTTACGTAATAAAATCGTACCATTTCCCAAACATAAGATTAAATCATAACCAGAAAAATAAACATCAAGTAGGGCGGGCAAAATTCTCGATTAAAACGAGAAACTTAGTTGTCTGCTAGAACCATAAGCCCGCCAGACAATACCTTTACCACTATCAAAGTATAGACCTATTCCACCAAGCAGCCCAATCATTAAAAAAGGATAAAATTTGATCATAATTACCTATGACTATTATTCACATTATCATTTTAAAACAACTTGTCCTGTCGTATTATCCATCCGGAAATGAATAATAGACTTGTCGATAATACGCTGAGCAACCTCCAGAATCGTTTCCAGCTCAACATTAAACCATTCCTGCGGCTTGTACATTTTGCCATCTTTTCCCTTCAGCATCATGTTCAGACGCTGGACAGCAAAAAATGTATGAATCATGCGTTCAAACACATGTGGATCCATATTCTTGCATTCGATACTGGCAACTACCCGAACCTTAGTTTCTAGGAAGGCAATATCATCTTCGCAACCATCTAATCGGGTAATTACGCTATTTCGGGTAAAGCCTATCTTGTACAAATTTTTGAACTGAGTAAGTTCCGGTTTCAGTTGTTCCATCTGCGCGATATAGATATAACCCGATGGCAGCACATCCAGATTCTGGCTAAACATCTGACCTAATGCATTGTCATCATTCAACAGGATCTGACGACCATTCTGATCTTTATAAATGGCTCGTGCCAATGAGCGCATTAACATGTTCGATTCCAGACCATTCTCAAAGATCAACCGAAGGCGGTAGTTTTTACGGTTACTCTTACGTTCTTCCACTATCTTTTCTGCAATAAAGCAGATAATACCGTTTAGCAAAAAAATATCGCCGACAAACAGATTTTGTTCTGTTTGCAGAAAATTAAAAGTAGCCGTGCCACCTTTGAGTGCTTTCTTGATCCGGTCAAAATGCGGCTCAAAACGCCAGAAATCTTCACATGTAAAGCGAGAGCCCATGAATTCATCCGGATATCGAACACCCTTGCCTTTTGATTCATCTATAGGCACATCTTGCACCACAGACAAATCACCAAGGTCAGCAAAGATGTCATCCCCATCAGCAAAGGAGAGAATATCATCCAGACTGGTAAAAGCAGGAGGTAGCTCTTCATGCGTATTCGCTTCTTGACCGATCAAACCAAAATCAGGATCAGGTTCCAGTTCCGAATCAAGCTCACGTAGCGGTTGCATGAAAGCAGGCACCTCATCCGGCAGCAATCCATACTGATCATGAGTTTTTAAGGCCTCTAAATGGGCTGTATCTGATTTTAGTGCCTGTAAGCTGCGATAAAGCGATTTCTCCTTGAGATCAGCACCCATCACCGAAGGTAGCCGTTGGTGTTCTTCATAAAAGGCTTCTATCGCTTTGAGCTTGCCCAGCAACTTATCATCAACACTGAGTTTTTCCTGTTTAGCCTTTACTCCGACAAATACGGCGGCAGAGTCCTCATCAAAAAAAATATCATCCAGAGAGCCAAACTTATGTGATCCAATCCCAGTCAGCTGCATACCTACCCCCCACTTGCCTGAGCTGCATTAGCTTTCATCTGTTCTGCTTTTTTACGTGATGCATAATTTTTCATAAACACCATGGCCTCAGCAAAACGTTTCTCAATCGGATCATCTGCATTAATGTTCGGATCTCGGCCATGCGTTTTACGGAAAGTTAAGACCTGCTCCCAGATCATCAATACTTCTTCTTCAGTAATCTGTACACGAGAAGCTGCTACTACATTCTGGATGGTCTTCAGTACATCCGTAGTCACGTTTTTGGACAAAATTTCATAAGCACGTTCAAAAGGATTGACTGACTTGATCAGATCGATGGGTAGATTCACCACATCAATAAACTTGTTACCCATCTTGATAAACTGTTTGTTGCCAAACTGGTCAGGATCATTGCCAGCCCCTCCAGCTGGAGTACCAGTTGATGCTCCAACTACTGCTGCATCAGCAGGCAAATCACGCTCACGCACAAGTACCTCAGCAGAGAGTGCCTGAAATTGTTCCGCACTCAGGGTATCAATTGCCACCCATTTACCCTCGATCTGGGTAAACGTGCGCTCTCCCTCAATGACCGCATCTGCCGGAATATCTTTACCCTGAATCAGGCCGCCGTGCTGAGTAATGGTAAAGCGAGTCAAAATACCTTGCTGCAGTTGATCACGTTCTTCGACAGACAAATCAGGATAGCGACTCACCAAAATTTCCGGCAAGGCCAATTGCCCCAGAATTTCTGGATTGGCAGATGCAGTAATCACCTGCTTAACTTCCGGCTTTTCAGCGAGCTGCGCAATTATCGAATCTGCATCTTGGTTCAGAATATCCACCAGCTTTTTATTCACTGGCACAGTCCGGTCATCAATAATCACCGTACCTGGCAAGATCATCTCATCCTGTTTAAGGTCAGAACGGCGCTTGAATTGCACATTCGGAGCCATGACCTGTTCCATCAGGAGTGACAGGGTAATAGCCTTGAGTAGATTATTGACCGAGTTACGCACGTCTTCGCTCTTGGCATCCGGCATAGCAATCAGATTGGTAAACTGGGCATGGGTTTTACCCTCGCAGTCACGAGTCGCACGACCAATGATCTGTACCACTTCTGTCATGGAGTTGCGGAAGCCAATTGTCAGGACGTGTTCGCAGTAAATCCAATCGAAACCTTCCTTCGCCATTCCCAGTGCGACAATAATGTCCATTTCTTCAGGCTTCTTAATAGCCCGGAGATAAGCTTGAGTTTTTGGCCGCATGATCTTGTTATCATCTACCAAGTCAGCCATCTTAATAATGCGACCAGCCTTGGTCTTGATGGTAATAATGCCTGTCTTTTCATCTCGGCCAATTTCCTCCCCCAGGCAACTGATAATCGCATCGACTGCCATACCCTTATCGATATGCGCCTCACCTGAGTTCACATTCGGGATATGGATAATGGTCTTCTTATGCTCATCTAGTACATCCGGCAACGCCTTGACGTAATTGTCTTCATAGAAATGATAGCCAATACCCAGAGACTTGAGGTGCTTGTAACCATTCAGCTGTTCGTAATAGGTATATGTCACCTTCTCGAATTTTTCTTCATCTTCCGGTGTCAGGATCGGAATTGTATCCCCACGGAAATATGATCCGGTCATCGCTACAATATGCGCATTGGAATAACGCATCAGCCCATCAATCAAAGCTCCGAGCTTACTATCTTCATCGGCGGATACATGGTGAAATTCATCCACGCCAATCAGACAGTCCTGAAAAGCAGATGCACCCAGTCGGTCGTAGGCAAAACGCAGGGTGGCATGGGTACAAACCAGAGTTTTATGCTCTTGGTTCTCCATAAATGCCACAAATGCATCAACCTTACCAGCCTCGTTATCACCAGAACATAGATCATTTTGAGGTTCTACCTTCCAGTCGTAATGGAACTCACCTTTTGATAGTTCAGTACTCTCAAAAGAGCCGCCGATGGACATTTCCGGCACGGCAACAATGACCTTTCTGATTCCCTGGTTCTTTAGTTTATCCAAGGCCAGATACATCAGGGCTCTAGACTTACCTGATGCTGGAGGGGACTTGATAAGCAAATACTGGGCATCGCGCTTCTCAAACGCTCGTGCTTGCATTTCACGCATACCCATTTTGTTTTCGATGATACTCTGCCCGGTCTGAGCATAACTCACTTCTAGTAACTGGACTGAATTCGCCATTACCCCTCCGATCTTATTTTAAAGTTATATAAAAAAGCGAAATGGGCGCTTATGCACCCACCTCTAAATCCTCTAACTTGTTACTATCTGTCGCATCTTCTGGCTTTCGTTCACGTAGGACACTATACAGATCAAACAGATGGCTAACTCGCTCTGAAGCATCTGCAAATGGTTTGCTTCGATAGAGTCGATCTACAGCGGCATCCAATGCCTTATGTGCAGCTTTTAGTGGTTCCGGCATGTGGTCTGGGTCATAAAGCTCGCCCAAGGTTTTTGTTGGATAGTCCTCTCGTGTGAGCAGTACTTCTTCGGCCAGTGCCTCAATATTGTTTTTCTGTTCCACAGACACTTCCGGCCATGGGAAACAGTTATAAACCACAGACGCTGAATAACGATAACGACTTTCTAATCGACCACACACAACACGCATCCAGTCATTATGCATTGCTGACATCATTATGCCTAACTCATACACACCACCGTTAGGAATAAAAAGATTAGCATTAGTCGTAATGAAAGTGTCATCCATTAAACCCAATGGCAAATATTCCCTACGTTCTGAAGAATGACATGGAACAACAATAAAAGTTTTTGGATTATAGCTTTCTCTAAATAAATGCGGTGTTTCTGCCAGTTTATTCGCCCCCTTATCGGTACTGGCAAGGCGCATCTGCTTAACCGCCTCAACTCGTGCCGCTACCAAAGGCATTTCTTCAAGTTCTTCTGGAGTAATATCAGTCAACCACAGACACCAGCGCTCTTTACCGTTAATAAATTCTTCAGCTCCGATTAAGCGATTAAGCCATTTCTTTGCTTTTGGCTCACGAGCAAGCAATTCTTCTTTTTCTGCTGGCGATAAAAGTAGATTACCGCCATCCACAGGTTTATTACCATAGACCATTCGAGGTACATCACAAATAGGTAAAACTCGACCTGAAATCGTTAGATTCGACCCTTCAAGTAGATAAGGGCTGATATTAAACACGCTCTGATGGTGAGTCACATCATTCACAATCTTGTAAAGAGTCTTGTTTTGCACAGGCTGCCCGGTCAAACCAATAATCACCACATGCACACCAGCATTTTGTTTAGCATTGTTTTTCCATGGAAAACTTTGATAGGCAAAATTAATCTCAACACCTTTTTCAAAGATGTGCGGCCAAAGCATTGCCACCTGATCCCCTTGGCTAATCGAATTAGTCGATACCAAGGCAAGCTTCGCCTTACTGTTCCGGATATATTGAGCACCCTTCCAGAACCAGCAAGATACATAATCCAGAAACTTATAGGATTTAAGTTTACCAAGCACAGATTTCATGTCGGCTGTTTGAGAAGCTGCACGCTTACCCGAACCACCAAATGGAGGATTACCAACAATATAAACTTCATCTTCTTTACTCTTTCTTGGAACAACCTCGTTCCAGTCTAAAAGCAAGCTATTTCCATGAATCACATTGCCACTTTGTTTTAATGGCAAGGTTGGAGAACAATCTCTGAATAGTAATTTGAACTGGACATTCATCTGGTGCTCAGCCAGCCAAAGAGAAAGAATGGCAATTTCATGAGCAAAATCATCTAGTTCAATGCCATAGAACTGATTGAGATGAATCGCACTATAGAACATGCTATTGGAGTCAAGCATCTTCAAAGCCTTGAATACCTCAATCTCAATACGGCGTAACTCCTTGTAAGAGATAATCAAGAAGTTGCCGCTGCCACAGGCCGGATCAAAAATTTTTAATAGTCCCAAACGCATTGAAAACTCATGCAAGGCCTTTTTCTTTCTTGCAGCATCTTTTTTCGATAGAATTTTAGCCAGCTCTGCTTCTAGTTTTTCTACAAATAAAGGCTGAATCGCCTTCATTATATTCGGCACAGAGGTATAGTGTTGACCATGGTTTCTGCGTTGATCCGGATCAATGACCGCCTGAAACATGGAACCAAAAATATCCGGATTAATCTCCGACCAGTCCAGCTTGCCACACTCAAGCAAAATACGTCTGGTACGACCAGTAAATTCAGGTAATGGTAAATCCTTCTCAAACAAGCCACCGTTTACATAAGGGAACTTGCTGATATGCTGCGGTGCTTTGTTGCGATATGCAGAAGCTGGAGCTGCATTCATCATCGTAAAAATCTGCTTTAACTCTTGGGCAAAGTTATTGCCATTTTTATCGGTATTACTTTCTAAGGTCGAGGTAAATAAATTTTTCTCAAAAATATCGGTGTCTTCTGCAAAGAAACAGAATAACAAACGCGTCATAAATACATTTAATGCATGAATCGCTTCAGGAGTTTCAATATTATTGGTTTGCTTAATTACATCGAATAAGCGTCCCATTTTTTCAGATGCTTTAACATCTGCCGGGTTTTCTAAAAACTCCCGGCTACGTTCGATCTTTAATAATGGGAAGAAAAAGGTATAATTTTTAAATAAATCCTCAAATGCACATTCCAATACATCATCATAACGCGCATCATAAGCAGCAAAATCTTTAAAATCTGTCACCAGACAGAAACGGATCTTATGCGTTTTAATAGGCTGTGAGGCTCTTAATTCAGACAGGGCTTCGTAAACATCTGTACCCTCCTGAACTGGTTTAAAATATAGGATTTGTTTGATCCCAACTTCTCCAGCATCTGGCTGAAGCGCCACATTTAAAGGGTTATCTCTCCCCTTTTTAAGACGAGTAATTGTAGCTTTTGGGAAATCAAATATTTTTAGAAAATAAAAAATAAAATCGGAAGTTGATTTCTTCTGAGTCAGTTTTTCTAAATCATCGAATATTTTAGTCTGGTTAATAGCCATAACACTTGTCGTAAAAAATCGTCTGTTTACTTTAACTTGTTCTAATGTTAATAAAAACTCTAAATACCTAAGTATTATGATAATTTATTCTTTTAATTTTGTATGATTCAATTAATAAAACTGACTATAATTTTCTAAAAAAATAAGGGAGCTTGCACTCCCTTATCTATCGATTTTGCAACTTAGCCTCAATCCACAAATGTACTTCCCATGCCACCCACCCAATACGTGATTCACTAAGACGCACTGGCCTTGGAAAAGTTGGATCATAGTACTTTGAGTTCACATTTATCATTTCATAAATTTTCGCACGACTAATACTTGTGAATTGAATTACTTCTTTAATATTAATAACTTGATTCATCTGAAAAGTCTGACCCGTGAACGCATTCATGATGTTTACTCCTGATCATTGATGCGAGCGCGTATTCGCTCAGATCATAGGGCAATCCAATAAAATTTTACGGAATCTCATGCTATCCAAATCCATCTAATTCACCGCCCTGACACTGCCCTGTAAACACTGCTGAATATCCCGTACAAAACCTTCACCCTGATTAAATTTGGGCTTAGACTTAGCTTTCGATTCAGATTGCACCTGTTCAGCTTCAGAATTTTCATCCGAATAAAACTCCTCCACAATTTCAAGTCCTTCCCCCCCATCCATTTCAACCTGTGCATTTGCATAGCCCTGTGAAGCAGTCAGATCTAAAGCTATCTGATTGAATCCACATAACTTACTTTTCTGATCAATCTCCTTCGCTGTTTGAATCGCCTCCTGTAAATGAACGCCATCCCGTAAAGTTAAATCTACGTAATACACAGGCGTTCGATAGCTTTGTGTGGTGGATTTGCCTCTCAGCGTGAGTTGTAAAGGTAGACATGAAAGCAACCCATTCGATGCAGCATGGTAGCAACTCAACCGAGCTGCTAAAGTTCTGATACTGTTAAAACCTGTGGTTCTAAAGATGAATGTGCCAAGTTCATCCGATTCATCTAAATTGACATACAGACGACCATAAGGCTTACATAACCCGCCTTGTGCCAAAGGACATAAATCTGGAGATGGACAAGGATGATGCTCAACTCCTTGATTTGTCAACCGCTGGCAAGTTTCACCATTACCCACACAGACAGGCCTACCCGTTTGGCGGTCAAACAAGGTGTACTTAGCACGTAAATTCAGTTCAGGATCATTGAAGATCATACGAACTGGGATTGAACGGAGTTTTTGATTGGGTGCTTTGGCACGAAGTTGTTCATCCAGTGGATGTTTTACCCAACCCTCTTTATTCTGAATTTGGGAGGTCAAGGTAAATTGGTCATCCTTTTCAGGGACACGTTTACCATTTTTCTCAACCATCTTACCAATACTAATTCTGCCGAGTATTGGCGGAGTAATCGCTAAACCTTTGATCATGTTGATTTCCTCTTTTCTGTGTATTAAATAAACATAAAAAAATCCCATGCAAATACGCATGGGACTTTGGATTGAATCATTTAGTTAAGCATTTATAGGCGAATGCTGTTTTTCAATCAGCATTACAATAGATCAATAGAATTGCATCTAAGCCTAAAGAATTTTGATTAGCTTCTTATACTATTGAAATTTAGAATAAAATTTCCAGTTATCAAATATGATCTTGTTTTTCGACATCCTCAGAACTTACACCATATGTTTCAAAGAAATCATGCTCACCCCAAGCTTCGCAATAATCTCTTGGCAAACCAGTAATATTCATCATAAATTGAATTGAGTTTTCAACGTCAAATACTGAAGGTGTAAACAACTGGCCATAAGCTTTTCGATCTTCTTTAGCTTGATCAACATCTTCAGGATTAGGATCGTCAATAATATCAATTAAATGCATATATCGCCAATGAGCCATCTCTAATCTCTCAATTTCAGATGGATTCAAACTTTCTAAAATTTTTTTAGCCACTTCTATTTTCATTAAATCACCTTTTAATTTGATCGTAATTAAATTCAATATAATTGAAATATATTGAATTTTCTTGTTTTAACTAAATATTGCACAGGAATCTACAATATACCGATTCTTGCAAGAAAAATGCTTTATCTGAAGTAATAGGATTTTTAGCATCTAGTTACGTATCTGTTTATACTAATTCATCTTCAATCGTCATAACTATAAATGTTAAAACGCCGTGTTCCCTGTTTAGGTTGCGAAAACTGATTTAAATATTCAGGGTACTGCTTGAGTAAGGCCTTACTGTCTAAGCTGATCGAGTCTTTAGCCTTTTTCCACGTCACTGAACCTGTTTTAAAGGTAGCGCGTTCAGCCTGTTGCATCTTTGCTTGTAGCTGATGTTTAAGTAGCTCAAATTGCTCTTGTTGCTTTTCAACTTGATTGCGTACTCGAATCAGTTGTTCAAACTGTTGATTGGCTTGCTCATCCTCAGATAAATCTATGGTACTGAGTGGTACATGTTCTGGATACAGAAGCTGTAAGGCTTTGGCTGCCGATTCACTGGCATCCGCTTCAGGTGGAGTATCCTTTTCCACACAATCCCAAAAGTAACGTTCCGCATTAATGATGTGTTGTATCACCGATTCAGAACGAGTGACTTTAAAGATTCGGGTTTCATGTCCACAGATCAATACGCAAATATGGGCTGCCTTTTTACCTGTCACCGCCAATTGATGTTGTACCTGACATAAGACATATAACGGCACACCATCTCGCCATAGCTTGGCACCATACTCCCCTGCGGTTTTACACTCCAGTATTTGTACATCGGCATCTCCAACAACTGAGTAATCCAAGTTGGCTAACATAAAATGCTTGTCTGGATCAGGGTGTTGTAATACAGCATTGACTCTACGCACTTTGTACTTGGTATGCATGCTGTAGTATTCAGCCACTAAAGGCTCAAGCCGTTTACCCCAGTACAAAGGTGCATGGCCTTCACTATCTTCTTCAATGCTTTGTTGAATGCGTCCTGTTTTAATCATCCACAGTTCCAGCATCGACATATACGGATTGAGTCCACAGGCTGCGGCACAATCACTGCTACCGATACCTTTTCGACGTACTTCGAGCCATTCGGCTTGAGTCATATTTTTAGTCTCTACGAAGCGTTTTGCCGTGAAGAGTTTCGGACGGTTAGCATGTATATTTAGTGTTGCGTTGTTTGGATGAATTAGAGCTGAGTTCATAGCGATTTCCTGTGATTATTAAATTTTGGGCATAAAAAAAGCCGTGTCCGTAGACACAGCTTTTGAATGAGTGAGTTAAGTTAGTTGTAAGGTTGCGCGTTTAAGTATTGCGATAAGTCTGCTTAGGCTAATCAATTAATGATTTGAAATTAAGCCAACATGCGTAAAGCTTGTTCCAGTCCACGTTGTTTGAGACCTGCCCCTGCCCCGAACCAAGCAGAATCAAGCCGATGATCCTGACTCATGGCACGACGTTCGTGATCAGCAAACTCTGTGATTGAGCACAGTAATCCATAAGCTGTATCTTTGGCTGAGCTGAGTTCAGCCCCACGTCCTTGCCCATTAAACATGCTCATGACTTTTGACATGGCACGGCCATTCGGTTCAGTCTTGTTTTCAGCTTTAGTGGTTAAGTTGGCTTGGGTGGCGACATTACGATAGAACTGAATAATGCCTTCATCCTGTTCCATTGGACTCAGGCTGGTATTGTTAAACACTGCATCAAAATACGCTGCGGCTTCGGTCTGCGTCACTTTACGCTGACTGAGTTGTTTCATTTCATACATGTGATCCTCCCATGCACGCACTGAAATACCCAATTGCTGTTTAATTTTCTGCGCATCGAACTTGGTACTGTGTGGCACTTTGACCACGCCTGCACTTGAGTTTTGTCTTTTTAAGGCAATCGCCAGTGTATTGTTACACACCACACGGATTGAGGTGAATTGTGCTGTAGTGGCGAGTGTCCCGTCACAAGCTGTAGCCAAAAGAATGTAGCCATTACTGACATCCTTACCTTTTAAAGCTGAGCTTTGACCTGTACGTGCCAAAGCCCAGAATTTCTTACCACCTTTCAATACACCAGCCGTTTCCAGTTCAAAGCCTGATTGTTCGGTCAGATCACGATAAAACTCCAAGATCTGTTTCGGTTGAACTTCCTGATAACGCTGGCTCACCACGGATAATGGTGCATGGGTATCAGAACGATATAAAACACGTTGTTCCTCATACGGCATGATGATGCTTTGCCCACGATCATTTTTAGCCATATAGCTGACATCTGAAGATTCAATGCGCCAATCCATGCCTGCCTGCTGTGCCCAGACTTCAATCGGTTGGTTTTGCGTGAGTTGGTTACCTAAGCCATGCCAAGGGGTCTCTCCGACATAGGCCATTTGTTCAAGTTGATGTGCCATGATTTTAATTCCTATAAAAAGTTGAATTGCTGTAAAAGGTAATTGGATAAATTCATTTAAAAATTAGTTACGGATGCTTGGACTAAAATCACGGTCACAGTCATTGCAGTAATAATGTCGGGTATAAACAGGATGGGAGCTGCTTTGGACTTCATCCTCCGTCACCAGTATCCAAATGCCACCGAGCAGGACACCCACTAAGGCGCCTGCAATCGGGGGAATATTTAAACTTTTCGAAACACTGATGCCCAAGGTCGCCAGTGCCAGAGGTGACATCACATTGTTTTGCGCTGAAGGTGAATTGCTGTTGCTGACGAAATGTTGTGGAGATTCCAGCAGTACCGTGTCTCGGGACTGGCAATAAGGACATGGCAAACTCATCTACCTAATTCCTGTAATAAAAAATGAGTGAAATAAAAAAAGCCTGCTTTGGGGGAAAGCAGGCAAAACGTGAATCGGGTTATTGCATAGGGCTGTTTTGAAGCAGCCACATGCTTCTCATTCAGATGATATGTATCTGTATTTTTTTAGAATGTGATTTTAATCGATGCTTTTTTAGATCAATTTTAACAACTCGGTATAGCGATCAATTGACCTGATTTTTATCAGCGATTATGATGCAAGGGCTGGCCTACATTGCCAGTCGGTTTTGACAGACCGTTTCATCTAGCACATCAAAAAGAGTAATTTTTTTGGTGGCGAACCCGTTCGTCCCCCTTCGTTGCGGTAGGGCGAGGGAGGGACGCCTCGTGCGTGCCAGTTCCTAGATGACTGGTCTGTCAACCCTTCTTCGTTCTGCCACCATCATTTGACAGTGATCTGGTAGAACCTCTATACATCTAGGAGTCATCTATTATGACGCTATTCAATTTGTGTGCTTCCCCTGCACTCGCTTCATTTATACCCACTTTTCGATTTCGGTATTGCATTCCGATTCCAACTGTATTGTCTTCCCCTGTGCACTGATTCATTTCACCGCACTGATCAACCACTGAGTTTTTAATTTAGGGGCTGCTTTGTGCTGGAACAACATGATGAAATTGATCGCACAGCTCATTTTAATTGTGGTCGTGGTGGCGATGCTAGGCCCCTTTGTTTTTGTGCTAGGCGGACTATGGCTGCTGATTTATCTGGCAGGCTGGCATAAATAAATCCATCCGTATGACTTTAGAACAATAGATAACAATGATTTGGAACAGAAATGAAACATCAAACTTGGTTTGGGGTAACAACTATTGTCCTCAGTAGCATCCTTTTGACTGCATGTGACAGCAAAGTCAAACGTGACTTTAAAGCAGGCTGTCAGGCAGGTGGTTTAGACCGCTCTACTTGTAGCTGTATTTACGACAAAGTCGAAGCGCATTACTCACCTGAATTTATGGAAAAAATGGCGGATGTCACGGTTCGAGAAACGATGCAGCCACCTGAAGATTTTAATGTGGTGATGGCAAACGCTGTTCAGCAATGTCAGTCATAAATTCAAAAATCTGGGGAAACATATGAAAAACTATTTAATTATCGGCTACGTGCTGATCGCACTGATTTGCTCAGTATATTTCAAGAATTGCAGCAGTACCGCACATTACAGTTATGCCTATAACCTTGGTAAAGCCGTGGTTTGGCCTGTCACGATTTTTAAGAACTAATCCAGAGGAATAACAAAATGAAAAAACTCATCTTGGCCTGTGGCCTAAGTCTGATCTGTGCTTCACTGTTTGCACAATCCAATTCAGCAACTGTGATTGTTAAAAAGATCGTAGGCTTTAGTGAATCAGGCGATGCCTTTAGTTTTAAGACCACTACTGGTAAACGCTATCAAGTTTATAACGCAGGTGGAGCCAACCCAATTCAGGGTGAAGAACTGATTTCCAGTTCAATTAAAAGTAAGAAAGCCATTTGCCTACGTCTGGATGCAGACAAAACTGAACCGCGTTTAGTGCAATCGGTTCACAAAGGTAAGTGCAAATAACACCTAAGAACGAACAACGACTTTATTCATAGATGAAATAAGCAATTTTTTAGGAATTCAGCCATGAACCTGATTCACCCGATTCTTTTATCCAGTGTATTAATACTGTGCTTAACCGCATGTAGTCCAGCCACAGAATCTCAAGCCACAGTAGAACCCAAAGCAACAGCAGATCAAAATACGCAAACACCTGAAACAAGCAATACGGATAGTACTGAGCATGTGCCCTTTACCGATAAATCCTTTTTAGAAAATGGTACTGATGCTGAGCAAATGACAGAACTGTCACAAGAACCACCTTTACAGGAAGAGTTCGAAGTTCGTGTTCGCCGTGATGAATCACAATATTCCATGACAGGCTATGTTGATAAGCTCAATATCATGTCCCTGAATAACGATCCCACTACACTGACCAACGTATCAATCAACCGTGGCAATTGTAGAACCAAAGGCTTTTATGATTATCAAAATATGCGCTATGGCTCAGTAGCGCAGGTGTATCTCGGTTGCGCTGCTGAAAATGTGCGTGAGGTGACCCTCACCACCAACAGCGGTTTGACCTATACCTATAATTTTTAGACATTCAAAATATCAAATTCTGATGCATTTGCTAACTCAAAATTTGATGTTATGCTGGACGAAACTGCTGACCGATTCGAGTCAGCAGTGTAGCCAATTTAGCGTTAAAAATCGTAATTTTGGCAGTTTGGACGAGTGTAAAGATGAGTCCTTGTCTTAGAAAAATAAAGTTTTTTTACTCATCCGTATACAAACTTGAAAAACTGAAAGGTTTAACTTTTTCGGTATACATCTTTGTACCTAGGTTATTAGCTGTTATATCAAATAACTCTTTTTCGCGGTTAACCGATACGTTCTGAGTAACGTTCCTGTAAAGGTCAAAACTATGAGTTGAATCTAAAACATGGGGCGCAGACAAATTAGTTTCATTACTGATCATATAATTGGGCGATTTAGTGACTGGTCTAGTTTTGTCCAAAAATTCGAAATACAGGGCAAATAGGTCATTCCGAATCGCAGTTTCTGTAAAATGTACAACCAGTCTCAGGTCAGCTTTATCTTTTGCAGCGGCATTATATGAATATTTTATGCCTACTGACTGAAGTAAATTAGCAATATAATCAAATAGGTGCTTAGTATTCTCATTTTTGTATTTCACAGGTCTTTTTGAGGCAAGCTGTTGTTCCTTTAATTTATAAACCGTATAACAAAGTAAGTTGATAACTCCAGTGCCCTTTTTCGATGTTTTTGTCAATTTCTCAGCATTAAGTATCTGGATAATTCGCTCTAACTGCTTTAAACGTGAAGTCTTTGGACGATCAACACCTGTTGAAGAGGATGTATAATTCAATTTGTATGTTGCAAATTCCAAGTAATCTAACAAAGCATCTACCACTGGAACTCTGAAATTTTCAGCTAACCGTAATGTTAAGTAATCCTCACTATGTGCGTCATCTTTAAACATAGCGGAATCAGTAAGTGTTACATGGCCTATCTCATATCCTTTATTTTTAGCCAAAATTTCAAAGTCATGTAAATATCGATAAATTTCAGCTTCGAACTTTTTAACTGTTGAATATTGATCGTGAGTTAACGGTGTTTTGCTCTGCTTCAGTCTGGAAAAATGATTTTCGATGCTACACCATGTTAGAAACAAATGCTCAGGGTCAAAGCGATACGTCACTAAGTATCGAATATCGATATGTTCTGTCAATTTGATATACGCCTCTTTTAGATGCTCATTGACAACTAAAAGATTCTTAAACTTCAAGCAAAGCTGATCGGTTTCCTTGACAAATAAGTCTTTACCTAGATGTTTGATCAATAGAGCTTCACTACCTCGATTGATCTTATTGCGCCCATATTGAATACAATCAAAAATATAACTGCTTACCTTCTTTTCAAAATCCAAAGCATTCTGGAAATTTTCTGCTTTAAGCACAAATTCGCCACAGACATCTCCGATAAGCTCTCTAATCTCAACTTGGTAGAAATCATTCAGCCAATGATAAAAGTCAGAAAACTCCCGTGATGTTTGGATTTGATGAATAATATTTATCGTTTTCAACATCCGCATAAAGCGTACTGAGCAATAGTCTCTATCCACATCACACCAAATTTTTATATATTTTTCAATGTATTAAAATATATTATCTTTTCACTAAAAAATATACCCGCCATAAACCAAAATTCAATCGAACCAACAACAACTCATTCTATGGAGTTCGATTATGGATAATAGTCAAAGTCAATCGATACAAATCATCCGATTACCGAAGGTCGTGGAAATATGCGGATTATCCCGTAGTACGGTCTATGAAAAACTCAATCCTCGTAGCAGAAGGCATGATCCCACCTTCCCAAAGCCCCTCAGGCTTGGGACATCCGCTATTGGATGGCTTCAACACGAAATTGAAGCATGGTTATTCTCAAAAAAAGCATAAGCCTAAAGTGCTTATCTTTTCATTCATGCAGAACAGAAATTTATCGACATTACCGATGGGGCTTGATCTCAGGTTCCCTGATACACCGTTGTTGCCTCTAATTTGGGTATCTGTAGTCTATATGATTAATATATCTATATATTTATACATAATATAAATAATAGACATAACATAAGAATACTTTGATTAAATTATCTAAATATCAAATTAGTGTATTTATATCAAAATCTTAAGAGCTTTTTATATCTAGATACTACTCACACTATAAGTTAGAGAGCAACCATCCGTATTTTATTACCGATTGGATCTATATCTATGAACAGTAGTGAAAAAATGACATTCCTTAGCGGAAAGACTTTAGATCTAGCCACTAGAATTAGACCGTTAATACCGCGCTCTGATGACACAATTGACGTACAAAATGAAGTAAATGAAATTGAAGAACATTCATCTGATTACCCTGATGAAGTCAATATATATATTGAACAAGACCAAGCTATATCGCCTCATGTAAATAAAAGCAATGAGCTTCAAAATTTTATTCATATTAGCAAATGCTTTAAACAGCAATTTGATCCAAACATTATTGCTTGCATTTACGCGATTCTCATATGCAATGAGGTGAAAAAACAGCGTGCGACTTACCTCTATAGATGGATAAAGTCTAAGCCATGCGATTTAATCCCATCATATTGGGAGCTGATTTATCCTGAGTTGATGAGATTGATTCGGGAATTTTTAGTTGCTAATCAAAAACTAAAAGCATCCATGCCTTTAAAGTGTGAAGAATACTCTTTGGTAACACTAACGTTAAACCAAGTCTTACCATACGATCAAAGTTGTCTGTTTGATCTTATTAAACATCCAAATGATCAACTAAAAGCCTTTAATGTTAATGGAATGCTTACAGACCATAAGGATTCTGTAGCTGAAATATGTAATACCTTAATAAAGGAAATATTTAAAGGTTTACAAGCACCTGAATATGTACAGCGTGTAAATGATCGCCGTAAGAGGAGTCGCAGACGTGAGAAAAACACACTTCGGTATATCGATCAGGTTCGTAAACAAAACTCACGTTTAATCGGTGTTCGTGTTGACTTATATCTACCAGCAGACAAAAAACACTTCACACCTAAAGAAATCGTAAAACATTTTCATACGATTTTACAAAAATTACGTCGTAGCAAGTCTCTGCGTTTAAAAGGCTACGTTTGGAAGCTTGAGCATGGCGTAGATCAGGCGTTACATATTCATTGCTTTTTCTTTTTTTGCGGTAGTAAACACCGTGAAGACATTAGCTTAGGTCGAATGATTGGTGAAATGTGGGATAAAGAAATTGATGGCAAACACAATTATTTTAACTGCAATACCAGCAAGAATCGTAAGAAATACAAATACGATGCTCTAGGTGTCATCAACCGTGATGATCAAACCAAGTACGACAACATCGCAAAAGTTATTCGTTATTTTTCCAAGTTTGAACAATACGTCTTACATAGCAACTTAGAACGCGTCAAAACACTTAATACAGGTATTTTGCCTCATCTACGTGAGCAAATGGGTCGTCCGAACCTTACTCAACATTATTGATCTTTTTTAACCCTATTACAGAGATTTTCAAAATGAACTATTTACAAGCACAACATCATCCACAATCGTTTAACCTAGCTCAAACACCACCAAATGTTTATCCCAATAACCATGTTAACTTGTCATCTAATATGACAATAATGCGTCCACCCTACGCCAATCCATACTTTGAGCAAACGGTATTTGGGTTAATTGATTTCCAAAAAAAGTTAGAGCAAGACACGATCAAAGTCTTCCCAAAACCAACCTCGGCTTACCCGAATCCCTTAATGAATCCATTGTGCTATTTTGCTCTCCAGCAAATGCCACTGTTTTCCCACTTTGTAGATCTTTTTAATGGATTTGAAACAAATCCTTATCTCGATGTTTTCCATAAATTTGCTGTTGAAAACTCACAACTCATGAGACCTCTACAGCCAGTTCCTAATCATATTTGGGAAAATTTATTCCGTCGTTTACGCGCGGAACTTTATACAGCTAAAGCTAAACTTCAAGCCAATAAATTTGAAGCACAAGTTCAAAAACTTCGTAATGAACAGAAAACCGCCTTCAGACGCGTGATGCAAACACAAGACCAAGCCAACTGCATTTTTTTAGAATTACCATTGATTACGCAGACTGACCCACCTCATTACCAGACACAGGAAGAAGCAGAGAAAGAATCGACAAAGGTACTGAAGAAATACTTCCAGTGGCTACATGGAGCTAAACAGCTCAGTGGTATTCTTTCTGATATTCAATGGCGAGTCGTCAAAGGGCTGGATCATAAGCTAACAGCACAGGCTTTTATATACATACTTGGCGATGAAATCAATTATTTACCGTTGCTCAAAGAACAATGGGAGTTAGTCTGCTTGGATTACCAGCTGCAAGGCATTTTTCCAGAGCCAAAATATATTCATTGCTATGATGGGCAAGGCATTGTTCAAAAGGCATGGTTACAACTCATTGAACGAGTACATGAACCACTTGGTTTTTATCGTTATAAGGGCAATGGAATTACTTATTCGTGGAAAGAATACACAGGCAATGTTTAACCTATAGTCTTTTTTATTCCCATCTAAGGGTTCTGCATGAACCCTTTTTTATATCTTAAAATTTTTAAGGCATAGCTTTGATAAATATGATAAACACTTATTATTCTCAATAAAATATTATAAGTAGAGTTGGAACTCAAACTAAATATATATAAAATCGACAAAATTTTTCGGAGACACCCATGCCTATTTATGTCGACAACTCCAATGTCCCTTATAAAGGAAAATATTGGTGCCATCTTATGGCTGATAATCTAGAAGAATTACATAGTTTTGCAGCTGATATCGGCGTTAAAAAATGCTGGTTTCATCGTTCTGCATCCTATCCGCACTATGATATTACAATCGAAAAAAGACAATTAGCATTAATACTTGGTGCATCCTTAGCAGATAGAAAAACAATTATAGCTTGTGGAAAAAAACTAAAAATACAGTTAGATATGTATAAAAACAAAACTTATAATAGGTCGCAAATTGAACTATTTTAATGATGAAATATGCATATTAAAGAAGAATCTATAGATGATTTACTACATAACACTTATCAATATATTTTAGAACACGGAGAAAAAGTCACTCCTACGAGGGGAGCTAATCAGGAAGTCCGCAATTGCGTACTGACTCTATTGAATCCAAGATCTCGGGTTAGTTTATCTGAGGTAAGAAGCAGAGTAATTAGCTGTGTAGGAGAGTTTCTTTGGTATTTATCAAACTCAGACTCAATCGATTTTATTGAGTATTACATCAAAGACTACAGAGATCGTATTAATTTCAATGAAGAAACCACAGATCCTGTTCCTGGTGCTTATGGTCCAAGAATATTTGGTCAACCAAGCCAATTTGAACATATTGTAAAATTACTAGAAAACTCATATTCAAGTCGCCGTGCGGTTATAGCTCTCTATTCTAAGACTGATCTAACGGGAAACGACACTAGAGATATCCCATGTACCTGCACCCTACAATTTTTTATAAGAGATAATAAATTACATTTAACTTGCTACATGCGTTCAAATGATGCTGCTTTGGGATTAGTACACGATATTTTTAGCTTTACCCTTTTTCAAGAGCTGATGCTTGCTAGATTAATATCAACGTATCCTAACCTAGAATTAGGAGAGTACACTCATATAGTTGGTAGTCTCCATATTTACGATGATTCTTTACCTCAAATACATCACTATTTGACTAAAGAAGGTTGGCAATATCACGCTTCAATGACACCAATCAATCCTATAGTGTTAGAAGATAGTTTAAAAAAATTATTAGAAATTGAATATGATCTTAGGGTTAATAAAAATTGTGATGTTAGCCAGTTAGATCTTTTAACAGATCCAATATTTAAAGAAATGGCTATTATTCTATTTGCCTATTTTTTTATTAAATTTGAAGAAACCAATATCTCAGGCTTACAGGCTCTAGAGACTAAATGCTCGAGTCTCCCTATTAAAGCATTTATCAATAAGCGAATCCAAAACTTGTTAAGTAAGGCTATTTAAATGAATTTTAATCAAAAAGATGTAATGGCTAATGCAATTGCTATACAAATTAATGACTTTAGTCAAAATATAACCTCTATACCAGCTGCTGCATTCCCGATCGAAATAGATGTTTTAAGTCGACAATTAGTGGATAGTATCAATCGTGTTTACTATTTTCAATTAATTCAATCTAGACAAATAGATATAAAACGTACAGATCCGAATTGCTCACTATTCGATCCCCTTCGCGCGATTTTATACTACAAGAATAATAACTTAGATGAAGCATTTTGGTTGGCATTTTTAACAACTCATTTTGGAGAAAATTACCATTCCAATTGGAGTCTAACTAAAAGTTTTTATAACAATTTAGGTCAGTCACCTCGTCTAACCTGGGCTAATGTCAGTAATAACCCAACGTTAGTAGACGACTGGGTGTCTCGCTATAACTCGTCAGGCATTAAACTAAAATTTGGTAATCACAGAAAATATGAGTCATTCTCTCAATTAAGAGATGTTATAGATACCTACATCGATATTGTAAATAATAGCGGTGGACACCAACAGCTATTTCAGCCAAATCAAAATGAACAACCTAAGGAACAATTCAAACGCTTATCTAAAGAATTAAAATTTTACAGATTCGCAAGATTAGGTATGTTTGATTATCTATCATTAATTTACAAGACTCAGCTAGCTCCTATACAAGCTAATTCTTGTCATATAGCAGGATCAACAGGACCCAAAGCTGGAGCTAAAAGGCTTTTTGGACAACTTTCCAACCATGATCTAGATCAACTTTCAATTCAATTGGCAGATCACTTAGGTGTCGGCTATCAAGAATTCGAAGATGCTATCTGTAATTGGCAAAAATCGCCTGATAAATATGTTTCATATACAGGTTAATCATAAAATATTCTGATGCCTATCCGAATAGTAAGAGTAAGGGATCAGTGCCATTTTTTTTAATATACCTGTTAAGAGGCTAGCAGAGATATTAAGCTCTCTAGCTTTTTTACATATTTCCTTCCAGCCTTCTAATTTACTTCTTCTTATTAGTCTTAAATCAACATAGTTTTCTAAGTCTTCATGATTAATTGGATAAAGTAACGTATTAAACATGAAATGATCTGCTTCTATCTCAATAGATGCTTTCCCTTCTTGTGTATCATCTTCATCACAAAATATCATTTCATTTTCATGCAATATTAAATGACCAATTTCATGAAATAGTGTTTGCCAAAATACATAGTCCCTATTGTATTTAGGTGTTAATGCTATAATAGCCTTTCCATTTTCTAAAAATTTGGCCAATCCACAAATAGGTGTTTTCGAAAGTGTTGGGGCAAAAACCAAAGCCACACCGCATTGATTTAATAAATTAATTAGCTCGGGAAGAATATCCAATATATTACGACTTTTAGTGAGTTCTTTTATTTCACCTAGTTTTAATAAAAGTTTATCTTTGTTCCAACTTAAATTACTAAGACCGAACTGTTTTCTCGCCTCAAGCTCAACTTTCCTAATGTAAGTTGCTAAATTCAAATCAGAAACTGAATATTTTCCAATAGTTTTAAGTTTAGAACCCAAAACATTGGATACTATAGTCTTGCTTTCTAAAGCCTGAAACTCACTAATTCCATAAAAAGCTTTTAAATTGATCTGATCCAAATAATTTAAATCAGTCAATGGTAGCCACTTCTCAGACTTTAACTCACTTATAATATTTTTAAATTCATTAAAATTTGGGTCAATTTTTTTATGTGAAAACCGCTCAACATGTTCATCATATTGATATTGTAAATTCAACCAAAACTCATCTGATCCACCAAAAATTTTAGATAAAGTATCAATATTTTTTATATTAATTTTTTCTTTTTCTGTTTTAATTTTTTCCAATAAATCTAAGTCATCCTTGCTAATTGATTTAAGGTCAATATTGGATAAAAGAATAAATTGATTAATTACTTTGCCAGGGGATTGAATCCAATTCGGCTGAAAACCATTAATCAGCATTTTTTTCCCCTATATTTATTAATTGCAAACGAGAAATCACATCCCAATTGATTGTACCACTTTGAGTCTTTGGAGGCTTCTCATGGGCAATACTAAAATGTAAAACAAAATTATCAATATTAAGTAAGATATGGTTTTCTTTAGTGTAAATTACCTTACTCACTAAAAAAAATGGCAGATCCTTCAAACTTGTAGCAACGCTGAATGATGTTAAAATTGTTTTTAAGATTGCTAATGATTTCGGAGTGTAGTGTTGCATTCCCAGAAACTCATTGATTGCATTATCTCGTAATTCTTTTGATCTAAATGAAATTATCATATCGGTCGAAAAACACTCGTGAACTGAGGTTTAAGTTGAAATATATTGAAGTTGTAGCTGCCGTTGTAAAAGACGATAATAAATTTTTATGCGCCCAACGTAAAGACAATAAATTTGATTACTTAGCATTCAAGTTTGAATTTCCTGGAGGCAAAGTCGAGCCTAATGAATCTTTAGAAGAATGTTTGATCCGAGAAATAAAAGAAGAACTTAACACCTCCATACATTCTTTGAGTTTTTTATTGGATGTTTATCATCACTATCCCGATTTTAGTGTTCATATCACCTTTTTTGAAGGTTTAATCGATAATAAGCAAATTACTTTATCTGACCATAGAAAAATTCTCTGGCTCTCAACTAATGAATTAAAAAGCTTAGATTGGGCTGAAGCAGATCTACCTGTTGTAGATTTGCTATGTAACAATTACCTACCCTAAGACAGACTGGGGGACAATTGGGGGATAAAGAGTAGATAAATAAAAATAAAATAATATATATTAAATACTTAATTTAAAAATATGAATCCCTCTTTCACCGCCAAAATTTTAAAGACCTTAATCGAAAGATTAAGGTCTTTTTTTATGCTGAACATTCTTATTTAGACTTGGCACAAAGTCTGCTTCATAAAAACGACTCTTCACCCAATAGGATAATTCGCACCACAAAGTGAAATATTTATTCAAAAATAAACGCTTGAACCTGACTCAAACTTGAGCTAAAACAATTTCTAAGGGAGGTTAAAATAAATCATCAATGATCATCTAGATGCAATGTTTATGAAGCATAATTCATTTGCGGTATATAACTAGCGAAACACTAAATTGACCAATAAAACTGCTATTCGGGAGTCAGAATGAATAACAGCACCAATTATGTCAAACAAATTAAAAACGCTAAACGAGGCGGTTATACCCCAACCCTTGCAAAGGATGTCAACAAACATAAAATTCAAAAAGCAATTCGTCTGATTGAACAATGGAGAACGCTGGCCAATGAACTCAAACCTCAAATGCAACTCGACATGGCTTTTACGTTGGAAGAATGTGCCCAAGACCTCGATCAAATTTTAAGGAGCAAATAAGTTCCATGTTTTCACTTCACCCTATTTAAAGACAGTTTCATCACAGCCCCCAAATTTTATTCTTAGTTTTCACCCACCCTTTGGTGGGTGAAATTTGCACAAAAAATCACATGCATTTCAATCGCTCACTTTTTGGCTTGCGTTTTCAATAAAATCCGCTATTATTCTCACCACGTTGCCGGCATAGCTCAGTTGGTAGAGCAACTGACTTGTAATCAGTAGGTCCACAGTTCGAATCCGTGTGCCGGCACCAT
>NZ_JAVWVO010000003.1:0-352111 GCF_036666595.1 Acinetobacter sp. | reverse complement strand
GAACATACGGTAGAGCTTGCAGGAATCTTTGTGCAAATTGGTTTATTACCAAACACCGATTTCCTCAAAGAAACAGCGGTTGAGCTTTCAAACCGTGGTGAGATTGTGATTAATGATCGCAACGAAACCAATGTCAAAGGTGTATTTGCCGCAGGTGACTGTACGACAGTGCCTTACAAGCAAATCATCATTGCCACAGGTGAAGGCGCGAAAGCATCTCTGTCTGCTTTTGATTATATTATTCGTTCTGGGTTGTAAGTATGAAATGAAAAAGCCAACGCTCTCCCAAAATATACGTTGGCTTTTTCCCTTTATGTTGTATCGCTGATCTTTGGTTTTACCCTTGATAGGAACTGAGTCACTAACAGCTCAGTTCCTTTTTTTCGTTTAAAGCAAATATCTTGTACAAAGAAAAAGCCAAAGTGCTCCCCAGTCACTTTGGCTTTTTCATTTAGTTGTTGTTTATTGTTATTCTTTGCCCAGTTTTTGTTTTGAAACTCTGAGTGTGGTCAGTACTCGGTTTCTTTTCTACTTTCCCCAAGGTTAGACGCTAAATAAGTTCAATCCTTTAAATTTTTCTAACAATTGTTGCTGTGTTTCAACGTGTTCTGGATGTGGCTCGATACAGGCAATTGGGCAAACATCGACACAGGTTTGGGTATCATAAAAGCCGACACACTCGGTACAACGGCTGACATCTATTTCATAAATTTTATCACCTTCAAAAATAGCGGTATTGGGACATTCGGGAAGACACATATCACAGTTAATACATGCATCCGTTATTCGTAGTGCCATAGCATTATCCCCAGTCAGCTTGCAACATAAGCTAATGCAGGCGCTGAAATGTCGGTACTTGAATGCGGTAAGTTACGAATGAGCAGGGCATAGCGCATGTCGACATCAGCAGGAACAGGGATTTCAACCACATGACCTGAGCCTTTCGCTTCAAGTATTGGATTGCCTTTTTTATCGAGGATTTCTGTTAGTTCAAAAGTGATGTTGCCTGAAGTGGTCATGAGTTCGAGCACATCGCCCACTACAAAACGGTTTTTGACATCGACTTTCAGATAATCGCCATTGCGTTCCAAAATTTCACCGCAGTATTGTTGATGGTCAAAACTGGATGAACCATTTTCATAATTTTGATATTCGCTATGCACGTGGCGACGTAAAAAACCTTCGGTATAACCACGGTTGGCCAGACCTTCGAGTTGTATCATGAGTGATGGGTCAAAAGGTTTCCCTGCGAGAGCATCATCTATGGCTTTGCGATAAATTTGCGCTGTACGGGCACAGTAAAAATAAGACTTGGTGCGCCCTTCAATTTTTAAAGAATGGATGCCCATTTGGGTTAAGCGCTCAACATGTTGCACCGCGCGTAAGTCTTTTGAGTTCATAAAGTAAGTACCATGTTCGTCTTCTTCAGCAGCAAACATGTCTTCATCATGACGTTGTAGCAATACGGGTTCATCGAACTGATGTTGTGCTTGCATATGCAGTTCATCAGTATCAGAACTTGAACAGCAGTTGAAGCCTGTATTCAGCTTTTGGGCTGGGATCACATCACCATTTTCATCTTGCTGAGTCTCGTGTACTTTGTATTCCCAACGACAGGCATTGGTGCATGCCCCTTGATTGGCATCACGCTTATTCATATAGCCTGAAAGCATGCAACGTCCAGAGTACGCCATGCATAGCGCACCATGCACAAAAACCTCAATTTCCATGTCAGGCACTTGTTGCTTAATTTCTTCAATTTCATCAATAGATAATTCACGGGACAAAATGACGCGAGTCAACCCCATGTTTTTCCAAAACTTCACAGTAGCCCAGTTAATGGCATTGGCTTGAACAGAAAGATGCACATCCATGTTTGGAAAATGCTCGCGTACCATCATAATCAGCCCTGGATCTGACATAATCAGGGCATCGGGTTGCATAGCAACCACAGGTGTGAGGTCACGAATAAAGTTTTTGAGTTTCGAGTTATGCGGTTGAATGTTGACGACCACATAAAACTTTTTACCTAAGTCATGTGCTTCTTGAATGCCGATAGCCAGATTGTCATGATCAAATTCATTATTGCGCACACGTAAACTGTAACGAGGTTGTCCGGCATAGACTGCATCTGCACCATAGGCAAATGCATAACACATATTTTTAAGCGAACCTGCAGGAGAAAGAAGTTCAGTAACGTGATGAATGCTCATGATTAAAATAAGGCATAAAAAAAATATGGGTTTATTGTAGGGCTTTAAAAAATAGATTCAACCTAGTAAACAACTCGGAATTTAAGCGGGGATAGACGCGAAAAGCACACGTTCAAACGCTGGATTTGAGTGCTCCATTATAAATGTTTGAATATATGGTTTTATGTGGCTAAGGATAGAAGTAAATTTAAATATCCTTGTTTTATAAAGTAAAAGATCGGTTATATAAAACTTATTTGTGGTTTTAATCATTAAAAAGCTAGAGTTCTTTGTGGCCTTTTATCCGAAATAATTGGGGATCATTTTTATTAGATTCGAGGTTAGGATAGATTTTTTATTTTTGAATTTATTAAAAAATTAAAGAAAATAAGGATAAAAATCCTGCATTGCCAACGAATGGTTTGAGTAAATAGGTAGCAAAACTGAGTAATACCCATATTCTAAATTCTGCGTTGATGTGTTTTATACATCTAGTCCTGCTTCAAGATGTCTTAAAATTTGGCAATCATCAATGGTTGATTGGGTTGTGCAGGACTGTCGAAGCTGCTGTAGCTGTATCTGGAATTTTTGCAATTCAATGATTTTTTGTTCGACTTGTTTTAAATGTTCATCAATCAGTTGATTGACCGCACTACAGTCTTGTTGAGGTTTTTGTTCCAGTTCAATCAGGTATTCAATTTCTTTGAGTGATATATCCAGCGCACGGCAACGTTTAATAAAAATGAGTCGTTTAAGCGCATCATCTTGATAATAGCGATAGTTATTGTCCCCGCGAAAAGAAGGCTCTAATAAATGCTTTTTTTCATAGAAACGAATGGTATCGGCACTTAATCCTGTTTTATGGACTAAGTCTTTCATCAAATAAATAGGTGATGCGTTTTGTTGATTCATTTTGCTTGACCTTAGAGCGACTCCATAGTTTTTAATCATAATAGAAAATGATTAGGTCTGAATAGAGGTTGTGTATATGGCATGTTCTTCTTGCAGTTGTGCACCTGTACCGCAAAAGCCAAATAGTAAGTTCAGAACGGCATTGTGGATTGCCTTATTTATCAATTTAGCCATGTTTGTGGTAGAGCTCATTGGTGGAGCTTATGCACATTCGTCATCCTTATGGGCCGATTCTTTAGATTTCTTTGGTGATGCAGTCAACTATGGTATTTCACTGGCGGTGCTTGGTGCGAGTTTATATTGGCGGGCGACAGTGGCATTGCTCAAAGGCATTACAATGGCGTTGTTTGGCTTGGTGGTGATTGGTAAAGTGATATATGCCTATGCTTTGGGAATTCCGCCTGAAGCCATGACCATGGGGGTGATTGGTGTGATTGCTTTGCTCGCGAATGTCGTTTGTGCCGTCATTTTATATGCTTTTCGCGAAGGCGATTCTAATATGCAATCGGTCTGGCTTTGTAGTCGAAATGATGCGATTGGAAATGTAGCGGTTATTTTTGCTGCGATAGGGGTGTTTGGTACAGGCAGTCTGTGGCCTGACATAATCGTGGCAGGCATTATGGCGACTTTAGGCATGACTGCGGGTTATCAAGTGGTGAGCAAAGCATTATCTGAGCGTAGATTACAGCTCGAGAATTAAGAAAAAAGCTAAATTTCTTAATCAAAGTAAAATTATTTCCATAAAAATGCTCCGCAGTTGCTCGGAGCATTTTGTTGTTTACATAATAAGAATAAAACTCTGCTCATTTGTCGGATTGATCTGGCTATAATTGCGCCTAATTTATGATCGCTGTTTGCGATCAATGATGACTGAAACTTACTTTTTAAAAATATAGACGATGATAAATACAATCACTCAAATGCTTGAGCAATTGGGGTTAAGTGCACAAAAACGTGCCATTCATGCACAATTTTCACCTGCTGCATTAAATCATGACATCTTTTTGCAGCATATTGAAGGCACCCATGCATTAAACCAAGGTTTAAATGTTGAATTGATCTGCCTCTCAACGAATGCCCTGATTCCACTGAAACAATTTATCGGAGTGCAAGTTGCGGTCGATCAGGTCACAGATCAAGGCACATTATTTCGCAGCACAGGGATCATCACCCAAGCCGAACAAGGACAAAGTGATGGTGCACTGACCTTGTATAAACTTCGCTTAGAAGATGCAACTGCACTTTGGCATAAACGTCGCAATAGCCGAGTGTTTATGAATAAAAGTGTACGAGATGTCAGTGAAATACTCTTCAAGGAATGGCAGAGTAAAAGTCCGCTATTTACTGCTAGCCTCAGTCTTGATCTTTCTGGTTTAAATACAGAGACCGATATTCGTCCCTTCATCATGCAGTCGAATGAAACCGATTATGACTTTCTAACACGGCTCTGGCGTAGTGAAGGCATCAACTGGCTAATTGATGAAGCTGAACTCTATGTACCTCATACCAGTCATCCGATTCAAGCCCAAAAACTTAGACTCTTGGATGACAACAGTCAGTTCCAAGCCTTAAAGCGTCGACAGATTCGTTTTCATCGTTCTAGTGCTACCGAACAACAGGACAGCATCATCAGTCTGAGTGCACAGCGCAGCTTACAACCGACTGCAGTCCATATCCAACGTTGGCAAGCCGATCACCTGAGTCAAGAAGAAGGTGCAGGCTCAGTCCAAAGCCAACATCAACACAGTACACAGCAAGACAATGCCAGCCTCAGCTTAGAACAAGCGTGGCATGTTAGCCCAGCATGGATGCAAGATTTAAAGGGAGAAGATCAGGCGACCGCAGCATCAAACAGCCAAATTGAAAAACTTAATCAAACCCTGAGTAATGTCTACAACCAACAGGCGAAACAATTCACTGCACAGAGCACCGTACGTGATGCCCAAGTGGGGTATTGGTTTGAGTTACATGAACATCCTGAACTTGATCAACACAGTGATGTAGACAAAGAATTTCTGATCACGACCAAGACTTTTTATAATCAAAACAACTTGCCCAAAGATCTGAGTGAGCAAATTCAGCATTTACTGAAACAAAGCCAATGGTCACTCAAAACCAGCACAGTGCCAAGCGAACGCCAAGCCAACCACTTGAGTTTACAGCGTCGTCACATCACGACCGTTCCAGTTTATAACCCGATAGCGCACCGTCCAGCCACACACCCACAACGTGCCAAAGTCGTGGGACCAAGTGGCGAAGAAATTCATGTGGATGAATGGGGGCGGATCAAAGTTCGCTTCCTCTTTACCCGCAACGATGACCACAGCCATGACGGTGGTGCAGGCGCCAATGACAATGATACAGACTCGGCATGGGTTGATGTCTTGACCCCATGGGCGGGTGAGGGCTATGGCGCACGCTTTCTACCGCGCATTGGTGAAATCGTGGTGATTGATTTCTTTGACGGTAATCTTGACCGTCCCTTTGTGGTTGGACGGATTCATGAAGCGCAGCGCAGCCCAACGAAATTTGATCAGAAAGGTCAATTGCCAGAGACCAAGAAACTGGCAGGGATTCGCTCTAAAGAAGTAGGGGGTGAAGGTTATAACCAACTCCGCTTCGATGACACCACGGGTCAAATCTCGACTCAACTACAAAGTAGTCATGGGGCAACTCAGTTGAACCTCGGTAACCTCAGCCACCCCAAAGAAACAGAGACAAGTGAAGGACGAGGAGAAGGCTTCGAGCTTCGAACAGATCAATGGGGCGCGATTCGAGCAGGTGAGGGGTTACTGCTCAGTAGTCATAAACAAGATCAAGCTACCGGTACACATCTGAATGCTCAACCTGCCAAACAACAACTTGAAGGGACTTTAAACAATAGCCAAGCGTTAAGTGAAGTGGCGAAGAATCAACAGACGGATCCACTTGAAGTTTTAGAAAACTTAAAAGGCTTCTTAGAACAGATTGAACAACAAGATCAAAACAAGGCAGATGCATTTAAACAAGCCATCATGATTCTCTCTGCACCAAACTCCATAGCTGTTAGCAGTAATGAAGACCTTTATCTCTCAGCCGATGGTCAAATCAGCCAAAGTGCAGGGGAGAGTATCAACCTTTCTACACAGACATCGTTGATTGCGCATGCCAGTGAGAAAATAAGTCTCTTTGCAGCACAAGACGGGCTAAGAGCCTATGCAGGCAAGGGCAAGGTTGAAATCCAAGCGCAAGGTGATGCACTCGATGTCATTGCGCGGAAAGGCATTCAGATTATTTCTACGGAAGAACAAATTGAAATTAAGGCCAATAAGAAAATCGTGCTAACTGCGGGCGGTAGTCAAATTGAGATTAGTGGTGCAGGGGTATTACCGACCACTGCTGGAAAGTTTGAGAGTAAGGCGGGGCAGCATTTGTTTATGGGGAGTGCTTCTGTGAATGTGCCAGCAATTGATTTGCCAGACTGTTCTGCGAAGCAGGCAGATGCAGCAAAAAATGGATCAGCAAAAGTGATACTAGACTAAAATGAAGTTTTTACTGCCGAAAGAAGAAATAGTTTCTGAAAATTTAAGTAGATTAATTACTGATGTATTTGAACAAAATAGTCATATCACGTTTTTGTGTGATGAAACTTTATTAAATGGTTTTTTTAATGAGTTTATTGACGAGTTAACAGATTATGAATTAGAGCCAATAGAAATTGCTGTATCTAAACGAAATACTCGTTCGGTTCTTTTCTTTATAAAAATCAAAGCTAAAAAAGACTTGGATCATTCTCTTGACTTCATAATTCAATCATTATGTATGAATTTGGATCAAAATGAAGATGGTTATTTCATTCATGGATTTGGCAAAATTGATGATCTAAAAATTGCTGTTCAAACTTTTAAAGAACTTGTTATCGCAAAGGATACAAAGAATAAATTTATTTTTCGTTGGTATGACCCACGCGTATTGGTTTATTTGCCTGCAATTATTGATAAAAAAAGCGAGCGAATTGAAGCATTTTTAGGGGACTGGCATTTTGTTTTTTTCAATGGTTTGTATGTGGTGAAAACTCAGGAAAAAAGAGCACTTTTCCCTCTTACATTTACAAATGATGAGTCGGCAAAACTAGATTTAATTGAATTGTCGAATACAGTGATTAAGCAATCTCTTATATATGACGAGAAATTGTTAATTCGTCAGGATGAGATATTAGAGTCACTTCATCAAGCGATAAGACAATATGGAATTTTACATGTAACTGATCTGATCGCTTATGGGATGTATTCCGTTATTTTGCATAAAGATTTTATGAGAAGTTCGCGAGTATCTTCAATAATTAGTCATTATTGGATTGAGAGATTGGAAGCAAACTCTTTTACAACGGCGATGGACTATTTAGAAGAAAATCAATATTCACAAGTTACACAAGAATGTGAAGAGGGCTAGTATGGCTAATGATAAACTAACTTTCGCAAATAATATAAAAAAGTTTGGGACAGTTGATCAGCAACAGAAAAAACTAACCAAGACTTTAGGTGTCAGCCCAAATCCGAGCAAAATTAGCCAACAAGCTGCTGCATCCACAACTCAGAATAAAAAAATACCAGTTACTCAGGTATCCGATAAGCCGTGTCCTAACTTTTGCCGACCTACAGGTATAAATATATTACCTCTAAAATACTCGGTAGCCCGCGTAGGGGGGAAACCATTACCAGCACAATTAGGTATCAATGTAACCAATGTTCCACTTAAGGAGTATAAATATACGGTTCGAATGATTGACTCTGGGTATATTTATTTATTAATCAAGAGAAAGTCTGGAAAGAAAGAGTGGGTTGCCTACATTACCAATAAAAAAGGATTTCATCAGGAATTTCCTTTAGGTAGTAAAGCACCTATTGTGGCTTCAGATTTTAACTGTACTAAAGCAGGACATAGTGCCAATGCATCCTTAATTACCATACCTTCAGTGAATAATGATGAAGCTCAGATGGTCTATTTACTGCATGCTCATGCACCTCTCACTCAAAAAATGAGAACGCAGTTTGAAAAAAATGCTGATCAGTACGCAACTTCAGGCTATTGGCAAAAAATAGATGTAGCAAAAGGAGCTACTCAGCAACATTGTCTTTCTGGTGCTCAATTAACTACGATAGCGATGGCATTAGATAGTTATGGTTCTGCTCGATGGGGAGCAATAAACAAGAAATTTAGTGACAAGCCGAAAGAGCATATTGGTGTTGCCCTATATGATCCGATTGGAATCACATCTAAATTAAATGAAGATCGTAATATTTTAAGTTTCAAAGGAGTTGATGACTTTCTGAAAGAAAAGAAAAATGGCTTTAGCAATGAGCATAAACTTCAAACCATGACTTTGATTGATAATATCGAATCTACTTTAAAACAAAATTTGATAAGTGCAAAATTTAAACAAATTGAGACACAAAAAAATACAGCACTTGGTCATTTACAGTATGACCCACGAATTACAGCACACTTAGATAAGAAAACTTTAGATCAAGTTAAGAAAAATGTAGAGAAAACGGCTGAACAACATAAGATTAGTGCACATCAAGAAGCGATTGTTAAAGGTGATAAAGCTTGGGCTAAATATCGAGAAGAACTCGATATGGATGCTCTGGATAAGTTCCGCAAGGATGTCGATAAAAAATCTGAAGAGAGTTATAGTGCCGCGGCTCGTTATGTAGATGATCATTATAACTGGCTGGTTTCCTCTAATCTTTTAAAAGGTCTGTTCTATTTTGACCAAAGTGAGGAATTGAAACAGGGTAAAACACCGAAAGAAAGCAATGGTTTTATTTTCCATGCGGTCATTATGGACTTAATGTATGGCATGAATTTATTGCAAAAAGGGAAAGATTTACTCAATAAATGGATATGTGAGAAAAAAGCTTCAGATAAAAACTTATTCTTAAGAGCATATTGTTTTAACAATAAAATTTTGATGGATGAATATGCCAAGATTTTTGAAAGTCCAAGTTTAACAAAAGAATTACTAGATCATAGTAAACAGGGTTTTGGTATGTTTACCGCAGCCGATGCAGCCTTTGATAGTTGGTTAGGTAGTATTGAAGGGAAAAAGTTTATCTCATCAAATGACTTTAAATGGCCAGAGAAAATGTTCTACTGGATGTCTTTGATGTTGAATACCGCTCTAAAAGAGTTTGGCGATATTCGTTTAAGAACAATAAGTATTAGTGAAATTACAGTCATGGCGACGCAAGGTGCACAACGGCATACAGCCCAATTGCTTTATCTAAGATCAGGGAATTTAGCTCAACAGGTTCCATTGACGCGGTTGATGTATAACCTAGAATTTAGAGCCGCTGCAATTGCTTCTTTACCACAAACTGGTACGACGTATACCTACCGTAATACCAGAGCAGTGGAAATTAAAAACTCGGTATCATTAGCTGTTAAAGGGCAACCAGATATTACCAAAAACCGAATACTTGCCATTGTAGGTATTTTTGAGTTACTGAATTTTTACTTCCAATATGATGCGTGGAAATCTGATATTAAAGACAAGCCAGAACTATCCATACAATTAGTGGGCTCGATGTTCTCGGTATCTGCTGTGGCATTTGATATGTTAGGTGAGTTTTGGTCAAAGAAAGGAGTATCAGCAGCAAATTCTGCAGCCAGATTCAGAATTTTTGCAGGAAGTATGGGGGTGATAGGAGGCATACTGGGTCTAATAGTAGATGGTAAAAATATGAAAGAAATAAATAATGACTTTTTGAAAAATATCTTAAGATTAAGATTTTTCATTAGTATATTTTTAACAGTAGGGCAAGCATTGTCATTATTTTCTACTATTGCATCTCATAGTTCTAAAGAAATTCTTAAAGTTCTAAGTCAAAGAATAGCTACAAATACATTTGCAGCTATTTTAATGAGTGCTAGAGTTATTGCTGGATTAACAATTATCTCAATATCATTGGTAGCCTTAGAAATTATACTCAAGAAATGCTTCTTGGATGATGAAATGGAGGATTGGTGTCAAAAATCTGCTTTTCATAAATCTGATAGTCGAGAGAAGTTCTATAAAACAGTAGATGAGGAGTATGAGGGATTTATGAAGGCTATTGTGAGCGTTTAATTATGTATAATTTAGTAAAGTTTCAAGGTTATATTAAGAAGTTAGAAATACATGAAGGAACATTAAACACATTAAGCAATGTTGGGGATTCTCAGATTTTATCTTCAGCAATTTTATCTAGTATTGCTGAAAGTGTGTCACTTGGTGCACAGACAGTTTTTTTAGCATCACACAGTCGATTGCATGTGCAATCTGTTGTTATGGAAATAGATGATAAAGTATTTATTGGTCAATTTCATCGAACAATATTAAAAGAAAATGAATATGTAGTTTGTGTTGCTAGGCGATTAGAGAAAAATTTATATGAGCTTTATTCTATATTGAGTCCTAAAACAGGTTTACTACATATGCAAGTTGGGATGGGAGCGGCAAAAAAGAAATCTAAAGAATCATCTTTAAAGGGCAGTAAGTTTATATTTTTTATTTCTCTTTTTGTTTTGATTTTAATTATTATATTTGATGGTGATTATAGCAGGGAAAATTTAATAAGTTGGGGGGGGTGTATATTTGTAGCTTATTTTATTTTGAATTTTATAGTGAAAAGATCTATAAATTCACTTTTACACTTTTCAGAAAAGTCAGAGGAAATATTTAAAATATATGGCTTTGATGATCCCGAAGAAATTTTTTTATTGTCTGGACGCCACTATAGTGATGATTATAAAATTCTTTTAGAATCTGTATATGAATATAGAAAAGTTATTCAAAAAGATCCATACCCAGAAAGTTATATAGAGCAAAAAGAACGGAATGTATGATTTATTAAAAATTGAAGGTCGCATTCAAAGATTAGAGATTTATGATGATTCTTTAAGTGCATTTGGAAAATCAGGGGATACTCAAATTGCTGCTTCTGCAATTCTAAGCGGTGTTGCAGAAAGCGTTTTATTGTCTGCACAGACGGTATTTCTCGCTTCGCGTAGTCGTTTACATGTTAAGTCAGTCGTTTTGGAAATAGATGGGAAAGTTTGCATCGGCCAGTTTCATCGCGTTTTATTTGAACTGGATGAATATGTCATTTGTATTGTAAGACAGCTAGAAAACAATTTGTATGAACTTTATTCAGTATTGAGCCCTAAAACAGGCTTGCTTCATATGCAGGTTGGGATGGGAGCTTCTGTTAAAGCTCAGCAGACTTCTATAGCTAAAGGTAGAAATGTTTGGTACGCAATAACAATTTTTTTAGGATCTTTAATTTATTTTTGGGCAAGAGGTTTTAATCAGGTTGATATATTAATTTTTTTAGGAGTGGCTATTTTATTTTATTTTTTATTATTAAAAATGCCTCAAACTCATTAAAACATTTTTCAGAAAAGTCAGAACAGATTTTTGCTTTATATGGATTTAAAGATCCTCAAGAAGTTTTTTTATTACCAAGTCGCTACCTGAGTGAAAAAGATCATTTGTTGCTTGAATCTGTATATGAATATAGATAAGTTATTGAAAGTGATCCATATCCAGAAAATTATATAGAGAAAAAAGAACGGAATGTATAACTAATTGGAAATTAAAAGGCTATTTAAGTTAAATTATTTGAAACTAAATTTAAAGCTTGTTCAAGGCCCAATCCATTCTTTGGAAAAAGCAAAATCCAAAATACCAGTAAATCAAAATGTGGAGGGGATTGCTGCTGGGACTGCTTTTGCAGGTGTACTGGCTGAAAGTAGTTCATTACTTACCAGTGCTCCTATCCTAGTGATGGCAGGTAAAGCTAAAGATGGCATCACGTTTACGGGGGAAATAGAAGGTCATTCTTTGCTAGGGCAATTTACGACAGCACGTTTTAAAGAAAATGATGAGTTGATTGCTGTAATTAGTGAAAAACCTGTAGATGGGCGTTATCAGGTCTATGCCATTCTGGATCCTAAATCAGGTTTATTGTATATGATCTATGAAATGGGTCGTTCAGTAAAAATGGGTTATAAAGCTATTATAAAGCAGGTATTCTATTTTTCTTTAGCTTCATGGGTTGTTATTTCCTTTCTGTTGGTGCTGTTTTATTTATTTGATTTTTCATATAACTCGAATACTTTCTTTAATTTAATTTCTTCGATTTTAATAATATTGGTTATGTCAATTGTTTTTTCTGGTTTTATAAACTATTTTGGGTTTCGTAAATCCTATGAAAATTTTGGAACATTGTCAGAGCAAATATTTGAAAAACTAGGTTTTGAATATTCAAAAGAACAGGATTTTTATAATGAATTTTTAACTGATGATGGTGTTCAGATTAGTGTAATTAAATATCGTAATAAGTTAAAAGGTCAAGACCCTTATCCAGAAGATTATTTTGATAAGAAAAAGAGCAATTGAAACTTTAAATTAAGCGTTGAGAGGACTTTTTACACAATGTTATTGACTACAATACTTATTCCAGCGTGGCTTTTCATGTATGAATTGAATGATTTTTCCAAGCTTTAATATGTCATTTTTAACTAAATCTAGATTAAAGTTTAGCTTAATACCAAATTCATCTTGCTCCAAAAATTATTCCATAGACTTAAATATTCAGTTTGAAGTTGTTGGAAATACAGAGCTTGTTCAGGTTTATAGCATTGTGTGAATAGCACCCAAATGTCGTCTTTATGATTGTCATCGTTAGCAAGGGTTGTATCACATGTTTCTGCAAGACCATGACATGCATAGTAGCCTTGGGTAAATGAAGAATCATACGCTGCGAGATTAGTTCTGAGAGCTTCACTAAACTTAATCACTTGTAGTTCGGTGCAAGCCAAAATGAGCAGCAAGTCTGCATAAGAATGAATATGTTCTTGAATAAATTGTGCAATTATAAATGCTTCAGGCTCGGTCTGTTTTTGGTCGGTGACATTAAGCTCAAGCTGCTGCATCAGTTGAAGAAAATAGACCAAATGCGATTTAGAGGGTGAACTTTTCTCAAGTTGGTGAGTATTAAAACCCAGTTCATCTAGAAGATTCAGCGATAGTAAATAGCGTGCATATATTTTGGCTGCAATGCGGTCTTGCTCCACGATATTGCTGTCGTGCTCAAGTTGCAGCGCTTGGTATATAGCCATACTCAAAGCATCAGTGAAAATTTTAACAATGGCTGTAAAATAATTCAGATGAATAAATTTCAGCTGTTCAAGGCTGAGTTGGCATTGATGCTGCCGTGTCAGTATCGGATGTTGAAATAGAACATGTTCGGCTGTTGTTTGCTTTAAACGGCTGATCGCTTGAGTATTGGTTGCCCATGACGTTGAGCTTAATGATCGTTCAATAAAGCGCAAAACTTCTGCGCGGGTATGTTCAGACTGGGTGAAGGAGAGAGCATTCATATACGAGGTAAATTTTAATTGTCATCATTTTTATCATAGTGAAAAAGATTCGATTCTTCTAGTATTTTATTTATTTTAAAATTTATATATTTCAAATACTTATTTTAATATTGCTATTGTTTTTTATAAAAAAACGGTGTTGATCTAAATTTGATATATAATATCGTCTTCAATCGATGTATTTCGTTTTCATGTGCTGTTCTTTTGGGTTAATGGCTTAATTTTAAAGTTTTGTGCATCAGGTAAAATAAATGTCAAAAAAAGAAGACATCATTAACACAGCGCTTAATCTCTTTAACTCACATAGTTATAATTCTATCGGTGTGGATCGGATTATTAGCGAGTCTGGCGTTGCTAAAATGACGTTTTACAAATACTTCCCATCTAAAGCTAAATTAATTGAAGAATGCTTAGTGACAAGAAACCAAAATTTACAGCAGTCGCTTGAAGCGACGATTGCTGCATGTGACCCAAGTGATTATCTCTCCCATATTCGTGCAATTTTTGAATGGTACCATGCATGGTTTCATAGCGCGGATTTTAATGGTTGTATGTTCCAAAAGGCAGTTGAAGAAATTTCAAAAATTTATCCTTCTTCGCTACAGCCTGCAATTGATTATAAAGAGTGGTTAAAAGGCAAGCTATGTCAGGCTTTGAATCGTCTAGGTGTGAAGCAGGATGAACAGTTGGCGGCTTTTTTATCCAGTATTTTGGATGGCATGACTATACAAGCGCAAATTGATCCGAACCAAGTGCATTTGGAAGATTATTGGAAGCGTGTGAATACTTTAATTCAAATGGAACTCTTGGCTGCCTAATATATAAATTTTAAGGTTAATCCAATACACATTATCTTGCTGGCTTAAATACATTTTAAATAAATCAAGTACAAATAAATAAGCGCGATAACGGTTAAGTTATCGCGCTTTGCTGATAATGATTATGTTCCATATCGCACATTATTTGACAATAATGCATGATATGAATATGAGCAACTTAATGTGCCTTCTTATATTTTTTGTACCCTCTGAATGTTTTCGGTCATTCAGTATTTCAGCAAAAATAGACAGACTTGTCTGTTTTGTTGAATTATAGAGACTTTGTGGAGAAAAACAACCAATCTCTCATTATTTTGGCTGAAATTTATTCATTATGCTTAATATTCCTTAAAATATGTAGGGTATTTATTATTTGTTGCGTTATTTACCCAAATGATTTAAGCACCTTGGGGGTAAATAAATGGTAAACTCATTGATTGGTTCAATCAGAACACTATAGGGCTTGAGCTGATCTTCATAGCATACAAGATTGAGCCTTGCTAAAAGTTCAAAGCGAGCGTAATGCAGCGTTGCAGGTTTCGGATTTAAGCGACCATGCCACACACGATAGCTGCCGAGTTTTCCATCGCGGCGATGGTAAAATCCTGCCAAAGGATGAGTCAAGAAGACCTGATAGCTTTCTAAATTGGGGAAGCCTTCAAAATGCCATTGGTCATGTTCCGACTGAGACAAATGTACATCTGAAGTGGCCCATGCCGATTGGGTACGCATTTTATATTGTGTATATCGACCCTCCGCATCTTGCTGACAATCAAACTCAATCTGTGCAGGATGCCACGGTAGTTGCCAAACATAACGAGGAAAGATTAGCGTCCAAGAGTCCAAAGTTGTTCCTAAAAACCAAACACAACGTTCCTGCGTCTCCTGATCAATCACGTAGACTCGATAATTGGTTTGCCCCATCGTGAATTTTGGAAAAGGATAAACCGCAGAGCTGAAATCGACATCGATAAAGGGGACTACCGACATCAGTGCATGTTGTTTGCCTTGGTACTGGACCGTGTCTAACTTAAACCGTGCTGGAATGATCTCTTTAAACCGAGCTGGGTCGACAGCATAAGTAATGAGGGCAAAATGCTGGAGTTTGCACTCTACATCAAGGCCACTAGGCTTGGGTTTCGGGTGCAAATAGTCTTTAAATTTGAGTTCTGGAAAGATCATTGGTTTAAATTCTAGATTTGTTATTTTTTTTAATATTAGATAAAACTATGCGTAGAGTAAATAAAAAACCGAAGCCTAAGCTTCGGTTTTTTAATATCTTTATACGGTCTTATTTTTCAACGAATGCACGCTCAATTACGTAGTCACCGAGTACACCCATACGTGGTGATTCTTTTAAACCGTGTTGGTCTAGAAGTGCAGCAACGTCATCGAGGAATGCAGGGCTACCGCAAAGCATTGCACGGTCCGTTTCTGGGTTGAAACGTGGTAAACCGATCTTCTCAAAAATCTCACCAGTTTCAATTACTGTTGTTACACGACCTTGGTTTGGATAGTCTTCACGAGTAACTGTTGGGTAGTAAACCAATTTATCTTTAATGCCTAACTCTTCAAAGAACTCATTGTTTGGAAGTTCGTCTAAAATAAGGTCTTGGTACGCTAACTCAGAAATGAAACGTGTACCATGAACCACAATCACTTTCTCAAAACGTTCATAGGTTTCAGGGTCACGAATGGTCGCCAAGAACGGTGCAAGACCTGTACCAGAAGAAAGTAGGTATAAGTTTTTACCTGGGTTTAAGTCATCAAGTACTAAAGTTCCAGTTGGTTTTTTAGATACCAAAATTTCGTCGCCCACTTTAACTTTTTGTAAAATAGAGGTTAACGGGCCATCAGGAACTTTAATTGAGAAAAACTCAAGTTCTTCTTCGTAGTTTGCGCTAGCAATAGAATAAGCACGCATTAACGGTTTGCCATTTACTTCAAGGCCGATCATCACAAATTGACCGTTTTTAAAACGTAGAGCAGTGTCGCGCGTCGTTTTAAAAGAGAATAAAGTATCATTCCAATGGTGGACGTGAGTAATCTTTTCGACGTTGAAAGCAGCCATTAAAGGTCTCAATAAATTATCAAATTAGAACAGGTTGCTATTCTAATCTAAAATCATTCTCGATAAACTGAATATATTTAATTGAGCTTATTAGAAAAAGTGATGATGACTGAGTTAACCTTGCCGATTATTGGCTATATGCACTCTTCTTATAAGGAAAAGTTTGGTATTCCCCGTCAGCCTAATTTGGTTCAAGTGGAATCGTATATTGAAATGTCAGTACCCTATAATGATGTTCTGGCCTTTGAAGGAATTGAGGCATTTAGTCATTTATGGTTGGTGTGGCAGTTTCATGACAATAAAAATCCAGAAAAAACCCAGTTTCGCCCACAAGTTCGTCCGCCACGCTTAGGGGGCAATAAAAAAATAGGGGTGTTTGCTACGCGCAGTATGTATCGTCCTTCACCGATTGGTCTATCGGTGGTGAGGCTCAAGTGCGTCAAAAAAGAAGGGAAGTCGGTTCGAGTGTATGTCACAGGAAGTGATTTGCTAGATGGCACCCCAATTGTGGATATCAAACCTTATATTCACTACTCAGATGCAGTTATAGAAGCGGAAAGTGGTTATGCACAAGATGAACCTAAACGTAAGTCGGTGATGTGGTCGGAGCGGGCGATCGAACAGAAGCAGCAGCTTTTGATGAGTGGAAAATTGTCTGTACAGACCGTACAAGAGCTTGAAGCCGTTTTATCTTTAGATCCTAGACCGGCGTATCAGAATGTTGAAGCGCGAATTTATGGGATGAAATTTGCAAATTTAGATGTGAAATTTAAAGTGAATGAAACGTGTATAGAAATACAGGAGCTATAAGCTCCTGTATCGATTAAAACTTAAACCCACTGAGTTATTCGAAATAGATTTAAAACTTCAGGTTTTGTTTTAAATAATTTGCTGCAACTGAATTGTATAAATCACAACCTTTAGTTAAGCCATCTGCCTTAGCTAAGCGAGCTGCTTTCTCGTCGGCAGACACATTCATTTGATTTATTCGCTCTTTCTCTGATTGAATGTCATTTGCAAGATTGGACTCTACGCCAGCAGCCTCTTTTGAACTTGTATAGTAGGCGTCTTTATATTGAGCGTATCCACTGTGAGCATTTTCCACTGTTCCATCGTGGCTGTAATGATAGGCAAGCGCATCTTTAAATTTGGTGAGCTTAATATAATTTTGTGCGATTTGATTGGTAAACCATTCCACATGCTCATTAAAGCGCTGTTTGTATTCGCTTTCTGCTTCAGATAAGAGTAAATATTCCTGATTATTTGAATATTCAGTTTCCTGTAAACAGGTTGAACCCGCTGGGAATTTTAAGGCTTGGTATGCTTTTAATTTTGTATTGATTTCATCTGGATACTTCACGCTATATTGAGGATAGTCCAAGTTCCAATTCAGGTCAGGGTCTACAGTTGAAAGTACGCTTTCACCAGCAATATTACGCTGAGCCACAGTTGTGGTGAATTCTAAACCTGTAGATCCGATTGCGGAATAAGGCCGAAGTTTGATTTGATTATTGATGAAGGTCATTTGGCCAATTAAAGCGCCATAGCTATTGGTAGGGCCGAATGTTTGATACTCGCCTTGTTCAGTTAAGTAAATTTCATTTGTATCATCATCTGCATCGAAAGTAGCATAAGCTTTGCCATCAGCCAGCGTAATTTTTGTATTTAGCACGCCAAAATCAACAGCTTGAGTATGTGAGTCATACCAATAATCAATACGAACAGTTTCCCATTGTTGGGCTGTATTTGTATTATTAGAGTTATTATTTGAAGAATTACTGGATGTTGAGTTATTGCTAGTACTGGTATTGTTAGAACTATCAGAACTTCCGCCACCACACGCGCTAAGCATTAATGCGCTAAAAACTGCAAGCGATAATATTTTAAATTTCATAAAGATCCCGATTCAAAAATATATTATTAATAAAGTTATTGTTTAAAAATGAAGCGGGCTGATTATAGATTAATATGATGAAAATAAAAAAATTAAATTTTATAAAAATTAATTATTTAAATAGAATTAATAAATCGTCCACCAAAGTAGCCCAATCAAAACCGCCATATGCAAAATCTGAATCGGGGCAAAAGCAATAAAGTATTGTTTACCACCTGTTAAAGCGGCATTAACGGATTTGGCTACAGCGTGTGCAGCCAAACCTAAGATAAATGCAGACATTGCTGCCGTGTCTGTCGGTGCCCCTTGCATGACCACTGTTGCCATCGCTGCATGAATCTCAAACAAAGAAGCCAGCAAAGTCCCAGCGATTAAACCAGCATCTCCCAGCCAAAGGTTAAGTCCATACACACCCGCTTGGATGAGCGTTAAAGTCAGGGCAATAATACCTGCCTCTTTTAAACTAAACATGCGTGAATCAGTGGGTTGATGTTGTTCTAGTGCAGGCGCAGATCGTATCAACACATAGGCACAGATTCCTAAAAGGACACTTGCCACAAGGGTCGGAAACAGTATGGTTTTGAGCCAAAGCATACTTACACTTGCCACTATAATTAGTAGTTGCAACAAAGTGGCAATACAGGACATAAGGGCTGCACCTGCATTGGGTTTGGCGAGTGCTCGACCTGCACGTACTTCCATGCCTAAGCTGGCAACAGTTGCTGTACTGGATACAAAACCTGAAGCGATTGCCGATAAAATCATGGCATTTTTAGTGCTCAGTAGTCGTTTGGCAATATGTGCAAGCGCTTGAACAGCAAGAATGAGTGTGACTAATTTTAAAATAATATGGGGATTCAGCACAGCACCCCATAAAGACGTATTTGGCGTTAAGGGCAGGGCAATTAAAATCAGCGCTAAGAGAAAGATACCGTCTTTAAATTCAGCCTCAGTAATCCATTTCCCCGCAATGCTGTGCATCGGATGTTTGGTCATTAAAATAATGGTCAGGAGCACGGCTAAACCTGCGGCAAGTGATGTATTCCATAAGCACATCGCTCCGATAAAATAGGTCATGACAAAGGCAAGTTCAGTGGTTGAACCCAAATCTTCTGTTTGGTTTTTCATTGAAAATATAACTATGCCGCCGATGATCAACGCACCGACAATGCCAATACTGATACCAAATAAAAAACAAATAGCACCGAGGAGTGCACAAATTGCAAAGGAGCGTAGTCCTGCAAAGCTCTGTTGGTTTTCACGTTGTTTACTTCGTTCACGTTCTAAACCAATCAACAGTCCACAGCCTAATGCCGAAGCCAAAGTAATAAGGACATCAGATAAAGCCAAGCTGTTGATGGAAATTGCGTTGAAGTCCAAGCCTATCTCACAAAATCTAATGACCTAGCTAAAATATAGGCGAATGCTGAAGGTGGATTCAAGTTAAAAGAGCAAGAATCCTAAGTGAATTCGTGATTATATTGATGAGCTTGACTACTCCTCGATATTTGTGAGATTTGCTTATGCTTTGTGCGAATGAATACAGAAAATCTTGCTATAGTGGAGTTATGTTTGGGGACGTATAACAATGAATTTTAATTTTGAAATTGATACCACTTGGTGCTTAGATCAACTCTTTAAAGATGGGCGAATTACTGAAAAAGAAAAAAATCTAGTACAAACCTCGCATCGTCAACGCGATCAATTGAAGTGGCATCCATTACAGTGGATTGCTCATTTTAATCTGGTGGATCAGTCGCATCCACAGTCGAGACTGACATTAAATCGGCTCTGTCAGTGGTTAGCCGAAAAGACCCAATTACCGTTTTATGTGATTGATCCACTCAAAGCCGATGTGCAAGCTTTGACTTCGGTGATGTCTCAAGAATTCGCCTTCCGCAATAAAATCTTGGCTGTTGAAGTTCAGGCCAATCAAGTGTTGATTGCAACAGATCAGCCGTATATGAAAGATTGGATCGCAAATTTGGAGCACAATGTTGCACCAAAAAAAATCCAGCGTGTATTACTCAGCCCTGAACAATTACAGCGGTATATGGTCGAGTATTATCAAGTGAGTCGCGCCGTTAGTAATTCACAGAAGTCTGGGAGTTACGAGCGTGATAATAAAGGCGTTGAAGCACTTTTACAGTTGGGTGATAGTCAAAATCCAGATGCCAATGATCAACACATTGTTAAATTAGTCGACTGGGTTTTACAGTTTGCTTTTGAGCAAGGTGCCAGTGATATTCACTTAGAACCACGTAAAGACAACGGCAAAGTTCGTTTCCGTATTGATGGGGTGTTGCATACGATTTATAACATGCCAGCCAATACTTTAACCGCGGTGATTTCGCGGATTAAAATTTTAGGTCGAATGAACGTGGCAGAGAAACGTAAACCACAAGATGGACGGTTAAAAACACGGACACCGAAAGGACAAGAAACAGAACTGCGTCTTTCGACTTTACCGACTGCTTTTGGTGAAAAGTTGGTGATGCGTATTTTTGACCCTGAAGTTTTAGTGCGCAGTTTTCAGCAGTTAGGCTTTGAAGGGCATTTGCTCAGTGATTGGCAAGCGCTGACTTCGCATAGTCACGGCATTATTTTGGTGACAGGGCCAACGGGTTCAGGTAAAACCACCACGCTTTATTCTTCTTTGAAACAATTGGCTACGGAACAGGTGAACGTCTGTACCATTGAAGATCCGATTGAAATGTTAGAACCGAGTTTTAACCAAATGCAGGTGAATACAGGTATTGATCTTGGTTTTGCTGATGGTGTTCGCGCACTGATGCGTCAAGACCCTGACATTATTATGGTCGGTGAGATTCGTGATCATGATACGGCTAATATGGCAATTCAAGCGGCACTCACAGGGCATTTGGTGCTGTCAACTCTGCACACCAATGATGCACCTTCCAGTTTAACGCGTTTGCATGATTTAGGCGTACAACCGTTCTTAACCGCGGCAACCATTTTAGGGGTATTGGCACAGCGTCTCGTACGTCGTTTATGTCCACATTGTAAAGTTGAAAAGCAAATCAACAGCCAAGAGTGGGAGCACCTGACTTTTGATTACATTATGGAAATGCCTGAAAAAGTCTTTACTGCAGTCGGGTGCGACGAGTGCCGTCAAACGGGCTACAAAGGACGAGTCGGCATCTATGAGTTTATGCCTGTGAGTTTAGAAGCCAAGCAACTGATTGGTGCCAATGGTGACTTGACCGCACTGCGTCAACAAGCCAAAAAAGAAGGCATTGAGCCTTTAAGAATTGCGGGTGCACGTAAAGTTTTAGAAGGTGTCACCACGCTAGAAGAAGTGTTACGTGTCGTCCCACTCAACTAAAACTTTAATGCTTTACTTGAAGCTTTCTTAAGATTCAGCTCATCTAGTTTTGGTTTAATGACTTCATCAAATAGATGAACAATTAAATAGAGGTACTGGATATGAATATGATGATGAAAGCGTTATTGGTTGCTGGTGTTATTGGTTCAACCACTGTAGCTGTAGCAAACACTGCAGTTAACCAAGCGGCTGTTGCTGCTTCAACACCAACTACAGTTAAGCATGCCTTAACATTAAAAGATGACAGTCACGTCCAGTTAAAAGGCTATGTGGTCAAAGCCATTGGAGATGAGAAGTATGAATTCCGTGACCAAACGGGTTCAATTACTGTCGACATTGATGATGAACTATGGGGTGGCAAAGCGATTTCAGCTAAAACACCTGTAACCATTATCGGTGAAGTGGATATTGATTACAAACCAGCAAAACGCGTTGAAATTGATGTAGATCAAGTGAAATTCTAAATACGCTAGTTCAATCTCAATCCAATGTGATAGGGCTTTCTTAAAAAACTACAGGGCTTCGATTGGATCTTAGCCCTGTGTTTTTTGTATTTTGATCCATTTCACGGCATGATCTAAACAATAGTGATTAGGCAGGTTAAGCAGTGCGGATATTATTGGCAGAAGATGATGCCTCTCAAGCTGAGAGTATTAAAACTTGGCTTGAAATGGATGGCTACAGTGTCGATTGGGTGGAACGGGGCGACCATGCCATTTTAGCCATTGAACAGCATCAGTATGACTGTGTGCTTTTAGATCGTGGTTTGCCGCATGCCACAGGCGATGACATTTTGCTGAAAGTCCGTGGCAAGAACCTCTCGACTCCTGTGATTTTTCTCACAGCGCGTGACAGTATTCGAGATCGGGTCGAAGGGCTAGACTTGGGCGCCAATGATTATTTGGTCAAACCTTTTAGCCTAGAGGAATTATCCGCTCGAATTCGCTTACAACTTCGACAGCAGCATAGCAGCTCGCAGGTATTGAGCTATGCCAATATTCAGCTCGATCCACAGGCTAAAAGTGTGACTCAAAATGGTCAAGCTGTTAATTTAACTGCCAAAGAGTTTCAAATTTTGCATAAATTGATGCTCAAGCCCGAATATGTAGTCACGCGGGAACAACTTGAGGAAAGTCTTTATGCATGGGGCGATGAAATCGAAAGTAATGCGATCGAGGTTTTTATTTATCAATTGAGAAAAAAACTCGGTAGCCACTGTATTAAAACCATACGTGGTTTGGGCTACAGAATGAATCAGGACACATAATGGCTCAGCCAATTTCACTACAGCGTCAGCTTGTTAAAAGTTCGCTCCTCAGTTCGATACTGGCGGGGCTTTTGGCGTTGCTGATGTTCATTGGGGTGTCGGTTTATCAGACTATGTCTATGCAAGATGAAATCATGGATGAAATGGCCGATATGTTGCTGGCAGATGATTTAACGGTCAGCAATGGTAAAGCCTTGGCTGAGCTCAGTGATGAATTCGAGATTCGCTATCGACTCGATAATGCACAGCAACTTTTGACAGCATCTGAAGATGTGCCTGAAAAAATAACCGTGGATCATTTGAGTTTGGTTTCAGATGCACCTTATGGTTTTTATTGGTCAGAGCACAAACTGTGGCGTATTTATACTGCACAGGATAATCACAGTTTGCAGGTTCAAGTGACTCAGTCGATGTCCGAACGTTTCCATGCCTTTTGGCAAAGCATCCTAGTTTTCAGTGGTGTGTTGTTTTTAGTCTGGTGTGTACAGTGGTTGTTGATGCATTTTGCCATTCGACGTAAATTTCGGGTGATACATCAAGTTTCAGAGCAAATTTCAAATAAATCGGTCAATGATTTAGCACCTATTTCTATGCCAGAACCTGAGCTGATTGAGTTGCAACCGATGCTATCTCAGCTGAATGCTTTATTGGCGCGTTTAGACCAAGCTTTAGTGGCAGAGCAGCGCTTTACCGCGGACGCTTCACATGAGCTACGTTCTCCACTCTCCGCGATACAAATGCGACTTCAGGTGCTCAAGCGCAAGTTCCCTGAACTTGAAAGTGAGTTCAAACCGATCCAGCAAGATGTCAGTCGTGGGGTACAGGTGTTGGATAATTTGTTATTGCTGGCGCGTCTAGACCCTGAGCAAAAGGAGGGCTTGGCGAAGACTAAGTTTGACTTCAGTCTGCTAATGCAGGACGTGATTAAAGCTTTACAGCCGTTTGCGGACTCAAAACAGATTAAAATTAACGTGGTGCTTGCAGAGCAAGCCTGTGTCTTGGCCAATGAGCAGCTCTTATTTAGCGCACTTCGCAATTTACTCGACAATGCCATTCGCTATAGCCCTGAGCAGGCACAAGTTTTTGTCAATCTCACGATTGAAAAACAGCAACTAAGACTGAGTATTGAAAATAGTGGACATGGTGTCGATGCAGCAGTTATCCAGCGTTTGGGTGAACGCTTTTATCGGGCTTTAGGTACAAAAACACAAGGTTCAGGCTTAGGCTTATCGATTTGTCAGAAAATTGTCGATTTACATGCAGGGCAGTTGTTATTTAGTCCATCCGACTTAGGTGGTTTAAAAGTGGAACTGCTGTTAAATGCGCTTGAGGTTTAGATGTACAGATTGTGATCTGTGATAAAAACAGCATAAATGATCAAACTTAAAGACATTAAAAAGCAGTACGCGCTGACATACTGCTTGTTTCCACGATTATTGTTATTGGGTTTTTATAGTTCTTATTTGGTAAGAATGAGTCGATTATTGCGAGTGAGTCGTAGACGATACTCTTCTCCAGCATGCATAATGCGAATTTCACGGCCTAGGGCAAATAAGTTGTTTGAGTGTAGCATTGGTAGTGAATGGGCTGTTTCGTTACGAGTAAATAAGCTAAATGGTGCGTTCATTCTGGCGACTCCGTGGTATATGTTGAACGATTTAAATGATAATCATTATCGAATGAGGCTGTCAACATTTTCTCGCTGAAAATATAAAAAACTTCAATATCGTTACATGCAATCACTCAATACACTACACATCTGAAATGGAATCTGATTATGTCAAAACCTTTGGTTCAAGTTGCTATAGCCATCCTTTTACATCAAGGTAAAGTGTTGGTGGGCTGGCGCCAGGCGGAACAGCATCAGGGCAATAAGCATGAATTTCCTGGAGGTAAGGTGGAAGCAGGTGAAACGCCTGAGCAAGCCTGTCGCCGTGAAGTGTTAGAAGAAGTCGGAATTAATATACAAGATTGGCATGCTTTTGACTGTATTCAGTTTGAATATGACGATGTGATTGTCAATTTGCATTTATTTCATGCTGTAGTATCGAAGCATCTATTGGCAGACATTCACTCACCATGGGCGTGGTTCAAGCGTGCTGAATTACAAGATCTTAACTTTCCAAAAGCCAATCAAGCCATTTTGAAGCGACTCTATGCTGCACCCGTGATTAAAATTTCAGATCAAATCGATCTGTTGAAAGATTTGCCCGAACAACAAGTGCTGTATTGGCGAGTGCTTGCCAGTCCTGAACATATTTTAAAAATTGCAGAACTGAGTGTAGAGCAATTGGCACGGGTGATTGTCAATATAGAACTATGGAAAGGTTTAAATCCACTACAACAGCAGGCAGTTGCGGCCATACACCTGAAACAATCTCAACTGATGCAATTGAGTAAAGGGGAGCTGAGCGTTGGACAGCGTTATATAGCGGCCTGTCATGACCGTAGCAGTGCTGAACATGCGCAAGAGATTGGCTGTGATGCCCTTTTACTCAGCCCTTTACTTGAAACGCTAAGCCACCCAAACAGTGAAACTTTGGGTTGGGAGCAGTTGAGCTTGATTGCAGAAGAGATTCATATCCCGATTTTTGCTCTAGGCGGCTTACAGTTAGCCGATTTAGCCAAAGCACAAAGTTATGGTGCTTATGGTATAGCAGGGCAGCGCTCCATCTAACGGAGCGTGCTTTTAAGACAGACTTTTGATTGCTGTTTGAGCTTGTTGAATGGTTTTCTGATTCTTCTGCATTTGACCTGCTTTTAAGATAATGCTCCAAAGCTGCTTTTTCATGGCATTGCTTTGGGCATAACTCAAGCCGCGACGTGCAAGCGATTCCGCATTTGCAGGTTGTTTTTGTTGATTAGCAATTAAAGCCAAATACAAAAAGGTCTCACTCGATTGTGGTGCTAAACGCTGTGCTTGCATGGCGTAGCTTTGTGCTTGACTCCACTGGCCTTGGCGATAGGCCGTTTGTGTTTTTTGCATCAGACTTTTAAAAGCAGGAAGCTGTCGCCCATCATCAAACTGTTGTTTGCTTTTCTGTTCAGGAATTACAATCTTTTGACGTTGAATTTCTTCGCGGTCATAAGGGTGAATTGTGACCCCTGAGGGTGTTTTCTGCTCTTTATCCGCCTGTGTCGGCTTTTCAGGTATCTTTTTTTCAGATGGCTGTGGGAGGCTTTGACAGCCTGCCACAGTCACGATGGTTGCTAAGATACTTAACCGTTTAAACCACATCAAAATTTAAATCCGTCCTATTTATTCAGGTTGGTAGCTACCACTTGAAATGACTTGCGTCTCATCTTCTAAGTTGCGCTGCATGTTCGATTCACTTTCACGAATATAGTTGTCTATGCTGTCGCCTTGTTCAGGTGTAGCTTGGTAACCATCTGTTTCAGGATTGTAACTGGGTTCAACTTGATAATGCGGTAAGCCACATGCAGTTGCTTTACGCGGTACGGTGTTTCGCAAGAGAGGAATATACATTGCGCCCTCACAACCTTGAGCAGCAAGATAACCCGTGCCACGATCAATCCAGTGCCATTGCACATCATCCGGTTGGCGTAAGTTGACTGGTTTTTGACGCAGCTGGCTCATTACACTGGTCCACACTGGTAACGCACCTGAAGAACCTGTTAAGCCTGTTTGTTTGTTGTCATCTAAACCTAGCCAAACCACAGAAACATAATTGCCCGAGTACCCTGCAAACCATGAGTCACGAGTGTCATTGGTGGTTCCCGATTTGCCTGCAAGCTGAAGCGAGTTCGGCAGAGTGTTATAAGCTGAACGACCTGTACCTGAGGTCATCACTTGTTGTAGACCATAGTTCAGGACATAGGCAGAAGCAGGGTCAATAGTTTGTTGGACATTTAAACCATAACGGGTCAGCAAGCGACCATTTTGATCGACAACAGTACGAATGGATTTAGTCGGATACTTAAAACCGCCTGTGGCAAAGTTGCCATAAATGCTGAGCATTTCCATCGGAGACATGTCTACCGCACCCAAGAAAATGGATGGATAGGTTGGAATATTACTGGTCACACCAAAACGTTTTAGGTGGTTACTAAACGTTGATAAACCAAACTCTTGACCAAGGCGAACTGCTGACAAGTTATATGAATTAGACAGTGCCTGTACCATTGGTACAACGCCGTGTTCGCCACCGCTATAGTTCTTAGGTGTCCATGCTTTACCATTGGCTTGAATACTAATGCTGCTATCTTCAATTGGGCTGGCCCAGTTGTAACGTCCCGACTGAATTGCACTGAGGTAAATCACCGGTTTAAGCAGTGAGCCGACTTGACGTTTGGCATCGAGTGCACGGTTAAAACCAGTAAAGTCTTGGGTTGAACCAACAGCTGCAACTAATTCACCATTTTCAGGATGTGCAACCAATACCGCACCTTGCAGCTCTTTTAGACGGCTTGAGCCACGGCTTAAGCGGCCAACAGTCGATTTAAACGCATCTTGAATTTTGGTTTGGGCAATCGGATCGAGCGTTGTAAAGATGCGTAGACCTTGGTTGGTCAAATCACCTTCTTGGTATTCAGTACGTAACTGACGACGCACAATGTCTAAGAAATCTGGGAAACGTGAAGGGCCGAGAGTCGGTTTGGCAATCACATTTAAAGGGCGAGCTGTTTCAGTTTCATATTGTTCTTGGGTTAGATAGCCCATGACCAACATGTTGTTTAAAACAATATTACGGCGCTTTTTCGCAGCTTCTGGGTTACGCCAAGGGTTATATAAGGTTGGACCTTGTACCAAACCTACCAAATAAGCTTGTTGCGCAATATTTAGCTCACGCAAAGGCATCCCGAAGTAAAACTGCGAAGCCAAACCATAACCATTAATAGAATAGTTGCCATTTTGACCGAGGTTCACTTCATTGAGATAGGCTTCTAAAATTTCATCTTTGTCATAGTGAAATTCGACCAATAAAGCCATAAATGCTTCATTGACTTTACGCTTAATGGTTTTTTCAGGGGTGAGATAGAAGTTTTTCACCAACTGTTGGGTCAGTGTTGAACCACCTTGACGTTTTCCACCCGTGACATTACTCACAATCGCACGTGCCGTACCACGAATCGAAACGCCGTGGTGACTATAGAAATTACGATCTTCTGTTGCAATTAAAGCCTCAATTAAAGGCTTAGGGACTTTGTCGAGTTTAATCAGGACACGGTCTTCGTTATGCTGCGGATAAATCCCGCCAATCAGCATCGGCTCTAAACGTGCAATCCCTGTAGAAGAGGGTTTAGTTGCACTGACTTCAGCCACTTGCTCATCGGCAAAGGTGACTTTAAGCACTTGTTCAGGCTCGACACTATCACCGAAGTCAAAGCCACGGGTGTGTACATATAGCTCATTGCCAGAACTGACAAAGTTCCCTGATTTGGTATAGTTTTCCGAGGACTTATAGCCCAAAAGTTTTAACTCTTGAGTGAAGTCAGCCTGACTGACAGGGGCATTGGTATACACTTCGAGCGGGCGTGCGAATACCTTCGCAGGAATGTCCCAGCGTTTGCCTTCAAACTTGTCACGTACAACGGAGTCGAGTCTTATTAAATAAACACTAAACACCAAGAATGCTGCAATGACTAAGATGCAGAAGATCAGTGCAATTAAACCTATGCCACGTTCTGACTTCATAAATACGAATAAGATCCTGAGAAATTGTGCTAATCATGCGAAGCTTTTCGCTAATTTGCAATAATTAAACTGTGAACAAACTGAAATATAGAGACAATTCCGCGTGTAGCAGCAGTCACTTTAGTTTTTGAATCAATTTAAATAAATAATGTTATGATAGGCGGGAATCGTAGCGGAGCGATGTTGCAGGTGCAAATTTCACATAAAACATTTCGAAACATAGGCTTAATTGGACGTCCAGATAAGTCTTCAGTTGTCGAAACCTTATGTCTTATTCATGATCATCTACTCAGCTTAGGGTTACATCCCGTTTTTGATGCGCAAACCGCTGAACTGGTTCCTTATAAAAACACACAAACGGTGAGTCGCGCACTTCTGGGTGAAGTGGTCGATTTGGTGATTGTGGTGGGCGGGGATGGCTCACTTCTGCATGCTGCACGTGCCTTGGTCAAATTTAATACCCCTGTAATGGGTGTAAACCGAGGACGTTTGGGATTTTTAACCGACATCAAGCCGACTGAAGTGATTTTTAAGCTCGATCAAGTTTTAAAAGGTGAGTTTCAGTTAGATCGTCGTTTCTTATTGGAAATGGAAATTCGCTCAAAGGGCGAGACGATTTATGATGCGATTGCCCTAAACGATGTGGTATTACACTCGGGTAAATCTGTGCATATGATTGACTTCGAACTCAATATCGATGGTCAATATGTCTACCGTCAGCACAGTGATGGTTTGATTGTATCGACGCCAACGGGTTCAACAGCCTATTCGTTGTCAGGTGGTGGACCAATCGTGCATCCGGGGATGGATGCCATTGCTTTGGTACCGATGCATCCGCATACCTTGTCTTCACGTCCGATTGTGGTGGGTGGACACAGTGAAATTAAGCTTCTGATTCGTGAAAACCGTGTCTTGCCGATGGTCAGTGCCGATGGTCAACACAGTGTTTCGCTCAATGTGGGTGATAGCTTACATATTCGTAAGCACCCCTTTAAACTGAATTTATTACATCCACCGGGTTATGATTTTTATATGTCATGCCGTACTAAACTCGGTTGGAACCAAGATTTTGACTCTTTTCAACAGGATTAAATCATGAATATTGAACAGATGCTTTCTATTTTAGATGCCGATATTGTTGAGCGTTTAAAAACAGCTGTAGAAATTGGTAAATGGCCAAATGGCGTTGTGTTGACTGCTGAACAACGTCAAACTTGTATGCAAGCCGTTATTGCTTGGGAGCATCAGAATACTCCTGAAAAAGAACGTACGGGTTATATAGATAAAGGGCATAAAGAAGAAGGTGAGGAGTGTGATTCTCATGTGCCTGAACCAGAATTTAAACCTATTCGCTTTATTTAATTGATTAAAATACGTTGAATCGCTCAGCAACAGATGCTTGGTGATTCAACAACTCAATTTAAAAAAGTAACCTTCAAACTGTTTCAATCATTATGCTTATAAAAATAATAAAGCTCACTCGACTCGGTTTATTCTTTATTACTGCAATTTCGACCAATGTATTTGCAGAGCGACCAAGTGATGCAAGAAAAATTGAATGTTTATTAGATGTTTCTGTGTTACCGAGTCAAAATTTTCAAAATCCCATCACACAATACACATCAATGAAAAATGATGGTTATCCGATGTTATTGATTGGAATAAACATCCATAACGCCTATGCAGGCGAAGCATCGAAAAAGATAAAAAGCCATCAAATCTATTGTTCAAGCCTAATAGGACAACAAAAAGATGTTTATTTATCTGGCCCTTATGAATCTCAAAAAATCGACATTCATATTGGTGATCAGTTGATTCTCAGAAATATTCATTCTTCAGGAAAGCGTTATCCTTACTGGGCTGACTTTTACTGGATCGAAAAGCGTGACGAATAACGTTCACGCTTTTGTTTGTCCCTTCAGTTTAGAAACGAGTGCGCCAAAGCTGCTTGGCCTGTTGCATGGCATCGCTATATGTATCGCAGACCCCCATGGTATATAGTGCAATGCCAATGGTTTCAGTCACTGCTATTTCACCATATTCATGCTGTTTTTCACCCAGCCAAACTGCTTTAAACTCAGCCAAATCTAACTCTTCTTCAATTGGGCTTCGGTTGTCGGTGAGTTTAGGGAGCTCATGTTCGTAGAGTTCACCATTTTTGATACCGCAGATCAGTGTTTTGGCATCTGGGTTACGTTCAAATTCGCCGCCTTCACCTTTAATGACAGCGCTATTTTGATAACCCAGTTTAAAAGCCGCTTGCTGATGCGAACCACGATAGGCAGGATGGAAAATAGCTTGCAAGGTCGCTTTGGCATTAAAGGGATTGATCAAGCGCGCAAGAGTATGAATGGGTGAACGAAGACCCATAACATTTCGTAGGGAAATTAAGTCACTTAAAATCGGCGAGATGGCGTGCAGCGGTAGATAAGCAAAATTACGCGTCGCTAATTCCTGTTCCACATCTGCTTGAGTTTGGCAAATATTAAAATCGAGATATTCTAATACCTGTTCAGTATAAACACGGTTAATGGTATGACCTGATGCACCGTGCATCACGACTTTATAACCTGCTTTGGCTAAAGTCAGTGCCGCTAAGAGAAACCATGGATAGTGTTTACGCTTGCCTGCATAAGAAGACCAGTCTAAATCGACCTCTAAAGGCGTGAATGGCAGTTGATCTCGTGTGGCTTGAACAAAGCCTGCCAGTTCATCTACAGATTCTTCCTTAACCCGAAGTAGCATCAGAAATGCACCGAGTTGTACATCCAACACTTGATTTTTCAAGATCATATCAAAGGCTTGGTAAGCTTCTTCATAACTGAGTGAGCGTGCCCCATTTTTCCCTTTGCCAATAATGCGAACAAACTGGGCAAAAGGGTGCTCAGCATCTTTATAAATATTTCTTTTGTTGTTCATGAAAAAACCAAAGTAAGTGAAGGCTGGGTTGTGTTATTTTAGTGGAACAATCAAAAAAATCAGCACTTTTAATTTTAAATAAATTTTTCACCATTAGACTAAAGTATGAGGCATATTGTTTAGATTTTATACATTATGATTAAAATCAGTTTACTTTGATTAAAGAATGTTAGGTAAAATTTACCCAATTATTGTGACTCGCTAGTTTTTAGTCTCTCCCATTGCAGTAAATGTGAATGAACTGTGATTTTTGTCACAGTGCTGTTGTTTGTACACCATGATTTTTTTACCCGGTGTTTGGATGCGGTCCAAACTGTGGGCTTTTTTGTGTTTATCAGAAAGCCAACTACCTATGAGGAAGTATAGGTATACCGATTTTTTCAGTCTTTTGATTTACAGAAGTATTCGTTATGACTAAGAAACCAATCTATAAGTCACTATATTTTCAAGTTATTGTCGCGATTATTGCGGGTATCTTAGTAGGACATTTTTTCCCTAGTGGTACGCAAGTTATCAATGGCGTTGAAAAATATGTACCTGGCTGGGGCGAGCTTTTTTATCCTCTAGGTCAAGGCTTTATTAAGCTGATCAAGATGATTATTGCACCAGTAATTTTCTGTACCGTCGTGAGTGGTATCGCGGGTATGGAAAGTATGAAGTCTGTGGGTAAAACAGGCGGTGTTGCGCTACTTTACTTTGAAATTGTATCGACTATTGCACTATTGATCGGTTTACTGGTCATTAACATCTGGAAGCCAGGTGTGGGCATGAACGTTGACCCTTCAACATTAGATACTTCTGGTATCTCGAAGTTTGTTGAGTCGGGTCAGCAGCAATCGACTGTCGACTTCTTTATGCATATTATTCCAAACACTGTGGTTGGTGCATTTGCTGAAGGTGAAATCCTGCAAGTGCTGCTCTTTGCCTTGATGTTTGGTTTTGCATTACATAAGTTGGGTGATGCAGGTAAACCTGTACTGAAGTTCATCGATCAAATTTCGCATGTGTTCTTTAACATTGTAAACATGATCATGAAACTTGCTCCAATTGGTGCTTTTGGTGCAATGGCATATACCATCGGTAAATATGGTATTGGTAGCTTGGCGCAGCTTGCTCAGTTGATTATCTGTTTCTACATTACCTGTTTACTTTTCATTTTCTTGGTTTTAGGCACAATTTCACGTCTTTGTGGCTTCAGCATTTTGAAAATGATTCGTATGATTCGCGAAGAGTTGTTGATCGTACTGGGTACGTCATCTTCAGAATCGGTTTTACCGCGTATGCTGAAAAAACTTGAAATTGCAGGTTGTGAAAAGTCAGTGGTTGGTTTGGTTATTCCAACAGGTTATTCATTTAACTTAGACGGTACCTCAATCTACCTGACAATGGCGGCAATCTTCATTGCACAAGCGACCAATACTCAGCTCGATCTCATGCACCAAGTGACGTTATTGGGCGTGCTATTGATTTCATCGAAAGGTGCTGCGGGTGTAACAGGTTCTGGCTTTATTGTGATGGCAGCGACTTTGTCAGCCGTTGGTCACATTCCAGTAGCGGGTCTTGCGCTCATCTTAGGTATTGATCGTTTCATGTCTGAAGCACGTGCCTTAACCAACTTGGTGGGTAACTCATTGGCAACGATTGTTGTTGCGAAATGGGTCGGTCAGTTAGACCAAGAAAAATTAAACTTCGCACTTGCAAATCCAGAAGAAGTAGACCGCTTGATGGCTGTTGAAGAAAATGCTCACGCATAATTTGAGTTCATCTTAAATAGGAAGCCCAAGGGCTTCCTTTTTTATTGGAATATAAAATGGCCTGATGCGTTCATGACAGTTGCGTTAAAAATGGCTAGCATGTGAGCTGAATAATAAAATAACGTCACTACAAGGAAGAAGCATGTTGAATTATGATGCAGACCTAGAACTATTTCGCGATAACTTTCGCCGTTTTATGAATGAACACATTGCGCCACACTATGAACAGTGGGAACGAGAGGGCTTAATGCCGCGCTCAGTCTGGAATGCCTTGGGTGAAAATGGTTTCTTATGTGTCGATGTTCCAGAGGAATATGGCGGTTATGGTGTTCCAACGCATTATTCACTGATGTTGGTGGAAGAGTCGGCACGTGCAGGGTTTAGTGCTTTATCGACAGGTATTTCTTGTCACTCTGAAATTGCTGCGCCTTATATTTTGCATATCGGAACTGAAGCACAGAAGCAGTACTGGTTACCGAAAATGGTGTCAGGTGAAGTGGTCGGTGCGATTGGGATGACGGAACCGGGTGCGGGTTCAGACTTACAAGCCATGCGAAGTAATGCCATTTTGCAAGGTGAGCATTATATTTTAAATGGCTCTAAAACCTTTATTTCAAATGGGCAGCATGCCGACCTTGTGGTGTTGGCGGTAAAAACTGATCCGCAAGCCCGCGCAAAGGGTGTTTCGCTGATGTTGGTCGATACCCACTTAGAAGGGTTTAAAAAAGGCACTAACCTCGACAAAATTGGGCTACATTCACAAGACACTTCTGAGTTGTTTTATGACAACGTAAAAGTCCCGAAAGATCAATTGTTGGGACAAGCAGGTCAAGGTTTTGCTTATTTGATGCAAGAGCTACCACGGGAGCGTACAGCAATTGCAGCAACGGCTATAGGTGCAATTCGCGGTTCGATTGATGTCACCATCCAATACGTCAAAGAGCGCCAAGCCTTTGGTCAACATATTTCGCAGTTTCAAAATACACGTTTTGTTTTGGCTCAAGCCAAGATTGATGAACAAGCCACAGCTGCTTTTTACAATCAAAACGTTGAGCTTTATATGCAAGGCAAGCTGGATGTCGAAACCGCAGCTGCGCTGAAAAGCTTTTCAACAGATATGCAAATGAAGGTGGCAGATAATTTATTGCAGCTCTTTGGTGGCTATGGCTATATGAGTGAATATCCAATTTCACGTTTCTTTGTCGATGCACGTATTCAACGCATTTACGGCGGGACCAATGAAATTATGAAAGAAATTGTCGCGCGTAGCTTACTTGGGCGCTAAGCCTTAGGTGTTGATATAAACATGTGTCTAAAAAGAGCCTCAAGTAGGCTCTTTTTTATCGGTTCAGTACCAATAAACTTTCTTGTATAAAGGCGGGGAGGTCATATTGGGTTTGTGATGAAATGTATAAATTATTGTCATTCACAACACCTGTGTCATACAGCACTGCACCTGCATCTTTTAAGTCTTGATGAAGGTGATGGATACACGTCATGCGTCTACCTTTCACAACTCCTGCATGCATTAAAATTTGCGGAGCGTCTGCACTGCATAAAATGGGTTTTTGCGTGTTTGCAAAGTGCCTGACAAATAAGACATAGCGTTCGTCTTGGCAGAGGTTGTCTGGAGAAAAACCGCCCGGGATGAGTAAGGCATCGAAATCATGCACGGAGGCATCATCGATACTTTGGTCGATGGTGACAAAGGCTTTACGCTTTTTGCCATATATGATTTTGCCAGCCTGACTTTCAAGGTTAATAATACTATGCCGAGCTGCTCGAAATGCTTCTACGGGTTCAGCATATTCGGCATCCTCAAAGTCATAGGTGACCAAGACTGCAATTTTTTTGTGCATGACAGTACCTACGGTTCATTATTGTTTTGTTTTATTGAGACTATAGAGCAATCGCTACTGCTGCATACTCTCTTTGTTATGAATACGTCAACTTAAGTAAAGCATATTTTAAAAAAAAGTCTAACGCACTGAAATACAGATAAATGGTGATTTTTGTGAAGGTGTAGCAAAGTTTTTCAAAACCTAGACGCAGCTTTAAAAGCGTTGAGTTAAGACCCAAATACCATCGTCTTAGAGTTTTGATTGAGCGATGTTCTATGCATAACAGCACGAAGAAAATAGGCAGGGCTCAGTGGTTTTATTGATGTCTATTATTGGGGCAGTTTATTGATAAACTTGATGATTAAATCAACTGTATGTTTTTAGCACTGAAACACGTAAAGTCTTATTGCGCAAGATTTCAAAGCTAACTATTGTTATACTGTTTGCACAATGTATATGAAGGGCGACATAACAATGATCCAAGACGATCAAAACACAACGACTTCTCTTGACCTCAATCAAATCCGTCAGGATATCGACTCTGTTGATCAACAGATTCAACAACTTATTAACCGTCGAGCGAAACTGGCGGAAGCTGTTGCAAAAGCAAAATTTGCTTCTGAAGAGAATCCAATGTTTTACCGTCCAGAACGTGAGGCGCAAGTTTTACGGAATGTTATGGAGCGTAATGAAGGCCCTTTGTCTGATGTGACCATGGCACGTTTGTTCCGTGAAATCATGTCTGCATGTTTGGCCCTAGAAGCACCGCAAAGTATTGCATTTTTAGGCCCAGTTGGTACGTATACACATTCTGCGGTGTTGAAGCATTTTGGTCATGATGCTGTAGTTCGTCCTTTACCGACTATTGATGAAGTGTTCCGTGAAGTGGAAGCAGGCAGTGCACACTATGGTTTGGTGCCAGTAGAAAACTCGTCAGAAGGTGTGGTCAATCATACTTTGGATTGTTTTAAAGCCTCACACTTAAATGTGATTGGTGAAGTTGAATTGCGTATTCATCACCAGTTTCTTGTGTCCGAAAACACGCGTAAAGATAGCATTAAACAAATTTATGCGCATCAGCAAACTTTGGCGCAGTGCCGTGCATGGTTAGACGCACACTATCCAGGTGTGGAACGTGTAGCTTTAAGTTCAAATGCTGAAGCAGCACGTCGTATTCGTACTGAATGGCATTCTGCTGCTATTGCATCTGATGTTGCAGCAAGTATTTATGATTTAGAAATTTTACACAGTAATATTGAAGATAATCCTGAGAACACCACACGTTTCTTGGTGATTGGTCGTGAAAGAATCCCGCAAAGCGGTAATGATAAAACGTCATTGCTGATTTCTGCACATGATCGTGCAGGTGCATTATTGGAAATCCTTGCACCATTTGCAAAGCACAACATTAGTTTGACCAGTATCGAAACGCGTCCTGCATTGCCTGAAAAATGGGCTTATGTCTTCTTCATCGACTTAGAAGGTCATGTGGAACAAGACAATGTTAAAGCGGCGATTGAAGAGATTCGTCCACTCGTGAAAGAAGTTCGAGTATTGGGTTCATACCCGATTGCAGTATTGTAATCTCTAAGGTGGTTGGGTTTACTCCAAACTCAACCATGTACACCACTTGTAAGAATGGAAAGGTCACATGTCGTTTGCTCCAGCCAATGAAGGTATTGCGAAGTTAAAACCATATCAACCAGGTAAGCCAATCAGCGAATTAGAGCGTGAATTGGGAATAACCGATATTGTTAAACTTGCCTCAAATGAAAACCCTTTGGGTTGTTCTGACAAAGTAAAAGAAGCAGTTGCTGCTGAATTGGCGGAAATTGGACGATATCCAGACGGTGGTGGTTTTATCTTGAAGGATCAAGTTCATGCGCAGTTTGGTGTCGCGCATGATTGTATTACTTTAGGCAATGGTTCAAACGATTTACTTGAAATTTTTGCCCGTGCATTTGTTTCAGATAAAGACTCGGTGGTGTATAGCCAACACGCATTTGCAGTTTATGCTTTGGTCACGCAAGCCATCAATGCCGAAGCGATTGAGGTACCTGCTCAAGGTTTTTCGCATGACCTTGACGCGATGGCGGCAGCAATTAAAAACAATACCAAATTGGTGTTTATTGCGAATCCCAATAATCCGACAGGAACTTGGTTTGAAGAGGCTGCATTTGAGCGCTTCATGCAAAAAGTACCAAGTCATGTGATCGTGGTTTTAGATGAAGCTTATGTGGAATATTTTCCAGAAAATTTTAATAGCTTGAAGTTTTTAGCACAGTATTCAAACCTGATTGTTAGCCGTACCATGTCGAAGTGCTTTGGTTTAGCGGCACTCCGTGTTGGTTTTGCTTTAGCATCGGCAGAAGTGACAGATTTCTTAAATCGTATACGTCAGCCGTTTAACGTCAACCATTTAGCCATGGTGGCAGCAGTTGCTGCACTGAAAGATGAAGATTTCATTGAGAAATCACGTGTGGTCAATAAAGCTGGCATGGTGCAACTTGAAGCAGGTTTTAAAGCGTTAGGCCTAAACTATGAGCCTTCTCGTTCTAACTTTATTTTGGTCGATATACAAGCCGATCCTGCACAAACTTTTAATGCTTTATTAAAAGAGGGGGTGATTGTTCGTCCCGTGGGCATTGCCAATCATTTACGAGTATCGATTGGAACTGAAGCTGAAAATACGAAATTTCTAACGGCTTTGGCCAACGTACTAGGTTTAGAGGCGAACGCTTAAATTATGTCTGTGCCACTATTTGAAAAAGTTGCATTTATTGGTCTTGGACTGATTGGTTCGAGTCTTGCACGGGTGATGATTGCTGAAGGTTTAACCCAAAACATTGTAGCCTCTACACGTTCGGAAAAAACCTTACAGGATGCCAAAGCTTTGGGCTTAATCCAACAGGGGTATAGCGATCCTGTACAGGCGGTTCAAGGTGCGGACTTGGTGGTTCTAGCCTTACCCGTTCGTGCAACGCAAAAAGTCTTGGAAACCATCAAACCATATTTGCAAGAACATACGATTATTACCGATGTAGGCAGTACCAAAGGCAATGTGGTCGACGCGGCCAAAGCCGTGTACGGTGAGGCATTACCTGCTGGCTTTGTACCGGGGCATCCAATTGCGGGTGCAGAACATACAGGTGTGCATGCGGGTAAGGTCGATTTATTTGCAAATCATAAAGTGATTTTGACACCGTTACCGACCAGTGCTGATTGGGCCGTAGAGAAACTGATCCAACTGTGGCAAGCTGCGAAAGCAGAAGTGATTTGTATGGATGTGGCCAAGCATGATGAAGTCTTAGCGCATACCAGTCATCTTCCGCATTTGATGGCTTTTAACTTAGTTGAACAACTAGCAAACCGTGAAGATAATTTAGACATTTTTCGCTATGCTGCGGGGGGATTCCGCGATTTTTCTCGAATTGCGGCAAGTGACCCGCAAATGTGGCATGACATCTTTTTTGCCAATAAAAAAGCCATTTTAAATGCCGTAGACGGTTTTGAAAACCAACTGGCAACGATTCGTAAACTCATTGAAGACGAAGATTCACATGCTTTAATGGGCTTGCTTGGACATGCGCAAGCAGCACGCCAGCATTTTAACCATATGCTCGCTCAAAAACCTTTCATGGAGAACAATAAAGTGACGACACAGCAATTCACCATATTACCGGGTAAAAAGAGTTTCCAAGGTAAGTTTAGCGTGCCAGGCGATAAATCTGTGTCACACCGTTCAATCATGTTTGGTGCAATTGCGGAAGGAACGACGCATGTGACAGGTTTCTTGGAAGGTGAAGATGCGTTAGCAACCTTACAAGCCTTCCGTGATATGGGAGTCAGCATTGAAGGTCCTAAAAATGGTGAAGTGACGATTCATGGTGTGGGCGTAAATGGCCTAAAAGCGCCAGCAAGTGCGCTTTACATGGGTAACTCGGGTACTTCGATGCGACTGCTTTCAGGCATGCTTTCTGCACAAAAATTTGACTCTGTCATGACGGGTGATGCATCACTGTCGAAGCGTCCAATGGAACGTATCGCTAAACCGTTACGCGAAATGGGCGCACAGATTCAAACCACAGGTGAGCGTGGTACGCCGCCTGTTTCGATCACTGGAAACCAAGCTTTACAAGGCATTCACTATGACTTGCCAATGGCATCTGCGCAGGTGAAATCTGGGATTTTATTGGCAGGTTTGTGGGCAGCAGGTGAAACATCTGTTAGCGAACCAGAACCTACGCGTGACCATACTGAACGTATGCTACGTGCATTTGGTTATGATGTGAAAACAGAAGGCAACCGTATTTCACTGCAAGGTGGCGGTAAGTTAGTCGGTACAGAGATTCAAGTGCCATCAGATATTTCATCGGCTGCTTTCTTTATGGTGGGTGCTGCGATTACTGAAGGTTCAGACGTCACTTTAGAAGCCGTGGGCATTAACCCAACGCGTACAGGTGTGATCGAGATTTTGAAGCAAATGGGTGCGGACATTACGGTTCAAAATGAACGTATTGCAGGCGGAGAGCCGATTGCAGACATTCGTATTCAAGGCACACGTACACTGAAAGGTATTCATATGCCTGAAGATCAAGTGCCATTGGCGATTGATGAATTCCCTGCATTGTTTATTGCTGCGGCATGTGCTGAAGGACAAACCGTATTAACGGGCGCTGCTGAGCTGCGTGTGAAAGAATCAGACCGTATTCAAGTGATGGCGGATGGTTTAAAAACCATGGGTATCGATTGTACGCCGACTGACGATGGCATCATCATTGAAGGTAAAGGCCATTCGGGCGAGTGGGGCGCGATTTTCACCGGTGGAGAAATTGAATCACATCACGATCACCGTATTGCAATGAGTTTCTCAATGGCAGGTTTACGCACCTCGGGTGAAATTAAAATCATTGGTACTGAAACGGTTGCAACCAGTTTCCCGACCTTTACGCAATTAAGCAATCAAGCTGGTTTAGCGATCCAAGTCACTGAATAAGACTAAAGCTTAGAGATTTTGTGTGAGAACAGCCAAGCTTTTGCTTGGCTGTTTTGTGTTAAGCCATTATGCTAAACCCATATAACAAAAAAGCCTTTGGGATGATCAATGAGAAAATTACAATTCACAGCACAGCATGGACAGCAGCAGGAAGTAAGTGAAAGTGGTGTAGTACAGAAGCAAGTACAAGACCTACTGGTTCAAAAGTTAGGTCAATTTGGTTTTGAAACTTTGCCACAAAGTGGTGATCAGGTGGCTGTGAGTGTCGATAATCATACTTTGCCACTGTCTATTACGTGCCAAGGTCATGACAGCGAAGGAAATCTGGTGTGCGAAATTGCCTCTTATCCAGATGAGGAGCAAGACTGGTTAGACCGAATTGCTGAACGAAGCTTATTAAATCAATTGGCACAAGCGGTTGAAACCACACTAAAAACAGATAAAAGTTTTACTGAGTTTGAATGGAAAGGCTAATTGAATAGATAAAAAATGCTGAATTGGTTTTTCCTGATTCAGCATTTTTTAGGACAGAACACGTTTAATATTTTGATGTGTCAACCCGCTTATAACTGGATGTGCTATAAGACTTATTCCACACGTAACCAAGTTTGGCTACGTCCCACAGCAGAAACACCTAAATATCCTCTTAAGAATAGCTTTTTCCCATTTGGGCTAATTTTACCTTTTAGGCTATACAGCTTGCCTGAAACGGGATCAATGATTTTGCCATGTGTATAATTAATATTATTTTCAGTTTTTAAACCGGTAATCACTTGCATACCAATAATAGGCTTATCGGTGTAGGGAGCAGGGCAGTTGGTGCAGAACTCTTTTGCTGTATAACCTGGACGAGGAGTTGCTTTTAGTGCAGTTCCAGCATAAGTCCCATTGGTTTGCTTTTCAATTTTCACCAGACCTTTGGGTTCTCCAGTTTTATCATCGATATAACGCCAAGTTCCTATAATGTCCTGAGCACAGGCTGATGTGGTGGCTATAGTGACTAAAACTGCCCCGAGAATTGTTTTCATAAAATCCCTGAATATTTTAAAAATTATTTAAATGAATAGCTCTCACGAGCTAAGATGTTGATTGTATAATTTATTATTTGAATAATGATGTGCAGAATATATCAAGTTCAAGCGTAGATTGTTGCATAAAGTACCATTAGCAGGATTAAACTTTTAAAACAGGCATTGGATGGAGATCGTGCTGATTTAGTTTAGCGCTCAAAAGGAAGCTTAAAATTATTTTGGGAACAGAAGAGATATAACAGACGACTAATGAAGCTGCTTGAAATGGCTTATTAAGCGTTGGAATAGAAAAAGAGATCAGCTTGAATTAAAAATAAAGAGTTCAAGAAAGAAAGGATCTAATGTTAGACAGCCATTTCTTTCTTGAACTTAGTAATGCGTTAAATCCACAGGAAACGTGTAATCGCAATACGTAACTGTTTTAGGTAGCCTGTAAAGAAATGGTTTGCACCAGGTAATACAGTCACTAAATGGCGCTGCGGTTTAGCCCATGTAATCATATCAGACAGTAAGGTTACTTCATCGGCTTCGCCATGGATGAATAAGATGTCACCTTTCAGTTGTGGTGTTACATAGTGGCGCACACCTGCGACCGTTGCCGTTGGTAGACCACATAGAATGGTTTGTTTTGGTCGAATTTCTTCTTGTAAAGCATCATAGCATTTCGCCATGACATGCGCGCCGAAACTAAAACCACCTGCATAGAAGGGTAAAGTTGTATGTGCTGCACGAGCATGCTTAATCACTTCAAGAACATCATCAGTTTCGCCATGACCTTCGTCGTGTAGACCAACACTTTGACCTGAGCCACGGAAACTTGGACGGTACACAATGCAACCACGTTCTAAGAACATTTGCGCAAGCAATGCAGGAACCTTATGTTGAGGCGTACCACCTTGGAGTGGATGGGGGTGAGTAACTACCGCGAATCCTTTCACTTCACCCTGTGGATAATCTACAAAAACTTCAATTTGCCCAACTGGACCTTGAATGAACATCTGCTCAGACATAGAGAATCGATACATATAACAGGAGAATGGGCTAGTTTAACCGTTTATGCTTATTAAAAACACAGATTGGCAATAAAATAAGTCTACTGATATAGTCTGTTTAATTGTTTTTTAATCAGGTTATCTATGCTTGCCCTTGTTTCTCCTGCCAAAACTTTAGATTACCAAACTGCTTTACCCACCGATGCGTATACACAACCCAGATTGCTGCAACATTCCCAAAAATTGATCGAAGTTAGTCGCAAACTGTCAGCAAGTGAAATTGCAAACTTAATGAGCGTCAGTGAAAAAATTGCCACCTTAAACGTTGATCGTTTTCGTGATTGGCAGCCAGAATTCAACTTTGCCAATGCGCGACAAGCCATGTTTGCTTTTAAAGGCGATGTCTATACTGGTTTAGATGCTTATCATTTGTCAGAGTCGAACATTGAATATACACAGCAACATTTAAGAATGCTCTCTGGGTTATATGGTTTACTACGACCATTGGACTTGATGATGCCGTATCGTTTAGAGATGGGAACCAAGCTGGCTAATCCACGTGGACATAATCTGTATGAGTTTTGGGGCAATCACATTACCAATTTAATTAACCAAGATTTAGAACAGGCAGGTTCTAAAATTTTGCTGAATATTGCTTCGGATGAATACTATAAATCTGTGAAAGAAAGCAAAATCCAAGCAGACATTATTAAACCTGTGTTTTTAGATCAGAAAAATGGCAAATATAAAGTTATTAGTTTCTATGCCAAAAAAGCGCGTGGTTTGATGGCGCGTTATATGATTGAAAACCAAATTGATCAAATTGAAGGGTTAAAATCATTCCAGACAGATGGTTATTACTTTGATGCCGACAGCTCATTAAAAGGTGAGTTGGTCTTTAAACGAGATGAACAGGCAGCATAACGAAAGGGCATTCCAATGGTGCAGTATACAAAACAGTTTCAGGACTATTGGGCGCTCACCGCAAAGCAATTGAGTTTGGATGACGATACCACTCAAAAGGCCTATGCCTCGCTGTATAACGCCTATAGTGAAGTACAGCGGCATTATCATAGCATTCAACATATTGTTGAATGTTTTGAGCATTTTCATCAGATCAAAACCCACTTGGACGATACTTTGTCTGTTGAGTTGGCCATTTGGTTTCATGATGTCATTTATAACCCGCAAGCACATGACAATGAGCAGCAAAGCGCCGACTACATGCAACGGATGCTTGAAAATGTGCTTGGAGCTGAGCAAATTGCAAAGATCTACGCATGGATTTTGGCAACCAAAGCACATGCACCGACAGCTGACACTGATTTGGCTTATCTATTGGATATTGATCTGGCTATTTTAGCCAGTGACCCTATGCGTTTTGCTGAATATGAACGCCAAATTCGGCAAGAATATGCTTGGGTTGAGCCTTCACTTTATGTGCAGAAGCGTCAACAAGTGTTAAGGCACTTTTTAGAAACGCAGCCACTGTACCAGACGCCATTTTTCCAAAAGTGCTATGAGCGTCTAGCTAAACAGAACTTAGCCCAAGCTTTGAATGTTTAAAGCCCTTTAAATGCTTCGATGGCACGAATACGACTCGATTTTAAATCGACGATTGGCTGGGGATAGTCCAATTCCATATTCTGCTGCTTCGCATAAGGCTCATGAATGCTTTTGGCATCTAAATGTGCAAGCTCTGGTAGCCACTGTCGAATATAGTCACCATTGCTATCAAATTTCTGAGATTGGCTCACAGGGTTAAAAACTCGGAAGTAAGGTACAGCATCGGTACCCGTGGAGGCACACCATTGCCATCCGCCATTATTGGCAGCTAAGTCACCATCAGCCAAATGTTGCATAAACCATTGCTCGCCCAGTCGCCAATCAATCAACAAGTTTTTAGTTAAGAACATTGCAACAATCATACGGACACGATTGTGCATCCAGCCTGTCGCAAGTAGTTGCCGCATACCTGCATCCACAATTGGAATACCAGTACGACCTTGTTGCCATGCGTTTAAATCTTCAGGCGAATCTCGCCAAACAATACGCTGTGTGTTGGCTTTAAATGGCAGATGTTTAGATACATGTGGAAAATCAAATAAAATATGCTGATAAAACTCCCGCCATAACAGTTCATCTAACCAAGTTTGTTGCCCAGAGTTGTCGATCATGAATTGACAGTGTTGGGCACGAAACAGGGCATTGAGACACTGGCGAATTGACAAGATCCCGAGATTTAAATAAGTTGAAAGTTGGCTGGTGCTATTTAAAAATGGAAAGTCTCTCTCTTTTTGATAGTCACTAACTTTGTGATCAATAAAATCATCGAGCACTGAAAGCGCATATATTTCCGTTTCAGGCCAATAGGCTTTAATTTGATTTAACTCCTTCGTATTCACATCAATCAGTGATTCAATGTGTGGAATGTCTGTATTTAAATCGGCAGGAAGCTGTATAGGTTGCTGTGCAGAAGGGAGAGGGTAGCACTGCGGTAAGCCAATATTTAAGCGCTCATAACAGGTTTTTTTAAAAGCGCCAAAGACTTGATAGGGCTTACCAGATTGGTTACGAATACTGTTTAAGGGAAAGAGGGTTCGATCTTGGAAGAGCGTAAATTCAATGAGTTGCTGATTTAAGCATTGTTGAACTTCGGCATCGCGCTTTAGCTCATTTACGCCCATTTCGATATTTGCAAAGATCTGTTGTACTTGCAGTGTATGACACAAAGATGAAAGCTGACGTTGAATATCTTGCCACAGCGGAATATTTAGAATGAGCAAAGGAATATTCAGCTGAGCAAGACTCTGTTTTAAATCGTGCAATTGTCTGACATATAAATCAATTTTTACAGCTGCATCATGATGTAATAGCCACTGTTGTGGGGATAGAATCACTAAAGCCAGCATAGGTCCATGTTGGTTTGCATGCCAAAGTGCAGCATGGTCGTGTATGCGAAGATCTTGTCTAAACCAAATTATGTTCATAAAAGGTTAATCAACTGTAATTTTTTGAAATATAAAATATTACAAAATTGAGCACTTTGATCATATTTTTTTCTCACTCGTTTAACTTAATCTTATGTTATTGAAATAATTAAATCAGAAAAAACTATAAAGTGTGAAGATGCTTTTTATCTGATAAATGTGTGACCCTTTGTATTATTTGTTATGATTTGTAATCATGCTAGTGCAGTTGTGGATATTGTGAATGTCATGAAAAAAATTCTAATCCCTATTTTTGTAGCTGCTGTTTGTTTGCTTGGGTTTGCTGTTTTTCAGGATACAGAAACGAAAAAACAGCAACAGTTGAATCAACTCATGAACAGTACTGAGCCTAAAGTGCAAAAGTTGAGTCCTTTCTCAAAGGCAAAGGCCGTGCCTGAAAAAGTCAATAGCCCACTTCAAAGCGATGCTGAAGCAATAATCGAGCAGGTCTCCATTAAAGTACTTTGACGTTTAAGATAGAATAAAATCATGTCTAAATGACTTATCATGTTGAATTTTAATTAAAAATAAATTTAAAACAATTAAAAATCAGTGTGTTATAATTCGCGCCAAGATATCTTGAATTTTAGATTTTGAGTCTAAAATGACGTTTTTGTTGAAAGCTGCATACGGTTTATGCGGCTTTTTTGTTTAGGTATATATGGTTCGACCCTGCGTTTGAACCATTCATGGCTAAATAAACTTTTCCTGAATTGAGGAAATTTGGCATATTCATTGCTTTAACTTCCAGAAATTTAATCAGATTTTCATCGTACTGAGTGTCGAAATTTTTTGGCAGTTATACAGTTTTAAAAGTTTATTTACAGGGGCTAGGTCATGACGACTCCTAATCCATCTTCAGAAAATATGCTCGAGCGTATGTTCAAACTGAGTGAAAATAAAACCAGTTTTCGTACAGAGCTTCTTGCAGGTGTAACCACATTCTTAACCATGTGTTACATCATTATTGTGAATCCAATGATTTTATCCGAAACGGGGATGGATCATGGTGCTGTCTTTGTAGCAACTTGTCTTGCAGCCGCAATTGGCTGTTTGGTCATGGGTATTGTTGCAAATTATCCAATTGCATTAGCACCAGGTATGGGCTTAAACGCTTACTTTACCTATTCGGTGTGTATGGGTATGGGCGTGCCTTGGCAGACTGCTTTAGCTGCAGTGTTTGTATCAGGTTTGGTGTTCATTGCGATCAGTATGTTTAAGATCCGTGAAGCCATTGTGAATGCAATCCCAATGTCGCTTAAGCTTGCGATTGGCGGCGGAATTGGTTTATTCCTTGCGTTGATTGCTTTAAAAAATGCAGGCGTTATTGTGGACAATCCAGCGACTTTGGTTGGATTGGGCGACTTAAAGCAACCGACGGTTCTTTTGGCTTTATTTGGCTTCTTGATGGTGGTTGTGCTGCATCACTTTAAAGTGCGTGGTGCCATTATTATCAGCATCTTGGCTTTAACTGCAATTTCAACAGCAATGGGCTTAAGCGAGTTCAAAGGTGTTGTTGGTGAGATTCCTTCAATTGCTCCAACATTCATGCAAATGGACTTCGAAGGTCTATTTACTGCAAGCTTAGTGGGTGTCATTTTTGTATTCTTCTTGGTCGATTTATTTGACTCAACAGGTACATTGGTGGGCGTGTCACACCGTGCAGGCTTACTGAAAGATGGCAAGCTTCCACGTTTGAAAAAAGCATTATTTGCAGACTCAACCGCAATTGTTGCAGGTGCAGCATTAGGTACATCTTCGACGACACCATATATTGAGTCGTCTGCGGGTGTTGCTGCTGGTGGCCGTACAGGTTTAACCGCAGTTGTGGTCGGTGTGTTATTTATCTTATGTTTGTTTTTAGCACCTTTAGCTCAATCTGTACCTGGTTTTGCAACAGCTCCAGCATTGTTATTTGTTGGCGTGTTAATGATTCAGGGAATTACCCATATTGATTGGGATGATATTACTGAAGCCGTTCCTGCGTTCTTAACCATTGTATTTATGCCATTTACCTATTCAATTGCAGATGGTATTGCGATGGGCTTTATTAGCTATGCATTGGTTAAATTGTTCACCGGTAAAGCGGCGACTGTACCGTACATGGTGTGGATTGTGGCTGTGCTTTGGGCATTAAAATTCGCGTTATTTGGTGGCTAATTCATCAAATAGTGATAAGGGTGTAAACTCAGTTTACGCCCTTTTTTATTTTTAAAGAGGAAAAGATATGAGTCAATTGGAGCTCATTCGTGCTTTACCAAAAGCTGAATTGCATGTGCATATTGAAGGGACATTTGAGCCAGAACTCATGTTTGCAATCGCACAGCGTAATCAAATAGACATTCCTTATAAGTCGGTTGAAGAAGTAAAACAGGCTTATAATTTTCACAATTTGCAATCGTTTTTAGACATCTATTATGCTGGTGCAAATGTACTAATTCATGAGCAAGACTTTTATGACTTGGCTTGGGCGTATTTTGAAAAATGTGCTGAAGATCGTGTAGTACATACCGAAATGTTCTTTGACCCACAAACGCATACAGACCGTGGTATTGCTTTTGAAACAGTGATTAATGGTCTGCAACGCGCATGTGATGATGCCAAGGCAAAATTTGGCATTAGTTCGCATTTGATTATGTGTTTCTTGCGTCATTTAAGTGAAGAAGCAGCCCTTGAAACTTTAGCGCAAGCATTGCCTTATAAAGATCAAATCATTGGTGTAGGCTTAGACTCAAGCGAAGTGGGGCATCCTCCTTCAAAGTTTGAACGTGTCTTTGCTAAAGCGCGTGAAGCGGGCTTTTTAGTGGTTGCGCATGCGGGTGAAGAAGGCCCAGCAGAATATGTGTGGGAAGCTTTAGATTTGCTTAAAGTGAACCGTATTGACCACGGTGTACGTTCCGAAGAAGATCCTGTATTAATGCAGCGTTTGATCGCGGAGAAAATGCCACTAACAGTTTGTCCACTCAGTAACTTAAAGTTATGTGTAGTTGACGATATGGCACAGCACAATATCCGCCGTTTGTTGCAACAAGGTGTGCAAGTGACAGTAAATTCAGATGATCCATCGTACTTTGGTGGTTATATGAATGATAACTTTATTGCTATTACAGATGCGTTGGACTTAACAGCAGTTGAGCTAAAACAATTGGCGTTAAACTCTTTTGAGGCGTCGTTTATTTCGGCAGAAGAGAAGCAAAAATGGGCGGCTGAAATTGCAGCCATTGCTTAATCTAGTGCTCCTTTAAAGACAGAGTTCGCTCTGTCTTTTTTATGTGAGGTCAATATGAAAAAAATCATTGCATTGCTTGTGGTTATTTTTGTGCTCTTTGCAGTTTATTTGCTCAAAACAGATACAGGGTTAACTCAAAAGCTATTAAAGCCAGTAGTGGTGTATCAGTGCGGTGTTGAGCTTGAAGCGACAAGGCTGTGGAAAGTCAGCACAGCATTGCTTGGTGAAGAAAAAAAGAATCAGCTGCAAACGCAAATCTGTGGTTGCGTGGGTGAAAATGCGTTAAAGGATATTCCTGCAACAACTTTGTTACGTGCATTGGTTGATGAACAAGTCAAAAAACAGGTGGTCCAACAGGGGGTGTTGAATACGCTTAAAGGATGTGTGGTGGATGAAGTCCTAAAAGCAACAGATTGATGCTTTTAGGCTGATTCAACTTGGTATTACTTTGCTTGTTTGGTCATGCTATTTAATACATTATCTTTATCAATAAAGTGGTGTTTTAGTGCTGCTGCAATATGACCTACCAACAGCAATCCAGCTGCCCATGAAATCCAGATATGTAAAGGTTTCACGATCGAGAGTAACTCTGGGTTGTCTTGTACTAAACGAGGAATTTCAAAAAGGTACAATACAGGCGCAGGGTGCCCAGCACTCCAGCTAAATAAACAGCCAGTAATGGGCAAAGCCAACAAAATGAAATATAAAGCCAAATGACCGAGGTGTGCCATTTTTTGCATTAATGGTGACATACTGTCTGGAAGTTTGGGTGCAGGGTGGGTATAGCGCCAAAAGATACGAATCACCACCAGAAAGATAATCGTGGTTGCAATGTTCTTATGTAAGGTAATGACATCCCCTTTAAAGCTACCATCAGCATCATAACTGAGGAAGTTTCCGCTATAAAAACCAATCAGCCAAGCAGCAATAAAGATAATTGCCATGAGCCAATGCAGGATTTGAGCAGTACGCGTGTAATGGGTATTTGCCGAGTTCATTAGATTCACATCCATTTTTATGTTGCGCTATTTTATAGAACTATAGATAGGTCAAAAATGTAGTAGATGCAACATAGCGTTGATATTCTGCAACGCTGTACAGACCAATGGTGCATGACTGATTTAAAATTGTGCAATAAGTGAAAGATATTAAAATGGCATGGAAATAGTGTTTCCGTAAACAGCCAAGTTTCGGCAAAATACGCGCACTTTAACTGTTATAAATGGATAAATCCGTGAAAAAAATGATTGCAGTGCTTGCCCCTTTGGCTTTGATCCTTTCGGCTTGTACAACAACTGATATGGCAACGACCAATATGACGACCACCACGCAACAACTGGGTACAGCGGCGCTTAAAATTGCCATTAATGCAAAATGTACGACTGAGTTGAATAACCTGCCGGCATGGAAAACGGCAACCAAATTTATGACGGCTGACCAAAAAACCGATATTCAGACTGAAATTTGTGGTTGCGTAAGTGAGAAAGCCCCACAAAATATTACGGCTGTCGATGTGGCAACCGCAGCAATTGACCCTGCGGCGCGTACGACCATTATTAGCAATGCTGTGACGAAAACCATCAATGCATGTGTGGCTGAAGCGGTGAATTAAGTTGTGATATATCAAAGAAGCGGGGACATGCCTCGCCTCTTTGCAAATCTTTTGTACTTTTTGGTGTTTATCTTTTATATTGATTTGAATAACAACAATTGAAGCCTTATTTCTTTTATAACAAAGGGTATATCTGTATGAAAAATGATAAGTTAATTCTCTGTTTGTTTGGCTCACTTATACTTTCCGCTTGTGTGTCGAATCCTTTATCTGGTTCAGATGATGATGGAATCTCTGTCATTAAAATGGCATCTCATGCAAAATGCATGAATGAAATCGAAACTAATCCAACATGGATTGTCGCGAGTAAACTGTATTCTGAAGAGCAAAAACAAAAGAAAAAACGTGAAGTGTGTAATTGTGTCGGTGAAAATTCACCGAAGGTACTATCCAAGGAGCAGTTGGCTTTGGCAGTCATTGATCCCAAAGCAAAGGCAACCTATAGCGCTTTAGCAGCAACAAAAACAACAGCCACATGTGCCTCTGAAATGCTAAACTAAGCCGAATAGATTTTTGTTAAATTTTTAAAATGGCTGTTGATCAGCCATTTTTTATGAGAGTAGAAAATGCAAATTGCAGGTGCAGATGAGGTAGGGCGCGGCCCTTTGGTGGGTTCAGTGGTCGCGGCTGCGGTAATATTAGACCCGAATAACCCGATACAAGGGTTGAATGATTCTAAAAAACTGACTGAAAAAAAACGTGAAAAACTTTTTGTCGAAATTCAGGAAAAAGCATTGGCATGGGCGATTGCTGAGGCGAGTGCCGCTGAAATTGATGAGATCAATATTTTACAAGCATCTTTGCTTGCGATGCGCCGCGCAGTTGAACAGTTGACGATACAGCCCGAACATGTCCTAGTCGATGGTAATAAAATTCCACAAGGCTTGAGCATGAGCTGTGAGGCCATTGTGGGAGGGGATGCTTTACATGCTGAAATCTCAGCGGCGAGTATTTTGGCCAAAGTGACACGTGACCATCAAATGATTGAGATGGACCGAAAATATCCTCAGTTTGGTTTTGCCAAACACAAAGGTTATCCAACCAAAGCACACTTTGAGGCGATTGCTGAACATGGGGTCATCGACGAGCATCGTCGTAGTTTTGGGCCTGTAAAGAAAGTGATCGAGGCGCTTGAGCAAAAAGAGACTGTATAAAAATTTAAAGCGGCCAATCGGGCCGCTTTATATCTGAATGTTTCAATCTTAACGATTGAAATTATTCTGCTGTGCACCTTCATCTTCAAATGCAGGCTGGTAGTCCTGATCAAGATGTTGAAGATGTTCATGCATTGCACGTTCATGCTGAATGCGTTGATAAATCTCTTCACGATGTACAGATACTTCTTTGGGAGCATTGACACCAATACGAACTTGGTTGCCTTTGACACCAAGTACAGTAACACTTACTTGATCCCCAATCATTAATGTTTCACCGACGCGTCGGGTCAAAATCAGCATGTTTATCTCCTTGCAAAACGCTAAACCTGCAGTTGTACTAAAGTAAAATACATAATTTTTTGTATTTAAAAAAATTTAAACAAATGTTTAATACAACCGCATGACACTTGAATTTTTAGATATCTAGCGACATTAGGTATAACATTCATCTAAATTTAAGAAAGCCTCGGGCTTAATATAACAGAGCCACTATAGAAAAAACTATAGTGGCTCCTGATTTTTGTAGTCTTTTGCAAAAACTGTCAGACAATGACAAGTTTTTCGCAAGATTGCTTAAGCACGTGCGCTTGATTCACCATGTTCACGGTCTAAACCGAAAGCAGTGTGTAGAGAACGTACAGCAAGTTCTAGGTAGTTTTCTTCAATAATCACAGAAATTTTGATTTCTGAAGTTGAGATCATCAAAATGTTGATGCCTTCATCAGCCAAGGCAGTAAACATTTTACTTGCAACACCTGCATGCGAACGCATACCAACACCTACGATTGACACTTTAACAATGTCGTCACGTGTAGCAACTTCGCGTGCACCAATGGCTTGAGCAGTTTCTTGAAGAATTTTTGTTGCTTTTGCAAGTTCGCCGCGGTTTACCGTGAAGGTGAAGTCAGTTGTACCATCTTCTTCAACATTTTGGATGATCATATCCACTTCAATGTTAGCATTACCAATTGGCGATAAAATTTTAGATGCAATACCTGGTTCATCAGGAACACCTAGAATCGTAAGTTTAGCTTCGTCACGGTTAAATGCGATACCAGAGATAATTGGTTGTTCCATGTTGTCTTCCGCCTCAGTGGTGATTAGTGTTCCGACGTTCTTTTTAAATTCTTCGTCGAATGCGCCATCATCGTCATTATCAAAACTTGATAATACGCGTAAAGGCACTTGGTATTTTCCTGCAAATTCAACCGAACGAATTTGTAGAACTTTAGAACCAAGTGATGCCATTTCCAGCATTTCTTCAAATGAAATACGGTCTACTTTTTTTGCTTTTGGTGCAACACGTGGGTCAGTAGTATAAACGCCATCTACATCTGTATAAATTTGGCATTCATCTGCTTTTAATGCAGCAGCAAGTGCTACACCCGAAGTATCTGAACCGCCACGGCCGAGAGTGGTGGTGTTGCCATCGGCATCGAAGCCTTGGAAACCAGCAACCACGATCACACGACCAGCATCCAAATGCGCAGTCATGGTATCGGTATCAATCGACTCGATACGTGCTTTGGTAAACGCATTGTCCGTTTTGATACCGACTTGGCGACCCGTAAGTGACTTAGCTTCAACGCCAATAGAATTGAGCGCCATTGCTAACATTGAAATCGTTACCTGTTCACCCGTAGAAACCATTTGGTCTAATTCTCGTGGGTCAGGGGTTTCGGTAATGGCTTTCGCTAAAGCAAGTAGGCGATTGGTTTCGCCACTCATTGCTGATACAACCACTACAACCTTGTGGCCGTGGTCATGCCAACGCTTTACACGACGAGCAACATTTAAAATGCGCTCTGGAGTACCCATAGAGGTACCGCCATATTTTTGAACGATTAATGCCATAGTTGTTCCATATAAACCATGACCCTGAATGCATCATTCAGGGTCAGTTACACAAAAGGTGAAGTTTTATTTCGCTTCAAGCCAAGCAGTTAAATCTGCCATCACTGTTGCAAACTTCTCGTTTAGTGGCGCGCCACCTTGTGCTAAGTCAGGTTTGCCACCACCTTTACCACCGAGCTCAGTTGCTAGATGTTTGATGATGTCACCTGCTTTAATAGAAGCAGTAAAGTCTTTTGCTACAGATGCGATCAGGCTAACTTTGTCACCTTCAACACCAGCAAGTACGATGACTGCATTTTCTAATTTTGATTTCACACCGTCATGTAGATTGCGAAGTGATTTCGCATCCATGTTTTGAACAGTCGTGATCAGCGTTTGACGACCCGCAAGCGTTTGAACTTGGCTAAGCAGTTCAGTGGCTTGGAAGCTGGCAAGTTTTTGATTGAGTTGCTCAATCTGTTTTTGCAAGCTTGATGCTGTGTCGACTAAGGCTTCAACTTTTTCTAAAGTTTGGTCTTTTTGAGCTTTCAATAAACCATTGATGGTATTGATATCACGGTCAGCTTTTTGAGTAACTTCAATGGCTTTGGTACCTGTTACCGCTTCAATACGACGTACACCCGCAGCTACACCACCTTCAGAAGTGATTTTAAACAAGCCAATGTCACCTGTACGTTTAACGTGAATACCACCGCATAGCTCGATTGAGAAGTTTTTCTCTTCAATGATTGAACCCATTGAAAGTACACGAACTTCATCGCCATATTTCTCACCAAACAACATCATCGCACCTTTTGCTTTAGCAGATTCGATGTCGAGAAGTTCAGTGGTAACAGGGCTGTTTGCAATCACTTCGGCATTCACTAAACGTTCAATTTCTTGAAGTTGTTCAAATGAAACTGGCTGATCGTTGGCAAAGTCAAAACGTAAAATATCTGACGCAACCAATGAGCCTTTTTGTTGGACGTGTTCGCCTAAAATTTGACGTAGTGCTGCATGCAAAAGGTGAGTTGCAGAGTGGTTACGTGCAGTTGCAGCGCGGATATCTGCTTTGACGGTTGCTTCAACATTTTGAGCAACTTTAATGCTACCTACCGTCACGATACCTTGGTGTACAAAAGCACCGCCCGATTTTTTGGTGTCTTGGACTTCAAAAATACCTGTATCATTTTTGAAAATACCTGTGTCACCAATTTGACCGCCGCTTTCTGCATAGAACGGGGTTTGGTTCAGTACGATGAGGGCTTCGTCACCTTCAACGACTTCATCAACTTGTTCGCCATCTTTATAGATCGCGATAATTTGACCTTCACCAGCTGTTGCATCGTAACCGTCAAATTGAGTTTCGCCTTCAACTTTAACAACAGAGTTGTAGTCAATTGCGAATTTACCTGCATCACGTGCACGTTGACGCTGAGCTGCCATTTCAACATCAAAGCCTGCTTCGTCAATGGTTAAATCGCGTTCACGTGCGATGTCAGCAGTTAAGTCAGTTGGGAAACCGTAAGTATCATACAGTTTAAACACCACTTCACCTGGAATCACAGAACCTTTCAGTTGAGCCAATTCACCTTCAAGCAATTTCAAACCTTGCTCTAGAGTTTTAGCAAATTGCTCTTCTTCTTTCAGCAATTGCGCTTCAATACGTACTTTCTGTGCTTCAAGTTCTGGGTAAGCTTGACCCATCACCTCAATTAAAGGTTGCAACATTTTATGGAAGAATGAGCCTGTTGCACCCAGTTTGTTACCATGACGAACTGCACGACGGATAATACGGCGAAGTACATAACCACGGCCTTCATTGGATGGGTTTACACCATCAGCAATCAGGAATGAGCATGAACGTGCGTGATCCGCAACCACTTTAAGTGATGCAGGATATTGAACAGGTGTACCTTTTTCGCGAGCTTCTGTTTCAAGTGCAGCGGTATCTAAACCAATAATTTCAGCGGCTGCTTTGAGTAAGTGTTGAAATAGGTCAATTTCGTAGTTTGAGTTAACGTGTTGTAAAACAGCAGAAATACGCTCTAAGCCCATACCTGTATCAACAGAAGGCGCCGGAAGAGGGTGTAATACGCCATCCGCAGTACGGTTAAACTGCATGAATACGTTGTTCCAAATTTCAATGAAACGGTCGCCATCTTCTTCAGGTGTGCCTGGTAAGCCACCCCAAATATGGTCGCCATGGTCAAAGAAGATTTCAGAACATGGGCCACAAGGACCTGTATCGCCCATTGCCCAGAAGTTATCTGATGCGTACTGGCCACCTTTGTTGTCGCCAATACGGATAATGCGTGATGCATCTAAACCAATTTCTTTATTCCAGATGTCAAATGCTTCGTCGTCAGTGTGGTAAACCGTTGCGTAGAGTTTGTCTTTAGGAAGTGCTAACCAAGCTTCACCAGTGAGAAAATCCCATGCAAATTTGATTGCATCACGTTTGAAGTAGTCGCCAAATGAGAAGTTACCTAACATTTCAAAGAAGGTATGGTGACGTGCGGTATAACCGACATTGTCTAAGTCGTTGTGTTTACCACCTGCGCGGACACACTTTTGTGAAGACACCGCACGTACATAATCACGTTTTTCTAGGCCTAAGAAACAATCTTTAAATTGGTTCATACCCGCGTTGGTAAACAACAAAGTAGGGTCGTTGGCGGGAACTAGAGAACTCGACGCGACACGTGTATGCCCTTGCGATTCAAAGTAGCTTAAAAAAGCTTCGCGAATTTCAGCTGATGTCATAAAACGAGTACTCACAACCAAGTCACTCCATAATTTCGATTTGGCTAATAGTAGCTGAAGAAAGTCTTATTCTAAATACGCTGACTTCAGATACTGGCTTAAAAATTTTAAAACGCCAAATTATAACGGAAAAAGGATGTTGCACCAATCACTTTAAGGCGAATTGATGACATTTCTATGTATTCGATAGTTCTAAGATTTTGCTTGTTATTGTTGAATATTTATATCATTTCGTTGAGGTGAGGTGATTAGTGCGATGTTGTCAGGTAGGTCAATTTGTGACTTAAGTGTTCATATTCATCATCTTCACTGATGGATCATAGAAAAAGAAAGCTTAACCAAATCTATATAAATCCATTAATATAGGCCTGCTTTATCTTTCATCATTTTATACATAAGGGCAAGTCATGCAACGAGTGGCGATAAATGGATTTGGTCGGATCGGACGTAATGTACTACGTGCTTGGTTTGAAAATCCAAAGAACTTTCAGTTTGAAATCGTCGCGGTGAATGATGTAGCAGATGTAGAAACCTTATTGCATTTATTTAAATATGACACCACGCATGGGCGCTTTCCAGGAAAAGTCGATTTAAGTTATGAAAATGAAAGGATTTATTTACATCTTTCTAAAGATCAAGCGCAGCTCAAAGTTGAAGTGTTATGTCAGGCAAACCCGCAAGATTTACCTTGGGCAAGTCTCCATGTAGACGTGGTTCTAGAGTGCACAGGTTTATTTCGCTCGCGTGAAGCAGCAACAGGGCATATCAGTGCAGGTGCAAAGCGGGTCATTATTGGCGCGGCACCTTTTGACTCAGTTGATGCCGCCATTGTGTATGGGGTAAATCACCATGAGGTGAAAGCCAGTGACCAAATCATTTCCAGTGTGTCATGTACCACGCAGGCCTTAGTGCCTTTGGTTAAAATCATTGATGATGCTTTTGGAATTGATACTGCACTCATGACTGAAATTCATGCAGTGACTGCAGATCAGTCTGTATTGGATCATGCGCATCGTGATTTAAGACGTGCTCGTGCTTCAGGTCAAAATATTATTCCCACCACATCGTCAGCCCTCGGTGCTTTAAAACAAGTTATGCCAAAAATGGCCGATCGTATTGATGGTTATTCGATTCGTGTGCCAACCATTAATGTGGCTGCAATTGATTTGACCTTTATTTCGCAGACACCAATTACCGACCATAAAATTAATGAAGTACTGATTCAGGCGGCGAAGTCAGACTACCGTGAAATTATGGATGTGACGGATGAACCCTTGGTGTCTTCGGATTTTAATCATTCACCCTATTCACTCATTGTTGATTTAACGCAAACCATGGTGGTGGGGCATCAAGCCAAAGTCTTTGCGTGGTATGACAATGAATGGGGCTATGCAAACCGCTTATTAGATTTGTGTGAATCTTTTAGTGCGTCAACCACCTAAAGATCTTTATTTTTAGGCATCTTTTACTCTGAAAACAAGATGATAGGCATAGACCGAATACAGACTTGTGGTTATCATGAATCTATAAATGAAAAATAATGTAGAGTGGTGCTTATGTTGATCTTAATTTGGGGATTTATTTTGCTGTTGGCGGTCGCTGTCGTATTTTTAATTTGGTTTCAATTTAAAAATCAGGCAGATAAAACCGATCCAAGCGTAGAGCAAAATCAACTGCAAGAAAAAGTACATCATCTTGAAGAAAATTTAAAAAAGACCTTGGAAATTATGCAAGATCTTGCAAAAAAGATGCATGTGCAACAGGAAGTGATCGAGCAGACCACGTCTAAGTTACAAAAAGTTGAGCTACAAAACGCTGAATTGGTAAATATTCTCGCTAAAGCTGTACAGCCTGAACGCTAAAAATTAAGTTTAAATGAGCACGGTACGTAATAATGCTGCGCTCAGCATGCTAATCACAACGGTTGGTAAGAGTGAAAAGCGTGAAGCTGCAATTAAAGTGATGGCAATGGCGAGTAGGTCTGCGACATTGTCTTTGACAAAATAAGGTGCAATTACTGAAATAAGTACGCAGCCCGGCACAACTTCCAAAATCTTTCGTTGTTTGTTGCTTAAAGTTTTATTTTTCAGCAAAACATAGCCCAATATACGCGTCAGATAAGTGGTTGCTGCGACTAATAAAATTGCGACAAGTGTAGTGCTGTGGATCATAGCTCATCCTCCTGAATAAATAAGAAGGCAGAGGCGATGCCACAGATTGCACCAATAGGCACATACCAACCCGTCGGTAAATATAAATATGCAATGGCCGCACTGATGAGACTAATAAGCCAAGGGCGTGCGGTGCTAAAGCCTTTCCACATACCACGCAGTAAAACCAAAAATACTGCAGCAAAGGCCATATCAAACCCATAACGGTGAACATCGCCTAGCAAAGGACCAAGAATGGCACCTAAGCTGGTAAAACTGACCCACATCAAGTACAGCGCAAAACAGATGCCTGCGTAGTAGGACATGCTAAAGGCCTGTTGTAACCCAAATCTTTTCTTTTGTTCTGCATCGGCAAGCGCTGCGGCCCAACTTTCATCACACATGAAAAACAGGGCAGGGAAAACCTGTCGATTGGGCAAATGGCGTAAATAGGGCACGAGACTTGCACCCATGAGTAAATGACGGCTATTGACTAAAAAAGTAATGAAAATTAAAACGAGAAAATTCGGTGGATTTGTCCAGACTTCGAGCACAGCAAATTCGGAACCGCCCGCAAAGTTTAGGCCAGTAAATAATGGAACTTCTAAATGGCTAAAGCCTTTTTGAGTAGCTTGTGTTCCTAAGACCAAAGCAAAAGGGATAATGCCCAGCAGCATGGGGATAGATGTTTTAATACCACGCTTAAACTCGACGTAATCGGTGGAGTCATTGAGTTCTTGAGTCGTATTTCTAAGAGAGAACATTTTAAATCGCCTATGCGTGCTAGGTTTTGGTGCAGTAGGTGAATAAGTTTAGGCTTTTTCCAAAGATATTTTTTGCTTTATTTAGCTTAATATCGAGCTTATTTGGAATAATATGCTGTTATTAGTTAAGTCTGAGCAAAATTATGCTTTAGGGTGAGGAATTTATGGATCAAACAGATAAGCGGATATTGCAAGTACTACAAACCGACGGAAAACTTCAAAATAATGAGCTGGCTCAACGCATTGGACTGTCTGCCTCACCGTGTTTAAGGCGAGTAAAACAGCTAGAAGAAGACGGGATTATTCGGGCTTATGTGGCTTTGGTTGATCCAGCTAAGGTGAATCTGCGTTTGACCGTGTTTGCACGCATTTGGCTAAAAAGTCAGGATCCGCAAACGGTGAACCAATTTGTTGAATCGATTCGTGAAGTTCCTGAAGTGGTCGAGTGTCATTTAATGGCAGGGGATTGTGATTTCTTTTTACGTATTGTGGTTGCAGACTTAGATGCCTATCGACAGTTTCAAATTCATCGCTTGAATAAAATCCCCAATATACAAAGTATTAAAACAGAAATTCCATTGCAAAATATCAAACAAACCACAGAATTGCCGATTTGGTAACTCAAAAGTTGATAGCTAAATTGCCCGTAAATGTGGCAGCATGACTCAAAGTGATAGGACTTGTGCTCTAGTCATGCTGCTTAGGATGTTATGACTCTTCGTTTAAAAAGCCTTCTTTAATTTCTTTAGGCAGATCTGCGTGCCACCACGCATAAATACTGGTTTTAATTTCTTCATCTTCTTCAGGGTCATTTAGGGGTTCATCATCTTCACGAACCAGTTCATCGCCTTCAAATTTGAACCAAAACTCCCAAGGATCATCATCACCGCAACCCCATGCTTGCGCATGGATGTCTGGAATCAAGGCTTTCAGGAAGAACAAAATCGCTTCCATGAATTCATCACCTGATGAACCATGTACAAAGTGTGCGATGGAATAACCCACGAGGGAGTATAGCGATTCAGGACCTAAGTCAAACTCGATATTATCGACGGTATTTAAAATATCTTCGGCCAGTTCAGCGCCATGTTCTGGGTTGATGTCACAGACTAAAGCCGTAAATTGACTCGCATCGCCGCGATGTTCTTGAAATAATCGGTCTAACTTTGACATGATTTGAGCATCTGGATGCTTGTAATATAAGTTGCTGTGCATTTCCATCGAATTTTCCCCAAGTAAAAAATATGTGATTAAAAGTGTTATCTGTATAACGACGTTGTATTTATTGTTGCTGTTAAATTGAGCTGAAGTATAAAAGAATGTGTCTTTTGTGCAAACACAGATATAATTGGAAATAAAATATAAAACAAAGTCTTATATGAATTTTTCCAATCTGTGCAGAGCACTAGGATGAGTTAATATTATTTATTCTGATACTTGGGCATTGTCTAAAGCCATGTTTGGAATGGTTCGCTCAAAATCGGTAAGAATTTATAAGGTTGTTAACGATGACATCGAAACGATAAATTAAATTTTCCGAAATTGTCTAATGCACAGCACATTGTATCGTGATAGACTAAGAGAAATCGGGTGTGCCCCGATTTTTTTATGCGGATTTGTTCCGCGCAGACAAGATTTTAGGTTTACAACATGCCCATTTCAGAGACATGGTTATTACCTGATGGTGTAGCTGATGTACTACCAGAACAGGCGCAAGTGATTGAAACTTTGCGTCGTCAAGCATTAGATTTCCTCGCAACTCGAGGTTATCAGTTGGTGTACACGCCATTCATTGAATACATCGAATCGTTATCTTCTCTTTCAGAATCGAATCAAGATTTAGACTTAGCCACTTTTAAAGTGATTGATCAGCTTTCTGGTCGTTTGCTTGGTGTGCGTGCCGATATGACACCACAAGTGGCTCGTATTGATGCGCATGTACATCCAGTTGAAGGCGTTGCTCGCTATTGCTATGCAGGAACAGTCCTACATACCAAACCACAGGGCTTTAATACCACGCGTACACCTTTGCAGTTAGGTGCTGAGCTATTCGGTTCAGACAGCATCGATGCCGATGTGGAACTGATTGATGTGATGATCAGCCTGCTTGAAAAAACAGGTTTTGCAGACGGCATCCATTTGGATTTAGGCCATGTGGGCTTATTCCGTAGTATGGTGAAGGTTGCAGGCTTAAATAAAGCGACTGAACGTCAACTCTCTGATTTATACCAACGTAAAGCTCTGCCAGAATTGGCTGAATTTACTCAAGATTTAAACTTTGGTGCAGACTTTTATACTTTAGGTCGTTATGCGAGTGACTTAGCTGCCTTGCAAACGCATTTAAGTGCAGAAGTCATTGCCGATGCTGAATTTAAGCACGCTTTTGATGCATTAAAAACCACACAATCTGAGATTCAAGCACGTTGGCCAAATCTTCAGATGGGTATTGATGTGGTTGAGCTACGTTCGTATCACTACCATACGGGCTTAATGTATGCCGTTTATGCACCAAACCGTGCTGCGCCATTGGCACAAGGTGGACGCTATGACGGAATTGGTGAGCACTTTGGGCGTGCACGCCCAGCAACAGGCTTTAGTTGTGACCTATATGCACTCAGTGCAGGTCGTTTTCAGCAAAACAGTCTTGTGGTTGCACCCAAAGGTACTCAAACAGATTTGATCCAAGCGATTGAACACACACGTGCTCAAGGCATGAGCGTGATTCAACTTTTGGGGCAGGATGATTTAACTACGCTTCCATATGCAACGCACCAGTTGGTGAATGTTGCAGGTCAATGGACTGTAGAACAGATTTAATCACTTCTTCAGGTAAGCTAAAACCTGAGAAGTTCTTCAATTTTAACAGCATGATGCAATGAGGCTATTATGGGCAAGAATGTTGTGGTACTCGGTACCCAATGGGGCGACGAAGGTAAAGGTAAAATCGTCGACCTGCTCACAGATCAAGCGGCTGCGGTCGTTCGTTATCAAGGCGGACATAACGCAGGTCATACACTTGTCGTTGGTGGTAAGAAAACTGTATTACACCTCATTCCATCTGGTATTTTACGTGAAAACGTACTGTGCTTAATTGGTAATGGTGTGGTGCTTTCTCCTGAAGCGCTCATCAAAGAGATGGACATTCTTGAAAAAGAAGGCGTGCCAGTTAAAGAGCGTCTACGTATTTCTCCGAACTGTCCACTGATTTTGCCAAACCATATTGCACTTGACCAAGCGCGTGAAATCAAGCGTGGTAATGCGAAAATTGGTACCACTGGTCGTGGTATTGGTCCTGCGTATGAAGACAAAGTTGCACGCCGTGCAATTCGTGTTGCAGACTTGGTTCGTGGTGGCGAGCATCTTAAAGCTCAGTTAACTGAACTTCTTGAGTACCATAACTTCCAATTAACGCAATTCTACGGCGTAGAAGCAGTTAAATTAGAAGATGTACTTGCGCTGTGTGATCAATGGCGTGAAGTGGTTGCACCACTTGTGATTGATGTCACTACAGAGCTGCATAATTACCGTAAAAACGGTGATAACATCATGTTTGAAGGTGCTCAAGGTTCACTTCTAGATGTTGACCATGGTACATATCCGTATGTAACGTCTTCAAACACGACTGCTGGTGGCGTAAGCTCAGGTTCTGGTTTGGGGCCATTACATCTTGACTATGTATTGGGTATTACCAAAGCATACACCACGCGTGTAGGTGCAGGTCCGTTCCCAACTGAGTTGGTTTATGATGCTGCAAATGACGTAGGTGATGCTATTGGTAAGCACTTAGGGACTGTCGGTTCTGAATTTGGCGCTTCTACAGGTCGTCAACGTCGTTGTGGTTGGTTCGATGCTGAAATCCTTCGTCGTTCTGTAGACGTAAACTCACTTTCAGGTATTTGCTTAACTAAACTTGACGTTCTTGATGGTTTAGAAGAAGTGAAAATCTGTGTAGGTTACGAAGCTGCTGATTCTGGTTGTGTTGGTTCTTCTGATGCGCTTGCATTTGAAACTTTAAAACCAATTTACGAAACGATGCCAGGTTGGTCTGAGTCTACCTTTGGTGCGAAATCAATGGATCAATTGCCACAAGCAGCGATCAACTATGTAAAACGCATTGAACAATTAATCGAATGTCCAATCGATATCATTTCTACAGGTCCAGACCGTGAAGAAACGATTGTTTTACGTCATCCATTTGACGCTTAAGCGATAAAGCATTGAGTAAAAAACCCTGTCTACTACAGGGTTTTTTTATTTGTGCGGTACATCTGTACATGAGCGTTACAGGTATTGATTTAAGCTACTGAGCTGGAATGATTTTCCCGACTAAAGTTGCATGAATAAGCACGACATAATGCATAAGTGCTTGTTAGAATAAAATGCACAATAAACAGATGAGCAGGCAGGATGCAGAAGAATATCGCGGGAACTATTTTTTACTCACTACTTTTTGCTATGGGTGGTGCGCCAACAATCGCGATGATGATTATTCAAGGGCAAACCACCGATCCAGCCGTGATTTATAGTGCACTCATTGGATTGTCTGTGATTATTGCTTGTGTCTTGGTGCCGATCATATTGCTCCAAAATGCATTTCTGTTTGCAAAGCGTAAAAGTTTGGCCCTTGAGGAAAAAATTGAACCCTTAAGCCATCTGTATTTAGGTTTAAATATCCTGTGTTTGGTTTATTGGCTTTTGATTCAGTTTATGTAAGTAGGTTTAAGGTGGTGTGTAGATATCGCTCTAGCGCGGAAATTTGGCTTATTGTGCTTAATTGTGAAGATATTTTTACATAATTGCTATGATAAAACGCGATGATGATATTTAACACTTTAAATCTATTCAATATAATTCAGCACATTATGTAAAATGCTTTGAGATGGATGGAGTTAAGCAATAATGAAAAATAAAATATTAATGAGTTTGTGTGCAGCGAGTGTGGTTACAATTTCAGGTTGTGCAACTTTTGCGGAAGTGGCAGGTGCAGATACTGCAACATTAAATGCAGCAGCAACCCAAGGCTTCAACAAAACAGTGAATGAAGCACGAAGCACAAAGACCCTAGATACTTCATCAACAACGTATAAGCGTATTTATGGTGTATTCAATCGCTTGAAACCATATGCTGATCAAATGAACCAAACTGGAACGAAATTTGACTGGCAGTTGGCAGTACTTAAGTCAAATCAGGTCAATGCCTATGTTGCACCTGGTGGTAAGGTGGTGTTCTACACAGGTATTGTAGATAAGTTGAACCTAACTGATGCTGAAATTGCAGCGGTGATGGGACATGAAATGGTGCACGCTTTAGAAGAACACTCGAAGAGTAAGGTTGGTGCACAGGCATTGACGGATTTGGCTTTGGGGATTGGTCTAAGTGCGGCAGGTGTAGGTCAAACGGGTTCAGCAGCAGCGCAGTTAGGTAGTCAAATTGGTATTGGCTTGCCATACTCACGTAGCCTAGAAAGTCGTGCAGACCAAGGTGGCTTAATGTTGATGGCTAAAGCAGGCTATAACCCTCAAGCTGCGATTAGTCTGTGGGAAAAAATGAATAAACTCGATGGAGCAGGTGGTTCTTCATTTCTCTCGACGCACCCATCAAACAGTCAACGTATTGAAGCAATGCGTAAGAACTTAGCTGCTGCTCAAGCGGTTTATAATCAAAGACGTTAATTTGTTTTGACTAAAAAAGGACGCTAAGGCGTCCTTTTTTACTGTCAGTTTATGATTTTGAAAATCATAAATTATTTGTGACAAGTAAAGTGGTGCTTCACCTGAATAGCTAATTAAGAAATATCTAGGGCGCAGGATTAGGTTGTTGCTGATGAATAGCTTGAATACCCTGTAAAACATCTTCCGATAAATCAATCTCAAAAGCTTGAATATTTTCTTTCAACTGATCTAAGTTGGTCGCCCCAATAATCGTACTGGTCACAAAAAATTGCTGCTTGATAAAGGCTAAAGCCAGTTGTGTCGGCGTTAAACCATGACGCTCAGCCAGTTGCGCATACTGTTCCGTTGCCCATTCACTCTCTGGGTTGCTATAACGACTAAAACGGCTGAAAAGCGTCACTCGAGCATTGGCTGGGCGTGCACCATTACGGAATTTACCTGTGAGATAGCCAAAAGCGAGTGGGGAGTAAGCGAGTAAACCAACGCCTTCATATTTCGCAATTTCCGACATACCAATTTCATAAGTACGGTTCAGTAGGCTGTATGGATTTTGCACACTGACAAATTTAGATAGACCAAGCTGTTCTGCAATCTGCAGGAATTTCATGGTGCCCCAAGGTGTTTCATTAGATAAGCCAATATAACGAATACGCCCTTTTTGAATCTCAGCTTCTAATGCTTGTAGTGTTTCTTGCAAAGAGGTCACGGTTTGCGTGTTATGGGCTTCACTGTTTTCATAGCCTAATTTGCCGAAAAAGTTGGTTGGGCGCTGTGGCCAGTGTAGCTGATATAAATCGATATAATCGGTCTGTAAACGCTTTAGGTTGCCATCTAAGGCCGAAGAAATGTCGGTTGCATTAAAACGAGTCTGTCCATCACGAATATGACTACCACCTTGAGATGGCCCCGCAATTTTAGAGGCTAAAAATAGCTTGTCCCGACCGCCGCGCTGGGCAATCCATTGGCCAATAATACTTTCGGTTGCACCTTGGGTTTCAGGTTTTGGAGGAACAGGGTACATTTCCGCAGTGTCCCAAAAGTTGATGCCTTGTGCCAAAGCGTAGTCAAGTTGCTCAAAAGCTTCCGCTTGGGTGTTTTGTTCACCAAAGGTCATGGTGCCGAGACAAATTTCAGGAACCAAAATACCTGTATTGGCTAAGGGTTTAAATTGCATTCAACATTTCCTTTTATGGACTGCGTTTTTTCGGTCGAATTAGGTTACACAGTTATGCCTAGTAGGTTAAATCACTATTTTTAAAAAGTTTGTCATGATTTTGTCAAAGTTGGATTTTGTGAAAACAGAAGCAGATTTAAAGGCATAAAAAAAGCAAATCCTAAGATTTGCTTTTGGCTGTATCAGCTACCAAGAAAAAAGTCTTATTCTTCGTCTTCATAGTCATCAGTATTCGCTTTTGACTCTTCTAAAGAGGCATCAAAAATTAAGATGGCTTTACCATCAGTTTCAATCATGCCTTGCTCTTCGAGTGTTTTTAAAACACGACCAACCATTTCACGTGAACAACCGACAATACGTCCAATCTCTTGACGTGTAATACGAATTTGGCGGCCATTTGGTAAAATCATCGCTTCAGGTTGCGAAGATAAGTCGATTAGACAACGTGCAATACGACCTGAAACATCGATGAATGCAAGGTCAGTCACTTTACGAGTGGTATTTTTTAGGCGGCGTACCAGCTGTGCAAATACTGCATAGCTCAGGTCAGGGTATTGTTTGCTGAGTTCATGGAAGTTTTCATAAGTCACTTCAGCAATTTCGCAGACATCACGGGTACGCACTTCTGCAGTACGTTGTGAGTTTGCTTCGAATAGACCCATTTCCCCAAAAAAATCACCCGCATTTAAATAAGCGACCACGATTTCACGTTCATCGTCTTCACGCAGAATAATGGAGACCGAACCTTTTAAAATCAAATATAAAGATTTAGATTCTGAGCCTGCATCTACGATGGTGGTACGCTTAGGATAACGATTAATATATGCGCGTTTTAATAATGCTTTGACTGACTCGGGGAGTTGACCTGGAGACAGCGCATCAGTGCTTAATTGTGAAAAGCTTGAAGTCATGCTAACGGTTCCGAAAATGGATAAAATATAGATCGCACAGACCTAGGGTGAACTTGTCACACAGTCAGAGCTGAAATTCCTTATCAACTCAATTTATGTTAGTGTACAGTCACTTCGTCAATCTATAGCTTTTTTTAGGTACTTGCAATGCAAACAACTGTTCATTGGTTAGAGAATGTTGCTTTCGAAGCAAAAACTCAAAGTGGTCACAGTGTTATCATGGATGGATCGCCAGAATATGGTGGTGAAAACCGTGGTCCAAGACCAATGGAATTAATCCTGACAGGACTGGGTGGTTGTGCCTCTTTTGACATCGTGACCATACTTAAAAAATCACGCCAAGAAATTACTGATGTACGCTGTGAACTCAAGGCAGAGCGGGCAGATAGCATCCCTGCAGTGTTCACAAAAATCCACTTACATTTCGTGGTTACGGGGCATGCGGTGAAGGAAAAACAAGTCGCAAAAGCTGTGGAATTATCGGCAGAAAAGTACTGTTCTGCGAGCAAAATGTTGATGGATGGTGGGGTTGAAATCACCCATGATTTTGAGATTTTTGAAGCAAATTAAACACTGACTTTTAAGTCATTTGAGGCTGATCTGGTGATCGGCCTTTTTCATGCTTCACGCTTTTGTTTTGATTCCGTAAACTGGGACACAATTCATCACACGAATAAATAGAAAAATGCGTTGTTTATTTGATTAATAATTGATCAAATGATTTTAGTTGTCACCGATTCATATGTAGTCGTGGTCTTTAATACATAAATAATGTGGGCTGACGCTTGAAAATAAGGCAGAGAAGACCCATCTTATAACCAAGTTTTATTGGTTTATTGTTAAGATAAACTAATGAAAAATAAGCTAAAATGTAGAAAAATTAATTAAATTTGAATTGAATTTTGAGCAATTGTTCCCATATATCCATCAAGTTCAAAATTTGTTGTGAGGAAAACAAGAATGCGATTTGAAAAATTCACAAACCGCTTACAGCAAGCTCTCTCAGATGCTCAATCACTTGCAGTGGGGAAAGACCATACCGCAATTGAAGGTATTCATATCTTATCAACATTGTTAGAAGAAACCTCCAATCTGAGTTTGTTGCAACAAGCGGGTGCCAATTTACCTGCTTTACAAAGCAAATTAAAACAATCGCTAGCTGATGCACCAACACTGACGAATCCTACAGGGGACGTCAACTTAAGTTCAGAGGCAGTCAAAGCGCTGAATTTGGCAGATAGCTTCGCGCAAAAAGCAGGCGATGAGTTTTTGTCTACCGATTGGGTGATGCAAGCCTTAGCCGAAGTGGGGGCAACTAAAACGTTACTCAACAGCGCGGGCGTGCAAGCAGAAAGCTTACGCAAAGTCATTTTAAAAATTCGAGGTGATGAGAAAGTCATGAGCAACAATCATGAAGATCAACGTGATTCTCTGAATAAATACACCATTGATTTAACTGAACGCGCACTTGCAGGTAAGTTAGATCCTGTGATTGGGCGTGATGACGAAATTCGTCGTACCATTCAAGTTTTGTCGCGTCGTACCAAAAATAACCCAGTGTTGATTGGTGAACCTGGGGTGGGTAAAACAGCCATTGTTGAAGGCTTAGCACAGCGGATTATTAACCGTGAAGTGCCTGAAAGCCTACAAGGTAAACGTGTTTTATCCTTAGATTTGGGTTCTTTGCTTGCGGGTGCTAAATATCGCGGCGAGTTTGAAGAGCGCTTAAAAGCAGTACTGAAAGATTTGTCTAAACAAGATGGTGAAGTCATTTTGTTTATCGATGAATTACACACGCTGGTGGGCGCGGGTAAGGGCGATGGTGCGATGGATGCAGGTAATATGCTAAAACCTGCTCTCGCACGTGGTGAGTTACGCTGCGTTGGTGCAACCACATTAGATGAATATCGTCAGTACATTGAGAAAGATGCTGCGCTAGAGCGCCGTTTTCAAAAAGTCTTGGTTGATGAGCCGAGTGTGGAAGACACTATTGCGATTTTACGTGGGTTGAAAGAGCGCTACGAAGTGCACCATGGTGTGAAAATTTTAGACTCTGCCATCATTGCAGCAGCGAAAATGTCACATCGTTATATCACCGACCGTCAATTGCCTGATAAAGCGATTGATTTAATTGATGAAGCGGCTTCTCGTATCAAAATGGAGCTGGACTCTAAGCCAGAAGCTTTAGATAAACTTGAGCGTCGTTTGATTCAATTGAAACTGCAACTTGAAGCAGTGAAAAAAGATGAAGATGCGGGTAGTCGTGCGGAAGTCGCACATCTTGAAAAGCAAATTAGTGAAGTTCAACATGAATACAATGATTTAGAAGAAGTTTGGAAAGCTGAAAAAACCTTAGTTGAAGGTACCAAACAAGTCCAAGCCGAATTGGATCAGGCGCGTATTGCACTTCAAAAAGCGCAGCGTGAAAATGACTTGGGTGAAATGTCGCGTCTTCAGTATGGTGTGATTCCAGAGTTGGAAAAACGTCTCAATGAAGAAGAAGTCGTTGAGGAAAAAGAAGAGCCGAAACTACTGCGTAACAAAGTCACTGACAATGAAATTGCAGAAGTCGTTAGTGCTGCTACGGGCATTCCTGTGGCTAAAATGATGCAAGGTGAACGTGAGAAACTTCTTCATATGGAAGAGTTCTTGCATAACCGTGTTGTTGGGCAAGATGATGCTGTGGTTGCAGTATCCAATGCGGTTCGTCGTTCGCGTGCTGGCTTATCTGACCCGAACCGACCAAGCGGCTCGTTCTTATTCTTGGGTCCAACGGGTGTTGGTAAAACAGAGTTGACCAAAGCACTGGCAAACTTCTTGTTTGATAGTGACGATGCCATGATTCGTATCGACATGTCCGAGTTTATGGAAAAACACTCTGTCAGCCGTTTGGTGGGTGCGCCTCCCGGTTATGTCGGCTATGAAGAAGGTGGTGTGCTAACCGAAGCTGTACGCCGTAAACCGTATAGTGTCGTGCTGTTCGATGAAGTAGAAAAAGCACATCCTGATGTGTTTAACATCTTGCTCCAAGTGTTGGATGATGGTCGCTTAACGGATTCGCAAGGTCGCGTGGTTGACTTTAAAAATACCGTGATCGTCATGACATCGAACTTAGGTTCGAGTGATGTGCGTGAGTTGGGTGATAATCCTTTGGATGAAGAAGTGCGAGCAGTGGTGATGAATGCCGTGACGCAACATTTCCGTCCAGAATTTATCAACCGTATTGATGAGTTAGTGGTTTTCCATTCACTCAAAAAAGCGCAAATTCGTGGTATTGCGGATATTCAATTGGATCGTTTACGTGATCGTTTGGTTGAAAAAGATATGCGCTTAACGGTGGATGATCAAGCCTTTGACTTATTGATTGACGCTGGTTTTGACCCTGTATACGGTGCTCGCCCATTGAAACGTGCCATCCAACAACAGGTTGAAAACAACTTAGCGCAAAAAATATTGTCGGGTTACTATGTGGCTGGAGACAATATTATGATCACTGCACAAGATGGTCAGTTGAGCTTTGACAAAGTGAAAATGAGTTAATCATTTAAACGGTTCATTGAAACTAAAAAACCCAGCTTCGGCTGGGTTTTTATTGCGGGATAGAAATGTTAAAAGATGACACTTTTAAGCAAAAATGTGACGTAAGTTTTCACATTTATGTGATGGGTATGGCATCTAAGTGATTTATTTGCAAAACAATTATCTTTATTTGAAGATTCTCTTTATAATTTATTTTAATAAAAAACAAACAACTTGAGATAGAAGAAATGACTCAATTGAAGTGGGGTATTGGAGGCGTACTTACGCTTGCTGTGGTCGCAGTAGGGGGTAATCTTTATGCGGATAAAAGCTTGAAGGCTTATTATCAACACAGCACCAAACAGTCGAATGATTTAAAGTTGCAATATCAACAATTTCACATGGGGGCTTTAAATGGCAGTGCGAACTGGACCGCTGAATTAGTACTAGACCCATGCAAACCGAAAGAAGTGATTCAATTGAAGGGGCAGGATCATATTCAACGGAGTTGGAATGGATATGCGATTCGTTCAGATATTAACATTACTCAAGCACCTGGTGCACTTCAGTCCTTGTTGAAGGAGCCGCTTAAAGTACAAAGCAAAGTGAACTGGTTAGGGACTTTGAATAGTACTTTGACTACGCCAGTGATTACTCGCAATGAAGCTCAACTTCAGTCTAGATTGGACCCGATGACATTAAAGTTTCGTGCAAAACCGATCGAACAACAGCTAAAGATACTGGATTTGCAGCTTGAAATTCCGAATTTAACAGTCACCGATCCAAATATACATTTGCAAATGGTGGGGCTAAAGTTAGAAAGTAACCAAGGGTTGAATGGTGAATATCTTGAGGCGGGTGAAACCAAAATTCAGATGGATCTGCTGAAAATGTCAGATCGTGATATCAATAAACCAACCAATGCCGAACTGAAGAATTTTAGTATAGAAACACAAAGTGAGCTGACAGACCGAGTTGTAAATACTGAAATGTTGTTGCGTCTAGATGAAATGAAAATGCCTTCAGCGCCCGCTGTCCAAAACGTACAGTTTAATTTTAATGTGCTCGATGTAAACCGACAAAAATTACAGACGCTGTTTGATATTTTGGCGAAAAGTGAAAACAGTTGTTTGGCAAAAGAGGCAATGGAAAAAGATATGGAGCCTGCTTTATTGGCAGTGATCAATGAAGGTTTCCGTTTTGAATCCAAAGAGAACCAATTTGCTATTGGGGAAGGTGTTGCGCAGGCGAATGTGACGGGGCGTATTATGCCGAGTCATCAATCGACGGTGATGGGTATGGTAAAAATGATGCCAAGTTTAATGGAATACAAAGCAGATGTTCAGTTTGATAAAAATATGATCTCGCGCATCATGAATAATTATCTGCAAAAAGGTGGCATCAGCATGTCTGATCAAGAGATCGAAACCATGCTTTCGACGATGCAGAGTTCAGGGCAGGTGAAACGTGAAGGGAATGTCATGAAAATGTCAGTTGATTACAAATATGGGCAAACCAATTTCCTGACTGAATAATGCAAAATATGATGGTATAACATATAAAAAAGGGACGCATTTCGTCCCTTTTTTATATCTGAAAATTGTCTAATGCAAATTTAGCGAAGATGAAATGCCAGCGGGTATTTCATCTTCAGTGCATTAGTTTTTTGGATGGGTAATTTTCCACGCACGGTGGATTTTTTGATTGCGCTTGAAATCAGGCCCAATAGTTTCATTGGTAATTTCTTCGACATCAAAGAACGCCAAAATTTCTTCGTCCATTTCAAAACCACGGTAGTTGTTTGAGAAGTACAAAGTACCGTCCGTGGTTAAACGGTTCATTGCACGTTTAAGCAATGATAAATGGTCGCGTTGTACGTCAAAGGTACCGTAGAATTTCTTCGAGTTTGAGAAGGTTGGTGGGTCAATAAAGATCAGCTCATACTGTTCATGACCTTCTTTTAACCACTCAAAACAGTCGCTGGCAAAGAACTGATGTTGTTCATCGGCATGATCGACCGTTAAGCCGTTTAAGACGAAGTTCTCTTTAGACCAGTTCAAATATGTATTTGAAAGATCGACGCTGGTGGTACTTGCCGCACCGCCTAAAGCTGCATGTAAGCTGGCTGTAGAGGTATAGCTATACAGGTTCAAGAAGTGCTTACCACGCACTTCTTGTGCAATGCGTAAACGCATTTGACGGTGGTCTAAGAACAAGCCGGTATCTAAGTAATCGGTTAGATTGACTAAAATTTTCGCTTTGCCTTCCTGCACGATAAAACGCTTAGAAGCAGTACTTTGCTTGGTATATTGAGTTTTACCTTCTTGGCGAGCACGCGTTTTGATAAAGATTGCGTCACGACCAAGACCAGTTACTGCACGAATTGCCTGTAAAGCAAGGTTGAAACGTTTCTTGGCTTTTTCAGGATCGATTGTTTTCGGTGGCGCATATTCTTGTACATGTAAGCGTTCGCCATACAAATCAACCGCGACATTAAAGTCAGGGAGGTCAGCATCATATAGACGTAAACAGTGAATGCTTTCTTTCACAGCCCATTTTTTTAAGGTCTGTATATTTTTTTGCAAACGGTTGGCAAAGTCTTCAGCACCTTCAATCGCCTCAAACTGTTGTGGCTGCCAAGTTTCCAAGAACGGTTTGACTACTGCAACAGGTTTAACTGAACCTGAACGCACGTAAATAGGGAGTTTACCATTCATCAAACGCATGGTTTGTGGGTCATTCAGCGCCAATACATCGGCTTGCTCAACGGCTGCTGCGATAACCGCTGCGGTCTGATTTGGGAAGTTCTTTTGCAGTAATGCGGACAAGCCTAAATATAAAGCACGGTTTGATGCTTTATCACCCAAACGCTCACCATAAGGAGGATTGGTCACAATAAAGGCTGTTTTGCCTTCGGCTTCAAAGTTTGGCCAGTCTGCCAAAGTACGTTCTTCGATTTGGATCTGGTCTAGTAGGCGCTCAAAACCCGCAGCAATAATGTTTTGCTTGGTGGCTTTTACTGCTTCCCAGTCTGCATCAAATGCGTAGAACTTAGGAAGCGGTTGTTCTAATGCTGTTTGATGACGTTCAGCTGCTTCCGCTTTAATGCTCATCCACAGATCATGGTCATGGCCATTCCAGCCATTGAAACCGAAACGACGAACTAAACCAGGTGCGCGGTCAGTCAGCATCATTAATGCTTCAATAATGAACGTCCCTGAACCACACATTGGGTCAAGGAAAATATCGGGTCTTTTTGCAAGGAGCTTGGCTTTTTGTAAAATCGCAGCGGCTAAGTTTTCTTTAATTGGGGCATCGGTCATATAACGACGGTAGCCACGTTTATGCAGTGAATCACCAGATAAGTCTAAACAGTAGGTGTGTTCAGTTTTTCCTGCGAGTGCATAAATGGTAATTTCAGGTTGCTTAATATCAATACTTGGACGCTTACCGACAGCTTCCATGAATGAATCCACGATACCGTCTTTTACACGTAAAGTTGCAAACTGGCTGTTCACCTTGATTTCACGTTCAATATGTAAACGAACGGCGAAGGTGCTTTGTGGTGCAAAAATCAGCGACCAATCAAAGTTCATTGCACCTTCGTAGAGCTCTTCAGCAACATCACGTGCGTCATGGCTAAATTCCAGCTCATGGACATGAATTGGTGTGAGTACACGCGACGCAAGACGCGACCACATACAAATGCGATAGGCGTGTTCCAGTGTACCTTTGAAAACTAAACGCCCAGGAAAACGTTCAATGTTTTGAACACCTAAACCTTCTAATTCTTCTTGGAGTAAGGTTTCTAAGCCATCGGCACACGTAACCCAATAGCTGCTTAAACGCGAAGCGGTTTTCATAAATTTGAGAGACCAAAATAAAACAAAATAAACTCGCTAAAGTTTAACGTATTTTGCCTCTGAATGGTTTTTTAAATATGCTTCTACTCAGCGGAAATATCAAAATAAATGAATCACCATGTGAACAATAACGTTTTTGGTACGTATTTTGCTAAATCCTTACAAGTTTAATTTGCTGACTGATTTCTACTAGATCGTCAGTAAATATTTTTCACTTGAAAGGGGATGAATATGTCGACCAAGTTAGATCGCGGTGTTGTAAGTCATGCTGATGCTTTTTCAATTGCAACTTTACTTTATGCACGTCTGCGCCGTGTATCGGGGCGTGTAATTGATGTGATGTATTTGGTGGAAAATCCAAGTTATGCACGTCAGATGGCAGAGCTTGCTTTAAGTACAGAAGATGCTGAACTGATTCGATTGGTGAGTCGTTTAGACAGTGTCATGGATGTTTTTAACTATGAAGAAACCGCCGTGATCGAAAAACCTAAACAGGTCGACACGACACGACATGAGTTGGAAGCCACTGAAGAAGAAATCTACCGTGCCCAAGTGTCACATCACTATATTGGCGCTTTACGATAAGAATGGCTGAAGTTGGACTGCTCTCGCAAGAGAGCTTTTTAAAATGTTCGCTTGGGGTAAATGAGATAAGAAACTCTATAGAATTGATATTTATAGCAATTTGATGAACTCTGAATTTGGCTAATTTAGCCTTTAATGGTTTAATTTAACTGGTTGAAATAATAGATAAGAATTTCATAATCTTAGTTTTGAAGCCGATGATAATTAAGGCAATTGTTTTAAACTGAGGTCCAAATCAAAAAGAAAATCTGTATAATGCGTTAACTTAACGTACAAGGAATCTCTCATGCACTTGGCAGCATTGCATACTCCGAGTCAGATTCAACTCAACCAAGATGGTCATCTCAAACACTTCCTCACCATCGAAGGTCTTTCTAAAGAAACTCTTACAAAAATATTGGACACCGCGCAGTCCTTTTTTAATGACCAAAATCAGCTGATTACCAACAACCTCTTAGAAGGTCGAACGGTAATGAATCTTTTCTTTGAAAACTCAACCCGTACTCGTACCACTTTTGAAGCAGCGGCAAAACGCCTTTCTGCAAATGTATTAAATATTGATATCGCACGTTCAAGTACTTCCAAAGGGGAGACGCTCAGAGACACTTTATGGAACTTAGAAGCGATGGCTGCGGATATTTTTGTGGTACGTCATTCTTCGTCGGGTGCGGCACATTTTATTGCCCAAACCGTTTGTCCGCATGTCGCAATTATCAATGCAGGTGATGGCCGTCATGCACATCCAACACAAGCTATGTTGGACATGCTGACCATTCGCCGTGAAACCAAAAAGAAATTTGAAGATATTTCAATTGCCATTATTGGTGATATTAAACATTCACGCGTGGCGCGCTCAGACGTTGCTGCATTACAAACATTGGGCTGTAAAGACATTCGCGTAATTGCACCGAACACACTGCTGCCATATGGTTTTGATGAATACGGTGAAGGCGTACGTTTATTTAATAACATGGAAGCGGGGATTCAAGACTGCGACGTGATTATTACTTTACGGATTCAAAATGAACGTATTGATTCGCCTGCGCTGTCATCTCAAGCTGAATTCTACAAAATGTACGGTTTAAACAAAGAACGTCTTGCAATGGCAAAACCTGATTGCATCGTGATGCATCCGGGGCCAATGAACCGTGGTGTAGAGATTGATTCTAGTATTGCCGATGGTCCACAGTCTGTGATTTTAAATCAGGTGACCAATGGGATTGCTGTACGTATGGCAGTTTTGGCGCTTGCAATGCAAGGTCAACTGCAAGAGCAAGGTTTGTTAGACGCGATTGCTGGATAAGGAATAAGTCATGACTGTGGTAAAAATTGAAAATGTACGTGTTCTTGACCCAATTCATCAAACAGATACGGTTCAAACGGTTTATGTGGAAAATGGCAAGTTGGTTGCTGAAACAGCCAATGTCACTGAAACCATTGATGGTCAAGGCAAGTGGTTGATGCCAACCATGGTGGACTTATGTGCACGTTTACGTGAGCCAGGTCAGCAACAGCACGGGACATTAAAATCAGAAGGTCGTGCTGCGCGTGAAAATGGTATTTTGCATGTGTTTACACCACCAGACTCAAAACCGATTGTGCAAGACAATGGTGCTTTGATTCATGGTCTGATGGAAAAAGCAATGCTGGATGGCGGTATTTATCTTGAAGTGATTGGTGCTCAGACCCAAGGTTTACAAGGCAACCAACCTGCAAATATGGCGAGTCTCAAAAAGGGCGGTTGTACAGCCGTTTCAAATGCCAATGCGCCTTTTGCAGACGATGATGTGGTGCTGCGCACTTTAGAATACGCAGCAGGTCTTGATATGACTGTAGTGTTTTATGCCGAAGAACCGCAAATTGCCAAAGATGGCTGTGTCCATGAAGGTTTTGTGGCATCGCGTCAGGGGTTACCGACTATCCCTGCGATTGCTGAAACTATTGCGATTGCCAAGTATTTGTTAATGATTGAAGCGACGGGTGTTCGTGCTCACTTTGGCTTATTGTCTACAGGTGCTTCTGTCGATTTGATCAAAATCGCTAAAGATAAAGGCCTGCCAGTCACATGCGATGTAGCAATGCATCAGTTGCATTTAACAGATCAGCTGATTGATGGCTTCAACTCACTTGCACATGTCCGTCCACCACTACGTGCTGAGTTGGATAAAGAGCTCCTTCGCCAAGGTGTGAAAAGTGGCGTGATCGACGCGATTTGTACGCATCACGAACCGCTGAGCAGCTCTGCAAAGCTAGCACCATTTGCTGAAACACAGCCAGGTATTACCGCTTTTGATACCTATGTAGCTTTCGGTGTGCAATTGGTGCGTGAAGGTTTATTTAGCCCTTTGGAATGGGTCGAAAAAGTCACGATTGCACCAGCAACGGTAGCCAATATGCTTGAACGTTGGACTGCTGAAGCAGGCTGGGTATTGGTTGATCCTGAGTTAGACTGGATTGTAAATAAAGACAATATTTTGTCGCAAGGTAAAAATACACCTTTAATCAATCAAGTGGTGAAAGGAAAAGTTCTAAAAATTTTTGCAGCTTAAACATTACATTAAATGTGGATTAAAAAGTCAGCTTCGGCTGGCTTTTTTATTGGGCCTAGGTAAAACTGATGCAAATACAATATTTTACAAAGTATAAAAAATGAATAGATAAACTGAAAAATGACGATGAAAACAATGAGAAAAAGTGGGGTAAGACTTCATGAATGTCGATTTTATGAATTTACTAAAACAAAATGTCTCTGCAATTGTTTTAGAGGGTGATACACAACATTTACTTGAAAAAAATCAAGCAATTCAATACTTTTTACCAATTTTACTGTCTATATTAAAGTCAAAGTCTGAACTGATTCCTGCATTTCAACAGCAGTTGAATCCACGTCTCAATGATGCTTTTGCATCGAATGTCAGTCTCAAGCAACAGTTTTTGGATCATGTCCGCGGGGCAGCGTCCGCAGATGAAATTGAAAGTACCTTGAGCCGTTCGATTACACCTGCATTAGCATTTTTAGCCACTGAGGCAGGCTCTTCAGAACCTGAAGCGATTTCCCATTTACTACAGGTCAACGCTGATTCAATTAGCCGTGCCTTACCTGAGTGGGCAACTGCATTACTGGCTGGCTTGGGGGTAAATACCTTACAAGGACAGGCTACACATGTCGCGCCTACAAGTGTACATGCCACAAAAGTAGATGAGAAACGGTCATTTTTACTCCCAATTTTGGCTTTAATTATTTTTGCGGCATTGTTTGCTTTTATTTTTAGGGCCTGTACCGACAAAGCCACCACTGAAACAGCACCTCCTGCAAATATGAATGCCAGCCAACCCGCTAAGTTTCAAATCACCACAGGGGCAACAGGAGACTTGGTCACTTGCCAGATTTTCTCAGCCAATGCGGCTTATGTTGAAATTTTACAAAAAGAAGTAAAGCAAATTTTTAATAACAGCATCGGCTGTGGTGCAGATATGCAGAGTATGTATCACACTGAATTTATCGACCAAGATGCGATACCCAGTGTAATCAGTGCATTGAAAGGTGTGCCGAATGTAAATTTAACATGGTTTGGCAATCAGTTATCGATTCAATCGCAAGATCCAGCCAATGCACTTAAAGTGGCAAATCAAATTAAACCTTTACTGCGTAATATGACAGTTGTGACTCAGCAACCACTGGATGTAAACCGTGCCGTGGATACCAGTATTAGTGATGCTGAGCGTGCACTGGCAGAAATTAATCCTGAGCAAGTTCGAGCACTAGACGTTGCCACGGCATTGAATTTGCAAATTATTAACTTTGATACAGCTTCATCGGCGATACCTGATGTCAATAAGTCGATTTTGGATCAGGCCGCGGCGCTGATGCAAAAAGCACCTCAAGTCAAACTGACCGTGATGGGGCATACAGATGCAACGGGAGATGCCGCAGTCAATAAAACCTTGTCGCAAAATCGAGCACAAGCGGTGGTGGATTACTTAATTTTTAAAGGCGTCGATCCTGCGCAGTTGAGAGCGATTGGCTATGGCCAAGAAAAGCCAATTGCAGACAATCAAACTGATGAAGGCAAGTTTAAAAACCGTCGTATTGAGTTTGAGGTTTTAAATACAGACTCGGGTGTGGTGCGTGAAGTGGATGATCGTGGTGTTGAAAAGGTTAATTAAGCGATATTTTAACCCTGCTACGGCAGGGTTCTTTTATATAGCTACTCGCATAAAAGCTTATTTTTTGGTTAAATACGCTGCGAAAAACAACAGCCTTATGGTTTTATAACAATGATGAAGAAAACAATTTTTGCCAGTCTAATCTTGAGCAGTTTATTTTTAAGTGCTTGTAACCGAACCGAGAATAAAACAGAAACGGTTGCTGAACCGCAAGAAATGTCAGATTGGAGTTGTACGGCTCCTGCCAATGTCGAACAAATTCAAGCGCATTTAAAAGCTGAATACTTAAAAGCCCTAGACCGCCGTCTGCGTGATAGCCGTGAATATGAGGCCGATGAAAAATTATTAACGCAGATTAATAACGGTATTCGCTTTGAAATTAAAGGGATTTCAACAACCACAGAAAAGCCCGAAACTGCGAAGCAATTGGACTGTGAAAGCCAGTTGGTGGTGATTTTCCCGAAAGGTTTACAAAAACGTGCTGAAAATGCGTTTTTAGCGCGTCCATGCGAAGAGTGTGAGGACGGTTATCAAAGTACTTTACGTGATGTCTTAGAAGAGGGTGAATATTCCCTCAACTTAGACAATGACCAGCTACAAGGTGCATTTAGCTATAACATCATTAAAACGGATAAAGAGGGCATTAGCCTCAATGTACCCAATCAAAATGGCGTGATTGATGGTGTGGTTTTGGTGACTCAGCATGCGGTGCAGTTTGCGGCCTATGAAAAAGCCAATTTAGAGCAGCAAGAAAACATCAAACAATATAATGAGCAAGAAGTTGCGCAGATGGAACTGGCACAGAAAGCCATGAATATTCGTAAGAAGGAACTGGATACTGACCAAGTCAAAGTGGTGGAACGTCTGAACCAAACTTGGGATAACTTGACCGAGGAACAAAAACAGCAGCTACAACAAGACCAAACGGATTGGTTTGAAAAACGTGATGTAGACTGTAAAGTGATTTCTCAAAAAAGTGTCTACCAAATGACGGATAGTGAAAAAGAAACCTACCAAAAGCAGTCGCAATATTGGGATGATGCTTTACGTGCGCAAGATCAACAATTGCAATATACCAAGTGCTTTAACCAAAAAACCAATGAGCGCATTGTGTATTTAAATAATGTGTTTAATTAATTGGGCTAGGTAAAAAATACGCTTTATTGAATATTTATAGAATGAGAAAAGGACGAATATGATTCGTCCTTTTTTATTTAGATTGTGTTTTTGTCCCTCGTTTAGAAGGTAGGCGGCATATAGGTCAGGCTACGGCCTAAAATCCAAAGTAGGAACAGCACCAAAGGCAGGTGGAAAACCAATTGAGTGACGGTAAAGCCGATCACATCTTTGGCTTTTAATTTGAGAATGCCAAGCATTGGCAGCATAAAAAATGGGTTGATTAAATTCGGTAAGGCCTCCGCAGCATTATAGATTTGCACCGACCAGCCTAAATGCACTTTTAAATCATGTGCAGCTTGCATGACATAGGGTGCTTCAATAATCCATTTACCGCCGCCAGAAGGAATGAAAAAGCCTAAAATGGCAGAATATAAGCCCATCACAATGGCAAAGGTCTCTTTGGAGGCAATTGAAACAAAAAACTCGGCAATATAATGTGATAGTGATAAATCATGACTGTTTAACGCTTGTGTCATCATAAAGGCGATACTGCCATACAGCGGAAACTGAATCAGAACACCCGAGACCGCTGGCACGGCTTTGGTGACGGCATTGAGGAAATTTCGCGGCGTACCATGCAGTGCAATACCCAGCATCAGGAAAATAAAGTTGTAGGTATTTAGGCTTGAAATGGCCAAGATTGGATTACTTTTGCTGAACTCATTGAACATCCAAACCAGACCCAAGAGCACAATCAAGATACTCAATAAAGGCGAGTTCTCTAACCAGTCTCCTGGACGTTTTGTGGTTGGTATCTGTTTAGCTTCTTCCTCAAACTGGATGGGGAATTGATCAATGGTTTTAATGTCTTGGCCTTTGGGTGCAGACCAAAATGCAATAGCAATCGAGGCAATAATCAATACAGCAGTCATGATCATCGACTGAGGCAAGAAAATGGTTTCGGTGAAGGGAATCACGCCCGTTAGATTGTAAATCGATTCGGGCAGGCTGGCTTTGTTGGCTTGCAGTTGTGCCGCAGAAGAACTAATACCTAAGGCCCACGTCGCTCCCATACCAATAATCGCGGCGGCAGCGGCAGCACGATAGTCCATATTCAGTTCTTTGCGTTTAGCTAAAGCAATCACCAGCAGGGCGGTCAGTACTGTACTCATGGCCCAGTTAATCAGCGAAATTAATAAACTGACCGTGGCAACAAGTACAATTGCCCCACGTCCACTATGGGGAATTCGGGCCATTTTTTGAATCAGCAGTTCTACAGGCTTTGAAACAGAAACCACGTAACCAACCACAATCAGCATACACATTTGTAAGGTAAAAGGGATCAGACTCCAAAAACCATCACCAAAGGACACTGCGACATCTTTGGCAGGTGCGCCAATGCTGATCGAAGCAATCGCGACGATCACGACACCCAATAGGGCAAAAATATAAGAGTCTGGAAACCATTTCTCCGACCAATCACTGACACGTAGTGCAAAACGTTGCAAAATATTTTGAGAGTTTTCCATGCATTGATTCCATTTTTATCTATGAGGTATGAATTTTTGATTCAGCCTATCCGTGCTGATAGAAATGCCTTTAAAACAGGATCGCTGCTTTAAAGGCATTGGATTATTTTTTCTATTGTATAAATGATGTTGAATTAACGGATCAGAGCAACACCTGTCACTTTTTGAATGTCTTCAAAACTGACATCTTTCGCCAGTTCAACCAATTTCACACCCTCCTGCGTAATGTCCATGACACCGAGATCAGTAATCACTCGATGTACGACATTTTTACCTGTCAGGGGCAGACTACACTGCTCGACAATTTTCGGCGTACCATCTTTTGCAGAGTGTTCCATAAGCACCACCACTTTTTGCACTCCAGCCACCAAATCCATTGCGCCGCCCATGCCTTTGACTTTTTTACCCGGAATCATCCAGTTCGCCAAATCGCCATTTTGTGAGACCTCCATTGCCCCTAAAATAGCAATATTGACATGACCTCCACGGATCATGGCAAAAGAATCTGCACTAGAGAAAAATGCGGCGCCCTGACGTGCAGTAACAGTTTGTTTTCCAGCATTGATTAAATCGGCATCCACTGTTTCGGCTGTTGGAAACTCGCCAATACCCAATAATCCATTTTCAGACTGCAACCAGACGTTGACGTTTTCAGGAATATAGTTGGCCACCAGTGTGGGTAAGCCGATGCCTAAATTGACATAAAAACCATCTTCCAGCTCGAGCGCTGCACGTTGTGCCATTTCATTACGAGACCAAGCCATGGGTTAAGCCTCCTCTTTTAATGTGAGTTGTTCGATACGTTTTTCAGGGTTTACATTCAGTACAATGCGATTGACATAAATACCCGGCAGGTGAATCTGGTCTGGGTCTAAAGCGCCAATTTCAACAATTTCCTCAACTTCGACAATGCAGACTTTTCCAGCCATCGCACATACAGGGTTAAAGTTTTGTGCGGTTTTACGGAAAATTAAGTTACCTGCAGTATCGGCCTTGTATGCCTTCACGAGTGCAATGTCAGCGGTGAGCGAGTTTTCTAGAATATAAGGTTTGCCATTAAATACACGCTCTTCTTTGCCTTCGGCAATGAGTGTGCCGACACCTGTTGCGGTAAAGAAGGCGGGAATACCCGCACCCCCAGCACGAAGTTTTTCTGCCAGTGTGCCTTGAGGGGTAAGTTCCACTTCAAGCTCACCACTTAAGAACTGACGTTCAAATTCCTTGTTTTCACCTACATAAGAGGCAATCATTTTTTTGATTTGTTTGCTTTCTAATAAGAGCCCTAAGCCGAAACCATCAACTCCTGCATTGTTTGAAATACAGGTGAGGTTTTTCACGCCCGTTTGTTTTAAGGCTGCAATCAGACTTTCTGGAATACCGCATAAACCAAAGCCACCAACCGCTAAGGTTTGACCATCTTGAACCACATCTTGTAGTGCATCCTTTGCACTTGAATAAACTTTATTGACCATAGTGTTCTCGTTATCAATTGAATGGCTTAGGCACAGCGCTTTTGCCAGTAGGCATTGGCATAGTTAGATGGATTGGTGCGTTGCAGTACTTGGCTGATGTTTTGGCTGGCAACCATCAGTGCATCAAGATCAATCCCTGTGTCATAACCCATGTTGGAGAGTAGGTAGTAAAGGTCTTCTGTGGAGACATTGCCCGATGCACCTTTGGCATAAGGGCAGCCGCCTAAGCCTGCAATGGAAGAATCAAATACACGAATGCCTTGCTCTAAAGACTGGTAAATATTGGCAATCGCCATGCCATAGGTATTATGAAAATGTCCTGCTAAACGCGCGGCATCCATTTCAGCTAAACATGCCTGCCAGACTTTTTTCACGCGGTCTGGTGTTGCCGTACCAATCGTTTCACCTAAGGACACTTCATAGCAGCCCATGTCCAGCAAACGTTGGCTGACTTGTGCAACTTTGCTCGGTGCAATTGCGCCTTCATAGGGACAGTCGACAATACAAGACACATAACCACGCACTTTGATGTTATGGGCTTTCGCCGCAGTCATGATGTCTGCAAATTTTTCAAAGCTTTCGTCAATGGAGCAATTGATGTTTTTTTGGGTAAAGCTTTCGGAGGCTGCGGTAAAAACGGCAACCTCCTGACAGCCGACGGCCAAAGCAGACTCAAACCCTTTTAAGTTCGGAGTCAGTAAACTAAAACTGATATTCGGATCTTTGGGTAAGCTGACAAAGAGTTCGTCACTCTGTGCCATTTGAGGAACCCACTTTGCAGAGACACAAGAGCCCACTTCAATGGCGCTGAGTCCTGTCTGCATTAAATCTAAAATCAGTTTACGACGGTCATCCACGGTGAGCGGTGTCTTTTCATTTTGCAAACCATCTCGAGGCCCGACTTCAACAATTCTGACAAATTTACTCATGCGGCACCTTCCAAGCTTGAAAACTCAACCAATTCATCGCCTGCTTTGACCTGATCACCGACTTGGAAGTAAGCCGTAGAGACAATGCCGTCATGTGGAGCACGAATTGAATATTCAATTTTCATCGCTTCCAGCGTGAGTAATACATCATCTTTTTTCACTGCGCTGTTGTTTTGTACCAAGACTTGCGTGATCACACCTGGCATTGGTGCTTTTAAGTTGTTGGCATCAGAAGCATCATCTTCAGTATTAAAGTTAGGCTTAATATGTGCAAATTTATAGCTTTGACCATCTGCATATAGGGTTAGGCCCTGTGCATTTGAACTATAAGCATAGGTCTTTTTGCTTGTTGCATATTCAATTTTAGCTAAATGTGCCTCTAACAATTCACCTTGAATGAAAACGCTATGTCCATTGTACTTTGCTGTAAAGCCTTTTGCCGTTGGGCTGAAATAGACTTTATGTTCTTCATCGTTCAGTGCCAGTTTAATGGCATAGCTGGCATTAATATTTAAACGCCATAGAGACTCGGCTTGCCATACAGGATTTGCAGCTGTTTTATTGCTGGCAAAGCGGGACAAAAGTTCAATCAATGCCGCCGTGATGATGAGCTCTGAAGAGGCTGTTTCATTGTGTTGCAGTAAAAATGCTTCTTCACGTTGAATTAAGTTGGTGTCTAGATTGGCGGTTTTAAAAGACTCTGAACGGACCAAACGGTCTAAGAATGCAATGTTATTGCCCAAGCCATCGACATGAAATTGACTGAGAGCATGGTGCATTTGGGTGAGTGCTGCTTCACGATTCTTTGCCCAAACAATTAATTTGGCAATCATTGGATCGTAAAAAGTCGTAATTTCATCCCCTTCAACAATGCCACTATCTACGCGGACATGTTCATTTTGCTGAGGGTAGTGCAGGTAGTGGATTTTCCCAATCGCAGGTAAGAAACCTTTTTCAGGTTCTTCAGCATAGACACGCGCTTCTAATGCATGACCATGAATACTGAGCTCGTGTTGTTGTTTAGGCAGCGGTTCACCAAAAGCTACACGTAGTTGCCATTCCACCAAATCCTGCCCTGTAATCATTTCTGTTACAGGGTGCTCAACTTGCAGGCGGGTATTCATTTCCATGAAATACGCTGTGCCGTCTTGCTCCACAATAAATTCAACTGTCCCTGCACCGACATAATCTACTGCACGTGCTGCATCAATAGCGGCTTGGCGCATGGCTTCGAGTTTTGGCTCTGCCATTTGGGGTGCAGGTGCTTCTTCTAGTACTTTTTGATGGCGACGTTGTACCGAACAATCGCGTTCAAATAGGTGCACATAGTTACCATGTGTATCACCAAAAACTTGTACTTCAATATGGCGCGGTTGTACTACATAGCGTTCAACCAGTACATCGTCATTGCCAAAGCTTGAACGTGCCTCACTTTTACATGAAGCCAAATGGCTTAAAAAGTCTTCGCCGCGATCAACCAAGCGCATGCCTTTACCACCACCGCCAGCACTGGCTTTAATCAGTACAGGGTAGCCAATGGCATCGGCTTGTTGTTTTAAAAAGTCAGGATCTTGGTTAGTGCCATGGTAGCCCGGTGTCAGTGGTACGCCTGCTTTTTCCATTAAAGATTTAGAGGTGGCTTTTAGGCCCATGGCTAAAATGGCATCTACAGGTGGACCAATAAAGACAATGTTGTTTTTTTGGCAGGCATTGGCAAATTGGTCATTTTCAGATAGAAAGCCATAACCTGGATGAATTGCTTCTGCGCCTGTATCTAAGGCAGCTTGGATAATACGTTCAATTTGTAGATAGCTTTGTGCAGCAGGGGATTCGCCGATATAAATGGCTTCGTCGGCTTGTTGCACGTGCTGTGCTTGAGCGTCAGCATCTGAATAGACTGCAACGGTGGCAATGCCCATTTTTTTTGCAGTTCGGATCACACGACAAGCAATTTCACCACGGTTTGCAATTAAGATTTTATTAAACATATCGATATCCTTTCTTGTTGTTATGCCGTCGTCTTGATCCAGACTGGACTGTGTTTATTTAAAAAAGCATTTAAGCCATTTTTCGCCTCTGATCCTTGGCGTACATGGGCAATATGTTGTGCGGTTTGCAACAATAATGCTTCGGTTAACACTTGCTGGTCGACTATTTGGATGAGTTGTTTTGAAGCAGTTTGTGCTTCTGGCCCACCCAAAAGTAAGGCATCGACTATTTCTGCGACTTTTTCATCTAACTGTTCAGCATCGGCCACTACATGCGCCAGACCAATGTGCAGGGCTTGTTCCGCAGAAATACGTTCTGCGGTTAAAAAGTAGCGTGAAGCTTGACGTGCACCAATCGCACGAATCACATAAGGGCTAATAGTTGAAGGGGCTAAACCTAAGCGCACTTCAGAGGTCGCAAACTTAGCATCACTACTTGCGACACAAATATCACAGGCAGAAGCCAGTCCCATGCCACCACCAAAAGCAATGCCTTGCACACGGGCGATGGTCGGCTGTTTTAAAGTCGCTAAACTTTGTAGCATTTTCGCTAGTTTCAATGCATCGGCTTCATTTTCAGCCTGTGAGGCTTGTCCTGCTTCTTTCATCCAGTTCAGGTCAGCACCCGCTGAGAAACTTTTGCCACGTCCTGCTAAAATCACGACACGGACATCATCACGCGTGTTGAGCTCGCTAAAGCAGCGGTGCAGTTCTTCAATCACTTGAGTATTGAAGGCATTATGCATTTCTGCACGATTAATCCATACCGTTGCCACTTGGTCGCGTTGTTCGAGTTGTAAATATTGAAAGCTCATCGCTCATCTCCTACATGCGGAACACGCCAAATTTGGTCGGTTGAATGGGTGCATTTAAGGCTGCGGCTAAACTTAAACCGAGCACCTGACGGCTTTGTGCAGGGTCAATCACACCGTCATCCCACAAACGCGCCGATGCATAATATGGATGGCCTTGACGTTCAAATTGGTCACGGAAGGGTTGTTTAAAATCATCTTCTTCTGCCGCAGACCAAGACTCGCCACGTTTTTCAATTTGATCACGCTTTAAGGTCGACAATACACTTGCCGCTTGTTCACCACCCATGACCGAAATACGCGAGTTGGGCCATGTCCACATGAAGCGTGGAGAATAGGCACGACCACACATACCGTAGTTGCCTGCACCAAATGAACCACCAATCACAAGGGTAAGCTTCGGTACGTTCGCAGTTGCAACAGCCATGACCAGTTTAGCGCCATTTTTGGCAATGCCTTCATTTTCGTATTGGCGACCGACCATAAAGCCAGTGATGTTTTGGAGGAACAGTAGGGGAATATTGCGCTGCGTACAGAGTTCAATAAAGTGAGCCCCTTTTTGTGCAGACTCTGAAAATAAAATACCGTTGTTGGCAATAATGCCAACGGGCATGCCGTAGATTTTGGCAAAACCTGTGACTAAGGTGGTGCCAAAGCGGGCTTTGAATTCATCAAAACGTGAACCATCGACAATGCGCGCAATCACTTCACGAATATCGAATGGCTTTCGTGCATCACTTGGCACAACACCATACAGTTCAGTTGCATCAAATAACGGTTCTTCAATCTCTGTTACACGCGTATGTGGTGTTTTATTCAGGTTCGCTACGATGTTACGAGCAATGGCAATGGCATGTTCGTCGTTCTCAGCCAAATGATCCGCTACACCAGACAAGCGAGTATGCACATCACCACCGCCTAAGTCTTCACTGCTGACCACTTCACCTGTTGCCGCTTTCACCAGTGGTGGGCCACCCAAGAAAATCGTCCCTTGATTACGCACAATAATGGTTTCATCAGACATGGCAGGTACATATGCACCACCAGCTGTACAGCTACCCATCACCACCGCAATTTGGGCAATTCCCATGCTCGACATGCGTGCTTGATTATAGAAAATACGGCCAAAGTGATCACGGTCAGGGAAAACTTCGTCCTGCATCGGTAAATAGGCACCACCTGAGTCCACCAAATAAATACAGGGCAGATGGTTTTGCTCCGCAATTTCTTGAGCACGTAAGTGTTTTTTAACAGTCAGTGGGTAGTACGTGCCACCTTTAACCGTAGCATCGTTGGCGACGATCATGCAGGTCACACCATTGACCTGACCTACACCAGCAACGACACCAGCCGCAGGCACATCGTCTGCATAGACGTTTTGTGCCGCCAACTGACCAATTTCAAGGAATGCCGTGCCTGCATCAATTAACTGATCAATACGATCACGTGCTAACAGTTTTCCGCGTGCCAAATGTTTTTGTCGCGCCGCTTCACCGCCGCCTAAAGCAATTTGTTCTGCTTTTTGTTTTAAGTCATGGACTAAGCTTTGCATTGCGGTTTGGTTGGTTTTGAAGTCTTCACTTCGAATATTGATCTTGCTATGTAATTGATTCATCACGAACATCCTTGTCATTTTTATTGTTGTGGAGGGTTAAGCTGTTTCATTAAACAGTTCACGGCCAATCAACATACGGCGAATTTCAGAAGTTCCCGCGCCAATTTCATAGAGTTTTGCATCGCGCCATAGACGGCCTGCAGAAAATTCATTGATATAACCATTTCCACCTAAGGTCTGAATGGTTTCACCTGCCATCCATGTGGCTTTTTCAGCAGCATATAAAATTGCACTGGCTGCATCTTTACGTAGGCTACGGCTATGGTCAGCCTTGTCGCACTCAGCACCCACGGCATAAACCAACGCTTTACATGCCAACCAAGTCGAATACATATCGGCAATTTTGCCTTGCATCAACTGGAACTCACCGAGTGCTTGGCCGAATTGTTTACGGTCATGGATATAGGGAATCACGGTGTCCATGCAGGCATCCATAATGCCTAAAGGACCTGCGCTTAAAACCGCACGCTCATAGTCCAAACCACTCATGAGTACTTTCGTGCCGTTTCCAACACCGCCCATTACGTTTTCTTTTGGCACTTTCACGTTGTCAAAGAACAGAGGGTAAGTGTTCGAACCGCGCATACCTAACTTGTCTAAATGTGTGCCGTGGCTAAAACCTTCCATGTCTTTTTCTACAAGGAAAGCCGTCATGCCTTTAGCACCTGCATGCAGATCAGTTTTGGCATACACCACAAGTACATCAGCATCACCGCCATTGGTGATCCACATTTTTGAACCATTTAACAGGAAGTGATCGCCACAATCTTCAGCTTTGAGTTTCATGCTGACTACGTCTGAGCCTGCGTTTGGTTCAGACATGGCAAGTGCACCGACATATTCACCTGAAATCAGCTTCGGTAAATAGCGCTGCTTTTGTTCCTCGCTGCCATTACGGTTAATTTGATTCACACATAGGTTAGAATGTGCACCATAAGAAAGACCAATCGAAGCGGAAGCACGTGAGATTTCTTGCATGGCAATGATATGCGCTAAATAACCTAGGCCTGTACCACCATATTCTTCACTGACGGTTAGACCGAGTAAGCCCATATCGCCAAATTTTTTCCACAACTGAGCCGGAAATTCGTTGTTCTGATCGACTTGTTGAGCAATAGGAGTAATTTCCTTGGCACAAAAAGCCGCAACGGAATCACGCAGCGCAATGAGTGTTTCATCTAAACCGAAATTTAAGCTTTGTAGGGTCATTTCTTCATTCGTCCTATGAGTGTATTTATTGTTCCTGATAAAGCATTTTTGTTGTGCTTGATTTTTACAATACATCGAATTTTCAAAAAAGTGAACTAAAATTCACAAATTGATTTACAATTCATTTTATCTGGTTGAGAATAGAATTATGAGTTATAAAAGATCATCATTGATGCAAGAACGAATGGAACAAAATCGTGAAGCGATTTTGCAATCCGCTCGTGAACTTATTGCTCAAGGGGGGATTAAAGACGCGCAAATTCAAGCAATAGCTGAACGCGCGGGTGTATCTAGTGGTTTGGTGTATCGATACTTCGATAACAAAAGCCAAGTGTTAATTGAGGTTTTGTCTGAGGCCATTCAGCATGAGGTGAAAATTTTAAATCACATTGCTGAAAGTGAGCTTACGTCAAAACAGAAATTGGACAAGGCGGTAACCACGTTTGTGAAACGTGCCATGAATAGCCCCCAACTTGCGTATTCACTCATGTTTGAACCAGTCGATGCTGAGTTAGAACATGAACGTTTTCGCAGTAAACAGCTGATTAAACAGAGCATCAAAGAAATACTGGCCGCAGGGAAAATTAACGGTGAGTTTGGATTTGAAGATTTAAATACCGCAGCACTTTGTGTGGTCGGTGCCATGACTTTTGTGGTGATTGAGCCTTTAAATCCGTCTCGAAATGTGATGTTTGATCAAAACTATAAAGACTACTTTGTGAAACAAATTGCCGAATTTTGTGTCAATGCAGTTCAGGTTCAGGAGGAAAAATAGTAGCAGGTGTGAACACAAAGGCTTGGTGTTTGAAGGGAAGTAGTCATAGAACAATTAAAGTTGAATAACAAGATTACAATGAATCAAGGAGATCGATTCGATGACACAAGAACGGTTAAGTTATGCCTATGGAACGAGCAGTCAGCCTCTATTAGGAATGACGATTGGTGAGAAATTTGATCAGGCGTGTCAGCAGTATGCGGAACAAGATGCTGTTGTCAGTCTGCATCAAAATGTCAGACTCACGTATAAGGAATTACAAGCTCAGGTCAATGCGTTTGCCTGTAGTTTACTAAAACTGGGCTTGAAAAAAGGCGATCGACTTGCGATTTGGTCACCGAACTGTGTGGAATGGACGATTACCCAGTTTGCTGCTTTTAAAGCGGGCATCATTTTAGTCAACTTGAACCCTGCCTATAAAAGTAATGAGCTCGAATATGTGTTGAATAAAGTCTCTTGTAAGGGCTTGGTCATTGCATCGCAATTTAAAAGCACGAATTATCAAGATATTCTAATGAAAATTGCACCTGAAATTAAAGGTGCTGAAAATAAAGTATTAAAGGCAGAAAGACTGCCGCATTTGAAATATATTATTAAAATTGATGAAGAAGAACATACGGGTTTACATCGTTTTAGCGATTTGCTTACTCCCCCCAGCAAGAGACAGCTCAATCAATTAGAGCTCGTTGCAAGCGAATCGCAGTTTGATGAAACCATCAATATCCAGTTTACTTCGGGCACCACAGGTAACCCGAAAGGCACAATGCTGACGCATAATAATATTCTCAATAATGGTTATTTTGTTGGTGAAGCCATTCACTTAAGTCCTGCTGATCGTGTTTGTATTTCTGTACCACTCTTTCACTGTTTCGGTATGGTGATGGGTAATTTGGCCTGCATTACGCATGGTTCAACCATGGTCTATCCATCGGCGGTGTTTAATCCTTTAGAAACTTTAAAAGCCATTCAGCAAGAAAAATGTACGGCTGCATACGGTGTACCGACCATGTTCATTGCTATTTTAGAGCATGAACAGTTCGATGATTTTGATCTTTCCAGTTTACGTACAGGCATTATGGCGGGCAGTCCTTGTCCACGTGAAATTATGCAACGTGTTATTGATCGGATGCATATGTCCGAAATTACCATTTGCTATGGTATGACTGAAACGGCACCTGTCAGTGCACAAAGTTCAACCTCGGATTCAGTTGAACAACGGGTCGGAACCGTGGGGCGCGTCCATCCACATCTTGAAATTAAAATTGTAGATGAACAAGGCAAAGTCGTACCACGTGGTCAGTTGGGTGAACTGTGTGTTCGCGGCTATTCGGTGATGTTGGGGTATTGGGAAGACCATGAAAAATCACAAGAAGTGATTGATTCGGCACGCTGGATGCATACAGGTGACATCGCAGAAATGGATGAAGCTGGTTTTGTGAAAATTAAAGGCCGGATTAAGGATGTCGTCATTCGTGGCGGGGAAAACTTATTCCCGAAAGAAATCGAAGACTTTTTATATACCCATCCTGATGTCAGCGATGTCCAAGTCATTGGTCTGCCAGATGCACGTTATGGTGAAGAGTTGTGCGCATGTATTATTTTACATGAGCATCATGAAATTACTGAAGAGTCGATCCGTCAGTACTGTGCGGAACACATTTCACACAATAAAGTTCCGCGTTATGTACGGTTTTTTAATGAGTTCCCAATGACGGCTTCGGGCAAAGCGCAGAAGTTTAAATTGCAGGAATTTATGCGTAATGAACTGGATTTGAAAGAAATCGCATAAGGTTGAAGACGGACTTTCTTTTGCTGGGTTGAAGCCAAAGGAAAGTCCGAAGTGAAAAGCAAAAGGAATAGCATATGCACCTGAGAAATGATTGGACTCGCGCTGAAATACAAGCACTCTACCAACAGCCTTTTTTAGATTTAGTCTTTCAAGCACAGAAAATTCATCGTCAGTACTTTGAAGCGAATGCGATTCAAGTCAGTACTTTACTATCGATCAAAACAGGCAAATGCCCTGAAGACTGCAAATACTGTTCACAGTCTGCGCGTTATGACTCAAAGCTCGAAGCTGAAAAAAGAATTGCGGTTGAAAAGGTCATTAGTGAAGCACAGCAGGCGAAGGCCTCTGGTTCTACACGGTTTTGTATGGGCGCGGCATGGCGAAATCCGCATGAGCGCGATATGCCTTATGTCTTGGATATGGTGCGTGAAGTGAAAGCATTGGGTTTAGAAACTTGTATGACTTTAGGTATGTTAAATGCTTCACAAGCCGAACGTTTAAAAGGTGCAGGACTCGATTATTACAACCATAACTTAGACACTTCGCGTGAGTACTATCCAAATGTGATTAGTACCCGTAGTTTTGACGACCGTCTAGATACCTTAAGTCATGTTCGAGAGGCAGGTTTAAAAGTGTGTAGTGGCGGTATTGTTGGCCTAGGTGAAGAGACCAAAGATCGAATTGGATTGCTGTTTGAATTGGCGACCTTACCGATACATCCCGAATCTGTGCCGATCAACATGTTGGTTCCAATGCAAGGTACGCCTTTGGCAGAAGTTGAAAAGTTAGATGTGACCGAGTGGATTCGCACTATTGCAGTAGCGCGCATCATTATGCCGAAAAGCTATATTCGTCTGTCCGCAGGACGTGAATCGTTGTCCGATACCGACCAAGCTTTGGCTTTTATGGCCGGTGCAAACTCACTGTTTTCTGGTGAAAAATTGCTGACTACGCCAAATACAGCACAAGGCAAGGATCAACAACTCTTTCACAAACTGGGGCTACATGCAGAAAAAGCCAAACCGCAACTTGCTGAGTTAACAGTCGATGCTATGGCTGTGGCTTAAATGCTAGAACATGCGGTCATGAACGTGTAGATTTAGGGCGACGATTAAAAGTAGATGAGTGAACAATAAAATGGCGAAAGACTTTCAGAGTCAAACTGTAGTAGATGGTTATGATCAACATATTCGTAAGCTCATTCCAGGATATGAGTTGGTTCATCTGCAAATTCAAGCCATTTTAAAAACACATTTACCAGAATATGCGCACGTATTGATTGTGGGATGTGGTACAGGTTATGAGCTTTCATATTTGTTGGCGCAGCATCCGACGTGGCGTTTTACCGCTGTCGACCCGTCTTTGACCATGATTGAAAAAGCGCAGCAGTTATTGAGCGAGACCCATAGTGATTTAACGCGGGTTCACTTTGTTCATGGTGATACGACGGCATTACAGGAAAGTGCACAGTTTGATGCCGCTTTAGCCATATTGGTGGCGCATTTTATTCCACTTGAAGCAAAGTCATTCTTCTTTGCCGACATTTTACGCTGTCTTAAAACACAAGCTATTTTACTGAGCTATGATCTGATGAACTCTAGTGATGACACTGAACTCAAGGTTCTACAAACCTTATGTCAGAGCAATGGTTTGACGGTGGTACAGAGTGAAAAAATGATTGAGCGCCTGCAACAAGATTTTTATTTGATATCTGCCAGCCAGATGCAAGAGCTTCTGACTAAAGTTGGATTTCATGAAGTACGAACTTATAGTCAACTGTTGAATTATTATGGTTTTTTTGCACAAAAGTAAAAACCAATGGCAGTAAAAAGATACATTTTAAGGATAAGAATGAAGGAATACACATGGCAGCCTATTATCAACTTTTAAATCGTGAACAGCACAGTGATGGGAGCTGTACGGCGTCTTATCTTTCCAATATTCATGCACAAGGTGCATGGAACCCGCATGAACAGCACATGGCGCCAGCAACAGGGGTTTTGTGTGCGGAGTTAGAGCAGTTTCAACCACGCGATGAGATGCGTATTGGACGTGTGAGTTTAGATATTTTTGGACTGATCGCTTTTGGTGAGTTTACGGTGCATACCCGTGTCATTCGTGCTGGAAAAACCATTGAACTGATCGAGGCGGAAATGCAGGCAAACGGGAAGACCTGTATTGTGGCTCGTGCTTGGAAAATGATGAAGCAAGATACCAGTGTAATTGCAGGGCTAGAAGATCAATCAATTATACATCCTGAAACATTGCCAGTATGGGATGGGATGAAATGTTGGCCGGGTGGTTATATCCAGAGTATTGAGACACGTGCGGCAGAAGGGCACCGTGCTGGTAAAGGCATTGTCTGGTTACATAATGATTTGGACATGGTGGAAGCTCAGGAAACATCAAGTTTTGTGCGCTTATTGGGTATGGTGGATACAGCCAACGGTATTGTCCCACGTCAAAATCCAGCATCTGGATGGGGCTTTCCCAATTTAGACCTACAACTGCATTTATACCGTTTACCCCAAGGGAAATGGTTAGGTTTGGAAGCGACTCAGCAATATGGTGATGATGGTATCGGTTTAACCAGTGCGGTTTTGCACGATGAACAAGGGCCATTTGGCCGTAGTGAACAGATTTTGACTCTTCGTAAGTTTTAGTGGGTCAGTGTCAATTTAATAAAAAAGGATGAATTGCTTCATCCTTTTTTTATTGGCATGCTGTAGGTACTTTAAAATAGTGAAATGAAGATGCGGATCAGTTTAATTGGAGCGGGGCGGGTGGCTCATCATTTGGCCAAAGCCCTGATGTCTCAGCATGAAATCGTCAATATTTATAGCCGAAGCTTCGACAAAGCTACAGATTTGGCACAAGTCGTACATGCAAAGGCGGTCAGTCATTTTAACCAGTTAAATGCTGATGTTGATTTGGTGATTATTGCGGTAAGTGATCAGTCTATTCCGAGTGTAATTTCGGCCTTGACTGAATATATGCCGAATGTGTTGATTGTACATACTTCGGGGAGTACAGCGCTTTCAGTTTTGTCTACACGGCACGCACGTGCAGGGGTTTTTTATCCCTTGCAGACCTTTAGCTTGGAACGTGATATTGATTGGTCAAATACACCGTTGTTTGTAGAAGCCACTGAAAATACGGATCTTCAAAGACTACATACACTTGCAGAAAGCCTGAGCCAACGCGTGTATAGCTATAGCTCTGTGCAGCGTCTAAGTTTGCATTTAGCGGCCGTTTTTGCCTGTAATTTTAGTAATTATTGTTTTGACATGGCGAAACAAGTGGTGGATGCAGAGCAGGTCGATTTTAATCTGCTACAACCATTGATCTTAGAAACCGCACAGAAAGCTACACAGAATGACCCGAAGCAGATGCAAACTGGTCCTGCGATGCGTCAGGATCAGAATATTCTACAGATGCATCAACAGATGCTTGCGCAAGATCAACGAGCGGATCTTGCTGACGTATATGCCTTAATGAGTCAGCAGATCAGTCAACGTCACAGTTGACATTCAATATAATAAACGAAGAAGTGAGTCACAAAGAACAAGCAAAGCCACTGAAAACGTGGCTTTTTTTATGCCCTAAGATTCGGTACAGTGTTGCTTAAAATAAATACAAACAAATAGAGGGTATATGCGTTCACATTCATTATTAGAACAAGTGCAGTGGAAAGATCTCGTTCATTTAGGCCGTACCGATGTGATCAGTGAATTATTTATCTCTTTGCCATGGTTGATTGTCTCTTTCATTTTTGCAGGTTTACAGTGGTATGTCTTGGCGCTGTTTTGCTCGTTTATGTTTTTCTTAACAGGGCTCAGGCAGGTGCATAACGCTTTTCATTTTGCCTTAGGCATTAGCCGAACTGCGACCCATTGGGTTATGTTTGTTTTGAGCATCGTCATGCTCGGTTCGATGCATGCGGTACAAATTAATCACCTCCGACACCATCATCACTGTATGCAAGAAGAGGATATTGAAGCGAAAAGTGCAATCATGAAGTGGTGGCAAGCCTTACTTTTTGGCCCTGTTTTTCCATGGATGTTGCATAAAAAAGCCTTTGAGGTTGGGACTAAAACCCAGAAAAAATGGATGTCTGCTGAACTGGTTGCCAACGTCATTGTATTGTTTTTGGTTTTTGTGATCTTGGATATTAGTATTTTAAAATACCATGTCAGTGCCATGTTGATTGGACAATGTATGACAGCATTTTTTGCGGTATGGACGGTGCATCATGATACGGAAGATCATGTGTATATGGCGCGTACAGTGCGTAATGAGTTTAAACGGGTCGTGACCTACAACATGTTTTATCATGTAGAACATCATTTGTTTCCCGCAGTGCCCACACGACGTTTACATATTTTGGCAAAACGTTTGGATGAATATGATCCAACGGTTGAAATTAGGCATGTGTTTTAAAACATCGGACATAAAAATAGGGCACTAGGCCCTATTTTTATGAGATCTAAAATTTATTTAATTTTCTTAAATAAGAAGTCGTTAATCTTATGACCTTCTTCTAGTCCACGACGTTCAAATTTAGTTTGTGGACGCCAGTCTGGACGTGGGTAGCTGTTGCCTTTACCTGCCATATTTTCAAGATTTGGACGGTTATCGAGTACATCAATCATCCATTCTGCATACGGTTCCCAGTCTGTCGCTGCGTGGAATGTGCCACCCATTTCCAACTTTTGCTCAACCAGTGGCATACGGTCATGTGACACAAAACGACGTTTGAAGTGACGTTTTTTCTGCCATGGGTCTGGGAAGTACAGTTGCACAGCGTTGATGCTGTTATCTGGCATTTCACGTAATACTTGAATGGCATCGGCATCTAAAAGACGAAGATTGGTTAAACCTGCAATTCCAGCTTCATACACACATTGCGCAATCCCCGGAACATGCACTTCAATCCCGACATAGTTACGTTCAGGGTTGGCCTGTGCCATCAAGACCAATGAACGTCCCATACCAAAGCCAATTTCAACCGTGAGCGGACGCTCTGGATGCTCAAACTGCTGACGTAGGTCACCTACAGGATATTCCAAAATCATGTGACCATATTGTTCAAGCGCAGTGCGTTGCGAGGTGTTCAGCGGAGATGAACGACGCATAAATGTCACAATTTCGCGGTGTTCATTTAAGTTGTCTAGCTCGACGACTTGCTGGTCTAATTGATCATTCGTCATAATTTTGGCAGATGTAGAAATTCGAAAGCGGTATTGTAAGTCCTGAGCAGGACAAGTCAAATTTTTTACTCAGAATTTATTAAATTCAGCACCACCATGTTTGCGCAACCTAGAAATTGTCATCATTTATTAATCATGATGTAACGAATAAAAATTAACCTGCCAGCTGATTTAACCAACTGATAAAAAATGATGAAAAATTTTAAGCCACAGATATTAAGCCTGAGCCTGATTTTGGCAGGTTGTTCCTTTCCTGCCTATGCACAGCTATTGTTTAGTCAGTATGTAGATGGAACTTTAAATAAGAAAGGATTGGAAATTTATAATCCAGATCCGACGACGGTCAACTTGGCAGAATATCAGATCAAGCAATACGCAAATGGTGAGACCAGTGCAAATTTGACGGTGAATTTGACAGGTCAATTAGCGGCAAAGGGGCATTATCTAGTCGGGCATTCTGCTTTAAAAGAAGCTCTGGGCGATGCGGTGCAACAGCAGGCGAACTTAGCTTTTAATGGTGACGACACTTTGGTGCTTTATCATAATGGCATTGCGATTGACCGCTTTGGTACAGTGGGTGAACGCCCAAGCACTGGATGGGGTGGTGTTGCAAAGGGAAATAGCTTTAAACGCACTTTATTAAGCAATAATGTTTCTAGTACGGGGATAGACGTTACCGCACCATTTGACTTGGCATCGGCATGGGAAAAGTGGTCAGATCGAAATGCATTTTCCAGTTATCTTGCTGGAAATACAGTGGTACCACCATTGAACACCGTGAGCTGTAGTACGACAGCTACCCCAATTGCGACATTGCAAAGTGCAGCGCAAGATGCGGAATATGTGGTGAAAGGCGTAATCACGGCAGATTATCGTTATAACAATGGTTTCTCAGGTTTCTTTGTTCAAACCCCAGATACTCAGGCAACTGCAAATACCAGTAATGCGGTGTTTGTCTATGTTCCCGCTTCAAGTAGCGTGACAGGTGGGCAAGTCGGGCAGGAAGTCATTTTCAAAGGCAAGTTAAAAACCTATCAAAACCAACTGCAGCTTCAAGATTTAAGCAGTGATATTAATGTCTGTAATCCTTCGGCAAGTGATTGGGTTAAACCAATGGCGATCAATTTGCCTTTTGATAGTTTGACTGAAATGTCAGGTCATGCACCAAAACGTTATCAGGGTATGTTGGTCAATATTCCTCAAACGCTCACGGTCAGTGAAAACTATAACTATGGGCGTTTTGGAGAACTGGCTTTAAGCCCCGCGCGTTTATATATCCCAACCAATCTATATCCTGCTCATTCAACCGAAGCCAAAGCACTGGCACAACAAAATTTACGGTCTAAACTTGTTTTGGATGATGGCTATAATAATCAGAACAGAACACCGTGGTTGCCAACGACCTTTAGTGCTAAAAACACCCTACGTACAGGCGCACAACTGCAAAATGTACAAGGCATTTTAGAATACCGTTATAACCAATGGCGAATTCAACCTGTGCTTGGTGCAACAGCGCCGCAAGTCTTAGACACGACAAACCCACGTGTAAGCGTTCCAGCAAAGGCCACACAGCAAGTTCGTGTGGCAGCATTTAACGTACTGAATTATGACAATGGTTTGGCGCAAGGTTTTCCTACGGAACGTGGTGCAAGTTCTGAGGCTGAGTTTAAAAAGCAACATCTGAAAATTGTCAGTGCATTAAAAGCGATTGATGCAGATGTTTATGGTCTGATGGAAATTGCCAACAATGGTTATGGTGAGCGTAGTGCAGTTGCTTATTTAGCCCAAGCTTTGGGGGGTGACTGGAAATATGTAACGCCTCCGAATGCTGACAAACTTGGAACCGATGCGATTGCTGTTGCCATTATTTATAATGCCAAGCGGGTCAAACCAATCAATGCCGCCGCAGTCTTTGATGACCAGAGTCAGAAAAACCGAGTCACGATGGCGCAAACCTTTCAAGCCTTATCAGGCGGGAAGACATTTACAGTTATTCCCAACCATTTGAAGTCTAAAGGTAGCTGTCCAGATGATAAAACCTCGATAGAGGCAGATCAGGGCGATGGTCAAGGTTGCTGGAATCCAACCCGCGTTAAAGCGGTACAAGCGTTAATGCAATGGGTCGCGAAAAATCCAACACAGGTGAGTAAACCGAATGTCTTACTGTTGGGTGATCTGAACAGTTATGCCAAAGAAGATCCAATTCTGGCGCTTGAACAAGCCAACTATAAAGTGCTGTTGAATGATGAAAAAATTGGTCAAGGTAAAAGTGCTTATAGCTATGTCTTTGGCGTAGCCAGTAATACTCAAGGTTATGGTGGTGCAGGCAATTTAGATCATGCGATCGCTGATGCAGCACTTTATCCTTTGGTGAAAAAAGCATTTGCATGGCATATCAATGCGGATGAACCAACTGCACTGGACTATAACGAAGAATATAAAACGGAGGAGCAAATTGCTGCATTCTATGCGGACGATGCTTACCGTTCTTCTGACCATGATCCTGTGATTGTGGATTTAGACTTAAACGATGCAGTGCTTAACGATGATGATAAAACCAGTGCGGGAAGTACAGGGCTGTGGTCTGCTTTAGGATTAATTAGTTTGGCCTTGTATAGCAGCCTAAGACGCCGCAAGAATCAGTCTTAACTTGCTTTATGGATAATAATAAAAGGGCGTCATCGCCCTTTTATTTTGTCTATGGTTTCAACTTTATGAGCTGATACGGTCAATGAGGGTAGTGCTGGCTTCATTTAAGCCTAACACCTCGACCACAACACCTTGGGCTGCAAACTTTTCAACCACAGCATTTAACATATGAACTGAAGTCATATCCCAAATATGTGCATGGCTGAGTTCAATTTCAACCTTCTGAATGTGTTCGTTAAAGTCAAAAAACTGAAAGAACTTCTCTGAACTGCTAAAGAAAATTTGACCGCTCACCACATAGCGACGGGTATGGTTATGTAGTTCAGACTGAACATGAACCGTACTTTCCAGTTTATTGATGAAAAATAATGCGGACAGTAAAACTCCGACAAAGACACCCAAGGCAAGATTATGTGTGGCTAAGACAATCATCACTACACTCAACATCACCACATTACTTTGTAGCGGGTGTTTAGCGATGTTTTTAACTGAGTCCCATTGAAAGGTTGTAAAAGCCACCATGATCATAATGGCAACCAAAGCTGCCATTGGAATATAGGACAGCCAGTCTTTAAAAAACACCACCAAACACAGTAAAAACACACCAGCCACTAAGGTTGAAAGTCGAGTACGTGCACCTGAGCTGACATTAATCATAGACTGTCCAATCATGGCACAGCCTGCCATACCGCCCATAAAACCGCTCACAATATTTGCCATACCTTGTCCGCGACATTCTTGATGACGGTCACCTTCAGTGCCTGTGACTTCATTCACTACTGTGGTGGTCATCATGCTTTCAAGCAAACCGACGGTCGCTAATGTGATGGCGTAAGGGAAGACAATTTGCAGCGTTTCAAAGGTTAGTGGAATATCAGGCAGTAGAAAAATAGGTAAAGTATCGGGGAAATGACCTAAGTCACTGACCATACGCATATCTGTGCCTAAAAACAGTGCCAAAGCGGTCAGGACAAGAATGCAAATGAGCGGTGAGGGAATGTTTTTTCCCACTGTAGGCAGATAGGGAAACAGATAAATTACAGAGAGGCCAAGAGCGACAAATGCATAGCCCCAGTAATTCATTTGGCTGAGCTCTGGAAGTTGTGCTATGAAGATTAAAATCGCCAGCGCATTTAAAAAACCATACACCACCGACTGCGACACAAAACGCATCAGTTTGGCAACTTTAAAATAACCCGCAATGATTTGAATGACACCAGTGAGAATGGTTGCCGCCAGTAAATACTGTAAACCATGCTCTTTGACTAGTGTGATCATGAGTAGTGCCATGGCACCTGTTGCTGCTGAAATCATGGCTGGACGACCACCAAAAAAAGCAATGCTCACTGCGATACAAAAGGAGGCATAAAGTCCGACTTGAGGGTCTACCCCTGCAATTGCTGAAAAAGCAATAGATTCGGGAATCAGTGCAAGTCCTACCACTAAACCTGCTAAAACATCGGTACGAATGTTAGAAAACCATTCATCTTTTTTAAGGCTAATCACAGATCAAATTCATTTTAGGGTCAAGGGGCTATGTTAAAACAACTCTGTTGCAAATTGCAGTGTTGTTGTACTTGAAAAAAAATGTGAATTAGACAATATTCAATAGGCGAACGAATGATTTTTCGTTTACGCTTTTTTGCAATTTACAGGTTTTGATCACTTGAAAGTTTGTTAGAAGCCATTTAAAACAGAGAATAGAGTTATAACAAGGATCAGATATGAAGCTTTATTATGCACCAGGTGCGTGCTCACTTGCGGCGCACATTATCCTCAATGAAATTAATGTTGACTTTGATTTAGTCCGAGTAGATTTAAAAACACATAAAACAGAAAAAGGTGCTGATTATTACGAAATTAATCCAAAAGGATATGTACCCGCTTTAGAAATTAATCCAGGTTTGATTCTGACTGAAAATGTAGCCATTTTGCCATTTTTAGCACAACATGATCCAAAACAAGACCTTATTCCGCCATCGGGTTTGGGGCGTGCCAAAGTTTTAGAATGGCTAGGTTATTTAAACTCTGAATTACATGATGCTTATGCTGTTTTCTTCGGTGCGCCATTAGACGCTGTTGCTAAAGAAAAAGCCTATACAGAGATTGATCGTTTACTCAGTTATATCGACAAACAAATTGGTGAGTCGGATCATGACTATTTGGTCGATGATAATTTTGGCCCTGCAGATGCGTATTTATTTGTCCTTACCAATTGGTCAAATGGCATCGAACATGATTTATCGCCGTATAAAAATATTATCTTTATCCGTAATAAAGTGGCTGAACGTCAGTCAGTACAAATTGCAATGCGAGATGAAGGTCTAATTCCTTAATTTTGATGCATTGAAGAAGCGCCGACAGGCGCTTTTTTTCATACTTTAAAATTTATTATTGATATTTAGTCAATAATATTTTGCAGATTCACTACTTTTTAGCGCAGAACAGAGTCTTTATAGTGCCTGCATAGATTTTGGCTTTTAGGCTCTTCCCATGAAAAATATTTTATTAATTAACGGTGCGAAAACTTTTGCACACTCGAATGGTCAGTTAAACGATACCCTAACTGAACTTGCGCAAAAGGTCTTGTCAGTCTTAGGACATCAGGTTCAAGTGACACGCGCTGACAGCGAATATGATGCAAAAGCTGAAGTGGAGAAATTTCTGTGGGCAGACACCGTGATTTACCAAATGCCAGGTTGGTGGATGGGTGCACCATGGACTGTGAAAAAGTATATCGATGATGTCTTTACCGAAGGGCACGGTAGTCTGTATGCCAATGATGGTCGCTCACGTGCAGATGCTTCAAAAAAGTATGGCTCAGGCGGTCTGATTCACGATAAAAAATATATGCTGTCGTTGACATGGAATGCACCGATGGATGCATTTAACGACGCTGAACAATTTTTTCATGGGGTTGGGGTCGACGGGGTTTATTTACCTTTTCACAAAGCCAATCAATTTTTAGGGATGCAAACCTTACCGACGTTTATTGTCAATGATGTGATTAAAGCACCTGAAGTTGAAGCCTATATGGCACAGTACCGTGACCATTTGACGCAAGTTTTTGCTTAATCGGGAGATGTGACCATGTTAACTGTCATTGCTGAAATTATTTGTCATTCAGAGCAAGATTTTACAACGGTTCTTGATTCATTCAACAACATCCGTGAGCAAGTATTACAAGAGCCCGGTTGCCATCTCTATGATGTGCATATCGATCATCCTGCTGTTGAGAGTGCATTACAAACCAAAGTACCGTTTTCAATCATGATGTATGAAAAATGGGAAAGCATGCAGCATTTAGAAACACACATGCAGAGTGTCAATATGCAGCAACATGCTCAAGCAACTGAAGGTGCAGTTGCTCATGTGAAAATTCGCATTTTAGAAGCACAGTAAGCGATAAATTTGCATTTGAAAGTATTTTTAATGAGCTGCTTATCTAAACTCAAGTGGTTCATTGAACTGAACCTGTTCGAGTTTCAATGCGTAATGCTGTTTGAGTGTTGCCCATTGAACTTTGACAGGTTGAGTGCTTTCAGCAAACTCATTTTCACCTGTCGTATTTTTTACTTTGCCTGTCATAAAGTTAATACTTTGTGCCGTGATGTCGCCCGATGCACGGTGGAAATCATCGACATCATAACCAATCATTTTAAATGCACGGTCTTGGTATCGAAAGGTATACGTGTGATTGGTCACATACCACGAACCACAGCTTAACCAGTAGTGCAGATGAACTTTGAGCACGCCTTTTTGAATGCTTAACGCTTCAGTCTCACCGAGTGGATCTGCGAGGCAAGGGGACTCTATATCGCCTTCTGTCGGCAAAGTGCTATTAGTCGCCACAAGTTGATAACCATGCATTTGCTTCAATAAAACCAAAAGCTTTCGTTCATTTGTATTAAGCACATCACTCCCTAAGCGATCATTTTTAACGAGATGTTCAGGATTGGTGTCTTCAATGATCAGCGCTATGTCCGCTTGACCATCTTGGTTTAAATCACCTTGGACTTTTTCTAAAATCTTCCAGTTTTTTGGTACAAAAGATTGGTAGCTCGTTTTGAGAGTAGGTTTTGCCTCTACTTTGGCCCAAGTACTGTTGGTAAAAGTTATGAAAAATAGGGCATTGACTATGAGTGTTGGTCTGATCCATTTTTGCATGGGCATCATTTCCTCTCATTCTTATATGGTTATAGATGTTTGAAGGTGGATATTGCTGAGTGTATCAAAGCGTGTGGCGAAATGTCCCAACAACTTAGGTCATCATAAAGTGTTGTCCTGGTGTTGAAATAAATAAAAAAGGACTCCGAAGAATCCTTTTTGATTACTTAATACAGATGAAGAGATTATTTAAAGAAATAACCTGTTTCTGGTGAGCTTGCATTGGCCATACGTTTGCGAGGCATACGACCTGCGAGGAATGCTTCACGACCCGCTTCAACGGCTTTTTTCATTGCAGAAGCCATTAAAATTGGCTGTTGAGCGGCAGCAATCGCAGTATTCATCAACACGCCATCACAGCCAAGTTCCATGGCAATCGCTGCATCGCTTGCAGTTCCCACACCTGCATCTACTAACACAGGGACTTTGGCATTTTCTTTAATGATAGAAATTGTGTGTGGATTTAAAATCCCTAGACCAGAACCAATCAAACTGCCTAAAGGCATGATGGCAACGCAGCCCATGCTTTCAAGCTCTTGAGCCACAATTGGGTCATCCGAGGTATAGACCATGATTTCAAAACCATCGTCAATCAAGGTACGTGCCGCTTTCAATGTTTCGGTAATGTTTGGATACAGCGTTTTTTCATCGCCTAATACTTCAAGCTTGACCAAGTTATGACCGTCTAATAATTCACGCGCTAACATACAGGTACGCACTGCACTATTGGCATCAAAACAGCCTGCTGTATTCGGGAGAATGGTGTATTTTTCAGGTGGGACCACGGACAATAAGTTTGGTTGGTCGGGGTGTTGACCAATATTGACGCGACGAATCGCAACCGTCACGATTTCTGCGCCACTGGCTTGAATGGACAAATCGGTTTCTTGCAGGTCCTTATATTTACCTGTGCCCACCAGCAGACGAGATTGAAATGATCTAGAACCAATGATGAGAGGGCTGTCTTGCATGTGAACTCCGTATTAACCGCCACCGACGGCATGAATAATTTCAATTCGATCCATTGCGCAAATTGGAGTGTGTTCCAATTTACTTTTACTAATAATGTTTTCATTTTGCTCAACAGCAAAACGTTTACCTTCAAGTGCAAAGGTTTGCACCAGTTCAAGCAGGTTTTTACATTCGGTGTGCTGTAGTTCGCCGTTTAAATAAATCTGCATCGTGCTTATCTCTAGTTGTTTACTTGGCATATTTCATGGCATTCCATGCCAGAACTAACCAACCTGCAATCATCAATGCGCCACCAATTGGGGTAATCGCACCTAGACCACGCGGTAAGCCCAATGCCATGACATAGAGGGAACCACAGAAAAAGAAGATGCCGATTTGAATCAGTAAAAAGCTGGTTTTGATGGGAAGTTGGGGAATAACTTTGGCCAAAATGCCAAGCGCCAGTAAACCAAGTGCATGGTAAAAAAAGTAATCAGTTGCAGTTTGCCACCAAGCCAATTGGGCTTCACTAGCACGTGCTTTGAGACCATGTGCGCCAAAGGCACCTAATATAACGGCAAACGCTAAATTCAGCGCTGAAATCGCAATCCACATATGCAATGCTTTACTTATATCACTGTGCGCAACAAAGTAGCATATTTTGAAGACAGGTTAAAAGACAAAAAGCCTCATTTATTGGTAAAAAGAAAAGGGCATTTCGCCCTTTTCAGCATTGCTATCATCTTAGTTTGATGACATCGCCACTTTAATTTTTTCCATGGCATTTTTTTCAAGCTGACGAATACGTTCAGCCGAAACATTATATTCAGCAGCCAGTTCGTGCAGCGTCGATTTTTCATCATCTAACCAACGGCGCTGTAAAATATTACGCGAACGGTCATCAAGCAGTTCCATGGCATCATGCAGAGCATTTGTGCTTTGTTCTTCGTAATCTTCTTCTTCAGCCAAACGCGCTGGGTCGTAGCGGTTATCTTCAAGATAGAGCGCAGGTGCAACATGGGCTGAACCTTCATCGTCATCATCGCCCTGAGCTTCAAACGCCGCATCATAAGCAGTTAAACGACCTTCCATTTCCAACACTTGTTCAGGTGTCACATTGAGGTCATTCGCAATCGATTGAGCTTCTTTTAGAGTGAGCTTTTTAGACGATTTTTTTAGACTACGTAAATTAAAGAACAGTTTACGTTGTGCTTTAGTTGTCGCAATTTTGACAATACGCCAGTTACGAATCACATATTCGTGAATTTCTGCTTTAATCCAATGCACCGCAAAAGAGACCAAGCGTACGCCCATGTTTGGATCGAAGCGTTTAACGGCTTTCATTAAGCCCAAGTTACCTTCTTGAATAAGGTCACCTTGAGGTAAGCCGTAGCCTGCATAACTGCGGGCAATATGAACCACAAAACGCAGATGCGACATGACTAGAAGTTTAGCAGCATCGAGGTCTTGGTCATAATAGTAGCGTTCAGCTAACTCTTTTTCTTGTTCCGCTGTCAAAATCGGGATTTGGTTGACAGTACTAATATAAGCGCCCAAGTTTACACCTGGTGCCGATAATGACAGGGGCATCAATTGATTGCTGCTGTCACTCATGTGTTCTCCTTAGGGATTTCATTTTTACCCAACAATTGAATTTATCTTAATCCAATCTTCCACTGAATAATGGAAAATTGGGTATAGAAATGTAAACTTTTATGCAAATGTGAATAGACTTAGTGTAATTGAAAAGAATTAAGATTCAATGAAGTAGTGAAATTCATGTTCATTAATTTGTTTCAAAACACAAGTTAAATGATGGATTTCGCAATAACGCGTGATATCGATCTGACTGTGCGGATCAGACGATTTTAATAGAAAATGCTGCGCCGGACTCTTCTTAAGTGCGCGTTTAAGCAACAACAGAGGCATAGGACATGGTTGCCCCATTGCATCAATAATGTTGGTATTTTGTTCGATATCACTCATATAGCTAAGGCGGGCTTCACAACATTTAGGTGGGTAGAAATATTAGCAAATTCAGTGCCAAAACCCAAATATTTCATGTGTTATAGGCCTATAGTCGCTATATCTAAAATTACAAATAACTAGTTAAAAAATATGCTGAATTAAAAAGACGATTAATCAAAAAAAAGGGTATGAATTGTTTTTAACCCATGTTAAGCTCGTCGCGTACTGGGATTTAACACAACCATAAATTGTTTTAAATCCTATTTTACAAATGGATGTAACCGGGATTTTGTTAATAGTTATACAGAATGATTACAAGCTTAGAAATAATAAATATTTTTAAACCTTGTTTGGTCTGCTGTTTGCAACACCGGGTGGTCCTTCTTTTAGATACAATGAGGATTAACTTATGACAGCTCGTGAACAAGGCGTAGTTAAATGGTTCAACGACACTAAAGGCTTCGGCTTTATCCAACGCAATGGCGGCGACGATGTATTCGTTCACTTCCGTGCAATCCAAGGCGACGGCCACCGTTCACTACGTGACGGCCAACGCGTTGAATTCAGCGTTGTAAAAGGTCAAAAAGGCTTCCAAGCTGAAGAAGTACAACCTTTAGACTAATTGTCTGAACGTACTTTAAAACGCCCCAATGTAAATTGGGGCGTTTTTGTTTATACTACAGATCAATTTTCGTGATTTTTCGTCAGAGCGCACTTATATGTCATCAGGTTTTGAAACCTTAAATTTACATCCTCAACTTAAACGAGCTATTGATGCTTTAGGTTTTAAGGATATGACGCCTATTCAGCAAAAGGTTTTAAAATTCACTTTGGCGGGACATGATGCAATTGGTCGTGCGCAAACAGGGACTGGTAAAACAGCGGCATTTTTGGTGAGCGTGATTAACGACTTGCTGAATAACCCAATTCAAGAGCAGCGCTACCGCGGTGAACCTCGTGCCTTGATTTTAGCACCGACTCGAGAGCTTGCACTGCAAATCGAAAGCGATGCGAAAGAACTCACAAAATTCTCAGATTTACATGTCGTGACGCTTTTAGGCGGTGTTGACTTTGATAAACAAAAAGCACAACTCGATAAAAAACCTGTAGACATTATGGTGGCGACGCCAGGTCGTCTGATTGACTTTGTTGAGCAAAAAGAAGTTTGGCTCGACCAGATTGAGTTTTTGGTGATTGATGAAGCTGATCGCTTATTGGATATGGGCTTTATTCCTTCAGTCAAACGTATTGTCCGTTTCTCACCACGTAAGGAACAACGTCAGACTCTGATGTTCTCTGCAACGTTTAGTTACGATGTTTTAAACCTTGCGCAGCAATGGCTGTTTGAACCAGTAACTGTTGAAATTGAGCCAGAGAAAAAGACCAATGCGGACGTTGAGCAACGTGTCTACATGGTCGCAAAGTCTGATAAATATAAATTGCTACAAGACATTCTGCGCGATGAGCCCATTGAAAAAGTGATGATTTTCGCAAATCGTCGCGATCAAGTGCGTAAGCTCTATGACAACTTAAAGCGTGATGGCTATAAAGTGGTGATGTTGTCAGGTGAAATCGCACAAGACAAACGTTTGAAAATGTTAGACCAATTTAAAAATGGTCAACATAACATTATGATTGCAACCGATGTTGCAGGTCGTGGTATCCATGTGGATGGTGTATCGCATGTGGTGAATTTCACCTTACCTGAACAGTCGGATGACTATGTACACCGTATTGGTCGTACGGGTCGCGCAGGTACACGTGGTGTGAGTATTAGTTTCTTATCTGAAGATGATGCATTCTATCTACCAGAAATTGAAAAAGCCATTGGGCAAAAACTGCCACTGACACGTTTAGATGGCTATTGCTAATCGTTTGACGTGATTGGTGTAAAAAAACCGCTCATCTGAGCGGTTTTTTGATGGCATTTTTATTTTGCTTTACAAGAAAAAGTTAGAACTGTTTGATAGTCACTGTCTTGGTTAATGCCTGAGTTTGTACCTGAAATAGAACCCAGTACGGAAGCGGCTGCTTGGATCATTTTTCCAGTTTCATCACTCACTACGCCTTTTAAAGCACCTTGATATTCAGTTTTTTCATCACTCACAATCGCTGTTGCTTTAGAGCCGCACGTTTTAGCTGCTGCTTCAATGGCGTTGTTTTTTGCAATCAATGCAGTTTTACCAATACCTGTAACTTCGTATTGATTGTCAGCTTTTTGGATTGCTAAAGAGTTGCTTGGTGTCGATGCGCAAGCGCTTAGAAGTAGTGTTAGTGCTGCTGCTCCGACGATAGCAATATTCTTTTTCATTTCATACCCCAGTCATGTTTTATTAAATCATTGTTTATTGGAACATAGCTTGTCGGATGAATTATGTAAGAAATGTATGAAAAATGCAGTCTTATCGGACAGTTTAAAAAGCGTACAGGGTTTTAAAATTAGTTTTGCCGAAACTGAGTATTTCATACTGAAGCGCTAGAGCAAACTTTTCAGAGTGTGCTACTCTAAAACGTATTGTTTAATTTGAAAGATTAAGAGCCTAATGACGGAACTCGCGGTAGATATCGTTCACCAGAATATGCATCAACGTCAATCGATTGGCCATTTGGTCGAACCTGCTCCCAATGCAGAACAATTAGAGCGGGCATTTCAAGCCGCATTGACTGCGCCAGATCATCATCGTTTAAAACCGACACGTTTTATCGTGATTTCTGAAGATCAACGTGAGGCATTTGGTGAGTTATTATCACAAGCCTTGGCTGATTTGGGTGAGACTGAGGCAGCACAGTTAGAGCGTGTTAAAAATCATCCTTTTCGTGCCCCATTATTGGTCTTGGCGCTGACCAAATTTCAACCGCATCCGAAAGTTCCTTATTTTGAGCAGACTTTAAGTAGTGGGGCTGCTATTCAGAATTTTATATTGTCCTTACAAGCTCAAGGTTTTTCGAGTATGTGGCGTAGTGGGGCAGTGGTGGAATCGGTGCATTTCAAACAGGCTTTAGGCCTCACCGCAGATGATTTGATCTCAGGTATTTTATATATTGGCACGGCAGTTAAAGTGATTCCGCCACGTGCCGAAATTCAAACCCAAGATTATGTAAGTTATTGGAATCAATAGTTCCATTTTAGGATATAAAAATAATGTCAGAGTTAAAGTTTTCAGATTTGGTTGAACCTGTAGCGGTAGATCAAAAAACGGCACTACGAATTACCGTTTTGGGTGGTGGTAGTTTTGGAACAGCTATGGCGAATACCGCGGTTCGTAATGGCTGCGATACCATGATTTGGATTCGTGATGAAGCCGTTGCGGCTGATATCAATGCGACGCATGTGAATAAACGCTATTTGCCCGATTTTAAACTTGAAGATGGTTTACGTGCAGTTTCAAATATAGAAGAGGCTGTTCGTGATCGCGACATTATTTTGGTGGCGATTCCGAGTCATTCTTTCCGTGATGTCCTTAAACAAATTAAACCATTTATTACTTCGCAAGCAGTGGTGTCTTTAACTAAGGGTATTGAAGCGAATACTTTTAGTTTTATGAGTGACATTATTCGCTCAGAGCTACCAGAAGTGCCTTATGGTGTGTTATCTGGGCCAAACTTGGCCAAGGAAATTGTGGCAGGACAGCCAGCTGGGACGGTCATTGCAAGCCAGTCTGAGTTAGTGCGTTATGCGGTACAACAAGCTTTGCATAGTGCCTTGTTTCGTGTGTTCGCCAGCGATGACGTGCATGGTGTGGAACTCGGCGGTGCACTTAAAAACATTTATGCGGTTGCAATGGGAATGGCTGCTGCATACAAAGTCGGTGAAAATACCAAGAGTATGATTTTGACTCGTGCTTTAGCAGAAATGAGTCGTTTTGCTGTGAAGTTAGGGGCAAATCCACTGACCTTCTTGGGTTTGTCTGGTGTCGGTGATTTATTTGCAACGTGTAGCAGTCCACTCAGTCGCAACTATCAAGTCGGTTTTGCATTGGGTCAAGGTAAGAGCTTGGAACAGGCAACCACTGAATTGGGGCAAACAGCAGAAGGCATTAACACGATTGTGCAAGTCAAAGCACGTTCCGAAGAGTTGGATGTGTATATGCCGATTACCAGTGCGTTATACAGTGTTATTTTTGAAAATGCGCCACCAATGACAATTGCATTATCCTTAATGAAAAATGGACACCGCAGTGATGTGGAGTTTGTTTTGCCGCATCATGAGGTTTAAAGTCACTTAAAAACCGAAATAAAATGAGCGTTTAAGTGGGTATAATGACTGAATTGTCATAAAAATTAATTAAAATAATCAGGATTTGAATAAGGATTTTTTATGCAACTGACTTTGGTACGTCATGGCGAAGCTGCGCCACCGATCATGGGGAATGACACTAAACGCCCACTCACCGAACGTGGGCATGCACAGGCAGAGCAAACTGCTGACTTTTTAAAGTCACGGATCCAACCTGATGTCTTTGTGGTTAGCCCATTGCTGCGTGCACAAGAAACATTGGCACACATTAAACAGCACTTTGCGGATGTGCCTGTTGTAATTTGCAATACTATTAAGCCAGATGATGATGCAAAAGCGGCTGTGGAATGGTTATCACATTTGCCGTATGAGTCTATTGTGGTGGTGTGCCATATGAATGTGGTGGCACATATGGCCTCGATTTTGGTGACGGAATCTTTTAATCCTTATGCTTTGGCTGAAGCGCGGATTTATGAGCAAGCAGTTATCGCGGAAGGCTTGTCGACACAAACAAAAGCATTTATACCTAGCATATAAAAACCAATTAAAACGGCAGAATATAATACATGTTGCAAATTTGGATGCCCGAAGCCGATGGAACATGGCACTGGTCTATAGGGGAAAGATGGCAATCTGCTCATACACTTGAGCAATTGATCCAAGATATACAAGCGCATCATGGTGAGGAAGCAACTGTTTTCTTTCCAAGCCGTGATGTGCAAATTATTCAGCAAAATATGCCTAAGGCTCAATACAAGCAGTTGGGGGCTGAAGGTGTGAAGTATTTGCTCGAAGAATATGTATTGAGCTCAATCGATCAGATGAAAGTATTACATCACTTTCAAGCGCCTGAGCAACTCACTGTTTTAGGTATTTCAAAGCATCGTTTAGAGACTTTACAGCATGCCTTGAGTTTGATTCCTGTGAAGCTGGTCAGCCTATTGCCTGATTTTCTGATTTTACCTGTACCTGACGCAGAACAGGTAATCTTGGGCTATGTTGAAGAGCGACTTCTGTTTCGCGCTAATACTTGGTTGGGCGGATCAATTGATGATCTTGCTGTATTTTTAGATTATCAAGCAGTCAACCAAAAATATAAAATTTGTAACTTTAGTGCTTCGCACATGCATAGCTTAAACGCCAGTGTGACGCAGGAGCAGCTTGAGTCTTTCCATTATGAATGGGCGGCATTGCCAAGAGCAAAACAACATCCATGGAATCTTTTGCCGAAGGTGAAAGAGCAACATGTTTCAACGGGCTATTGGAAAGCCTGTGCAGCGGTATTGGCTGCATTGATTGTGACGCAATTGACCTATGATGCAACGCGTTGGTATCAAAATAAAAAGCTTGCAGAGCAAGTGGCTGTTCAGGCGGTCGATCAATTTAAATATTGGTTTGGTGCGAACTATCCTGTGACCGAGCAAACCCTGCGAAGCCAGTTTGAATATCAACTGAATATGAATAAACAAGCGGATGCGCAAGCTTTGTCTTTATTGAGTCGCGTTGGGCCTGTGCTCATGCAACAGCAAATTGTGGCGAATCAGGTGGTGTATGAAGCGAATAGCCTAAATATGCAACTTAAAGCCAACTCGGCAGAGGCTTTACAGACACTCACTCAGCAGCTTAATCAACAAGGTTTTCAGGTTGAATTAGGCAATATTCAGCCGACCACGGGTGGGGCAATTGGAATGGTGAAAATACAATAATGAAAGCCATGCAAAATTTACAAACAGTTGTAGATCGGCGTTTAGAGCTGATCAGTACTTATTTTGATCGTCTTACACCGCGCGACCGTGTATTAGCCATCTTCTTGGTTATTTTCGTCTTGGTGAGCTCGATAGGGGCTGCACTTTGGTATACCCATGCTGCGGCAGAGAAACAGCAAAAACGCGTGAACCAGCTTAAAGAAACCATGACATGGATGCAGAGCAATGCAGTCACCATGAAATCGAGCTCAGATGGACAACTGACTCCAATGGAGCAGATCCAGCGTATTGCACAGCAGCAAGGTTTATCGGTTGCTTCGCAGCAGAATGCTGAACAAATTCAGTTGGTGGTAAGCCATGCAAACTATGTGGTGTTAGCCAACTTTTTGACTCAACTAACGCAAAATGGTTTGAGTATTGAAAAAATGGAGTTGGTCTCAGACGCAGGGCAGATTAAATTATCGGCTAGCGTGAAATAATCGCTAAAAATAAAGCCAGACGAAGCATGGTGTTTTAGCTAGGCTATGCCTATAATATGGCGACTTAAAAAGCAGTAGACTTTTACAGATATGTTGTATTCTCTTGCCCGCCCTTTGTTGTTTACTTTAGCACCAGAGCGTGCACATGAGCTAACACTATCGCTATTGAAATCAACGCATAAGTTCGGCTTAATGCGTCAAAATATAGCGGCTAAACCGGTGACATGTATGGGCATCGAGTTCCCCAATCCTGTAGGTTTAGCTGCTGGTCTAGATAAAAATGGTGCTTATATTGACGCACTGGCAGGTCTAGGGTTTGGTTTTATTGAAATTGGAACCATTACTCCGCGTCCGCAGCAGGGCAATCCTCTACCGCGTTTATTCCGTATTCCACAAGCTAAAGCCATTATTAACCGTATGGGTTTTAACAACGCTGGCGTGGATCAACTGATTGAAAATGTCAAAGCGGCAAAGTTTAAAGGTGTTTTGGGGATTAATATCGGCAAAAATGCGGATACCCCAGTCGAAAACGCAGTAGATGACTATCTCATTTGTTTAGAAAAAGTCTATAACTATGCGTCTTATATTACCGTCAACATTTCTTCTCCAAATACTAAAAACCTGCGTAGTTTGCAAAGTGGTGATGCTTTAACCGAGCTGCTAGAGACGCTGAAAAAACGCCAGTTAGAGTTGGCTGAAGAGCAACAGCACTATGTACCCTTGGTGCTGAAGGTTGCGCCAGATTTGGAAGCGGAAGATATTCAATTTATTGCGAAACAACTGCTTCAGTTTAAAATTGATGGTCTGATTGTGACCAATACGACTTTGTCTCGTGAAGGGGTGGAAAACTTACCTTTTGGTGATGAAGCGGGTGGTTTATCTGGTGCGCCTGTGTTTGAGAAAAGTACAGCGTGTTTAAAAGCCTTTGCTGAGGTTTTAAAAGGTCAGATTCCTTTGATTGGTGTGGGTGGGATTTTGTCGGGTGAGCAGGCGCTTGCAAAACAAAATGCAGGGGCAAACCTTGTACAAGTTTATAGTGGCCTCATCTATACAGGACCAACCTTAATTCAAGACTGCGTCTCTGCAATGAAAACAACATGAATGCTATTGATATCTTCATATTGATTGTATTGCTCATTGGAGGGCTCAACGGTTTGCGTCAAGGATTTGTTAAAGCCTTTGCGAACTTGATAGGATGGATTTTAGCGCTGATTGTTGGTGCTAAATTTGCAAGTGTCCTAGCACCTTCGATGGTCTCACTCAGTGAAGATCCAGTGGTTCAAAAAATTGCAGCTTTTGCATTTATTGTATTGGTTATTGTGGTTTTGACGTGGATTGTCACGGCATTACTGAATAACATATTGAAGAGTTTAAAACTCGGGCCTTTGAATCGATTAGCCGGCGGTGCTTTTGGTTCATTAAAAGGGTTGTTAATTGTTCTGATTACGATGCAAGGTGTGGGTTCTTGGGTTGAAAGCTCTCCATATTGGAGACAATCCAAGTTTGTCCAAACACTTTTGCCTTACGCGCCTTGGGCGATGGAGCTTTCTAAAGAGGCTGCAAGCGAGGCGATGTCACATATCAAGTCTAAAGATACACATGTATCTTCAGATTCTTCACCGAAAATTTCCTCGAAAAATGCTGAGGGACAGGGTGAGTCAACAAATAATCCTTTTTATTAATCCTAGCTTGTCTGCGAGGTTGCTATGTGTGGAGTAGTTGGTATAGCTGGTAAATCAGCTGTTAACCAAATGTTGTTTGATGCATTAACGATGTTACAACATCGTGGGCAAGATGCAGCTGGGATAGTAACCTGCCACGAAGGTCGTTTATTTTTACGTAAAGACAATGGTATGGTTCGTGATGTGTTCCACACTCGCCATATGCGTGCATTACAAGGTAACTATGGTATTGGGCATGTACGTTATCCTACTGCGGGTTCATCGAGCAGCGCTGAAGCGCAGCCCTTCTATGTGAACTCACCTTACGGGATCACGTTAGCGCATAATGGTAACTTAACCAATGCTGAAGAAATTCATGACGACCTGTTTAAAACAGACTTACGTCATATGAATACGGATTCAGACTCAGAAGTACTGTTAAACGTGTTCGCGCATGAGTTGCAAAAACGCGGCAAATTGATGCCTACAGCAGACGATATTTTCCATGTGGTTAGTAAAGTCCATGAGCGCTGTAAAGGTGGTTATGCCGTGGTTGCAATGCTTACTGGGCATGGCTTAGTGGGTTTCCGTGATCCAAATGGTATTCGTCCACTGATTTATGGTTCGCGTGAGACTGATGCAGGTATGGAATATATCATTGCATCTGAGTCTGTCGCTATTACGGCACTCGGCTTTAAGGTTGAGCGTGATATTGCGCCGGGTGAAGCGATCTTTATCGACTCACAAGGGCAGATGTTTACCAAGCAGTGTGCTGAAGCGCCTGAATACCGCCCATGTATTTTTGAATATGTTTACTTTGCGCGTCCAGATGCGATCATTGATGGCATCTCAGTCTATAAAGCACGTTTAAAAATGGGCGAAAAACTTGCTCAGAAAATCTTGACGGAGTGGAGTGAAGAGCACGATATTGATGTTGTGATCCCAATTCCAGATACCTCGCGTACCTCTGCACTTGAACTTGCAAATATGTTGGGTGTGAAGTTCCGTGAAGGCTTTATGAAGAACCGCTACATTGGCCGTACCTTCATTATGCCAGGTCAGCAATTACGTAAAAAATCAGTTCGTCAAAAGTTGAACCCTGTTGAACTTGAGTTCCAAGGTAAAAATGTACTTTTGGTGGATGACTCGATTGTACGTGGTACGACGTGCAACGAAATTATCCAAATGGCGCGTGATGCGGGTGCGAAAAAAGTCTTCTTTGCTTCTGCTGCGCCGATGGTGAAATATCCAAACGTGTATGGCATTGATATGCCGGCAAAAGAAGAGCTGATTGCATCTGAGCGTACCGTTGAAGAAATTCGTGAAATTATTGGTGCAGATCGTCTAATTTTCCAAGATTTGGAAGACTTAAAAGCAGCTGTGCGCACCAGCAAAGTACCAGATTTACAAGAGTTTGATTGCTCGGTATTTGATGGTCAATATGTTGCTGGCGGTATTGATGAAGCTTATTTAGATGAATTACAGGCGAAACGTCGTGAAACATCGAAAAAGAAAGACAGCTATATTGATGTCAACATTGATGCAGCTTCCGTTGATTTGACGGGAGTGAAAGAAGTCTAATTGATTTAGATTTGAGAAAAGCGGGAGTTTCCCGCTTTTTTCATTTATGATGGATTGATTCAAACAATGTAAGAAAAGGGATTTACATTGAAGGGTGTAAGCTATTCAATCATAAAGAATAAAAACATGTTGTGGTCTGCAAGTATCTGCTTGCTTGCGGTGCTTTTGTCGCTATTTATTTTAAATACTGTGGCTGGACTGCTGGTTTTTTATTTTGATTCGAGTCAAAGCATTTTTTGGCATAGCTTGAGTATTTATATCATTGGTTTATTGTTCCTGATTATGGGCTATTCCGTGGTATATGAGCTGTATGTGTTCCGTTCAGGTGGACACAGTCTGGCCAAGCAACTACGTGCACGACGTTTAAGTTTGATTGAAAGTACACCAGAAGAAAGTATTGCACTGAAAATTACAGAAAAACTAGCGGATACTTTTTTAATTGAAACGCCTGCTGTGTATGTTTTGCCCGATGAGGTGGGGGTGAATGCCTTAACCGCTGGTTTTTATCCTAAAGATATTGCGATTATTTTAACGTGGGGCGCCCTGCAAAATCTCGATGAACTTGAGCTGACGGGGTTATTGAATCATGAGTTTAATCAAATTTTATCGGGTGAAACCGCTGAAAATACACGGCTAAAAATTTTATATAGTGCACTTACGACCTTCAGTCAGTGGGGCAGTAAAATTGCTAAATTAGGCTTTTCAACCCATCATAAAAAGTCGCAAAGTTTTGAAACCACTTTTGTTGCAACAGGTGGTTTGATTTGGTTGGTCGGAAGTTTGGGGGTGCTGGTTACCCGCTGTATTAAATTTCTGACGTTGGGAGGGCGTACTTTAAAAAATGATATGAAAACACGCCGCCTGATGCAAAATGATGCCAATATTCAAACCCTGATGCGTATCTATGTGCATCACGCAGGTTCACAAATTCACAGCGAATATTCTGAGTCGATTGCACACATGTGTTTTGCCAACTCATTAAGTGCGCAAAGTTGGATGAATATTCATCCAAGCATTGAAGAGCGTATTTATGAAATGAATCCGAATTTGGTTCAAGACATACAGTTGGAAAACCTAGAAAAACTGCGCAACCGTCCGCTATTTGGTTTGTTTCGTTCTTTAGAAGAGCAGTACGCGGATTTCCAAGCCCCTTGGACTTCACCACAACCTTTGCCTTTATTACGACTGTCTCCGATTAGTTTTGCCATTAAAGATGCGATTAAACCGCTCAACCCTGAAGTACGTGCGCATATTGAACGTCCAGAGCTCATTCAGCGTGCTTTACAGACCGCAACAGGTTCACGCGAGCTGATGGTCGCGATTCTCATGATTCGTCAATTCCGTGAGTTTATTCCTGCTGAGGCTGAAGTCAGCCGTGCTATTGTTGATTCATTGTTAAATCTAGATGGTCGTGTTCATATTTCAATTTTCCATGAGGCATGCCGAAATATTGGTGGCATGCCAGCGACAATTGCACGTCAGTTTCTATTAAAGTTGGCGAGGATTATTCAGGAAGATGGAGAAATTGGACTGTTGGATGCGCTGTTACTCGAAAGAGTTAAGTTTGAGCTGAATTTGTTGCCTGTGCATACACCTGCGGCCCTAGATGAAGTTAAACCGCAGATTGTGCGTTTAATTGATGCTTTGTTACATGTGCAACAAATCAATAGTGAAACACAGTTGGAAGTACGAGAGAAAATTTTACGTCGAGTTTTAACTGTGCAAGAGTTGGAGCAGTATGCGGAAATTTCAGATGAGCCGATTGATTTGGCCGAAATTTTAAATGATATGGCGGGGCTACTGCTGCGAGATCGTTTGAGTATTTTGGGGGTGGCTGAAATTTGTCTATGGAATGACCGCATTATTACCCAAGATGAGCAGGATGTTTTGGAGTTGCTTTATTGGCGTCTCGGTTTTGATAGTGAAGAGATCGTTGAGCAAATGCAAAAGAAGAATCGCTTGATGATCGTTTAATTGGGTGGTGAATTTGACGTTGAGCCTGTTCTTGATGTTTGTCTAGTGTCTATACGAATAAAATGTGAAAAGAACAGCATCTCTAGGCATTTCTCGATAGAATATGCACTGAATGAAGTGTGAAGGTAAAAGATGATCGGGCATCAGCGTGAGGTTTTGGCGAGTTTAGGAATTGATTTGTGGGTTCCTGATTTTTTGCCGTCTCAACAAAATGTAGCCACATCGATCTGGCGAGATCAAAGCACGACAGAGATCATTTCTGAAATTGTGCGACCTCAGTCTCAGCCCGAAGCCAAAAGTATTCCTGAACATCCACCTGCACAGCATAAGCTTCCACATCCTGCGCCTCCTGCTGAAATCGTGGCACAACCGATTAAGCAAGAAGTTGTTGCAATATTAAAAGAGGAGATTGTCCGAGAGGCAATCCATGTTGAGGCTTTTCAGTTGCAAGCTGTTGCCTTGGAGCACTGCGCCTTGGTGATTGGAGCGACACAATTGAGCGTGGAGCAGCAACAGCTGTGGCAAAATATTGTGCAAGCTTTACCTGCGCAAAAGTATGCGCTGAATTGGCCTTTTCCTTTGTTGAACTTACAAGATGGGCGTGGTGTTCAGAGTTATATTCAAGGTTTCTTTGATGGTTTAAGTCAGGGTAAAACTGTTATTGCATTGGGCTCTATACCAAATGCTAATGGTATAAAAGTCACACAAGCAGCAAGCTTACAAGAAATGCTTGATCAGCCATTACTTAAAAAAGCCCTGTGGCACATGATGCGAGCAAAATAACAAACTATGGAATAGATATGAAGCAGAAGGTCGTTGTTTTTAGTCAAATAGATACAGAAGTATTACATCGCCTAGAGCAGCGTTATCATGTGGTGGTCATCAACCCGAAAGCAGGTGATGTAAATACGCAAATCCGTGAGCAAGTTGCGGATGCGGATGCCATGATTGGTGCAGGGCGTTTACTGAATCAAAACAACCTAGAAACTGCGAAACAGCTCAAAATTATATCTAGTGTTAGTGTTGGCTATGACAACTATGATCTGAACTACTTAAACCAAGCAAAAATTTGGCTCAGCCACACCCCTCATGTGTTGACTGAAACGACTGCTGATTTGGCCTTTACGTTGTTGATGAGTGCGGCGCGTCAAGTGCCTTATTTGGATCAATGGACCAAAACAGGTCAGTGGTCGCGTACTGTCGGACAGGCACAATTTGGTCAGGAAATTTTTGGTCAAACATTGGGTATTATTGGTTTGGGGAATATTGGTGCGGCAATTGCGCGACGTGGTTTTCATGGTTTCAATATGAATATTTTGTATCACGGGCGTCGAGAAAAATTAGAATTGGCACAACCCTTAAATGCACGTTTTTGCGAATTAGATGAGCTGCTGGAGCAATCGGACTTCGTTGTTGTGGCGGTTGATCTAAACGCGCACACGCAGCATTTAATTGATGCGGAAGCTTTTAAGAAAATGCAATCGCATGCAGTTTTTGTAAATATTTCGCGTGGTGCTGTGGTGGATGAACAAGCACTTATTCAGGCCTTGGAGCAAAAGCAAATTTTTGCAGCTGGGCTGGATGTTTATGAAAAAGAACCCTTGCAAGATTCGGCACTGTTCCAACTACATAATGTGGTGACGTTGCCGCATATTGGTTCTGGAACCTCCGTAACACGTAAAAAAATGGCAGAGTTGGCTTACCAGAACTTGGTGAAAGCGTTGGAAGGTGGTCAGCCTCAATATGTGGTGAATCCTGAATTTAGATAAAAATTTGATAACACTTCATTGCATTTTCATTCAATTATCAATGTTATAGTCATTCGATTCCTTTAAATAAAGTCGGGGTGAGGGTTGAAGCGTTTTCTGTGTGCGTGCAGTTTAAGTCTTATTTCGACTGTTGGTTTTGCAGAAGGTCAATTTCTTACAAATGCCCCACAGTTCAATGTGCCCGAAATTGGTTCAGGTATAGGTTTTATTGATCAATATAATGAGCGCTATATTGGTGAAAAAGTTTATCGTGAAGTACAGCGTCAGCTACCTGTTACGCAAAATCCGTGGCTAGAAGATCAACTGATGAATGCTTTTTCAAGCATTTTGAGTCAAACTCAGCTTGGTCAACCGATTGGTCTGGTGGTTATTAATGACCCGCAAATTAATGCCTTTGCAGTCCCGGGTGGTTTGTTTGCATTAAATGCTGGTTTGATTACCAATGCCAATAATATGGATGAAGTTGCTGGCGTAATGGCGCACGAAATTGCCCACGTCACACAGCGTCATTACAGTCGCTCACAAGAGGCGTTTAAGGGGCAGGGGTTACTCGCGCTGGCAGGGATTTTGGTTGGTGCTTTGGTTGCGTCTCAAGCCGATGGTGATGTCGGTTCTGCAGTCATGGTTGGTACGCAAGCCGCACTCATGGACAAGCAGCTGTCTTATAGTCGTAACCAAGAGCGTGAAGCTGACCGTATAGGGATGCAGTACATGTATAGTGCTGGTTATAACCCACAAAGTATGGCTGATTTTTTTGAAGTAATGCACCGTGCAACCAGTCGAGTGAGTTTTTTACCTGACTTTTGGTTTACACACCCACTCACGACTGAGCGGATGAGTGAGGCGAGGCTTAGAGCGAATCAGTTGCCTAAAGTGGAATCTACTTGGCGTGATGAAGACTTTGAGATCTTGAAGCTGTATACCATGGTGATCTCGAATCAGGCGACAGAACAGCAACTACAGATGTTGGTGAGTCGTAACAGCTATGCAGCACAACTGGCTTTGGCCAGTTTTTACCTCAAACAAGGTGACTATAAACTTGCTCAACAGGTGTTAGATCAGGCCAAGTCACATCAGAAATTACATAATTTACAAACCTTAATTCAAACTGATATCTTGCTTGGACAAAATCGGGTGAATGAGGCTTTAGCAGTGATTCAATCGCCTGCGAGTATCATGCCTGAAAATCGGGCTTTAAATTATAAGTTGGCTGAAGTTTACATTCGTCAGAATCGACCTGAGCTTGCGCAGCCTGTACTCAATCGGTTTTTGAAAAATAATCCGCGTGATGTGAATGCGTGGAGACTGATGCAGCAAGCAGCGAGTTTGGATAAAAAGTCGCCAATCCATACCATTAATGTTTTGCGCTATCGGGCTGAAGTGCAGTTTTGGTCAGGCTTTGAAGAAGAGGCGATTAAATCTTTGTTACATGCCCAGCGTTTAGCGAAAGATAATGAAGCGATGTCAGCGACTATTAAAACGCGATTAACCCAAATGCAAAAGGATCGACAATTTAGAGCTTAGAAAAGTGGTATTGCAAATAGAGGGATAAAACAGAGATGAGTCAGGATCTATGTTAAAGCTAAGAATGAATAGATAAAATAAGAAGAAGAGTAATTTTTATAGAAACTAAAACTTTGAACTGCCTTTTTTAAGGTCAGTTCAACGTAATCGATTTAAAGATTTTTAAATTAAGCCAGTTTTGCTTTAATTTTTGCTGAAACTTGAGAAGGATCGGCGCGCCCGGCTATGAGCGGACGCAGAGAATTCATCACCTTACCCATATCTTTCATGCTAGTAGCTTCTTGCGCTGCAATCGTTTGCGCAATCATGGAATCAAGTTCTTCCTCAGTCATAGCTTCTGGTAGAAATTGAGATAAAACCTCAAGTTCGGCTTGTTCCTTACTAGCTAAATCTTCTCGACCAGCGCCTTCAAAGGCTTTGATCGATTCTTTACGTTGTTTAATTTGTTTTTCAATGACCGCAAGAACTTGAGCGTCGTCAAGTTCTTTGCGCTCATCGACTTCGATTTGCTTAATTGCCGCCTGTAGACCACGAATTACCGTTAACTTATCCATTTCTTTAGCACGCATAGTGGCTTTCAAAACTTCAGTTATTTGGCTTTTTAAAGTAGTCATTATTTAGTCCAGGCAGTCAATCACAAATTAATCTTAGTAAAGGCGAGTAGTACGTACTGATTCACGCGCCAATTTCTTTTGGTAGCGTTTAACAGCAGCAGCTTTTTTGCGCTTACGTTCTTGAGTTGGTTTCTCGTAGAATTCGCGCTTACGTACGTCAGCTAAAACGCCCGCTTTTTCGCATGAACGTTTGAAACGACGGATAGCTACGTCTACTGGTTCGCCTTCTTTCAATTTAACTTGTGGCATGAAGAATCCTCATTAAGTTATGGATAAGATCTGGGCGATATTGCCCTGATCACAAGTGAAGGTCAGTATTTTACTCATTTACATCTCATACCACAAGTCTATAATGGTTCACGCAATAGATTTGATACAGGTTATAGGCAGTTTAATGATCGTTTTAGGCTTAGAAACATCTTGTGATGAAACAGGACTTGCCCTTTATGACAGCGAGTCGGGTTTACGTGGGCAAGTGCTGTACAGCCAAATTAAACTGCATGCAGAGTATGGTGGTGTGGTGCCGGAGTTGGCATCGCGTGACCATGTGCGTAAGCTGATTCCATTGATGAATCAACTGCTTGAAGAAAGTGGTGTAAAAAAATCTGAAATTGATGCCGTGGCATATACGCGTGGCCCAGGTTTGATGGGTGCGCTGATGACAGGCGCGCTGTTTGGTCGAACTTTGGCCTTTGCTTTAAATAAACCTGCAATTGGTGTGCATCATATGGAAGGGCATATGTTGGCACCACTTTTATCGGAAACGCCGCCAGAATTTCCTTTTGTAGCACTTTTGGTCTCAGGCGGACATTCTCAACTGATGGCTGCCTATGGGATTGGACAGTATGAATTGTTGGGGGAGTCGATTGATGATGCTGCAGGTGAAGCCTTTGATAAGGTTGCGAAAATGATGGGATTACCGTATCCAGGTGGTCCAAATATTTCAAAACTGGCTGAGCAAGGTGATCCGAATGCCTTTGCTTTCCCACGCCCAATGCTGCATCAAGGTTTGGAGTTTTCATTTAGTGGTTTAAAAACAGCCGTATCTGTGCAAATGAAAAAATTAGGTGATGAAAACCGTGATGCGGATATTGCAGCGAGTTTTCAAGAAGCCATCGTGGATACCTTAGTTAAAAAATCTGTGAAAGCGTTGAAGCAAACAGGTTTAAAACGTTTAGTGATCGCTGGTGGTGTCAGTGCCAATAAACGTTTACGTGAGCGTTTAGAAGTAGATTTAACCAAGATTCGTGCTCAGGTTTACTATGCCGAACCTGCACTTTGTACGGACAATGGCGCTATGATTGCTTTTGCTGGTTATCAGCGGTTAAAAGCAGGGCAGCATGACGGTTTGGCTGTAACGACAACACCTCGCTGGCCAATGACTGAGTTGACCAATCCCAGTGAAGTCTAAGACTTTCATTTGATAAGCTTAAAGCCCGACTAAATGTTGGGCTTTTTTACATTTAGGTCTTTCCAAAGGGCTGTTAAAAATGCGCTGCTTAGACTTTAAGAATATTTTTTGACTCACTTAAATGTAGCTTAGCATCAAGTTAAAAGTATTTACCCATAGGTTTATCCATAGAAATTGGGGATAAGTATGGAATGTGTAATTTTAGATGACTCATGAAATGTTGAAACTATAAAAACCTATAAATTAAATTGGAAGTCTATTTTTTATTTGGTTTTAAATATTTGATTAATATGTTTAATTTAATAATCTTTGTAAGATTTTATGAGTGCTCATTAATAAGTGTATAACCATGAATTGCAATTACAAGTCGTAACATGATTTAGCTTTCTGAGCGCAAAATTATTCATTAGTTTATATGAAAGGCAGATATAGATTTTCTTAAAAAATATCTTGGTCGTATAAATCTCAAAGCTATGACGGTCTGTCTTAGGAACTTTCATTACAACAATGGAAGTACATAATTAGAAGAAAATTTTAGAGGTGTTACCCATGGCGGCTACTAATGGAATGCTAGACCCTGATGATTCGATAATTCTACTGATTGACCATCAAAGTGGACTTTTTAATACCGTACGCGATGTACCTGTACCCGACTTACGTAATTATGTGATTGCAATTGCAAAAGCAGCAACTTTATTAAATATACCTGTAATTACTACAGCTTCTGTACCTGACGGCCCAAATGGTCCTCTAATCCCTGAAATTCACCACTTTGCTCCGCACGCAGTTTATGTACCACGGACTGGACAAATTAATACTTGGGACAATCCCTTATTTGTAGATGAAGTTAAAAAAACGGGTAGGAAGACACTGATTATTGCTGGAACGCTGACCAGTGTATGTATGACATTTCCTGCTGTAAGTGCACGTAAAGAAGGTTATAACGTCTATTGTGTTGTGGATGCATCAGGTAACTGGAGCAAATTAGCCACAGATACATCGATTGCTCGTGTGACTCAAGCGGGCGCAATTCCAACCGATACTTTTGCGATTGTGGCTGAGTTAATGCGTACTTGGAATCGTCCTGAAGGCTCCCGTTTTGCCGAAATTCTTTCAGATCATGTCTGCCCTGAATATAAATGCTTAATGGAGAGTTATGCAAAAGCGCAAGCTGTGGTCAAAGATGGGCCAGAAACAAACTTAGATAAATATCAATAATCAGATCAAACTTCTTTGAACAAATATTCATCCCTCATTTTTTCAAAGAAATAACCCAAATTCTAATGCGGAATTTGGGTTATTTCTTTGATCAGTCTGAACTATTAAATATAAAAATAATTAAACTAAAATAGATACTTAAGCGCCGATCAGTATTTTTATCCTAAAGCTGTTTTAATTGTTGTGAACCGACCCAGTGTTTAGAAAATTGATACGCTGCACGGCCAGAGCGTTGTCCACGCGCCTGACACCAACGAAGCGCTTCGGCTCGTACCATATCGTCCATGGCGATTTGAGCTTTTGCTAAGTAGTGCTGCACAATGTCCAAATATAAGTTTTGATCCATTGGATAAAAAGACAGCCATAATCCAAAACGATCGGAGAGTGAAATTTTTTCTTCAATCGCTTCTTGTGGATGCAGTTCAGTGTACTGCGGTACATCGACCCGAGTCACTGGCGTGTTTTCATGCATAAACTCAGGCAGCAAATGACGACGGTTACTGGTGGCATAAATAATAAAATTACTTGAACCTGACTGCAAAGACCCATCCAGCACACTTTTTAAACTGCGATAATTTTCATCTTCGGCGTTAAAAGCCAAGTCATCACAATACACAATAAACTTTTCAGGGCGCTCTGCAATCAGCTTTTGAATTTCAGGTAGTTCGGATAAATCATCACGTTCAATTTCAATCAGCCTTAAGCCTTGATCTGCATATTCCGTTAATAAAGCACGAACAATAGAGGATTTACCTGTCCCGCGAGAGCCTGTAAGCAGGACGTCATTGGCAGGTAAACCATTGAGAAACTGTTCTGTATTTTGCAGTACTTTTTCTTTTTGACGCTCAATGCCTTTTAAATCATTTAATTCGATTCGTTTGAGCTGATGAATGGCTTTTAACTCGCTATTTTCCCATTTAAAGGCAATCGCTGAAAAATCAGGTGCTTGTTTAACTTCTGGTAGGCTTTGCTGTAGTTGTTGGAGTACAGTCGATAGTGCTTCTAAGATATTGTTCGGTAGGTCAATGGTCGCCATGATTAATCAGCTTATAATTACACTTGTCGTCGATCTTAACATCCGATTTAGTCGCATCAAACCCTTAAAGTGGTGCAGATTTGCCAATTTTAGGGTTGAAATGGCAATTGTAATGCTCACATAATTTACACATAGTCAGTTAGACTGGCGGATGAATGTGTCAGTGAAATTTTAGGAAAACAAAAAAAGTGGGTGAGGATGAATATGTTGTTTAAAGATTTCACACGGGAAATCAACCCGCACCAAGCCTATCGAATCAAAAAACTGAAAAACCAATTGGCTCAGGCAGACAACTATACTGAGTGGAAAAGTATTGCGCTTAGAATTGATGAAGAGTCAGGGGCGCAAGAGTGGAAGTATGATAACTGTTCACCTTATTTCGATGCAGAAGTCATTACTCATCGTTTAGGGTTGTTGAAGCGTTATCGCCAACAAAAGCGTACGACCGATTTAATGTACCTGCTACGTGAAGGTCTGAGTTATGACATTGCCAATATTGCTCACCCTATGTTGTTTACCGCAACCTATGTCGGCACCAAAAAAATTATTGAAGACTATATTGAAGAAGTCAGCCTAGGTTTAGCATTTGTAGCATCTACGGATTGCCAGTGTTTAGATAAACAGCAAAAAATTGAATTTTTTCAGCACTGCCAAAAAGCTTTTGGACAACCGGCCATGATGTTTTCAGGTGGTGCAACATTAGGACTGTTTCATACAGGTGTGTGCAAGGCTTTGCTTGAGCAAGACCTGATGCCGAAAGTACTGTCTGGTTCAAGTGCTGGCGCCATTATGACAGCGATGCTGGGGCGAGCAACGCCTGCAGAAATGCTAAGCATCTTAAATGGTGAAAACTTTTTCACCGACGCATTTCAGTTTCGTGGTTTTCGTGAGGTCTTAAAGGGCAATGGCGGCTTAGCGGATGTAAAACATCTAAAAAACTTTTTAATTGCAAATTTGGGTGACGTTACCTTTGAAGAGGCCTTTAAGCAGTCAGGCTTGTATAACAATATCGCGGTTGCGCCTTATGACGCCTCACAAAATCCGCGCATTATGAATACCTTTACTTCACCTGACTTGTTGGTGTGGAGTGCGGTGCTCGCGTCTTGTGCAGTGCCGATTCTATTTCCGCCAGTCAAGCTCACCAGTAAGCGACATGATGGCTTATATACTCCCTATATGTCTTCTACTCGTTGGGTTGATGGTAGTGTGCGTAGTGATTTCCCGCAGGAAAAAATGGCGCGTTTATACAACTTAAACTACACGATTGCCAGTCAAGTGAACCCGCATGTGGTGCCGTTTATGCAGTCAGATGAAGCGCGGTTTCGTAAAGATATGTTGAGCTGGCCTGAACGGATTGTACGCCGACAAGGCAAAGTGATTAGTAAAGGGGTGATGGACTTTGCCCGTGAGCGTGTGGGGATGATTCCACCGATCCGCCGTTTACTGGATCATGGTTATGGTGTGGTCGATCAGCGTTATTATGGCGATGTGAACATTGTAGGGAAATATGGCCTGCGCCATTATAGTTATATGCTGCAAAATCCAAGACCACACTTATTTAAACTCTTACAACGTGAAGGTGAACGTGCAACTTGGCCAAAAATCTCAATGATTGAAACACATGCTCGTGTAGGGAAAACCATTCAACATTGTTTAGAGGTCTTAACTGCATTGGATACGGCAGAGATGAATGAATCCGAATTCTTGGCAGTTTGATCGTCAAGAATTAAATGCTCTCGCGTTGTCGCTTCATACTCCGACTCAGCGTTTGGGTTGGGGGCGAAGGCTCTATCGCTTTGAAGTTGCAGGGCAGGGGTATTGGTTAAAGTATCAGTCGGTATCAGGGCATGCGGTGCTAATTAGCGGCTTTGACGCTGAGCTTAGTTTTTATCAACATGCACTTGCGATGTTGCAACTGCCAAAGTTCTTGCCTGAAGTTCAAATCCTTGAAAATTTTGAGTTTCACTCAGAACAGGTGAAAGCCGCACTCATCTTAAAAAATGTTCCATCATTACTTATGGTGAATTCCCGTCAGTTAAGTCGAGCTCATGTCATTCATATCATTTTTAAAATGCTGAATGCCGTTGAAGAATTACATCAGATGGGGTGGATTCATGCTGACTTAAAACCTTCGCATTTTTTGTTAGACGGTTCTACATGTAAATTAATTGATTTTGAGCAGAGCCAAAGAATTGGTGAAGCTGCGCGTCAAAAGGCTTTAACAGCGACACCACGCTATATGGCACCTGAGTTATTTCATGGTGAAGCAAAGACCGTACAAACAGACCTGTATGGACTCGGGATCATTCTACTTGAATGGTTGACTGATCAACGTTTGCAGGCAGTAAGCTACCAAGATTGGGCGTATTTACACTGTCAGTCTTTGAATATAGCGCTTCCAGAACCTTTTCAGGGTTTTAGTCCACTTTTACATGGACTTTTGGCCAAGCAAAAAAGCCAAAGATGGCAAAATATTATGGCTGCAAAACGATGCTTAATGACTGAAATTGAATAAGAAAAAGCCAAGTATAAAGTTTTTGTTTCTTATTTAATCAAATGAGTGTGTTTTTCTTAAAAATTGCTTGTCATGCGAAAATGATCCCTATAGTATACACAGCCATTGGGGACGTGGCGAAATTGGTAGACGCACTGGATTTAGGTTCCAGCGCCGCAAGGTGTGAGAGTTCGAGTCTCTCCGTCCCCACCATAAATCATTTGAATTAAGATGGTTTATAAGGCAATAGAGGATTGGTGTAATGGTAGCATGACGGTCTCCAAAACCGTTCGTCAAGGTTCGAGTCCTTGATCCTCTGCCAACTTAAAGTCTAACGCAAAGTTAGCACCCTGATGGGGACGTGGCGAAATTGGTAGACGCACTGGATTTAGGTTCCAGCGCCGCAAGGTGTGAGAGTTCGAGTCTCTCCGTCCCCACCATCAGTAATGAAGCAAGGTATTAAGCCTTGCTTTTTTATTGCCTAAAATTTAGTGAAGAACTGAATAGCCTATTTATACAGATAGCGCATAAAAATAGATTCAACTGCCGATTTTATGACAGAAAAGCGGGTGATTGCTTATAAAAGCGCTTGTCATATAGTGTCTATCGCTATAATATACACAGCCATTGGGGACGTGGCGAAATTGGTAGACGCACTGGATTTAGGTTCCAGCGCCGCAAGGTGTGAGAGTTCGAGTCTCTCCGTCCCCACCATAAATCATTTGAATTAAGATGGTTTATAAGGCAATAGAGGATTGGTGTAATGGTAGCATGACGGTCTCCAAAACCGTTCGTCAAGGTTCGAGTCCTTGATCCTCTGCCAACTTAAAGTCTAACGCAAAGTTAGCACCCTGATGGGGACGTGGCGAAATTGGTAGACGCACTGGATTTAGGTTCCAGCGCCGCAAGGTGTGAGAGTTCGAGTCTCTCCGTCCCCACCATCAGTAATGAAGCAAGGTATTAAGCCTTGCTTTTTTATTGCCTAAAATTTAATAGATGATTGATATATAAAAAAAGCCCCTTTAAGGGGCTAAATTTTGATTCATCACGCGAAGTAAGTATGGAGCAATTTTAGGCTTTCAAATGGTCTTCGAATTCTTCACCGAGCTGCATGGCTAAGTTATTGCCCGCTAGGTCGCAAGTCACCAGCCCATATTCTTTTTTAAAGCTAAAAGTAAAGCCACGGTTGTCTGCTAAGGTTTTAACTGAATAACCTAATTTCTCTAGCCAAATACGAAAGGCGATGAGGTTTTTTGCTTTCACTACTTTTTTCACGAGGATATTCCTTTTTCACTGATAAATTATTAATAGGGATATTTCACGCTTTTTTAAAGGGGATTTTTTTATATATTTTTGTTTTTGTCTCTTTTTAAAGCAATCTAAACTAAGGTGAAAGCGTGTATAAAGCATAAACGAGAGTCTTTCATTGTTTAAAATAATTTTATCATGATGAAAAATAATAATATTTTGAGATGAGTCTCAATACTTTAGAATTATGTGCATTCGTTGTAGAGAAATATTTTGTCGTAAATAGAAATGTAATGATTTTTTTCAAAGGCTGGATCTTTTGAGACAGTATTTTCAAACAGCCTTGCTCGTGATCATTTGATTCAGGCATTGTGTGGGTTGAAACTGCGTAGGTTGAAATTTTGAGAGCTCAAAGGTTAAGGGTAGAAGCTCCAACTGATCGTTTTAATTACCTCAAGTAAAGGAACATGTAGCATGAATGGGAGACTGCATTAGTTAGCAGTCTCTAGAAGGGGAAGACCAATTAAAATTGATCCTTCAGATCACGCAGTCGTTTAAACTCTTCCACATTTTCTGTACGTAAAAAAGGATTGGTTTCGAGTTCGATCTCAATACTGCTAGGAAGGGTACATTGACCCAAATAGCGCATGGTTTCCACACGGTCTAGGCGTTCTTGAATGACGATATTGTCTGGTTCAACATGGTTCGCAAACTTCGCGTTAGAGAGCGTGTATTCGTGAGTACAATAGACTTTGGTTTCGGCAGGCAAAGCCGCCAAACGGTTGAGCGAATGATACATCTGCTCATGTGTGCCTTCAAACACTCGCCCACAGCCCATAGCAAACAGGGTGTCACCGCAAAATAAAGTCTGGATGGATTCAATAAAGTACACAATATGGCCCAGTGTGTGGCCAGGAACTGCTAAAACGTCGACATGTAAATCATGAAATGAGAAATAGTCATCATCCATCAATGCATGGGTGATGAATGGAATTTTAGATAATTCCTCACGTGGCCCATACACAGGAATACTCCGACTTGCGATCAGGTCAGCGACACCGCCAATATGGTCTTTATGCCAATGAGTCAGCCAAATTTGAGCAATGCTTAAGCCATGTTCAGTGCAATAATCTTCAACTAATCCAGCCTCAGTTGGATCAACCACCACGACTTGCTTTGATGAGGTGTGTTCCAGTAGCCAAATATAGTTTTGGAGTTGGTTTTTCACATCAATCATATGAACTTGATAAGTCATTTTTCTTCTTCAAAGAGCTGCATGTATTCATTCTACTGTAGCGGGTACACGCACTGAATTCCAGTCATGAATCATGTACAGCGCATAAAGGTTAGCTCTTTCTTATTCAGGGTTTTTCTCTTTCTTGTCATATTGTGCTGTTATCTTGGCCATAAAAAACCACGCTAAAAAGCGTGGTTTTTTATGTGTTCAATCTAATTTAGATTAGATTTTACCTACTAGGTCGATTGAAGGAGCAAGAGTTGCTTCGCCTTCTTTCCATTTAGCTGGGCAAACTTCACCTGGGTGAGCGTGAACGTATTGAGCTGCTTTAACTTTACGAAGTAATTCTTGAGCATCACGACCAATACCACCAGCGTTGATTTCAACGATCTGGATTTTACCTTCTGGATCGATTACGAAAGTACCACGGTCAGCAAGACCAGCAGCTTCGATTAGAACGTCGAAGTTTTTAGAAAGAGTCCAAGTTGGGTCGCCGATTAATGGGTATTGGATTTTACCAATAACTTCAGAAGTGTCGTGCCAAGCTTTGTGAGTGAAGTGAGTGTCAGTAGAAACACCGTAGATTTCCACGCCTAATTTTTGGAATTCAGCGTAGTTGTCAGCAAGGTCACCAAGTTCAGTTGGGCAAACGAAAGTGAAGTCAGCTGGGTAGAAGAATACTACAGACCATTTGCCTTTAAGATCTGCTTCAGTTACGTCAACAAATTGACCGTTGTGATATGCAGTAGCTGCGAATGGTTTTACTTCAGTATTAATCAAGCTCATCATTGTCTCCATGATTGGGGTTTGTATTTAATGTTGAATAGGGTATCGAAATTTTTGTTATTGCTGAAACAGTATTTTTACATTACAAGAATCGGAAAAACCGAATCTGACTCCAGACTATTTCAGCGAATGTGATCATTCTGTTCATTTAGCATGATAAATATGATGACCAAATGACAAAATCATCTATTCCGCAACTCGTCTACAGACATGATGTCCCTAGGCTTAAAATTCAAGGGGATATTTGAAAAAAAGTTAAAATTAAAAAATTATGCTGTACTTTCGCTTCGCTGTATTACCACGTAAACTAAGCGATTGATGTTTTTGATGTAGGTGTTTTTTCTGTGCAGCGTCCTTTAAATATAGAGCAATTGGTGATGGTCAAAGACCGTCATCGTTTAAACCGACTCAAAAAAGGAAAAGATGCCAACGAAAAGCAATATCAAGCATTATTTGAGCAGTCGCATTTAAAAGTTTTAGAGCGTATTGAACGCATTCCGAATATTAAACTGAATCAAGATTTACCTGTTACGCAGTATGCAGATAAGTTAATTGATGCCATTCAAGAGCATCAAGTGATTATCGTTGCAGGGGAAACAGGTTCAGGTAAAACCACACAGCTACCGCAAATTGCGATGTTGGCGGGTCGGGGTTTAACCGGTCTGATTGGTCATACACAGCCACGTCGTTTGGCTGCACGTAGTGTGTCCCAGCGTATTGCTGAAGAAGTTGGTGAGAAACTTGGCGAGTCAATTTCCTTTAAAGTTCGTTTTAATGAACAAGGATCGCAGGATTCTATTGTCCGTTTAATGACGGATGGTATTTTGCTGGCAGAACTGACCAATGACCGTTATCTCAATAAATATGACACCATTATTATCGATGAAGCGCATGAACGTTCGCTCAATATTGACTTTATCATGGGGTATCTCAAACAGCTTTTGCCTCGCCGTAAAGATTTAAAAGTCATCATCACTTCGGCAACTTTAGATGTAAACCGTTTTAGTCAGTACTTTAACAAAGCGCCTATTTTTGAAGTAGAAGGTCGTAGTTTTCCAGTCGAGCTGCGTTACCGTCCTGTGTCTGAAATGAGCATTGTTGGTAGTGATGATGATGAGTTTGATGACTTTGAAGAAAACTTGCCTCGTGCTGTCGTACAAGCTGTGGAGGAGTGTTTTCGGGATGCACAAGAAAAAGGCCATCCTGAACATGCAGATACTCTTATTTTTGCCAGTACTGAACAAGAGATTCGAGAGCTACAAGAAACTTTGCAAAAGCATGGGCCTCGACATACCGAAGTTCTGACTTTATACGCACGTTTGGCTTTGGCGGAACAACAAAAAATCTTTAATCCATCGGGTGGCGGGCGACGCATTATTATTGCCACCAACGTTGCAGAAACAGCGTTGACTGTACCCAATATTCGTTATGTGATTGACAGTGGTTTTGCGCGTATTTCTCGCTATAACTATCGTTCACGCGTACAGCGTTTACCGATTGAAGCAGTTTCTCAGGCCGCAGCAAATCAGCGTAAAGGTCGTTGTGGTCGTATTGCTCCAGGTGTATGTATTCGTTTGTATTCTGAGGAAGACTTTCAAAGTCGCCCAGAGTTTACTGAACCCGAAATTAAGCGAACGAACTTAGCTTCAGTGATTTTACAGATGCAAAGTTTAGGGCTGGGTGCTTTAGAAGATTTTGATTTTATTGAGCCGCCAGATCATCGCTTAGTCAACGATGGTCGTAAGTTGTTGGTTGAACTTGGGGCAATGTCTGATAAGAATCCGCCAAAAGTTACAGATGAAAAGCAGTCCGTAACATCTTCTTCTGTAGGTAAAGGAGGCGTACAAGGTGGACTAACTAAGATTGGGCAACAAATGGCCAAAATGCCAATTGATCCACGTTTGGCCCGTATGATTTTGGGTGGGGCACATTTTGGAGTGTTGAATGAAGTCTTGGTGATTGTTGCCGCTTTGGCAGTACAAGACCCACGTGAACGCCCTGCGGATAAACAAATGCAGGCAGATCAAAAACATGCGTTGTTCCGTGAAGCCGACTCTGACTTTTTATTTTATATCAAACTTTGGGAAGCACTGGTTGCCAACCGGGATATGAGTGAAAACAAACGTCGTACTTTTGCGCGTAATCACTTTTTAAGCTGGTTGCGTTTACGTGAATGGAAGAAAACTCATGAGCAATTGGTCGATTTGGCAAAAGGCTTAAAGCTGTCTTTTAATGAGAAAAAAGCCAGTTATGAAAATTTACACCGTGCGCTTTTAACAGGTCTACTATCTTTTATTGCCAATAAAACCGATGAACGCAATGTGTTTATGGCGGTGCGTCAGCAAAAGGCCCGCATTTTTCCAGCATCTACTTTACATAAGACCAATACGCCTTGGGTCATGGCTTTTGAGATGGTAGAAACCTCTCAGGTCTACATTCGTACACTAGCAAAAATTGAACCTGAGTGGATTTTGCTTGCAGCAGGTGATTTGCTGAAGCACCACTATTTTGAGCCGCACTGGTCGAAAAAAGCAGGTGTGGTCAATGCCTATGACCAAATTTCATTGTTTGGCTTAATTATTGAGCCGAAACGTCAAATCAACTATGAAAAAGTCGACCATGTTGCAGCACATGAAATTTTCCTTCGAGATGCACTGACGACAGGACATTTAGGCATTACGCCACCATTTTTAAAACACAACCTGCTTAAACTTGAAGAAGTAGAGCGGGTCGAAGATAAGCTACGCCGTCGTGATTTGGTGGTGGATGAAGAAACCATTTACCAGTTTTATGCGGCTAAAGTTCCTGAAGAAGTCGCAAGCCGTCGTAGTTTTGAAGACTGGCGCGCAACGGTTGAACCGCAAAACCCACGTTATTTATTTATAGATGATGATGCGCTGTGGATGAACGACCGTCCAACCACACAGCAATTTCCCGATTTTTTACGCAATGGCGAACTGCGCCTAGCAGCCAGTTACCGTTTTGATCCAAGCCATGATGAAGATGGTGCAACAGTAAAAATTCCGTTGCAAGCCTTGCCTCAGGTGGATGAAAACTTGTGGTCTTGGGGTATTCCCGGTTGGCGTCAGGATTTAATGGAAGCCTTACTCAAAGCACTGCCTAAAGATAAACGTCGTCACTTGGTGCCTATCCCTGATACGGCTGCAAAGCTAATGGCGAAAGTAGATGCGATGCATTTGCAACAGCATATTTTTAGTTTTTTAGCCTTCCAGTTACGTGGCGAACAAATCACTGAAAAAGACTTTAGCTTTGAGCGGATTGAACAATATTTATTGCCATTGATTAAAGTCATTGACGACAAAGGCCGTGTGATTGAACAAGGTCGTGATTTATCTGAGTTAAAAGCGCGCTGCAGAACAGAGACTCATAGTCCAGTCAAACAGCTCAAAGGTGAGTTCCAGTCTTTTCCTGAAAATTTTGTGTTTGAAGCGTCACAAAAAGTCACGGGCGTGGTGGTGAAGCAGTATCAAGCTTTGGTCCCAACCAAGACATTTGCAGCATTGGAACAAAAGGATGAGTCTGGTGTGGTGATTCAGACCTTTAATGATCAAGCTGAGGCAACTAAACAGCACCGCGAGGGTGTACTTCGTTTGGTGCATATACAACTGGGTGATTTGGTCCGTCAGTTAAAAAAACAAATTTCCAAACCTTTGGCATTGGCGTATTCACCTTTGGGCGATAAGGCGCAGCTGGAGCAAATGTTAGTTTATGCCACACTGCAAATGTCGATCAATGAACTGCCTGTTAATGCACAAGAGTTTGAAAACTTGGTTGCAAATGTCAAAAAAACTTTTCTGACCCATGGGCAAAAAGCACTGGCAGATGTGACAGAGATCTATATTCAATGGCAGGATATACGTCGAAAGTTGTTGGTCTTAGATGATGCTGTGTTTGGGAAAAATATTGATGATGTTGAAGATCAGCTAGATTTGATGTGCTTATCAAATTTTGTTTATGTGAAATCTTCCGATATTTGGCTTGAATTTCCTCGATATTTGAAAGCATTGGTCTTGCGTTTGGAGCGCCTGCCCAATAACCTACAGAGGGATAATTCTGCCATTGATCAAGTTGACCCGTGGATGGAAAAATTATTTAAGTTTAAAAATGACACTCGCCTTAAAGAATTGTATTTCATGGTTGAGGAGTTTCGGATTTCTTTATTCTCTCAACCGATGAAGACAAAGATGCCCATTTCTCCGACTCGCTTGCAAAAAGTATGGGAAAAGCTTGGAATCAGTTAAGATATAGGTAATTTAAAGAAGGAGTTTTACATGGGCATCCGCATTACAGGTACGGGTCTTTATCATCCTGAAGACATCATTACCAATGAAGAGTTAGTTGAAAGTTTAAATGCTTATGTGGAACAGTATAACCTAGACAATGCTGACAAAATTGCTTCGGGCGAGTCGGAAGCCCGTCGTGGGTCAAGCGCAGAGTTTATTGAAAAAGCGTCTGGTGTAAAACGTCGTTATGTGGTTGAGAAAACAGGGATCTTAGATCCGAAGCGTTTACGTCCATTGTTACATGAACGTTCAAATGATGAACTCTCGATTCAAGCCGAATGGGGTGTGATCGCTGCAAAACAAGCGATGGAAAATGCAGGCGTGACTGCTGAAGATATCGATGTCGTAATTTTATCGTGCTCTAATTTACAGCGTGCTTATCCTGCTGTTGCAATTGAAATCCAAACAGCATTGGGTATTCAAGGCTATGCCTACGACATGAACGTGGCATGTTCGGCCGCAACCTTTGGCATTAAACAAGCCTATGATGCGATCAAAGCGGGCGGACGCCGTGTATTATTGGTGAATGTAGAAATCACCTCTGGTCATACCGACTACCGTTCACGTGATTGCCACTTTATCTTTGGTGATGTTGCAACGGCTTCAATCATTGAAGAAACCGACAGCAAAACTGGTTTTGAAATTGAAGACATTAACTTATTCACCCAGTTCTCAAACAACATCCGCAATAACTTTGGTTTCCTAAACTTAAGTGAAGTCGATGCAGACATTGAAAATAATCGTTTCGCTCAAGACGGTCGTAAAGTGTTCAAAGAAGTTTGTCCACTGGTTGCCAAAATGATTACAGCGCAACTTGAGAAAAACAACATTGCACCGACTGATGTGAAGCGTTTCTGGTTACACCAAGCCAATGCCAGCATGAATGAGCTGATTCTGAAATTGGTCGTAGGCAAAGAAAATGCTCAGCCTGATTTAGTGCCGATCATTTTAGATGAGTTTGCAAATACCTCTTCAGCAGGTGTCATTATTGCGTTGCACCGCACAGCAGACCAAGTCAATAACGGTGAATACGGTGTCTTGTGTTCATTCGGCGCAGGTTACTCTGTTGGAGCTGTGCTTGTGAAAAAACACGTCGCATAAGCCCGTATGTTGCAGGTTGAGCATGATGCAAAATGGATTAAACGTCTGAGTGCTTTATCCAAAGTTTATTTCACACCGACATTTATCGGTGCTGAACAGTTAGATGCATCACAACCTGCAATGTATGTAGGAAATCATTCTATGTATGGTGTGCTTGATTCACCTATGTTGATTGATTATCTCTACAATGAGCATCAAGTGGCTGTGGTCAGTATTGCTGATCATAGCCATTTTTATTTGCCACTGTGGCGCAGTGTGGTGAAAAAATTCGGTGCGGTTGATGGCGTTCCAGCCTATGTACGTGAAGCCATGCAACAAGGCTATTCCATTTTGGTTTTTCCTGGTGGCGGACGCGAAGTTCTAAAACGTGAGGGCGAACAGTATCAACTGATTTGGAAACAGCGCTACGGCTTTTTAAAGCTCGCTCAAGAATTTGGCTATGACATCGTGCCGTTTGCCGCGTTAGGCGGAGATGAAGTCTTTGATATTGGTTTTGATGCTAATAAAGTTGTTCAGCACCAATATTTTCAAAAGTTGCTACAAGTGCCGCAGTTAAATCGCTTACTGCGTAAAGGGGAGGTGATCCCATCTTTGCCGAAACATTTGATTCCGAAACGCTTGCCCTTTTATTTTAAGTTTATGCCTAAACAAAGTTTGATGCATATTGAAAACTTAGAACAGTTACAGCAGTTCCGAGACCTGATTGCAGCAGAAATTTATACCGGGCTTGCAGACTTAAGAGTATTGCGTCAACAGCAACATGGTGACCGATTTGATTGAGCATTTATAGGCGTAAAATCAGCTTAGTTGTTCTGTAAATCTTTCAACAAATGTGCAATTTTTAAAGTATGGGTCTTATTCCCTTTGATTTCCATAACCTTATTTTCCACCCACCATAAATATTCAAAAATTTCAGTTTCACTGGCTTGTTCACAAATGAACCGAAATAAATTGGGTAAGTATTCCTCATATTCATCTTGTAGTGCAGGATTACGATAGATCCGCAGTGGATCCCAGTCTTTAATCAGTATTTTGTTAATCGCATGTAATAAAGAAACATGTCGATTTTCCTCGGTAAACATAATACACCCCGCTGTCCTTGGGTTGGTTTGACGTTTAAAAAGAAGTTGTGATGAAGATTATTTATCTATTGTTTTCATGTTTTAAAAGATCTTAGCGTGCTTTTCGCATGAGTAAATAGCGCGCTCAGATAAATGGAAGCTAAAGAAAAATGCCCAATAAAGTGGCAGTAAAGTTAGATCACAGATTTACTTCAAAATATTATTCAGAATAAATGTTTAAAAATAGTGCGTAATTACGTATTAAGTAACATATAGTAATAATTTAAAAATCAAGTATTTGTTTGAAGGACGCAATTTTCACTAATACTGCGAATTTTATCACTATCTAAATTTACATCATCCCATTTTTGCATTTGCTGTGTGAGCCAAACAAAATCTGAAACTTGAGGCTGGGTTTGTTCGGGAATAAAACCACGAATGATATTCTGAATCAGGTGATATTTTTCGACGTGAACACTTGCTGAACATGCAAAGCGAATGATGTTGTAATCGACCAAGACTTGCCAAACAGGTTCAAGATCCTGCATTTGTTTAAGTTCAACTTGTGCTTTTTGGATGGCTTGGACGAGGGCTGCAAGCGTATTGGGATTAGACATAGCCCATTCTTGAGTGACAGCCAGCACTTTGTCTGCGACTCGAGGAATAATGTCTGAGCCAGTCGCAATGATTTGGCTATAGCCTTGAATTTCCGCTTGTGTGTTCCAAGGTTCCCCAACACAAAAACCATCGATCAATTGATTTGAAATGGCTTCCACCATATAGGGTGGCGGTAAAGTGCGTAAATGTACGCGTTTGGCAAATTCAGGATTGGCCAACGCCAACCACTCACGTAAACAATAATGATGAATAGACTGCTTAAACACATGGGCAATCGGAAGATACTGTTCATGCTGCATGGCGCTAAAAAATTTCTGTGCAGTGGTAGCTGCATCGTCAGTTTTTTTGATATCGAGCGCATAGCATAGTTTTTGGCTTAAGCTGATAAAAGCACTGTTGTAGCTTAATACGAGAGGGGTTTGTAGCGGAATACCGAGTTGATCTTGAGCGAGTGCGGCAGCAGGCAACATGGCAGATAAGGAATGTGCTGCGTCTAGAAAACCAAAAGCCAAACGATCTCTTAAACTTGCCCAAGACGCTTCTTTGACTAAGCTCACGTCTAAGCCCACGTCCTCAAAAAAACCACGTTGCTTAGCCCACAGTAAAACAACACAGTCTAAAAGTGGAATATAGCCCAGATGAAGTTGTGACTTTTCGAGTTGAGCCATGACTTAGTCCTTGAGTTGAGATTGTAAAAGCTGTTGAGCATCCAACAGACGTCTTGCCATTTCACCGATGGTCATACGGTGGCTCATGGCATTTTTACGCAGCAATTGAAAGGCATCGTCTTCAGATAGTCCATGTAATTGCATCAGTAAGACTTTCGCACGCTCTACGTCTTTACGATCGGCGAGTTTATTTTTGGTGTCTTGTAAGTCTGTGAGCAACTTTTTGTGTTTACGAAACTGTTCGATCGAGATTTCTAAAATATTTTCTAACTTTGAAGGATCTATCCCATCCACAATGTAAGCTGTCACTCCAGCATCTATGGCACTTTTAATGGTGTCTTTATGGCTATTTTTAGTAAATAAAACAGTGGGTAGATTAAATTGGCTTACACAGCTTTCAATAATGTCACGTTGCGGATGGTCCATATCTAACAAAATGACATCAGCACTTAATTGTTCAAGACGGCTAATATTGATGTGATCGATAATCAGGCAGGCAACCACATCGAAATCATGTTCGATGAGGGAACTTCGAATATATTGTGCGCGTTCTTGATTGTCATCAATCAATGCAATTTTCAGTTTAGGCATACTGTACGGTGCTCAGGAAAACCTGAAAAATGAGATCTAAAAGTGTGCAAGCAATTTAAATGCCAAACTTAATAAATTCCAGCTTTATCTCGAATCAGGCAGTCAATCTTTATGGTCGCGATTACAGATGAAGTATGCATGTTGCATATGTTGTGATCGAAGTTTTAATGAAAGAGTTTACGGAGATGGATTCAGTAAATTGAAGTGGTGATATTCTCGGTAGACTTGTACATAAAGGGAAAATTTCTAGATGTCGTGCTTAGAACAAAGCAATGTCGTTTATTTGAGACAGTAGATAAAACAGATGCTCAGCGATAACGCAAAATGCACCAAGAGATAGCAAGGTTGTGAAAAGTCGAAAAAAATAGCTGTTGTGCTTTAAAAATAAAAAGAGCTATTTATATCGAAGTATAAGATTTTATTTTGAATAAAATAATAAAAAACAACAGATTAAGATTAAATTATAAATATTGGCACACTCGTTGCATTATCCCTAATGAGTCAAAGACGACTCTAAATCAAATTTGTAAGACGGCCAACGACGTCCGTTCTGATCGCTTCTACATCGCAAGTGTTTGTGCTGTAGAAAAACTATACGCTCAGTTCAGTCTGGAGAAGGTTATGTCTTCAAATTTACATGCTAAAAAAGCAACAAAAATAAGTCTTTTCAGTTTTAACGGTGCAGCAATGAGAGCCTTCCATATGAGTTGGCTCGCCTTTTTTGTCTGCTTCTTTGCTTGGTTCGCTTGTGCACCGTTAATGCCTGTGATTGCAGGTGAATTTCATTTAACCAAAGATCAAATTGCCAATATTAATATTGCGGCCGTAGCCATCACCATTCTGGTTCGTCTTATTGTGGGGCCGCTGTGTGATAAATACGGCCCGCGTAAAACCTATACCGCACTTCTAGTACTCGGCAGCATTCCAGTCTTTGGAGTCGCGTCTGCAAATAGCTATGAATCTTTCTTGTTCTTCCGTCTATTGATTGGTGCGATTGGGGCAAGCTTTGTTATCACTCAATATCATACCAGCATAATGTTTGCGCCAAACGTAGTCGGGACTGCAAACGCAGCGACGGCAGGTTGGGGAAATGCAGGCGGTGGTGCAACACAAGTGCTCATGCCATTAATGCTCGGTGCCTTGGTGATGTTTGGTGTAGAGCAAGCGATGGGCTGGAGAATTGCACTGATCGTTCCGGGTGTCTTGATGCTGATCGTGGGTTTGATGTATTGGAAATTTACTCAAGATTGTCCACAAGGCAACTTCAAAGAACTTCGTGCAGAGGGCGTCAGTGTTGGTTCAGATAAAAAAGGTGGTGTAGCGATTCTGATGCATGCTGCGAAAAACTACCGTGTTTGGATTCTATTTGGTGCCTATGCCGCGTGTTTCGGAATCGAAATCTTTATTCACAACATTGTCGCGATGTACTACGTCGACCATTTTAGCTTTGGTTTAAAAGAAGCGGGACTGGCGGCAGGTATTTTCGGTTTACTGGCGCTGTTTGCTCGTGCTCTGGGTGGCATTGTGTCAGACAAAGTCGCAACCAAAAAAGGGCTTGATGGTCGTACCAAAGTGTTGTTTGGCATGATTTTGCTGGAAGGTCTCTTCCTCGTCCTATTCTCTCAAATGAATACCCCTATCTTTGCGATTCTCGCAATGACAGTCTTTGCATTGTTCACACACATGGCATGTGGTGCAACTTATGCCTTGGTACCTTTCATTGACCGCGATGCCTTAGGCGGTGTGGCAGGCATCATTGGTGCAGGGGGTAACGTTGGTGCAGTGGCAGCAGGTTTCCTACTCAAAGGTATGTTGGATATTCAAACTACATTAATGATTTTAGGTGGCTTGGTGGTCATCGCTGCAAGTTTTGTTCTTATGATTCGGTTCTCTGTTGAGCATAAAGAAAAGGAACAGCGCTTATTCGAACAAGCAGTACATGATCGTAGCATTGCTGAAGCGCAAAACTAAATAAAGAGATTAAACCCAAGCCTCAAGGCTCAGGCAGAACAAATGAAATATTGCGGAGAAAGAATATGAAAATCATCATGATTGGTCATGGCATGGTTGGCCACAAATTTATCGAATCAGTACTCGAACATGTGGGTGATGATGTTGAAATTACCATCTTGGCAGAAGAGCCGCGCTTGGCTTATGACCGCGTACATTTGACTGAATATTTCAGTGGTAAATCAGCAAAGGATTTAACCCTTTGTCGTGCAGATTTTGCTGATGCTTATGGCATAGATTTACGTTTAAACACCAAAGCGGTTGCAATTGATCAAAGCCATAAAACGGTGACGACGAATCATGGTGATGTTCTTAGTTTTGACAAATTAATCTTGGCAACAGGTTCATATGCTTTTGTTCCGCCTATTTCGGGTAATGACCGTGAAAACTGCTTTGTTTATCGAACCATTGAAGACTTAGACGCAATTCGTGCTGCAAGTCTCAATGCGAAATCAGGTGTGGTGATTGGTGGTGGTTTACTGGGCCTAGAAGCCGCTAAGGCGCTACGTGATTTGAACTTAGAAACACATGTAGTTGAGTTTGCACCGCGTCTTATGGCGGTTCAAATTGATGACTTGGGCGGAAAGGTTCTACGTGCAAAAATTGAAAACTTAGGCGTAAAAGTCCATACCCAAAAAGCGACCTCATCGATTGAGGACGGTGCTACGACGAAGCATGTCATGAAATTTGGAGATGGTTCTGAGCTTGAAACTGACATTATTTTGTTCTCAGCGGGTATTCGTCCACGTGATGAGTTGGCGCGTCAAAGTGGTTTAGTGCTTGGAGAGCGTGGCGGGATCATGATTAATGATTATTGCCAAACTTCAAATCCAGATATTTATGCTATTGGTGAATGTGCACTGTGGCAAAACAAAATTTATGGTCTGGTGGCACCGGGCTATGACATGGCACGTATTGCAGCAAAACATGTCACTGAACAAGTTTGTGCTGAATTTGCGGGTGCAGACATGAGCACCAAGTTGAAACTGATGGGTGTTGATGTTGCTTCGGTCGGTGATGCACATGCGATGACACCGAATGCACTCAGTTATTTCTATGCCGACGAAGATACACAAGTTTATAAAAAAATCGTGGTGAACGGCGAAAAAACCAAGTTACTTGGCGCAGTTTTAGTGGGCTGTGCAAAAGAATACAGCGACTTACTACAAATGATGCTGAATGGTTTAGCGCTTCCAGAAAATCCTGAAAGTTTAATCATGCCAGGTTATGCACAATCCTCAAGTAAATCTGGCGGCAGTGGAGTCGATTTACTGCCAGACAGTGCAACCATTTGCTCATGTAATAATGTCTCTAAAGCCGATATTTGCAGTGCGATTGCCGAGGGTTCAACGTCTCTAGGTGCCCTAAAAAAATGTACCAAAGCAGCCACTGCCTGTGGGGGGTGTGCGCCACTGGTCACTCAAGTGCTGAAGTCTGAATTACAACGCCAAGGCGTGACCGTGAATAACCATATTTGTGAGCACTTTGCTTACTCACGTCAAGAGCTGTATCACTTGGTACGGGTCAATGAAATCAAAACTTTTGATGACTTGATTCAACAACATGGTCATGGTTTGGGCTGTGATATTTGTAAGCCAACTACAGCCAATATTTTAGCGTCGTGTTGGAATGACTTTGTTTTGAAACCAAGCCATGCAGGTTTACAAGATAGTAATGATTACTACCTAGGGAATATTCAAAAAGATGGTTCTTATTCTGTAGTTCCACGGATGGCAGGTGGTGAAGTGACGCCTGACGGCTTAATTGCTGTGGGGCAAATTGCTAAAGAATATGGCTTATATACCAAGCTCACTGGTGGGCAACGTGTCGATATGTTTGGCGCGCAAATTCACCAACTTCCTGAAATTTGGGAAAAGCTCATCGCGGCGGGCTTTGAGTCAGGTCATGCTTATGGGAAATCGTTGCGTACAGTGAAGTCTTGTGTCGGCAGTACATGGTGCCGTTATGGCGTTGATGATTCTGTCGGCTTGGCTATTTTCCTAGAGAACCGCTACAAAGGACTGCGCTCACCGCACAAATTAAAAATGGCTGTTTCAGGCTGTACCCGTGAATGTGCCGAAGCGCAAAGTAAAGATGTCGGTGTGATTGCCACTGAAAAAGGCTGGAACCTGTATGTCTGCGGTAATGGCGGGATGAAGCCTCGCCATGCCGAGTTATTGGCTTCGGATCTTGACACCCAAACTTTAATTAAATACATCGACCGATTCTTTATGTTCTATGTGCAAACCGCAGACCGTTTACAACGAACTTCGGTATGGCGCGACAACATGGAAGGTGGTTTAGATTATCTCAAAGATGTGGTTGTGCATGACTCTTTAGGTCTAGCTGCTGAACTGGAACGTCGGATGAGTCATGTGGTGGGGACTTATCAAGATGAATGGCGTACGGCTGTTGAAGACCCAGAAGTACGTAAACGCTTCGTGACTTTCATTAATGCCAAAGCTGAGCAACAACAAGATCCACATATTCAGTTTGCAGAAGTTCGTGGCCAGATTCGTCCTAAAACTGAGGCTGAACGAGACCGTAGCCGTATTCCAGTGGTTGAAGCTTAACAAATTAGGGTATTCAAACTTCTTTCTTCAGCATTCTCTCAACAGCAAAAATAGAGGGACTAAATGAATGAATAAGTTTAAAAAGGATCAAGACGATGACAATTTTAAAAGAAATGAATGAGCTAGATTGGGTTGATGTCTGTGCGCTAGATGATCTAACACCAAATACAGGCGTAGGTGCACTTATTGAACATCAGCAAATTGCTATTTTTCGTGTTGGTGCTGAAAAGCGGGTATATGCCTTGAGCAATCAAGACCCATTTAGCCAAGCTTTTGTGATGTCGCGCGGCATTATTGGTGATTTACAAGGTGAGCGGGTGGTGGCGTCCCCGATTTATAAACAGCATTTTAGCTTGGCGACAGGACGCTGTTTAGAAGATAAAGATCAAAAACTGTTGGTTTTTCCAAGCAAAATTGAAAATGGCCGAGTGTGGATTAGTCCGACACCACAAAAAACCTATATCACCAACACAGGCATATCTCAGGAAAAAATGAAGTTAGTGCTAGTTGGTAATGGTCTAGCGGGGATGCGTTGTTTAGAAGATTTGCTCGACATGGCACCAGAACGTTATGAAGTGACAGTGATTGGTGAAGAACCTTGGGGGAACTACAACCGTATTATGTTATCGCCTGTATTGTCAGGGGATAAAACCATTGACGACATCATGTTGCATCCACATGCATGGTATAGCGACAAAGGAATTCGTTTCATTGCGGGTGATCCTGCGGTACGTATAGACCGTCCTCGTAAGCAGGTCTATACCGAAAAAGGCGAAGTGGTCGATTATGATCGTTTAATTTTAGCGACAGGTTCGAAACCGTTTACTCCTCCAATTGCTGGAGCGGATTTGAAAGGTGTCATTAGTTTCCGAGATATCTATGACATCAACACTATGTTGGATTACTGCAAGACCAAGAAAAACGCCGTGGTAATCGGCGGTGGTTTGTTGGGACTTGAAGCTGCATATGGCCTCAAACAACGCGGGATGAATGTCACAGTTTTACATCTGATGGATCGCATTATGGAGCGCCAACTAGACAGTAAAGCCAGCCAAATGCTACGCCATAGTATTGAACAAAAGGGTATCTCCATTATCACTGAGGCCAATACTGAAGCATTGGTAGGTGTAGATGGTCATGTCACTCAAATTCGCTTGAAAGACGGTACAGTCTTAGCGGCGGATCTTGTGGTTTTTGCAGTCGGTATTCGTCCGAACATGACACTTGCACAAAGTGCAGGACTGCGCTGTAACCGTGGTGTGTTGGTGAATGACACCATGCAGACTTTTGACCCAAGTATTTACGCCGTGGGAGAGTGTATTGAACATCGTAGCCAGACTTTTGGCTTGGTTGAGCCGCTATGGGGACAAGCCTTTATTTGTGCCTCACATTTGGCAGAGCATGGCAGCTTAACGTTCAAAGCACCAACTGTTCCAACACAGTTAAAGGTAAGTGGCTGTGATGTGTTCTCAGCGGGTAATTTTGAACCGAAGGATGACTTTGAAGACATCATTTTAAATGATGAAAAACGTCAGATTTATAAACGCATTATTATTCAAAAGGATAAGGTTGTTGGTGCAGTGTTGTTTGGGGATACTGAAGATGGAGTTTGGTATGCAGAACTTATTTCGGATCAAACTCCAATTTCTTCAATTCGAAATAAATTGTTATTTGGTAAAGATTTTGCATTAAAAAAAGCAGGGTAAAAACTTCCTCTTGAAAGGAGGGGGATAGATTTTCTAATAGTTAATTTGATACGCGGAAACGTCATTCACAACTTGTTTGAGGCAGGGTTACTTATGAAAATTAATGTTTCTGCGAATAAGTTGGGATGAAGGTGGTATGGGACGAGTTTTGTGAATGACAATGGTTTTGCCTACTTTTCCAAAAAGAAAAGTAGGTCGAACCGAAGGTTAATCCTAAATCTAAACACAAAAGAAAAGACGCCGTTGTGAGTGATTCAAAATAAATGAAAGGCAAATAGGAGCGAAGCAGAAATGAATAGTATCCCTGTAATGGAACTGCATAGCTCCACAGAAAAAATGATTACAACCACACAAACCACCTGCCCCTACTGCGGGGTGGGTTGTGGGGTAACAGCAACTGTTGAAGAAACTGCCTTAGGACATAAAGTCTCTGTGGTGGGTGATGCTCAGCATCCATCTAATTTTGGAAAGTTGTGCATTAAAGGCAGTAATTTAGCTGACACGGTAGGTTTAGAAACACGCGTCTTACATCCCATGTTAGGGCGTAAACCGCAACGTGAGGTGAGTACATGGGATACTACAACAGATTTAATCGCCAATAAATTTCAACATTATATCGATCAATATGGGCCTGAAAGTATTGCTTTTTATGTTTCAGGTCAACTGCTGACTGAAGACTATTATGTGGTCAATAAATTTGTTAAAGGCTACTTGGGTACGGCCAATATCGACACCAATTCACGGTTGTGTATGTCTTCAGCCGTTGCTGCGCATAAACGCGCTTTTGGGGAAGATTTAGTCCCAGCCAGTTATAGCGATTTTGAACATACCGATATGGTGGTTTTGGTGGGTTCAAATACCGCATGGTGTCATCCTGTGCTGTATCAACGCATCATGAAAGCCAAAGAGGAGCGAGATCTTTTTGTCGTCGTGATTGACCCGCGTTTTACAGCCACCTGTGAGGCGGCTGACTTACATTTACCGATTTTACCGGGTCAAGATGTTGCGCTGTTCAATGGTCTATTACAGTATTTAGCAACCAATAATTATACCGATACCGATTTTATTGCAAAGCATACTCAAGGCTTAGAGCAGGCGCTGGAAAGCAGTGCTTCTGAAGCATCAATAGCGAGTGTGAGCGAACGGACGGGGATTTCTGTTGAAAAATTAGCACTCTTTTTTGAAAAATTTGCTCAAACTGAAAAAGTGATGAGCTTGTTTTCAATGGGGGTCAACCAATCTTCACGTGGGGTAGACAAAGCCAATAGCATTACCAACTGTCATTTGTTAACTGGCAAAATTGGGAAATTGGGCGCTGCACCTTTTTCGATGACGGGCCAGCCGAATGCAATGGGCGGACGTGAAGTGGGTGGACTTGCCAATATGTTGGCTGCCCATATGGATTTGGATAATCCAAAGCATCAACAATTGGTTCAACAGTTTTGGCATAGTCCAACCATTGCAAAGCAAGTGGGTTTAAAAGCTGTCGACCTTTTTGAAGCGGTCGAAAGCGGTAAAATTAAAGCCATTTGGATTATGGCGACCAATCCTGTGGTGAGTTTACCCAATGCCGATCAGGTGAAACGTGCACTAGAGAAATGCGAGTTTGTGGTGGTGTCGGACATTTGTCTAGATACCGATACCACGCAATATGCCGACGTGTTGCTGCCTGCATTAGGTTGGGGTGAAAAAGACGGCACGGTGACCAATTCTGAACGCCGTATTTCAAGACAGCGTGCTTTTTTAGACATTCCAGAACAAGCACAAGCCGATTGGTGGTCGGTTTCACAAGTGGCGCAAAAGTTAGGTTTTGACGGTTTTGACTTTGAAAGTAGTCATGACATTTTCAAAGAACATGCCCAGCTTTCAGCTTATCAAAATGCAGAGATTGATTTGCGTTCATCGACTGAAACATTCCGCTATTTCAATTTGGCAGGTCTGACGAATCTTTCACTTGACGACTACCAAGAACTTGAACCGACGCAATGGCCTGTGCTTGCACCTTTGAAAAATGGCCAAACCAAGCCAAACACTTTTGCCCAATTATTTAAAGATGGTCAGTTTAGTCACCCAGATGGTAAAGCAAAGTTTATTGCAACAACAGCAGTTGGTGCAGTAAATCCAACCAGCAGTGAATATCCATTGGCGCTGAATACAGGACGCATCCGCGATCAATGGCATACCATGACGCGTACAGGTTTATCAGCCAATTTAAGTACACATAAAGCAGAACCTTATTGTGAAATTCACCCAAATGATGCCCTGAAATATGGTCTGAAAGATGGGGAACTGGTGGAGATCAAATCGGCTTGGGGAAATTGTGTGCTGCGTGCCACAGTCAGTGATAATATCCGTCGTGGACAGATTTTTGCCCCGATTCACTGGAGTGATCAATTCGCATCTGATGCACGGATTGGCAAAGTGGTGAATCCTGTAGTGGATGCGATTTCAGGAGAACCTGAGTTCAAACATACCCCTGTGATGATTCATCCATTTTATACGCAATGGCAGGGCGTATTTTATGTCAGAACGGGCTTTGAACATTTGGTGCAACAAAGCATTGAACAAAGCGTTTGGTGGACAAAAATCAAAACGTCCAAAGCTATTCGTTATGAGCTGGCAGACCGTCGACGTTTTACGGAAACCACGGAACAACTCAAAGCTTTATTGCCTTTTGATGATGAAAGTTTTGAATGGCTCAATGTAGAAGATCAAACCGCCCATATCAGTCATAGTGTGGTGTTACAAGATGGCCACCTTATTGCAAGTCTGTATATTGCGCCCAAAGCGTTATTGCCAGATCGAGACTGGGTGGCAAGTCTGTTTAAGCGCGAACGCTTAAGTGCTATGCATCGGAAGGCTTTATTGGCAGGGCAAGCCATGTCAATGACTAATAGTGATGGCCCACTGGTCTGTAGCTGTTTTAAAGTTGGGAAGAATCGTATTATCGATGTCATTAAAGAAAAAAATATCACCCATGAAAAACAAGTGACTGCATGCTTAAAGGCAGGAGGCAATTGCGGTTCCTGCTTACCTGAAATTCGAGGTCTGATCAAAGCGTGTCAAACGGAGGATGTAGAATGAAAAGAAAAATATTCAAACCCGTGAGCTATCCAGAAACTGAAGTTGTCATTTTGGCGGGTGGTCAGGCGCGCCGTATGAATGGCATCAATAAACTTTTGCAAAAATTTGATGATGAAATTCAACTTATCAAAATTCATCAGCAGTTAAAGTCACGTGCAACCAAGGTATGGGTCAACAGCCATCGTGATCATTCCATTTATGAGCGATTGATTCCGTCGATTGGCTTTTTTGAAGATGAGGCTACAGGCTTTCAAGGGCCCTTGATGGGGATGAAAAGTGCATGGACACATGTGCAATCAGACTATGTGCTGTTCGTACCCTGTGATGTAACTTTTATTCCGAAAAAAGTGTTTTCACGGTTACATCAGGCGATGCAACAAGATCCGAACTGTGGTGTTGTTATTGTAGAAATCAATGACCGTGCACTGTATCCGTTTTGTTTGTTAAAACGGAGCAGTCTACCGACATTGATTCAGTACCTTGAACAAAATCAGCGCAGCTTAAGGCAGTGTTTTGCAGATTTGCACCCACAAGTGGCACGATTTAAAAATCACGCACTGTTTTTTCACAGCATTAACTCGTTGGATGAGTTACAACAGCACCGCCAACTCAATTTTTTATAAATACCTCAGATATTGAAGAGAGGAGGTTTGTGTTGAGAGTAGCAGATGTTGCCATAAACTGATTTGACTGTTTAAATAAAAATCTATAAAAGAACGAAATAAGTATTCATGTTGATATTAAATTTATTATAAAAACAATCATTTGAAATGGTTTTAAGGGAAGGCATTATCTTATATAGATTTTGAACGTATGTAGCAGTGATCACTCATTACGGCGGTGAACTGAAAATACTCAAAATTTAGAAAGTGCACAAAGTTGGAACAGTTATTGCAAAATATACTTCAGAAAATAGGGCGTGAAATATGAACTGCACCCACACCGCTCAAAGGACGCATAGGCAAGACAGATGAACAGCATGACCCATGTATCCGCAGTTAGAGTATTCCAAGATCAGTTTGGACGTGAAAAGCGCAAACTACGAATCTCGGTGACGGATCGTTGTAATTTTAAATGTGTCTATTGCATGCCGGAACATCCCGAGTGGATGAAAAAACACGACTTGCTCAGTTTTGAAGAACTTTATCATTTTTGCAAATTGATGGTGCAGCATGGCATTGAGCAAATTCGTATCACGGGGGGTGAACCGTTGATGCGCCAAGGTGTGGTGCATTTTATCGAACAACTACAAAGCCTAAAAAAACAGGGGCTGAAGCGTATTTCCATGACCACCAATGGTCATTATTTAAAACAATATGCCGTTGCTTTAAAGCAAGCAGGGTTAGATGATTTAAATATTAGTCTAGACAGTCTAGATGCCGAGCAATTTCAACACCTCACCAAGAAACAACTACATACTGTGCTGGAAGGCATTCAGGCTGCACAACAGCTTGGTTTTAATATCAAAGTCAATACCGTGCTGATGAAAGGTATCAATGACGATCAAATTGTTCCTTTGGTGCAGTGGGCAAAGCAGCAAAAGGTAGAACTGCGTTTTATTGAGTTTATGCCTTTGGATGGCGATCAAAATTGGTCGCAAGCCGATGTCGTCACTGAACAAGAGATTTTGTCCCAACTCAGCTCGCAATTTACGGTGCAAGTGCTTGAAGGACAAGGCGCCAATCCAGCACGTAGTTATCGGGTAGATGGTGAGAAGGTTGGGATTATCTCCACCATTAGCAACTCGTTTTGTGGGGAGTGTGATCGACTGCGGTTGAATGCACAGGGTGAGTTTTATAATTGTCTTTTTGCCAAGCAAGGTTTAAATTTAAAGTCAGACATTCAGCAACTTACTCTGCTCAATCAGCACGAACCCTTTGTTTTAGAAAGTAAACTTTCAACTTATGTTTGGCATAAAGAGCAAGGCTTTCATACTATTCAAAAACAGCAGTTGCATCAGCCCGTGCGAAAAATCAGTATGCATATGATTGGAGGTTAGGATGACTCAGGAGTTAAATAACTTGATTAGAGTGAAGATTGAAGCTTTTGGTGCGATTGAACGTCAGTTACCACCCAATTTAACGCTGCAATGCGAGCCTGATTCATCGGTTGCAGCGGTATTAAAGGATATCGTTGCTCAATACCCAGCTGTCCACACGTTATTGGAGCGCTGTGCCTGTGCAATCGGTGAAGACATTGTTCCAAGGCAGACTATTTTAAGTCGAGATTGTACTTTGGTGTTGTTGTCCCCAGTGGCAGGAGGTTGATATGGAATTAAAACAATTTCCGCGGATTCAAACAGTGGTTTTTACCCAAAATGATTTTGATGATATTCAGCATTTTCCTGAATGTGGTGGCATTAGTATATTCATTGGTACGGTGCGGAATCATCACCAAGGTAAAGCTGTAAAAGCATTGAAATATACTGCTTATGCACCTGTCGCTGAAAAAATGATTCGTCAAATTGAACAAGATATCCAATTAAAATATGGTGTGTCCTACGTTCGGGTGGTGCATCGCATTGGTGCTTTAGATATTGGTGCTACTGCGATTGTTGCAATGGCTTACGCTGCGCACCGCCGTGAAGCCTTTCAAGCCTGTGAGGAAGCGGTAGAGCGGGTGAAGCATGAAGTTCCTGTATGGAAAGAGGAATTTTATATGGACGGTACCAGTCAGTATGTCGAAGGTTGCTGTATCCGAACAGATCATGAAACGCCAAAACCTCATAGCCATGAGCATTGCGAGCATGCACATGTTCATCCCTAGCAAAGTGCGTCATGTACTGCCAATAAACCTCTTTAAGATTTGAATAAAGGAAATTTAGTAACAGTTGCGTATGAATGAAAAGTGGCAAGATAATTGAAAGAAAAATCTTCTGAAAACTTTATGAAAAATAATGCTTAGGTTAAGATGATCCATTCTTATATTTGAAGTCTTTTGAATCGCTATGCAACCATTTGTTCTATATAACTCAGAGCAACGCAAAAAAGTAGAATTCGTACCTCGTGTTGAGGGGCATATTGATATGTATGTCTGCGGTATGACGGTGTATGACTACTGTCATATTGGACATGCGCGCGTGATGGTTGCATTTGACTATATTATTCGCTTCCTGCGTAGCCAAGGTTGGAGCGTTAAATATGTACGTAACATTACCGACATTGACGACAAAATCATTAAACGTGCCAATGAAAATGGCGAGTCGATTACTCAACTGACAGACCGCTTTATTCAAGCTATGAATGAAGATGCTGAAAATCTAGGCTGCCTACATCCAGATGAAGCACCGCGTGCAACGGATTATATTGATCAAATGCAAAGCATGATTGGTAATCTGGTTGAAAAGGGTACAGCTTATCCATCTGCCAATGGTGATGTGTATTTCCAAGTGGAAAAATTCGCTAAATATGGTCGTCTTTCAGGACGTAAACTGGAAGATATGCAAGCGGGTGCATCTGAACGTGTCGATGTTGAAGTTGAGAAAAAACATCCCTTTGACTTTGTACTTTGGAAACATGCCAAAGAAAATGAACCTGCATGGGCTTCCCCGTGGGGCAAAGGTCGTCCGGGCTGGCATATTGAATGTTCTGCAATGTCGACATGCTGCCTAGGGAACCATTTTGACATTCATGGCGGCGGTTCAGACTTGATGTTCCCGCACCATGAAAATGAAATTGCACAGTCAGAGGCTTCAACTGGCGAGCAGTATGTCAACTACTGGATGCATGTCGGTTTCATCAACGTTGATGGCGAGAAAATGTCGAAGTCATTGGGCAATTTCTTTACCATTCGTGATGTGATGGATAAGTTCCATCCTGAAGTGATTCGTTACTTCATTGTGTCATCACACTATCGTAGCCCTGTGAACTTCTCTGATGTTGCTTTAAAAGAAGCAAAAACAGCGCTGTCACGTTTCTATCATTCATTTAAAGCTTATCAACAAGCCTATGGCGATACACAAGTCGATACCTTAGATGAAACATTGCTTGAGCGTTTCAACAGTGCCATGCGTGATGACTTCAATACCGCTGAAGCCATTGCGGTATTGTTTGAAGTGAACAAAGAATTGAACCGTGCCGTGAAAGAGCAACAAGCGAAACAAGCGGCGATTTACTATGCAACTTTACGTCATTTAACCAATATTTTAGGTTTGGTTCAGCACAATGTTGAAGAGTTCTTAAAGTCTGATATTGGGCAAGAGGCTTTGGCTTTGTCTGAAGAACAAATTGAAGATTTGATTCAACAACGTCAAGATGCGAAAAAAGCCAAAGAGTTTGCCAAAGCGGATGGAATTCGTCAGTCCTTGTTGGATCAGGGCGTTGTTTTGGAAGACACTCGCCAAGGGACAATCTGGCGCCGTGCTGATTAATTCAGCAATTGCATTATAGAGTGTTGACAGTTTGATGAAACTCTCTATAATGCACATCCATATTGCGGGAATAGCTCAGTTGGTAGAGCACAACCTTGCCAAGGTTGGGGTCGCGAGTTCGAGTCTCGTTTCCCGCTCCAAAATTTAAAAAGCCTCAAGTTCAACTTGGGGTTTTTTTATGTCTGTAATTTGAGTGTGTTGAAAATAATTCATTTAAATGTGAAATTATCTCGGTGTTTCAGCCCATAATTTTGACAAAAATATGCTTAAATTATTCATCCTAATTTGTGAATAAAATTTTGTTTCTTCAACCCCATAGCACTGTAGTACCGACCGAAGTTCGAGACTATCCTGAATGGCATTTGGGACGAGAGCGCTATGCACTTTGGTATATTGAAGTGGATGATCCCGTTTTGATCAGCTATTTAACAAAGCTTCGTGAGCAGTTTTTAGATCTACTTTATCAACCAAACCAACGGCAGTTTCATATCACCTTATTTGTTGCAGGTTTTTGGGTTGAACAGGCAACACAGTCGGATGACTTTAGTCGAGTGCAACTGAATCAGCAGCTTGAACGCCTTAAAAATTTAAAGCTAGAAACTTTTCAGTTACAGATGGGTGAATTAAATAGTTTTGAAAGTGCCTTATTTTTAAAAGTGGATGATACCGCAGGCGTGTTGGATAAAATTAGAAAAACATTGCTGCAAACCTCGCAGGAAGTCGCGGCATTAAGTTATTGTCCACATATTACATTAGGTCTATACCGTGAAGCAGTGTGCAGTGATCATGTATTGACACGTATGGCTGAAATTGAAGCTATCAAGTATAGCTTAAATATCTCAAAGCTCACGTTTGGGTTTTATCAGGCACATGTCCTACAAGGGCCATTGGTTTCACATGCACAAATTGAGTTGGGGAGTGCGCAATGCAGCTGATTTTAGGTGGTGCACGTTCGGGGAAAAGCCGCTTGGCGGAGCAAATTGCACAACAGTTGGCGCAGCCTGTGGTTTATGTGGCAACTGCACAAGCCTTGGATGGGGAGATGCAAGCGCGTATTCAACACCATCAGCAACAACGACCCGAAGATTGGGGACTGTGTGAGGAACCCATTTATCTTGCAGCGCAGTTGGTCAAATTAGATCGCTCAAACCAAACCATTTTGGTCGATTGTCTGACTTTATGGATGAGTAATTTACTGATGCATACTGACCCAGATTTGCAAGTTCAAGAATGCCAGAAGTTGTTAGATGTTGTAGGAAGTTTACAGTCCGAGCTAATTTTAGTGAGCAATGAAACAGGCTTAGGTGTGGTTCCAATGGGACAAATCAGCCGTCGCTTTGTCGATGAAACAGGGCGGTTGCATCAGCAGTTAGGTCAAATTGCTCAAAAAGTGGTGTTCTGCGTAGCAGGATTTCCAATGATTTTAAAAGGAGAACAAGTGTGAGTTGGTGGTTAGAAGCATGTCAAAGTCCGAGTGAGTCTGTATTGGCTCAAGCCCTAGCACGCCAGTCACAGTTGACTAAGCCAACGGGATCGTTGTCGGAGCTTGAATCGGTTGCAGTGACCTTAGCCAGTTTGCAAAACACTGTACAACCCAAGATTGACCACCCATGGATTACGATTTTTGCAGGTGATCATGGGGTGATGGAAGAAAATATTTCTGCCTATCCACAAGCGGTGACACGTCAAATGTTGCAGAACTTCGCAACTGGCGGGGCGTGTATTAGTGTGATTGCCAAAGAGTATCAAGCCAAGTTACAAGTCATCGACTGTGGTTCGGTCGGTGAAGCTTATGAATATGTCGGGGTTGAACGCCACTGCATCCGTGCTGGGACGGCGAACTTTGCTCAAACTCAAGCCATGACTCAAGCTGAATGTGAAGCTGCTTTTGCTTTGGGGCAAAAAAGTGTGGAAGATGCCATCGCTTATGGGGCAGATATCTATGTTGCGGGTGAGATGGGCATTGGAAATACCTGTTCAGCCTCAGCTGTCGCTTGTTTTTTATTGGCTGAACCCGCTGAAAAGTTAACAGGTGTTGGAACGGGTATCCGTACTGAACAATTGATACATAAAAAACAGGTGATTGATCAAGCACTTTCACTCCATGCCCAATATGTCGGGAACGATCCATTTAAAGCCTTATGTGCAGTGGGTGGACTTGAAATTGCAGCCATGACAGCTGCGTATATTCGCTGTGCGCAATTGGGTCTACCGATAGTGGTGGATGGGTTTATCAGTACTGTTTCGGCATTGCTCGCAGTATGCTTAAATCCACAGGTTCGTGCTTGGATGCTCTTTGGGCATCAGTCGGCTGAATATGGTCATGTCCGTTTGTTAGAAGAACTTAAAGCGATGCCTTTATTGAAGCTGAATCTGCGTTTAGGTGAAGGCAGTGGAGCAGGAGCTGCACTGGGGTTGATCAAGCTAGCCTGCCGCTTACACAATGAGATGGCAACATTTGCTGAAGCAGCAGTGATTGGTGAGAAAGTTTAGAGATGTTGTATTTAGATTTTCTGCGCCACGGCGAAACCAGCTTAAGTCATACCCTACGGGGTAAAACGGACGATGCTTTGACGGAGAAAGGATGGATGCAAATGCAGTCTACTATCGCTCAGGCTGAGCAGGTTAGTCAGGCGTGGGATGTCATTTATAGCTCACCATTACAGCGCTGCCGTTTGTTTGCAGAGCAATGGGCGGGGCAAACACAGCTTCCTTTATTTATAGAACCGAATTTGCAAGAAATGGATTTTGGGGAATGGGAGGCTCAGTCGACTGAGCGACTCTATCAACTCTACCCAGATGAATTGGCTCAATTTTGGCAAACACCGTTAAGCTTTACCCCGCCTCAGGCAGAAAGCTTATTGACATTTAAAAGTCGTGTTCTAGAGTCTGTAGAGACGTTAACCCAGCAAATGCATGTGCAAGGCTGGCAACGGGCGTTGATTATTTCCCATGGTGGCGTAATCAAATTATTAAAATGCCAAGCGCTGAAGCAAAATGATAACGATCTTTTAAAAATGTCTGCGGAGTTGGGGCAGTTGAACAGCTTTGTATTCGATCAAGGGCAACTTCAGGTTATTCAAAGTGAGGGCGCGTAATGACGCCTTTTTGGATTGCACTGCAGTTTTTAACGATGTTTCCAGTTCGTTTAAGCACAATGCCAGCACCTCAGCAAAATGCGCAAGCACTGTTATTTTATCCTGTGGTGGGCTTGCTCATAGGCGGCATTCTGTATGGGATTGTCCTGTTATTGCATGCTTTGCCACTTGTGCTGTTAAGCAGTGTGGTTCTGGTGCTATGGATTTGGCTGACGGGTGGTTTACATCTGGATGGTTTAGCCGACACCGCAGATGCTTGGGTCGGTGGTTTTGGCGATAAAGCGCGTACACTTGAGATCATGAAAGATCCGAGTTGTGGGCCTATAGGTGTACTCAGTCTTGTTATTGTGTGCATATTAAAATGGTCAGCATTGTATGTTTTATTGCAGCAGCAGTGCTATATCGTACTCATTCTATTTCCTGTCTTAGGGCGTCTCGTGCCGCTATTTTTCTTTTTAAGTACAGACTATGTGCGTGCTAAAGGACTCGGCAGCCAATTGAGCCAACATTTAGCACGACCAATCGCAATAGCAATTTTACTGCTTACGCCTTTGGTGGCTTTGTATTGGGCATGGATTGGTGCTGTGGTGATTGCCACTTTTTATATTGTACTGTGGTATTTACGGTATAAATTTATACAGCGTATTGGCGGTGTGACGGGAGATACCATTGGTGCAAGCATTGAAATAATTGAATTAGCGACATTGTTTAGTTTTGTGATAGCTACTTTTTATTTCACTTAAGTTACGGAATAAATAAGAGCCTCTTAGTGTGAAAGGTGTGCAGTCATACGTGGCCGAAAGAAAAAATAATAAAAAGGTAACGAGCTATATGCACTTGAAACAAAGGTCTTCCATCATCAGCAAAACACATTTGTAGATATGTTGTGAAAATCCAAAGATTTCCGCGCTAGTTGTCTACAGAGATATGATAAAATTGCGAAAATTATTTTTTATGTGCTGACGTTTCATTTCGTCACACGGTTCAGGTAAAACAACGTTGAATTCTGAAAATATGTCAAATCCCATTGATTTCCAAAAAGTTGCTTTAGAAACACTAGAGATAGAGCGTCAGGCACTCTCGGTACTTGCTAAGCAAATCGATGATCGTTTTAGCCGTGCTTGTGAAATTATCTTAAAGTGCAAAGGTCGCTTAGTCATTACTGGCATGGGTAAATCAGGGCATATTGGCCGAAAAATGGCAGCCACCTTTGCCTCTACAGGTACGCCATCATTCTTTATGCACCCAGGTGAAGCGGGGCATGGTGATTTGGGGATGTTGGTTGCAGGTGATGTGCTGATTGCGATTTCAAACTCAGGCAAGAGTGATGAAATCATGATGCTGATGCCTTTGATCAAATATTTGGGTGTGCCTTTAATTACAATCAGTGGTGATGAGCGTGGGCCGATGCCACAAAATGCTGATGTGGCGCTAACGTTAGGTAATATCCAAGAAGCGTGTCCATTAGGTCTAGCACCAACATCGAGTACAACGGCGACTTTAGCTTTGGGTGATGCATTGGCTGTTGCACTGTTAGATGCACGCGGGTTTACTTCCGATGACTTTGCACGCTCGCATCCTGCGGGTGCTTTGGGTAAACGCTTGTTATTACATGTGAAGCATTTAATGCACACTGGAGACGAACTACCGAAAGTGTCTCCAGATACAGCAATGAACAAAGTTCTGTACGAAATCTCTAACAAACGCCTAGGTTTGACCACAATTGTGGATGACAATGATCATCTATTAGGAATTTTTACTGATGGTGACTTACGCCGTTTGATTGATAAACAGCAAGGTTTTGATGTGAACTTAGCGGTGTCTGATGTGATGATTAAGAGCCCGCTCACCATTTCACCTGAAGCGCGTGCTGTTGAAGCATTAGAGCGAATGAATGAAAAGAAAATTAACCAATTTGTTGTCGTTGATGAGAGCAATAAAGTCATTGGTGTTTTGAGTATGCATGACCTGATTCAAGCTGGGGTAAATTAAAAAATGGCTTCTTATATTTTGTTAGAACAAGCGCGTTATGTAGAAGCTCTAGTTTTGGATGTCGATGGTATTTTAAGTGATGGTTTTGTGACTTTGACCAACTCGGGAGACGAAATCAAATCTTTTGATATCCGTGATGGTCTAGGCATGAAACTGGTTCAGCAAGCTGGTGTGAAAGTGATTATTATCACGGGTCGTAAAAGTCAGATTGTAGAAAAACGCATGTCTGATTTGGGTGTGGACCTTGTCTATCAAGGCCGTGAAGACAAAGGTGTTGCACTGCGCGAGGCTTGTGCAAAATTTGATATTTCACCAGAAGACTGTTTATACATGGGTGATGACTGGCCTGACCTATCTGCATTTGCTATTGCAGGCATGAAAGTAACCGTGCCAAATGGTCATTTAGAAGTGCGTCGTCGTGCCGATTTGGTGACTCAAGCGATGGGTGGACGTGGCGCGGTACGCGAAATCTGCGATATGATTTTACAAGCCAAAGGCGTATACGAAACTTTACTTGAAAAGTACACCGCAGTCCCGCATTAATCTGTATGCATGCATGAGAGTTTAGTTAACATTTATGGATACTAAAGTTTTATATATCACTGCTGTAGCCATTGCAGCTATCAGTAGTGGTTATTACTATTACAGCGGAAAAGGGCAAAAGCTCGAGGTCGATGGTGCGCAAAGCATGACCTATTCTGCTGAGCAGATCCAACTGACTCAAACAGATGAGCAGGGTAATTTATACGTCCGCGCAAAAGTAGATCGTCTTGAGCAGGACATGCAAAAGAAGACCTCTAAGTTAGAGAACTTAAATGCTGAGATGTATAAAGATGGAAAAGTGGATGCGACTTTCTATGCCAAGCAAGCCAATGGGATCAATGACAACGAAAAAGTCGTTCTGACAAACCAAGTGGTTGCAAAGAAAATGTTGGATCAAGGTCAGATGCAGTTTGAGACCGCAGAACTGACTGCGTTTCCACAGACGCGTGAACTTGAATCTCAACATCAAGTGGTTGTTACGACACCACAAGCCGAATTTGTTAGTCAGGGCTTAAAAGCGAATTTAAATACGGGTCAATATGACTTTTTCCATATTCGAGGAAAGTATGAACCATAATCCAAAATTTTCTATTTCGAAAACTTTCCTCAAGCAGACTCTTGCACTGAGTTTAGGTGTGGCTGTTTCAACTTTTGCTTTGGCACTGCCAAGTGACCGTAGTAAAGCAATTTCGTTGGTGGCGGATCGTGCAACTTTTAATGAAAAAACGGGTGTAACGACGTACACCGGCAATGTCATCATTGAACAGGGCACGATGAAACTACAAGCGGATTCGATTGTTGCCAATTTAAATCAAACCCGTCAAATTAGCACCATTACGGCCAATGGTAAGCCTGCGCGTTTCCAGCAGCAAGTCAGTACCAATAAAGGCATTGCCAAAGGTCAGGCGCAAAAAATTATTTATAATGCAGAAACAGGCATTATTACCTTATCGGGAAGTGCACTTTTAGAACAAGATGGTGCCAGTATTCGCGGTAATACATTGCGTTATAGTATGAATAAAGGGGATATCGAAGCGATTGGCACACCAAATAACAGTGGTTCGTCGAGCGGTCGTGTTCAAATTGTGATTCCACCTTCAGGTTCTCAATCCTTCCCGGGAGCGCGTGACTAATGGAGCAAACTCTCAATCAGCCACAAACCCTATGTATTAAGCATCTTGCGAAAAACTACAGTAAGCGTTGGGTAGTGAAAGATGTATCTTTTAGCATGCAAAGCGGACAAATTGTAGGTTTACTTGGTCCCAATGGTGCAGGGAAAACCACCAGCTTCTATATGGTGGTTGGACTGGTGCGTATGGATAAAGGTGAAATTCATCTTGATGACCTAGACATGTCTGATTTGGCCATGCATGAACGTGCGCGTAAAGGCATTGGTTACTTACCTCAAGAAGCCTCAATTTTTAGAAAACTCACCATTTCTGAAAATATTATGTCGATTTTGGAAACGCGCAAAGACCTGAACAAAGAACAACGTAAACAGCGTCTGCATGAGTTGCTGGCCGATTTCAAAATTAGCCATATTAAAGATTCATTGGGTATGAGTGTGTCTGGTGGTGAACGTCGTCGTGCTGAAATTGCACGTGCACTGGCAGCCGATCCAAAATTTATGTTGCTCGATGAACCTTTTGCTGGGGTTGACCCAATTTCAGTAGGGGACATTAAAGATATTATTCGTACTCTAAAAGACCGTGGTATTGGCGTTCTCATTACGGACCATAACGTTCGTGAGACTTTGGCGATTTGTGAACGTGCTTATATCGTGAGTGAGGGTGCGGTGATTGCTGAAGGTTCTCCAGATGAAATCTTAGCCAATGAAACCGTGCGTCAAGTTTACCTTGGTGACGACTTCACTGTATAAGATTGTTCTGCGCCAATGAAAATAATTGGCGCAGATATCCCTCTCATATTTTTAATCCATCGCTTTGCATTGAATTAAGAATAGGGCATTCCTTTATATTCAAACTGCGCGCTCTACTATCCTTTTGAAATTGCTTTTTTTAGCATGCTACATAGTATGCATATCTCTTAATTTCGTGTGGGCTTAAAGCGAAAAGCTATTTTCATACGATAGCTGATTGAAAATACGTTATAATTTTTTGTGAAATTTTTAAAAATTATGCTATGCCATTTACCATCTCTAGTTTAGTGAGCTATGAAGAAGACATTAAAAAAAGTCGTTTTCAAGCTTTTGCTGTGCCTGTAGAAAATGAACAAGTTGTTAAAGATTTCCTAGAGCAGTATAAAGATATCAGCACCACGCATCAGTGCTGGGCATGGAAAATTGGTCACAATGTTCGTTTTAATGATGACGGTGAACCCTCAGGTACTGCAGGTCGTCCTATTTTAGCGGCCATTGAAGGCAATGAACTAACCAATATTTTGGTTTTAGTCAATCGTTGGTATGGTGGCGTCAAGTTAGGCACAGGCGGGCTGGTACGTGCTTATGGTGGAACAGCAGGTCAGTGTTTACTGTTGGCTGAAAAAATAGAACTCATTGAGAAGAAAAAAGTGCATTTTGCCTGCCAATTTAATGAATGGGCAATTTTCCAGTACGAGCTGAATAGCCAGCAGATTGAGTTTAATGAGCAATATACTGCTGATGGCGTACTTGTAGAAGCATTATTACAAGTGCATCAGATTGAAGCGCTCAGACTTAAAATACAAGACGTAACCCGTGGGCGTGAAGCGTTAAAAATTGTGGATGACCATCATGACTGATCCCTTATTAAAATATCGTGAGCAGCATAAGCATCGCTTAAACTATATGCCCTGGTTATATTGGTCACTCAAGCCTAAAAACCGTGTGTGGGCTGAAGCATGGCAGCAAGAATACCAAGCTTATCTAATGGAAATGGAAACCGTTGAAATTGGTCAAAACTGTTTTATTTCTCCATTGGCACACATATTTGCAGAGCCTGGTCGTAAAATTGTCATTGGGGACAACACTTTTATTGCTGCCGATTGTACTTTGCATGGGCCTTTAGAGATTGGCAGCGAAGTCGCGATCAACCATCATTGTATTTTAGATGGTGGTCGTGTGGGGATTAAGTTACATGATCAAGTGCGTATTGCGGCTTATTGTCACTTATATGCCTTTGATCATGGCATGGCGCTCAGTGATCCGATTTATCAACAACCTGTGCGTTCACAAGGGATAGAAATTGGTCGGGATGTTTGGTTAGGTGCACATGTGGGCGTGAAAGATGGGGTGAAAATTGGTGCACATGCTGTGGTGGGGATGAATAGCATGGTGACCAAAGATATCGCTGAGCAATCGATTGTTGCTGGCAATCCTGCTCAGTTTATTCGTTTACGTGATTAAGATATCAAAGAATATTGAACATTTATCAATACTTAATTACATAAAAACCTGCCATCAAAAAAAAAGATATGCTAAGTTTAGAACAACAATGAGACCTTATACCAAATGCGGTGTAATGAGAGGCGAGAATGAAACGAGTCATTGCATGTATTGATTCTTCCCCTTGTATCAATGCCCTAGCAGAAGCTGCGGCGTGGATTGCAAAACAGACGGGGCGGGAATTGGTCCTTTTACAAGTTTTGGATTATTATCCTGCAAGTTATCACTTAGGTGAAATTAGTGGGGTAATTGGATTTGAAAGCAATGCAATGTTGCTCAAAGAGCTGGCTGAATTAGAGCAAAAACAAAGTGAACTTGCGCTCAGTTACAGCAATAATCTACTCGATCATATTTCGAAACTCATTCTCGAAACGCATGGCCTGCATACGACGCATATTCAAGAAAAAGGTGATTTTCTAGAGCAAAGTTTTAACTTATTGCATGAAGATGACATTGTGGTGATTGGCCGTGTGGGTGAGAAATCGGCTGAACGCAATAAACCATTGGGTAGTAATGTCGAGAACTTTATTCGTGGCGCAAACTGTACCGTCATGACGGTAGGTGATAGCTTTAAGCCACCTACGCGCTTTATCTTTGCTTACGAGTATTCACCGACGTGTGTGAAGATGATGAAACGGATTGCGCAAAGTGATCTACTGCGCCTCTTACAATGCCATTTGGTCTATGTCGGTGACCACCCTGAAATTTTAAGAGAGCCTGAACAATATTTGAAAGATGCAAATTTGGATGTGATTACAGAATATCGTTATGGCGACGTGGCTGAAAATATTCTGGAATACCAAAATGAGCATGGCATACAACTGATTGTGCTCGGTGCATTCAGCCACAGTAAAATTCATCAGTTCTTCTTGGGCAGTATTGCAACCACCATTTTTAGGAATGCCAAAGTTCCCTTACTGGTCGCCCGTTAATTTAGAGTGATTTCTCTAAATTGGAACTGTTTTATCCATAGTTATCCGCATTAATTGTGGATAACTATATGGACAGTAAATGTAAGTTTATAATTTATATAAGCTTAAATTAATCGATTGTTTTTTAATCTAAGTTTTGGCTTATTTTACAATGGCTAAGGCAAAGCCATCATGTCCTTTGCTACCGACCGTTTGAAGTGCGGTGCACGACAAAATTTTCGGATGGTTTTGCATCGCTTTGAACATATCTCGAATCCCTTCAATACTTGGTTTGTGATTTTCAGGATTGATAATATCGCCTGCACGAATCACGTTATCGAGGAAAATCAAAGTACCTGAATGCGATAGGTTCAGGCTTAATTCCAAATACTCTGGGTAGCTTTGTTTATCGGCATCAATAAAAATAAAGTCGAAAGGTTCAATGTCTGTGGGCAGTGATTTAAGGATATCTGCTGCACGTCCACATTTGAGTTCAACCGTTTGTTTGAGCTGAGCTTTGTCGATATTTTCTTGACCCATCGCGGCATGCGTATCACGCCCTTCAATCGTTAAAATATAACCGTCTTCAGGTAAAGCGCGCGCTAACCACATGGTGCTATAGGCAGCAAAAGTGCCGAGCTCTAGTACACGCTTACACTGATTCATTTGAATCAGCATTTGTAAAAGCATGCCTTGGTTCGGTGCAACAGCTAAGTGATCTGGAAAACCATGCTTCTCTGTATTTTCTAAAGTTTGCAGTAGAATGGAGTCTTCAGGAATTAAATGTGCATCGATATAGTTATCAATCTCTGTCCACATTTGTTGCATAGCATGTTCACCTTGGTTGCGATGTGGAGCATTTTAAACTTTTATTTTCAGAGTGCAATTTTTCCGACCATATTTGTTGAAATCAATGCTCAAAAAAAAGAGGTCATATTGACCCCTTTTAATTTTTAAAGATTAGTAACTACACATCGAAGAATTGCGACTGAGGTCTGGGCCCCATGTACGATATCCTTGAGTATCAATGTGAATCTGGCCAGAAGCATATAAACCTAAGCCCATGTTCAAGCTCTGACCATGTTGGGTCCAAAATTGACATAGACGATATTTTGTATTTTCAATATAAGCATAATCTTCGGGTTGCGGGTTTTCAGACCCAATTCGAAAATCGATGGCAGAATTGAATAAGTGGCGTGACGAGTTTGCACCGCCAGCACATTGGTTTAAAGGCAGATCTCGATAAACTGAAGTGACTTCAAAATCGGTCAGTACTTTGGCTGCAACTAAGTATTTAAAAACTTTTAAGGTCGCAATTTGGTTTTTCCAAAGTTCACGGTTTGGAATCATGTACTGTGAACGACCACATTTTTGCCAATCACGCGCTGTTCTGAGCAGTTCAAAGCTTGGGATGATATTTCCCACACCATTGCGTTCAAGAAAAACTTCATACTCACGTACGCGTGCTAGCGTGTCACCGACAGACATCCATGAATTGTAGGTATAAGGAATAATTTTAGGTGGAGCAGGGCGGTCAAAACTAATTTTCTCTTGTGGGATAAAAATACGTTTTCCATCAGGAGTGGTGATGGTCTTGCCTTTGTGAGATGAAGTCGTACAGCCAATCATCACCAAGGGGATTATGCTAACCGCAAATAATCCCTTTAAAAATTTCTTCATTATAGAAATCAAATATTTAAAAAATACGCCTATTATTTTAATCCAAATTTGTGAGGAAAAATTGGAAATATTGCAATCAAATGTGTGTTTTAGGTATAAAAAAAGATCAGCCTATGCTGATCTTTTTCTGGCTTACTTTTCTAAGAATTGTAACTTATCTGCTTTACCGTTCCATTCTTCACGGTCAGCAGGTTGGTCACCAATCTGGGTAATGTTCGGCCAAGTTTGTGATAACTCAGCATTTAGTTCAATAAATACTTCTTGACCTTCTGGCAGTTCATCTTCAGAGAAAATTGCATTTGCTGGACATTCAGGTTCACACAGTGCGCAATCGATACACTCATCTGGATTGATCACTAGAAAGTTTGGACCTTCATAGAAACAGTCTACTGGGCAAACTTCTACGCAGTCTTGATATTTACATTTAATACAATTTTCAGTGACAACAAAGGTCATGGCGAAGGCTACCTAAAAATATGGTTCTAATAACTAATGTGTATTTTAGGCAAAAACAGCACCAACTAACAATTGCTTTTATTGATATTTGTTATATGCACGGCTGTTAAATTTAATAAAAACTGAATATTCTGCTGAAAACGGCTTTTGACAATAAAAAAGACCGTCATTTTGACGGTCTAAATGGGTTACAAAAATAGAAAACCACTATGAATGTAACTGATCTTTCAATGCATAAAGCTGCTGTAAGGCTTCACGTGGACTTAAATTATCGACATCAATACTTTTGAGTAGTTCAAGTGCGGCAGAAGGTTTCTCAATTTCGATTACACGCTCAATAATTTCAAGTTCAGGTGTTTCTATTGCAGCAAACAAATCATTTTGAACGACTTTAGGTTTTTGCAGTTGTTGCTTCTCTAAAATTCTTAGACGATTTTGTGCTTCTTTGATCACACTGGCAGGAATACCCGCCAATTTTGCTACCTGTAAGCCGTGACTTTGGCTCGCTGGCCCATGTTGGACTTTATGTAACAAAATGAGGTTGCCATTGAGTTCTTTTGCGGTGACATGGTAGTTATCAATAGCAGTTTCTTTGGCCAGCTCGGTCAGTTCAAAGTAGTGTGTGGCAAATAAACATAAACATTTAATGCGTTTGGTTAAGTCAAGTACGCAAGCCCATGCTAAAGATAAACCATCATAAGTACTGGTGCCACGACCAACTTCATCCATCAAAACCAAAGACTGATTGGTTGCATGATGTAGGATTTGCGAGGTCTCGGTCATTTCCACCATAAAGGTCGATTTGCCTGTAGATAGGTCATCTGCAGAACCAATACGGGTAAAGATTCGATCAATAGGACCTAATACTGCCGATTGGGCTGGTACATATGAGCCACAATAGGCCAATAGGCTAATTAAAGCTGTTTGGCGCATAAAGGTTGATTTACCACCCATGTTAGGACCAGTAATAATGGCCATACGGTGGTTGAAATCAAGCGTCGTGTCATTCGGTGTAAATGTGGCCTTATTCAAAGCCTCAACCACTGGATGACGTCCAGCAATAATTTTAACCCCAATTTCTGGACTATACTCAGGACGTGACCAATTGCGTAAGCGAGCCTGATGTGCAAAGTTAGCTAAGAGGTCGATCTGCGCAATAGCACTGCTCATCATTTGTAAATGACCAATGTCGGCGCGGAGTTCATCTAAAAGCATTTCGAACAGCATTTTTTCGCGAGCTAATGCACGGGATTCACTCGAAAGCACCTTGTCTTCAAAGGTTTTTAGCTCAGGGGTGATATAACGCTCAGCATTTTTCAAGGTTTGACGACGAATGTAGTGATCAGGCGCTTGCTCGGCTTGCGCACGGGTCAGTTCAATGTAGTACCCACTGACACGGTTATAGCCAATTTTTAAGGTCGAAATTCCAGTATTTTGACGTTCTTGAATTTCAAGGTCGATCAAGTACTGTCCTGCATGATCTCGGATTTTACGGAGTTCATCGAGTTCATGATCGAAACCTTCCGCTATTACATTTCCATCTCGTAAAAGCACAGGTGGATGTTCAACGATGGCAGACATTAAACGTTGATGTAAGCCATGGAAATCACCCAATTCCTCATTCAATTGGGTAATGAGTGCGGACTGTTTGCTTTGGATCACGGGTTGAATGGCATGACGTAAATAAGGGACTTGCGCACAGGCTTGACGCAGCTGCACTAAGTCACGTGGACGGGCACTGCCTAAAGCCACACGGCTGAGAACACGTTCAATGTCTCCAATTTCTTTTAATACTAAACGGACTGGCGATTCATGGTAACCATCCACAAGGCTTTTGGTGGCATCTAAACGTGCGTCTAAGAGCTTGGTATCACGTAACGGTTGCATCAGCGTACGGCTGAGTAAACGTCCACCCATTGCTGTTTGACAGTCATTGATGAGTTGGAATAATGACGTGCCGTGTTCAAACAGAGGCTCAACCAACTCTAAGTTTCTACGTGTCACAGGATCAAGCGCAATGAAATCACCGCTTTGTTCAAGCTGAATAGAGCGAATATGTGGTAAGGCAGTCTTTTGCGTTTCTTTGGCATAATGAATTAGGGATGCTGCTGCTGCTTTGGCAAGTGGCAAATGGTCAATACCGAAACCAGCTAACGTGGATACAGTAAACTGATCACATAAGGTTTTTTGTGCATTGTTTAAATTAAAGTCGACATTTGGACGGCGTGTTACAGGGCAGTCGAGCAGTTTTTTAATGTGTTCAATGATGTTGGGGTCGACAATATTTTCATCGACCAAAATTTCACTTGGCATGAGGCGAGACAGTTCAATACCGAGTTGTTCAAGTTGAAACTCTTGTTGCTGAACTTTGAATAACCCCGCACTTAAATCTAACAATGCAATACCAATTTCGTTTTGTTGTACGCAAAGCGCCACAAGGTTTGAACTTTGATGTGCAGTCAGTAAGGCATCATCTGTCAGCGTACCCGGTGTAATAATCCGGACAACGCCACGCTCAACAGGGGCCTTACCTGTAACCTCACCAATTTGCTCGCAGATGACGACGGTTTCGCCTTTTTTCACCAAGCGAGCAAGGTAGCCTTCAGCTGCATGGTAAGGAACACCTGCCATAGGGATGGGTTCACCATTGGCTTTGCCACGATGGGTCAGGGTAATCCCGAGAAGTTTAGCGGCCTTGTGTGCATCTTCAAAAAACAGCTCGTAGAAGTCTCCCATACGATAGAACATCAAAGAGTGCGGATGTTGCATTTTGACGCCCATGTACTGTTGCATCATGGGAGTGAGGGTGGACAAATCAGTTATGATTCCCGAATTGCTCATGTAGGTGAAATCCTTAAATCTTTGAAAATGCACAATATAAAAATAGACCGAGCGACACCGCTTACCGTGTGTATTTATGCGCTATGAACAGCTATTGTATGAATGGCAATATCTTAGCAAAATTGAAAACGACTAAACAATAAATCATCTATAAAGCGAACAGTTGTTAAACAGCCAAGTGATTATTGCTGTAGGTGTTAGGCGTAAAGCAAAAATAAAAAAGCCTAAACATCTGTTTAGGCTTTTTAAGATTTAAGGCTTATATAGACCGAGTTCAGTCAGGTGCAACCGTAGGATACGACGTAACTCAAGAACGGCTTCAGGCGTTTCTTGAATAGAATGTCCACCTTTAATAATCTTTTCAGACAATGCACCATCCAGATGCGCACTAGTATAAGGCACAACATCGTCTGTAATGATATTGAGGTCATCACTTTTGGTCGCATTACCCATGATGCTGTGGAATTTAATGCCTTTGTATGGAACGACGTTTTTAGTTAACCGAGTAAAGTTAGAGTTTTTGCTGAGATCACTGGGCCCATTTTGAATAAGCCCATTATCGACATCTTTAATAAACTCTTGTAGGTCAGGGTCACTACTTTGTATGACATCGGTCAGTGCCCCCAAAAACGCACCCGGTAGACGAATGACTTTACGTGCCGCAAGGGTAAACCAGCGGTCAGCAAACTCTGTCCCACGATGTGGCGCTGCCAAGAAAATGGCCCGACTAAAGTTTGGAATCGGTTGAATGTCGAGGCGTGATTTAAACAGAGGGTCATTTTTAAATTGTTGTGCACGTCGATTGGGTAGCAGTTTCATTGCAGCAGGGGTTAAGTCAGCATCGCTCACCAAAAGCCGCGCAATAATACCGCCCATACTATGACCCACTAGCACGGCATCCTTTTTGGCAGGCGCTTTGCTGTCGACCAAATTAAAACTTTGTTGAATGATTGCATAGATTTGAAAACGGCTTTCTAAAATTGGCATATTGGTCGAGTAGAACACTTGCCAGACTTGATAGTGCTCACGTAGTACGGGATCACCCATGACATCATTCGTCAGACGAACCCATGCCTCTGGACTGCTGGCTAGTCCGTGGACGAGTACCACCACTTTTTTATTTGGATTGTAAGGCTCAAGCATGTATAGGTGCGGCATGGTGAGACGTGCGTCACGATCAATCAGTGATAGATACGCGGCTTTGCCTAAGTTGTTCTGTGCTAACCATAAGCCATAAGGTGCAGAAAAGTTTGCAGCAAGAGGATAGCTTTTGCCTGCAATTTTCGCAGATTCAAACTTATAGGGATCATAAGCTGAGATTTCAAACTCAGGGTTGTTTAAGATCTCATCGATACTGGATGCAGAGCGTGGCTGTGCGGTAATGGTTGCCGCCAAATAACGGGCATTGTGAATGTTGGGATTACGACCATTGGTATACTGATAATGCAGTGGATCGACAATATATTTGGCTTTTTCGGGTGAGGTGTCGTTGTGCTCGGGTGGGAGGACAATCAGAAACTCTGAACCAAAACCATCGCGACGTGTGATAGAGCGCAGGCCTGAAAAGTTCATATTGTAAGTTGACATCAGTTGTTCAACTTGACGGTTTTTTAAAAGTGGGTAGTTATCATAATTTATGCGGTAAATACTTTGTCCCACTTTTATTTGATTACCAACTTCTGCTGGTCCATGGCGTAAGCCATAACTATTTACAAGTTTAGCGATAGCTTGGTTATAAAAGTCACGCAGTTGGACTTGTCGGTTATCAAAAATACGGTCTTGCGGGCCACGTTTGGTGTTAAACATGTAGGCATAACTATAGCGAATGCTTTTATCTAGCATGCCGAGTTGTTGATCTAGGCAGCTTTGGTAGTTTTGTTTTTGTAGCGCCTGTTTTTCTTCAGACTGTGTCTTGGCTAAAATACTGACTTTACAGGCAGATGATTTTTCTAATGAAAGTGCTTTAGCGAGATATAGCTCGCTGGCAGTAGAGAGCAGTTGTTCATCTTGAATTTGTGGAATTTGTTTGAGTTCGCTGACACATTCTTCAGGTTGCTCTGAACAGATTTTGGCTTCTCGACCTGTCATAGACAGCACGTTTAGACTCGCTTCACTGAGCTTATCCCGCGTTAAAATACTCTCACGCTCATTGGTAATCGTGACGTTCAGTGATTGATTTTTCACACTGACCACTTGGCAACCACTCAAAAACGAAACGAGAGTGGTCATCATCAAGGTGCTACGGATGTATTTAGGCATAGAAAGCGTCGACTACCGTTTATTCTTTTGAATTTTTTAAATCATACGATAATTCTCGGATTTATCAATTCGCCTAAAATAAAAATAGACCGAAAATTCGGTCTATTTTTATTTACATCATAAGCGATGGAATTATTTTGCAGTATTTAGAACTTGCCAAACATTCCAACGGCCTTGTTTTTCTATTTCATTAATCAAGCGATCCGCAACTTCAGCTTCTTGTGGATATTTCAGCTTGTAGTTTTTCAAAGTCTGCACCGCATTTTTCTTTTGTTCCATCGCGATATAGTTATTTGCGGTCACTAAATAGGCTTCTTGAACACCAGATTTCATTGCTTTATCGAGGTATGGCATCGCTTCGCGTTGACCACCACCTTCAGACAAGGCAAAACCGAACCAGAAGTTTGCTTCAGGGTCTTCTTTATTAATTTTTAAAATACGCTGTGCATAAGCCAAAGACTTGGTGGTATAGACTGAACCGAGGTCTAAATTACGTGCCATAACGCTGGCTTTGAAAGCACGAACCAGTACATCAAAAGAAGCATTGTCTTTCGACGCTAACGTATCGAGCTGTTGTGTCACTTCTTTTAGTTTTAACTCAAAACCTTTACGTTCTTGGCGTTCTGTAAAGCGCGGTGGGTAGTGACGTGCTTTGCCTTCAACTAACTGTAAGAAGTCATCAATTTCAGTAATGTCGACTTCATTGTCGCCCGCCAGTACGGCAAACTTCAACTGACGATCTTTGCTGTTTACGGTTGGGATAATCAGTTTATTAGTGTCTAAAACCAGCTTTTTAGATGGGTCGTCAGAGCGAGTCACTTCCATTTTGGTCACGGGTTGAGCCGCTGCTTTTTTTAAGTTAATTTCAAATGGAGGTGGCGCATCATAATTAAATGGATTGAGTGCATAAAATGGTGCAGTTAATTCAGGCTCTGTAAAAACGATGGTATCGCTATTGTTCTTCGTTGGGTTTGAGCTACACGCTGTTAAAAACGAGACAGCAAGAACAGCAACCGCTAAGGGTTTAAGCATCATAAGGTTCATCCATTCATTATTTTAAGAAGTGGTATAAAAGGCATGTCCGTCAGTCTAAAAAAACTCTGATGAACATGCAAGGTTTGCTATAGGCAGGTTTTCAAAAACTAACACTTTTCATGTTTAGTCATTGGATGGCAGGCTTTGAGCTTCACATTCGCGGCGTACATCTTCCAAAATTTTCAATTCTTCAGCACTAAAGGGTTGTTCATTTTGTTGTTGCTTTTTAAAGGTTGGATCAAGCAAAGACAAACGTTGGCATAGGGTATTCATCCTTTTCTCATTCAGCTGAATACGGTCAAGTAGAACACGCATACCTTCAAGAATTGGATCAGACTGGTCTTGCGTTGCAGCATAAGGTTGGAAACCAATACTTTCTGCATAATCGCGACGACGTGTTTCTGCTTCATCTTTCGGTTTATCTTTAGAAATAAAGCGTGCAGGGTTACCAACTGCTGTGGTGTCGGCTGGAACAGCTTTGGTGACGACTGCATTTGAGCCGACTTTCGCATTTTTACCGACAGTAAAAGGGCCTAAAATTTTAGCACCAGCACCAACCACTACACCGTCTTCTAGTGTCGGGTGACGTTTGCCTTTATTCCATGTGGTTCCACCTAAAGTGACACCGTGATATAGGGTCACATCATCACCAATTTCAGCGGTTTCACCAATCACGACGCCCATACCATGGTCAATAAAAAAACGACGACCAATTTTAGCACCTGGGTGAATTTCAATACCTGTTGCAAAACGGCTAAAAGAAGACAATAAACGTGCTGAGCCTTTACATTCTTTTTTCCATAACTCATGCGCCATACGGTGCATGATCAAGGCATGAATGCCTGGATATGTGGTTAGAACTTCTAAAGTGTTTCGTGCCGCAGGATCGCGCGCGAATACAGCTTGTATATCTTCTTTGAGCTGTTTAAGCATTAGATTGATCCTCTGTTTGATCCGTATTTGACTTTTTCCATGTGCCGTTATTTAAAGCTTGTACACGACTAAAAATACCACGAAGTAAATGATATTCCATACGATCTAATTGTATACGTCCAAAAAGACGACGCAAGCGTAAAGGCAGTAATCGAGGATTTTTTGGATCTAAAAATTCAATCTCGGCCAACATTTTTTCAATGTGCGGGTAGAACTGTTCCATTTGCTCATGGGTGACCAAAGGCTCATCCCACTGCATAGATTCAGTATCTGTTACAGGCATGGTTGCAGCTTCATCTTCACCGCTTTCCACAGCAGCCAGTGTGGCCATACGCATTTCATAACAAATCACTTGAATCGCTTGAGCCACATTCAGTACACCATAGTCTGTATTTACAGGAATGGTGACATGGTAGTTGGCCATGGCCAGTTCTTCGTTGGTCAGTCCACGGTCTTCACGGCCAAATACAACAGCAACGTCTTGCTGATCATTCACCACTGCTGAAATTGATTTTTCAGCCGCAGGGCGTGCGTCTAGCAAAGGCCAAGGAATGGTACGACTACGTGCACTCGTACCAAACACTAAATGGCAGTCTTTGATGGCATCGGCAAGGGTTTCAACGATTTCAATCTGCTCGATTAAATCCGTTGCACCTGCAGCCAAAGCATCAATATTGGGATGCGGATAGGTTTTTGGCGAAACCAAAACCAGTTTTGAGAGTCCCATCGTTTTCATAGCACGCAGTGCGCTACCAATGTTCGCAGGGAGTGTAGTATTGACCATGACAATACGCACATGGGAGAGATGCGCTGAAACAGCGGCATTGTCAAATTGGCTCATGATTTTTCCAATGAATCTTTAAAATTTAAATAATTAAGAGAACTGACCGACTTCAGCTTGATATAAGTCCATGGCATCATCCATGCTCATATCCGCAGGTGGCGGTGGTACATCTATCGGTTTGGCTTCTTCATAGCTCACCGCTTTGGCTGCTTTGGATTTGACTTGATATTCCACATGAAGATTTTCTTTACCAAAATAGTCACGGAGTTTAGAAAGCAGTTCATCCTGCGGTGCCACTTTCCAATTAATCCCTAAGTGTAATTCAGCCGTGGCATACGGGTAGTCCAACAGCAATTGCAGCGGGATGTGATTACACATATCGACATTACAAAAGGGTGCAAGAATATTTTTTAAATCTTGGCTTAGTGTTTTTGTGCTGTGTGTTGGGTCGAGACGAATTTGAATACAGTTGGCCCGTTTTTGACGAATTTCATTCAGCGTAAATGCTTTGGTTAAGCGCCCCATTGGGCGGTCAAAACCTTCACGCTCGTAAATTTCACCCTCAATCACCACCACTTTTTCATTTTGAATGATGTCTTTAAAACGCATAAAGCGTTCATGATTCGCAGAGACTTCAATCCGTGAGGTACCATCATCTAAGGTCACCATCATTCGGTTCGGGAAGTTGGCTACATCAACCACAAGACCAGCAAAAACGGTAGTGACACCGCGACGGGTTGGGGTAAGTTCATTAATTTTGTTCGGAATAAACGCTTTCAACTCAGTGCGATAGACATCGATCGGGTGACCTGTTAAATACAACCCTAGGGTGTCTTTTTCACCTTTGAGACGGACTTCATCTGACCATGGCTTAACAGGTTTGGCAGGTTTACGTTGTACTTCTTCAACCTCCCCAAACAAGTCCATGATGCCTGTTTCACGGTTTGATCGAGCTTGATCCGCCGCTTGTACCGCTTCAGGAAGCTGCGCCATTAGGCTTGAGCGTTCAATACCGAGACAGTCTAAAGCACCTGAGCGAATCAATGCTTCTAAAGTCCGTTTATTGATTTTTTTCAGATCAATACGATGGCAGAAATCAAATAAGTCACGATACGGCCCATCTTGAATACGCGAGTCAATGACCGACTGCATCGCTGCTTCGCCGACGCCTTTAATTGCACCAAGTCCATAAACGATCGTTTTGTCGTCCGAAGCATGGAATTGATAGATAGACATATTGACCGAAGGTGGCAGGACTTCTATATCATTGTGTCGACAGTCATCAATCAAGAACACCACGTTATCGGTGTTTTGCATTTCTGATGACATCACTGCTGCTAAGAATTCAGCTGGATAATGCGCTTTGAGCCATGCCGTTTGATAGGCCACTAAGGCATAAGCTGCAGCATGCGATTTGTTAAAGCCATAACCTGCGAACTTTTCCATATAGTCAAAGATATGGTTGGCAGTGGCTTCATCAATATCTTTCTTCGCTGCACCTTCCGTGAAAATTTGGCGCTGTTTGACCATTTCTTCGGGCTTTTTCTTACCCATCGCACGACGAAGTAAGTCCGCACCACCCAAGCTATAGCCCGCACAATACTGTGCTGCCTGCATTACCTGTTCTTGGTAAACCATAATGCCGTAAGTCGGTTCAAGTACACCTTCAAGTAGGGGATGGAGATATTCAAACTCGCCACCATGCATACGGTGGATAAAGTCTGGAATCAGGTCCATCGGACCCGGACGGTAAAGAGATACGAAGGCGATAATTTCTTCAAATTTGCTTGGACGTGCTTCCTTGAGCATTTTTTTCATGCCCACGGATTCAAACTGGAATACTGCTGTGGTGTTGGCATTGGCAAAGATAAGGTATGCATCTTTGTCGTCAAGCGGAATGAAAGCAATGTCTAAAGGCACATCGAGCTGAATGCGCCTATTGATATTCTTGACGGCATCTTCAATGACCGTTAAGTTACGCAGACCCAAGAAGTCGAACTTCACTAGACCAGCAGATTCAACATCGTCTTTATCGTATTGCGCAACACGGCCTGTACCATCTGCGTCACATAAGACGGCAGAAAAGTCGGTAATTTTAGTTGGGGAAATGACCACGCCACCTGCGTGTTTACCTGTGTTACGGGTAATGCCTTCGAGCTTTAATGCCATTTCCCAAATTTCAGCCGCATCGTCATTGTCAGGGTTGGATGGGTTGGTGACAATGTCTTTAAGTTGTGGCTCTGCTTCAATCGACTCTTCGAGACTTAAACCTAAAGGTTTGGTCGGAATCATTTTTGAGATTCGGTCTGCCAAACCATAGGATTTACCCAAGACACGTGCCACGTCACGAATGGCACCTTTGGCTGCCATGGTACCGAAAGTGGCAATTTGTGATACTGCATCGCGTCCGTATGTACGCGCTACATAGTCAATCACACGATCACGACCAGCAATACAGAAATCGACGTCGAAATCGGGCATTGAAACACGTTCTGGGTTTAAGAAGCGTTCGAAAAGTAGTCCGTATGGGAGAGGATCGAGATCCGTAATTTTTAAGCTGTAGGCAACAAGTGAACCTGCACCTGAACCACGGCCTGGACCAACCGGAACGCCATTACCTTTGGACCATTGGATGAAGTCCATGACAATCAAGAAGTAACCTGGGAAACCCATTTTAAGAATGGTCCCGATTTCATACTCTAAACGATCATCATATTCTTTACGTTTTTCAGGCCAGTATTCATCACGCGTTTCAGGTGGATATAAAAAGTCTAAACGCTCTTCTAAACCTACTTTGGATAAATGTGCAAAGTAGGTGTCGATGGTATGGCCTTCAGGAATAGGGTAGTCAGGCAGGAAATATTTACCTAATTGCAGCGTGACGTTACAACGTTTGGCAATCTGATAAGTATTTTCAATTGCAGATGGAATGTCTGCAAATAATTCCGCCATTTGTTGGCCAGATTTAAAATATTGCTCTGGAGAGTAATTTTTTGGTCGGCGGTTATCCCCTAATACATAACCATCGGCAATACAGACCCGAGCTTCGTGTGCCTCAAAGTCGATTTCTTTCATGAAGTGCACATCGTTGTGTGCAACTACACCAATATTATATTTTTTAGCCAGTTTTAAGGCTTCATAATTGAAGTCATCTTCACCTGAGCGCTCTGTTCGACATAAAGCCAAATAAACACGATTGCCAAATTTTGCAATCCATTCTTCGAGTAAAGGTTCGGCTTTTTGTGGATTCGATGTACAGAGCATTTTGCCGACATCAGATCGCATGCCAAGTAGCGCAATCAGGTCATGGTTTTGTTCTAAAATCCAGTCTTTTGCAACGCAAGGAATATCAAGCTGTTGACCACGGATAAAACCTTCTGAAACCAGTTCGGTTAGATTACGCCAGCCAACATTGCTCATTGCTAATAAAGTCACGCGATGTTCAGCATCATTCAAGCGAACTTCTGAACCCATAATCGGTTTGATGCCATTATCTAAGCATTTACCATAAAATTTTACAGCAGCGTGTAAGTTAGATAAGTCAGTAATGGCAAGGGCTGGCATACCTTCTGCCTTAGCAGCTTTGACTAAATCAGGTATACGTACAATTGATTCTGTGATTGAAAATTCTGTATGAATACCAAGATGTACAAAGTGCATAAGTGAGTCCCTGCAAAAACCGCTGAATAGTTTAACATGCTCTGTTGCGATTCTGAGTGCGATTCAAATGAATTGGCAAAATTTAATAGCACACAGTGTTTGGACTGTTTATTTTATTGTCAGTAAGTTCAAAACGACTTAGAAAAGACAATGTCTGTCGCATTGTTTCTTGGTATAAAAAGCTTTTAACAGGCCATTGCTTGCTGAATGGCAAAGCTGCTTAAACGGCCATTTTTAAAACCAAAGTTGAGATAAGCCGTGTAGGGTGGGGCAAAGTCTTGCGGTTCTTTCAGAAATGCTTTGATTTCATTTGGCTGCAAGAGCAAAACTTGGGCTTGACCTGATGCTGCCATACCTTGTGCACTGTATTTAAAGTCTTGTTTAAACTGCTGTAAAGTATAATTCGGTGTGATCTGAATATTTTGCACGCGTATGTTTTCGCTCATCGCTTGAGTGCTTTTCCAGTCAAGCCAAACACGGCCTTTGGTTTGACCGAGTTGTTTGAAATTCGCTTTGTCTTTATAGAATTTTTCAGCCTGAATCTTGGGATTATCTTCGCTAAAAATCTCAAATTTTAGGGTTTTGGGTTGGGCACTTGTAATACTGTATTCATAGTTGCCTGTACATTCGGCATATTGTTTGCTGGCTTTTCCATTCGGAGGAGCGAGTAATTGACTGACTTGATGTGCTGTCACAGGTGCATTGAGTTCAACCTGATTCACTTTCACACTGGTGACGTAGTTATAGGGATTTGAAGCTGCATGGCTGAGCATCGGCAAAAGACTTAGACTGATCAATAGAGTTGTTATTTTCATCGTTATAGCTTTTAAAAGTTTTGTTTGCCAGATTATATAAAATTGAGACCTGAAAAAAAGCTCCCAATATTGAGAGCTTAATTTTGTTAGCGTAGTTTAGACAGCCAATCGCCAACGGATTGTACAATTTGCACCATGATCAACAGCACAATCACTGTGAGTATCACGACACTAGTGTCAAAACGTTGATAACCATAAGATATAGCAAGGTCACCAATACCGCCTGCACCCACGGCCCCGGCCATCGCGGTTGCACCAATTAAGCTAATCGTGGCTGTGGTTAAGTTTAAAATCAATGAACTGCGTGCTTCAGGCAGAATAAATTTGAAGATGATTTGTAGTGGCGTTGCACCCATTGCTTGTGCAGATTCGATAATCCCCTCATTCACTTCAAGTAATGAAGTTTCCACCAAACGACCAATGTATGGTCCAACATAAATGGTGAGCGGAACAATCGCAGCCCACGTGCCAATCGATGTGCCGACGATGAGTTTGGTCAAAGGTAAAACCGCAATCAGCAAAATAATAAAGGGCAGAGAGCGTAGAGCATTCACAATCGGGTTCAGGCTGTGATAAATCGCTTTGTTGGGCAAAATACCATCAGGACGTGTGACCAATAAAATGATGGCCTGAATAAAGCCCCAAATACAGCCGAACAGCATTGCAAAAAACACCATATGAAATGTTTCTTGCAAAGCAGTAATAAACTGATCAATCGATAAAGAGCTTTTCCAAAAAGGTGCTGTGATTTGAGTTAACCACTGGACAATTAAATCTCTCATGCCAGCTCTCCTGATTGTTCAACAGCCACACCATGTTGTTTTAAAAACGCAACCGCTTCAGCGATCAGGCTTTCATCGCCCAAGAGCTGAACAAACATTTGCCCAATCACATGGCCATCAATTTCAATCATGTTGGCAAACAGGATATTGAGACTAATATCAAACTGTTTAATTAAGTTTTGAATTACGGTTTCGTGTGCAGAGTTACCAAGAAATTGTAAGCGGTAAATACTATGATGATGCTTATGTTCGAGGTTATTCAGAAGCTTAATAGGTAACTGTTGATGCAAAATCGTTTGAATAAAATTCTGTGTTGTTGCATGTTGTGGGCGACTAAATAAGTCCACCGTTTTCCCAGTTTCAACCACTTTGCCGAGTTCCATCACGGCCACATGTGAGCAGATGCTTTGAATCACATCCATTTCATGTGTCACCATGACGATGGTAATACCTTGCTCTTGATTGATTTTTTTGAGCAAGTCCAAGACCGACTTGGTAGTTTGTGGGTCTAGTGCAGAAGTCGCTTCGTCACAAAGTAATATTTTAGGATGGTTGGCAAGTGCACGTGCAATACCGACACGCTGTTTTTGACCACCCGAGAGCTCGTCTGGATAAGCTTCTTTTTTGTGTTTGAGATCAATAAACTCAAGTAGCTCATTCAAACGCTTTTCACGTTCAGCTTTGCTATAACCCAAAAGTTTCATGGGCATTTCAATATTGGCTGCAACGGTTTTGGTTTGCAGTAAATTAAAATGCTGGAAAATCATGCCAATATTTGCACGTTCTTGACGTAATGCTTTTGCATCTAATGCAGTAAAGTCTTTTTGATTGATAATCACTTGGCCTTCGGTTGGGCGTTCAAGTAAATTGATCAAACGAATGAGGGTACTTTTACCTGCACCACTATAGCCAATAACGCCAAAAATACTGCCTTCTGGAATGTCCAAATTGATTTGGTCCAGTGCAGGAATGGTTTGGCCTTTCAGCTGATAGTGCTTTGAAATGTTTTTAAATTGAATCATATCGTCAAAAACTACACAAAAATGAAAAAACAGGCAAAGAGACTTTGCCTGTTTCGTTGATTTGATTATATTACTATTTAGCTTGAGTAAGGTAGCTTACTGGCTTGTTCACATCAATTTTTGTGCCGCCAAAATGTTCTTGAACATATTTGCCGACTGCAGCGACATGGTAAAGCTCACCGACTTTTTTCAGTACAGGGTCATTTTGACGCGCTTCAGCTACAGCAAGAACGTTTACGTTCATTTTTGTGGTTTGATCGATAGGCTCATAGTAAATCGCATCTTTCAATACGTTTAGACCACCTTCCATTGCAAGGGTATTACCCAAAACAATGGCATCAACCTCGTCTTTCACACGTACAGCCGTTGCCATTTGAATAGGCTTGATAACGAGAGCTTTGTTGTTTTCAACGATGTCTTTAGATGTGCCTTTCACGAAGTCAAAGTCATTTTTTAACTTCACTAGACCCGCAGATTGTAATAATAACAATGCACGTGATTCGTTCGCACCATCATTTGGAATCGCAATCGTTGCACCATTTTTAAATTCAACCAGTGTTTTTACTTTGCTTGAATAGATGCCCATTGGCTCTAGATATGTGGTTGAAAGTGGAGCAATCTTCGCTGTGTTCGCTTCGTTGTATGCCACAAGGTAAGCATAAGATTGGAATGCGTTGACATCGACTTCATTGTTTGCAACAGCGGTGTTCATTGCAACATAGTCAGTGAAGTTTTTAATGTCTAACTTTAAGCCAGCTGCTTTAGTTTCTGGCAAAGTTGCAATGTGGCGCCAAATATCAGCATCAGAACCAGTCGATGCGATAGTTACTGTTTGTTCAGTTGCCGCTGTATCCGTTTTAGCCGCATCTGTTGCAGGTGCTTCAGGTTTGCTACAACCAGTTAAAGCAACAGATAAACCCAGCGCAATTCCTAGAATTTTTTTCATTTTTTCTTCCCGAGTAAGCATCTAAACGAGGCTTAACTTAGCTGAACAATAGAGAGATCAATTGATTTTAAATCAGGCATTTCTGATTTGTTGCATATGACTGTAATGTGAGTTTTGAAAGCGTGCAATTCGATATCAGTCGAATATGTGCTTTCACTTTGGAAAAGATTAACTTTTTCAACTCACTAGAAACATCTCTGCTCAATCGTTAAATTTTGCACATCATATCAACAAAGTAATATTCGATATAGAGCATAAAAGTTCAATACTTATCTTATTTAAAGATTAGTAGTTTGCGTATTGTTTTTAATTTTATAATGAAAACAATATATTATTTTTAATTAATCTATTTAAAAATAATAATTTGCATAAATTTTGTGCTTTATAAGATTTTATCTAAACTAAATACAAAAAATAGATATAATGAGTATAAAGTGCAAAAAGTATGTCTCAGAGTACAGGATGAATATAGCTCTATCTTTAGAAATTAATTTATATTCATAAGGATATATTTAAAAAAGCTTCGCAGCGGTTTGCAATAAAAAAACCCGCATTTAGCGGGTTTTTAAAGTATGAATGTTTTTAAGCATTTTCACGCGCAATAGCACGATAACCAATGTCTGTACGATATTGCATACCCGTAAATGTAACTTGACCACAAACTTCTAAAGCATTGACTTGCGCTTCAAGTACGGTATCACCAAGAGCTGTGACACATAAAACACGGCCACCTGCAGTCAAGATGTGACCGTCGGCTCTCATTGTTGTGCCCGCATGGAAGATTTTTGTGTTTTCAGGAGATTGACCAAGACCAGAGATTACGTCACCTTGACGAACAGTTTCTGGGTAGCCTTCTGCTGCAAGAACAATACCAATTGATTTGCGTTCATCCCATTCAGCTTCTGCTGGAAGATTACCTGCAATACCAGCTTCAACCAGATCAACCAATGATGATTTTAAACGCATCATAATCGGCTGAGTTTCAGGGTCACCAAAACGACAGTTAAATTCGATTACACGAGGTTGACCTTGTTCATCAATCATGAGGCCTGCATATAAGAAGCCTGTGTAAACATGACCATCTTTTTTCATGCCTTCCACAGTTGGACGCATAACTTCAGTCATTGCACGCTCAAATACTTCAGCTGTAACCACTGGAGCAGGTGAGTATGCGCCCATACCGCCCGTGTTTGGACCTTGGTCGCCTTCAAAAATGCGTTTATGATCTTGCGAAGTTGCCATTGGTAAAATGTTGTCGCCATCAATCATACAAATGAAAGACGCTTCTTCACCCGCAAGGAACTGTTCAATCACAACACGTGAACCAGCATCGCCAAACTTGTTGCCTGCCAACATGTCATCAATTGCATCAAAAGCTTCTTGATTGGTCATGGCTACAATCACGCCTTTACCCGCAGCAAGACCATCAGCCTTGATCACGATTGGCGCGCCATTTTTTTCAACAAAAGCTTTCGCTGCATCGACTTCAGTAAATACATCGTAGAACGCGGTAGGAATGTTGTGGCGTTTTAAGAAGTGCTTAGCAAAAGCTTTCGAGCCTTCTAGTTGGGCAGCAAATTGAGTTGGGCCCCAAATTTGAAGCTCTGCCGCGCGGCAAGCATCCACTACACCATTTACCAGCGGTGCTTCTGGACCCACAATAATCAAATCTACTGCATTGTTTTTTGCAAAGTCGATAATTGCAGCATTGTCTAAAATGTTGAGTGCAACATTTTCACATTTGTTTTCTGTCGCAGTTCCTGCGTTGCCTGGTGCAACAAAAACTTTTGCAACTTTTTCATCTTGCGCGATTTTCCATGCCAACGCATGTTCACGACCGCCATTACCCAAAACTAAAATGTTCATCGGTTCATACTCCATGAATCGAAATGACATAAAGTCCTCAGCCTAAAAAGGAGAGGACTTTATGTAAGATTTAGAAATCTGTTTTAAACCACATGTATGACTTTGTCATTACGGTCTGCATCTATCACTTAGTGACGGAAGTGACGCATGCCCGTGAAGACCATCGCAATACCTGCCTCATCTGCAGCAGCAATGGTTTCTTCATCACGCATAGAACCGCCCGGCTGGATAATACATTTAATGCCTGCTTTCGCTGCATTATCAATACCATCGCGGAATGGGAAGAATGCATCAGACGCCATGACAGCACCTTCAACTACTAGGCCGGCATGTTCCGCTTTAATCGCAGCAATACGCGCTGAGTTAACACGGCTCATTTGACCTGCGCCTACACCAATGGTTTGACGACCTTTAGCATAAACAATGGCATTTGATTTCACGTATTTCGCAACTTTCCATGCAAAAATTAAGTCATCAATTTCAGCATCTGTAGGTGCGCGTTTCGTCACGACTTTTAGATCATCTTTCGTGATCATGCCTAAGTCTTGGTCTTGAACCAATAAACCACCATTGACGCGTTTATAGTCCAATTGTGGTGCGCGCTCATCAAGTACAGGTAATTCACCGCAAACGAGAACACGAACATTTTTCTTCGCACCCGTGATTTCAAGTACGCCTTCAGCAATGCTTGGTGCAATAATCACTTCCACAAACTGACGGTCAACAATTGCTTGTGCAGTTGCAACGTCTAATTCACGGTTGAATGCAATGATGCCGCCAAAAGCTGATTCAGGATCTGTTGCATAAGCTAAATCATATGCCGCTTGAATACCATCTAAAGACACCGCAACGCCACATGGGTTTGCGTGTTTAACGATGACACAAGCAGGTTTTGCAAATGATTTCACACATTCAAGTGCTGCATCAGTATCTGCAATGTTGTTATAAGAAAGTTCTTTACCTTGAAGTTGTTTCGCTGTTGAAACAGAGGCTTCAGTTGCTGTGCTTTCTACATAGAATGCTGCTGACTGATGCGGGTTTTCACCATAACGCAAGTCTTGAGCTTTATTTAACTGTGTATTGAAGGTACGTGCAAACTTGTCTGCTTGACCATCTTCCTTGCCTACGCGAGCGCCTAGGTAAGAAGCAATCATGCCGTCATATTGTGCTGTATGTTCAAATGCTTTAACGGCTAAGTCAAAACGAGTTTCGTAGGACAAAGCACCATTTGTTTTTAGTTCAGCAACAACAGTGTCATAGTCTGTAGCATTTACCACAATACCGACAGATGCATGGTTTTTCGCAGCAGCACGCACCATAGTTGGGCCGCCGATGTCGATATTTTCAATCGCATCAGCAAGTGAGCAGTTTGGTTTAGCGACTGTTGCAGCAAATGGATAAAGGTTTACAACGACAAGATCGATCGCATCGATGTTGTGTTCAGCCATCACAGCTTCGTCTAGACCGCGACGAGCTAAGATACCACCATGAATTTTCGGGTGTAGCGTTTTTACACGACCATCCATCATTTCTGGGAAACCAGTATGCTCTGAAACTTCGACTACAGCGATATTGTTGTCTTTTAACAACTTATATGTACCGCCAGTAGATAAAATTTCTACCCCTAGAGCAACAAGGTTTTGAGCGAACTCAACAATGCCAGTTTTATCGGAAACAGAGATTAAAGCGCGTTTAATGGTCATGATCTTCGTCACAGTTATCAAGAATTAAAACAAAAAGCCAAAAATAGCAGGTAAAAAAAATGCCCGCGGAAGCCGCAAGCATTTTATCATTTATTCACTCATTAAACCGTGAGCTTTTAACTTTTTACGTAAAGTTCCACGGTTAAGTCCTAGAATCTCCGCAGCACGTGTTTGGTTACCGCGGGTATATTCTAAAACTACAGATAGAAGAGGTTTCTCCATTTCTGCCAGCACCATGTCGTAGACCTGAGATGGTTGCTCGCCTTGCAGTTGTGCAAAATAGTGGCGAACTGCGCGATCTACGTGAATACGAAGAGCGACATCAGACTGTGCAGTAAAAATAGGAGATTTGCTATTCATGCGAAGTAATCCGAAAAATCTAAATATCACTTGGGTAAAGTGACATATATAAAGTGGTCTAAAATTAAAATGAACTTCGTTTTAGATCCTAAAACGACTAGTTCTAAAACTGTACATTTAGCATGCCACAATATCGCTAAGTTGGTCGAAATATAAGCGTAACAATAGTTAAATATTTGTTACCGACCTTTTTTAAACAAAAAAATCTGCTCAATACGCGATATTTCGATAACGCGCATTTTTGCTGATGTTCTATTTGTATTAAAAGACTGAGGAGATTGCAGCACTAAGCTTTTGTGGCGCGTATCATACCATTGTCTAAGAAAAAGTGAGCAAGAAAACTGCATTTTTTTTCACTTTTTTTACATTTTTTTTAAATTTTAGGGCTGGACTATTTCTAAACTGTAATGATTGAAGCTTTTACGGCTGACTGGCAGGCTAAATTTGAATTTGAACGGACTATTTTTAGGAATTCGTTTGATTCCAACCAGACTATCAATCAAATATTCATTTGCATGTAGTTGATAGGTTGAATCGACTTCACCATCCACTTTTAAAATGACCTTAAGATCTGGTAGGGGAAGACTGGTGTCATGATAGTTGATCAGTTCACCTGAAAATTGAGTTTTCTGTGCATCGAGACGTTTTACTTTTAATTTATTAATGCTGATTAGACTATAACGTTCTTGTAGGCTGCTACAGTTCAGTACAAGACAAATTTTATTATAGGTTGCGCCTAATGCGGGGCTGTTATTCAGGATATGTGGGTTAAACCATAAGTATTGGAAACACAATAAAGCCAATAAGCTGAAGTTAATCACACCCCAAAGCATATAGTACATTGGGCTTTTTTGCGGTTTAGCTGGATTGTTGTCTGCCAAATTCATGGCAGGATAATTACCAATCGGGTCGGTACTAAAATAGTTTAAATTGTTTAAATAGGTTTTGAGGTCAATGTTGGAATGCTCAACTTTCAGGTTGAAAATATCAAGCAAATTTGATGTCGACATTGAAAGTGCAGCAGATTGCGATAAATCAAAATGAATGCTGTCTACACGAGGAGAGGAAAATGCAGAATTTGAAGACATGCTCATGTCATTCTGATTCGTAGATTTTTCCTCTCCTGTGTCAAAAGTATGGCCCGTGGTTAAATGCGAGAGTGCATTAAAGGTCATCGAACACTTTGGGCAACAAACCATGCCTTGCGCAACAGTGAGTTGTGCAACACTTACTTTGTAGATGGTTAGGCATTTAGGGCAAGAGGTTTGTTTGTCGCTCATAGTGTATTAATGGTTCATTTAAAGGGTGTGGCGTTTACCCGAGATTCGGCACCAGTTTTCATCACGTTTCTCGACCTCTAATATATCAAAAAACTCAGAATAAACACTAGAAACATCAGAAACTTGCTCTTCAATTACACCTGCAAGTGCGAACTCTCCCTCAGATTTGACTAAAGTTGCGAATTCAGGCGCTAACATCATGAGCGGGCCTGCCAAAATATTTGCAACAAAGACATCTGCTTTTTGGTCAGCCAGCTCTAAATTGAACTCGTCTGGTAAGCCGACATAAAGGTTCTCAGCCACGCCATTGAGTGCCGCATTTTGTTGAGTGGCTAAAATTGCTTGTGGATCAATATCTGTGGCATAGACTTTTTTTGCGCCTAGAAGTAGAGCTGCAACACCTAAAATACCTGAACCACAACCATAGTCGATCACGATTTTATCTTTAACATCTGTTTTACCTAACCACTGTAGGCAAAGGAAAGTAGATGCATGGTTCCCCGTACCAAACGCTAAGCCTGGATCAAGTTTAATGTTCACTGCATCTGGTTCTGGTGCTTCCATCCATTCAGGAACGATCCAGTATTTGTCAGCAATTTGAATTGGTTCGTAGGCATCCATCCATGTGCGTTCCCATTCTTGGTCTTCAAGAAATTCGCTACGCATCGGTGCATCAGGCATTTGAGTGCGAATAAACGTTTCTAATGCATTGACATCAATTTCTTCGTCGTCTTCTTGTGCATAGATACCGGTCACAATGACTTTATTCCAAAGTGGCGTTTCACCAGGAAGTGGTTCAAGTAAGTCTTGGTTTTCTGCATCATCTAATGTGACACTGACTGCACCCAAAGATTCTAAAAGGGTCTCAGTAAAATCGACTTGCGCTTGATCAACCGTAATATGAATTTGTAGCCACTTCACAGGAATAACCTAATATTTATGTATAAATAAATATTGTAGCGGAACAGGGGGCAGTTCGACAGCATTCCTCAAAATAAAAAAGGATGCCGAAGCATCCTTAGACCTACATGTGTTCTAGGCTTGTTCTGTACTGGTTTGAACCGATGGGGAAAAACGGTTGAGTAATGTCCCAAAGATGGCAGCAAAGATATACATAAAAATAGAATAGACAGCTGCGGGCATGGCAATGGTGGTACTGGCCATCACGGTGAGTGCAATGGTCATGGCAAGGGTACTGTTATGAATGCCAATTTCAAAGGCACAGGCCCGAGCTTGAGCACTATTGATCCCCAGTAGTCTCGGTACAAAATAACCAATCATTAAGCTGCAAATACAGAAAATGACTGTGGCTAAACCGACCTGAGTTAGATATTCCAGAATATGTGCGCGTTCTTTGGCTATTGCTCCAACAATGATTAAGACCAAAAATACAACAGAAAAAATACGCAATGGCTTATTCAGCTTCTTGGTAAAAGAGGGTGCATAGTGGCGAATCAACATACCAATACAGACGGGGATAAGAATAATTGAGAAAACCTGTAAGATTTTACTAAATTGCATACTGACGTGTTGTCCATCCTGCATAAAGTACTGAATGGCAAAGTTGACAATTAGCGGCAAGGTAAACGCTGCAATAACGGAGTTAATCGCGGTTAAAGTAATATTGAGCGCAATATCACCTTTAAATAAATAGCTAAATAAATTTGCAGTACTACCACCTGGAGAAGCTGCTAACAGCATTAAGCCGACGGCAAGTAGTGGCGGTAAGTTGAGCACTTTGCAAATCACAAAGGCAATCCCAACAAGAAGTACCAATTGACAAAATAAAGCAACCAATACTGCTTTGGGATGCTTGCTCACACGTGCAAAATCTTTTGGGGTTAACTCTAAGCCCAAGCCAATCATGATGATGGCAAGAGCTAGGGGTAACATAATCGTTATAATTCCTGAATCCATAGGTGCATATTCTCCTTAAAATTATATAAATCATGACCGTGAAATTATTCAGCTGCGGTCTCTTTCTTCAAAAATAAACTGTCATTTCTTCGCGAGATTAATAGGCCTAATAACGCAGCAAATACAAACATGAAAATAGAATAAATACCGGCAGGAATGGCCATGGCGGTGTTGCCTAAGACTGACAGGGCAACCGTGATGGCAAGTGCGGTGTTGTGAATGGTGATCTCAAAGGAGCAAGTTAAGGCTTGCTTTTCTGGAATATTGGCAAGATGCGGCACAAAAAAACCAATAAACATACTACAGAAGCAGAATAAGGCTACGGCTGGCCCAATCTCAAATACATATTCAACAAAATTATGTCGCTCTAAGTACAGTGCGAGCAAAAAGATAAAAAGGAGACAGCTCGCAGACAAAATACGCATTGGGCGGTTTAATCTGTCGGCAAGTTTTGGAAAGTAATAACGTAAAAACATGCCTACACTGACAGGAAGTAGAGTGATGAAAAATACCTTCATCATTTTCATGGCGGGCATGTCAACGGGTTGTGATGTTTGTAGAAAGTACATCAGTGAAAAATTAATAATAAAAGGAAGGGTCAGTGTTGAAATGATGGAGTTCGTAGCTGTGAGAGTAATGTTGAGCGCAACATCACCTTTAAATAAATAGGTCAATAGGTTTGACGTTGGCCCACCTGGTGAGGCTGCAACGAGCATCAAACCAATCGCGAAAATAGGCGCTAAATTTAAAAACTGGCAAATGAGGAATGCAATGCCCACCAGCAGCACCAACTGTGAAAATAACGCGATGAAAATGACTTTGGGGTGCAGTGTGAGGCGATAAAAATCAGCTGGGCGTAGGTGTAAACCAAGCCCCATCATCATTAATGCCAAAGTCAAAGGCAAAAAAACTGTAAACAATTCCGAATCCATGGAATACCTTTTTTATTCGTTTTTTATCTTTTGTGTTTTTTGAGTGTATACAGAATTCAATAATTTACAAGGTAGAAAAAAGGGTAAAAAATGGACTATTTTTTACCCTCAGTACAGCATGAACTTTAAATTGTTTTGCTTACATTCTTGGTTTAGGCGCTACAAAACCAAGGGCACATTTGCCTTTGATTTCTTTACCTTCGATATTGATCGATGTCGCGTTCGAGTCGCCTTGACAAATACTGGCTAACTCAGCTTCATCACCATGAATATTGGCATTTTTTGAGCTCGGGAAAAACTGAGTTTCACAGGTACCATTCCAAATAATGCCTCGATAGGCAAAACTAACCGCTGCTCCTTGTGACTTGCCTTTACAGACTTGTTGATAACGTTGACTATCATAGACCTTTTCAACTTTGTCGTTGGCTGATACAAAAGGCGAAAAAAATAAACCGCAGAGAATGGATGAAAAAAGAATTTTCTTATTCATAATGCTTACCTTTGGTTGTTGTATGATCAACTTATAGGATAAAAAATGATCAAATTAATACAAGGCTTTTCAGGTAACAAAACGCATCCTTTGTAGAGTTTTTGCTATTGCTCTGCAAGTGAAATTACATAAACCTAGCGCTGGCGCAGTAAGCACGGCGCTGCATATACAATAAATTCCACGGAATCTGTCAACTTACAATCGAAAATTTGCTATAATCTTTCGTTATCATTTTTTAATCTCCTTTACCACTATGCATTATCCTAAAGTTTACGATGTCATTGTTATCGGCGGCGGTCACGCAGGTACAGAAGCAGCATTGGCTGCGGCACGTATGGGGCGACAGACTTTACTCTTAACTCATAATATTGAGACTTTAGGGCAGATGAGCTGTAATCCAGCAATTGGTGGTATTGGTAAATCGCATTTGGTGCGTGAAATTGATGCCTTGGGCGGTGCAATGGCATTGGCTGCCGATAAAGGTGGTATTCAGTTCCGTATCCTAAACTCACGTAAAGGTGCAGCCGTTCGTGCAACACGTGCACAGGCAGACCGTATTCGCTATAAAGCCGCGATTCGTGACACTTTAGAAAACCAAGCAAATCTCGATATTTTCCAACAAGCCGCAGACGATCTGATTGTTGAGGGTGATACCGTAAAAGGCGTTGTAACTCAAACGGGTATTCGCTTTGATGCGAAAACAGTTGTACTCACCGCAGGGACGTTCTTGGGTGGTGTAATCCACGTTGGTCTTGAAAAATCAAGTGGCGGCCGTGCAGGTGATCCACCTTCAATTTCACTGGCACACCGTTTACGTGAATTGAACTTGCCAGTGGGTCGTTTAAAGACAGGTACGCCACCACGTATCGATGCGCGTTCAGTTGATTTTTCTGTGATGATTCCACAGCCAGGTGATTTCCCATCACCGACTATGTCATTCATGGGTGATGCGTCTATGCACCCTGAACAAGTGAATTGTTATATCACACACACCAATGAAAAAACCCATGACATCATCCGCGGCGGTTTAGATCGTTCACCGATGTATACTGGTGTTATTGAAGGTGTGGGTCCACGTTACTGCCCATCCATTGAAGACAAAATTCACCGCTTTGCTGATAAAGACTCACATCAAGTGTTCTTAGAGCCTGAAGGCTTGGATACACATGAGCTTTATCCAAATGGTATTTCAACTTCACTTCCGTTTGATGTGCAGTTTGAGTTGGTTCGTTCAATTCGCGGAATGGAAAATGCGCACATTTTACGTCCGGGTTATGCCATAGAATACGATTATTTCAACCCGCAAGCGTTGAAGTTTACTTTAGAAACCAAAGCCATCAATAACTTGTACTTTGCCGGCCAAATCAATGGTACGACAGGTTATGAAGAAGCGGGTGCACAAGGTTTACTTGCAGGCTTAAACGCTGCGCGTCGTGCGTGGGATCAAGAACAATGGACACCAAAACGTGATGAAGCCTATATGGGCGTATTGGTAGATGACTTGATTACGCTCGGTACGAAAGAACCGTACCGTATGTTTACTTCACGTGCCGAATATCGCTTAATGTTGCGTGAAGACAATGCGGATCAGCGCTTAACGCCAGTTGGCCGTGAAATGGGCTTGGTGGATGACGAGCGTTGGGCTGCTTACTGTGAAAAAATGGAAGCCGTTGAACAAGAAACAGGCCGTTTACAACACCTTTGGGCGGCACCAAACAACCCAATGGGCAAAAAGTTTGTCGAAATGACGGGTGCAGATTTATCGAAAGAATGCTCTGCGATTGATTTGTTAAAACGTCCGAATATTTCATTTGCTCAAATTGCGGAACTCACAGGTTCTGAAGTCTCTGCGCAAGTGGGCGATCAAATTGAGATCGCGGTGAAATATGCAGGTTATATTAACCGTCAACATGAAGATGTTGCGCAAATGAAGCGTTTGGAAGAAACCAAAATTCCGGCCGATTTTAATTATGATGTAGTTTCAGGCTTATCTCGTGAAATTACTTTAAAATTGAAAGATGTGCGTCCTGAGACATTAGCTCAAGCAAATCGTATTCCGGGGGTAACACCTGCAGCAGTGCAATTGATCATGATTACGATCCGTAAGAATGCACAAGCGAAAAAATCTGCTTAAGATTTTAAGTTGAAATAAAAAACCCGCTTATGCGGGTTTTTTATTTAAGCTACTTTGTCTACTTCTTCTTTTGCTTTTAAGCGTTCTAATAGTTCTATAAACCATTGTTCATCACGGACATTGTCTAGGTCTTTATCTTCTGATAAATGTCGGTATGGATTTTGTGGAAGAGTATCGCATTGTAAGGCATGAAGTAGATTTACACGGCACTGATCCGATTGATTAGTTAAAGAATAATAACAAGCAAGATTGTAAGTATCATTAGTGTTTTTTGATAACGTTTTTTGAATAGCTACGTAAGCTTTATCTAATAAAGTATTGTCAGCATTAGAATGAAATAAACTTAAAAGTTTTGCAACATATCCATTTAGGTGTTGTAAATGATAAGGTTCAATATTTAAAGCATTTTCATGTAGTTGAATTGCATGTTCAAGATGAGATATATTTTTGGTTAATTCTGTATAATCGGCAAGTGCATTTGCATAGTTACCAAGGTTATCTGTGTGGTTGTTATCGAAATGTAGAGCAGTGTCAAAATGAGTTAAAGCTTTTTTGAGTGATTCTTGATCGCGACATAAAAAAGCTTTTTTATGTATTGTTAAGGCATACTGGCCATAAACAACTGATTGAAGACGGTTGAGAGTAATAAGTTTTTGATATTTTTCTAAAGCTTTTTCAAACAAGGATAAATTTTGTTTTTCTTGAGCTAACGTAGATAGGGTAAAGGCGAAGTTAAGTTGGCAACCAAAGTGGTTGCTATGGATATTCGTTGCTTTTTCATATAGTTCTAAAGAATCATCATGTTTTTGATCATCAAATAGTAGTTGAGCTTGTTTATTATATGCCCACATTACATCATCAATTGCTTCATTACTTAAGTCATTTGTTGATTCTTTTGTTGGATACTTGTGAATAAAGGCTGTATATAAACTTTCACTTAGTGGAGTTTTAGATTGCTCTTTTAAATATCCTCTTAAATTACTAAGGACATCTAACCCATCTGATAGTGGATATTTTTGAATTACATTAAGTTGTTTATCTAAAAATGTATATGGATTAAGAAATAATTCTGGAGGAAAGCAATCAAGCTCTTTAGCAAGCTGAATAAGAAATTCATCTGCAAAAATTTTTCCAACGTAATGGGTAATATTGTTATTTTTATTCAGAAAAGTTTTGACACTTTCAGATTCAAGTTCATCAATGGTTCCTCTGGTACCTGTCCAAATTAAACGATGTTGTTCAGAATACTTTTCTTCTAATAAAGGAAAAAATGCATCGGCATTACCACTATAGCCAATAAATAGACTTGGATTGGAGTTTAAAGTGTTTGCAATAAAATCACTTAATTTTTCTGTATGTTCCTTAGTTTCATCTGCAGTATTGAGTTGAACAAAGCCAGTACCTTGACCATGTAAATGAACAATGGAAGGGTCACTAATTAAATGGTAGAGATGCGGATTAGCTGTGGCAAAATCATAAATAGAAGGATGTAAACCGAGCATATTGCAAGCGCGAGATAAAATACTATCAAAATTAAAAGTTAAGACACGTTCAATGTATCCACTTTGCATAAGACATGCCAAAGCAATATGTGCCCAATTAATTTTCTTATTATCGATAATATGTGGTTTAAGTAATCTTCTGCGCTCATCTTTATCTAAAGCAGACATATACTTGCCGTAATTGTATTTGTCTTTTTCGGGGTCAATATTTTTGACTTGGATTGGGAATTTATCACATATCTCTTGAATTAGACCAGTTGCTGAAGGGACATCTGCTTTTACTGAGCAACCAGCACCTGTAAAGAATACGTAAGGCTTTTTATTTTCTTTGGCTTGTTTTAAAAGCTGTGCAACTTCTTGTACGTTAAAACTCATGTTCTTTAAGTTATTAAAATTGATGATTAATTTTATTATACGATAAATTTCAAAAAGGTGAGATATTTGATTCAAGTTATCGGATTGGAGTCTTCTTTAAGAGGTCAGCTTTTTGTTTTGGCAGATAAACAAAGCAAAATAGTTGTTTAAGATAAAAACAGATAAAAATAGCCAATCATGTTATTTCACAAAAGCATCGCCATCTTTTAAATTGATTTTACGTTCTTAACATGAGGTCAACACTATGACGATGAAATCGATCCGTTTTAACAGTGGAGAGCTTGCATGCCAATGCTAGTTTGTATCAATCACCAAAAACAGCGCACTTATCTTGGTTTAGGGGAGGCATTAAACCAAGATGAGTAATGAAAACGACAAACCCAAGCAATTCAAATATCTAATACCAAAAAGACTGTAAAGCCCCTAATACTTGGGGCTTTTTTTATTTTAGTCGGTGATAGTTTGATTAACTGCATCACGAACTTCTTTTGGTTCAATGTGAGTAATTTTATGGCCAAAACTACGTAACCACCACACCAGTTGATTGGTAAAAGGTACGGTAGCATGAACCAAGATTTGCCCATTTCCAAGCGGTTCTAAAACCTGATTGGTACTGAGTTTGGTTTCCTCCAAATACAGCGCATCTATTTCAGTCATAGTCAGGGTAAGTGCAACGGTTTCTGTAGGTTTTGAAAAGTCTACACGGAAACCTAATGCACCCGATTCGATGTATTCATCGATATCAAAATTGACTGGGTGTAAGGCACGAGTGTTTAAAACCGTCGCTGATTTGAAACGGTGCAGTGCAAAGGTCTGAATATCGGTTTTGTCGTGGCGGGTACAAATTAGATAAATAATTGCACCTTTTTGAACCAATGCCAGTGGATTGAGCGTATAGGTTTTTGCTTCAGCCGCTTGGTTTAAGCCTTGATAAACGCATTCCAGCTGTTTGTCTTGGAGCAGTCCTTCATAGATGGCTTGCTGCGCTGTTTTCTCCACAATTGGGGGAATCAGTGGTTGTGTCGCAGGGACAATGCGTACGCGGTTAATCCATTGGCGCACATTGTTTTGGGTAGAGAGGCTACGACGTGCTAAGTCAAACCATGGGTTCATTTCTTCAATTAAGCTTGGTGGAAGAAGATGTTTAAGGTGTTCTTCAACCATCATAAATGTCACCGCTTGAGAGCTGGTCATGTGCGGTAAGCTTTGAATTGGAGCATCAGAACGCCAACGCCAGCCTTGAGGCACAGCCCCATTGTTTTCAATCGGGAAGCGTTGAGAGATTTGGTTTAAATCACGTTGAATGGTTCGCAAAGTAATATCGATGCCTTCACGTTGTAAAATCTCTTGCAGCTCTCGAGTGCCCATCCATTTTCCAGTGGAAAGGCGAGACAAAATTTGCCATTGGCGATAGAGACTATTGGACGTTTCTTTTTCTTGTATAGACATAGTTTAATAAAATATAGGAGTCGAAATTACTTACTTGAATGTGAACACAATAAGAAAACTCATTCGTTTAAGCAAGCTTTGCTTGAAATTTTTCAGTTATATTTTTTGACACAACTTAATGCGAAATAGAATTGAAGCAATGCGTTTTTTATCGATTAATAAACAAAGCATCTTTAGAAATCCATGGCATAGATATTGCTAAGTATGGGTTACATATCGATAACAATTGAGAGGTTTGTATGTTTAAAGAAGATAAAGATACAAATGTAAATACGATGTTGGACGGATATAAGCTTAACTCTCCTGTATTAAATCCGATTCACTCTCATGATCGTCTATCGAGCCAGTCTGTTGGATTGTTTAATCAAATGACCTCGAATTTCTTTAATGAAATGACAGATGACCAAGCGATGTCTGGTGAGGCTTGTGCGCGTATTGAGCACTGGTTGTCACAGCATAGTGTAGAAGAACTCGAAGAACTAAACCAAATTGCCAAACAGCATTTTTTATATGAAGGTATTACGTTTACTGTATATGGTGAATCTGAGGGCATTGAGCGCACCATTCCTTATGATTTAATTCCACGTGTGATCGCTAAACAACAATGGAATAAAATCTCCCTTGGCTCTGCACAACGTGTGCGAGCTTTAAATCTATTTTTACATGATATTTACCATCAACAAGACATTCTCAAAGCGAAGATTATTCCAGAACTGCAAGTGTTGACGCATGAGGCTTATCAACCGCATATGTATGAGCACCGTTTAAAAGGTCAGATTTATAGCCAAATTAGTGGGATTGATATTATCCGTGATGGGCAGGGTGAGTTTTATGTACTCGAAGATAACTTAAGAACGCCGTCGGGTGTGTCTTATATGCTTGAAAGTCGTAAGATTAGTGAAAAACTCATGCCTGATTTGATGCAGAAGAGCCATATTTTAGGCATAGAACAATACCCCCAATTACTTAAACAAATCTTGGCTGAAAATGCTTATGTCGATCAGCCCTTCATCGTGGTGTTGACACCGGGACGTTTTAATAGTGCTTATTATGAACATGCTTTTTTAGCCCGTGAAATGGATGTGCCTTTAGTGACATCGCGCGATTTGTTTGTAGAGCATGATAAGGTCTATGTCAAAACCATTCGTGGCCGTCAACGAGTAGATGTAATTTACCGACGTTTGGATGATGCATACCTTGACCCACTGTGCTTTATGCCGAATAGCACTTTAGGTGTCGCAGGGTTGATGTCAGCTTATCTGAGTCACAACGTGGTTATTGCGAATGCACCAGGTACAGGGGTTGCGGATGATAAGTCGATTTATCCTTATGTCGATAAAATGATTCAGTTCTATTTAGGTGAAAAACCTATCTTAAAAAATGTTCCGACATATCAATGCCGTAACAAGCAAGATTTGGCTTATGTACTGGAGAACCTTGAGCAGTTAGTAGTCAAAGAGGCGCAAGGTTCGGGTGGGTATGGTATGCTGATTGGACCGCAAGCCTGTAAAAGCCAAATTGAGCAATTTAGAGATAAGCTCATGGCGACGCCGCATTTATATATTGCCCAGCCCACTTTAGAGCTTTCAGTCAGTCCAACCATGACTGAATCGGGTGTTTCCGAGCGTCATATTGACCTTAGACCGTTTGTACTTAGTTCACCTTATCGTACCGAAATTGTCCCTGGCGGTTTAACACGTGTTGCGATGAAAGAAGGTTCATTGGTGGTCAACTCATCCCAAGGAGGAGGAATTAAAGACACTTGGGTCGTGGAAAACTTACATTCATAAAATAAACAAATATGAGGGTAGAACTATGATTTTATTAAGCACCAATGCTGAAAATATTTTTTGGTTAGGGCGTTATCTAACACGTACTCAATATTTGTGTGCTCAGTTTCCTTTTACCCAAGACCAGCCTGCAATGGATTATGCGCATGCATTTTGTTTGCCTGCTTTTGATGCGTGCTCACTGAATGAGCTGATTTTAAACCCAAACAATCCTGCTTCATTTAACCAGCAATTTCAAAGCGCCAAGAGCAATGTTCAAGACTTGCGTGGGATTTTATCTGCAAAGGCATATGCGGAACTGAATCAATTTATCAAAAATGCCACTGAAAACACCGCCTATATTTGTGATGTGGTTGGAGAGTGCCAGGATGTACTTGAGTCTGAAGCCAGTGATATCTTTTTATTCTTTAGTTTGGGGCAAATGATTGAGCAGCTCGACCGTCAAATCCGCCTGAAACAAGATGCACAAAATACTTTAGTTGAAATAGAAAACATCGTCATGTTGTTAAAAGAAATGGGCTGGCTAAATCTGGCACAGGCTTGGCTAGAGCTCAAATCACAACCTGATGCGATGAATTTTTATCATTTTAGTGATTATATTCAACAATTGTTTGAGGTTGATGTATGAAACTTATGATCAATCATCAAACGCATTATCAATATAGTGAATTGGCGCTGAATAGCATTCAATATATCAAAATGACACCCACGAATAATTCACACCAAAAGGTATGTCACTGGCATGTGAGTGTGCCGGGGGAACGCGAAGAAAAACGGGATGCCTTCCATAATATTTGGATTACCAGTTCGCAACGTGAAGCCTATCAACAGTTGACCATAATGGCGCAGGGCATTGTTGAAATTAATAGCTTGGCAGAACATGGCATACAAGATCGGCTGAATCCCAATTTATTTTTACAACCGACCCTCAATACCCAGTGTAATGCCGAAATGAAAGTATTTGCACATCAGTATGTGCCTGAGCTGAATAGGGAAAATTTGATGAAACTGTCAGAAGCCGTTTTAGCGCATATTCCTTATGTACCTGCCGAAACCTCGGTGCTAACTTCGGCAATCGATGCATTCAATGGGCAGCAAGGTGTATGTCAGGACCATAGTCATGTTTTTATTGCTATGTGTAAGCATCTGGGCTTACCGGTACGTTATGTATCGGGGTATTTGCATGTGCCTGAAACTTCACACCTTGCCAGTCACGCGTGGGCCGAGGTATATATTGATGATGCATGGTATTGTTTTGATACCAGTAATCAATTGTTCAAACCACAGTCACATATCTATGTAGCTATTGGGCGCGATTATTGGGATGTGGCTCCCGTTCGTGGCGTACGTGAAAAAGGTGGGGTGGAATCGATGCATTCCATGGTACAAGTTTTAAGTTGTTAAGGTTTAGCTGAAAAAGGATGTTCTATGACCTATTGTTGTGCACTTCGTCTTCAAGATGGTTTGGTTTTTATAAGTGATACACGTACGAACGCAGGTGTAGACCATATATCCGTGTTTAGGAAACTGTATACCTTTGGTGTAGAGGGTGAGCGTTTTATTGCGATTCAAACCTCAGGAAACTTAGCCACGACTCAAGCAGTGATTGGACATTTAAAAAATCATCTGGAGTTAAGTCAAGAACCCAATTTATATAGTGTTAATACCATGTTCGAAGCAGCTGAGTTGGTCGGGCATACTTTGAAAAAAGTCTTGGCGGATATGGCACCAGACACACAGGAACAGAGTAATTACTACTGTAGCTTATTGGTCGGTGGACAAATTAAAGGGGCAGAAATGCAACTTTACAATATCTACCCGCAGGGCAATTTTATTTGTGCGACCAAAGATACGCCGTATTTTCAAATTGGTGAAAGTAAATACGGAAAGCCGATTCTAGATCGTGCATTACGGTATGACATGCCCTTAGATGAAGCGGTGAAGTGTAGTTTGATTTCTTTTGATTCAACTTTACGTTCCAATGTTTCTGTAGGTTTGCCCTTAGATGCTTTGGTGTATACAAGAGATAGTTTACATATTCCAGTGGGTAAGCGGATTGATGAAGAGGATCCGTATTTTTCAAGCATCAGTAAGCAATGGTCGGATACCTTAAGAAAAGGATTGCAAGAATTGGCAAAGCCGACGGATGACTATTTAGTATAAACCTGCTAAATGCTAAAAATAGTGAAATCAATAAATTGGGGAAGTCTATGCGGCAAATTTGCTATGCAAGTACTTCAACTTCGGATCACGTACAGCTTCTTCAAGATGTTCGAGACATTTTAAGCGAAGCGCGTGATTTTAATACAATACATAATATTTCAGGCGTTCTTTATTATGCAGATCAGCATTATTTCCAGTGCTTAGAAGGGAATGAAGCTGCTATAGAGTTATTAATGTCGAAATTATTGAAAGATCCTAGACATAAAGATATCAAAGTTTTTGAGGAAAAAACCATTCACGCGGCACATTTTAGAGCTTGGGGCATGAAGTATGTGCAACGTATGAGTAGTGTACATACCAAAATGCGTGAAATGGGTTTTGCAAAATTTGAACCACAGATCATGAGTCAACAACAAATTGATCAGTTGTTGCAAGACCTTTACGATGCCCAGTCTGATGAAAGTCTAGGTTGAAAAAAGCCCAAGTAGAACTTGGACTTTTATTGTTAGATTTGTTTACGTGTAGGGCGATTGCTTAACCGGCAAAGTAGCTCATAGCCAATGGTTCCATTGGCTTCCGCAACATCGTCAACTAAGCGGTTTTTACCCCAGAGTTCAACCTTTGTACCGAGTTTGGCGTTTAAACCCGTCACATCGATCGCAATCATGTCCATCGCAACTCGGCCCACAACAGCTGCTGTCTGACCATCTATAGCAACATAGTTTTGCTTTGGAAATGCACGTGGGTAGCCATCACCATAACCAATCGAAACAATGGCCAGTTCAGTTTCTTGGTTTGCAACAAAATGCGAACCATAGCCGACACCTTCACCTGCTTGAATGGTATTTAATGCAATAATTTCCGCCGTGAAAGTCATAACTGGCTTTAGATCTAAGTCGTGTGCATTTTTATCGGCAAAAGGTGATGCACCGTAAAGCATGATGCCGGGACGAACAAAATCAAAATTAAGTTCTGGCCATTTAAAAATAGCAGCCGAGTTGCAACATGAGGCTAGAATTGGTGAACACGCTTCTTTGATGTGTATAAATTGCGCACGTTGCTGCTCATTGAGTGGGTGATCCGCATCGGCATTGGCAAAGTGCATTGCTAGGACACATGTAAAGCCTTCTGCTTTCAATATATTGATGACATCGATGATTTCAGCAACTTTAAAGCCTAAGCGGTTCATACCGCTGTTGAGTTTGACCCACACTTTGAGCTTTTGTGCTATATACGCGGTTTTATGTGCGATCAGCCAATCGACTTGTTGCTGCTGATGAACCACACACTCGATATTTTGCTCAATGACGGTTGGCATTTCATCTGCTGAGAAAACACCTTCAATCAGGGTAATCGGCTGTTTAAAGCCGAGCTCACGAATCTCTAATGCTTCTTCTAGGCAGGCGACGCCAAAGGCATCTGTTTCACTTAAGGCTGCTAAACAGTCTTTGACTCCGTGTCCATAAGCATTGGCTTTGACCATGCTGACGATTTTCGCGTTTGGGGCAAGTTGTTTGACACGGTTTAAATTATATTGCAGCGCTTGGCTATCAATATAAACTGTTGCTTGACGCACCCTAATTACTCCTACAGGGTCATGGAAAGGCGACGATGAGGCTTTAATTATTCCTCATCATCGTACTGAGCATAAAACTCAGGGGATAAGTTGCTAAAGCGGGTGTATTGGCCTTCAAAAGCAAGTCGAACGGTACCAATAGGGCCGTTACGTTGTTTACCAATAATAATTTCGGCAGTGCCCGCTTCTTTGGACTCTTTGTTATAGACTTCGTCACGGTAAATAAACATGATTAAGTCGGCGTCCTGTTCGATCGCACCGGATTCACGTAAGTCTGACATCACGGGACGTTTATTTGGACGATTTTCGAGGGAACGGTTAAGCTGAGACAATGCAATGACGGGACAACTCATTTCTTTGGCTAGTGCTTTTAAACTTCGTGAAATTTCACCAATTTCACCGACACGGTTATCACCCATGCCTGGTACTTTCATTAGCTGTAAATAGTCGACCATAATACAACCCAGTTTTCCACCATGTTGCTTTGCAATCCGGCGCGCACGTGCACGTAATTCTGTAGGTGGAAGCGCAGAAGAATCATCAATATATAGATGCTTATCTTGAAGTTGTAGAATAGTACCCGTGACTTTAGACCATTCATCACCATCCATTTTACCTGAACGTAAATGTCCTTGATGTACGCGCCCCCAAGAAGAAATTAAACGCATAGCAATTGAATCGGCGGGCATCTCCATGGAAAAAACAAGAGCGGGTAGGTTATTGTTAAATAAGACACTTTCAACTAAATTCATTGCAAGTGTAGTTTTACCCATTGATGGACGGGCAGCGACAATAATCATGTCACCCGCTTGCATGCCTGATGTTTTATTGTCGAGTTCAAGGAAACCTGTAGTTAAACCTGTGATGCTACCTTCCATTTGCGATAGCTCATCAAGTTTAGTGATTAGGTCTGCAGTCACACTCGCAATCGGTTTTGGGCCTTGTGCTTTGGCATTATTATTATGTTGTTCTGCAATCGAGAAAATATTAGTTTCTGCTAAATCTAAAATTTCACTGACACTACGACCTTTGGTGTCATAGGCATTTTGTAAAATTTCAGAGCTGACTTTAATCATGCTGCGTAAAGTCGAAAATTCTTTGATTTTAGTGGCATAAGTTTCCATGTTATAGAAACTAGACGGGGAGTCTGCCATCAATTGCATCAGGTACTCTTCACCACCAACCGCATCGAGTAGGTTTTGTGTGGTGAGCCAGTCATGGACTAAAACCGCATCATAGGGTGAGCTGTCTTTGGAGAGTTGCGCAATGGCGCGAAAAATATATTTATGGCGCGTCGCATAAAAGTCATTTTCAGTCAGTACATCGCCAACTTGTTCAAAGGATTCAGCAACCGTCATTAAAGCGGCAAGTACGGCTTGTTCCAATGCTAAGTTATGCGGAGGTGTACGGAATTCTTTCAGTTGCCCTGACTCATTCGGTTTATTGTCTTGTTTCGATGAGCTCTTTTGAGCAGTGGCATTCGCCTGTGACATATAACGCCCTGATTTTTAATACAGTAAGAGGGATAACTTAAGATAAATTTCACTGTAAATTTGGAAAAAATTACAGCCATTTAACTCTATGCACTTTATCAAAAAATGCAGCTGCTGTGTGCTGAATTCAAGGCTTATGGATAAAACCCATAATATTCAAATTTGGCATTTTGCGGGGCAGGCTGATGAAGTTTTAAGCTGAGCGAAGAAACTACTTTTTCATAGAGATAAAAAAAAGAGCATGCAAAAGCATGCTCTTTTTTTTGCAAGAAATTACTCAGATACGATAGTAACGAGAACTTCAGCAACAACATCATGGTGCAATTGGATTGCGATGTTGAATTCGCCAGTGTGACGAAGTGCACCGTTCGGTAAACGAACTTCTGCACGGTCAACTTCAAGACCAGCATTTGTTAACGCGTCAGCGATATCACGAGTACCGATAGAACCGAATAGTTTACCTTCGTCACCAGCTTTCGCAGTGATTACGATGTTAACTTCGTCTAATTGGCTAGCACGTGCTTGAGCAGCAGCTAAAACATCAGCTTCAGCTTTCTCAAGTTCAGCGCGACGAGCTTCAAAAGCAGCAGTGTTAGCTTCAGTAGCAGCTACTGCTTGACCTTGAGGGATAAGGTAGTTGCGGCCGTAACCAGCTTTAACTGAAACTTTATCGCCTAATTTACCAAGGTTTTTAATGCGTTGTAATAAGATAATATCCACAGCTCAACCTCACTTATGATTGTCAGTGTAAGGGATCAAAGACAAGTAGCGAGCTTGTTTAATAGCAAGCGCTAATTGACGTTGGTAACGAGCTTTAGTACCTGTAATACGGCTAGGAACAATCTTGCCGTTTTCAGTGATGTACTGTTTTAAAGTGTCGATATCTTTGTAGTCGATGTACGTAACGTTCTCAGCTGTAAAGCGGCAGAACTTGCGACGACGGTAAAAACGTGCCATTGATGTTCTCCTTATGCTTCAGCAGAGTCTTGAGCTTGTTGTGCTTCTTCACGTTGAGCTTTACGCGCACGTTTTTCTTCAGCACTCTTAGCCAATAGTGACTCTTCAGTGATAGCGTTCTCACGACGGATGATAAGGCTACGAATAATTGCATCGTTGTAACGGAACAATTCTTCTAACTCATCAAGAGTAGTTTGACCACACTCAACATTCATAAGAATGTAGTGAGCTTTGTGGATCTTGTTGATTGGGTAAGCCAATTGACGACGGCCCCAGTCTTCAAGACGGTGAATTTGACCTTCAGCTTCTTTGATGTGAGTTAGGTAGCGTTCTACCATACCAACGACTTGATCGCTTTGATCAGGGTGTACTAAAAGTACGATTTCGTAATGACGCATTGTCAGCTCCTTACGGTTTAAACAGCCCCTAACAAAAAAGTTGTTAGAAGCAAGGAGTCACAACCAAGGTTGTGTCGCATTAGATGCGAAGGGGGAATTTTAGAGACTTTGCTCGCCAAATTCAAGAACTTCTCTTAAAAAGCCCTAATTATTTTGAGGTTTTGAGCGCAAAAGGAAGACGACATAGCCTTTAAAGTTTGTATCATTTTCAAGCTTGGGCGGTCTACGCCATTCACCGTATTGAACGATGCCAATTTTATAAGGTAGTTTCAGTGCTGAAACTTTTTTTAGATAAGCTGCATAATTGGGTAAGGTGGTTGAACCTTGATAGGTTTGAATGACCAACTCATCGATGGTGTTATTCAGGAGGTTTAAAGTCTCCTGATTTGTCACATTGGTCCAGTCCATTAAGCCCGTGATACTGAGTTGATAGTGCTGAGGCAATTGTTTTCTTAATTGACTTAAGAATAGGGCATATTGGTGAATGTGTTTGGTTTTGGCGTCAAAATCAATTTGTATGCCTTGAATATGATTCCCTGCATTTTCCCATTGCTGAACGCGTTTTAAAATGTGTGTAAGCTCTTGGCCTTGCCAGTCTAAATGATAATTACGAAAAACCAGCCACACCTTTTGCTGAGGAATCGTTAAGACGCTTACGCCTTGCGGTATGAGTCTAGAGTGATGTGTTTGGGAATCTAAACGGATCTCACCTTGTAAAACATAAATTTCTTTAGCGGCTTTGAGGTAAGGGGCTGATGAAATATTGCCCCAAATCCAAAATGCATCATAGTCTTCGGCATTTACCCGACTAGATGTTGAAGCTGACTGACTCGGCTGACAAGCCATGATGCTCAGCATACAGATCAGCGTCATAACAATTGAAAAAATCTGCTTCAACATATATGTCTTACCAGTAATACTTTAAAGATTGTGCCCAAGAGGTACTTGGATAGTCGCGTTTAATGTGGTCAAACCATTGTTTACGGGTAGATTTTTCAACCTCTGCATCCTGACAGTCATTCATCCCGCTTGGTGAGTAACACATGATTGAGCGATAAAGAGCATAAGCTTTTAAATCGGGTACAGAACTGGATTTGATGATGTCTTTATACACTTGGCCACGGGTAAAAATTGCACCTTGGAAGCTAGCAGTTTCTTTTTCTAAAGCGGTGACATAGCTTATGTTGTAGCCTTGAGTCGAGCGCGCATATTCGCCTAAACAAAGTCGGAGCTTTAAATCTTGAGGTGAATTTTCAAGTTTCTGAGTCAGGCTGAATAAATCAGGGCATTGAATTTGTGGCGTGATTTTTGTTCCTGCCCAAATGAAATCACTAAGGGGCGGTTTATTTTTATAGTTTGTATATGTTTCTGAGTCATATTTATACTTCGCGGCATCTTGTGGTAGCAGTACAAAGGCTTGATTAAACAGTTTAAAATTTTGATGTACCAATGACTTTTGCAAAGTTTTATATAAAGCTAAATTTTTTTGATCTGTATTTGATGCTTTGCTCTGTACAATTTGCATTAAGCTTTTTTCATTGGCTTTATTTTCAATAAAGCTTTTTTGCAATGAAGCTTGTTTGATTTTAGCATCTGAACCGATGAATACGTTCAAGCTTTGCTGTTGGGCATAATGTGGATATAACATCAGCTCAAATAAGCCATGTTGTTCAACTTCTTTCGATTGACTAAGCCAACCTTCCCAATATTGTTGCGCATTTTGAGTTTGTCCGAGTTTCTCTAAAATACGACCTTTTAACAATATTTGACTGAGTTGAAGGTAACTCTTGATTGCATTAGAGGAATGTTCTGGCAAATATTTTAAAGCTTCAGCTGGTTTGTTCTGTACAAAGAATAAGTGATTGGCTTGTAGGTATTGGAACAGTTCTGGCTGACTCTTAAATAGTGTTTTTTGGTTGTTGAGTTCAGACCAACTTAAGACTTTATCTTCTGCCGATGTTGCCTGACGCATTTGCATTAAATCTGAAATGGTCAGAAAGAAGGGATCTTTTAGATTTTTTGGATTGAATGAGCGGCTTTGAAAAACATGGCGATCCATTTCAAAGGCTAGATTATCGAGCTCTAAATTATAGTATTTGGAATCAGGGTGATTGATTTGCCATGCGAGTTCGTTGGTCAGGAGTTCGGTATTTCCACTCAGCCAATAACAACGACGTAGTAAGCCGCGTGCACTTGCCGCATATTTTCCCTCAGGAAAGCGTTTGAAGTAGGTCGTGATATGCTCATAGGTGTTTTTAAGTAAAGTCTGATCTACTTTATCGATTTTTAAGTCACCATATTCACCGACACCCGACTGATAGCTTTCATTGAGGCTGCTACGAATCAGCATATATTGCGATGTTTCTTTGATCCAAAGCTGATCAACCGTAGTTAATACTGAGTAAATTTTAGTAGCTATGGAAAAGTTACCATTATAAAAGGCAATGGTTGCATTTAAATAAGACGCATACTGACGTGCTTGTATAGACCAGTTCGGATTGACTTGGATGAGGGCAAGATCACGGTCACAGGCCGAGATATTTTGTCTTTCTTGAATCAGTAAATCTTTTTCCGTTTTGCTGAGATTTTTGTCGGCTTTCACCTGCTGGGTAAATTGATCCGCACCATTGTCTAAACTACTGCAATGTTCTTGGTAGGGTGTCTTTACATTGCTTGGTTTTAATCGGGCATTCGGTCGTTTATTGGTTACGCTTTCAAACAATGTTTTAGCCGCAAATGGTACGTTGCTATATTCAGTTTCCCAAAGTGGACTATTTGGCTGATTAAAATTCAATTTGGCCAAACCCATGTCGCTCAGGAGTAAAAGCATATTGGTTTGATTGTCATTGGCGGGCGTGAGCGCAGGCAAATTGTCACAGGCTGTATAGGCATTGGTTTGAATGTTGGTCGATGGGTAGCAAGTAACATCAAAACCAGAAAAACTGTGTGTACTATAAGCAAGAGTGATAGGGAATAGACTAATAAAAATAGATTTTTTTAAAAATTGTGATGGCATTTTCATTGCAGAGCATGAGTTATTGTTGTGTCTGCTATGGTAACAATTTAAAGACTAGACTTAAATATTGAATAAGTTGAAATAAAAAAAGATAGAGAGAACTCTATCTTTTTTAAAACAGCGGCAAATGTGGAGCAGGTGAGACATAACTAAAACTAAAACTAAAACTTAATGCAGTAATTAAAATCACTGAATATAAGAAATAGCGTTTTGCCCAAACCTGATCATTTTCAGCTTTAAAACCAATGATTGATAAATATACCCAATAAGCACAGAGTGCGTTAAAGGTGATAAGAAAAAACATATTGGTATAGCCAAAACAATACAAACCATTTAACACCGCAGCAAACAGCAAGACATAAATCAAGCTTTCAACTTTCGTGCGGAAAATTGAACGTGCTACAGGTAAAATTGGAATGCCTGCATTTTTATAGTCGTCAAAGCGGTATACCGCAATTCCCCATGAATGAGGCATTTGCCAAAGTGCATATGCTAAGAAAAGCAACAATGCGGCAACATCAAATTCATTGGTCACAGCTGTATAGCCGATCACTGGTGGACTAGCACCAGAAATACTTCCAATCACGGTTTGGTGAATGGATGTGCGTTTGCTCCATAGACTATAAAAAATCACATAAACCACAAAACCAAGTACAGCAAAGCCAAAGGCATAAGCATTAACAAAGAACCAGAGTAGGGCGAAACCTAATATTCCAAGCACAGCAGAAAATGCCAAAGCAACGGAAGGACTAATGGTTTTTTTAACTAATGCACGGTTCATCGTCCGTTCCATCTTTTGATCAATATCTTGATCAATGACGTTATTGACGACACAGCCAGAAGCAACAACTAGTGTTGTACCGAGTAGGGTGATGAGAAGGAGGAGGAAATCTACAGACCCCTGAGCGGCTAAAAAGAAGCCGCCCAGAGTGGTAACGAAGTTACCAAAGAGAATTCCTGGTTTAGTCAGGAATAAATACTTTTTCAACATGACGATCAGTTTAGATCATCATGTTGTAGTGTAAGTAGTTCATAATCCATACAGAGCCGACTAGAAGTACAGCAATACAAAGTACTGTATAGATAAATGCAATCACGTTCCAACGTTGCTCTGAAGATGAGTTCATGTGCAAGAAGTAAACTAATTGAACTAGAACCTGAGCAACCGCTGTAATTGCGATAACCGCCATAACAATACCGCGACCAAAACCACCAGCCATTACCATACCGAATGGAATTACGGTCAGGATAACTGAAAGGATAAAGCCGATCGTGTATTGCTTGGTGTTACCGTGTGAAGCACCAGCTGAGTTATGATCGTGACTCATTATAGAACTCCCATCAAGTAAACTACGCTGAATACACAGATCCAAACGATGTCAAGGAAGTGCCAGAACAAGCTTAGGCAAGCAAGACGACGAGTGTTTGGAAGAGTCAAACCATTTTTCTTGATCTGAATCATCAAAATGATCATCCATACCAAACCTGAAGTTACGTGAATACCGTGCGTACCTACTAAAGTAAAGAACGACGATAAAAACGCACTTACGCTTGGACCGTGGCCAGCATGAACTAAGTGATTAAACTCATATAGTTCCATGCCGATGAATGAAGCACCGAATAACCAAGTGATCGCTAACCAAGTTAAAACTTGGTTGACGTTCTTTTTGTATGCAGCAAGAACCGCAAAACCAAAAGTTACAGAAGAGATCAAGAGAGCGAAAGTTTCAGTTAAAACGAAACCTAAAGACTCACCGAATAATTCTTTTGCACTTGGTGTGCCCATAGGCACATGGCTACTTAAAACAGCGAATGCAATGAAGAGTGTGCCGAATAGAATCAAGTCACTCATCAAATAAGTCCAAAAACCAAAGACGGTGATGTCAGTATCATCGTGGTGATGATGCTCATCGTGTCCGTGGTTTTCGTGATGAAGTACGTCAGCCATTGTCTTAGTCCTTCTTCAAATGTTTTTCAAGAATCGCGTAACGTTCATTTTCAATACGCTCAACTTCAGCAGCAGGAACATAGTAGTCCACTTTCTTCGTGAACGAAGACGCGATGAAGCTGATAATAGCAGCGATGAACATCACAACAACTAACCACCAGATATGCCAGATTAAACCAAAGCCCATAACAGTAATGAACATGGCAATCACAACACCAGCAGCACGATTCGTTGGCATATGAATGTCTTCGTATGAAGTAGGTTTCGCATACGCTACGCCATTCTCTTTGTCATTCCAGAACGTATCAATACCATTGATTGTTGGAAGGTGAGCAAAGTTGTAGAACGGAGCAGGAGACGAAGTCGCCCATTCAAGTGTACGACCATCCCATGGATCGCCTGTAAGGTCGAGGTTGTCGTTGCGTTGTAAGTAACCAACAACAATCTGCATAACGAAACATGCAATACCAATCGCGACTAACACAGAACCGAAGAATGCAATAGCAATGTACGGATCCCATTCAGGGTTGTCATATGTATTCAAACGACGAGTCATACCCATGAAACCAAGGATATAAAGTGGCATGAATGCAAAGTAGAAACCGAAGAACCAGAACCAGAACGCAGCTTTACCCCATGCTTCATTGAGCTTCCAACCAAACATTTTCGGCCAGTAGAAAATGATGCCGGCAAACATACCAAACACCACACCACCGATAATTACGTTATGGAAGTGAGCAATCAAGAACAATGAGTTGTGTACAAGGAAGTCCGCAGGTGGAACAGCCATTAATACACCAGTTAAACCGCCAATACCGAATGTTACAAGGAAGCCAAGCGTCCATAACATAGGAGTAGTGAAGGTGATACGACCCTTATACATCGTGAATAACCAAGAGAAGATTTTCACACCAGTAGGAATCGCAATAACCATGGTCATGATACCGAAGAACGCATTCACGTTCGCACCAGCACCCATGGTGAAGAAGTGGTGAAGCCATACTACGAACGCAAGTACTGTGATCGCAATTGTTGCATACACCATTGATTTGTAACCGAACAACGTTTTACGAGAGAACGTTGAAACAACTTCAGAGTAAATACCAAATGCTGGTAATACTAAGATGTAAACTTCTGGGTGACCCCATGTCCAAATCAAGTTTACATACAACATTGGGCTACCACCCATGTCATTTGTAAAGAAGTGGAAACCGAAGTAACGGTCAAGCGTTAACATTGCAATTGTTGCTGTTAACACTGGGAATGACGCAATGATCAATACAGCTGTACACAAAGATGTCCAAGTAAAGATCGGCATGTCCATAAGTGACATACCAGGCGCGCGCATTTTAATGATGGTAACGAAGAAGTTAACACCCGTTAATAGCGTACCTAAACCTGAAATTTGAAGTGCCCAGATATAATAGTCCACACCCACGCCTGGAGAGTATTCGATACCTGAAAGAGGAGGATAAGCCATCCAACCTGTTGCAGCGAATTCACCAATTGCAAGAGATGCCATCATTAAGCCTGCAGCACCAGCAAATAGCCAGAAGCTTAGAGAGTTTAATAATGGGAAGGCAACGTCACGTGCACCAATTTGAAGTGGTACAGAGATGTTCATTAAGCCAACAACTAGACCCATTGCTACGAAGAAGATCATGATTACACCGTGTGCGGTGAAGATCTGATCGTAGTGTTCTGGGTGTAAATAACCTTCACCGCCACCTTTTGCAAGGAACAGTTGAAGACGCATCATAATCGCATCGGCGAAACCACGCAAAAGCATGATGATCGATACGAAAAGATACATGATACCAATTTTTTTATGGTCGACTGATGTGAACCATTCGTTCCACAAGTAGCCCCATTTTTTAAAGTAGGTAATACCAGCAAAAACTGCGATACCACCCAAGATCATCATTGCAACTGTGACCAGTACAATTGGATCGTGCGGAATAACGTCCGGACCTAACTTACCTAAGAAGCTCATGTCTTATTCCCCTACAACTGATGAAGCAGGTTCAACAGCGGCATGTGCTTCAGATGAAGCAGCCCCGTGAGCACCCGCAGTCGCTGAGTGATCAGCACCGTGATAGTTGCTCATATATTTGCTGATGACTGACTTAAACAAGCCTTCCTCTACAGAAGAGTAGTAAGTCACAGGGTGTGGCTTAGTTGGATAAGGCTTCATTGCCTCAGCAGCAGCCTTCTCTTCAGGAGTTTTTGCTTTTGAAATCAAAACTTCAATTTGGTGTTTACCACGGTTACCGTCACGTAAAGACTCAAATTCAGCTTGATCTAAAATTGTTTTTTGTACAGCTTTAGGATTAATGCTTGTACCGTTACCTGCTTTAACTGCAGCAACCCATTCAGCGAATTGAGCGTCAGTTACAGAGTGAGCACGGAAGCGCATTTGCGAGAAGCCGTAGCCTGAATAGTTTGAAGAGAAACCGCGGTAGCCTTCAGCTGGGCTAGTTCCATCTGCTAACAAATTCAAGTGCGTTTGCATGCCTGCCATTGCATAAATTTGACCACCTAACGCAGGGATGAAGAACGAGTTCATCGTGAAGTTAGAGGTAATTTTAAGTGCAACTGGGGTTTTTTCAGGGAAACGAATTTCGTTAACCGTCGCAATGTTAAGATCAGGGTAAATGAAGATCCATTTAAACTGTTCTGCAATGACTTGAATATTTACAGGTGCTTTATCAGATTCGAGCGGACGGTAAGGGTCATACTTGTGTGAACCCCACCAAGTTAACCAAGCCAGAATACCAATAATAATGACAGGAATACCCCAAACTACAATTTCAATTGCAGTAGAGTGTGCCCATGTAGGTTTATAGTCTGCATCTTTATTCGACGCGCGATATTTCCAACCAAACCATAATGCCATTACGACTGATGGAATAACCACCAATAGCATTAAATAGATCGCAGTCATCATTAAGTCAGATTGACCTTGTGCAACTGGACCTTTTGAGTTTAGAAGTACCATATCACCACCACACCCAGTTAAGAGCGCGGCGATCGCAGATAAAGACAATACAGCTAAAATCGTTTGTCTCATTTTACAACCTCGGTGAAGAGTCCCATTCCCTAATAAAATTGGGATAGCGATTAAAGTGTCGCATGATTGAAAAGTTTCTTTTTAAGTCTAAAAACACTTCTCAATCATAAGACACCGCTACGTTGTAGGGCATTATGCCTCATATCGACAAACTAAGCTATACGTAAAGATGCTTTAAATGACTGTTATAAAAACCGATTTTTTCACTCGGAATTTTATAATTTCTTTGTGGATTTTTTTTGAATATCAATAAACTGCGGAAAACTGAGGTGAGCCAAACCTCAGCTTAAATATGGTCAAATTACTGCTTAATGACCTTGGTTTTCGCCAGCTTATCGTGCAAAGTTTGACGCTTTGCAGTTAAACCAAAGACGTGATCGGCGATGGTAATAAACGGCATGAACAGCATATTGAGCACAATAAAGACAACGCTGCGTAATGTGAATACACGCAAAAGGCTGACTTTTTCGTTCGTTTCAACGTCTACAATTTTAATTTTGGTGATTTTTTTACCAATGCTTTGGCCACTTTTGGCTAAGAAAAAGGCCTGTATGCCGAGCATAATCAGCAGGTAAATTCCCATGGTGGTCCATGCTTCAGTTGGAATCAAACTGAACAGTTGTGCTTGCAGTTCACTGGCCTGTGTTGCTGTGGTAGCCGCTTGCATTTTTTGCTGAATTTCAGTGAGTTCACCAAATTTATCTGCTTGTAAAAAGAACGAGGGAATCGCAGCGGCAGGGAGCCAAAGAAGTAAATCAATGACTTTGGCTAAGACGCGTGTACCTATCGATGCCAGTTCAGGTTGAGCAACTTTCGCCGCTGTACGGTTTGGTTGTGAAAATTGATTTGGCGTATGCATTGGCTCAGGAATAGGGGGCTGAGGTTGATAACCTACAGGTTCATACGCCAGTTTTCCTTGGGTGAGTTCACCTAAAGCTTTCCATTCAGGCATACCCTGATGCCAAACTAAATCCGTCAATAAAACTTGTTGGCTTGCGAGCATCTGATTCAACTGCTCTAAGGTATATGGACCGGCTTGTTGATTATTTCGTGCCAAGTAAATCTGCATATAAACTTAATCTCAAAATATAAATTGGGATATTCAAATAATAAATATATTTGTTTTCAGATTAAAAACAAATAAAAAATCTATGATAAAACATGCGGATAGTCTAGAGAATTTCAAGCTAAAATTAACCAAAACTACACAAAATGCAGGACAGTGTAGCAAGGATTATGCTGCTTCTTCTAGCTTTATCGCAATGGGATCTGTTCTCAATCAAGATGTTGATGCATAAGTATCAAACTTAGTCTAAATTTTTGTATCAATATGCTTGTTTTAATGCGTATGCGTTCAAAGAGTGGATATAAAAAAAGACCCACAAAAGGGTCTTTTTTTATCGCATCAAAAAGTTAAGCTTTTTGAACTTTTTCTTCTGCAAGGAAGAACCAAGTGTCTAATACTGAGTCAGGGTTAAGTGATACAGATTCTATACCTTGTTCCATAAGCCATTGCGCAAGATCTGGGTGATCTGATGGGCCTTGACCACAGATACCCACATATTTGCCTGCTTTACGGCATGCATGAATTGCCATAGAAAGAAGTGCTTTTACTGCTGGATCACGTTCATCAAATAGGTGAGACACAATACCAGAGTCACGGTCTAGACCAAGCGTTAACTGAGTTAAGTCGTTTGAACCGATAGAGAAGCCATCGAAATGTTCAAGGAACTGTTCAGCCAATAATGCGTTTGTTGGTAACTCACACATCATGATCACTTTCAGATCATTTTCACCGCGTTTCAGTCCGTTTAACGCCAATAATTCAATTACACGCTTCGCTTCGTGTACAGTACGAACGAAAGGAATCATGATTTGAATATTGGTTAAGCCCATTTCGTCACGTGCTTTTTTCAACGCGCGGCATTCTAATTCGAAGCAGTCACGGAAGTTGTCAGACACATAACGACTTGCACCACGGAAGCCCAACATTGGATTTTCTTCTTCAGGTTCGTATAACTTACCACCGATCAAGTTTGCATATTCATTTGACTTAAAGTCAGACATACGAACAATCACAGGCTTATCTGCAAATGCTGCAGCAAGGGTAGAAATACCTTCAACCAGTTTTTCAACATAGAATTCGATTGGCGATGCATAACCCGCTGTACGTGCCATTACCGCAGCACGTGTTTCACGTGGCAAGCTGTCAATGTTCAACAATGCTTTAGGGTGAACACCGATCATACGGTTAATGATGAACTCAAGACGTGCAAGGCCAATCCCTTCATTTGGAATTTGTGCAAAGTCAAATGCGCGGTCAGGGTTACCGACGTTCATCATGACTTTGAACGGAAGCTCTGGCATAGATTCGATTGAATTGGTTTGAATTTCGAAATCTAAAGAACCTTCGTAGATGAAACCTGTATCACCTTCAGCACATGAAACAGTTACTTCTTGACCGTCTACTAGAACTTCAGTTGCATTACCACAACCTACGATTGCTGGCACACCCAATTCACGCGCAATAATAGCTGCGTGACATGTACGACCACCACGATTAGTGACAATTGCAGCTGCACGTTTCATTACTGGTTCCCAGTCTGGGTCAGTCATGTCAGATACAAGCACGTCACCGTCTTGTACTTTGTCCATTTCTTTAATAGACGTAACAATTCGTACTTTACCAGAACCGATACGTTGACCGATTGAACGGCCTTCACAAATCACTGTGCCTTTTTGCTTCAAAAGGTAGCGTTCCATGGTGCCAACGTTTTCACGACTTTTCACAGTTTCAGGACGTGCTTGAACGATATAAATTTGACCGTCATCGCCATCTTTTGCCCACTCGATGTCCATTGGAGAACCATAATGGTTTTCAATGATCAGCGCTTGTTTTGCAAGTTCTTGTAGTTCATGGTCATTTAATGCGAATTGTTGACGCTCTTGTTTTTCAACATCCACCACAACAACTGATTTACCCGCAGAAGCTTCTTCGCCATAAATCATTTTTTGGTGTTTAGAACCAAGATTACGACGGAGGACAGCGTGCTTGCCTGCATTTAAAAGGGGTTTAGAGAGGTAGAATTCGTCAGGGTTTACTGCACCTTGAACAACCATTTCACCCAAACCATAAGATGCAGTGATGAAGACTACGTCACGGAAACCTGATTCAGTGTCGAGTGTAAACATTACACCTGCTGCACCAGTTTCAGAGCGGACCATACGCTGAATACCAGCAGATAAAGCCACAACATCATGCGCAAAGTTTTGGTGTACGCGATAAGAAATTGCACGGTCGTTATACAGTGATGCAAATACTTCTTTGATCGCGATCAATACGTTGTCGATACCGCGAATGTTTAAGAAGGTTTCTTGTTGGCCTGCAAAAGATGCATCTGGTAAATCTTCTGCTGTCGCAGAAGAACGAACGGCAACCGCGATGTCTGGGTTGCCGTTTGAAAGCTCTGCAAATGCTTTACGAACTTCTTGTTCGAGTTCTGTCGTAAGTGGAGTATCTACGATCCATTGGCGAATTTTTGCGCCTGTTTCAGCAAGAGCATTTACATCATCAACATTGAGGACTTTTAACTCTGCATTGATTTTAGCGTTTAGGCCACTTTGCTCGAGAAATTCACGATATGCTTGAGCTGTAGTAGCAAAGCCACCTGGTACAGATACACCTGCATTTGATAGGTGGCTGATCATTTCACCTAAAGATGAGTTTTTCCCACCTACCAGTTCAACATCGTGTTTCCCTAATTTTTCTAGACCAATTACGCGCGCTTCCAAAGTTGTTACTCCACTTTTGCAGTATTTAATCACTATCTTGGCATCAGATTATAACAAATCTACTTAGCTTTTTGATTTTACTAAGCGACAGTCATGTAAGATCGGTTTACTATAAAGATTATATAGCACTAAGACAAATTTTTGAGGAGAATTTTAATGTCGGGAAGTAAACAATTTAAGCGGAGTGTTTTTTTTGTATCTGATGGTACTGCAATTACCGCTGAAACCCTTGGGCACTCGCTATTGGCGCAGTTTCCAAATGTTGACTTTGACATTCATATTATTCCTTATATTAGCTCTGAAGAAGCTGCTACAAATGTGGTTGCTGAGATCAATTTAAGGGCACAACAAGACGGACAAAAGCCACTGGTTTTTGACACTTTAGTCGACCCGTACGTGCGTGACATTATTAACACTGCAAATGCTATAAATCTTGATGTATTTGAAGGGCTTATTAGTAAATTGTCTGAAGAGTTGGGAACACCGCCTACAACTTTAGTCGGACAGACCCATGCGGTGACCGATTCGGAGTCTTATAAAGCACGTATTGATGCGGTGCATTTTGCTTTAGATAACGATGACGGTGCACGTACACGCCACTATGACAAGGCTGACCTGATTCTGATTGGGGTATCACGTTCGGGTAAAACGCCGACATCAATTTATTTGTCATTACAGTTTGGGATTCGTGTTGCAAATTATCCTTTGACCGAAGAAGACTTAGATGACAACCGTTTACCTGCGGTACTTCGCGCGCATAAACAGAAGCTTTTTGGTTTGATGATTGATGCGGAACGTCTGGTTGCTATTCGCTCTGAACGTAAAGCCAATAGTCGTTATGCAAGCTTCAGCCAGTGTCAAATGGAGCTTCGTGCAATTGAAGGGATTTATATCTCTGAAGGGATTAAATACTTAAATGTCTCGGAAATGTCGATTGAAGAAATTTCAACTCGTGTACTCCAAATGACGGGTTTAAAACGTCGCATTGGTTGATATTGTCATTACATTATAAAGCGTCATATTAATGGTGCTTTATAATGTTAATCAATATAAAAATACAGATTAGATCAAATGAAAATAATATCAAAATGCCTATTAGGTGTATTTTCTTGTGCTCATTTTAATATGGCTTTATATGCGCAAAATATATCAATTGAGCAGGCCATTGATCAAAAATATGCAGCGCTAGATTTTTATGTGGTGAATCAACAGCTCGAAAATGATGTAGTTGATTTAATCCGTGAAAATGCAGAAAGTTATGCTTATTCTTTCCCCAAATTGACTGAAAATCTTAGACTAAAGATTAATGCCTCACCGGACCAACTGCTTAAATTCTATACCTTTGATGTAGGTGGTGGCGGTACCATGGGTGAATTTTCATCTTATGTGCAGGTGAAATCGAGCAAGTTCACTAAACTTCAACCTTTAGAAACAGGCTATATTTTAAAGATTGACCAAGTGAAATGGGGTGCACAACCGATTTATCTGATTCAAAGTTATTACAAAGGCGATAGTTGTCACGGTCTCTATCAAATTCAAGCCTTTAAAATGCATGCCCAAGCTTTGACAGCAACACAAATTTTCCAGACCAAAAACCAGCAACTAAGTTCGATTGAAGTAGATTATGACTGTCATTATGACGAAGAGCAGCGCGGTTCATATATTCGTGTTTCAAAAGACTTAAACAAGATTGATATCACTTTATTAGATCAAAACAGCCGCCCGACTGGAAAGTACTTACGTTATCAGCGTTCAAATACAGGCTATCAGTATACAGGTGTGACGAAATAAACAACGGGTAAGTAGGGAAACTTACCCTATATGGTTAATGGCTATAGGTGGTAATGATCACATCGACTGGATATTCGGCGCCATCTAAACTTTGAATATCATGTTCTCGAATTTTGACTATTGGCCAAGTGATTAGCTTACAGTTGTCGCGCTGTAGGGCATGATAATAATGATCGGACTTAAAAAATTTAAGTTTATCGGCAGCGGAATTAGGTTTAAGTTGATGTCTAAGCCATGGGTCTTGAACTTGGGTTTCTAAAAAGCGTAAAGCTAGTAGGCATTTGATCCGTGTGTTAAATAGGCGTCGGTTCTTAATAACCAGTGGATGTTGGATTAAGCGTTGAATTCCGCGTTCCGTTTTCGGCAAGATGAATTGTGGTGCATTTTGAAAAACATAGACCGATTGAGCGACCTGACAAATCGATTCGAGGGCAGTTACTGTATGCTGGTTTGTACCAATAATTGCGACACGTTGTTCAGTAAAAGTATGTTGTTTAATTTCTGAAGCAGCAATCAGTTGCCCTTTAAAATGCTGAAAATATTCGGGATGATTTTGAAATAAACCAGATGCGTTGTCTGTTGAATGCAAATTGACCATGCTCGATCCTTAATTGTTTTTTATCGTCTTTCCTTAATTTATTATTTTTAGTGCTTTTGCTCTAAAAAGGCAAAGTGATAAATTGTCTGAGCAGTCACGCTAACTTTAGTCTAGACATAGCAGCAGTTTTGCAGGGCTTTAAAGATCTTTTAGATTTTAGCTATTCATTTATGCACGTCGCCTTATGGGTATGCATTAATACGCATAAGGCGATTAGCTTCATTTGTACTTAGCTATTTTTGATCTGCATGAGACGTTCAAAGTTTTCTAAACGTTTGTCCGTGTCATAGATGTCACAGGTGAAAATGAACTCATCGACATCATATTCTAAAAGAAGCTGTTTCAAGCCTCCTTTCACCGTGCCATTGGAGCCGATTTGCGCCATGGCATAAAAACTGTCTACTGACATTTTTTCCGCAGGTGACCATAGACCGTCCATACTGGCAATCGGTGCTTTTAACTTTAAACTTTGACCGCGCATGAGACCTAAAACACGTTGGTAGGCACTGGTCGCTAGATATTCAGCTTCAGCATCGGTTTCAGCAACGACCGTCGGGACACCCATAGATACATAAGGTTTGGATAAGTATTCAGAGGGTTCAAAGTTTTCACGATAGAGCTGAATCGCTTGTTTCAGCATACGCGGTGCAAAGTGTGATGCAAAAGAGTAGGGAAGACCGAGTTTTGCAGCCAGTTGTGCACTAAATAAACTTGAACCGAGTAGCCATACAGGAACATGTGTCCCTTGCCCCGGAGTTGCAATGATGCGCTGATTTGGCTCAGCGTCCTTAAAGTAATGCAGAATTTCTAAAACATCTTGTGGGAACTGATCTTCAGTTTCTTGACGGCCACGGCGAAGTGCGCGCATGGTCACTTGGTCTGCACCCGGTGCTCGACCTAAACCTAATTCAATCCGGTTTGGATAGAGTGTTGCAAGTGTACCGAATTGCTCCGCTACGATCAGTGGGGCATGGTTTGGGAGCATGATACCGCCAGAACCCACTTTTAAGGTTGAGGTATTTGCGAGTAAATAGCCGAGTAGGACCGCAGTTGCAGAGCTGGCAATACCATCCATATTATGATGTTCTGCAAGCCAAAGTCGGCTATAACCTAAACGCTCAGCTTGTTGGGCCAATTTTAAGCTATGCTGTAGAGTGAGTTGTACAGTTTGATCTTCGCGGACAGGCGCTAATTCTAAAATAGAAAATTGAGTCTCGGACAACGTGCGCATTCTACTTCTCGGTTTTGTTGTATATATCGAAATAATACGATATAACTGTTATTTTGTATATCGATTTTATTCGATATTCTGGTTGTTTTGTATAAGGTGCTGATTTAAAAATGAAACTAAATATCTATTCAGCATCGTTGAACCGCACTAGCCACACATGCGTTTAAAATAAAAAAGTGGGTTACTGTATTTAGCATAACAATGCGGTATCTTTTTGAGTGTAGTTGTCAGATAAATAAAAAGCACCCGAAGGTGCTCTTTTATTTGAAAAGGTTTTGTGGGTGCTTAACGTTTCCCGTTTTTGTACCAGCCCAAGTGACGGCCATTGTCACCACGGTAGTTGCGATCATTATACTTATAATTGTTGTTACGGTAGCCGCGACTGTCATAACGACGATCATAACGGTCATCGTAACGGCGGTCATATTCATCATCGTAACGGCGGTCTTCAGAGACTTTTTTACCTAGAACTGCGCCACCCGCTGAACCTAGACCTGCACCAATATACCCACCATTGGTACCGCCCATGTTTTTACCTACGGTATAACCACCAGCACCACCGAGTGCTCCACCAATGATTGCACCATTACGGTCACGTTTGTTGGCTGAAGCGGCTGCACCTGCACCACCACCAATGGCAGAACCAATCATCGCGCCTGTTTGTCCACCCATTTGATTACCAATCGCAGCACCGACAACACCACCTAATGCAGACGTTAGTGCAGTATTGGTTGTATTACCTGCATATGTTGTGGTCATCGTTAATGCAGAAGCTGCAATTACGGTACTCATTAAAATTGATTTAATTTTCATTTTTAAACTCCTAAGAGCATGTCTATTTTGTCTTGATTTCACTTTAGCGAAACAAGTTGGAAGAATAATGAAGAGAAACTTTATCGAAACCGTTGCTTTGATAAGTGCTGTGTAACGACTCTTCGTATTTTCTACCAGTTTGGCTAGAGTGTTATTGCGTCTAAATCTGTGCCATAAAAAAGCACCCGAAGGTGCTTTCAATGACATCTTTACGATGCGGTCAATTAGTGGTGTTTACGGTGTTTCTTTTTCCATTTTTTACTTTGGTAAGAATCATATTGTTTGTCTTTTGAGATTTTGTTGCCGAGTGCTGCACCGCCCGCTGCACCTAATGCAGAACCAACGTAACCACCATTGGTGCCGCCCATGCTTTTACCTACGGTATAGCCCGCACCACCACCGATGGCACCGCCAATAGCAGATTCAGTACGGTGACGTTTGTCACTTGCAACTGCTGCACCACCCGCGCCACCTAATGCTGCGCCAATAGTTGCACCAGTTGTGCCGCCCATGTTTTTACCAATTGCTGTCCCTGCAACACTACCTAAAGCACTTGCTGCCGCAACGCGAGTTGTGCTGTCTGCATATGCAGTTGCAGTAAACATAGATGCCGTTGCTAATGTTGCTGACATTAAAAGTGTATTTAGTTTCATGTGTTTCTCCATGTCCAACATTGGTTGAACTGTCGTACTTTTTCGATGTGGCTAATGTAACAAAAAGATTCCAGTTAATTGTGGAGAGTTAAAACTAAATTGAAACCCATTGGTTTCTTGTTTGTATCAGTTTTATTACAAATGTGAATAAGCAGAATGAAATTTATCCGAAATCATGCAAATGTGGATAAACCTAGGAGTGATGTAGTTCACACTCTGAATTTTGAGCTGAAATGACCTATTTAAAAGCTGTATATGAAATAAGCTGTTTTGCATTTTTTAAGCGTTAGTAAGGGCATAAACACGCTTTAAAAGTGTATCAATCCACTGAGGCGTATAAAGTAAACGTCGCTCAGGATTGAATAAAGATGTTCTTTGCGTGATAGAGCCGTTAAACTAAGCGCAAATTTTTTGGTGCTGTGAAACTGTATTGCAGCCTTTATATTGAGATATTTTCCTAATGAAAGAATCGTTACGTTTACGATTAGATCAACTTTCTGACCGTCACGAAGAATTAACAGCATTACTTGCAGATGTAGAAGTCATTTCGGATAACAAACGCTTTCGTCAGTTGTCACGTGAACATAGTGATTTAAGCGAAATCACAGAAGTGTGGAGCAAGTACAAACAAGCTGAAGCTGATATTGAAACGGCTGAAGCGATGCTGTCAGATCCTGATTTTAAGGAAATGGCTGTTGAAGAAATTAAAGAAAATAAAGCCATTATTGCGTCTTTAGAAGCTGATTTAAATATCTTAATGATTCCGAAAGATCCAAATGATGCGAACTCTGCATATTTGGAAATTCGAGCAGGAACAGGTGGTGATGAGGCCGCTATTTTCTCGGGTGACTTATACCGTATGTATAGTAAATACGCTGAATCACAAGGCTGGCGTATTGAAGTGTTGTCTGAAAATGAAGGCGAACACGGTGGTTATAAAGAAATTATTTGTTTGGTGAATGGTGAAGGCGTTTACGGTCGCTTGAAGTTTGAAAGTGGCGCGCACCGTGTACAACGTGTACCTGCAACAGAGTCACAAGGTCGTGTACATACTTCGGCGTGTACCGTTGCGATTTTGCCTGAAATTGATGTCGATACAACGGTCGAGATTAATGCATCAGACTTACGTATTGATACCTACCGTGCCTCAGGTGCGGGTGGTCAGCACATTAACAAAACCGATTCAGCTGTGCGTATTACCCACATTCCAACAGGAACGGTGGTGGAATGTCAGGAAGAGCGTTCGCAGCATAAAAACAAAGCCAAAGCGATGGCGTTACTTGCTTCACGTTTGGAAAATGCAAAACGTGCAGCGGCTGATGCAGCAACTTCTGAAATGCGTCGTGACTTAGTCGGCTCGGGTGATCGTTCAGAGCGTATCCGTACCTATAACTACCCGCAAGGTCGTATGACTGATCACCGTATTAACTTAACTTTATACAAGTTAGACGCGGTTATGGAAGGCGATTTAACTGAACTATTAGATAGCTTACATCGTGAATATCAAGCAGATCAGCTTGCGATGCTTGCACAGCAGAATGGTGGATAATGAATATTGCCCAAGCTTTGGCTTTACGTGGTGAAGCCGAGAGTTACGAACGTCAAGAGAACGCATGGTTGCTGGAACACATTACCAAAATTGATTCTTTTGATTTAGTTATGAAAAAAGATCAAGTGCTGACCGATGAACAAGAGCAGGCCTATGTTGCTGCCTTGGCACGAATTGAAGCAGGTGAACCTTTGGCTTATGTGACAGGTTCACAGCCGTTTTGGACGCTAGATCTGATAGTCACTCCTGACACCTTAGTGCCACGTCCAGATACCGAGGTACTGGTAGAAACTGTCTTACGTTTAGACTTACCTGAAGATGCACGCATCGTCGATTTAGGTACGGGGACGGGTGCGGTTGCGCTTTCATTGGCCAGTGAACGGGACACGTGGGATATCACGGCTACCGATATTTATGAGCCAACTTTAGCTGTTGCGCAGCAAAATGCAGAAAAGCATGACTTAAATGATGTGACTTTTGTGTGTGGCAGTTGGTTTGCACCGCTAAATCGAAAGTTTTTTGATGTGATTGTCTCGAACCCGCCGTACATCGATGCTAATGATGCCCACATGCAAGACTTAGCAACTGAGCCTGAACGTGCCCTAGTTGCGGCAGATCATGGTTTGGCTGATTTGAAAGTCATTATCCAGCAAGGCAAAAAGCACTTAACCCTTGATGGTTGGGTGGTGCTTGAGCATGGTTATGATCAAGCTGACGCTGTACAGAAAATATTTAAAGAAGCGGGCTATAAACAAGTCCGTACGGTGAAAGATTATGGTGGGAATGATCGCGTCACTTTAGGGCAGTGGACACAATAATTTCATTGTTCCCTTCAAAATAAAAGCGCATTCGATGCGCTTTTATTTTTTCTAGCTTATGTTCCAAATACATCGCGCCAACGCAGCAGCCAAGTCTCGATGGCTTTCATGATGCTATCACTGAATTTTCCAAGCACGGCTAAAAGAATAATCGCTAAGATCACAATATCAGGACGTGAAGTTTCTCGACCATCACTCAGTAAGTAGCCAATGCCTTGTGTTGCTGCAATGAGTTCTGCGGCAATCATAAACATCCATGCCAAACTTAAACTGTTGCGCAGTCCCGTTAAGATCCCCGGCGATGCCGCAGGCAAAATAATCTGTTGCACTTGCTGCCAGTACTTCAGTCGATAGACTTGTGCGACTTCGATGAGCTTGCGATCAACCCCTTTAATCGCTGCGACAGTGTTGGTATAGGTCGGAAAAAATGCGCCAATTGCAATTAGGGTAATTTTCGATGCTTCATCAATTCCCAACCACAGTAAAAGTAGAGGAATCCACGCCAAGCTCGGTATGGATTTAATTGCGGAAAAACTGGGTTCTAAAAACGCTTCAACCTGTTTATTGAGTCCCACCAAAATCGCAAACATTAAAGCCAGGGCACTCCCAATAAAAAATCCTAAAAATACTCGCCATGTACTGGTCCAGACATGCATCCATAAATCTGCCTGCCATAAATCTAGAAAGGTTTGCCACAGACTACTGGGAGCAGGCAATAAATAAGGTTCAATAAAACCTGCACGAACCAGATATTCACAAGCAATCAGTAAGAGCATTGGAAGGGTGATCGCTTTGAGAACACGCTTCAATTTCAACTGAAATGAGGAACTCTTTTTCACTACAATAGGGGTGAAAGAGCTCGCGACTGACTTGGTCATTATTTGCTTACAACCTTTTGTGCATATTGTGGTTTAAACAACTGAGTCACGACTTGATTAACATTGGTGCCTTTACGGACTAAGTCTTCTTCATTCAAAATTCCGCCAGACTTTTGTAATGCAGCAATCTGTTTGGCTGACGGAATGTTTTGATCAAAGTTGGTACGGCTTAATTGTAATTTTGCGACATTCAACGGCAGTTTGGACTCGCGTGCCAGTAACTCCGCCAATTTCTCTGGGTTAGCTTTGGCCCATTTACGTGCTTGCTCATAAGCTTTAATCACTGCTTCAATAGCTTCGGGACTTTGCTGAGTAAAAGACTCTTTGACACTGAGTACGCTATAACTGTTAAACCCAATATTTCGATACAGCAGTTTTGCGCCAGATTGCACTTGTGCCGATGCCATCAGTGGATCTAGGCCTGCCCAAGCATCGACTTGACCACGTTCTAAAGCTGTTTTGCCATCTGGATGTTGTAAATGAACCAGTTGTACATCACGTTTATTTAGACCCACTGTATCCAGCGCTTGTAAGGTAAATAGAAATGGATCTGTGCCTTTGGTTGCGGCAATTTTTTTTCCTTTTAAGTCTTTTAGGCTTTTAATTTGGGAGTTTTTAGCAACCACTAAAGCAGTCCATTCAGGTTGGCTCTGGATATAAACGGTATTGATTGGACTGCCGTTGGCACGACTGAGTACGGCTGCAAGTCCTGCGGTTGAAGCAAAATCGACACTGCCGCTATTTAAATATTCCAACGAGCGGTTACTTCCTTGGCTAAATACCCATTTAATTTCAGTTTTAGGTAAGGCCTTTTCTAAGAGCTTTTGTTCTTTGACTACGAGGCTGGTTGGTGCGTAGTAGGCATAATCAAGTTTGAGCGTGTTTGGAATAGCGGCATTGGCATAAGAACCGATCAGACTTAAAATCAGTGAAGTGCTCAGTAGTTTAAAGTTTTTCATGTTGTATCATTTAAATAAGTTCATTTGTGGGTTCTTTTAACCTTATGGATGCGAAAAATAAAAAAAGAAAAATGGATAACAAAATATTAAATTGAAATAAACGGGTGGTCTTGGTTTAACTATCTGAATTTTAATAACTTGGTTGAGCTATGTGCAGTTTTTGGAGTATAGAATAACTTCCAAAAAGCATAGAATAATTTCTTCTTATATGAAAATTGCATAACTAAATCATTCATTTTGAATGAAAAAAAGCGACTGTAATAGTCGCTTTTTTTAAGGGGGTTGCAAGCTTACATTGGATAGTCTTGTAAACTGTCAAACACTTCAACTTGCTCTAAAGCATCAGTTTCAAGTGCAAGACAAAGTGTCACAATTTTCTTTAGATCAGCTAAATATTGTTCATCTTTAAACGATGCACCTAACTGAAGGGCTTGAATACGGTCAGCGCTAATATCCAACGCTTGAGCAGCTTCAATCGCATTAACTTCATTAAAAAATGCAGTAACAGCATGATTTAATTCAAGGTCTGATGCATTGAGAATACCTTGATCCAGTTGCTCTTCAAATTGTGGGGTAGGAGACTGCAAAGCTTGAGTAAAGTTTTGCACCAGACGTTGATCGAGAACATCAATCATTTTAAGCATGTCATAACCTTTAAAAGAAATAAGGTGATTAAACAGGGGGAGTACAGCCGGAAAATAAGCATTAAAGAATGCTTTAAAATTGGTTGAAAAATAATCCATTTTGGAGCTTTTTGCAAATAGATTCCGATAAATGAAAGATGGATTTGTTAAGTAAATGAAAAGATTAAATTTATTAAATTGAGTGCATGTTTACATTTTACGCTACTGCTCAAATGGACTCGGATCGATCAAAAAGAAGAATTCAATCTGGAATATTGTGGAATCTCAATTAAAAATTTATTTGAATTTGTTTTAAATTATTGAAATATAATATTTATATTGTCGGTATTGTTGCAATACTCTTTATTTTAAGATTACTGATTCAAACTTAGACATATTGTGGAAGTGAAATTTACAAGGACAAGCTAAAGCAATATGAGGTATTTAGCATTGCTTTAGCTGTCTTTGTTTAGGGTGGAGAATGATGAACGTTTAAGCCACTAGTTAAAGTGCTTTTGCCTCAGTTGTTCTAGGCGGAGTTGATATTGCTGCTGCCATGCACTTTCAGCTAAGTTTTGTTTTTGCTGGTTCATTTCTTGGTTCAGAGCAGCAAGTTCAGATTGATAACTAGCGATCTGTTGTTGCTGTCGAGCGACTTGTTGTTCGCGTTCAGCCAATTGCGCCGCCTCTTTGCCTGAAAAGTAGCTGTTACGAATTTGTTGGGTAATTTCTTGCTGTTGTATTGGGTCGGTGACGCCAATTAAAGCCAATTTAAGGGCTTTATCATAACTACCACTTTGACCATCAATATTTTTGCTCGGGTTTTTATATTGTTGCTGTAATTGCGTAAGTTCATTCAGACGTTGTTGTAGCGTCATGTGCGGTGCGCGGCTCAAAAGCTCACCATAAGCAAACTGATAGCTGGCAAATTCTTTTTCTTCAGCAAAGCCAAGTTGTGTTTCTTGCTTACCTAAAGTTTGTTCACGTAAGTTCCAAATCTCCTGATAACGCTGTTGTGGTGTCATTTGTGTGGACATGGTTTTAGCTTGCATTTCTTTTTCGTACAGTGGTAGGCGTTCTATCAATTGTTTTAAAGTCTGGGCAAACTGCTGATCTGGATATTCGTCCAATACTTGTTTTAATAATGCCTGACAGTTGGTATCGGGGCAGTTTTGCTGTAACTGGTTTAATAATTGTGTGATATTGCCCGGATTTTTTTGAAAGTGTTGAATGATTTGTTGGATTGATTCTTGTTGCTGTTGTTGCTGCATTTTTGACTCGTCATTGTTTGCAGCGGCAAGCTTCTCTTGCAAACTGCTGGGTTGAGCAGTCTCTGTAAGGGACGGTGAGGATGCCTGAGTTTGACCCGATGTGGCATATGATGAGCCAAGGCCCAACCATATCACCACACCGATCACCAATACACTCAGCACCAAAGCGATAAGCCCAAAGCGCTTCATTATTCTTCCTTATGGGTTGTATTGGAATTGACCCATTACTGGGAAGTGGTCAGATAAGTCCCAAGTCATAAATACGGGGTCGGCAGCCGAGCGAAGAATACGGACATCATTACGTGCTTGCATAGGCTGACGGTGGTTATTGGATGACACTACATAGTCTAAATATTCTACGGTAGAGCCGCCCGTGAGTCCTGCACCTGCGAGTTTATTCACTCGTGGATCGAAGGTCGATTCGGTATATCCTGTGCTGACTGGTACCGTACCATTCAAGTTGATTTGCATTTGCGCATAATCTTGCGGCCACAGTAGTTTATTGACATTAAAGTCACCGCCCATGAGTACCGCATCAAATGACGGGATATTTTGCTTATCGACCAAAGCGCGGATTTGCTTAAATTGTTGCTGGCGCATATCACGTGCCGCGTCGGTATCAAACGATGCGGTATGCGTGGAGGTCACATGATAGGCTTTGCCATTCTTGAGAATTTCAGCATAAATCACGCCTTTATCGGCAAAACAGTCAATGCCTGTACAGCTCGGGTAAATAAAATGATCCGTTTTTACAATTGGATGGCGACTTGCAACCAATATGCCGCTGTCATAGATATTGAAACCTGAACCGATTGGAATATAAGTTTGGTACGGATATTCCTGCGCTAATTTGGCCAACATGGCGGTACGACCAGAAGCAAAGGTTTCTTGGAATAAGATCGCGTCGTAGCCTTTTAGGTTTTGCGGCAGTTGCTCTAAACGCGAATCAATTTTGCTTGCCACTAAAGGAAGCGCATAAATATTGTAGGTTAAAACTTTAAACTCATCAGCACTGCTGACAACGGGTTCTGGCACGGTATTTTGATGGATAGTGTAGTGGAAGTCATCATAACCACCAGTATATTCAGCTTTAAACGCAGTCTGCGCCGCTTTTCCTGCATAATTGGTGTTGAAACGCTGAATGTTACGGTCGTTGAACCATGGTGCAGAAAAATCACTACCAGATGCAGAGTGTTTAATATCACTGCCAGACCAAGTGCCAGTCATGGATTGTTTCAGGGTGACGCTTGAACCACCGCCTGTAATCACGGTATCAAAATTATAGGTTTGACCTGACTTTACCCCAGTATAACGGTTATAACGCAGTACACGTTTGGTTTCATAAGGTGCAATTTGGGTTGCTTCTTGAGCCCATTGACTCCCCTGAGTTAAGGTGCGTGTGCCGTGATGATTAACATTGACGGATACCGTTTCAGGGGTGGTATTGGTCACATAAATGTATGAGTCGGCTATCGCTTGCTGACTGCACAGCAATAATGATAACCATCCGATATTTTTCATTAAGTTTTTATTTAATTGGGTGCTCATGTGTTCCCTCCATGATGTTTTTATTCAATATTGTGTAAAACAATATGACGAGATCACTATGGCAGGTAATTTTTTTAAGTCAGTGACAAAGTGCGACAGCACCCTAATTTTCCGATGAATGAGCATCAAAAATTCAATTTAATTTATAAGCCCTGTTGACATTTCATTTGGCCAATCAAAACCCAAGCCTGAACAATTGAATGATAAGGTTTGACTTGAACGAGAAAATTTTATGGGTTGGTTATTTGTTATGTAGAAAGAGCAAGAGTGTCTTGTAGTTGCCTATATCAATCGACCTAAGTTAAGCGTCCTTATTTTGACGATAAGCGCCGGGGCTGACGCCTGTCCATTTTTTAAAAGCACGATGGAAAGCACTCGGATCATGAAAATTGAGTTCAGTGCTAATGTCTTGTAATGATACTTGGCTGTTACTGAGTAGCTCAATCGCCATATCACGGCGTATATCATTTTTGAGTTGTTGATAACTGAAACCTTCACTTTTCAGGCGACGCTGAATAGTCGCCTCAGACATATTGAAATGATGGGCAATTTCAGACAGTTCAAGCCACTGGATCGGGGGTTCTTGCATTAAATAGCGTCGAATTTGGGCACTGATTGAATGTGGGTTTTTATAACGGGTCAGTAAAATATGTGGGGTTTGCTGAATAAATTGATACCACGATTTGCTGTCCTGTTTTATGGGCATTTTTAAATAATTTGCATCGAACTGAATATAGTTTTCAGCCATTTGATACTGGATGTTTTCACAAAAACGAACTTTGTAGTCGATGTCATCTTTAGGTGCAGCACATTTGAGTTGAATTTGATTCAAAATCACCCGTTGACCCACTAGCCAACACATTAGGGCATGAATCAGCATGATGTAAGTTGCGTAACTAAACATTCGCTTGGGCTGCTGTCTTTCATAAATCACAATATAGGCATAATGCTCTTGCACCATGAGTTGACTACTAAAGTCGTCTAGCACCAGATTCATAAATTGCAAAATATGCTGAAGGGCTTGGTCCAACTGGGTGGTGTGTAATAGTGATTTAGATAAAAACTGAAAACTGCCACGGCGCATAGCATGGCGATCCATCCCAAAAAACTCATCATTCATCACATTGGCCAGTTCAGTCCAGAGCTGTGCATATTGATTGACTGAGATTCGTGCTTTTGTCGCACTTAACAATTCGCTATTGATGCCTGCATTTTTCAAAATATCAGCAACTGCATATCCCTGCTTTTCAGCTTCAAACAATGCTTCGTGTACCAAAGCAATTGAAATGGAATCTTTCTGGGCGTTTGCATGTTCCGATGCAGTCATAGTGGCTTCCATATTTTTATTGTGCATTTTGAGCATTGTCCAAAACCATCATGGAAGATGCAATATTTGGAAATTGTACTCAAGTGCTTCTGTGTTTACATTTCTTCTTAAGTCGTAGCATTCAATCATACAAGGAAAAATAAATGAAGATTCAAGGGAAGATTTTTGTCGTCACGGGTGGTGCATCGGGTCTAGGTGCAGCGACAGCACGTCATTTGATTGAGCAAGGTGCGAAAGTCATTTTGGTGGATATGAACCAAGCTTTAGGTGAAGAGCTACAGCGTGAGTTGGGTGAAAATGCTCAGTTTAAAAGCCTCGATGTTACTGATGAGCATGCTGTGCAAAGTTTTTTCCAAGAAGTCGAGGCGGAATATGCACAGTTGAATGGTTTGGTGAACTGTGCGGGTGTAGCGCCTTCAGCCAAAGTGTTGGGTCGTGATGGTATTCATGAGCTGGCGTTATTCCAAAAAGTATTAAACATCAATGTCTCAGGTACTTTTAATATGCTGCGTTTTGCGGCGCAGTTAATCTCAAAATATGAACTTCAAGCCGGTGAAGAAGAACGCGGTGTGATTGTGAATACAGCTTCGGTTGCAGCTTATGACGGGCAAATTGGCCAGACTGCTTACGCAGCTTCTAAGGGTGCTGTAGTTTCAATGACTTTACCGCTGGCACGCGAGCTAGCACGTGAAAAAATTCGAGTGATGACCATTGCTCCGGGCATTATGGAAACGCCAATGTTGAAGGCGATGCCGCAAAATGTACAAGATGCGTTGGGTGAAATGGTGCCATTTCCGAAGCGGTTGGCAAAACCTCAAGAGTTTGCTCAGCTTGTAGGGCATATTTTTGAAAATAGTTATTTGAATGGTGAAGTGATTCGTTTAGATGGCGCGATTCGTATGCAGCCTAAATAATCTATTTTGATTTGTGATCTTTGAGTTTATGACGGAGTCTTGCATCGATAAGTAAAGGCTTCTTATAACCTTCGGTTCGGCCTACTTTTCTTTCGGAAAAAGTAGGCAAAACCATCTCCATTCGCAAAACCTGTTTTATTAAATTTACAGACTACTTTCTCGCAGAAACATTATCTTTTGAAAGGCTTTCAGGTTGCGAATGGGTCGCCGTGTATCAAATACTTATTAAATTTAATAACCTGAATAGAGAAGGGATACTCCATGCTTTTAAATGAAGAACAAAAAATGGTTCAGGATATGTTGCGTAGTTATTCGCAGGAAAAACTGAAGCCAACCGCGGCTGTACGTGACAAAACTGCACAGTTTCCTGCGCAAGAACTTAAAGAGCTTGGTGAGTTAGGTGCTTTGGGTATGACTGTTTCACCTGAGTGGGGTGGTGCAGGCTTAGATTATATTTCACTGGTGGTGGCACTTGAGGAAATTGCAGCAGGTGATGGTGCGATTTCGACCATTGTCAGCGTGCAAAACTCACTACCGTGCGGTATTACCCAGCGCTACGGAACTGATGCACAAAAGCAGAAATATTTAAGCAAGCTTGCCACAGGTGAGTGGTTGGGATGTTTTTGTCTCACTGAACCACAAGCAGGCTCAGATGCAGGTGCATTGGAGTGTAAGGCCGTTCGTGAGGGTGATGAATGGGTGCTGAATGGAACCAAGCAATTCATTACCACAGGAAAGCATGCGCAAGTCGCTTTGGTTTTTGCAGTCACAGACAAAGTTGCGGGTAAGAAAGGCATTTCTTGCTTTTTAGTCCCAACCAATACCAAAGGCTATATTGTCTCTCGTATAGAAGAAAAGATGGGGCAGCATTGTTCAGATACGGCAACCATCGTTTTGGAAAACTGCCGCATTCCGGCTGATCATTTGCTAGGTGCGGAAGGTGAGGGCTATAAAATTGCGCTTTCAAATTTGGAGTCGGGGCGTATTGGCATTGCAGCGCAATCAGTGGGTATGGCGCGTGCCGCTTTAGATGCAGCGGTTGAATACGCCAATGACCGCAAAGCCTTCGGTGTTGAAATTGTACAACATCAAGCAGTTGCTTTTCGTTTAGCCGATATGGCGACGCAAATTGAAGCGGCACGGCAGTTAATTTTCCATGCAGCGGCTTTGAAGGATGCAGGTTTGCCATGTTTAAAAGAAGCCTCTATGGCCAAATTGTTTGCCTCAACCATGGCGGAGCGAGTTTGTTCTGATGCTATTCAAATTCATGGTGGCTATGGCTATGTTTCAGATTTTCCTGTTGAACGAATTTATCGGGACGTCCGTGTGAGCCAGATTTATGAAGGAGCATCTGATATCCAGCGTCTTGTGATTGCACGTGAAGTCACCAAGGTTTAAGTCGGCTCAGTTTTAGACCTTGGTCGATGTTCAAAGCCTACATTTTCATTGAGGGATTTGGAAATTGTAGGTGCATTTAAAACATGGTTATCTAGGTACAGCAGTTAATTACGGTCATATAAGTCGAGCAACTGAACTGCTCGAGTGTTTCAAACAATATAGGACTGACAATGACGTCAGTTCAACGCTTAAAACGATAAAGAATATGGACGGCCAAAGTGGATTTGGCCTTAAAAAATGGATAATGCGAGGTTGTCGTGATGAAGACATTAGAACAAGCCCATCAAGAATTTAACTATGAGCAACTGATTCAAGAACAATTGGTCGGCCAACCCAATGCAATAAATGCTTATATTGAGTGTTGTCAGCGCTATGTCGGGCAGCAAAAAATAGCACTCATTTGGGAAGGAAAAAATGGAGAGTCTGAGCAATGGAGTTTTGAACAGCTCGATGTTGTCTCAGCACAGTTGGCAAATTATTTTAAAAGTATTGGCATTCAAGTAGGTGACTGTATCGCAGGGCTGTTACCGCGTACGCCTGAACTATTAATTACGATTTTAGCAACATGGCGGATCGGCGCGATTTATCAACCTTTGTTTACCGCTTTTGAGTCGAAAGCGATTGAGCATCGGGTTTTAACTGCAAACACCAAATTGATTGTAACCAATGCAGAGCAACGTCCAAAATTAAATCACGTTGAAGTTAAACATATCCTGACTGTGAATGCAGGAACAAACTTAGCTAGTAATGAAGCTGATTTTTGGCAGGAAGCAGAACAACAGGCCGATCAATGTGAAGCTGTTTTGCGTAGCTTTGATGATGATTTCCTGATGATGTTTACCTCAGGCACCACAGGTTTGGCGAAATCCGTACCTGTCCCATTAAAAGCGGTTTTGGCTTTTAAGGGCTATATGCAACATGCAGTCGATTTAAGAGAAGACGATTCATTCTGGAATTTAGCCGATCCGGGCTGGGCTTATGGGTTGTACTACGGCATTACTGGGCCGCTCAGCTTGGGGCATAGCATCATTATGGATGAGCGTGCATTTAGCGTCGATCATGCGGTTGAAGTCATTAAAAAGTATCGCGTTAGTAACTTAACGGGTTCGCCTACAGCTTTTCGGATGTTCTTTGGTTTTAAAGAGAAGTTTGATCCTTCCATTAAAACCCACTTACGCGCCGTCAGTAGTGCGGGTGAGCCTTTGACCCCAGAAGTGATTCATTGGTTCAATAATGATCTGAACGTTAACATTTATGACCAATATGGACAAACTGAGTTGGGCATGGTGATTGCTAACCATCATGCATTGGAGCATGAGAAAAAAGTTGGTTCGGCAGGCTTTGCCAACCCAGGACACCGTTTTGCAGTACTGGATGCGAATCACCAAGAAGTGAAGTGCGGTGAAATTGGAACGTTGGCGATAGACTTTAGCCAGTCACCACTGACATGGTTTAAGGGCTATGGTGGCAATAATCGTAAATCCTTTGTGGGGCAGTATTATTTAACAGGTGATACGGTCAAACTAAATGAAATTGGCGGTATCGACTTTGTTGGACGTGCTGACGATGTCATTACAACGTCAGGCTATCGAGTTGGTCCTTTTGATGTCGAAAGTACCTTACTTGAGTGTGCCGAAGTACTTGAGTCTGCTGTGATTGGTAAGCCTGATCCAGAGCGCACTGAAGTGGTGAAAGCTTTTGTGGTGCTGAAGCCACAGTACCAAGCATCTAAAGAATTGGATGGCAAACTCCAAGCCTATGTGCGCTCACGTTTATCTAAACATGCGTATCCGAAAGAAATTGAGTTTGTTGAAAGCTTGCCGAAAACGTCGAGTGGCAAAATTCAACGTAATTTACTGAAACAGCAAGAAGTAGCAAAGATGCAAACTTTACAAGCTGCCATTTAATTTATAAATAAAAGGGTCTTAGGGGTAACTTGAATTCGATGTAATTGTTGATCTAACCGATTGAAGAAAATTATCTTGGCGGAGTCTTATCAAATTTTCATCCAATTTCATCATTAGCCTGCGGCTCGCCCTACTTTTGTTTCGGCAAAAGTAGGCAAAACCATGGTCATCTGCAAAACCTGTTCTTTTCTTGGATTTGTTAAAATATATCGAAGAAACATTATCTTGCTTACCCCCATACAGGCTGAAGATGACGCTTTCCGAGTATTACTTTTTTGTTGAAATCTAGTTCGAGTTAAAGCCAGTCAGTTCTAAATGGGCTGGCTTTTTCTTTTATTCATTTATAGCGGGATATGACTTGTGGAACACCGCTTGAAATATAGCTAGAGGTATTAATAGCCTAAGTAAATTAAAATAGGCAACTAGTATGATTCAATACATTAACTTAAAAGTGAAAAAGTTGAGCTATGTAAAGCACATAGCATTTATTGAATTTGTGCATAGCTAACCTTGGTTTCATGGGTATAATTCGCTATCAACATTTTCTTTAGCGAAAGGCTGAATCATGGACGAGTTAGATGAAAGTCTAGAACTCAGTAGTGCTGAAATGCATCTCTATAGCCGTCAAATTTTATTGGACGGATGGGATATAGAGGCACAAGAAAAACTAAAGTTAGCCAATGTACTGATAGTGGGCTGTGGTGGCATCGGTTGTATGACTGCGGAGTTATTGGCACGTGCTGGTGTAGGGCAAATCACCTTGATTGATGCCGATACCATCGAAGTGAGCAATCTCCAAAGACAGATTGCCTATGTAGAAGATAATGTCGGTTTTTATAAAGCAGAGGTTTTGGCCCAGCGTTTAAAGCAGATTAATCCCTATATTCAAGTCCATGCGCATGCCGTAAAACTTGATACATCTAATGCAGCTAGCTTAATTGTAGGTCAAGACTTAGTCCTTGATGGTTGTGATAATTTTATGACACGGTATTTGGTCAATCAGCAGTGTAAAGCGGCCAATGTTCCACTCATCAGTGCATCAGCCATTGGCTTTCAAGGGCAACTGTTTATGGTGGAAGGTGAGTCCGCTTGCTATGAATGTCTGTTCCCGAGAGAAGAACATACGAATGAAAGCCTACGCTGTGCAGATTCGGGCGTTTTAGCTACCACGCCAAACGTGATGGCCAGCCTTCAAGCGCATCATGCACTCTTATATTTGGGTTTAAATGTAACCGCACTTAAACAACGCCTGTTGCTTTGGGATGGTCTAAGTATGAAACAACGTTTGCTTGCTTTCGAAAAAGATACAGATTGTCCAGTTTGTCAGGCAAGATAAGCCTACAATTTTTTTATTCTTTGATACACTCAATACAATTTATTTTTGACCGATATTATGAAGAACAATATCTTTTTAGATGGACTGCGTTCTGTTGCCCGCGTTGGGGAAACAGCCGTCATTGCAGCGCGTGCGGGTATTAAGTACGCAACTGAAAAACCAAGTAATGCCAAACTGATGCGTGAAACCTTCGAGTCTCTGGGTTCAACCTATATCAAGTTGGGTCAGTTTATTGCGAGTACGCCTTCACTTTTTCCACGTGAATATGTTGAAGAGTTTCAAGGCTGTTTAGACCAAACTCCATCTTTACCGTTTAGTTATGTACAAGGGGTTTTGGCGTCTGAGTTTGAAGGCCGAAACCTGTCTGAGATTTTTGCATCGATTGATGAAACACCGTTAGCTTCAGCATCTATTGCCCAAGTCCATGCTGCAAAGCTGGTGACGGGCGAAGATGTGGTGATTAAAGTACAAAAGCCAGGTGTAGAAACAATTCTGTATACCGACTTAAATGTTCTGCACTGGGCAACCAAGGTTTTAGAAAAAGCAGTGCCTAAAGTCAAATTTGCATCGCTTGCAGACATTGTGGACGAAATCAAAACCCGCATGGTTCGTGAAGTCGATTTTATTGAAGAAGCCAGTAATCTGGATGACTTTGTGAACTATCTCAATATCACGCAAAACCATAAGGCGATGGCGCCTAAGGTCTATCACCAATATTCGACTCGCCGTGTGCTCACCATGCAGCGTCTTTACGGTGTGCCATTAACTGATTTTGAAGTGGTTAAAAAGCGCTGTAAGGATCCATCACAAGTCCTGATTACTGCCATGAACACATGGTTTGGTAGCCTGATGATGTGTAATAGCTTCCATGCTGACTTACATGCTGGAAACCTGATGCTGCTTGATGATGGTCGTGTCGGTTTTATTGATTTCGGAATTGTGGGGCAGTTGAAACCTGAAGTCTGGACAGCTTGCATCGCGTTTATGGATGCCTTACAAAAAACGGATTATGCACTCATGGCGGAAAATATGCTGGGAATGGGCATGACCGCAGTGAAGATTGATACTCAGGTGTTGGCTGCAGATCTTGAGCGTTTATTCAGTGGTGTGTTGTTGGCAGATCCGCAAGAGTTGCTGAGTTCAAACCCAGCAGATTTGAATGACATCATGATGGATATGGTCGCAGTGGGCGAGCGTCACGGTATTCGCTTCCCGCGTGATTTTGCCTTGTTATTTAAACAGATGCTGTATTTCGATCGTTTCATGCGCATCCTTGCACCCTATACCGACATCTATGCTGACCAGCGTTTGCAAATGGTGCAAACTATGGACCCAAATGTGTTGTTAAAAAACTAAATTTTTTGAAGCACATTCTCCAAAAAATCCCTTTCAGTTCCTCTTTTGAAGAGAGGGACTGGAAACGCTTTCCTGTTTAAGGGATGAGAAACATGGTTTCGCAAGGCAGGGATTAAAAGTCAAAATCTGTTAAAGGTAATAATGTGGACGCAATTATCATTGAAGGCTTAAAAGTTGAAACAGTGGTTGGCTGTTTTAACTGGGAACGTCAGATTATTCAGCCTTTAATGTTGGATATGGTTATTCAAACAAATTTGGAGCAAGCATCAAACTCAGATGACTTAGACCATACCTTAAATTATGCTGAAATTTGTGAAATTGCAGCAAAGGTTATTCAAGATGCTAAGCCTGAGCTGATTGAACATGCGGCAAAATTGGTCATCAACGCACTTTTTTCTACCTTTCATGCGATTGAATCGATTAATATTACCATCCGTAAGCCTGCCATTATCGCGCAAGCAAATTCTGTAGGAATTCGTCTTGAACGCCACCGAAACGATTTTCGCCCTAGCTCTGGCGAGTAATAATAATCCAAAGCAACATTTTTTATATGCCTCTGAGCAACTTGCTAAAATTGGGCAACTGCAATTTTCGAATATTTATTTAATTCCATGCCGTGATGGGGTTGGGGCAGATTATTGGAATGCAGCCTGTTTGCTGAAATCGTCTTTGTCTGTTACCGATATTTCAGTATTGCTGAAAAATATGGAAGCTACATCTGGGCGTATTCGTCCATCGCATCAGATTTCACTAGATGTCGATTTGATTGCATGGGGGAGAGACTTAGAATATATGCAGTTCAATCCCAAAAAATTGCCTTTGGCTCTAGACGTTAAAATTCCAATGTTCGATGTGTGGAATGATGCTGCATTTCAACATCAAGCGCATGTATTTCCAACGGTGAGCTGTTTGGAAGCTAAGTAACATATCGAAGTGTGATTGGCACTTGAACTGGCTTAACATGCTCATAAAACACAATTCACAGCGAGCTATTTTCATGAAAATACAAATTTTTAGCGCTCTTTCTTTAGCAGTGCTTCTAGCGGGCTGTCATTCAACACCGTCTAAGATGACAGCGACGACTACAACTGCTATGGATACAACGAGTATCTCTCAAACTGCTGAAAAACAAGGGCTAAAACTAGCTGTACAGGCCTATACGCAAGATCAATCGGATTATCAAAGTAGTCTGTATGATTTAAACCAAGACGGTATCGATGATGCCGTGGTGCTATTAAGTGGGATGGAGTGGTGTGGTTCAGGTGGCTGTACATTGTTGGTCTTTAAAGGTCTTGAAAATGGAAGTTTCCAACCGCATAGCAAAATGACTGTGTCATCTACACCGATTTATGCTTTAAGTACCCAAACCCAAGGTTGGCGTGATTTGTCGGTTTATACGCGTGGTTTAGGGCAAGTCGTGCTGAAATACAATGGGAAAAGCTATCCATCCAATCCATCACTATCATCAAAATATACGGCGAATTTAAAGCAAGCGGTTAATACCTTATTACTGCCGATATCAGCGGAATAAGCAAATTAGAGTCAATAAAAAAGCAGTGGCATAACCACTGCTTTTTTATAAGAGTAAGGCATATTTGCTTAAATAAAATAACTGGTCTTGGTCATGAGTTTTGAAATAGCCGTCATGGTGATTTTGACAGGAATTGGCAAATCGACACCGCCAGCATTCAGTGCTGTATCACGGTGATGTAATTCATCTTCATTCATTTGCACAAGGATATTGCGTGAACGGTCATCTTGAGCAGGGAGTTGGCTGATGTGATGTTGTAAATGTAGACTGACTTGACGTTCAGTTTCTGCAACAAAACCTAAGCTATATTTATCACCTGCAATGCCTGCGATTGCGCCCATACCAAAGGATAAGCTGTACCAAATAGGATTGAGTAGACTGGTATGGCTATCCAGCTCTTTTAAGCGGTCTTCACACCATGCAAGATGGTCTTGTTCTTCAATCGCTGCTTGTTCCATTTCGCGGCGTACATTTGGCAGTTTTGCCGTTAAAGCTTGCCCATGATAAAGCGCTTGCGCACACACTTCGCCACTATGGTTGACCCGCATTAAACCTGCAACATGACGCGCTTCACTCACTGCGAGTTGGGTTTCGACCGCCTTGCCTGGGTTTTCACGTTGAGCAGACGTTGTGCCTGGAACTAAGCTACGCAGGGCTTGATCAAAAGAATTGATAAATTTATCGATGCCAGTGTAATGACGCATAACTTTAGTCCTCTAACTCAGGTTGTACAGTTTTTAGCATGGGTTTGAGCCGATATAACAACCACAGCGTAAAGCCCGCACTCAATACAGCAGTAATGCTAAAAAGTATTTTAATATCAATCTTCAAAACACTTAAAATGATAATCGAAAATATAGCAGAAGACACCATAAACACCGCATTTAATATGTTGTTTGCGGCAACAACACGTGCACGGTGTGAACGCGGTGAATAGGCTTGCATCATGGCGTATAGCGGCACAATATAAAAACCGCCACTGATGCCGAGTAAGGTCACCGCAAGCATGACATGGTAGTAAATTGCACCGTGGTTAAACATATCCGCGATATTCATCATCACGCCTGTACGCTCAGGTACAAAAGCTAGACTCAAAGCCAAGTAAAAGGCAAATAGGGTGAGTCCAATCGCACCGATAGGCACCATTTTAATATTCACTTCAGAGCCACCAATTCTACGACACAGCAGTGAACCGACTCCAATCCCGACAGAAAAGAAGGTGAGTAAAAGACTGACGACATTTTCTGATGCATGTAGGTTTTGTTGAGTCAACTGTGGAATTTGGGTGAGATAAGTTGCACCGTAAAACCAATACCATGAATTCCCCAGTAAAATCATAAAGATGAGGGGGAAGCTTTTGGCATATTTGAGTGTTTGAAAACTGGTTCTAAAGAAATTCCAGTCAATTTTTAAGTCGGGTGAGCTGACTTGTTGTTTTAAGATAAATCGGCTGGAGAGATAACCCAAAATGGCAATGATGACGACAGTCAGGCTGATCCAAATAAGATTGCCTTGAGAAGCCGAAATGACTGCGCCACCCAAAATCATCCCGATTAAAATAGCAATGGAGGTACCCGACTGAAATAGCGCATTGCCCGACATGAGTTCATTCGGTTTTAGAATCTCAGGTAAAATGGCGTATTTAATGGGGCCAAAGAAGGTGGAGTGTGTGCCCATCATAAATAGAGCCAAGAGCAGTAGCCATAAATTGCCCAATAAGAAACCCGCGGAACCAATGAGCATAATCACAATTTCTAGAACTTTGATGCCTCGAATAAGTTGTGAGCGCTCAAACTTATCGGCAATTTGTCCTGCGGTTGCAGAAAAAATGAAGTAAGGCAAAATAAATAACAGCGCGGCTAAATTATTTAAGGTACTGACATCCGCGGCTTGTTGATTAATCCATCCATAAGTAATGACTAAAAGCAAAGCCTGTTTATAGACATTGTCGTTTAAAGCACCAAAAAATTGGGTAATAAACATGGGAAGAAAACGACGGGTACTTAATAGATGTTCATTGTTTTTCATGCTTTTTGCACTGCATTAAGTTTTATTAAGAAATGTGACTAATTGCTCAAACGTTCAATAAAATCATGTAAGATATTTAAAACCTGAAATTGGGTAAAATAATCAATAGATTTCAGTTCTTTTGTGACAATTCATTAGAGCAAATCCATAACGATTAAATAAATTTAGAGTTTTCTATGCTTGCCAAAACACAATTTAAAAAGTCGACTCTTTCATTGAGTATGAATTCTTTCATACCATGGCATCATAACAATAAATATTTGTGTCTGAGTATCTTTTTAACGCTTTTGTCACAAGCCACTTTGGCTGAAACGCCCGTTGCGATTGAACTAAGTAACGCACAAATCGAGCCACAAATTTCTACGCAATTCACTGAAGACATTAAAAAAGAAGCGATTCGTCAAGGTATGAGCAGCGCTGACGAATTAAAAAAAGTTGAAAATTCTGTAGTTCAGCCTAGCGTTCCAGACAGTATGCAAATGTTGCAACAGCAACAGGCGGCTTTAAAAAATTTACCTGAATTTGCACCGATTGAGTTTGAAGATCTTGAGGACTTGCCAACTGTGCAAGTTGATCAAGGCATGGCCAATGATATTTATCAGGTGGCTGAGCAAGCGAAAGCAGAAGCCCAAGCTTACCGTAGCGGTCAAACGACCGAGTTGGTGGTGAGTGATGCCACTCAGCAGGAAATGGCAGAAATTAATCAAGCTCCAGTCAATGTTGATCAACTGATGCAAAGCATTCAAGCAGACAGTAAAATTTCTGTAGAAGCCAACACGCAAGGAAATACCTTAGATTTTGGCATGAGTGCTGAAGAGCAAATTGCAAAAGAACCTAATTTCTTTAAGCGCATGCTTTATAAAATTCGACCACCAAGAGAACTGGATACTGCAAAAGTGCCGCGGATCAGTGCGGATGTCGAAATCATCAATGCGAAATATGAAGGTGAAATATCCAATAAAGCGTATCAGGCCGCTTTGGTTAATTTAAAAGAAAATATCAAAGGCAAAATTTCTAGCTTTACCGAAGAGTCTTTTGAAGACTTTCCTTCGGCATTGCCACAATTGCGTTCACTTTCAAACCAAGCCGCACAAGCTGTCGGTTTTTATAATGCTGAGTTTAAGTTTGAAAAAACCAGCAGCAACCGTGTGCGCATTCAGGTGGTACCGAATACCCCTGTGCGGATTGAAGAACAAAACATCGAATTTAGTGGTGCAGGTCAGTACTTGCCGCAGTTCCAAGTGATTAAAGTCTTACCTGAACAAGACGTCGGTGATGTATTGCACCACGGTTTATACGAGTCGACCAAATCACGAATTAATGAAGCGGCCAGCAATAACGGTTTCTTTGATAGTTACTGGCGCTTACATGATGTGAAAGTTGAACAGCCGCAAAATACGGCAGACATTAACTTACGTTATGAAACAGGTGAGCGCTATAAACTCGGCAATGTTGAGTTTGTGATGAGTGACCCAAGCAAACCACTGCCTATTGATTTAGATGTTTTGCAAAGTTTAGTGACTTGGGAGCCTGGGGCGGACTATACCTTTTGGCGTGTTAATGGTTTGGCCAATAATTTAACTAACTCACGTTACTTTAACTACAGCTTGGTAGATGCCGTTCGACCTGATCCTGTTGAAAGAATTCGTGAGTTACCACCTGATTTACAGCAGTTGGTCGATGAACAACAACTTTCGCGTCAAGATGCTTTGGTTCAAGATAAACAGGAAGTTGTTTCAAGCCGTGAAGTGACACAGTCTGTTGTGAGTGAAGCACAGTTCGCAGGGGTTAATGATCCCGAGCAGAATAAGGCTCAAGCAGCGCTTCGCACCGCACAAGAAACCAAAGAAAGTGAAGAAGAGCGCTTAAAACTTGAAGCTCGGGAAACAAAAGTGATTCCTGTTAAAGTCACTTTGAACGCAGACCAGTTAAATAGTGTGGAAGTCGGTGCAGGTTACGGTAGTGACTCAGGTGCTCGTTTACGTACACAGTACCGCCGTGCGATTGTGAACCAGCGTGGTCACTCTTTTGATGCCAACTTAGAACTTTCAGAAATTCGACAGGCTATTGATGGTCGCTATAATATTCCCTATAAGCATCCACTAAATGATTATATCAGTCTCGTAGGTGGTTATGAGCGTGAAGAACGAGATGACATCGGACAAGGCGTAAACTTGCTTACTGAATCTGCTGTTGCAGGGGCTGACCGTGTCATTAAAAATCCAATGGGAAATTGGCAACATACCTATGGGGTACGTTACCGTTTAGATCGATTGACGCAAAAGGGTTCTGCGAATGTAGATGATTTGCCGGATGCATTTATTGCAAATAATGACCCTGAGCAAGAATCGCTTTTATTGGGCTATGAAATTTCTAGAATCGATAGTGATAAGCGTGTAAACCCAAGTAAGGGAATTAAACAAACTTATAAAATTGAACTGGGAAGCGAAAGCCTACTTTCAGATGCCGATATGGCCATCGTAAATGCGGGTTGGCGCTTTATCTATTCCTTGGGGGAAAATGACAACCACCAATTTGTCGGACGTGGTGATCTCGGTTATATCTTTACCTCAGACTTTAACAAAGTACCTTATAACTTACGTTATTTCACGGGTGGAGACCAAGGCATTCGTGGTTTTGACTATAAGAGTTTGTCACCTGTGGTCGATGGTTTTAAAGTGGGTGGTCAGGCCTTAGCTGTCGGCTCCATGGAATACAATTACCAGTTTAAAGAAGGCTGGCGTGCAGCAGTATTCAGCGACTTTGGTAATGCTTATGATACCGATTTTAGCAATGACACCGAATACAGTGTCGGTCTTGGTGTGCGCTGGGCATCACCGATAGGCCCGATCCGGATTGATGTCGCTTCAGGTATTTCTGATGATAGTCATCCGATACGTGTGCATTTCTTTATTGGCTCATTATTATAATATTTAACACTTTTTTGGGAAGACTATGGCTGAAGTAGAACAGCAGCAAGAACCAACACCACCTGCGCCGCTCATCAAGCAGCGACGTATTTTTAGAAGTGTCATTTTGACGCTGTTGTTGACGCTCATCTTGTTGGTGATATCGCTTGCGGTCATGTTCTCTACCGATAAAGGCAGTAAGTTCTTACTTGACCAAGTTTTACAACGCCAGCAGATTATCCAATATGAGTATGAAGGTGGTAATCTGTGGAAAGGTATTATCCTTAAAAATGTGGTGGTCACCTTAAAGCCTGTCGATGTCAAAATTGACCGTGCTGATGTAAGTTTGGGTTGGCGCGCTATCTTAGATAAAGAGATTCATCTACGTAAAGCCGATGTACGCAATTTGCGCATCATTACCAAAGGTGAACCGAGTGATGAACCATTTAAGTTCAGCGAAATTAAATTACCTTTTGTTTTACGTTTAGATACCGCAGATGTTGATCATTTAAATATCCGTACCGCATCCGATGCCGAAGTTAACTTTTATGATGTGCATTTAAGTAATGCCCTCTGGTCGGGGACGGAGCTTGAGTTTGAAGACTCTAGTATGGACATGGGCTATTTAGCAGTTCGTAAAGCAACTGGGAAAATGAAATTCTCAGGGAAATATCCCCTTGAAGCGACTGCAATTGCAAACTTACCAGCACTGCGTGATAGTTTAAATGTGCATGATATTGCGGTACATGCAACGGGAACACTCGATACCATTCAAGCGGGTATTGCAACACGGACGCCTGACCTGTTGACGGGTTGGGTCATTTTGCATCCTGTACGTGAACATGTGCCGATGCAAGGTCAGCTCAAATTTAATCATTACAACTTACCGCTTCTGACTGATTACAAACTATATGCTGAAAAAGGAGTTGCTAAATTTTCAGGTGATATTCAGCGTTTAAATATCGACTTAAACACAGATCTAAGTGGTAAAGACATTCCTAAAGGTCAATATACCGCTTTGATGCATACCGATTTGGTTCATCAACTTGATATTGATAACTTAAATGCTCGGTTAATGAAAGGTTCGGTCAATCTAGGTGGTGTGGTGAGTTGGAAAGACCATGTCACATGGGATGTACAAGGTCGTTTAGATAAAATCAATCCTAAAGACGATATACTGCCACAAGTGGTTTCTGACTTTCTACCACCAAGTTTGGATGCAAAAATTGCATCTAAAGGCACACTTGAAAAGGGTTTACACTTAACCGCAGATCTAGACTTTGATCGTTATGAAGCATGGCATCTCGCACTAGACCAAAACCCAGAGAAAAATAACAAAGTCCAGCCAATGTTGATGGATGTCTCTTGGAAAAATATTGACCGCGCCGTGCCTTATATCGGTTGGTTAAGTAGTGCTTCAGGGGATGTAAAACTGGCGTTGGTTGAAGGTCAGCAAGATATTCATGTTGCTACGGTTGTGAGTAAACACGAAAAAGCAACGTTACCTGCGGGTAATTACCTCGCACAGTTAAATTTTAAAAATAATAATTTAAATGTGCCGAGTTTTAGTTATGTGGCAGGCAAGGGAAGCTTAAGTGGTAATGCGGTGGTTGAGCTGCCTGATGAGAAACGTCAACTGAAGTGGAAAGCCGTTTTAAACGCGAAAGATTTTAACCCGCAAATGGTGGCAGAAGCTTCACCGGTTAATCTATTGAACGGAAAGCTACAAGCAAGTGGCTATGCCAAACCGAATCAGCAAATCATTCAGCTACAGGGCATTGATCTGACTGGAAAAATGGTGGGCAATAATGAAACGGTTCACTTAACGGGTAAGTCAACAGCGGCACTCCTGTTTAATGATGAAAAAGCTGGTGGTGCTTTCAAAGGCTATGCAGTGAACTATGATGGCGCTTTAAAAGCCAGCCAGTTTGAAGCCAGTCAGGGCAGGTTAAACCTAAAACTTTCAGGAACGCCTGAATTTATTAAAGTAACTGAGTTGAAACACAATGGTGTGGCAGGTCAAATTAATGCCAGTGGTTTGGTGCATTTTATTCACGGTATCACTTGGGATGTGAATGCAGCATTCATTCGTTTTAAACCACAATATTTTGCATCTAGTGTTAAAGGCGAATTGTCTGGTGTAGTGAAAACTAAAGGTACATGGTCGGATGCTTTAAAACGCATTAACATTGAGAGCTTAAACCTCGCAGGTACGCTGAACAATAAACCAGTCCGTGGCACAGGTAATTTAGCTTTGGTGCTCAACTCCAGCGAAAAGGGTTTTTTACCGCAACAGTTTGAAGCGAATAATCTACTGTTGGCTTATGCCAAAAACCAAGTACAAGCGACGGGTAATGCACAAAACCTAAGACTAAATATTAATGCGCCTGCGCTGTATGAAATTTATGCGGGTTTGCGTGGTCGTGCCTACGGCTATTTAAATATCCAATCTCAACCACGCTTAAGGGCGACGGCAAACTTAGCAGTGGATAATTTTGGCTTTAAAGATCTGATTGATATGCGTAAATTACGCATTGTCGGGCAGTTACCGACATCGGAAACAACGCCGTCATTATTGACTGCAAAAATGGAAAGCTTAAGAAGTGGTAATCGTGAAATTCAACAAGGTGAAATTTCACTGGCTGGTATTCGCAAAGCTCATTTATTAAAAGTTTCTGCACAAAATGAAAAGTCGAAATTTTATGTGCAATTGGCAGGTGGTTTTAATGCGCAAAATGATTGGTTAGGTCAGATCCAAAAAGGTGATTTTGACTCTTTACGTGCACGTTTGGTACAGCGCCAAAGTGCAGCAGTTGTCTATAACAGTGCTAAAGCAGATTTGTTGATTGGTGCGCATTGTTGGATGAGTCAACAAAGTCAGTTGTGTTTTGACCAGCCGATTCGTGTGAGTAAAACACGTGGCAATATTTCATTCTTGACTCAAAACCTTGACCTAAACGACTTTGCTGCCTTTATGCCTGAAGGATTAGCAATTACAGGTAAATTAAATGGACATGCTAAAGCGGTTTGGGCACAAGGGTCTAAACCCAAAATTGATGCGCGTTTAGTCACCCGAGATGGTGTGATTGGCTTGGCGGCGGATGACCCACAAGATATGGGTTCAACCTTAAAATATGAACAAGTGGCTTTGGTTGCCAAAAGCATCGCGGAAGGTTTACAAATCCGTTTGGATGTCAAAACACCTGAAATTGGTGTGGGCTATGCCAATGTGGTTATTGATCCGTATCGGGACAGCATGCCTATGCGCGGTGAAATTGCATTTGATCAGGTGCAACTCAAAGTCTTTAAACCTTTCATTGCAGATGTACGTTCGATGGGCGGAACAATTTCGTATGCAGGTAAGATTAATGGAACGCTAAAAGCACCACTACTTACAGGCGATGTCCGTCTGAAAGACGGTTCGATTAGTATGATTTCACTGCCAGTCAATTTGACCAATATTCAGCTGTATTCGGCTATACGCCAAGACCAAGCCACCATCAATGGTGCTTTTAACAGTGGTCGTGGGGTGGGCACACTTACAGGGACGGTAGATTGGAAAAATGATCCACGCATTCAGCTTCAGTTGAATGGAGAAAATTTACTGATTCGCCAAGCGCCATTAATTACCGCGCTAGTGACACCAAAAATCACACTGGATGTTTTACCGTTGAGTAAGAAATTAACCTTAAATGGTGAAATTCAAGTTCCTCGTGCGCTTATTTCCATGCCTGAAGCGTCTGTACCTGTGGTGAATGTATCGTCTGATGTACGTGTGGTCAGAGAAGGTCAAAACCAATTGGCGATTTTAAATAGCGCAAAACCTTGGGATATTCGTGCCGATCTGATGGTCGGACTAGGTAATCAAGTTGTCTTCCAAGGGTTTAATAGCCGTATTCCATTGTTAGGACGTTTATATCTATCGCAGCGCGGTGCTGAAACCGCAATGCGTGCCAATGGTGCAATTGGGGTAAGTCAGAAAGTTAAAATTGAAGCTTATGGACAGAGTTTGGATTTAAACCGTGCCATAGCGCGTTTTAATGGTGTGTTGAGCAACCCTACACTGGATGTCGATGCAAATAAAAATGTACAAGGCAGCACGGTGGGTTTCCGTGTGACGGGTACGGCAACATCACCAAATATTCAGGTCTATAACGATGCAGGGCTTTCCGAGCAAGAAGCTTTGAACGCGTTAATTACAGGCCGCATTAACGAAGGTACAAGTGGTTTAAGTCAAACTGAAGGCTTCAAGTCAGATGTCAACAACACCATTGCTGCCGCAGGGATTAGTTTAGGTTTAGGTGGGACACGCGCCTTTACTAACCAAATTGGACGTACTTTTGGGTTAAGTGGTTTAGCGTTGGATGCGCAAGGCACAGGGGATGACACACAAGTCAGTCTGACTGGTTATATTACACCTGACTTATATATCCGCTATGGCGTGGGTGTCTTTACACCAGTTAATAAACTGACTCTGCGTTATCAAATGAACAAACGTATGTACTTAGAGGCGAGTCAGTCATTAGAGCGTGCCATCGACGTCTTCTATAACTGGAAGTTCTAAAGCGAGTCTTCTGCTAAATAAAGCCTACTATTGTAGGCTTTATTTTTAGGTGTTAAAAAAGCTTAATTCGCCATTTGATAAAACTCTTTATTTGATAGATGAAGAAAACCTATGAATAACAGACACTAGATACTTAAAATCAATTAAACCATAATGAAAGTAGGTGTATAGTAAATGGACTTGCTAAATTTAGAGTGATGATCCCTATGCCGATCAATTTTGTAATACGCTTTGCAGCGATTTTATTTTCAGTTTTAATTTTAGTGGCGCTTGCTATTCAGTTTTTCTTTGATCCGCACTATACCGTGGTCTTTTGGATCTTTGCTATGCCGTTCATTTTAGGTACTCCAATTCTAGCATCTGTAGTTTTAGCGAAAAATGAAGAGCTTGATATTCACTCAGTCAATTAAAAATGACCTGAAAATATAGCCTTTCAGCATACAAAAGTCCGTCAAGTGATGGGCTTTTTTATGCAATCTTAAATTTTGCAAAACTCGCACAGTTTTTTTTAAACATATTTGCTATGTTGATCTTTTATTTAAAGAAATATTTTTTATGAAAAAAATCTTAATGCTTGGATTAATGGTTGCTGCTATTTCGGGTTGTAGTACTGCGCAAAAGAATGAAACTGAAAAGCCAACTTTAGGTATGGCTAATCCTGCCAGTACATACTGTGTTGAACAGGGTGGTAAATTAGAGATTCGAAAAGAGGCCAATGGTGAAGTAGGCTATTGCCATTTACCGAATGGCCAAGTTGTTGAAGAATGGGCGCTTTTCCGTGCTAGTCAAAGCAAATGTGTTGCCGAGCAAGCGACAGCTTTGATTGGTCAGTCAAATTTAACTGAAGCGCAGATTAAGCAAAAAACCAGTGCGAAGATGGTACGCTTAGTACAACCGGGGCAGCCTGTGACTATGGATTATCGTGAAGAACGTGTGACAGTAACAGTTGATCCGAAAACCAATAAAGTAGTTCAAGCAAGCTGCGGTTAATTTTCTAAGAATAAAAGCCCAAATTTGGGCTTTTATTCTATTTAAAGTGGGTAATGGTTCTTCATTTGAAAAAGTTTGATTATGATAGGGCGAATAGGAGAGTTGTAATGAAAAAGTTATTCGCTTTGGCTGCTGTGATTGCACTGGTGGGTTGTGCTGAGAAAAAACCGTTAACACCAGAAGAGCAATGGCATGGCTATTGTAAAAGTATTGGTAATGCAGCACGTTCAATTATGTTAGACCGTCAAAATGCCATTGAAAAAGATAAAGCGATTGAGCATGCCAATAAAGTTGAAGACGAAATGACCAAGGCATTTGCGTTAGAAATTATTGAAGATGTTTATGCTTTACCTGAGGCTGAAATTAAGTCCGATATTGAAGGTGCGCGTGAAAAAGTTCGTGTGAAATATACTGAAAAATGTATTGCAACACCGCATACTGAAATGCCAGATTACAAACCGTTCTAAGGAACGGTTTTTTATTTTTTGCATGGAACTTTTTGTGACAAAACTCTAAATCATATATATAGCAAAGCATATAAAAATAAAGAATAATAAACATAGAATAAAAAACGAGAGGAGCAGAAAAATGGAAGTTGTTGGCTATTTAAATCACGCAGATTTACTCTTGGAAGATGAAAATGGTGTGGCCGTAATTGGCGGCGGCCATTATGTCCTCAGTTTAGGTGACCATGTATACTTCAAACACGCGCTTGACCATGAACCTACACGTATTTCAGTACAAATTTCTTTTGCAAGCTCTGCTCATCAAAATTTGCATGAGGATGAAATTCAGATGAAATTTGAAGGCTGTCGTGAAAGTTTCAAACAATATATTCAAGCCACAACAGTACACTAAGGTTGAATATTTATATTGCGTAAAAAGAGGCAACATAGGTTGCCTTTTTTGTTTTTAAATGGCAGTTCAAAGTTAATGTGGAAAAAGTCCAAACGATCTGACTATATTGCCGTTTTTATGTGCAATCGACATGAACATCATTTAGTTAGAAAATAATGGGCATCACAAAGAAACACTTGTAGCGCATTAACTTTTAACTGGAATTTTAGTAAAATTAAGCAGTCCATATTATTTACGTAGCTTTAGTTAAAGCAGGAATACGTAAATAATTTTTTAAAAAAGAGGAATAACACCGTGCTAGAAGCTTACCGCCAACACGTTGCAGAACGTGCCGCACTCGGAGTCCCACCGAAGCCACTTGACGATGCTCAAACAGCTGCATTAGTTGAATTATTAAAAAACCCACCAGCTGGCGAAGAAGCATTTTTAGTTGATTTACTAGAAAACCGTGTTCCAGCGGGTGTTGACCAAGCTGCATACGTTAAAGCTGCTTTCTTAGCTGCTTTGGCAAATGGTGAAGCAACTTCACCATTAGTTTCTAAAGAACGTGCGGTTTACTTACTAGGCACTATGCTTGGTGGTTATAACGTTGCTCCTTTAGTTGCTCTTCTTGACGATGCTGCACTTGCTGAATTAGCAGCTGAAGCACTTAAGAAAACGCTTCTAGTATTTGATGCGTTCCATGACGTAGCTGATAAAGCAAAAGCGGGTAACGCGAATGCACAAGCGGTTATGCAATCTTGGGCTGACGCTGAATGGTTCACGACTCGTAAAGACGTTCCGACTGAAATCAAACTGACTGTTTTCAAAGTCACTGGCGAAACCAACACTGACGACTTGTCACCTGCGCAAGACGCATGGAGCCGTCCAGACATTCCATTGCACGCAAACGCAATGTTGAAAAACGTACGTGATGGTATTAACCCAGAAGTTCCTGGTGAAGTTGGTCCACTCAACCAAATCAAAGACTTAATCGCGAAAGGCAACCAAGTTGCTTACGTAGGTGACGTTGTTGGTACTGGTTCAAGCCGTAAATCAGCAACTAACTCTGTACTTTGGTTCTTCGGTGACGACATTGCGCACATCCCGAACAAAAAAGACGGTGGTTACTGCTTAGGTTCTAAAATCGCTCCGATTTTCTTCAACACAATGGAAGATGCTGGCGCGTTGCCAATCGAGATTGATGTTGCAAACATGAACATGGGCGATGAAATCGTTCTTAACATTGATCATGCTGCTGCAAAAGTTACTGCAACTAAAGACGGCGCAGTAATTGCTGAAGCTGAACTTAAAACTCCAGTTCTTCTAGACGAAGTACGTGCGGGTGGTCGTATCAACTTAATCGTTGGTCGTGGTTTGACGACTAAAGCACGTGAAGCTTTAGGTCTTGCTCCATCTACTTTATTCCGTACTCCAGTTCAACCTGCTGCTACTGGCAAAGGTTTCACTCAAGCACAGAAAATGGTTGGTCGCGCATGTGGTCTTCCTGAAGGTCAAGGCGTACTTCCAGGCACTTACTGTGAACCTAAGATGACGACTGTTGGTTCGCAAGATACCACAGGTCCAATGACACGTGACGAATTGAAAGACTTGGCTTGCCTAGGTTTCTCTGCTGACCTTGTTATGCAATCTTTCTGTCATACCGCTGCGTATCCAAAACCAGTTGACGTTCAAATGCAACACTCGCTTCCTGATTTCATCATGAACCGTGGCGGTGTATCTTTACGTCCAGGTGACGGTATTATTCACTCTTGGTTAAACCGTATGCTTCTTCCAGATACAGTTGGTACTGGTGGTGACTCACATACTCGTTTCCCAATTGGTATTTCTTTCCCAGCAGGTTCTGGTCTTGTAGCATTTGCTGCTGCGACTGGTGTTATGCCATTAGACATGCCTGAATCTGTACTTGTTAAGTTCAAAGGTAAAATGCAACCTGGTATCACACTACGTGACCTTGTACATGCAATTCCTTACGTTGCGATTCAGCAAGGTGACTTAACTGTAGAGAAGAAAGGCAAGAAAAACATCTTCTCTGGTCGTATCCTTGAGATCGACTTAACAGAAATGGAAACAGACCTTACTGTTGAGCAAGCATTCGAACTTTCTGATGCATCTGCTGAACGTTCTGCTGCTGGTTGTTCTATCACGCTTTCTGAAGAGAAAGTTGCTGAATACCTGAAATCAAACATCACAATGTTGAAGTGGATGATTTCTGAAGGTTATGGCGATGCGCGTACTATGGCTCGTCGTGTAGAGAACATGGAAAAATGGTTAGCGAACCCATCACTTCTTAAAGCTGATGCTGATGCTGAATACACGAAAGTGTATGAAATTGACCTTGCGACAATTACTGAACCAGTTCTTTGCTGCCCGAATGACCCAGATGATGCGAAATTGCTTTCTGACGTTCAAGGCGTGAAAATTGACGAAGTATTTGTTGGTTCATGTATGACAAACATCGGTCACTTCCGCGCAACTGGTAAGTTGTTAGAGAAAGTTCCTGGTGGCGTACTTTCAACTCGTTTGTGGATTGCTCCACCTACGCGTATGGACGAACGTCAATTGATGGAAGAAGGTTTCTACAATACTTATGGTAAAGCTGGCGCACGTACTGAAATGCCAGGTTGTTCATTATGTATGGGTAACCAAGCACGTGTAGCACCGAACACTACTTGTGTATCGACTTCTACTCGTAACTTCCCTAACCGTTTAGGTCAAGGTGCGAACGTTTACTTAGCATCTGCTGAACTTGCATCTGTTGCTGCTGTACTTGGTAAACTACCAACTCCAGAAGAATACCAACAGTATGCAGCTCAAATTGATAGCATGTCTGCTGACATCTACCAATACTTAAGCTTCGACAAAATGGGCGACTATACTGACGCTGCTGCGAATGTTGATACGAAGAAAATTGCTGCTGCTCAGTTGACTTAATGAGCTAGGACTAAGAAAAGCCGAAAGGTTTTTCCCTATCGACAGAGTAAATCTATGATTTACTTTGTAAATTAGGCAAAAAGTAGTATAAAATAAAGGCTGATTAATCAGCCTTTATTTTTGTCTATATAATGAGTGAAATTTTAAAAAAGAAAATAATAGATATATTGCATATACAAGGGAAGCCTTTAAGTGTGTATGAGTTAGCTTTTTATTTTGAAAAACAAGATGTAAAAGAGCTTCAATCTAAAATAAAAAATCACATTGATTTATATGGTGAAAATAGTATTTTTTTTCATGCTGGCAATAGAAAATATGGCTTAAGAGAGTGGCTTTGTAAAACAAATGAATATAATGAAGTACTTACGAGCGCTATTGGAAAAGTAAATCCTTTAGAAGAGATTATTGCTGTATTTGAAAACAAATATTTAAGCAAATATATAAATTCGGAAATATTTACACCGACTAATTTCACAAGTGAAGATTTTAAAGAAAATATTATACCTTTGGAAAGAAAATTAGCAGAGCTAAATACTGAGCTGATTCAATTAGTTTCTTGCTTCGTTTTACGATATGAAAATACAATAGCAAGCTTTTATAAAACAAAGTATCAACCAGAAAAAAGGTTAAACTCTGAAAAAAAATGTGTAAATTTCGGAGGTCATATTGCATATGAAGAATTTTTCAGTTTATTTGATGCTTTAGATCCTAATTCTTTTTCTCCATTTGTTATAAGGGAGCTTTTAGAAGAAGTTAATATTGCTACAGAAGTATATGTGAAGCAAATTGGTTTGCTACATGATAAATCTACAGAAATAGGTAGACAACATTTAGGGTTAGTATACGAAGTAGGTTTAAAAAATAGAAATATTTCTATTAAAGAACAAAAGCTTTTTAAAGAATTGAAATTTGAGTCAATTAAGGAATTAAATTTGCAGTTAGATGCTTTTGATTCTTGGTCTATAGAGATTGTAAAATATTATGCAAATATTTAATGAACTAACAAATCTTGGCACTACGGGTTCACTATTAGCTAATTTAATATGGATACCTATAGTTGGTGGGGTTTTATATTTCAAGAAAAAAATAGAGAAAAAATATGGTAGCAGTTTAAGTTATTTATTTAATTCCATTTTTCTTAATAAAAATATATTTTTTGTTGCAATAATCATTCTAATATTTGTAAATATTATTCAGTATCAGGCAGAAGCAATTTTTTGGTTATTTTATACTAATTGTTCTTTTTTATTATTTATATGGTTTGCTATTTATCAACTTAATGCTGCTGGGGTTTATGGGGCAGATGAAAAAATAAAAAATGGATTAGATTATTTAACAATTTTAAAACTCACAAAAGATGACTTTAAATTTATTGGGACAGGTGCAAGTAAGCTTACAGAAAATAAGGAAGCATTTAAGGATTGTATAAGAAGAGTCAATAGTGCTGGAAAAATACCAAAATTTATTTTATGTGATGAGAATAGTATTGCATTAGAAAAATTAGCTCAACAGGCGAATATATCAAAAGATGACTACAAGAAAAATGTTAGAAACTCGAGAGAATTATTAGAAACACTTAAAGAAGAAGGGTTAAAAATAGAAATTAGAAAATATAATGTTGGTGAAATTTCCTTAATGCCAATATTTCGCTTAACATTGATTAATGGGAATTTTTCAGTTGTAAGTTATTCTTTATTTAATGATCCTAAACATAAAGGTGAAGAGTTATCTCAAGTACACTTATGTGATTCAAAAAATTCTAGAGGATATTCAGTGTCTCTATATCATGGTTTTGAAAAATATTTTGATAATTTGTGGAATGAGTTAGGCGATAAATAATATGGATTTTGGGTGTTCTAAAAAGATAACTTATAATGAATCATTAGAGTATTTTGATTCAGATTTTTCATATATTTTGTCAAATAACGGGAAATTTAGTGATTATATTGCAACAACAGACCTTATTTTTAATAACGATTTAATTAATTCAAAAGATTTCATAGATATTTCATTTCAGCATGCTAATAATGATTTGCTCTGTTCAGGTGTTCAAGCTGAATGTGCCACTATGAATTTATCTTTGCCTTACGAATTTGATATTATTGAACGTAAATATATTATTGATTTTATCAAAGATTATCTTTTAGAAAAAAATGTTAAGTTAATAAATGCTCATACAATAGTAGGTAATGAATTTTTTATATCTTGGACGTTAATTTCTAAGAAAAATAAAGAAGTAGAAGCCCCATGTTTTTTAGAGAAGAATATTTTTCTATCAAAACCACTTGGTGCATCTTCATCACTTAATACTGAAATTATGAAAAAGAGTAATAATTTTGTATTAAAATATATTGATGATATTGAATATATGACAGATATATCTGGATATGGGTTGTATAATGAACTAAATTTATTAAATAAAATATATGGAATTAAATTTAATATTTTTAAAAGCAATATAGAAAATATATTTTTTAATTATGAAAGTGATTGTTCAATTGTAAGAAATTTAGATACAATACGAAGTAATTTAAATGATGTAGATAAGAAAATATTATTTTCTAGTGAGTTTAATGGTCCATTATTAATATTTTCTGATCTTCATGATATAAAAGATTGCAAATATATAGGTAATGTCTCACAACATATTTCAGGAGATTGGTTTAATTATGAATGAAGCTTGTATTCATGGTAGGTTTCAACCATTTCACTTAGAGCATTTACAATATTTTTTAAAAGCTTTTGAGAAATATGATTTTCTGTATATAGGTATTACCAAACCGAATATCGATAATTTATCTAAGACAGATTTTCATGATAAAACATATAGAGATGATCCAGGGAATAATATTTTTACTTATGATCAGCGTTGTAAAATTATTGAATACTCTTTAGTGGAGAAAGGGATTAGCAGAAATAGATTTAGTTTTTTACCTTTTGATATTGATCAGATTGAAACAATAACATTACCTAAGAATATTATTTGTGTATCGAATATTGTTGAAGCATGGAATGAACATAAACTTGATAAATTAAAAAATTCTGGGTATCAAGTTGATATTCTTTATAAAAATTTACTAGTTGATAAGATGTCATCAACAAAAATTCGTGAATTAATCAAAGGAAAAGATAACTCTTGGAAACAACATATTCCAAATGGAGCTATAACTATTATTGAAGAGATATTGAAGATACATAAATAGAATAAAGGTTTTGATCAAATGCCCAAACAATCCCGATTCCTCTGTATTGGTGGTTTCCTCAACGGAACTCAGGTTAAAGAACAAGGCGATAGCTTTATCTGTGTTGAAAACTCTAAAAAAGTGACCTATCGAAAAATGGAGATTTTCCATCAAGACTCGTGGGATCAAGACTACTATGTGTGTGAAACTACGACAGACCAACAAGCCAAAAACTGGGTCTATGACATCGAGTAAGTCCTCGACAAGACCATGAGTTAAAAATAGACCAAAATACACTTGGCCTATTTTTTTGTTGTCATATTTATAATTATAAAAAATTAGAGCATTATAAATATCGATTGTTTGTTTTTCACCCGGTTTTTCTGTGAAAAGGAACGTATATCTACAATACAAATATCTTAAATCTAAATTAAAGATGTACTTGCTAATGATAATTAGTATCACTTGTATTACTTTTTGTTTATAATTTTTCGAAATGGATTGATATGTAATGACTCAAACCACTGAGATGTTCGAAAAGGATTTTACGAATCTTAGTACTTGTGATGCTACAAAGGTGATTGTTTTACTGAAGCATAGTAGGCACGTGCGCACTTTAAAATTATCAATTCATTGTCTTATTTTTTCTCATTAGCTGTGAATATCCTGATATGTTTAAACGTCCGTTGTCTACGCAAAAGCCACTCTATTTGGCGATGCAAATCATTTTCCTGTCTTCAACTGCCATGCTGTCTATAACACACGCAAACACCGTGGAAGTGGATGAGGCGAATGCAACCTCTCAGCCAAATGCACAGTTGGCGACCATTACCCTTACAGCCCAAGATAAAACAGCAGTTACTGAAAATACTGGTAGCTATACGACCAGCAGCACAAATACAGCAACCAAGTTAAATTTATCCCTGCGTGAAACCCCACAAACAGTCAAAGTCTATACCCGTGAATATTTGGATGATCGCAATATTGAGTCCTTCCAAGATTTACTCAATAACATCACAGGTGTGTCGACTACACGTACGGATGAACGACAGAGTGCATTCGCCCGTGGTTTTCAAATTGACTATTACTTAGTTGATGGTATGCCAAGCAACTTAACTTTAGGCGCTGGTGATCCAGACCTCAGTATTTATGACCGTGTCGAAGTCGTAAAGGGTGCCAATGGTTTAATGACAGGAGCAGGTAGTCCTGCTATGGCTCTGAATTTGATTCGTAAACGTGCAAACGCAAAAGAGTTTACTGGAAAGGTCGAAGCATCGGTAGGTTCGTGGGATAGTTACTCAAGCTCGGCAGATTTGTCAGCACCTTTAAACAGTGATGGTTCACTTCGTGGGCGCGTTTTTGCAAAACATTCTGATGAAAAATCATTTATGGATTTTTATGAAAAAGAGCGCAATGTTGCCTACGGTGCAATTGACTATGATCTTAGCGATAAAACCTCACTATCTTTGGCTGCCTCTTATCAAGAATTAAACCGAGATGGAGTACGCTGGGGTGGCTTACCCGCATTTTATACCGATGGCACAAAAACCAATTTTGACCGATCATCGATTGTGAGTTCGGATTGGACATTTTGGGATGTAAAGTCCACAGGACTTTTTGCGAACCTAAAGCAAAACTTATTTAATGATGTTGATTTAAATGTTGCGTACTCATACCGTCGAGATGATACCGATAGTTTTATTTTCTATACCGCAGGGCAAGTGACTAAAGCAACGAATACGATTCCAATTGAAAATGCTTCGGTATATCGCGACCAAAAGAGGAATGATGAAAATAATGTCGATGTTTATATTACTGCACCATTTACCCTTGCAGGGCGAAATCAGGAAATAGTTTTAGGTGGCTCTTGGAATAAAGCCCAGCTCAAGAAAAATACTTATGGGCAGACCTTTGTTCCAAATAACCCTGCGTTAACTAAGCAAAATTTAATCGATTTGTTAGGGCAAGATGTAATTGATTTTAATCACATGAATACGCGTTTGATTGGCTCACTAGAAATGGATAAAACCAATCCATTGAATTCAACCACGCAAACCGCTGGATATATTTCAGGTAAATTCCACATTTTAGATCCATTAAAAGCAGTTGCAGGTTTACGTGTTTCAAATTGGGAATATAAGTCAGAAACGCGCACAACGGATCGTAAATTTGAAAATCAATTAACCCCTTATGCAGGCCTTATTTTTGATTTTGCACCGAACTATTCATGGTATGCAAGCTATACCAGTATTTTCAAACCGCAAACAAATAAAGATCAGTCTGGTGACTATTTAGATCCAATTGAAGGCAAAAGCTACGAAACTGGCATAAAGGGTGAGTTTGTAGATGGTCGATTGAATGCAGGTCTTGCTGTATTTCGTATTCAGCAAGACAATCTGGCACAACTTCTACTAAATGCAAAGGGTGAAAATATTAAAGTTGATGGTACGGCTGAAAACGCATACTTCGGCGCTAGTGGTGTGGAAAGTAAAGGGGTCGAGTTAAATATTGATGGTGAAATCAATGATAACTGGGGGCTTAGCTTTGGGGTGGCTAACTTTAGTGCTAAAGATGCCAAAGGATATGATGTCAACACAACAAACTCACGAACTACGTCTGACTTATTTGTTAAATATAAAAATGAAGCATGGTATGCGGGTGCAGGTTTAAACTATTACAGTAAAATTTATGCAGTTGCAGGGAAAACACGTATTGAACGAGATGATTTATATCTTGCCAATGCAATGCTAGGTTATAAGTTTGATCAAAACTTTAGTACGCAAATAAATATAAATAATATTTTTGATGAAAAATATTATGAAGGTATTGGCGCAAATTCTATGTCATGGGGTGAGCCAAGAAATGCAACATTAAGCTTTAATTATAAATTCTAATTTTAAAGTTACGCTGCTGTAAAAACAAAAAGACCCAGCTGGGTCTTTTTGTTTTTAAGATGATGTATTCTTAAAATACTGAGCTCAGTTTTAAAACATCATGTAATCTAAAGCATAGAAATTGTACATTGAGAAACTTTAATCTGTTCATCACTGACTTATCTGTTTTAGAATTAATGCAATAAGCATCATTGGATATCTCATGAATTATCAATTCGATGCATTTATGACTATTGTTGCAGCAGTTGCTGTGCTATTGGTCGGTTATGTATGTGTGAATAAAGTCAGTATTTTAAAAAAATATAACATTCCCGAACCTGTTGCCGGTGGGATGGTTGCAGCTGTTATCACTTATATCTTGTTTAAAAGTTCAAACATAACGGTCAACTTTGATACCAATATTCAGCAAATTTTTATGCTGATGTTCTTCACCTCTGTGGGGTTAAGTGCAAGCTTGGTTAAACTCAAAGAAGGCGGGAAGTCGCTGCTTGTATTTTTGGTCTGCGTTATTGTATTTGTCCTGCTGCAAAATGTGGTTGGTATTAGTCTTGCAAAAGTTTTAGGTCTAGACCCACTGATTGGCTTAATTACAGGTTCGGTCACACTCACAGGTGGTCATGGGACAGCAGGTGCATGGGGCACGATATTTGAACAAGAACACGGTGTGCAGGGCGCGATTGTACTGGGTATGGCAAGTGCAACATTTGGTTTGGTCATTGGTGGAATGATGGGCGGGCCTGTAGCTAAATTTCTGATACGTCGCTACCAGTTGGCTGAAGAAATTCCAGCAGCAACAGGGCGTAATGAAGCACCGCCTTCAGCGCAAACGGCCCCATTTGAATTTCCTGAAAAGACACGTCTGATTACGGCAGATGATGCGGTCAAAACCATGGGGATGTTTGCCATTTGTATCAGTTTTGCATACTTCATGACAGCGGTGGCTAAAGGGCAGTGGTTTGAGCTACCAAGTTTTGTTTGGGCGCTAATGTGTGGTGTGGTTTTACGTAATATTTTAGAGCATGGTTTGAAAGTTCAGGTCTTTGACCGTTGCATCGATGTATTTGGCAATGCTTCACTGGCACTGTTTTTGGCCATGGCATTGATGTCTTTGCAGCTCTGGTTGTTGGCAGATTTGGCTGGTCCTCTCGTGATTATCTTGATTGTTCAGGCACTATTTTTAGTACTTTATTTGTATTTTGTAACTTTCCGCGTGATGGGTAAGAACTACGATGCAGCGGTACTTTGTGCAGGCCAATGTGGCGTCAATTTAGGTGCGACACCTACAGCAATTGCCAATATTCAAGCGGTAACCAATACTTACGGGCCATCTCATAAAGCCTTTTTGATCATTCCGCTGACGGGTGCATTCTTTGTCGATATTGTGAATGCCTTTGTGATTCAGTTTTCGATTGGCATCTTGGGTTAATATTTTTAGAGATGATACCCTTAATAAAAAAAGCACCTTGGAGTGCTTTTTTTATTGGCTACGGTTTTATATTTGAATGATGTGCATTATCTAAAATATTAGAAATATAAAATCTACAGACATTAAAAAGCCCCATGGTTAGGGGCTAGTCGTATGCACATCTAAGGCACATACTGTAAGAGGCTCATCTCATACTGAGTGTATTAAACCACATTTACACAATATTTGCAGCAATCACTCAATCATAATTAGGTCGGATTTATTTTCGAGTTTCAAAGGACGTAAGGCAAAAATGGAGCGTGTATGACGTACACCTTTCATTGAGTATAAGTTTTTACGCAAAAAGCGTTCATAGTGTTCTGCATTTTTCACTGCAACTTTGAGTAAATAGTCGTAATCGCCAGTCACTAAATGTGCTTCAACCACTTCCGGCATGTAAGCCAGTGCTTCACTAAATTGTTCTAAGATTTCATCATCATGGCGTTCAAGCGTAATTTCAATAAAAAACAGCTCATTAATACCAATGGCTTTTGAATTAATCTTTGCTGTATAGCCTTCAATGATATTGAGATTTTCTAGGCGTTTTACACGTGTCCAGCAAGGAGAAGAAGACAGCCCAACTTTCTCAGCCAACTGGGTAACGGTCAGACGGCCATCTTGGCGAAGTTCAGACAAAATACGGCGGTCAATTTTATCTAAAACGTAGTTAGCGTCATTCATAACGTATTCCTGCGTATAATTTTCTTTATAAACTATTTTATGTGAAAATATTTCTCAATAAATGCTCAAAATAAGCAAATAAAAGAGAAACACTCTGCATCGGTCATGACTACAATAAAGTGATTGAATCAAAGTCATTTGGGAAATTGGCTTTGATTTGCAAACAGCGCCCTTAAAGGGAAGGGTGCCTTTTAACGGCGTTGTTTGCTTACTTATTTATTGTACTTTTTGTGTTTTTGATCTTTGTTTAAACCAGTAAGTTAGAGTTAGGCAGCCAATCCAAAGTGGAATCAGCATCACTGCAATTCGCATATCAGGTGTAAGCCACATCACCACTAAAATACCAAGCATAAATACAATACAGATATAGTTGCTGATAGGGTAAATCAAAGTTGGAAACAAAGTTGATTTTTGCAATGCCAGCATACGTTGCTTGAATTTTAAATGGGTCAACGCCAACATCATCCAGTTAATTACAATGGCTGAAACCACAAGACTCATCAGTAGTTTAAAGGCTTTTTCTGGGAAGATATAATTCAATACGACACACAGTAAGGTCACCAATGCAGAGCATAAAATGGCTGCATAAGGGATGCCACGCTGGTTAATTTTCTTTAAAAATTGTGGAGCATTGCCTTGTTCTGCCAGACCTAGCAGCATACGACTCGTGCCATAACTGGTGCCGTTATACACCGATATAGCTGCGGTTAAGACCACAAAATTCAGCACAGTTGCAACGCCTTGACTACCTAAGGAGTCAAAAATCAAAACAAAAGGACTACCGCCTTCTGCGATTTGATTCCATGGAAACAACGAGAGCAGAACGATGATCGTAAGCACATAAAACAGCAACACACGATAGACAATTTGATTGACTGCTTTAGGAATGGTCGTGGTCGGATTTTTAGTTTCCGCAGCAGCAATACCAACGAGCTCAATCCCGCCAAAGGAAAACATAATGATGGCCATCGCCATGATTAAGCCTGAAATCCCGTTGGGAAAGAAACCGCCTAGAGCCCAGAGGTTTGAAATAGAAGCATGTGCACCACCGTGACCACTTGCCAGTAACCAAGCGCCATATCCAATCATACCAATGATCGCGAGAATTTTAATCATGGAGAATAAAAATTCTGTTTCACCAAAGACTTTGACATGCAGCAGGTTGATGGCATTGATCAGTACAAAGAAACCAAGCGCTGAAATCCATGTGGGAATTTCAGGCCACCAATACTGGACATAGAGGCCGATGGCACTGAGTTCCGCCATGCAGACCAAGACATTGAGCACCCAATAGTTCCAACCCGACATAAAGCCCGCAAAAGGGCTCCAAAACTTATAGGCAAAATAGCTAAAAGAGCCACTCACTGGTTCTTCTACCACCATTTCACCCAGCTGCCGCATCATGAAAAATGCAATTAAGCCCGCTAGAGCGTAGCCTAAAATAACTGAAGGGCCAGCCAGTTTAATGGTTTGCGAAATGCCTAAAAATAGACCTGTACCAATAGAGCCGCCTAAAGCAATCAGCTGAATATGGCGGTTGCTCAGCCCATGCTTAAGCTGGGGTTGCTGTTGTGCAGACATGATTCATCCATCTCTAGCACATGCGATAGACATCACATGAACTATGACTTAATAAAAATTCGTGGTGGAAATATAATATTTATTTATCGATTAATGAAATTAAATTTATCAATAGTGTTGGTTTTTATTTGAAAGCTGCAATTTTGCGGTGAAAATAAAGCCAGTCAAGCTAGTGCTGCTTGAACTGGCGATAGGCTTTGCTTGATATGTGTCGCCTTAAGATGAAAGCTGGGCTGCAATTTCAGGCCATAAGTTTTGATGGGAACGCTTAAACATCGCCATATGACCAATGGCTTTGTGGCCATAAGCCTGTGGTTTGAGTTCAATTTGATCTGTTTGTGCATTTGGGTAAAGGCTGAGTAAGCCTTTGACATTCACTTGCGTAGCAATTTCATCATCCGATGCCCAAATGGCTGTGATTGGACAGCGAATATCACGGTGGAAGTCATCTTGTACTGTTTTGCCTAAGGCATTAATTACATAACCAGGTTTGCTGCAAAACTGTGCCCAATCGCGTGCCACATCTTTAGGTAGGTTTTCGCCCATGCCAATGGCATTGGTCGGTCCATAACCTAAGGTATAACGTGCAATAGGAAAGATCAGTTTAAACATCACAGGAGCGAGGAGTTTGGTACGACCTTTCAAGTCTTTTACGTGTCCGGTTGAGCCTGCAACGGCAACGACTTTTGCGACTTTTTCATAGTTTGGGTTAATGCCTAAAAGTTGCCCGCCTGCACTATGACCGAGCAAGATCACTTGTGTTGCTTGGGTCTTATTCAATAGCACCTCCATCGCCGCTGGAATGTCTAATTGCCCCCATTGTACGATGCTGGCTTTCGATTTTTTAAGTGGTTCATGCAGAGACTCACCAATGCCGCGAAAGTCAAAAACCAAAACGGCATAGCCTTGTTCTGCAAGCCATGATGCAAAATGATGGTAAAACTGTTGGGTAATACCTGTTGCAGGGCAGATTAAAACAGGCAGGGCTTGTTGTATACCTTGGGCTGCATAAAAGCGCCCACTGAGTGAATAATGGTCAGAGCAGGTGAAGACTAAAGTTTCGTAATTTTGCATAATCGGTTTAAGCATTTTAATTTGTTTCTACTCTACCTAAGTTCCAAAAAGAAACTTGTCTAATCTATGACTTTGAAGTCAAGTAGATCTGTATAAAATAGAGTGAAAATAAAAAGGGAAAACACATGCAGTTTGTTGAATTAGATATGTCGGTAAAATTTGCACTTTTATTTAGTGGGATTTTTCTGTTTGTTGGGATGCTGACAGGGGTATGGAAATATGCGCAAATTCGCCATTCACCACAGTTTCGCGCGCACTATTATGTTGATATCGCACACCGCAGCAGTTTGTTATATGCACCTGCAAGTTTAATCATTGCGGTAATGGCCGAAATTTCTGTCTGGCCTGAACCTGTGAATATGCTGTTTGTGGGAATCAATTTATTCTTTTTTAGCTTCTCTATACTGAGCTATATCGTGCATGGGGTATTGCAAGACACCAATAACCAATTTCGTAGTCCGCATGTTTTAGGCAAATGGACTTTACCCAAATCAATCATGCTGATGGCAATGATGGCATTGGTTGTGGGGGAAATTGTGGCGACGTTGGGCTTGTTGTGGGGAATGTTTTTAGGTTTATTTTAAGTTGTTCTTATAGCTTTTTTAATTTTTATACTTTTACAAAGGTGGATGACTAATCATCCACCTGTTTGCTAGTCAATTGACTGTGTGGCCTTTCGGAATTTTTGATCGACGACTGCCCATAAATAAAAGGCAAATGATACGACGATAGCGTAAGCAAAATATTCAGCTTTAAGGTTACCTTGAATTAAGCCATGCATGATCATAATGACCATCAGGGCAATGGTGGTACTTAAATACGTCACCATATTCTTGTTTGCCTTCAGAGCGTTAATGAAGACTTGCTTGTTGAAATGTAATGATAACATCTCCATCCCTCCTTGAGTTTTTGACTAAAAACCAATGTGTTTAGTCGGATTAGTTCTTAATGTTGTACTGCTAAAACTTGCGTTGATCAAGAGCAAAAACAACTATTTTTCAGAGAAATTATGCTATACCCATTAGAAAATATGTATGTAGCATTTTTTTAGTGAATAAATAGTATTTCGTTACTGTATAAGATGACAAATAAATGATGCATGTAAGCTTATACATAGTATGTATAAAGCAATATTGATGCCATGAATGGCTTGCTAGGACAGGCTTTAAAGAATTTTTTATTTTCTAATATTAAATTTATAAGAGATATGAAGGTGTTGATATACGACTTTAGCGGTGTATATGAAATGTGTCAGTATGTACAAAAACTGATGTAGAAAGAAATGAAACAATATGTGTCCATTTGGATAAAATGTGACAAATATTGATCATGCTTAAAATCAGGTTTGGGTAAAACCAGACTTTAACAACATCAGTTTTTGCTTACTTTTTCACTTTGTCGATTACAACGGCAATTACAAAAACCACCAATGATGGGATAAGCCATGCAAGGTTTTGTTCTGAAAGAGGTAAGTGAGTCAGCGCATAAGGCAGTTCAAAGTTTGCAACTTTTAAACCGTCTAGAAGACCAAAGACCAAAGACACTGCTGTAACAGGTGCAATCACTCGGCGAGGATGATTAAAGAATTTCCAGCCAAAGCTCAGCATAATCACCACAATTGCAGGTGGATAAATTGCACTTAAAACAGGCACAGAAAAGGCGATGAGTTTGGTTAAACCTAAGTTTGAAATAATGAAAGAGAAACCAATCAGAATGAAAACCCAAACTTTATAGCCAATTTTAGTGATCGAACTGAAATATTCAGCACAAGCACAGGTCAGGCCAATCGCAGTGACCATACACGCAATAAAAATCATGGCAGAAAGGAAGATAGAACCTAAGTCACCAAATGCATGTTGAACATATGCATGCAGGATCACTGCGCCATTGCTCGCATTTGCTGCGACTTCATGGCTTCCAAGGCCAAGTTTAAATAAGCTGAGGTAAACTACAGTTAAACCAATACCAGAAATGATACTTGCAATAACCGCATAACGTGTAATCAGTTTAGGGTTGCTGACACCGCGTGAACGAATTGCTTGAATAATTACAATACCAAAAACCAAAGCACCTAAAGTGTCCATGGTCAAGTAACCATTTACAAAACCTTCAGAAACAGGGCTGTCGACATAATTATTGATGGCTGGCGGAACAAAACCAGTTGGAATCATCATCGCCGCAATGCCAAGGATGGCCAAAGATAAAATCTTTAGTGGCGAGAGTACATAGCCAACCGTGTCTAAAATCTTGTTTGGATACAGTGAAATGAGGGTGACTACACTAAAGTAGATTGCACTGTAGATAAGCAAGCTGCTGCTTGATGTTCCAAGATAAGATGAAAAACCAATTTCATAAGAAACGGTTGCAGTACGTGGTGTCGCAAAGAGTGGCCCGACAGTTAGGTAACACGTAATGGTTAAAATGAGGCTGGCTATTTTACCCAAAGGTGAACTTAAAATTTGAATCGAACCTTCGACACGTGACAGCGCAATAATGGTGATTACAGGTAAGCCTACAGCAGTGATTAAGAAACCAAAAGCTGCTAGCCAAACATGCTCACCCGCTTGTTGAGCCACAATCGGTGGAAAGATAATGTTGCCCGCACCAATGAAGAGTGCGAAAGTCATAAAACCCAAAGCAACAATATCCCGAGTACGCAGACTTGTCATAAAAGGGAGATCGAGTTGAACAAAGGGGACGATTTTAGTGCATATGTGTTTTTTTGGCTAATTTATTTCATGGGTAGTATTAAATTTTTTTATAAGATGAAAAGTGAATATATCAACTTGTAAAAAATAGGTTGATATATGTAATTGATTATCCATTTTAAAATATAAAAATTATAAATATGAAAAGCTTGAGTTACTGTTTTTTCTAAATTAAAAGTTGTAGTGCAAATGCTTTAAAATTACACAAATTTTTTAAAGGCTGGCTGTTGGAGGCTACCTTAAGATTTAAGTTTGAACAAAAATATTGAGAAAAGGTCTATACTTGCGACTTCATAATTGAGGATATTTCAATGCGTGGCTTAAATGTGAGCATAAAAACTGAACAAGATGTAGAAAAACTTCGTATATCTGGTCGTTTGGCTGCCGAAGTTTTAGCGATGATTGGTGAGCATGTAAAGCCGGGTGTCACGACTGAATATCTAGATGATATTTGTCATGACTTCATTGTAAATACCTTAAAAGTGACGCCTGCCAATATTGGTTATCATGGCTATACCAAAACCACCTGTATTTCTCCAAATGAAGTGGTCTGTCACGGTATTCCATCGCCGAATGTTGTACTCAAAGATGGCGATATTATTAATATTGATGTGGCGATTATTAAAGATGGCTACTTTGGTGATACCAGTCGTATGTACTACGTGGGTACAGTGAAACCAGAAGCTAAAAAGCTAGTTGATACGACTTATGAGGCGATGGTTGCAGGCATTCATGCTGTGAAGCAAGGTGCAACGCTTGGTGATATTGGTTATGCCATTCAAACAGTTGCGCACCGTGAAGGTTATAGTGTGGTACGCGAGTATTGTGGTCATGGTATCGGCAAGGTTTATCACGAACAGCCAAGCGTATTGCACTATGGTCAACCAGGTAAGGGGATGCAGCTTAAAGCGGGCATGGTGTTTACGATTGAGCCGATGATTAATATGGGCAAAGCGCATGTCAAAGAACTTAAGGATGGTTGGACAGTCGTAACTGCAGATAAGTCTTTAACTGCGCAGTGGGAGCATATGGTACTCGTGACTGAAACAGGTTTTGAATTACTATCACCTTGGCCTGAAGGCACGGGCACTTATCCAGAAATTTAAGTTGATGTTTTGTCTGTGGTTAAATTTTAGACTTTGGTCTAGCTTTGAGACCTAAAAGCTAAATTAAGTCTTAAAAGCAATAACTGATATTTCTGAAACCCTTTATTTGTCGCATTTTATATATTTTTTGATTAAAACTTATACGTGTAAGCTATTGGTCTAGACTTCATTTTGTCACTAAAATTGATTCTAAGATACTCGCTGTAGTTTCTTATTTTGAAAGTTTATGAGCTTATCCACCTCGGTTAAGCTCTTTTTTTTGTCTGATAGATTTACTCAATGTGATTGAGCATGTGTGGGGTTTAAAGTGCTTTATTTGAGCTAAGATGTTCAATTAAATAATCAATAAACACACGGACAGCAGGCAATAAACCACGACGTGAAGGATACACCGCATGAAAAATACCGTGTGGTGCTTTCCAGTCGGGCAGTACACGAACCAGTTCACCACTTTTCACCATATCTTGTACAATGCTGTCTGGAAGTAAGGCAATGCCGCAGTTTTTGCGGACCAGTTGAGCCAACATACTCAAATCAGAGCCCATCACTACAGGATTGACGCGTATTTTCTTTTGTTGCTGCGCATCATTATGCACGATGATATGTTGATCTAAATGCTCATCAACCATACTCAGTATATGATGTTGGCTTAAATCTTCAGGTTGTTTTAGTTCACCAAATTCATTCAAGTAGGCTTGGCTGGCAAATAAATGCTGCTCGATATTTTCAAATTTACGAATTACCAAACTTGGATCATCGTCTAGATTGGAGCGAACCCGCAGTGCGATATCAAAACCTTCGTTAATAATATCCACACGGCGATTGGTCACCATCATTTGTACTTTAATTTCGGGATAGGTTTTTAAGAAACTCGGTAAAATACGCGCAATTTCGTTTTGCGCAATCGATACAGGCAAGCTGAGTTTAATGACACCACGCGGTTGTAAACTGAGATGATCGACCAAATCGTGTGCGGCTTGTGCAGCATTCATCATCACTTGCGCATGACGGTAAATGTTCATGCCAATATCGGTCACTGCGAAATGGCGAGAGCTGCGTTGAATTAGGCGTACACCTAAGCGCTCTTCGAGGTTGTACACGCGTCGACTGAGTTTGGATTTGGGAATATCTGTTGCGCGTTCGGCTGCGCTAAAACCACCATGTTCAACCACTTGAGCAAAACAATAAAAATCATCTAAATCGCTTAACATTCACGATGTCCATTTGTGCAACGATAGGCTTAATTAAAAAGTGATCGTTGCAGTTTGTCAATTTTGAAATTGTAGAGATTCAATTGAAAATACTCAGTTATTCAAAGGGTTTCACTGATTTTTTAGCTTGTTTAAGTATTTCAAGCACTACTTTATATTCTTCAAACCGTGCAAAGTCACGTGCTGTTGGGTTGTTGATGCGCGTAAGGTTCATATTGTCGAGTACATCGACATATTTTACTTGGGTTGCAAGAGGGTTTAATGCAGTGCGCTTGGCCGCTTCCAAACGTGATTCACCTGTTTGTTTGGTCAGTGCTTGTATGGCTTGAATGATCTCGGCACTAAAGCCAAGCGCTTCTAAGTCTTCAGCAGTCGTTGAGGTGTCTTCCAAAATGTCATGCAACATAGCAATGATTTGTAGGGTGGGATTGGAAAATTGCAACATGAGACGCAGTGGATGCAAGATGTAAGGTTGTCCGCCCTTATCGAGTTGCCCTGCATGGTGGGTTGCAGCCAGTGCAATGGCTTTTTCTAAAGTCGACATGATTATTCTAGGTACTTTATCCTATGCTAAACTTCGCAGCATCTTTGTTTAAAAACTAAATTATGACTTATCAATTGATCCCACTAGACTGCGAAGCGACAGATCCTGTAGCGTGTCCGCACTGCCAACAACAGGTAATTGATTGGTCACAGGAACAATACGTTCAGCCTTGTGAACATACCTTATTTATTGCGATGGATATTGGCTTTGAATATATCACAGATGAATTTGAAGCGACCATGCAGCGCAGTGTTGATGATCTCCATGCACATGATGATCAAGTCATTATGTTTGAGGAGTTAACTCAAGCCAGTTACCAAAATTTTATCATGTTAAAAGCACCACTTGGTGTTGAAGGCTATTCACGCTATTTAGGCTTTAAGGCTTAATAAATAAAAGCGCCATTGCGGCGCTTTTAATTTGAGTTGGCTATCACGTAGAATCTGCTTTAGTTTTCTAAAACTTCTTCTTCACTTTCATCGTCTGCGGTATCCATACCCAGTTCTTTGAGTTTACGCGTAAGGGTGTTGCGCCCCCAACCGAGCAACTCAGCCGCATGCCGTTTACGGCCACGGGTTTGTTGCAGCGCAGCAATGATCAATGTGCGTTCGAACATTGGGGTGGCGATATCGAGAATTTTCATCTCGCCGTTTTTCAGCTTTTGCACAGCCCATTGACCCAATAACTCGTCCCAATGATGCACCGCAATGCGATCTAAGTTATGCGCGGCCTGTGCATCTTCACCTGAACGGGTAATTGGAATTTGCTTCAGTTCTGACGGAAGGTCTTCAGGATAAACTTCACGCCCTGTAATCATGACTGTTAACCAGCGGCAGGTATTCTCGAGTTGACGTACGTTTCCTTGCCAAGGTAACTGTTGCATATATTCTTGCGTTTCAGGGCGAAGGATTTTAGGGCTTACACCTAATTCTTTGCCTGCGCGTGCTAAGAAGTGCTGCGCCAACATCGGGATGTCTTCGCTACGATGCGCCAGTTTTGGGATGTGAATACGAATCACGTTCAGACGGTGATATAAGTCTTCACGGAAGCGACCATCATGTACCAATTTTTCTAAGTCTTGGTGCGTTGCTGCGACAATGCGTACATCCACTTTTACCGGGATATGCCCGCCGACGCGATAGAACTCGCCATCAGCCAGCACACGCAGTAAACGTGTTTGTGTTTCAAACGGCATATCGCCAATTTCATCTAAAAACAGTGTTCCGCCATTGGCTTGTTCAAAGCGACCTTGGCGCTGCGTATTTGCCCCTGTAAAGGCACCTTTCTCATGACCAAAAAGCTCTGTTTCAATCAGGTCTTTTGGAATCGCGGCCATGTTGAGCGCAATAAAAGGTTTGCTGCTCCGTGGTGAGTGGCGGTGTAGCGCATGTGCAACCAACTCTTTACCTGTACCAGATTCACCATTAATTAACACTGTAATGTGCGATTGAGACAAACGACCAATCGCACGGAAAACTTCCTGCATAGCAGGAGACTCGCCAATGATTTCGGTTGATTGAATCGGTGGTACCGTTTTTGCCGATTCTTGCTGCTGCATTTTGGTAATGTGCAAAATCGCACGATTTACTAAAGCTAAGGCTTCATCAATGTCAAAAGGTTTAGGTAAATACTCAAATGCACCTGTTTGATAACTTGAAACAGCAGACTCTAAGTCGGAGTGGGCCGTCATAATAATGACAGGTAGGTCAGGGTAGTTGGCTTTGACTTTCGCTAAAAAAGTTAATCCATCGATGCCGGGCATGCGAATATCAGTCAAAATCACATCGGGTGCATCTAAACTGAGCTGGTCTAGGGCGGATTGAGCTTCTTCAAAACTTGTGACGTCAAAACCTTCTTCTTTGAACGTTTTTTCCAGCACCCAGCGCATGGCGCGATCGTCATCAATTACCCATATTTTATTTCGCGACATGGTTTAACTCCCAAGGTATATATAAGCTAAAAGTAGTTTTTCCGGGAACAGATTGGCATTCAATCATTCCGTTATGTTGATGCATAATATTTTGCGCAATACTTAAACCCAGTCCTGTGCCTTTAGCACGACCCGTGACCAGTGGGTAAAATACGGATTCTAAAATTTCTTCTGGAACGCCTGGACCATTGTCTTCGATATCAATCCGTACTACGGAGCGTTGCAGTACACCATTGATGGTCACTAAACGTTGAATACGGGTACGTAACATTAGTTCAGGTTGATGGTCGACAAAGAACTCTTTATTTTCAGTCATAGCTTGCACTGCATTGACGCTAATGTTCAACATGACTTGTATCAGTTGATCACGATCAGCCATCACTTCAGGTAATGACAAATCATAATCACGGGTGATCTTAATTTTCTTTTTGGTTTGGTTGGTTATGAGTGAGCGAACACGCTCTAAAGGCTCATGTACATTGACCAATTCATAGCTTGGGAGCTGACGAGAACCAAGCATGGTGTCTGCTAAATTACGTAAGCGATCAACTTCACTAATAATAATGTCGGTGAACTCGCTATATTGCGGATCATTGAGGCTACGCGCTAACAGTTGTGTAGCGCCGCGAATCCCGCCCAACGGATTTTTAATTTCATGTGCAACACCGCGAATGAGTTGGCGTGCGACCTGATGTTGTTGTAAAAAATTTTCTTCCTTAGAAATTTTGAGCATCCGATCAATCGGATTGATCTCAATTAAAAGCAAAGGATGATAGGGTTTATTTGAATTTAGCTGTGACACGGTATAGTCAACATGAATATCTTTAAAGTTGACCTTTATAATGGCTTCACGACGGGTGTAGTGTTGTCCCGAGTTTAAAGTATTGAGAAGTGCTTCTTCTGTATTGAACTCATCATTGGGTGCATGGAGTAAATTAAGCGCAGGTTGGCCAGAGGCACGTAAAAGACTGATATCAAATAATGCTTCGCAAGAGGAATTTAAGTAAAAAATATTTAATTTACTGTCGACCAATAGAATCGCAGTGGTCAAATTGTCCACTAAAAGGCGATAGTCGATAGAAATAGGGTGATCCATTAGCGAATGTATCCTGTATTAAAATAGCGCAATGGCATCTTGATAAAGCATTAATCGTTCCAAATAGCGGACTGAATTGATGCAAATGAAGCAAAATGCACGCCAACTTTGATTTTGTGTAGTGAAATGAGCACACTTTTTTTGCGGAATGCGCTGTAATTGAACGATTAGCTAAAGATATAGCGGATTCTAAAAATCAAGTAAACCGAAAGCGACTTAAAATGGTGCGTTATGTTAATTCTACTACAGTGTTGGTTTTATTTTGGTGCATTAAACAAAGAGTGTGGAATCGATCTGTTTTTATAAACAGAAAAGACATACAATACGCGCATTCTAGTGGAGCGCAGATTCATGAAATCCCCCAAAGTCGGTTTTGTTTCTTTAGGTTGTCCTAAGGCATTGGTTGATTCCGAACGAATTTTAACTCAGTTGAAGACTGAAGGTTATGATGTAGCATCAGATTATGATGGTGCGGATTTAGTTGTTGTAAATACCTGTGGTTTTATTGAATCTGCAGTGCAAGAGTCTTTAGATGCCATTGGCGAAGCCATGAGTGCGAACGGTCGTGTAATCGTTACGGGCTGCCTAGGTAAAGACGAAGACAAAATTCGCCAAATGCACCCAAATGTCTTAAAAGTGACAGGGGCGGCTGCATATCAAGAAGTGATGGAAGCCGTGCACCAATACGTGCCTGAGCCACCAAAACACAACCCATTTATTGACCTTGTTCCAGAACAAGGGATTCGTTTAACGCCGAAGCATTATGCGTACTTAAAAATCTCAGAAGGGTGCAACCATCGTTGTACCTTCTGCATTATTCCAAGTATGCGTGGTGACTTAGTGTCTCGCCCAGTCGGTTCTGTTTTAGAAGAAGCGGCTGCGCTTAAACGTGCCGGTGTAAAAGAAGTACTCGTTATCTCCCAAGATACTTCTGCTTACGGCCTCGATACCAAATACAAATTAGACTTTTGGAATGGTCAACCTGTTAAGACGAAGTTCTATGACATGTGTGAGGCCTTAGGTCAACTGGGTATTTGGGTGCGTTTGCACTATGTATATCCATATCCACATGTGGATGCAGTGATTGACTTGATGGCACAAGGCAAAATTTTGCCTTATTTGGATATTCCATTCCAACATGCAAGTCCAAAAGTTTTAAAACTGATGAAACGACCTGCGCATAGTGAAAATACACTTGAGCGTTTAAAGCTGTGGCGTGAAAAATGTCCTGACTTGGTGATTCGTTCAACCTTCGTTGTGGGTTTTCCGGGCGAAACTGAAGAAGATTTTGAAATCTTACTTGAGTGGTTAAAAGAAGCACAACTTGATCGCGTAGGCTGCTTTACCTATTCACCTGTTGAAGGTGCAACAGCAAACGATTTGCCAGATCATGTGCCTGAAGAGATTAAGCAACAGCGTTATGAACGTTTTATGGAAGTGCAACAGGCGATTTCTGCTGCAAAACTTCAAAAGCGTGTTGGTCAGAAAATGACGGTGCTGGTCGATGAGCTGGATGAAGAATTCCCAGTTGCGATTGCACGTTCATACGCAGATGCTCCTGAAATTGATGGCAATGTCTTTGTGGAAGATATTGATAAAAGCCAGATTAAATCAGGCGATTTGTTGGAAGTCGAAATTACCGATGCAGATGAATATGATCTGTATGCACAATTGATTTCGATTAAATCAAATTAAGACACAAATAAAATTTTAAAATTTAGATATTGGAGTTATTGCGATGTTGGATTCTAAAAAACCACGTTTTGAACGCATCTTACTGAAACTTTCTGGCGAAGCATTGGCTGGAAATAAAGATATGGGTATTGACGCTCAAGTACTTGATCAAATGTCTTTGGCTATTGCGCACTTAGTAGGTTTGGGTGTGCAAGTCGGGATCGTTGTGGGTGGTGGTAATTTATATCGCGGTAGTCAATTACAAAAAGATGGTTTGGTTGGTCGTGTAACCGGTGACCAAATGGGTATGCTTGCAACCGTGATGAATGGTTTGGCATTACGTGATGCTTTGGTACGCCGTAATATCAAAACTCGTTTGATGTCAGCATTGCCAATTGGTGCTGTGGTTGAATCATACTCAAGCCGTGATGCCATTCGTCATCTAACACAAGGTGAAGTTTGTGTGTTTGTCGCAGGTACAGGTAACCCGTTCTTTACCACAGATACAGCAGCATGCTTACGTGGTATCGAGATTGAAGCCAACCTTATCCTAAAAGCAACGAAAGTTGATGGTGTCTACAACAAAGACCCAAGCAAATACGATGATGCCGTTAAATATGACACCTTAACTTTTGACCAAGTGTTAGATGAGAAATTGGGTGTGATGGATTTAACAGCGATTTGCTTGTGTCGTGACCACAATGTGCCGCTTCAAGTCTTTGACATGAATAAAGCAGGTTCATTGCTTTCAGTGGTTATGGGTGAAAAAGAGGGTACTCACGTAACGAACTAATGTACGTGACCTCGAAAGCTCTTTATACTACACGCTATTTTAGAATTTATATCTTTTCGAATTAAGTAAGGAAGATCACATGATTAACGATCTTAAAAAAGACGCAGAAGACCGTATGAATAAGTCACTTGACTCGTTAGAACACGGTTTTGCCAAGGTTCGTACAGGACGTGCGCATCCATCTATCTTAAACGGGGTAATGGTTCCTTACTATGGCTCAGATGTGCCATTAAACCAAGTGGCAAACGTGGGTGTTGAAGACTCGCGTACATTGTTGATTCAGCCATTTGAGCGCACCATGGTTGCGGCAATTGATAAAGCCATCCGTGAATCAGATTTGGGTTTAAACCCGATTACGGCTGATGCGATCCGTGTTCCAATGGCTGCATTGACGGAAGAAACACGCCGTGACATGCAAAAAGTGGCGCGTAACGAAGCTGAAAATGCAAAAGTTGCAGTACGTAATATTCGCCGTGATGTACTGGGCGACATCAAAGCATTGTTGAAAGAAAAAGAAATTTCTGAAGATGATGAACGTCGTGCATCTGATGATATTCAAAAAATCACAGATAAGTTTGTTGCTGAAATCGACAAACGTCTTGCGAATAAAGAAGCTGAGTTGTTGAAGGTCTAATTTGTATAATGACCGATTCAGAAGATAAGCTTACTCTTCCAAAACATGTTGCCATCATCATGGATGGCAACAATCGTTTTGCCAAAAAAAATGCAATGCAAAAGGGCGATGGTCACCGTGAAGGAAAAAATGTCCTGGACCCGATTGTTGAGCATTGTCGAAAAAGAAATATTCAAGCATTAACCGTTTTTGCTTTTTCGAGTGAAAATTGGAAGCGCCCTCAAGCTGAAGTTGATTTGCTCATGAAGCTGTTGGAAGACACGATTCATGAACAGCTGCCTCGTATGCATCAATATCAAATGTCCTTACGTTTTATTGGTGATCGTTCTAAATTATCTCCGCAATTGCGTGACTTAATGTTGCATGCTGAACAAGACACTGCTAATTTCGACAAGATGACTTTGACCATCGCAATTAGTTACGGTGGGATGTGGGATATGGCGCATGCGGCTAAGCAGATTGCACTTGCTGTTCAATCTCAAGCGTTAGATCCTGAGCAAATTGATGAACATATTTTTGGCCAATACGTAAGTTTGAGTGATTTACCCGCTGTGGATCTATTGATTCGTACAGGTGGGGATTTTCGTTTATCGAACTTTATGTTGTGGCAAGCAGCTTATGCAGAGCTTTACTTCACTCCAACTCTTTGGCCAGAGTTCAGTGTAGAAGAGTTTGATGACGCCTTGGCTGTATTTGGTGGGCGTGAACGTCGTTTCGGGAAAACGACGGAACAAATTCTACAAGATAAAATTGAGAACTAATAAATGTTAGAGCGGATTATAACCGCATTGGTTTTGGTGGCCGTTGTACTGAGTTGTATGTTTGCAACCCAGTCACACTATCCAATGTTTGTGCTGATGATTATTGCGGCAGGGGTTGCAGGCTATGAGTGGTTTAAGCTCATGCCCCGTACAACAAAAAATGTTAATAAACCTCTAGCGTGGGGTTTTGGTTTATTAAGTGCTGGCCTTGCTACACTTGCTTTATACTTTAACGATATTGCACTTCTACTTTGGGCTGCCTCTATCTTATGTTGGTTGCTAAGTCTATATTGGGTTAAATCCTATCCGAATTATGATGCTTGGTATAATTCAACCCTTAAGGTGGTTGGTATTGTTCTGATCTCTTCAGCTGTGACCGCTATTTTTGCACTCTGGAAGATGTCTCCATGGTGGTTAATGTACCTGTTTTTATTGGTTTGGGGTGCTGACAGCGGGGCATATTTTGTTGGGCGTAAACTGGGTAAGCGTAAACTTGCACCTGAAGTGAGTCCAAATAAATCGTTGGAAGGTCTCTATGGTGGTGTGATTACGGCCATGATCATCGTGGTTGCTGTTGAAATCTTGTATTTAGACTTAACTTACGCGCAGCATTTATTATTTCTTATTTTATCTGTAGTGACTGTCTTTAGCTCGGTACTCGGTGATTTGTTTGAGTCTATGATTAAACGTCGTGCTGGAATTAAAGACTCAGGTCGTATTTTGCCGGGGCATGGTGGGGTGCTGGATCGTATTGACTCGCTACTGGCTGCTGCACCTATCTTTGCTGCGGGTGTATATGTGTTAAAACTTATTGGCGTAGATTTGTAAATGTCTCAATCTGTTTGTATTTTGGGTGTGACGGGTTCAATTGGGCAGAGCACCTTAAAAATATTGCAACAACATGCTCAACGCTATTCTGTGTTTGCTGTTACGGCACATAGTCGGATGCAAGAACTTGTTGATATTTGTCAGCAATTTCAACCTAAAATTGCAGTTGTACCTCAAGCTAAAGTAGATGAACTGCGCCAGCTTCTAGTCGCAGCCAATTTGCAAAACATTGAAGTTTTGGCGGATGAGGCAGGCCTCATCGCAGTTGCTGAGCATCCAGAAGTAGATGTGGTAATGGCGGCGATTGTTGGCGCGGCTGGTTTAATGCCGACGCTGGCAGCGGTAAAAGCAGGAAAGCGTGTTCTTTTGGCAAATAAAGAAGCGCTAGTGATGTCGGGTGACATCATGATGCAGGCTGCTCATGATAATCAGGCTCTTTTACTTCCTGTGGACTCTGAGCATAATGCAATCTTTCAATGCTTGCCGCAGACCTATTTACAAGCTGAGCGTCACGGACAGCCGAAACTCGGAGTCTCTGGTATTCTTCTGACAGCATCCGGCGGGCCATTTCTAAAACATAGTTTTGATGAATTACAAAATGTAACGCCTGCGCAGGCGTGTAAACATCCTAATTGGTCAATGGGACAGAAAATCTCGGTTGATTCAGCAACCCTCATGAACAAAGGGTTAGAGCTAATTGAAGCTTGTCATCTTTTTTCAATCGAAGAACATTTTGTTACAGTAGTTGTGCATCCGCAGAGTATTATTCATTCCATGGTGCAATATGTGGATGGTTCAACATTGGCGCAAATGGGAAATCCTGATATGTGTACGCCGATTGCACATGCGTTGGCATGGCCTGAGCGTATTCAAACCCATGTTCCAGCTTTAGATTTATTTAAAAATCATCAGTTGGATTTTCAAGCGCCTGATACGCATCGATTCCCCGCATTAAGCTTGGCACGTCAAGCGATGAAAACTGGGGGTACAGCCCCTGCGATTTTAAATGCAGCCAATGAAATTGCGGTTGCTGCATTTTTAAATCAACAGGTGGGGTTTATGGATATTCCTGCTATTGTTGAACACACTTTGAATACCATCCCACATCAAGCAGCAACACAACTTGATGTTATTTTAGAAGCCGATCAAAACGCACGTCATGTTGCTCAGCAATATGTGGTGAATATAGGAATTTAAGCATGAGCGCCTTGTTTATGATTGTTGCGGCAATTTTGCTTTTATGCCCACTTATTGCAATACATGAGTTTGGGCACTATTTTGTTGCGCGTAAATTGGGCGTAAAAGTTTTAGTTTATTCCATTGGTTTTGGACCAACGGTTTTAAAGTGGACCTCTAAAAGGTCAGGTATTCAATATCAGCTTTCGGCATTGCCCTTGGGTGGTTATGTCAAAATGCTGGATGAGCGTGAAGGTGATGTTGCTGAAGAGGATGCACCCAAAGCATTTAATCGTCAGTCACCTTGGAAGCGTATCGCAATTGTTGCCGCTGGCCCATTGATTAACTTGGTATTTGCCATTTTTCTGTTTTGGATTTTGTTTTTGCCTGCACAAGAGCAGTTGAATACACGTGTGGGTAAAGTGCTACCTAATACCCCTGCGGCACAAGTTCAAATGCAAGTGGGCGATAAAATTACCGCTGTTGATGGCTTAACGACACCCACTTGGGAAAAATTGAATTTTGCCTTGGTCGATCGTGTGGGTGAAACGGGATCAATCCAAATTCAGGCCGAACGTGCGGGACAAGTTAAAACGTTTAGTTTACCTATTCAAAAATTTTTGAAAGATCAAACACAGTCTCCGCTTGATGTTCTGGGTTTTACGCCTTATCGACCTAAAATTCCTGCGGTCGTGACTAAGTTGAGCGAAGATGGTGCGGCCATTCGTCAGGGTATGCAGCAAGGTGACAAAATTGTCGCGATTGATGGCATCAAGATGAATGATTGGTTTGATGTGGTTCAAGTGGTTCAAGCCTCACCTGAGAAATTGTTAAAAATTGATGTGCTTCGTCAAAATCAATTAGTACAACTTGAAGTGATGCCGCAAGGTAAGCGTGACAATATGGGCAAGGTTTCTGGTGTCTTAGGTGTACAAAGTGACCCTGGGAAAATCAGTATTCCTACAGAATATAAACAAACGATACAATATAATTCTGCTGAAGCCTTCATGATGGCGGTGGATAAAACCGGTCAACTGTCGAGTATGATTTTGAACTCGATTGTGAAAATGGTGCGCGGTTTGATTGGTCTAGACAACCTATCAGGACCGATCACGATTGCCAAAGTCGCAGGACAAAGTGCGGAAATGGGTTGGCAAACTTTTATCTCATTTATGGCATTGATGAGTGTAAGTTTAGGGATATTAAATTTATTGCCTATTCCTATGCTTGATGGTGGACATTTGGTCTATTATTTTATAGAACTAATACGTGGTAAACCTGTTTCTGAACAAATACAATTGGTTGGTTTAAAAATTGGTATGGTATTGCTCGGAAGTATGATGCTTTTGGCACTATTCAATGATTTTATGCGTTTGTAAAAAAACGTAGATACGGAATTAAATTTTACATCGGAAAAAACTGGCATGCAGCACACACATTTATTTATGCCTTTGGCGCTCATTAGTGCTATGGCAACAGTACAACAAGTATATGCAGCAGAAGATTATATAGTACGTGATATTAAGGTTGATGGACTTGTTCGTTTAACGCCAGCAAATGTCTATGGAATGATTCCGTTGAATAGTGGGGATCGTGTGAGCGATGCAGCACTTGCCAATGCCATTCGTAGTTTATATGCAACAGGTTTGTTTGATGACATTAAAACAGAAAAGCAGGGTGATACGCTGGTTTTCAAAGTTGTCGAACGCCCACTGATTTCTAAAGTTGAATTTAAAGGTAATAAACTCATTCCTAAAGAGGCCTTGGAAGAAGGCTTGAAGAAGATGGGGATTACCGAAGGTGAAGTGCTGAAAAAATCAGCGCTACAAACGGTTGAGTCTGAGCTTGAACAACAGTATATGCAGCAAGGTCGTTATGATGCTGATGTCAAAGTTGTCACAACAGCGAAGCCGAACAATCGTGTAGACCTTACTATTGAGTTTGTTGAAGGTAAGGCTGCAAAAGTTGTAGATATCAATATTATTGGTAATACAGTATTCAAAGAAAGTGAAATTGAGCAAGCATTTGCGGTAAAAGAGAGTGGTTGGACATCCATTATTTCACGTAATGACCGTTATGCACGTGAAAAGATGGCTGCAAGCTTAGAGTCTTTACGTGCACTTTATTTAAACAAAGGCTATATCAATTTTAATATCAATCACTCAAGCTTAAATTTAAGTGAAGATAAAAAAAATATTTTTGTTGAAGTTTCAGTGGATGAAGGCGAACAGTTTAAATTTGGCGAAACCAAATTTTTGGGCGATGCTTTATACACCCCAGCAGAACTGAAAGCTTTACAAATATATAAAGATGGCGATATCTATTCACAAGAAAAAGTGAATGCGGTTAAGCAGTTACTTCTACGTAAATACGGTAATGCGGGTTATTACTATGCAGAAGTAAACGTCGTGCCTCAGATTGATAAAGAAACTCATCTGGTGGATTTAAATTATTATGTGAATCCAGGTCAGCAAGTAACTGTGCGTCGTATTAACTTTACCGGCAACACGAAAACTGCGGATGAAGTATTACGTCGTGAAATGCGCCAAATGGAAGGTGCGCTAGCAAGTAATGAGAAAATTGATTTATCGAAAGTTCGTTTAGAGCGTACAGGTTTCTTTAAAACTGTAGATATCAAACCGGCGCGTGTTCCGAACACAGCCGACCAAGTTGATTTAAACATTAATGTTGAAGAGCAGCACTCGGGTACCAGTACCTTGGCAGTTGGTTTCTCACAAAGTGGTGGTGTAACCTTCCAAGCTGGTTTAAGTCAAACCAATTTCATGGGTACAGGTAACTCGGTTGCAATTGATTTATCCCGCTCAGAAACGCAAGACTATTACAACCTAAGTGTGACGGATCCGTACTTTACGATTGATGGTGTACGTCGTGGTTATAACATGTACTACCGTAAAACCAAGTTGGATGAAGACTATAACGTCAATAATTATGTGACGGATAGTCTTGGTGGTGGTATCAATTTTGGTTATCCAATTGATGAAAACCAAAGCATCAGTGCGGGTTTAAACATCGACCAAACTGAAGTAACCACAGGTCCGTATGTATCGACTTATGTGCGTGATTACTTACTGGCGCATGGCGGTAAGACAAAAAGTACATCGACTTATTGTATGGTGGATTTAGTTCCTGATTCGGAAGGCGTTTATGTTTGCCCAGATGGTCAGACATCTGCTCCTTATGGTTCTGAGTTTACCGGTGACTTCTTAACCTATAACTTAAACTTAGGTTGGTCATATAACACCTTAAACCGTCCAGTGTTCCCAACATCGGGTATGTCGCATCGTATTAATGGTGAAATTGCTTTACCAGGCAGTGATGTTGAATATCAAAAGCTGACTTATGATGCTCAGGCGTACTTCCCGCTTGCGAAAGACTTTGTATTACGTGGCTATGGTAAGTTAGGTTATGGTAATGATTTACCATTCTATAAAAACTTCTATGCAGGTGGTTTTGGTTCGGTACGTGGTTATGATAATAGTACCTTAGGTCCGAAATACCCAGGCGTAACTTATAGTGAATCAAGATCTAAAGATAATGACTATGAGGAAGTAGGTGGTAACGCACTGATCCAATTTGGTACAGAATTGGCTTTGCCTTTGCCATTTAAAGGGGATTGGACGCGTCAGGTTCGCCCAGTTATCTTTGCTGAAGGCGCGCAAGTATTTGATACGCAGTGTGATGTTCCATCTGGTCAGTTATATATGACTGGAAGTAAAACTGATGCAGGTGTGGATGCAAAGCAATACTGTAAAGACAACTTCGGTTTCGAGCTTGATAACATGCGCTATAGCGTGGGTGTAGGCTTTACTTGGATTACGATGATTGGTCCATTGTCTCTCAGCTATGCATATCCATTGAATGATAAAGAAGGCGACGAGACAAAGAACATTCAATTTGAAATCGGTCGTACCTTCTAAGGTCGACCTTTTCTCTACATGAAAGATATAAATATGAAAAAACTTCTTACAGCTTTAACACTTACAGCATTAACTTCTACAGTGGTGAATGCTGCTGGCTATGGTGTGGTGGATCTTGAGCGTGTTGTTGAAAATAGCACCTATTTAAAACAACAAAATTCGAGTTTTCAACAAAAAATTCAACCGCAAAGCACCAAGCTTGATCAACTCAGTAAAGAGCTTCAAGACTTACAACAGCGTTTACAAGCAGGTGATAAGCTGAGCGCTGCGGATAAGCAAAAAATGGTGACTCAGTATCAAACCAAAATGAACGAGTTCAATACTTTGCAGCAAACCATGCAAAGCAGTGTGCAAAGCTCTATTCAGCAAGTACGTACTGTATTTGATGGTCGTGTGAAGCAGGTTGCTGAACAATTGCGTAAAGAAAATCAATTAGATGTTGTTTTGAATAAAAACTCAGCACTTGCCTATGACGCTAAGTATGATTTAACTGATAAAATGATTCAAAAGGTTAACGCAATTAAGTAATCAATGAATCCTCAACAGTACCGCTTAGAAGATCTTGCTCGTTTAGTCCAAGGTGAGTGTGTAGGTCAAGCTGATTTAATCCTTAATGGATTAGCAAGTCTAGATTCGGCAGAATCTAGACATCTTGCATTTGTAAATGGTGAAAAATACTTAGAGCAAGCACAGCAGTCCAAAGCTGGAGCATTTATTGTTACAGTTGATCTGAAGGATCACTTGGTTGAACATCAAAACTTTATTGTTGTTGCCAATCCTTATTTAGCCTTTGCCATTTTAACCCATGCTTTTGAGGTGAAACACACTGAGCAGGGCATTGAAAGCACCGCGCAGATACATCCTTCTGCAATCATCTCAGATACTGCTTATATTGGTCATTATGTGGTCATTGGTGAAAATTGTGTTGTTGGCGATGACACGATTATCCATTCACATGTCAGCATACATGATGGGGTTGAAATTGGCCGCAGCGGTTTAATTGAATCGCATGTAAATTTGATGTCATGCAAAATTGGTGATCGTGTTCGTATTCATGCCAATACTGTGATTGGTAGCGAAGGTTTTGGTTTTGCCCCTTATCAAGGGAAATGGCATCGAATTGCTCAATTGGGTTCGGTCATCATTGGAAATGATGTACGGATTGGTTCAAATTGTAGTATTGATCGCGGTGCATTGGATGACACAATTTTGGAAGATGGTGTCATTATTGATAACCTTGTGCAAATCGCCCATAACGCTAAGATTGGTGCCAATTCAGCTTTTGCTGCCAATACCGCAATTGCGGGTAGTACAACTATTGGCAAAAATTGCATCGTAGGTGGTGGGTCTGCAATTGCAGGGCACCTAAATATTGTTGATAATGTTACTTTAACTGGAATGTCAATGGTCACAAATAATATTTCTGTGGCTGGAACGTATTCTTCAGGAATTGGACTGTTTGAAAATCAAAAGTGGAAACGCACCGTTGTTCGTTTAAGACAATTAGCAGATGTGCCATTGACCCAATTGGTAAAAAAACTTGATCATATGCAGGCTCAAATCGAGTCCCTTGAATCAACAATTAAATTGCGTAAATAGAAATATGATGACTGAGTCGAATTCTACTAGTTTCACGAAACCTGAATTGCCAATGACGATTCAAACTATTCGTGAGTACTTACCACACCGCTATCCTTTTTTATTGGTCGATCGTGTTGTTGATGTGACTGAAAATGGAATTGTGGCGTATAAAAATGTGTCTATTAATGAAGAGTTCCTTCAAGGCCATTTCCCTAATTATCCAATTATGCCTGGTGTTTTGATTGTCGAAGCATTAGCGCAAGTTTCAGGTATTCTTGGTTTCATCATGAATAATGAGAAACCGAGTGAAGGTTCTTTGTTCTTATTTGCAGGTGCAGAGAAAGTTCGCTTTAAAAAGCAAGTCGTTGCAGGCGACCAATTGGTGTTAAAATCAGAATTGGTCATGCAGAAACGTGGTATTTACAAATATAATTGTATTGCCACTGTTGACGGTGTAGTAGCAGCATCTGCGGAAATTATGGTTTCGCATCAGAAAATAGAGCAATCATGAGCAATAACGAATTTATTCACCCAACAGCAATCATTGATGCATCTGCCGTGATTGCAGCAGATGCAAAGATTGGACCGTATTGTATTATTGGTCCAAATGTCACTATTGGTGCAGGTACGCAGTTACATTCGCATGTAGTGGTCGGTGGTTATACGCGTATTGGAGAGCAAAATGAAATTTTCCAATTCGCAAGCGTGGGTGAGGTCTGCCAAGATCTAAAATATGCAGGTGAAGAAACCTGGTTAGAAATTGGTGACCATAATAAAATTCGTGAGCATTGTAGTTTACACCGTGGCACGGTTCAGGATCACGGCATAACCAAGATTGGTAGCCATAATTTATTGATGGTGAATACGCATATTGCGCACGACTGCGTGGTTGGTGACCATAATATTTTTGCAAACAATGTCGGTGTTGCTGGCCATGTTCACATAGGGGACTATGTGATTGTCGGTGGTAACTCGGGTATACACCAATTCTGTAAGATTGATTCTTATAGCATGATTGGTGGTGCATCATTGATTGTGAAAGATGTCCCTGCTTATGTGATGGTTTCTGGTAATCCTGCACATGCTTTTGCGATGAATGTTGAAGGCATGCGTCGTAAAGGTTGGTCTAAAAATGTGATTCAAGGTTTACGTACTGCATTTAAATTGATTTATAAAGAAGGCTTAACGACAGAGCAGGCTTTAGAACGTATCCGTGCAGAAATTTTGCCTGAAGTTGCTGAAGCACAATTGCTCATCGATTCATTAGAGCAATCAGAGCGCGGCATTGTGCGTTAAGCTTATTTCAAATATAAAAAAGACACTTCGCGTGTCTTTTTTTATATCTGTAGGAAAATTATTTTTTAAAGAAAGAGGCCTCTTCAGACTTAGGATATTGCTTGAGGAGTTTGGCTTTGTATTGGTTGGCCTGAGCCGTATTTTTATCCACTTCTTTGGCAATATTGTAGAGTTGATAGACGGCGCGAGGGGCACGCGAAGAGTTAGGATATTGGTTTGCCACAATCCCGTAGTTCTTTTTCGCTTCTGCATAGTTGGTGGGTTCAATGGCTAAATTAAATTCCGCTAACCAGAAATATGCATTGCTGATGTAAACACTGTTGGGGTTGTTTTTAATAAAATTTTGCATGGGTGCAATCGCTTTCTTCGCACCACCTTGCTTATAGACATCCAATGCGACAGTATACGCGGCTTTTTCTAGCTCAGATGGCTCTGATGTGTTTTGCGTACTGACCACTACAGGTGCTTTATTTACTGCGGCTGTGTTGCTGTTGCTGTTGTTTTTGGTGTTGGTGATTGTGGTGTTACTGGGAGGAGTATCCTGTTGGTTATCCTCCGTTGTATTGCTCGCTTCAGGATCTACTTTTTGTTGAAGCAACTCTAAGCGTTGATCTAGGTCAGCGTAACGATTTTCCAACTCATGTTTGAGTTGAGCGATCTCGTTGTCTTGCTCTTCAAGTTTACCGCGTAAGCTACGCAAATCACTTTCTAATTGTTGGTTCTTTTGCATGATTTGCCAATTAATATTGGTTGCTGTTGCACTCGCACCTGTGTCTACTGCGACGCTGGTTGGATTGACACTATTGTTCGTTGCTTGGCTTAAGCCGCGAGATTCAATTGGAATATTGGCGAAAACAGGCGTTGTGCAAAGTAGGGTGAGGGCACATAGGCTATGCTTCTTTAGCATCATAAAATATCCGTGTTATAAGGCTTTGATGGGGAAAACATCAAACGAAATTCATTTACCCCATTAAAAACGGCAACGTTATGAATTGCAATAAGCTTTTACATTGTTGTCGTATATTTAGGTAAATGAATGTAGCCTAGTCGTTACCAATAATTGAGCGATTTTTCTTGAGTTTGTTTTATAAATAGTCAATTGAATGAAATGCTTATTGAAAAGTCGTTTATAGGCTTGCAACTTAAGGAAAAATCTCTATACTCTGTTCTTGCAATGGTAGCCCTGCCGGTTACTTCGCAATTGTATTCTACGAACCCCGCCAGGACCGGAAGGTAGCAACGGTAGTAGAAATATGATGTGCCGAAGGCCTGCTGGTAGGGTTGCCACCAAATTCATATATTAAAAATATAATAATCAATGTGCAGCATACAAATACATTGTATGTAGACCAAATTTAAAATACCAAGCATTTAAAGAGTATCTTTTCAATCGATATTATTGCGTTTGTAATATTTTCTATTCTCTTTAACTTTTATTTTAAAATTCATTTACTCTATTCCTCACCTCTTTTTGCTCTCTACCATGTGTATTTTTTCTTTTGTGTGTGATGTATTTTAATATCACGTTAAATCCTGATTATTTAATTTATCGAAAATTATTTTAAGTATTAGAAATCATTGCATTATTTTTTCATCTTATACTTTATATATTTAAGCTTTTCTGAATGTTATCTGATTCGTAGTTACTTAAGGCTTACATCATTTTCTAACTCATTATCGATTACATGTAGTTAATGTTGGATGTGAATATAAGATCAATATTTATAAAGGTGATTTGGGCATAGCTTGGTCAAGAGGAATGGTGATTAGCCATCAACCCTGCTAATCGCTTTCATAATTGCATCCATTTCAAAGCCACGATACATTAAAAAACGGATTTGTTTGGCTTTTAGTTTTGGATCTTTTGCGACCTCAGTTCCATACTTTCTAACTTTGAGTTGATAGGCTTGTTCGACCCAATCCGTTTCTTTCAGTTCTTCTAAAATTAAACCAGTGTCAATTTTTTTGGTTTTTAGCGCCAGTTTAATGCGATTAGGGCCTTTGCCTTTACGCTTTTGGCTCGATAAAGTGATCTCAGCTACGCGTTGATCACTCTGATAGTTTTGTGCTGAAAGCTCTTCAACCAGTGTAATCACTTCTTCACGGTGCATCGCCCATGTAGCCAGTTTCTCAATCAATTCTGCTTTTGAATATTCCTTACGTGTTAATACAGCAAAGGCATAAGAACGTAGACGAGAACCTGTTAAACCTGTGGGTTTGGGCTGATTCTCTTCATCAAAATCTAAAACATCATCAGTTTCTTGTGTTACCTGCGTGTGGCCGTATTGAGTAGGAGGGGATTCATCCTCACCAAATTGTTGTTTGAGAGCATCATAGTCAAGAAGTTTGGGGAATTTTGAATTAGGCATAATCGGCTATGAAATAGATCTGAATAAACAAAACGCCCCGTAGGGCGTTTCTTAGTGTAAGCCTAAATGTCGTGTAAGAACATTTAATCTTTTTAGATACTTTTAATTAAGCATCTAAAAAGTCTGGCTCTTCTTCATTCTCTTCTACTGGCGCAGCGTTTGCGGTCGTCAGTAGTTTTTCTCGAATGATTTTCTCAATGGTTTCAGCCAACTGAGGGTTTTCTTCAAGGTGACGGATCACATTGTTTTTACCTTGACCGATTTTGTCACCTTGGTATGAATACCAAGCACCTGCTTTTTGTACGATTTCTTGTTGAACAGCTAAGTCTACGAGTTCGCCCAAGTGGTTGACGCCTTTACCATATAAAATTTGGAAGAGCGCTTCACGGAATGGAGGTGCCATTTTGTTTTTGACAACTTTCACTTTGGTTTCAGAACCAACGATTTCATCGCCTTCTTTGACCTGACCTACGCGACGAATGTCTAAACGCACAGACGCATAGAATTTCAACGCATTACCACCAGTCGTGGTTTCAGGGCTACCAAACATTACACCAATTTTCATACGAATTTGGTTAATGAAAATCACCATACAGTTTGAGCGTTTTGCATTGCCTGTAATTTTACGTAATGCTTGGCTCATTAAACGTGCTTGGAGACCCATGTGTGAGTCGCCCATTTCACCTTCAATTTCAGCACGTGGTGTCAATGCTGCAACAGAGTCGACAACGATGAGGTCAATGGCACCAGAGCGAACCAGCATGTCTGCAATTTCAAGTGCTTGCTCACCATGGTCAGGTTGAGAAACCAAGAGATTGTCAATATCAACGCCAAGTTTACGCGCATACTGTGGGTCTAAAGCGTGTTCTGCATCGATAAATGCACATGTACCACCTGCTTTTTGACATTCGGCAATCGCTTGTAAAGTCATGGTTGTTTTACCTGAAGATTCAGGACCATAAATCTCAACGATACGACCTTTCGGTAAGCCGCCAATGCCTAGAGCAATATCAAGTGTCAAAGAACCCGTTGATACCGCTTCAACAGCTTGTACGGTGTTATCGCCAAGACGCATTACTGTGTTTTTACCAAACTGTTTTTCAATTTGGCTTAGCGCAGCATTGAGCGCCTTGCTTTTATTATCATCCATCTTACAACCTCAAAACGATGTCACGGATATTTACTGAATATGCTCAGTATAGTGACAGATTTAGTCTGTATCTTCTATAAAAGTCAGATCGTGTGCGACACAATATGACGCATGTCATTCATCATCATTATAAGACCAATACTGGTCAAATTGTTGATCATTTTCTTGTCTAAACTTACTGATATCACGTCGGTCTTTTTTACTTGGACGATGATCAGGTCGAGCTAGATTATGCAACTTTCTTTGGCTTGCAATCAATTCCCGTCGTGTAATACTGACTTCAGTTTCTTCATATAATTTTTGTGCAACAGGAGCGGGGCCACGCACGTCAGAAAGTTCTTTGATCACCACGGTTTTCTTATCAATGCCTTGTTGTATGGTGAGTTCCATTCCAACCCGAACTTCTCTCGACACTTTGACACGTTCGCCATTGTGGTGAACTTTGCCCCCCTCAATTGCATTTTTGGCAATGGAGCGCGTTTTAAAAAAACGTGCTGCCCATAGCCATTTGTCAATGCGCATGCCGACAGCATCTTCCGCTAAAGTGGATTTACGCATATTTGGCCGTGACCTCAGCTTGCTCTAAATAAGGAATTAAATCGGTGAGCTGATTTAAGATAGGATAAGGGCTGGATGTCTTGCTTTGACCTAGTGATGAGGGTTGAGCAATGGTAAATAGGTTTTGAATACCATAACTTTCAGCACCCTTTAGTACTTTTTCAGTGTCATCGATAAAGTAACACTGTGTGGCTGCAAAAGGATGGCGTTCATGGAGACGTTGCCAGAACTCAGTAAATTCCTTGGCGTGGCCGAGAGTTTCACTGCTAATAATGACATCAAAATATGAGGCCAGTTTCGTGTGTTCGAGTTTGAACTTGAGTCCCTCACAGTCCGCATTAGTGGCAAGCCAGCAAGGGTAGCCGTTGCTTTTTAAATAGTCGAGAAGTTCAAGGCTACCTTCACGCAGGCCAACTTTATGCTTAAATTCCTGCTGCAAAGCGAGCGTGTCTACGCCGACTTTAGCTGTCCAAAAGTGCGTAGAATACCAATTGAGTGTGTGATTATGGGTTTGATAAAACTGAAACAGGGCCTGAGTACTTTGTTCTAAAGAGCACTGGTGTTGTTCAGCATAACGGATAGGAAGCTGATGATTCCAAATAAAATCATCATAGGCAAGATCCAGTAATGTACCGTCCATATCAAAAATGATAATTGGCTTTTCCACTCAAAAAATCTCCAATATTTCAAAGTTCAGCAATGGCTATAGAAAACAGTTAGCAACCGATCTAGCAGTTTTGCTTTATGCAAATATGGCGTAATTATAGCGTATAGATGCATAAGATGACGGATTTGCATAGCCCATTGTCAAAAATTGAAGAATACGGGATCTTAATTTTTTAAGTAAGAGTATATAAGATGTGTTAACTACACATTGATCCACAGCAATATTGAAATTTCAGCATAAGGAATGATTCACCTTATGGAGAGGGAGGAGTTTTTGTAAACATCTGATGAGAACGCTTAGAGCTATCATTTGAATGTAAGGGCTGTAGAGAATGAGTTTTTTGAATTTGTATAAAACTTATACTAAATTGAGATTTAGTAGTGAATTTTTGCTATGTCCAGATGATTTTTAGCAAGTTGTGTTTATTACTTAATGTTAGATAAAGAGAATATTAAGAATTTGTTTTATAAGGTGTTCTTTTTTGTATTAAATTTTTTCTTACATTTAAAAGATCGACAAATAAAACGAAATATTGAAGTATTTGGCCAACTTTATAAGGAAAAGGATAGTGAATGTTTTCATGGCTTTTTGTAAGTTTGGTCATTACCATCCTTTTAACACCCGGACCAACAAATACCCTTTTAGCCTCATCAGGCATTGAAACGGGTGTTAAAAAATCCCTGAAATTGATTCCAGCAGAAGTGGTGGGTTATTTTATTGCCATTAGTGCATGGGGAGTTTTAATTGACTCGATTGCTGAATCTCTGCCTATTCTGCCACCCATCTTGAAGCTTTTTAGTGCGGCTTATATTATTTACTTGGCCTTTAAATTATGGAAAACCTCTACTGTTGCTGCTGACCTAAATCAGCCATCGATTACAGCGAAGGCGCTTTTTTGTGCGACCATGTTAAATCCTAAAGCGCTATTATTTGCATCAGCCGTTTTCCCAGCTGTAGCGTGGTCAAGTTTGCAAGCTTATACGGTGCATATGGGGCTATTTTTATGTTTAATTGCCCCGATTGCATTGTTTTGGGTTTTTATTGGCTCTGTCTTGGTGGCCAATAAAATTTCATGGTTGAATCAAAAAAATTTACAACGGACTGCATCATTGGTTTTGGTTAGCTTTTCAGTACCGCTTAGCTATTCGGCTCTCATGTCTATCTAGTCTGTTTCATCAAATGTTCATTTTACATCGATACCATTAAAACCACCTGAGGGTGGTTTTTTATGTTTGAATCTAAATTTAAATCACTTCAACATACAAATGCGATAAACGTAAATTTTCTGCAAAAATGAAAATAAACAATAAAGTGGTTTTGCTGGTTATTTAAATGAAAATCGGTTAAAAAAGATGTGGCAAATGAGAACAAAATAGAGAGGAATGGATGAGTGAATTAAATTTAGATTTTTTAGATGAAACCTTAGATAAATATGAAGCAAAAGGTAAGAAAAAGGCCATTAAAAAAATCCGTATTGGTTATATGCTTTATGCAAAGTTTATGTCGAATAAAAAATTTGCAGAAAATGTAATGAGTTCATCTTTAGATCCCAATAAGCGGACTTATCGTAATACCAAGATTAAAATTACGCATGATGAATATGAGTTAACCTTTTTACGTAATGATGATTAAGTATTGAATTGTGTAAAAAAACCATAAGGTTTCATTTGTTTGAAATATTTGAGCTGTAGAGTGTGCGACATAAAGAAATGAAAATATAATGATTAGATGATGTTTGTGCAGTTAAGCCTGTTTATTTGGAGAGAGGTAAACAGGTTTTTTATTATAATAACTTTTTGGTCTGAGTGATTGCAGACAAAGAGCCCGATTTGTTTTCATGCTGATCGGGCTTTTATTTTTCTATTGAAATGAAAATAGTGATAAAGATGATTTTTGACATCTTTTGATCATATTGTTCATGGATAATCTTTTTTATTTTGAGTTGCTTCGATATGTCAATTGTTACTGCAAATGAACTAGACAATATTCTAAAAGAATTAATTTCCAAAAATAAAAAGCCTGAAAAAATTTTGATTGGTTATAAAGCATATAGCGAGCTTATGAATGATCGAAATTTTTTGCATGAAGTGGCTAGTTCGGCTATGGATCCGAATAAAAGAAAGTATCAAAAGATTAAGATCAAAGTGACGCAGGATGAGTATCAATTAGAAGTGAAGTGTTCAGATAAAAATGAGTAGCTGTAAAGTAATTTAAAAAAACTGGAGGAATGCCGCATTTTTTAATTGATGTATTTGAAATACAGGTTTATACTACACTCGAAATTAAAGCGCTGTAGCTTTTCTTGTTTTATATCCCACGCTCCCATGCGTGGGATTTTTTTTGCACTATGATTTTTCATAAAGAAACCACTTGGATGTATAAAGCTAAAAAAAATTAAGAGTAAGTACAAATTAGAAAGGGTCAGTTTTTGACTTTCTCTAGCATCAATATTCAATATGTAAGTAAAGGAAAAGTAAGGTTAATTGGACTACTCAACCCAAAGTCAAAAGAAGAATTGGAATCGAATGACATTTACTGAGGGTCTTAGGCGTATAATGGTTTTAAGGTAGCGTTTTAAAAAGTGTTCGCATGTTCTCGCTCTGAAGATACAGTAGGCCGTTGAATATGAGGCGATCAGCATGCTGCTATTTCAACAGATGAACTTCTCTATCTATAACTTGATGAATAAAAAGGCGATCTCATGTTTAAGCCTACAACTGCACCTCAAGATGCGCTGATATTGCAACTTGTACCGATTGTGACTCAGGCATGTGAGATTTTGCGAGAGGAGTATCACGCTTATGTTGCAGGTGGTGATTTTACAGTTGAACGAAAATCCGATCATTCACCCGTCACGCAAGCGGACTATCGCGTCAATCAATTTATTACCGATGCTTTAAACAATACCTTCCCTCATTTGCCTGTTCTTTCTGAAGAAGGGCAGCATGCGCATAGACAGCAGTGGCAGTCTTTTTGGATGCTTGATCCTTTAGATGGTACCAAAGAATTTTTGCATCAACGTCCTGAATTCACCATTAATCTCAGTCTTATCGAGGGTGCGCATACAACTTTTGCTGTGCTGGCTATTCCTTGTGAACAGCAAATTTACTTCTGTCCACTACAAGGTCAGCCTTTAAAATACAATATTGAAAAAGAAATATGGTCTGAATATGTTCCTGTTGAAAACCACAGTGCTGTTCAAGTCGGCTTAAGTCAAAGTAGTCAGAGCAAACCGCAGTACCAAGTGTATTTAGAGCAGCTGGAAAAACTTACGCCTATTCAAGAGTATCGCGCAGGGAGTGCATATAAGTTCTGTATGGTGTTAGAAGACCGAGTCGATATTTACCCGCGCTTTCACCCAACGAGTGAGTGGGATACCAGTGCTGGACAGTGTTTATTGGAGCGGATCGGTGGAGGTTTGGTTGATTTTCAGGGACGACCATTTGTATATAACCAAAGATTGAGTTTGCTGAATGGCGGTTTTATTGCATATCGAAATAACGATATGAAAAAACTGGCATTACAAGCACTTGAACTAATGCCTTCGTCGGCTTGAGCTAAAAACTGAGCGTGCTATAGTGTTTTTTGAATTATTGAGTTGCTAGTGATTATGGCCTTAGAGTTACTCCCGCCTAGTATGTTGAAGGCAATCGATTTATTGCCAGATGCAAAAACGCCAGTGACGTTGTTTACACGTCATTCCATTCGTGAAGTTGTTACGGGTCAGGGGCTTGCAGGCTATGATTTACAGTTGACGCATCAAGGACGCGATTTGGCGGAGGCGTGGGGTTCCTATCTGATCGATAATACGGATCGAGTGATACAACACTGTATTTCTAGCCCAATTCAACGTTGTATTGATACCGCTGCATTAATGATTCAAGGGGCAGATGGACAAACCCTTGAGCCGAATACCCACCGCATTGAAATTATCGAACAAGGTTTATTGGTTGAGCCAGGCAGTTTTGTTTTGGATATTAAGCAAGCTGGGCCTTATTTTCAGCGTCAAGGCGCTCTAGGGTTTATTAATAGCTTTGTTAATAATGCTTTACCCGGTATGAAGCATCCGATTCACGGCGTCGTAGATGTATTGGAACTCATATATAACACGCATCCGAACAATCCTTATGGTTTGAGCCTTGCGGTCAGTCATGACACGATTTTAGCTGCGATTTTGGCGGTTATTTCAGGGCGCACGATTGTGACCAAAGAAGACTGGCCGAAAATGATGGAAGGTCTTTTCGTGTGGTTTGAGGGGGATGTGTTTTTGGAATCCAAATTGAAATGGATTTGGCGCGGGGAAATGAATGAACTGAATATTCATGAATTTCAAAATCTGTAAGTGCTTTGTTTATTAATAAAAAATCAGCTATAAATCTCGTTCATTCATTTAGACGGTCGTTTGAACGAGAAAAAGAATATACGAGATTTATAGATCGATCATTCGTCAACCTTATTAAATACTATACCGCATCAGTTTAAATTTTTGCTTTGAGTCGATTGGGAAAGTCGAGCAAGTCGATACTCAGGCCTTCATCATTTAAAGGCCATAATGAGGTATTCACCGTTACGCTGTGTTGATGAATGCGATTGTATTTATCTGCAGCAATGAGCGTGGCAATCTCATGATTTGAAAGGGTATAAGCGTTGACAACATCGGCTGGATATTGAGTACGGTCATAAAACTCAGCTTCCGTTTCTCCTTGGTGTAGTGCAAAAATACGTTCAATTGCAGGTAAATAGACGCCATAGCCTAACCACGCATCAACGCCCTGAGAGGCCTGAATTTCTGCGGTTCCGCGCATATTTGAGATGACTTTGGCGAGTATGTCTTTTTCACCTTTGGCATGAAAATACTCAATATATTGTTGTTCTGTCGGTTGGAATTTTTCAAGTGTTGGAAGAAATTTATTAATCATGTTATTCCCCAGTAGAACATTCTATATGGTTTCATTATAGGAAAATAGAATACCATAATTTATTTATGGGGTTTTAATTTTAATCATTTGGCATCTAAAAATTAAAATAAGCTACGTGCTTACAAAGAAAATTAATTGAAATATCTATTTTTAAAAAATTGACTGACAAATATTGGCACTATATTGGTGCAAATTCAAATGTATAACTCATCATTATTTTTCATAAATTCAAGACTTGTCACAGAACTATTATTTTTCGGATATTAGTTTCAAGACCGATAAAAAAATATGTCCTGAAGTGACAAATTATGTAAATTGAATATGAATAGAAAATAGTGTTAAATAATTAAGCTTTTGATTTATATAAACTATTAATGATTTTTTAATTTTATTTGTGACTATTTTGGGGGAAGATGTGAAAAGTGTGAATGAGTTCTTGTATTGTAAGCTAAGTCTTTGTGTTGTGACACTGATGTTAGCTGCGTGTGGTGGAGGTGGTGGTGAGAGTGGAACCGAAAACTCTACAACGCCTGTAGTGAAAACCTATGCTGAGCCTACACAGGATGTGGCTGATGTAAATACATTGGGTTATTTTGATTATGATGCAAGCTCCAATACGCGTGTAATACGAAATGACTTAACTGGTAACTTCGAAGCAATGCTGCAATTTGGTCAGAGTCATGTGGTTGATCCAAATGGTAATGAAAGTAAAAAAATGCCGCGTCTGACGATGGAAAAAGAAGCGCTATTGTTAGTTACGCCAACTGATAGCATGGGGAAAATTGATGGTCTGAGTGCTGATATTTACATGAATAATCAGTTTCTCCGCACAGTTACATTTAACGATCCAACTCAGATTCCTCAGTCTGATCAAACCAATACCGATGAGCGTGCGCGTGTGCAATATAGTAAGCGGGCGTGGAGTGCTCAACTCAATTGGGATGAAATACGTCCAGGTTTGCGTATTCAGCTTAAAGATTCTCATGGTCGTCAGGGGCAAATCGCGGAAGATAAAATTGATTTTGCCTCTCCGGGAGAGTTGGTCTTAAATAATATTCGTATCGGCATGTTAACGGCTCCCCCTGTTTCCAATGGTCACTATATGCTGAATGATCCTGTTCGGGCAGGTTCAGATTACTTTCAAACGATTCCAGCTGCTGAAATGACCGTTGCAAAATATGATGATATTCAGTTGGATCGCGTCATGATTGCAGACGGGACCATTTACGATACTGTAAGTGCCAGCCAAGGCGGGGTTTATGACGGTGACATGCGTGAAAACGTAGGTAAGTCGACATTTAGCGTAGGCATTAATCTAGCAAACTGGGGGATTACCAGTGCTTCGATGGCAAGTCAAAATCAACCACAATTAACCCAAACCGTAGTTGCACACCATAGCCGTGGAAAATATGCCAATGGCGAAAGTAATCATGGTTTAAGTGGTGGTAACGGCATGCTGACGTTGTATGATTCGGTTGGAAACGAGTTTAGTCATGAAATTGGACACCACTATGGACTGGGGCACTATCCTGGGCAGGAGGGTGATAACCAGTTTTGGACTTCACATCATGCAGATAGTGGTTGGGGTTACATTCCGTATCGCAATATGATGCGGGGTAATTTGATTTGGAATAATAAGGATTTATGGGCTGCTTCTACAGGAATTGCAAATTTCTTAGCTTTATATCCACATAGCCGAGATGCCATGTCTGGTGGTTATGCATCAAGCTCAGTTTCACGTTATACCCACTATACGGGCTATAGCACTTATTTAAAAATTCAACCACATTTTAACCGCTATGTGTGGGATAAGACTTCACCTACGGGCTATAAAAAATGGAATGAAGTAACAAGGCAGATGGAAGTGGTTCAGCCTACTATGCCAGATTCTGCTGCACCTGTTTGGTATCAACCAAAGCAAAACTATTTACGCCCACGTGTGTTTGGTGAGCCTGTAGTGACCATTTTGGGTGGCTATGACCCTGTTGCAAAGGTTGGGTTACTCTATCCTGCTGCACGTTCAAACTGGGGCAATGTCTATGATTTACCTGCTGCAAATACGGCGGTAAATCAGGATGCATGTTGGTTAAATGTACAGTATCCAAATACAGTAACCAATATTGCACTGGCTCCGACACGATTAGGTAGTAATGCCAATAAATTACATGTCAATTTAGCGCTTGCAGATCACCCTCAAAAAGTTGATTTATATTGTAAGCAGGCCAATGCAGCTGCCAAATTATTATCGACTACAGTGATTCCCCAATATGCTACGGCTATTACACCTGCCGTTAAGATTGGTAAAGCACAGGGTTATAAAGCTTTACGCGATGTAGAGTTGCCTTTACTTGAGCAAGAGCTACTGAATCAAGCGGCGAACAATCTTATTGTTTTGTCATCAAATGGTTCAATGCTTTATCAGTCTTATAAATCGTATAAAAATGAGATGAGTTTAGCTGCACAGCAGGTACTTGAGCGTTATGAAGAGCAAGAAACTAGGTGGATGCGTTTAAATCGTTGGGTAAATGTTTATTATGATGATTTGGCCAAACATGTACCTGCTGCGATTGATGCACTCAATGCTTTTATCAAGCAGCTAGGTTTGCAAGAAGATGACCCACTTGCACAAAGTGGATTGTTGAAAAATAACAAGAATTGCTTGAAAACAGAGCTGGCATCTAATCAAAAAATGGATGTTTACATTAGTGGCCCATCGGCTTGTACTGCTGATGATACTGAGCAGTGGGTTTATGACAGTTTAGGACGTATCCATAGCAAAGCGGCTATGGGGCAGTGTCTAACGGGTAATGGAGGAAGTGCTAAAGTCACCTTGACTGACTGTGTGGCGAATAATGCAGCACAAGTGTGGTCAATGGATGCCACGACGTTTGCTATTAAACAATCAGGACAGTGCTTAGATCTAAACTCGGGTAATTTGGTAAATAACCGTCAAATTGCAATTCGATATAGTTGCTCTGGAAATAATAATCAAAGATGGACAATGCTGAATCAAAATACAAGTATGATTTTAGCTGGGGCAACATCAAAAAACATTGGTATTTTAGTGGAAAACCTGAAAACTCAATCATTGAATTAAACCACTGCTCATATGGCAAATGGTTAACATGAAATGAAAAGAGCTCTCTAAAGGGGGGCTTTTTTTGTAAGTAGATATTCTCTTGGGTGCTAGAGAGCACTTGCTAGATTTTATTTGGGTTTTAAGCTGTATTTTTAGGTAGCAGATGTATTGGAAAAGGTATAGGTGTTAGAAAATTCAAAAAATAGATACAAAAAAAGCCCTTTAAAAAGGGCTTTTTTTAATGCATAAATTAGTTAGCTAAAGCTTTAACTTGTGCATTTAAACGGCTCTTATGACGAGCAGCTTTGTTCTTATGGATGATGCCTTTATCAGCCATACGGTCGATTACTGGTACAGCAGTTTTGTATGCTTCAGAAGCAACTGCGTAATCACCAGCAGCGATAGCAGCTACTGTACGTTTGATGTAAGTACGAACCATAGAACGTAAGCTTGCGTTGTGTTTGCGTGCTTTAACGTTTTGACGAGCACGTTTTTTAGCTTGAGCAGAGTTTGCCACTCGTGCACTCCTTGAAATAGATTGGTCTGGGCGGGCTGAAATTCAAACTGAAAACCACATCAGAAGAACAATCACCAGCCCGTAAACAAGTGGCATATTTTGATTAATATACGCAGTGAAGTCAAGTCTTGACATGCTTTGACTATATTTAAGATACATAAAAATTCTAAAGAAAAGGTAAGATTAGCCATCTGCATGGGAGTTTGTATAAAAATGACACAAAATATAGAACAAGCCATTGTGATTGGAGCAACGGGTTTGGTGGGCTTAAACCTGATTCAACAATTACAACAACTGCCAAGTTGTAGCAAAATTTTGGCTGTGGTCAGAAAGCATAATGTGCAGCTCGATCACTATGACAAAGTTCAGCAACTGGAGCTGGATGATTTTTTATTACTCAACCATGAGGATGTTCAGGGCTACAGTCATGCTTTTAGTTGTTTGGGGACGACTTTAAAGAAAGCTGGCTCAAAAGAGCAGTTTTATGCCATCGACTATGTGGTGAATGCACACTTTGCTGAATTGTTTGTTTTGACCAAAACGCATTATGTGTTGATCAGTGCCTTGGGTGCGCAAGCCAATTCAAAAATTTTCTATAATCGCGTCAAAGGTGAGCTTGAAGAGACTATTCGTGGACTCGATTTATATAAGGTTAGTATTTTGCAGCCATCCTTACTTATCGGACAACGTAATGAAGGTCGCATGTTGGAAGATATATTCCAAAAGGCTTATACCAAACTATCGCATTTTATACCAAAGCATTTTAAATATAAGCCAGTGACAGCAGAACAAGTGGCTCATACTATGGTCGAGGCTGCCCAAACGCAGACCGAGAAATTTGAAATATATGATAATTTACGCATACAAAAGACAAAATGAGGGGAAGTGTGGTGACGACAGCATTTGTGACATGCGATTTATTGGATGATCATCCTGAACTTGATTTACAAGTGGTCAGCCCATCAATGGATGGTAAGTTCTTTAAGAGCTATGGTGCGCGTAAAACCTTTGGTGGTCAGGTGGTTACGGTTAAATGCTTTGAAGATAACTCTCGGGTGAAAGAGCTGTTAGCAACAGATGGTACGGGTAAAGTATTGGTTGTGGATGGTGGCGCTTCGATGCGCTGTGCCTTGATGGGAGACTTAATTGCAGAGTCAGCAGTCAAAAATCACTGGAATGGTGTGGTGATTTATGGCTGTGTCCGTGATGTAGATGCGATTGCTGAACTAGATTTAGGTGTGCATGCTTTAGCCGCCATTCCACAAAAAAGTAATCGTAAGGGTGTAGGAGAAGTTGATATCAGCCTGCATTTTGGTGGTGTCACCATTCAATCAGGTCATTATCTCTATGCGGATAATAACGGCATTGTCATTGCAAAAGAAAAACTGGTCGATGAATAAGCACCAACCAGACTCATAACAACATAAACAAAAGATATGGACGTGTAATATGGTGAAGCATCAAATTAAAGTGATTCAGGCTCTTTTTTCGGGGCTTGCGCAAGGTGGGCGTGGTGTAACAGGAACGCCGCATCCTAAACAACCTGAGCAACCTTTAAAGCTTTATGAGTTTGAAGGCTCGCCATATTGTCGTCGTGTACGTGAAGTACTGACTTTGTTGAACTTAGATTATGAAGTGTATCCATGTCCTAAGGGTGGAACTAAATATCGTCCTTTGGTGAAACAGTTGGGTGGGAAAACCCAATTTCCTTTTTTACTCGATGAAAATACAGACACTAAGCTATACGAGTCTGAAGATATTATTCACTACTTGTTTGAACAATATGGTCGCAGTGGTAAAACACCGAAAAAGTATGCACATTATCCCAAAACACCTTATGTTGCTTATGTCGGGACATTGGTAAATGGTGCGAGTGGGGTGTGGATCAACAAGAGTATTAAAGATCGCGTAGCGCCAGAACAGCTGTTACAACTTTGGGGTTTTGAAGCCAGTCCTTATACTCGGATTGTCCGTGGTTTGCTGACCGAGTTGGAGCTCCCTTTTAAGTTTCATAATGTGCCTAAAGAACGTTGGCAAGATCAAGGCCCAGCAGTACTGCGTTTAAAGCCGGGCAAATATGTACCTTTGGCAGGTGGAAAGCGTGAGCAAGTCATGCAGGTGATGGGGCGTGATATTCAAGTGCCATATTTGGTTGATCCGAACACTGAAACAGCTTTGTTTGAGTCGGCGGATATTGTTGCTTATCTCAAGCAGACCTATGCAGCATAAGAAAAAGGCATCTCTTAAAGATGCCTTTTTTAATTCCTAAGCATGGGTGTTTTATCGGGTTGATCTGATTTTTTGTCATTACAATGGAATGATTGAGTGTATTTATCTTCAGCTGTTATAAAAATATTCATCATTTGGCTGATAATACGACACACATTTAAACATCCGTAGCGTTGAGGAAACGTGTAATTTCTTGGGAGAATTTGCGCGGTTCACTCAATAAAGGCGTATGCCCAGATTTTTTAAAGATCACCGTTTTGGCATGCGGTACGCTTGAGGCAATCAGCTTTTGTCCTTGAGCAGGATAAAGTTTTGATTCTTCACCAATAAAAAATGTAGCTGGTCGGTCAATCTGACGGAGGGCACTGCGATAGTCTTCTTGATGGTCAAGATAATTTTGAATATACCAAGCCATATAGTCTAAACGCTGGATTGGAAGCATGAATTTTTGTAAGTGTGGTTGTTGAAATGCTTTTTGAAATAAAGCCGCAGTTCGAGATGGTGTGGCTTGCAGTTGAATAAAAGCCAACCATTGCTTAACCAGTTCTGTACGCATGGATGCTGTTAAGTCTGAGACCAAACGGTACTGTGCATTTTGCACCAATAGGTCTGCAATGTTTTGTAGGATAGCTTTGAAATCGGCATGCTTTTCAGCAAATAAACCATGTGGCCAGTCTGCATCGACGCTAATCTTGGGGGTTTGGTCGATGTGTAAATAGCTGCGGATATGGTTTTGAAAGCGACCATACTGCATGCCATGCATGGCTGTCGTGGCGCCCATAGAATAGGCAATCACATGGAATGCTGTATCAGAATATTGATTTAGAAAGCAGTTTAAATCTTGCCAGTGGCTGGAAATCGCATCCAGTGTGGGAATTTTGCACTGCGCTGAACCACCAAAACCCCGCCAGTCAGGAATGTAAAAACGGTACTTTTTACGGTGCTGATATAAAAAAGGTAGCCATTGCCAACTTTGCATCCCTAAGCCAGATAAGACCAGTACTGGTGCGCCTTGTCCAAATTCTCGAACATAGAGTTTTTCGCCATCTGGCATTAAATAATGTGGCATGGTCAATCCTTTGCGTGGTTTATTATTTTTCGAAGTTTTTAAGTGCTGGAATCATGGTCTCTAGCCATTCGATCCAACCACATTCTAAGTTAATTCCAAGCTGTAAAATCATTTTATGAATATATAAGGTACGATCATTTTCTTCAGTATGACCAAAGTCTTTGGCAAAAATGCTTTGGTAAATTTGTAGTTTTTCTTTGTGTAGGATGAGATGTCGTTCAAGTTCAGGCAAAACTGTATTGCCGCCAAGCTGAGCCTCAACACGCAGTCTCACCATTAGTTCTTCGCGTAGCTGAGCAGGTGGGCTCTGCTTTACCAGCCAGTCGGCAAGTTCTGTACGTCCAAGCTGTTCTGCTTGATAGGTTTTTTTACGCGAGGTTGCACCATCATCTTCTATTGTTGAAATCCAGCCTTTGCTCTGCATAGCGCTGAGTTCTCTATATATCTGTTGATGTGTCGCATTCCAAAAGAAGCCCATTGAACGGTCAAAACGACGCGCTAACTCAATACCTGTGCTTGGTTTTTCAATCAAACTGGTCAATAAAACATGAGCTAATGACATTTCGGTAATATTTCGCAAATAAAATGGACGTAGAGTCATTATGCAACATGTTGCATAAAAAACAAATCTCGATTATAAAGATAAACATTATGCAACTTGTTGCATTAAATAATTTGATCTAACCTTGTATTTAAAATACCAGCCAGCGAAAGCACGCCAAGGAGTACACATGTCTAATTATCCGCATTTACTTGCGCCTTTAGATTTAGGCTTTACCACATTAAAAAACCGCGTATTAATGGGATCTATGCACGTTGGACTTGAAGAAGTTGAAGGTGGTTATGATCGCATGGCGGCATTTTATGCAGAGCGTGCCGCTGGCGGTGTAGGACTCATTGTCACAGGGGGTATTTCACCGAATGATCATGGTGTGACTTTTCACGGTGGTTCTAAGTTAGATACTTTAGAAGAAGCGGAAAAGCATAAAGTCATCACACAAGCCGTACATGATGCGGGTGGTAAAATCGCATTACAGATTTTACATACAGGTCGTTATTCTTATCAGGCTGAAAACGTTGCACCTTCTGCAATTCAAGCACCGATTAACCCTGTAAAACCCCATGCTCTTACTTCTGCTGAAGTGAATCAGACTATTGCGGACTTTGTGAATTGTGCAAAATTGTCACAAGTTGCTGGCTATGATGGTGTTGAAATCATGGGTTCAGAAGGCTACTTAATTAATGAGTTCATCGCGGCACGTACCAATCATCGTGATGATGAATGGGGCGGAAGCTATGAAAATCGTATTCGTTTTCCGATTGAAATCGTAAAACGCACTCGTGCAGAAGTCGGTGAAAACTTTATTATTATTTATCGTCTTTCAATGTTGGATTTGGTTGAAGGTGGTTCGACTTTAGAAGAAGTGATTCAGCTTGCCAAAGAAATTGAAAGGGCGGGTGCAACCATTATCAACACAGGTATTGGTTGGCATGAAGCGCGTATTCCAACGATTGCAACCAAAGTGCCACGTGCGGCATTTACATGGGTGACCAAGAAGCTAAAAGGTTCGGTTCAAATTCCTTTAGTGACATCTAACCGTATTAATACCCCTGAAATGGCTGAACATGTTTTGGCTCAGGGGGATGCGGATATGGTGTCGATGGCACGCCCAATGCTTGCAGACGCTGAGTTTGTACTCAAAGCAGAACAAGGTCGTAGTGATGAAATCAATACTTGTATTGGTTGTAACCAAGCCTGTTTAGATCAAATTTTCTCCATGCAAATTGCGACGTGTTTAGTCAACCCGCGTGCATGCTATGAAACTGAACTGATTTTTAAAGAAAGTGCAGTTAAGAAAAATATTGCGGTGATTGGAGCTGGGCCTGCAGGTTTGAGTTTTGCGACTTATGCCGCTGACCGTGGACATCAAGTGACTGTTTTTGATGCAGCAAGTCAGATTGGTGGTCAGTTTAATATTGCGAAAACTATTCCAGGTAAAGAAGAGTTTTACGAAACACTGCGTTATTTCAAACGTAAAATTGAATTACAACCGAATATCAAATTGGTGCTGAATCATACAGCAACCTATGAAGAACTGACCGCTGAAAACTATGATGACATTGTGGTTGCAACAGGTGTGACTCCACGTGAGCTGACTATTGAAGGGATTGATCACCCGAAAGTGTTGAGCTATATCGAAGTTCTACGTGAGCGTAAGCCCGTCGGTAAAAAAGTCGCGATTATTGGTGCGGGTGGTATTGGTTTCGATACAGCAGAATACTTAAGCCATGAAGGTGAAAGCGGTAGTTTAAACCCACAAAAATTCTATGATGAGTGGGGCATCGACACCAGCTATGCACATGTCGGCGGCTTAAAACAGCCAGTCTTGGAGCAGTCAGATCGTGAAATTTACCTCCTACAGCGTAAAGCGAAGGCAGTCGGTGCAAGCTTAGGTAAAACCACGGGTTGGATTCACCGTACGGGACTAAAACATCGCGATGTAAAAATGATTGCAGGTGCAAGCTACGACAAAATTGATGATCAAGGCCTCCACATTACAGTGAATGATCAGCCAACGGTTTTAGAGGTTGATCACGTGATTATCTGTGCAGGACAAGAGTCTTATACTGCAATGTACGACCAGTTAAAAGCCGATGGTAAAAATGTGCATTTGATTGGTGGTGCGAAAGAAGCAGGTGAGTTGGATGCGAAGCGTGCGATTCGTCAAGGCGCTGAACTGGCTGCGACCATTTAATCGATAACAATAATTTATCAGCTTAAAATTTGTAATAAAGCTCCCTCTCCTATACGGAGAGGGCTTGGGAGAGATATTTTTCAAAATATTATCTTTTCCCTCGTGTTGCCTTTTCCATGAAACATATGTGGTGTAAGAGAAGGTGCCTTTATTGCAGATTTGAGTGGATTCACTTTCATAAGGACATAAGAATGAGTTTAGCAACAACAAAACAAGCATTGGTACGCTGGCATGATATGGTCACGACTCGTGATATGAGCATCTTAAATGAGCTTTTAGCAGAAGATGTCGTGTTCCGTTCACCTGTGGCATTTAATCCTTATCTGGGTAAGCAGGTGGTTTTTTTTATTTTAAGTAATGTGATTCAGGTTTTTGAAAACTTTACTTACCACCGTGAATTTTTTACAGAAGATGGTTTAAGTATCGTCCTTGAGTTTTCTGCCAATGTCGGCGAAAAAAAGCTCAAAGGGATTGACATGATTCGTTTTAATGAGCAAGGTCAAATTGTAGATTTTGAGGTGATGATCCGTCCTAAATCGGGGCTAGAGGCCTTAGCTGTACAAATGGGACAGCGAATGGCAGCTTTTGCACCTCAAGCTGGATGATAAACGTGTGACTTGTTATTTATAGTTAGGCACGAAAATTGATGCATCACCAAGAAAGATAGGAAAAAGAAGGTACTGATATGAATGCTGTGTTCAGTTTGCTAAACCAATTAAGCCAAACGGCGTGGGATCGAGTGACTGGTGCGGAACAACCGAAGCTCTATATTAACCCACAAGGGCAAATTCAAGAGACTGTTGGGGCGCTTACACAGCTTCAAGAAAAGTACCGACCAACGCCGTGGTTATCCAACACGCATGCCCATCTTTTGTATTTTGATGTGATTCGTAAGCGTCGGATTCAATTGGAATACGATCATTTTGATCAGTTAGAGATGCAAGACGGTGGGGTCACTGGCATTATGTGGTTTGGTTATGACTTGCCTGAAGCGACGCCAACGGTTGTGGTTATGCATACGATTACAGGCTCTCCTGAAAGTATGCGTGAGGTGGTGCGTGACTTAAATCGCTATACGGGTTGGCGTGTTGCACTGTGCTTACGCCGTGGACATGCAGACCTTCCAATGCCTGTACCCAAAATGAATCTTTTTGGTTCAACCGATGATTTACGTGAACAAATTGCCTTTATTCAAAGCACATTTCCAAGTTCAATGTTGTATGCGGTAGGCTCTTCTGCAGGAACGGGGCTTTTGGTACGTTACTTAGGCGAAGAAGGGAGTCAAACACCTTTTAAGGCGGCTTTTGCCCTGTGTCCGGGCTATAACACTGAGTTGGGTTTTGTAAATGTGCATCCCTTTTACAGTAAAGTCATGACTAAGAAGCTGTTTAAGAAATTTATTTTTCCCTACCAGCAAACATGGCAACAAACAGCATCTGTATCGCAAGTCTTAATGACCAAAACCTTGGCTGAGTTTGAGTCGAGTTATTATGAAATGGCGGGTTATGTGGACTATGACAGTTATAACCAAGCCACAAACCCGATCTACGTATTTGAAAATGTCACCATTCCATTGCTGATTTTAAATGCAGAGGATGATCCTGTCTGTCACATTAAAAATTTTGAACCGTATAAAGACATGATCCGTCAAATGCCGAATATTGCCGTTGTGACCACCAAAAAAGGCAGCCATTGTGGCTTCTATGAAGGGGCACTTAATACAGAGTCTTGGGCAACCAAGCTGATTGCGGATTTTTTGAAACTGGAACAACAAAAAAACTAAGTATAAAAAAGACCTGCAGCTGTGTAGGTCTTTTTCTGATTGGTTCAGCAGTGTAAAGGCTTAAACGACTTCACAGGCTTTCTTGCTAAGACCGAACTTCATTTGCAGTAAGACCAAGATCAAGGCCATAAAGCTGAGTGCGGCACCTGCATATGAAACCGCTGCATAGCTGAGTTGCATACTCAGTACCGTTGCACCTGCAAAGGCACCTAAGGCATTGCCTAAGTTAAACGCGCCAATGTTAACTGAAGAGGCAAGCCCAGGCGCATCTGCTGCGACCGACATGACGCGCATTTGCAGTGGCGGTACTACTGCAAATGCCGCCGCACCCCAAATCACTAAGCCAATCGCTGCCCCAACGGTTGTTTGCGCTAATACTGGGAAAACAAGCATCATCACCATCAAAAGTACAAGGAAGCCTATCAGGGTTTTCTCTAGGGATAGATCGGCAAACTTTCCACCCAAATGATTACCAATGGAGAAACCAATCCCGATTAAAACCAACATTAAGGTGATGGTTTGCGGTGATGCCTGCATAAATACGTGTAGGCTCGGAGCAATGTAGGTATATAGCGCAAACATGGCGCCCGCGCTCATGACTGTGGTTAATAAAGCAAGGACAACAGGCGCACGTGTTAAAACGCGCAATTCTTTTGCTACATTCGGTTTAACCACATCGTGATCTTGCGGGAGTGCTTTCCATAGTGCCAACATGGTCATAATGCCTAAGATTGAAATTGCAGCAAAAGCCATGCGCCAACTGGTATTTTGACTGAGCCACGTTGCAAGTGGCACACCGCCAATATTGGCAATGGTGAGGCCCATAAACATCATGGCGACTGCACTGGCTTGTTTGTCTTTAGGCACAACACTGGCTGCTACCACCGAACCTAAGCCAAAGAATGCACCATGGTTTAAACTGGTAATTAAACGTGCCCCCATGAGACTAATATAATCAGGTGCAACGGTTGCCAACACATTCCCAATCGTGAAAATAGCCATCAATAGGATTAAAGCTATTTTCTTAGGAAAGCGTGCCAGCCATAAGGTCATGAGCGGAGCTCCAATCATGACGCCTACTGCATAGGCACTAATCAGCAGTCCGGCTTGTGGAATTGAAACGGACAAATCATTGGCAATTTCAGGCAAAAAGCCCATGGGTGAAAACTCGGTGGTTCCAATGGCAAAAGCACCCACCGCAAGCGCCAAAAGTGGAAAATTAATTTTCATAGCGATGCTCAATCCCAAATCGGTGCTAATCCCTCAGGATTAACTTCACGTTGATTTCGGTCTAATTGCGTAATTGCCATCATTTCTTCAGTCGACAGTTGAATCTCTTGAGCCTGTAAGTTGGACATCAAGTGTTCACGTTTGGTTGAAGAAGGTATGACTGCAAAACCACGTTGTAATGCCCAAGCCAAGCTAATTTGTGCAGTCGATACTTGATGTTGCTGCGCGATGTGCATTAAAACAGGATCATTCAAAACCTTACCGTAAGCTAGTGTCATATATGAAGTGACATCAATGTTTTGCGTTTGGAGGAAATCAACCAGTTGATGGTTTTGTAAGTAAGGACTGAGTTCAATTTGGTTGGTTGCGATGTTTTCTAGCCCAATACTCTCAATCGCCTGTTGAGTCAGCTCAATATTGAAGTTAGAAACACCAATGTGTTCGGTCAAACCTTGTTGTTTCGCTTCCAATAAGTTCTGCATGAGTTCTGTAATGTTTACACCTGTACTTGGGGCAGGCCAGTGGATCAAGGTTAGATTCACTGCATCGGTTTTTAGTTTATGCAAACTTTCTTTTAAGCTTGGAATCAATTTTTCTGCTGAGTAATTTTCCGTCCAGATTTTTGTGGTGAGAAAAAGATCTTGACGATTGATACCACTGAGTTCAATGGCTTGACCAACTTCAGCTTCATTACCATAGATTTGAGCAGTATCGACCGCACGATAACCGACTTCTAGTGCAGTTTTCACAGACTCAATGACAGTGTCACCTGTTAAACGGAAAGTGCCTAGGCCGAATTGAGGAACGATATTCATTTTTTACTCGATAACTTGTTTCATGGAATGAGGCTATTTTGTAGAAAAAAGACTTGCTTAAAAACTGGGTAATTTGCAAAATATTATTGACTATTAATCAATAATTACGCATGAAATCAACCATAGAAGAATTAACGGCTTTTGTGAGCATTGTTGATAGTGGCTCTATCGTCAAAGCTGCGCAGCAGTTGGATCAAACCACATCGGGTGTCAGCCGTGCCTTGCAACGTTTAGAGTCGAAGTTGAATGTGACTTTGCTGGAGCGAACGACACGGAAGCTCAAGTTGACCTATGAAGGGCAGCAGTTTTTGGCAAAGGCACGTAAAATTTTACTCGATCTGACCGAAGCTGAAGAAAGTCTGCAAAATAATGATGCTGAGTCATCTGGTTTAATTCGGATTGATTCAGCAACGCCTTTTGTGCTGCATGTGATAGTGCCGTTGATTGAAGAGTTTATGCAGCGCTACCCAAAAATTGATATAGAAATTACCAATCACGATCAGGTTATAGACTTACTTGAACATAAAACCGATGTCGCGATACGGTTTGGTGAGTTAGCGGATTCAAGCTTACATGCCAAGCTGCTGTGTAAAAGCCGTTTATATGTTGTGGCAAGTCCTATTTATGCGCAAAAACATGGTCTACCTAAAAATGCAGCAGAATTAAACTCACATACTTTGCTTGGCTTTAGTCAGCCTGCACATTTAAATACGTGGCCTATTCAGTTGGAGGATGAGCCTTTAACCATTCAGCCCAAAATTAAATGTTCAAATGGTGAAACGGTTCGTCAGTTGGCATTGCAGGGGGCAGGGATTGCCAGTTTGTCACGCTTTATGGTCGAGCAAGATATTCAAGATGGGCGGTTTATTGCTTTGTTGGAAGATCAAATTCAGATTAAAGAGCAGAAAATACATGCGGTCTACTATCAACAAAACTATGTGCCAAAGCGTATTCGCTTATTTATTGACTTTCTTGCCGAAAAATTAAAAGCTTATTTATAAGCCAGCAATAAAAAACCCGATTGATATCGGGTTTTTTTTAATCACCTAAATAGCGATGATTAGTTTTCTAAAGCTGGTGTCGCTGCTGCAATGGCTGCTGCAACGGCATCATCTTCAGTTTGCGTATTTGGGTTTGTATTACTTGGACGTGCTTGCGTTGGTTTTTCTTCAGCTTTTGGTGCTTCTGCTTTAGGTGCAGGCTGAGCTGCTGGAGCAGGTGCTGGCGTTTCACGACGGATTTCAGTAGTTGTATTCGGCGTTTCTTCGCGAATCACTTCAACTTGCGCTGGAATCTCAGGCTCAGATGCTGCTAAAGGTTGAAGTTCAACAGTTTGTTGTTGCTCTGTAGTGACGACTTCAACTTGTTCTTGTTCATCTTCTTTAGGCGCTTCTTTCTTTACACATGCTGTTAATATTAAGCCTGCTGCAATGGCACCACAAATTAAAAGTTTTTTATTCATAATTACATAAAATCGAGTGTTTGACGGATCGCGCCATTATAACAGCAAAATGCAAGATGAAAATCCTATGAACTTAGCTTAATTTTATCTGCCAAATGCTGATAGAATATCCAATTGTTTATTGTTCTATGAATTGATGCGGATTGACTTTGCTTTATTGGTACAAGGTAAAGTAAAATTGCGCAACATTGCAGGCCGAATTAGGCTCGATTGTACGAGAAACCCAATGACCCATTTTATTTTCGTGACTGGTGGTGTAGTTTCATCACTAGGTAAAGGTATTTCAGCTGCTTCAGTTGCTGCGCTTTTAGAAGCCCGTGGATTAAAAGTAACCATGGTAAAAATGGATCCATACATTAATGTCGATCCAGGGACTATGAGCCCGTTCCAACATGGTGAAGTTTTTGTCACAGAGGATGGTGCAGAAACCGATTTAGACTTGGGTTATTACGAACGTTTCTTGCGTCGTGCGAAAATGACCAAGTTAAATAACTTTACTTCTGGTCGCGTATACCAAGACGTTTTAAATAAAGAACGCCGTGGTGACTACCTTGGTGGAACTGTTCAAGTTATTCCACATATTACAGACAACATCAAAGAACGTGTACTTCGTGCAGGCGAAGGTTATGACGTTGCGATTGTTGAAATTGGCGGCACAGTAGGTGACATCGAATCTCTCCCATTCATGGAATCTGTACGTCAACTTATGGTTGAACTAGGTCATAAGCGCACTATGCTTATGCACTTAACTTTGCTTCCATATATCAAATCTGCGGCAGAGTTGAAAACTAAACCAACTCAGCACTCGGTAAAAGAGTTGTTGTCGATTGGTATTCAGCCAGACATTTTAATTTGTCGTACTGAATATGATGTTGATGCAGACACGACCCGTAAAATTGCCTTGTTCACAAACGTTGAAGCACGTGCAGTTGTGGTGTGTAAAGATGCACGCAGCATTTACCAAATTCCGCGTACGTTCTATGAACAAAATGTTGATGACTTGATCTGTGAACGTTTTGGTTTCAATGACTTGCCAGAAGCTGATTTAACAGATTGGGACAATGTTGTAGAAGCGTTACTTAACCCTGAATACACGGTACGTGTTGCAATGGTTGGTAAGTATGTTGAACTTCCAGATGCGTATAAGTCTGTAAATGAAGCACTTTTACATGCGGGTATTCAGAATCGCGTTAAAGTTCAAATTGACTATGTCAATGCTGAAGAACTTGAAAGCCAAGATGTCAATGAAGTATTGAAAGATATGGATGCAATCTTGGTACCGGGCGGTTTTGGTGAACGTGGTACTGAAGGGAAAATGCAAGCGATTAAATTCGCACGTGAAAACGGTGTTCCATTCTTGGGTATTTGTTTAGGTATGCAGTTGGCTGTGATCGAATATGCACGTAATGTCGTGGGTATTAGTGACGCGAGTTCGACTGAATTCAACCGTTCGACTAAGTCTCCATTGATTGGTCTCATCACTGAATGGTTAGATGAACGTGGTGAAGTTCAACAGCGTAATGTTGACTCTGATCTTGGTGGTACGATGCGTCTTGGTGCTCAAAAATCAGAATTGGTTGAAGGGACTAAAACACGTGAAGTGTATGGTTCAGCAGATATTATTGAACGTCACCGTCACCGCTATGAGATGAATAACCGTTTTATTCCGGCGCTTGAAGAAGCAGGCATGAAAATTTCGGGTTATTCACCTGTACAGCACTTAGTAGAAACAGTTGAAATTCCTCAACATCCTTGGTTTATTGCTGTACAATTCCATCCGGAATTTACAAGTTCACCACGTGATGGACACCCATTATTTGCTAGTTTTATTGATGCTGCGAAAGCACAGTACAAAAAAGCGAAGTAATTTGGGTTAAGCAATAAACTAGGAAGTTTAAATGTCACAATTAAAACCACAAGAAATTGTACGTTTAGGCGATATACAAATGGCAAACCACTTGCCATTTGTACTATTCGGCGGCATGAACGTACTTGAGTCTAAAGATTTGGCTTTTGAAATTGCAGAGACTTATGTCGATATCTGCAAGCGTTTGGAGATTCCTTACGTATTTAAAGCCAGTTTTGATAAGGCCAACCGTTCAAGCTTGAACTCGTTTCGAGGGCCAGGCCTAGAAAAAGGGATTGAGTGGTTAGCTGACATTAAAAAACATTTTAATGTACCCATCATTACTGATGTACATGAACCTTACCAAGCTGCACCTGTAGCGGAAGTTGCGGATATTATCCAACTTCCCGCTTTCCTAAGTCGTCAGACTGATTTGGTTGAAGCGATGGCAAAAACTGATGCCATCATTAACATCAAAAAAGCACAATTCCTTGCACCGCATGAAATGCGCCATATTTTGCATAAGTGTTTAGAGGCAGGGAATGACAAGCTCATTATTTGTGAGCGTGGTTCGGCATTTGGTTACAACAATTTGGTTGTAGACATGTTGGGCTTCGACATCATGAAAGAAATGAATGTCCCTGTGTTCTTTGATGTGACCCATGCGCTTCAAACTCCGGGTGGTCGTGCGGATTCTGCGGGCGGTCGCCGTGCACAAATCACGACACTTGCTCGCGCGGGAATGGCAACAGGTCTAGCAGGTTTATTCTTAGAAGCGCATCCAGACCCAGAAAAAGCCAAGTGTGATGGGCCATGCGCACTGCGTATGTCTCAGCTTGAGCCTTTCTTGGCACAGCTCAAAGAATTGGACACCTTGGTTAAAGGTTTCAAAAAGTTAGATACACACTAAATTATAAACTCATTGATGCCATCTAAAGCATCTCGTTATTAATCAACTGAGGAATTGTTCATGAGCCAAATCGTTGACATTCGTGCACGTGAAATTTTGGACTCTCGTGGTAACCCAACCATCGAAGCAGACGTAATCTTAGCATCTGGCGTAGTTGGTCGTGCATGTGCACCATCTGGTGCTTCAACTGGTTCTCGTGAAGCTTTAGAACTTCGTGATGGCGACAAAGCACGCTATTTAGGTAAAGGTGTTAAAACTGCGGTTAACAACGTAAACACGATTATCCGTGATGCTTTAGTGGGCAAATCAGTATTTGAACAAAAAGACATCGATAACACGATGATCGAACTTGATGGTACTGAAAACAAAGAAAAATTGGGTGCAAATGCAACTTTAGCTGTTTCGCTCGCTGCTGCACGTGCTGCTGCTGATGAAAAGAAAATTCCTCTTTTCCAATACATCGCAGACTTACGTGGTCAAACTATTTTGACTATGCCTGTACCAATGATGAATATCATCAATGGTGGTTCGCATGCAGACAACAATGTTGATATTCAAGAGTTTATGATTGAACCTGTAGGTTTTACTTCATTCTCTGAAGCATTACGTGCGGGTGCTGAAATCTTCCATTCTCTAAAATCAGTTTTAAACAAAAAAGGTTTAAATACTGCTGTAGGTGATGAAGGTGGTTTTGCACCGAACTTACGTTCAAACGAAGAAGCGATCACTGTTATTCTTGAAGCGATTGGTCAAACGGGTTACAAAGCTGGTTCTGACATTATGCTTGCGCTTGACTGTGCATCTTCAGAATTCTACAAAAATGGTCAATACATCCTTGCAGGTGAAGGCAATAAAGCATTCACAAGCAACCAGTTCTCTGACTATTTAGCGGGACTTGTAAACCAATATCCAATTATCTCAATTGAAGATGGTTTAGATGAGTCGGATTGGGAAGGTTGGTCTTACTTGACGTCTATCCTTGGTGACAAAATCCAATTGGTTGGCGACGATTTATTCGTAACTAATCCTAAGATTTTACAACGCGGTATTAATGAGAAAGTAGGTAACTCTATTTTAATCAAGTACAACCAAATCGGCACGCTGACTGAAACTCTAGATGCAATCTATCTTGCTAAAGCAAATGGTTACTCTACAGTGATTTCACACCGTTCTGGCGAAACTGAAGATTCAACGATTGCGGATCTTGCTGTCGGTACTGCTGCTGGTCAAATCAAGACAGGTTCACTGTGTCGTTCTGACCGCGTAGCGAAATACAACCAATTGCTTCGTATTGAAGAATTGACAAATGCTGCTTACCGCGGTAAAGCTGAGTTTAAAGGTTTAAACTAAGCGACTGATGTCAATGTTCAATGTATTCGACTCGTTGATGAGTAAAGTACTACTAGGCCTTGCGATCATTTTGATCGCAGGGTTTCAGTATTTATACTGGTTTGGTGAGGGTGGTTATCAAGACCATTTACAACTCACACAAAAAATCCAACAACAAACTGAAATTAATAACGACTTAAAAGAACGTAATCGTGTCTTGGCGGCAGAAGTGTATGATTTGAAGAATGGTATTGAAGCCATTGAAGAGCATGCGCGTTTAGACTTAGGTTTAATTAAACCCCGAGAAACGTTTATTCAAATGAGTACCATCAGTACTCAATATAAGCCTGTTTATATTAATCCTAACGCCCAAATTGATTTGCGAACCAATGAAGACGATGAGCCTGAAACCCCTCCAGCCACCCCATAAATTGTGGGCTATTATTCCTGCTGCTGGCTCGGGTAGTCGCTTTTCTAAAACTGAATTAAAACAATATCAAATGATTGGACAAAAGACTGTACTTGAACATACGGTTTTACGTCTTAACCAATTGCCTTTACAGGGCTATGTTTTGGCGATTGGTTCGGATGATGATGTTGCTCAAAGTTTGCCTTTTACCAACATGGAAAAAGCACATTTTTGTGAAGGTGGTGCTGAGCGTGTAAACTCAGTGCTCAATGCGCTCAATTATCTTTCCATAATCGCTGATGCTGACGATTGGGTCTTTGTGCATGATGCAGCACGTCCATGTGTAACGCTAGATTGTTTATTAAAATTGGTTGATACTGCTATTCAATCTAATACAGGGGCGATTTTAGCTATTCCTGTTAGAGATACTTTAAAGCGTGTGGCCTCGGCGCAAGATATTCAAGAAACCGTTGATCGTTCACAGCTTTGGCAGGCGCAAACCCCACAGATTGCTAAATTGGGGGTACTGAAAAAATCAATTGAAGATGCACTAGAGGCACAAGCCTTAATTACTGATGAAGCCAGTGCTTTAGAGTTTGTTGGTGAAAAGGTTCAAGTTGTACAAGGGCGCTCCGATAATATTAAAATTACCTATCCAGATGACCTTGAGCTTGCGCGCCTGATTTTGGCGGCACAATAAAAATTATTTGGATTTATTGAGCTAAAACTACAGAAATATGGGTTTGAATGATGTTATCTAAAACACTTTGAACTTATAATTTGCCCTGTCTTTAGCTCATTCAATTTACGCAAATGATACCATCACAGCAGTATCGTTTTTTACGTCAGTCTTTACGTGACGGTAGAAGCATTAAACATGACTCATCTCGCTGGGCTAAATTACATTTAGATCCATGGCTTTTATGCTTTCTGATTTTAAATGCCGTGTTGGGATTGTTGGTCATTTATAGTGCTTCAGCGCAAGATATGGGCATGGTGTTTCGCCAAGCCACGAGCTTTGCTGTTGGCTTCATTGTGATGATTATCTGTGCACAAATTCCACCCAAAGTCTATCAGGCCATTAGTCCTTACTTTTTCATTTTCGCTGTAATTATGATGGTCCTGGTCTTGGTGGTGGGTGAAACCCGCATGGGAGCCAGACGTTGGATTAGTCTACCGGGTATTGGGAGTATGCAGCCTTCTGAGTTTATGAAGTTTGCCATGCCTTTGATGATGGCGTGGTACTTTGCAGGCCGCGCATTCCCGCCTAAGTTTATGCATATTGTGATTTCGTTGGGTATCATGATGTTGCCGTTTTTATTGGCAGCTTTACAGCCTGACTTAAACCTAGGTCTCTTGATCCCTGGTGTGTGTGTCATTTTCCTCAGCGGTATCTCTTGGCGGCTCATTGCTTTAGCCTGTGGTGCATTGGCTGTTGTGGCTCCCTTACTTTGGATGTTCTTTTTGCAAGAGTACCAAAAAAAGCGAGTGCTCACTTTATTTGATCCAGAGTCAGATGCATTAGGCGCGGGTTGGAATATTATCCAATCCAAAATTGCTATTGGTTCAGGTGGCTTAATGGGGAAGGGTTTCACAGAAGGCACACAGTCACATTTGGGGTATTTGCCTGAGCACCATACCGACTTCATTATGTCGACGTATGCGGAAGAGTTTGGCTTTATTGGGGTGTTCTTGCTGTTTAGTTTGTTTGCAGCCATTATCATTCGTTGTTTGATTATTGGTATGAACAGCTTCCATAATTTTGGGCGTTTATACGCGGGTGCTGTGGGCTTAACGTTCTTCTTCTTTGTATTGTTAAACTCGGGGATGGTCAGTGGGATTTTACCTGTAACAGGTGATCCATTGCCACTGATGAGTTATGGTGGAACCGCGGTGATTACTATGCTAGCGAGCATGGGCATTGTGATGTCAATTCATACTCATCGCTAAAGTCTAAAAGAATTAAGCCAGCGATATTGCTGGCTTTTTTGTGCTTAAAATAAGAAGAAAACTCTAACGTTTTTTTGATCTTTATAAAGCACCATATTGCTGCCATGTTTCGCCTGTATGCAGGCTATCATAATAGTTTTGTAGAGTGTTCAAGTCATGGTATTGCGTATAGGCTAGTACTAAAAGCCAAAAAATTAAAGCCGTCTTCAATAGGTTTAAACGCAAGTGTTGCTGTGAAAAATAGCCTAAGCTAAGTAGGGTGAGTATGACTGAGGGAAGAATGGCAATACTTTCGGGTTGAGAAAGAAACGTCCAACGATTGAGATAAATCAGAATTAGAATGAGTCCAATCAATCCCATATAGTTATAGATCTTTTTATTTACAGATGCTTTAAAAACAGTAATTGTTTGAAATATTAAAATCAGACCACTGAAAAGGTATGCGCTTTTTCCACCAATAATCACACTATAGATTGCATTGAATAGGCAATAAGCCAATAACACGGATAGTACGAAAGAATAGAGTTTGGCATAGAGTGTGTGTGAAAAGGGGAGAATCTGTTTCATAATTTGCTCTATTGAAAACTCACATCATATTAAAAGAGGATTTGAAGCTTAACATGCTATTCACTTTTTGCCACTGTGGCATGTTTTTTTAGTGTTGGAGATGGCTTGAATAAATGTCGCGTACGAGTAGAACTTAGACCACAGATCATTAAACACAGCGTCCCGCCAATAAGTACTGCTGGCACTACCGAAAAATAGCGCGTCATCAGGCTCATGTGTAGGGCACCGAGTTGATTGCCTGAAGTCACTAAGATGCCATTTAAAGCTGCTACACGTCCTAATAGTGCTTTTGGGGGGAGTTGCTGCAATAAAGTTTGTCGAATCACCATGCTAATGCTATCAACGGCGCCAATCAAAACAAGAAAGAAGACTGAGAGCCAAATATGGGGGGATAGTGCAAAGGCCAAAGTGCATAAAGCAATTGCAAAACTACTATAGAGCATGTTTCTCCATGCATTTTGCATCGGAGAATAACAGGTAAGCACCAACATCATGATACAGGCGCCAATGGCTGGGGCCGCTCTGAGTATACCTAGGCCTTCAACGCCTAGATGCAGGATATCGTGTGCAAAAATAGGCAGTAAGATAATGACACTACAAAAAAGCATGGCGCTGAGATCCAACAACATACTCCAAAACATCAGTGGATGTTTAAAAATAAACAAATAGGCTTCTTTCAAACTTTTACTTAAATGCTGTTTATGTGGGCTAGGGAAGTCGCGAGGACTTAATCCGAATAAGCAGATGCTACCCATGCAACACAAGAAAAAAACAATCAAGAGGGTTTTTTCAAGCCCAAGTTGGCCGAGTAAAAGCCCTGCGCATAAAGGCGCTAAAATGCCGCCTATTTGCCAAATGAGCGCAGTCCATGTGGCTGCATTGCTATAGGCTGACTCGGGGGTTAGAAAAGGGCGTAATGAATTAAAAGATGGGCTGTAAATGCCTCTAAGTATGCCTAAGCAAAAGATGAGGCTATAAATGCCGCATAAAAGAGTATTTTGTTGAATGTGCTGTTGTTGGTACTGAGAAAAAAGAACAATAAATAATAATGGAATTAGAGTGCTACAGCTAAAACTCCACTGCACAATTTTTTGTCGGTCATAGCGGTCAGCCCAGTCGCCACTAATCAGGGAGAGGCAAATAAAGGGAAGTAACTCAATTAAGGCAATCATGCCAAGGCTGAGTGGATTCTGAGTGAGTTGGTAGACGCTATAGGCAATGACGACTTCTTGAATCATGATGGCTAGAATTAAGCACAACTGATTGACACTCAGAAGTGAAAAATCACGTGAACGAAAAGCGGAAAAAGCGTCGGAATGGAAAAGCGACATAAAAAGAATAGTTTCAAATATGAATTAAAAAAAGGATGGCGCAAAGTCCATCCTTTTTAGGGTTTAAAGCAGATTACTGTGCTTTTGCTACCGCAACAGTTTCGTCATTTGCAGCCTTAGCCATAGGTGTATATTTCAAACCCAAAGTTGTGCTGGTGTATTGGCGAACTTGATCAAGAAGAACAGGATTGGTGCTGAGTTCTTGTTGGTACGATTTTACAATTTCATGTAATTTCGGATTCCATTTACCTTCTACTTGTTGTGGGAATGCTTTTTCAAGCAAGCTCAACATAATATAAGGAGAGGTCGAAGCACCTGGTGAAGCACCTAATAGGGCAGTCACAGCACCGTCTTGTGACGCAAAAATCTCGGTACCAAATTGCAAGCTTGCAGGTTTACCTGGTTCTTTCTTAATGATTTGAACACGTTGACCACCTTGATTCATGCGCCAGTCTTCTGGTTTTGCATCAGGGTAGTATTTTTTCAATTCATTAAAGCGGTCGGCATCGGTCATCATTACTTGGCTAACTAAGTATTTTACCAAATCAAGATTTTCCATACCCACAGCAGTCATTGGTAAAACGTTGTTCTTCGTGGTTGATTTCAATAAATCAAGCTGAGAACCTTGTTTTAAGAACTTGTTTGAATAAGTCGCAAATGGGCCAAATAATACATATTTTTTACCGTCGATATAACGTGTATCAATATGTGGAACAGACATTGGAGGCGCGCCTAATTCAGCACGACCATAAACTTTTGCAGTATGACCTTCAGTGACTTTCGGGTTGTCGGTCATTAAGAACACGCCACCTACAGGGAAGCCAGCATATTGCTTCGCTTCTGGTAAGCCTGTCATTTGTAAAAGCTTAACCGCTGCACCGCCTGCACCAATAAAGACAAAGCGCGTTTTCACGTGATCTGTTTTACCTGTAGTAAGGTTTTTAAATGCAACCGTCCAAGTTTTATCATCGTTTTGGCTAATGCCAGTCACTTCAGTTGATGTTTGTAGTTTGAAGTTAGATTGTTTTTTAAGGTGATCGACCAATTGAGTGGTGATCGAACCATAGTTTACATCTGAACCTACATCCATGCGTGTTGCAGCTACTTTCTGTGCAGCATCACGGCCATTCATCACTAAAGGCGCCCATTGTTTAATTTCAGCAGGATTCTCAGAGAATTTCATGCCATAGAACATTGGGTTTTTAACCATTGCAGCATAACGTTTTTCTAGGAAATTCACGTTATCGCCCCAAACGAAGGCAATGTGCGGTACAGGGTTGATAAAGCTATTTGGCTGACCCAAAACGCCTTCTTTCACCTGATAAGACCAGAACTGTTTTGCAACTTCAAATTGTTCCGCAACGTTCACAGCTTTAGAAATGTCCATTTTTCCATCTTTTTCAGAGGTATAGTTCATTTCCATAAAGCCAGAGTGGCCTGTGCCGGCATTGTTGAAGCCGTTTGAGCTTTCTTGCGCAACATTGTCTAGGCGTTCATACATGTGAATTTGCCAGTTTGGCTCAAGCTCGCTTAGATATGTGCCTAAAGTTGCACTCATGATTCCACCGCCAACTAAGACTGCGTCAACAACAGGCTCATTGCTGGTGGTTTGAATTTTTTTAGACGTGATGGGTCTAAATAAGAAAATTACGACTGCAATAATAAGCAGTACGATCAATACCAAAAGGTATTTTAAAAATTTGTTCATGCGATTATTACCTTGGGGAGCAGGTTTTGGATCGCTTTATAGCGAATAGAATAAAAATAAGAAGAATGATAGAGCTGCTTATAAATGATCAGCTTGGTATAGTTGAAGTAATACTTAAAAGCTGAAAAGCGCACAAAAAATATAACTTTTGAGCCTATCACACAGTTCTGATTTATGAATATTTTAGACTAAATATGTATTGACTTAGTAATTTTTATTGTAAATGGGTTGGGTTAAACTATAAATATGAGTGATGTGTAATATTAATCATTGTTTTTGTTGGTATTTATTTTTGTTAAGATTTGATAATTAAGATATTGATGTCGAATATATATACAGGCATTCAATTTTTTAAAAGCTAAAATGTATAAATTGGATGCTAATAGAAATAGCACTGTCTATACAAAACGCAGCACTATTGTTTAAGAAAAAATAAATAATCACCTGACCTTATTATTTTAAAGATAATTAAAGTCAGGTGCTGAGCTATTAAAAATTATTCAGTTTCAGCTTGATAAAAAGGTGCATGAGAGCGAGGTAGGGCTGGGCGGCCACGGATTTGATCCGCGATTTTTTCAGCCATCATAATGGTGGTTGCATTTAAGTTACCCGTGATAATCAGCGGCATAATCGATGCATCCACCACACGTAAACTTTGCAGGCCATGCACGCGACCTTGTCCATCGACGACCGCCATATCATCTTCACCCATTTTACAACTACAGGATGGATGATAAGCCGTTTCAGCGTGATTACGTACAAATTCGTCTAATTCAGCATCGCTACTCACATCTTTTCCGGGACTGATTTCTTCGCCACGGTAAGGATCAAGCGCAGCTTGTTGCATGATTTCGCGGGTGATTCGAATCGCGTCACGAAATTCCTGCCAGTCTTGTTCTGTCGACATGTAGTTAAATAAAATACTTGGATGGTCGAAAGGGTTTTTAGATGTCACATGTACTCGACCGCGTGAAGGCGAGCGCATCGAACCGACATGAGCTTGGAAGCCATGCTCTTTGACGGCATTGCTGCCATTATAGTTAATTGCAACAGGCAAGAAGTGGTATTGAATATTTGGCCAAGCAAACTCTTTGGATGATCGAATAAAGCCACCTGCTTCAAACTGGTTGCTTGCTCCAATCCCTGTTCCGTTAAACAACCACTCTGCACCAATTGCAGGTTGATTTTGCCATTTTAAAGCAGGGTAGAGAGAAACAGGTTGCTTACACTTATATTGTAAGTACATTTCTAAATGGTCTTGCAGGTTTTCACCGACACCGGGTAAGTCATGCACGATTGGAATATCGAGAGACTGAAGTAAAGTACTTGAACCAACACCCGAACGTTGCAAAATTTGCGGTGATGCAATCGCTCCTGCACAGAGTAGAACTTCCTTATCGGCATAGACCTGAAGCAAGTTGTTTTGATTAGCACCTTGAATATATTCAACACCAATCGCTTGTTTGCCACGAAACAAAATTTGATTGGTCATGGCATGGGTAATAATGGTTAGATTCGCTCGACCTTTGGCCATATCTAAATAGCCACGTGCAGTGCTTGAGCGTCGACCTTTGGGGGTCACGGTTCGATCCATTGGGCCGAAACCTTCTTGTTGATAACCATTTAAGTCATCAGTGCGTGGATAGCCTGCTTGCACACCCGCTTCAACCATGGCGTGGAATAAAACATTATTGTCTGCTTTAGGCGTGGCGACAGAAACAGGGCCAGCATCGCCATGATAGTCATTGCCACCAATATCACGGGTTTCAGCCTTTTTGTAGTAAGGCAGACAGTCCGCATAGCTCCAGTCTTCAAGACCTTTAAGGGTTGCCCATTGTTCTAAATCCATGGCATTGCCACGGATATAACACATGCCATTAATGAGGGACGAACCGCCTAAGCCTTTACCGCGACCACATTCCATACGACGGTTGTTCATGTGGGGTTCTGGGTCGGTTAAATATGCCCAGTTATAACGACGCCCTTGTAAGGGATAAGCCAAGGCCGCAGGCATTTGGGTGCGAAAGTCGAGACGATAATCCGGCCCACCTGCTTCGAGTAACAGTACCGAAACATCGGGGTCTTCGGTTAAGCGAGCAGCCAGTACATTACCTGCTGAACCTGCGCCAATAATAATATAATCGTAGTGTTGAGAATGCATAATGATCCTTTTTCTATGGCAGGGCCACGTTGCATGAGAACGTGGCCACATGTTGAGTTGAGGATGAAAAAAAGAATAAATAAAAAAGGAAGTAAGGATTTAGATAGCTAAAATTCAGACTTTAAAAAATACTTTGGTATTCACCCAGTTCGACTTGAACCGATTTGATGCGGGTATAGTGTTCAAGTGTGGTGATGCCATTTTCACGTCCGACCCCTGACTGTTTATAACCACCTACAGGCATTTCAGCAGGGGATTCGCCCCAAGTATTGATCCAGCAAATCCCTGCCTCAAGCTGATGAATGATGCGATGTGCTTGGGAAATATCTTGTGTGACCACACCCGCAGCTAACCCATAATTGGTGTAGTTGGCACGTTGAACAGCTTCTTCAATACTGTCATAGCTTAAAATGCTCATAACTGGACCAAAGATTTCATCTTGCACAATGTGCATGTCGTCATGACAGTCGGTGAACACGGTCGGTAATACATATGCACCTTGAGCAAGTGCTGCTTCAGTGGCACGTTGTCCACCAATCAATAAGGTCGCACCTTGTTGTTTGCCTGACTCAATATAAGACAAGACTTTTTCCATATGCGGAAAGCTGACTAAAGGTCCAAAGTTGGTTTCAGCCTGCATCGGGTCACCTATGCGTATACGTTTTACCCGTGCAATCACAGCCTGTTCAAATGCAGCCTTGAGGGTTTGTGGTACAAACACACGGGTGCCATTGGTACATACTTGACCTGAGCTAAAGAAGTTCGCCATTACCGCAATATCGGCTGCGCGGTCAAGGTTGGCATCGGCACAAATAATGAGAGGTGATTTGCCACCGAGCTCCATAGTGACTTCTTTGAGGCTAGAAGCCGCAGCACTGGCCATGACCTTTTTACCTGTTGTCACACCACCTGTGAACGAAATTTTTTGAATGTCGGGGTGTTCAGTCAACCATTGACCGACGTCAGCACCAAAACCTTGTACCACGTTGAAAACCCCAGCGGGTACGCCTGCTTCAGTATAGATCTCTGCCAACTTTAAGGCGGTAAGAGGGGTCACTTCGCTGGGTTTAAAAATCATGGCATTCCCCGCAGCGAGGGCAGGAGCTGATTTCCAAAGTGCTATTTGGATGGGGTAATTCCAAGCACCAATGCCTGCCACCACACCTAAGGGTTCACGGCGTGTGTAGAAAAAACTACTTTCACGTAGCGGCACTTGCTCACCTTGAATAGCAGTTGCTAGTCCTGCGTAGTACTCTAAAACGTCTGCACCAGTGACAATATCGACAGTAGAGGTTTCGCTGAATGCTTTACCTGTATCGAGTGTTTCAAGGCGCGCTAACTCGTCATTACGAGTGCGTAAAATATCGACGGCACGACGTAAAATACGGGCACGTTCGACCGCAGTTTTAGCAGCCCATTCACGTTGCCCTTGTACAGCACTTTGCACGGCTGCATCGACATCAGATTTGGATGCTTGTTGAATGGTGGCAATGACCTGACCCGTAGCAGGGTTGATACTGTCAAAGCTTTGACCACTGGTAGCATTGAAATATTGTCCGTGAATATAAAGTGAGTGAAGCTGTACATCATTCATTTTGTTGTTCCTGCCGTATCTGTTGAATTAAGCGAAGTTGCATATCGACATAGTCGTATGCAATAGAACGTGCCAAATCACGATCAAATGCTTGATGACCACTTAAACTTCCACGTAACCATAAGCCATCAATCAGTGCTGCTAGACCTTTAGCCGCTTGGCTTGCTTGGGCTTTTGGCATGAGCTGCAAGAAATGAAACTTCAAATTTGAATAAAGCCGTTGGTCATTAATTCGTTGCAGTCGACCTAAGTCGGGTAGGTGCATACTGGCAGACCAAAAATCTAGCCAAACCCGCATAGCAGTGTTGTTGACCTGACTGATGTCAAAGTTGGCATCAATAATGGCTTTGAGCGAATGTTCTGGACTGGGCTGCGCCACCTTTGCTTTATAGCTCGCCGTGGTTTCAGCTAAGACATTGAGCATTTGACGCATGCAACTGTGAATGAGGCCTTGTTTATCACCAAAATAATGACTCACAATGCCCGTAGAAAGCTGTGCTTTTTTCGCAATTTGAGCAATGGTGGTGTTGGATAAGCCCACTTCATAAATGACTGCATAGGCAGCATTAATGATTTCTTCACGGCGCTCATGCTCAGGTTTTACTCTACGTTTATTCATGACAATCCAGAACAATTTGCCTTAAATTTAAAGGCGTTAGATTCAATAACTTACATGGAAAGCATCATAGCATTTTTTTATGATACTTTTTATTGATTGAACGTTCAATCAATAAAAAGTACACTTATGGTTAAATTCAAAGCAAAATATTGCTAAATTGCTTTGAATATTCGATATAACTTTTTATTTATCAAAAGGATGTGTCATAAGGGTTTAATCTCAGGACATCTTTCAGAAAAGTGAGCTGATGAGCTATGAGCTTACGGTTTTATACTTTTTTCGACTTGAGAAAGCTCTTATAGTCATGTTGAAGGGAGATATGTGTAAGATTCCTATCGAAATATCGATGAATAAGGGTGGCTCACATTTTAAAACTGTGTAGCAAATGCACCTCATAAATGACTTAAACCTTCAGGTTTAAAGAAGATAGCGTTTTTATTCCTGATAAAAATACTGTCGTTTTCGTTAGTCGATTTTTAAGCTCTCGACCACGAGAAGTTTAAAAATTGGCTTTTGTCTTTTTTTATTTACTTTCTTGAGGATTGTATGGCAACAGATAATCCAAGAGCAGTTGATGATCAAACATTAGCGCCTAAAGACCGTTTAAATGGTGTGGTCTTTTATATTTCAGCTCTCATTATTTTAATTTTTTCTCTTACTACCATTTTGTTTAATGATTTTGCTAATCGGACCTTAAATACGGTCTTGGCATGGGTAAGTTCAACTTTTAGTTGGTATTACTTACTCGCAGCGACCTTGTATATGGTATTTGTCATTTTCATTGCCTGTTCTCGCTATGGCAACATCAAATTAGGCCCCAAACATTCCAAACCTGAATTTAGTCTTTTAAGTTGGTCTGCAATGTTGTTCTCAGCTGGGATCGGCATCGATTTGATGTTCTTCTCGGTGGCGGAACCTTTATCCCACTATATGCATCCACCTGTGGGTGAGGGGCAGACCCTAGAAGCTGCACGTCAAGGCATGGTGTGGACGCTGTTTCACTATGGACTAACTGGATGGTGTATGTATGCTTTGATTGGCATGGCATTGGGGTATTTCAGTTATCGCTATAATCTACCCCTGACCATTCGCTCTGCTCTATATCCGATCTTTGGAAATAAGATTCATGGGCCGATTGGTCATAGTGTTGATACCGCAGCAGTTATCGGGACTATTTTTGGTATTGCTACGACCTGCGGGATTGGGGTGGTACAGCTGAACTACGGCTTACATGTGTTGTTCGATTTACCTGAAAACCTCTGGATGCAAACCGCATTAATTGTGGTCGCGGTGGTAATGACCATTATTTCAGTGACTTCAGGGGTGAATAAAGGACTGCGCGTTCTCTCCGAGATCAATATTTATGTCTCTGTCGGGTTGATGCTATTTATTTTGTTTTTAGGCAATACCGAATTTCTATTGAATGCTTTTGTGCAAAATATTGGGGACTACATTAACCGTTTTCCAAGTATGACTTTGGAAAGTTTTGCCTTTCAACAACCCAAAGAATGGATGAACAGTTGGACATTGTTCTTTTGGGCATGGTGGGTGGCTTGGTCGCCATTTGTAGGTTTGTTTTTAGCACGGATTTCACGAGGTCGAACCATTCGTGAGTTTGTTAGTGGGACCCTTATTATTCCTCTGTTTTTCACACTTACGTGGTTATCAATATTTGGAAATAGTGCACTACATAGTGTGATTTTTGATGGTAATTTAGCCCTTGCACAAAGTGTCATTGCCAACCCAGCGCATGGTTTTTATGACTTACTGGCTCAGTATCCGTGGTTTCCGTTTATTGCAGGTGTAGCCACAATCACAGGTTTACTTTTTTATGTGACCTCGGCGGACTCTGGTGCACTGGTGTTGGGTAATTTCACCACTCAATTTACCAATGTTGATCATGATGCACCGCGATGGTTGAGCGTGTTCTGGGCCGTAGCGATTGGTTTATTGACCCTTGCAATGTTGATGGCTAACGGGATTACGGCACTACAAAATGCCACGATTATTATGGGGTTGCCGTTTAGTTTTGTGATGTTCTTGGTGATGGCAGGTTTGTATAAATCACTGCGGTTAGAAGACTACCGACAAGCCAGTAGCAGTTTAAATGCCGCACCCGTGGTGGGCAATGTCGACATCCTCAACTGGAAAAAACGTTTGTCCCGAGTCATGCACCATCCAGGAACAACTGATACTCGGCGTATGCTTGATGACATTTGCCGACCTGCGGTGATGGCCGTTGCCGAAGAAATGCAAAAACGCGGTATCGACATAAGTGTTCAAGAGAGTGCGCTTGAAGAAGACCCAAATCTGTATCACTTAGATTTGATGATTCATTTGGAAGAAGAACAAAACTTTGTCTATCAAATTTGGCCAGTACGTTATATCGCGCCGACCTTTAGTGAACGCGGCAAACTGGGTAAGCGCTTCTATTACCGTCTTGAAACTTATTTGTATGAAGGTTCTCAAGGCAACGACTTAGTCGGTTACACCAAAGAGCAAGTGATTAATGATGTGCTGGATCGTTATGAACGCCACATGACCTTCTTACATATCAATCGAATCAGTCCGGGGAATCGTCCCTTATTTCCAGACCCTCAAGGATAATTAGGAGGAACCATGTTGACTTCATATTTACATGCTTTTGCTTTGTTTTTCTCATTGCTGAATCCGTTCTTAATGAGTATTTACATGATTGGCATGATTCGGAACTCCGAAGCTAAAGTGTTTAATAAGGCCTTGATTCAGGGCTGTCTCATTGCTTTTATAGTATTTATGCTGTTTGCATGGGGTGGAGAAGCGATTTTTAGTAAATATTTAAATGTACGCTTTGAAGCCTTTCAAATATTTGGTGGACTGATCTTTTTGGTGATTGGTTATCGCTACGTGTTTCAGGGGGCAGATACCATTGGTGAAATGCGTGGTGCGCCTGAGCATTTGGCAGGAACCATTGCGATGCCTTTTATGATTGGACCAGGAACCATCAGTGCTGCTGTGGTGACAGGTATGTCGCTGCCAATCAGTGGTGCAGCCATGATTATTTTCCTGACTTTGGCGTTGACCTGTGGCTTGATGATTTTAATGAAATTTGCGCATGACCATTTGCGTTATAAGCATGCCAAATATATTGACCGTTATGTTGATATTGTCGGGCGACTGTCGGCCTTGCTGATTGGAACCATTGCGGTAGATATGATTATTAATGGCATTATTGGTGTCATGGCTGAAATGTAGAGTCCAAGAAAAACGGACCATAAAAAAGCCCTCAGTCAATGAGGGCTTTTTTATTTAACTGAAGAACCAAGTGTAATACCCCCAGATCATCAGTGGCCACGATAGAAACGGGCTAAACAGCCATTTCCAAATCCAGTGGCGTGGGACGAATCCGACGCCGTGGATAAAGCCACCTGAGATACCAATCATGATATACATCAGTGCACTGTGACTATAGTGACCATTGTCATCCAACATAGCAGCAGGATGCACTAACAACACCGCTGCAAGTGGAAAGGCCAATAGGCAGGAAATTAGCATCGCAAATTTGTTCGGCTTTTTATCTACAGTTTGGTTTTCCATAGCAACGTCTGTCATGGTTTATTCCTCATCAAGGTCTTGATGATGTTCGATATACAAAGCACTGAGTACACCTGCAAAGCAAGCCATCAAAATGCCGAGAATCCATGCAAAATACCACATAATTTGATCTCCTTAGACACAGCCTTAGTAAAGGCTGTGTGAATTCTCTTTAATGTGTGTGTTGGTAATAACACCCCACATTTTGTAGTAACACCAGGTGGTATAGCACAAAATGAGTGGGACAAAGATACATGCAGCAACTGTCATTACAGTTAACGTTGTTTTACTTGAAACTGCATCCCACATGGTCAAGCTTGCAACAGGTTGAATGCTTGATGGCATTAAGAATGGGAACAGCGCAAAACCAGCAGTTAAAATTGCACCCACGACCGCTAAACTTGAACCTAGGAAGCTAAAGCCCGCTTTATTTTTGCTTGCTGCAAGAACCACAATCAAACCACCTAAGATACCTGCGATAGGCGCAATCATGGTAATTGGGTAAGTCGAGTAGTTGTTCATCCAGCCATGGTTGGCATTGGTCAACACTTCTTTTGCCAATGGGTTAGCAACACCGTTGGTATCAAATGGAGTGACTAAGGTATAACCTTCGATTCCACCAAAGTACAACCAAGCACCAGCGCCTAAGAAACAGATAAGGTAAGCAATGCCCATAAGTTTCGTTGCTTGTGCTGAGCGTCTGCGTAAGTCACCATCGGTACGAAGCATGAGCCATGCACCGCCGTGTGCACACAGCATTGATAAACTAACTAGGCCGCAGACTAAAGCAAATGGGTTAAGCAGGGCGAAGAAGCTCCCTGTATAAGTTGAGCGGACGGTATCATCTAAACTAAATGGCACGCCTAAGAACATGTTGCCAAATGCCACACCGAAGACCAGTGCAGGTACAGCACCACCTACGGCTAAACCCCAGTCCCATGACGTACGCCATTTGGTATTTTGTAGTTTAGAGCGGTAGTCAAAACCTACAGGTCTTAAGAATAGAGCAAACAGTACCAACAGTAGCGCCCAATACATGCCTGAGAATGCTGTTGCATAAACCATTGGCCATGCGGCAAACAATGCGCCGCCAGCAGTAATGAACCAAACTTGGTTACCGTCCCAGTGCGGAGCAATAGTGTTGATGGCCGCACGGCGTTCTTCATCTGTTTTGCCCACAAATGGCATGATCGCCATAGAGCCCATATCGAAACCATCGGTGAGGGCAAAGCCAATCAGCAAGACGCCGACTAAAACCCACCAAATGATTTTGAGTAATTCATATTCGATCATGCTTGAGTCTCCTCATTACGAGCTGCTTCAAGTTTTTCAAAATGGTATTTACCAGTGTGAAGCGAACTTGGACCAAGACGTGAGAATTTGATCATTAAATACATTTCAATAATCAAAAGAACGGTATAGAACGCAGCTAAGGCAGCGATAGAACCCCACACATCACCTGTGCTTAAGCTCGATGCTGACAAGTGTGTAGGTAAAACTTCACCAATCGTCCACGGCTGACGACCTACTTCTGCAACATACCAACCTGTTTGTGCAGCAATCCATGGCAGAGGCAGAGCGAAAAGCGCGAACTTCAGTAACCATGGTTTGTTTTCTGCATTGCGTTTTGCCACAGCAAAGGTTGCTAGAGCAAATAACAACAGCATAAGGAAACCAGATACAACCATGGCACGGAATGCCCAGAATAAGCTTGGCACGTGCGGAATCGTGTCTTTTGCAGCAGATTTGATTTGAGCTTCAGATGCATCAACTACATTTGGTGTGTATTTCTTCAGCAGTAAGCCATAGCCCAAGTCTTTCTGGGTTTCAGCAAAGGCAGCTTTTAGCTCCGGAGAAGTATCACCCGCGCGTAGTTTTTCCAGTTGTGAGTAAGCCACCATACCGTTACGAATACGATCTTCGTGTTGTACGATCAAATCTTTAATGCCGGTCACTTCTTTGTCTAAAGAACGTGTTGCAATAAGACCCATCACATATGGAATTTTCACTGCATAATCTGTAGTCATGGTTTCTTTATTTGGAATACCAAACAAAGTAAAGGGTGCAGGTGCAGGGTGAGTATCCCATTCTGCTTCAATGGCCGCGAGTTTAGTTTTCTGAACATCACCGAGCTCATAACCTGACTCATCGCCCAGTAAAATCACTGAAAGTGTTGAAGCTAAACCAAAAATTGCGGCAATGGCAAATGAACGACGCGCAAACGGAATATCGCGTTTTTTCAGTAAGTAGTAGCTTGAAATAGCCAGAACGAAAATAGCGCCTGTCACATAACCCGCAGACACGGTATGTACAAACTTTACCTGTGCAACTGGGTTAAAAATGAGAGCACCAAAATCTACCAGTTCCATGCGCATGGTTTCATAGTTAAATACAGAACCGACAGGGTTTTGCATCCAACCATTTGCAACCAAAATCCATAAGGCAGACATATTAGAACCGAGTGCAACCAGCCATGTCACACATAAGTGCTGCACTTTGGATAAGCGATCCCATCCAAAGAAGAACAGACCGATGAATGTCGATTCTAAGAAGAATGCCATTAATCCTTCAATGGCTAATGGAGCACCGAAAATATCCCCCACATAGTGTGAGTAATATGCCCAGTTAGTCCCGAACTGGAACTCCATGGTTAAGCCAGTAGTGACCCCTAAAGCGAAGTTAATACCGAAGAGTTTCCCCCAAAACTTGGTCATGTCTTTATAAATTTCTTTACCTGAAATCACATAAGTGGTTTCCATAATGGCAAGAATAAAGGCAAGCCCCAGTGTAAGTGGAACAAAAATAAAGTGATACATCGCGGTCATAGCGAACTGGAACCGCGAAAGATCGACCACGCTTTCAGATATCATCAACGTGTCTCCTTGATTGGGGATGGATTGCCTGCAATACGCTCAGCAACTTGATTGTCAAAATTTTTAGGAATAGTCGGGGCGTCAAACCAGATGTTCTTAATGACCATTAAAATAATCACTTTAATGATTAAAATGGCCACAATCTCTCTGGTGACTTTTTGATTGAGATTTTTGGGGACTAAGCTCATTTCATAAAGCCTATTTTTTAACTTGCTTTATATTATTAAACAAAAACATACAAAAGATAAATAGTCTTTAAACTTAAATAAAAAATATATTATTAAGTCATTTAAATACATGTACTTAAAATAATGATGTGATGAAAAATAAACTAATATTTTTGTATTTTAAAGTTGACCAAATTGCTTATGTTTATATTTAAATACCTGACTAAAATACTTGTATATATTTATTTTAAATCCGACTAAAACGCTTATATTTAACGTTCATCGATATTTTATTGGTAATTCGTCTTAAGAGTATAAAAGTGATAGGGCTTTTAAATGATGGATTTTAACTGATATGGAGGATTGGTTATTTGATCTGTTGTATACATCACAAGGAAATTAGGAATTGAAAATCGAATTAATATTAAAACTTTTTTCTGTTGTGTCATCTTGGGTTGAGGGCAGAGGTGGGAGATAGAATTCTCATCCTGAGCTTAGTCTGTGTAAATTTTCTTAAAATGCAGAAAGCTGGATTGTGAATGAAAGACTCTTTAAAAAGATTCAGCCAGAAGATGATGCAAGGGTTCGATTTAAACAGAGCGTTGTGAGGCGTTTGTTGGCGGTTGAACCTGTATTAAGATCACTTGGTAGGGGGCATAGCAAAAGGATAAACATGCTTATATAAACGTGCAGCGTTTAAATGGGAACAGGTTGGGTGTTTGTTTAGCGCGTACTTTCGCCGCTAAAAAGTTGATTGGATTTTGAAATTTTCTTTGCTATGTAATGCGACTTTTTTAGACGAATGAGAATAATTTGTGACTGAAATTCAAGTTCACCAAACTCAGGTTCAACTTGCACATAGTGGAGTTGACCATATTCATCGCGAACGCGAGCTTGAGCCGAAAAACCAGGACGTGCATTCCCGCTGGAGATGGTTGCCAGACGACCCAGTAAGTTGGTTTGCTTTTTATCTGGTCTGGGTTTAATAACTTGATCCAAACAGTGGATCATAAAAACGGTAAAGAAAATTGCAATAATCAGCGCAGGCAAAATCAGATAGTAAGCCGAAGTAAAGGCCTGTTCTTTGGCGTAGATGCAGAACTGAAGGAAATAACCTGCAACACTAAAATTAAGTAAGAGAAAAACTACAATCAGTACTTTAGAAAACTTAACGTCCAGCAGAGGAGATTCAGTCAGTTTTTGTGGCGAGAGCCTTTTGAGGAAATGACTTGGGCGGGATTTAAAAAAGTAGCCTAAGGTTTCCACCATGCTGAGTATGACTAAAGTCAATAAGCTGAAATGAAAGAGCATCAAGTCAGGGTGATGTAGCAACTCATACATGGTGAATGTCCAGTTTCATTATTCTTCTGTGAGATAAATCCCACCGTCAGAATGCACGGTAATTTCTACTTTTTCAAGTGCTTCACCTTGGCATGGGCCAGAAATGCATTCACCTGTTTCAACCATGAACAGTGCACCATGGGTCGAACATTCAATAAATTCTTGGTCGCGGTCTAAAAACTGGTTTTCCAAAAATTCAAGTTCAACTTGCAAATGCGGGCAAATGTTTTGGTAAGCAAAGAAGGCACCGTCACGTTGGGTGATAAAAATCGTATCCCCTTTAGGTGTTTCAAAAGAACGCGCTTCGCGTTCTGGGATGTCTTCTGTCATGCAAATTTTTTGCATCATGCACATTCCTTTTGCAGTTGTTGGAACAATTCAGCGTAATCTGCCACAGCCAAACGAGGGCCAAACTGTGACACCACTTCACTTGAAATCAAAATTGCAAGTTGCGCAGCTGTATGTAAGCCTAAGCCCGCATTCACTGCATAAAGGAAGGCACCAGCAAAGGCATCGCCTGCGCCATTGGCATCGATAGCGTGTACTTTACGACCCGCGACATTAAATGTTTCCTGTGCATTTGAAATAAGTGCACCTTCAGCTGAAAGGGTAATCACCACATGCTGGCTTAGTGTTTTGAGTTTTGCTAAAGCCGCCTCAACTGTTTCAGTTTCGGTGTACATCATGGCTTCTTGCTGGTTACAGAACAATAAGTCCACACCATCCGCAATCATTTCATCTAGACCATGACGCGCGTATTGCACCATCGCAGGGTCAGATAGGGTTAATGCAATTTTAACACCATGAGCTTTGGCAATTTCACGCGCCTGCTTAACAGCTAAACGTGCGCTATCGCTGGTTGAAAGATAACCTTCGATATAGAGCCATTTCGCTGTTTCTAAGGGTTCAAAGTCAATCTGTTGTTCAGTTAACTCGGCTGTAATACCTAAATAGGTATGCATAGTGCGTTCAGAGTCTTCACTGACTAAAACCATACACGTGCCTGTTACGCCTTCACTGATTGATTTTTCAGTGTTTTTAATGCCTGCTTCGTGCAAACCGCTGAGGTAAGTTTGTCCTAGCTCATCATTACCCACGCGGCATGCATAAAATGCTGAACCACCCAAGGCACTAAAGGCAACGGTGGTGTTGGCTGCTGAACCACCTGAAGCTTGACCTTTATAGCTTTGTGTTTCTTTTAATTTTTTATAAAGATCTGCTTGTGTTTCACCATCAGTTAACTGCATAGTGCCTTTTTGCAAATGTTGTTGAATAAGGAACTCGTCAGAGACTTTAAATTCTTGGTCGATTAGTGCATTACCAATTGCAAAAAGATCAACAGTTGCCATGTCTTTTTTCGTCACGTATTGAAAATAAAGCGACATTTTACACCAATGCTCAAGATTGCTGTAGTTTGTTGAGGAAAATTCATTTTATTTACGCGGCAAATGTAGTGAAATGGCTTTGCTCATATTCAAGGAAGTTTAGATGGAAATTTTAATTCAAGCGGCAGAACAATTACCTCCTCAAATACAAGCTTTAGCACAACTTGCGGCAAAAGAAGGATATGAACCGTTGACCCGCTTGATCGAAGAATATCAAAGTGGAAAAAATCGTTTTGATCAAAAGGGTGAAGTGTTGTTATTGGCCTATGATCAAGACCAATTGATTGCCTGTGGTGGTTTAAATCAACAATGGGGTGAAAATGAAATCGAGGCGCGGATTGGGCGTGTACGTCGTTTTTATGTGCACCCTAAATACCGTAAGAGTGGTGTGGGTCGTCAGTTGTTGGCGCATCTAGAAAAATGTGCGCGTCCAAACTTTTCTGCGCTGTGTTTAAATACCGCAGATTTATCCGCAGCCAGTTTTTATCAAAAGCAAAACTATGTTTTTGTGGAAAATCACCCGAACTATAATTATTTTAAATATCTCATCTAGTTTTACTTTCTGAGAACACTTCCCTCAAAAAGACTGAAATTTGGAAAGCAGTGAGATGCTTTTCAAATTTCCAGCAAATTACTCGGGTTTTCAGCGTGAAATCTTTTGACAACTACAGCTATAATGCAGGCAGTGTATTAATTATTGTTAGGAGATCACATGACTGTAGATGTCACTGAAACCATTTCTCAAACTGTACATCCTGCGTTTCAGTTGGTACGTCAACACCATGTTGAAGCTTTAGACATTTTAGTGTCTGAATATAAACATAAAGTCACTGGGGCAGTGCATTATCACTTGGCCACCAATCATGATGAAAATGTATTCTTGGTTGCATTTCGCACCCAACCTATGGATTCAAAAGGCGAAGCGCATATTTTAGAGCACACAGCACTGTGTGGTTCGGAAAAATTTCCTGTTCGTGATCCGTTCTTCTTAATGATTCGTCGTTCACTGAATACTTTTATGAACGCCTTTACTGCGGCGGATTGGACAGCTTATCCATTTGCGACTCAGAATAAAAAAGATTTCCAAAATTTACTTGAAGTGTATTTAGATGCGGCTTTTGCAGCCAATTTGAATCCGCTGGATTTTGCCCAAGAAGGGATCCGCATTGAGCTTGAAAACGGTGAGCCTGTTTATAAAGGTGTGGTTTTCAACGAAATGAAAGGGGCAATGAGTTCGCCTTCAGACCAGTTATATCATCAGTTAGCGCATCACTTATTCCCTGAAACCACTTACCACTACAACTCAGGTGGCGACCCTAAAGATATTCCAGACTTGACTTACCCTGAGTTGGTGGATTTCTACAAGTCGCATTATCACCCAAGTAACGCAGTTTTCATGACCTTTGGTAATGAGCCTGCTTACAATCTACAAGAGCAGTTTGAAACATTAGCTTTGGCGAAGTTTTCAAAAGGTGAAACGCTCTTTTCTAAAGAAGAACGCCGTTTAACCGCACCGCTAGAAGTGACTGAAACCTATGCGGTAGATGCAGAAGATTTAAAAGACAAAACTTATCACATCATTTCGTGGTTATTGCCTAAAGCCAGTGAGATAAAACTACGCTTAGGTATGCGCCTTGTAGAAGGTGTACTGTTAGAAGATTCAGCTTCTCCGTTACGTCATTACCTTGAGACCTGTGGTTATGCACAGTCTACTGGCCCGATTATGGGGGTAGATGATTCAAATTATGAAATGACCTTCTACTGTGGCGTACAGGGTTCAAACCCTGAACATACAGCTGAGTTTAAAGCAGGTGTGTTTAAGGTTTTAGAAGACGTCGCTTCAAAACCTGTTGATCAGAACATGGTCGATGCGATTTTACATCAAATTGAATTGCACCAACGTGAAATCAATGGCGACGGCATGCCTTATGGTCTAAGCCTGATTTTAAATGGTTTGGGGAGTGCGATTCACCACAGCGACCCAGTCACTGTATGGGATGTGGACTCAGCCATTGCTGCGGTAAAAGAAGAACTGAAAGATCCAATGTGGTTGTCAAACTTAATCAAAACCTATTTGATTGATAATCCGCACCGTGTACAAATGACTTTGGTGCCTGATGCTAATAAATCTGCGGTGGAAGCGGCAGCAGAAAAAGCACGTTTAGCCGAAATTGGTACGCAGCTAACAGATGCAGAAAAAGCAGAAATTGAAGCACAAACTGAAGCACTCAAAGTCCGTCAAGATACCCCAGATGACCTTAACCTTCTGCCAAAAGTTGGCTTGGAAGATGTGCCTGCGGAACTGCAAATTGTACAAGGGCAGTTGCGTGAGATTATCTCAAATCGTATCGATTATCCGTTGAATCTTTATCATGCGGGTACGAATGGTATTTACTACAACCAAGTGCTGATTCAGATTCCGCAAGATGTAGTGCAGTCACCTTACTTTAACTTGCTATCCATTTTGATGGGTGAAGTTGGTGCAGGTCAATATGACTATCTAGAACTACAACAACTGCAAACTGCGGTGAGTGGTGGTTTAGGTATGGGCGCCTCTTTACGTTCTCAAGTAAATGATAAAAATCAAATCAGTGCATGGTTAACGCTGACCACAAAATCGTTGGTGAGTAATTTTGACAGTATTGCTTTGTTGAAATTGGCGTTTGAACAACTACGTTTTGATGAAAAAGATCGGATTGTTGAGTTATTGCAACAACGTAAAACGCGTTGGGCATCACGTCTTTCAGGTTCAGGCCACAGTTATGCCATGCAAATTGCGGGACGTAACCACAGTGCTTTAGCAAAACGTGATTATCACAACACGGGCTTGGGCGCATTAAACTGGTTAGGCGATCTGGTCAGCCGTATTGAAAAAGATGCAGCAGCTTATGATGATTTGATCAATGAATTAAAAGCGATTCATTTGAAACTTTTACAAGCACCAAAACAGTTCTTACTGGTTTGTGAAGAACATCAGTCAGACCGTTTGGTTGAAGAAGTCCAAAATGTGTGGGACAAATTAACCATTCCTGAACACACTGTGAGTTTGAAAACAGCTGAGCAGGTTGATACCGATGCCGATGAAGCGTGGTTAATTCAAGCCAATGTTCAATTCTGTTCATCGGCTTATCAAGCCGTTGAGGTGTCACATCCAGATGCTGCACCGCTGATGGTACTGGCAGCGTACTTGCGTAATGGTTTCTTACACAGTGCAATTCGTGAAAAAGGTGGGGCTTATGGTGGTGGTGCAAGCTATGACGGCAACGCATGTTCATTCCGCTTCTATAGCTACCGTGACCCCCGTTTGGCTGAAACCTTCAATGACTTTGAAGCTAGTGTGCAATGGTTGCTAAATACTGAGCAAAAGCCACATCAGCTTGAAGAAGCAATTTTAGGTTTGATTGCTGGTATGGATAAACCAGGTTCACCAGCGGGTGAAGCGATTACGGCATGTTATGCACTTTTACATGCACGTACACCAGCCTTCCGTAAGCAGTTGCGTAGCCGCCTTTTGGCTGTGGGTTTAGATGACTTGCAACGTGTGGCGGTACAATATTTGCTTGAACAAAAACCAACGAAAGCCGTGGTTGCACCTATGGCGAAGCGTGATACTTTAATTGAGTTGGGTTTTAGTATTCAACAAGTTCAGTAAAACAATAAGAGGGTCGTATGGCGTTCAAATCATTTGAGCGTTCAACTTTAGTACTGAGCATGACTGTGCTCAGTACTTTGGCTGTCGCTAAAACACATGCACAAATTTCCGAAGTACCCGCAGCTCCTGCAACAGCCGAGGCATGTGTTGCATTGGCGTCGAATGCAGACCGTTTGGCTTGTTATGATGCATTATTCAAAATTCCTGAAGTAGCAAAGCCGCATCTTGTTTCTGAGCAACGTGCAGCTATGGAAATTGCGCCTGAACCTGAAAATATCACAGGGAAGATTGCACAAAGTGTAAGCTCCGTCTTTGCTTCGGAAGGCCCTAAAATATCGCCAAACTTATCTTTAATGGATAGTCGTTGGGAACTTTCACCAGAAAGTAAACTAGGGACTTGGAATATTCGTGCCTATCAACCTGTGTATTTAATGCCTGGTTTTTGGACGACAGATAAAAATGAATATCCACAAAGTCCAAATCCGACCAATACGGTGGATGAAGATCAGAACCTAAAGTCAATGGAAGCGAAATTCCAACTGTCTTTAAAAACCAAAGCGGTTGAAAACCTATTTGGGGACAATGGCGATGTTTGGTTGGGTTATACCCAGTCTTCTCGTTGGCAGCTTTATAATAGCGATGAATCACGTCCGTTCCGTGAAACCAACTATGAGCCTGAAGCCAGTTTGGTTTTCCGTACCAATTATGAATTGTTGGGTTTAAATGGTCGTTTACTGGGGTTAACTTTCAACCACCAGTCTAATGGTCGTTCCGATCCGCTGTCACGTAGCTGGAACCGTGTCATGTTGAATGTGGGTTTAGAAAGAGACAACTTTGCGCTCATGCTGCGCCCTTGGTACCGTCTAGACGAAGATGCAGGTGATGATAATAACCCTGATATTAAGGATTATGTCGGACGGGGTGACTTAACAGCATTCTACCGTTGGAATGAACATGATTTTTCACTCATGCTACGTCATAGTTTAAAAGGTGGTGATGATTCACGTGGTGCTGCACAGTTTGACTGGGCTTTTCCTATTTCAGGGAAGTTGCGTGGCCATTTCCAGTTGTTTGATGGTTATGGCGAAAGCTTAATTGATTATAACCATCGAGCGACCTATGTGGGCTTGGGCGTGTCCTTAATGAATTGGTACTAATTTAGAAACATAAAAAAACCACGTTTGATACGTGGTTTTTTTATGTTTAAGTTTTAGTGTTTTAACCAATTTGAATATCGGCAGTTGGGTGCTTTAGACGGCTCTTTTTCGGGGTTGCAATCAGGTAGGCCAGCGTTAAAGGACCTAAACGACCCGCGAACATCAAGAGCATCAGAATAAATAAACTTGCAGGTTGAAGCTCACCGGTGATGCCGCGTGACAAACCGACAGTGCAAGCTGCGGAAATGGCTTCAAATAGCAAATCCATAAACTGATGATTGGGTTCAATTAAAGATAAACTGAAGATGCCTAAGAAAATAAGTGCTGCAGTAATAGAGACGACAGCCATCGCTTTAAAAGAGGTTTTTTGAGAAACAGAGTGATTGAACACACGAATTTCATCTTCGCGTCGAAGGAAGCTAATCACGCTGAGTAAAACAATAATAAAAGTACCCACTTTAATCCCGCCTGCGGTACTCATCGAGCCCCCCCCAATGAACATTAGTAACATGGTCACGAGGGTCGAAGCATCTTTCATTTGTGCCAAATCAAGGCTGTTAAAGCCCGATGAACGAGGCACGGTGGCATGAAACCATGCATTTAAAGCTTGGTCACCTAAGCTCATAGGCGCTAAGGTGAGGGGATTGTTCGATTCAATTGCCCATAAAAGAACAAAAGCGATGAGGTTCAAGCCTGCAATGGTGGATAAAATCAGTTTGCTATTGGTACTTAAGCCTTTCCAACGCTTGCTGCGTTTAATGTCCATTAACACCACAAAACCTGTCCCACCAATGATGTATAGCATACTGATGGTAAAGGTAATGAGATACTGACCTGAGAAGCTCATTAGACTGTTGGGAAACAGTGAAAAGCCACCATTGTTAAATGCGGATACACTATAAAAAGCCGCATAAAATAGAGCTTGATTGAAGTTGTAATCCTCTAACCATGCAATGGTCAAAATAACCGTGCCGATCGCCTCAAAAAATAAGGAATACAGCAGTACCCCTTTAATGGTGAAAGATACTTTGGATAAGCTGGTTTGACCAATGGTCTCTTGCGCCATGATTTGTTGCTTTAAACCCAGTTTAGTCGAAAGACTCAGTGCGGCTAAAATTGCGAAAGTCATAAAACCTAAGCCACCAATTTGAATCAGCAGCATGATGATGATTTTACCTGTTACGGTAAAAGTTTCACCGACATTTACCACAGACAGTCCAGTAATGGTGACTGCTGAGCTGGCGGTGAACAAAGAGTGAATCCAACTCAGTTCACCGTGGTGTGAAATGGGTAACTTTAATAACAGGGTCCCAATAATAATAAAACTCAAAAAACCCAAAGCCAGCAGGCTGGGCGGGCTTAAATTAATGGTGCTGTTTTGTGGGGCTTGCCATTCTTTGATTTTTTTCATGATTTGAACCGTGCTGAAAGACGACGTAATGTTTCAACTAAACCTTCAACAACAAGAATATCACCCACTTGTAAAATTAAATTGGGGTCAATGCTGTACAAAACGTCTTTGCCGCGTTTATGGAGTAATGTTTTCACATCAGGTGCTTGATCCATCAGTTGGTGGAAGCGAGTCCCTTGTAGTTTTTCATCAATTTCAATTTTGACAATATAGTGATTATCTTCAAGTGCCATATAGCGACTGACCATGGGGTAGCATAAAGACTGCGCAATCCGTACGCCCATGTCCTCTTCAGGGTGAATAATTTTACTAATCCCTAAATGGCTTAAAATCATATGGTGCGACTTCGATTTGGCTTTGACCCAAATTTTTTCAACCCCAATATTTTTGAGGTGCAGTACACACAAAATACTGGCTTCAATATTTTCACCAATGGCGACCACTACGGCATCGCAGTTTTTAATATTTAGTTCATCGAGGACATGTTCGTCTGTTGCATCGGCAATGACAGCGTGGGTCACCTGCTCAGAAATATTTTCAACATATTTTTTTTCGCTATCGATACCAATGACATCATGTCCCAGTTCAATGAGTTGAGTTGCAACTGTGGCTCCAAAGCTTCCTAAACCAATCACTGCAAATTGTGCCATGTCATCTTTCCTTCAAATTTTTTTATACGTCGATTGTTAACGAATGTTGTGCCAAATTTCACAAGATGTCATCTTTATACGGACACGCTTTCTTCGATCAACCGCGCTTTGCCTTATACCAATATATCACTCATCCGAAGGAGTATATAAATGCGGAAGACACTGTATGAATCCCTGAGGGTCGCGTTTCCAGAATTGAATGATACCGTAATTCCAGAAGAACAAGATGAGTTCGAGCACTTTGTACGTTGGTTGAATAGCTATTATTCAAACATTCAAAAAATAGAACTCGATGATTTTCGACAAAATGGTATTGATGAATGCCATCGACTGCAACAGTTGGGTATAGACTTAGAGGAGCTGAAAAACCAAATCAATGATGATATGGCGTCTTTTTATCAAATGTATGACAGTGAGGAAGAGGAAACCTCAGACATGCATGGTTATGACTTTGAGTTTAGTTTTGATGTTATTTTTAACCACATTAAAATTTTTATTGAGCCTTATGAACTCAGTTTGCTGGTTATCGAGCGGGATAACCCCTATTGGCTGTTGGTACCGCATAATGATGAGCTGATCGATAGAATTATTGTTACGTATAACCACACGTTCGGTGATGAAGAGCCGATGCAGCTCATAGAATAAAACCGCCTCGAAGGGCGGTTTTATGTATGTATTGAATCTTTTATTTTAAGAAACGTTGATAACCTAGGTTATTGGTAATTTCTTCATATGGATACGAAATACTTTCTAAGGTTTCAATCAAACCATCTGGGTTTTGCTTCGCATCACTTGCTTCTAAACCAACAAGGACACGGCCTTCCGCCGCACCGTGGTTACGGTAGTGGAATAGGGTAATGTTATGCGTAGGGCCAAGGCGCTCGAGGAACATTAACAGTGCGCCTGGACGTTCAGGGAACTCAACACGGAATAAACGCTCATTTTCAAGGTCTGCATGGCCACCAATCAAGTAGCGAATATGCAATTTTGCCACTTCATCATCAGACAAGTCATCAACATCGAATTGAGTTTTGAGTGCTTCAAAAATATCGTGACGCTCTTTTTCCCCGCCTTTTAAGCTAATCCCGACAAAGACTTGCGCTGCACTGGCATCGCTCGCACGGTAGTTAAACTCGGTGATATTACGGCCCTGTAGCGCTCGACAGAAATTTAGGAATGAACCTTTTTTCTCTGGAATGGTCACAGCAAAAATAGCTTCTTTACGTTCACCCAATTCAGTACGTTCTGCAATATAGCGTAAACGGTCAAAGTTCATGTTTGCACCACATACAATTGAGACGATGTTTTGCCCAATCAGCTCGTGTTTTTCAACATATTTTTTGATTCCTGCCAAGGCCATTGCACCTGATGGTTCAACGATGCTACGACATTCATCATAGGTGTCTTTAATTGCAGCACAAATTTCATCGGTATTGACTAAAACCACTTCACGCTCAACGATCGGGCCTGAGTTATCTGACTTTTGTAGTTGAATCACTTCAAATGGTTTTTCACCAATCTGTGCTACAGCCGTACCGTCGGCAAATAAGCCGACTTGAGGAAGTACAACGCGTTCATTTGCTTCAAAAGCCGCTTTCAAACATGCAGACTCATCATATTCAACAGGAATGACTTTAACATGTGGCGCGACATCGCCTAAGTAGGCTGCTACACCAGCAATCAAACCGCCACCACCAACAGCGACGAAAACGTAGTCGACATCGCGCCATTGGCGCAAAATTTCATTGCCAATCGTGCCTTGACCTGCCATGACGAGTTCATCGTCATAGGGTGGAATAAAACTCATACCGTCTTCTGCAGCACGTTGAATCGCATATTTGTTTGCAACATCAAAAGAGTCGCCATGGAGAACTACTTCACCGCCTAAGCGTTTGACTGCCTGAACTTTAATATCTGGGGTGGTTTTCGGCATCACAATAATGGCACGAATCCCGAGTTTTTTACCTGACAGTGCTACGCCTTGGGCATGGTTGCCAGCAGATGCAGTAATCACGCCACGTTCAAGTTGAGCTCTAGGGAGTTGGCTAATGCGGTTATAGGCACCGCGCAGCTTAAATGAAAAGACTGGTTGTAAGTCTTCGCGCTTAAAACGAATGTTGTTATTGAGTTTCTCACTAATTCGAGGTGCCGCTTCGAGTGGAGTTTCGATTGCAACATCGTAGACTGTTGCTTGTAATATTTGTCGAACCAAACGAGACAGCATGTTAATTTCCCATTTAACAGTTTAAAATAGAGGATCATTGTAACAAACCCCTGTACATTTGGGCTGTAAAATCAGCAACAAATGTCAAAAAATAGTTGAGCCAAATTATGAGTCTGTATGCTACCCAAGATGAAAAAAAGCAAGCTGCTGCAAAAGCTGCCTTAAAGCACTTACCTAAAGGTGGCATTTTAGGGGTGGGTACAGGCAGCACCGTCAATTTCTTAATTGAACTTTTACCAGAACTTCAGCTTGAAGCGGCTGTGGCAAGTTCAGAAGCAACGGCTGAGCGCTTAAAGAAATTAGGCATTGAAGTGGTTGATATGAACTCTGTAGGCGGTTTAGATGCCTATGTAGATGGTGCAGACGAAATTGACCGTCATATGCATATGATCAAAGGTGGTGGGGCTGCACTTACTCGCGAGAAAATCGTGGCTTCAATTGCGAGAAAATTTGTTTGTATCGTTGATGACTCTAAGTGGGTCGATCAATTGGGGCGTGACTTCCCACTTCCGATTGAAGTGATTCCAATGGCTCGTTCAGCTGTGGCACGTAAAATTGTGGCGCTCGGTGGTGATCCTGCTTACCGTGAAGGTGTGGTGACGGATAACGGTAACGTGATTTTAGACGTTTATAACCTGAATATCTTAAATGCGCTTGAGCTTGAAAAAACCATTAACGACATTCCAGGTGTGGTGTGTAATGGTATTTTTGCAATCAATAAAGCAGATGTGGCTGTTGTTGCAACAGACAGCGGTATTGAAGAACGTACCGCGGTTTAATTTTAAATCTTCCCTAAGCTCTTCTTTGAAAAAGAGGGGCTAAAAGCAAAAACATTTTTATCTTATGTTTTTCTCCCTCCTTTCAAAAGGAGGGCTGGGGAGGATGATTTAATAAAAGAATAATATTAATGACCTTAGCAGACCTACCTGAAATCCAAATCACCCATCATGCACGTGCGTCTCGGTTACGACTTCGTGTTGAACCGACTCAAATTCGTTTAACCGTGCCTAAATTTTGTAGTAAACGGCAAATTCAGGATTTTTTAAATCAATCTGAACAGTGGATGGTTGAAACGTGGCAGAAGCAGCAAGCCAGTCTGGTACAGATAGATCGAACCCTTCCCACAGAGTTGCGGTTATTTAATCGAAAAAATGCTTTAACGGTGAGCTATAAAACACAAAAAAATGCGTATATTTTGGATGAGCACAATCACCAGCTTTGGATCAGTGACCGTCAGCCTGAAAGTTATTTAAAATCTTTTGTGATTGCATATGCCAAACAGCACTTGCCTATTTATTTGCAACAGATTAGTCATGAAACTGGTTTAAAATTTACACAATGTTCAATTCGTCAGCCCAAAACACGTTGGGGGAGTTGTAGTGCCAAACACGACATCATGCTTAACAGTGCTTTAGTGTTGTTTCCTGAAGCCATTACCCGTTATGTCTGTGTGCATGAACTCGCACATACGCAACATTTTGATCATAGTGCACGTTTTTGGGCAGAAGTTGCTAAATATGATGCCGCTTTTCAACAGCACCGAAAAACTTTAAAAACAACCGCATTGCCATATTGGTGGGCAAGCACTTAAAGTTAATTTCACGTGCAAAATTTAAAAGTAATTTCTTCTGACCGATTGAGCGTTAGTCAAAAAATGCTCTAAACTTCATGATCTAAGGTAAACATTCCTCAATTTCAGTCCAAAGACCTCAAATGTGAACTTTACAGATATCCACTATTTTATATTAATCGTTCCAGCTTGCCTGATTTTAATGGGAAGCTTGCTTTTAATATGTCATTTTGCTTTTAGGGCTCCTTCATATTTATTGTGGCTCGGGCTTGGATATATTGTGCCTTCGTTTTCTGTGGCCGCGCAAAGTTTTATGTCGAGTAAGCAGTTGGCTTTGTCGGCACCCATTTTAGGTAGTATGTATTTGTTTGGCGCATGGGCCAGCGCTTATGCCATGGGCTTAAGAAAGAGTGCCAATGCACGTCCATATTGGTGTCTGGCCTTGGTCGTGATGGCTTTACTTTCACTCAGTTATTATTCCTATGTAGATGATCAACTGTGGATCAGAATGCTGATTTTGAACATTTCAATTGCATTGATTGAGTCTTTGGTTTTGTTTTCAATGTTTAAACATTATCAAGGGATTGATTTGCTCAATAAAATAGTCGACTTTTCCTACGTGTTTATTGTGCTGTATACCTTTGTTCGCGGAATCATTATTTTTCTCTTTTTAAGAAATATCGAAGCAGACATGCTGGCAAATTCAGTCTGGTGGCTGATGATGCTTGCTGCGAGCATTATCTTAAGTATGTGGTTTGCAATTGTGCTGCTCGGAACATTGGTGCGAGATATTATCCATCAACTCAACGATGAGCGGCTAAGAGATCCGCTAACGCATTTATTCAATCGGCGTGGCTTTAACGAAGCTGCTAAGCGGAAGTTGCATCAGCTCTCTAAACAGCCTTATTTCTTGCTCATGTGTGATATTGACCATTTTAAGAAAATTAATGATACCTATGGGCATTTGGTGGGTGATCAAATTTTACAACAAGTCGGTGAAATTATTGGGCAAAACGTCCGTGCCCATGACTTAGTGGGGCGTTTTGGCGGGGAAGAGTTCATTGTCTTATTACAAATTGATGCCCCCACGCTGGCTTATAACATTGCCAATCGTATTCGTTTAGGTATTGCCGATGCACGATTATCTTCAAAAAATATTGCCGTGACAGCAAGTTTCGGACTGGCTGCGGTACATCAGCCTAACTTAAAATACGCCATACATGCTGCCGATCAATTGTTATATCAGGCGAAACATTCGGGACGAAATCAGATTGGTTTTGAGCCTGTACAGAGTATATTGGATGTGCCTCATTAGGTGTCGATAGCACTAAAAACGCATAAATTCCAAGTAAAACAGTTTAGAAAGCAGAAACTTCCTGTCATACTAGGCAGTTACGAAATGGACAGTTTAAGTTTGAGGTAATACACGTGATTTCAGTTGGTATTGTCGGCGGTACAGGTTATACAGGCGTTGAATTGTTGCGTCTTTTACTACGACACCCAAATGTGCAAGTAAGCGTATTAACATCGCGTACAGAAGACGGTCGCCGTGTAGATGATATGTTCCCAAGCCTACGTGGACATACCGAACTTAAATATTCAGATTTGAATATTGATGAACTGAAAAAATGTGATGTGGTGTTCTTTGCGACACCGCATGGCGTTGCCATGAAGCATGCCGAAGAGTTGGTGGCTGCAAATACTAAAGTGATTGACCTTGCCGCAGACTTTCGTTTACAAGACTTAGAACAGTTTGAAAAATGGTATGGTATGCAGCATGCGTGCCCTGAACTACTGAAAGACTCGGTTTATGGTTTGTCAGAATTAAACCGTGAGCAGATTAAACAAGCCAATGTCATTGGTAACCCTGGTTGTTATCCAACAACAGTACAACTGGGTTTAGCGCCGTTATTTAAGCAAAACGACACATTAGTTAAACCTGAAAGCATTATTATTGATGCAAAATCGGGTGTGTCTGGTGCAGGCCGTAAAGCCAGCCTTGGGATGATCTATTCTGAAAATGCAGATAATTTCAAAGCTTATGGCGTTGCAGGTCACCGTCATCATCCTGAAATTGTGGAAGCGTTGGAAAATATTTCAGGCTTAAAAGAGGTGTTTAACCACATTTTGTTTGTTCCGCATTTGGTACCAATGATTCGTGGCATGCTGAGCACGATTTATGTGGATTTAACCGATGCGGGTGAAGCTGCTGATTTGCAAAGTTTATATGAACAGTTTTATGCCAATGAAGCTTTTGTTGATGTGATGCCTGCGGGAAGCTCACCAGAGACACGTTCTGTGCGGGGCGCAAATCAACTACGTATTGCACTGTATAAACCACAACCGAAAAAATTGGTGGTCATTTCTGTACAAGACAATTTGGTTAAAGGGGCAGCAGGTCAGGCCGTTCAAAACATGAACTTAATGTTTGGATTTGCTGAAACAGCGGGCCTAGACGGAATTGGTTTATTACCATAAAAAACGTTTTAAAACTTCACACACATTTAGATTTCGATTTAAATGTGTGTTTTGAATTGAATCAAAATAAGAGATGACGATGCCGAACACTGACACAAATATGACGTCACAACAGCCTGAACCTGCAAAGCCGTTTTTACAGACCAATAAGCCCTTGGCAATTGGTGCTGCAATATTGATGGTTGCAAGTGGGGTATTGGGCTATACCGTCGGACATCGTCAGGGTTTAACGGTGGTAGGTTTTGATGCAGATGCTGAGCAACTGGTCGAAGTAGTACAAAAGCAAAAGACCAATCTGGATGCTTTAAATAAAAACTATAATGCTGCTATTCAGGAGCGTGACGTTGCTGTAACCAATTCAAATGAGCTGTATTTGTCATTGCAAAAAGCTTTGGATCAACAAGCGCAATCTGAAACCACTGCTGTGATTTACCGTGAGGTTTTACGTCAACGCGGCGGTATTCCACTGGCTGTGCAGCATATTGCGATTAAACCTTTGCCTGAAAATGCATTTGAATATCAACTGGACTTGGTTCAAGTCAGTCCATCTAAACGTGCAGCTTCAGGTACCGTTGAACTCCGACTCATTCGTGGTACAGAGGTTTTAGTTGTGCCTCTTGAAGACAAAAACTTTAACTTTGAAAACTATGAGCGTTTAACAGGGCGTTGGACAATGCCTAAAGGCTTTACGCCGCAGTTTATCGAAGTCCGTTTAACAGGTAGCACACCAGTGACACGACGCTTTAGTTGGTCACGTGGTGAGGCCGTAGAAAGTCAATCTGCATTTGTCTCTGAAATCCCTCAGGCTGAGGCAAATGCACAATAATTGTGAATTGTAAGTTTATGGGTATCTCTAAGCGTTCAACGTGTTTAAATGAAATCAAGCAGTCTTTTCATGAATCTGGCTATGTCGACTGGCATATCAGCCCGCGCTTGAGCAATGATGAACCGCATGAAGAAGAAAATGGGGATGTCGCTGTCCAAACCGCGCCACCAGAACTTAAGCGTCCTCCACTCTATGCTGTCGTTTTAATGAACGATGACTACACCCCAATGGACTTTGTTATTGAAATTTTACAACAATACTTTGCTTTGAATCTTGACCAAGCCACTCAAGTAATGCTAACTGTACATTATGAAGGAAAAGGTGTTGCAGGCGTTTACCCGAGAGACATCGCGGAAACAAAAGCAAACCAAGTCAATAATTACGCTCGGTCTCAAGGTCATCCTTTACTTTGTCAGATTGAGCCGAAAGATTAAGGGGGTTCCATGCTCAGTCGTCAATTAGAAGTATCCTTACGTTTGGCTGTTAGTATGGCTCGACAAAAGAGACATGAATTCCTAACCGTTGAACATTTATTATTGGCTTTACTCGATAATGATTCGGCCGTAAATGCATTGAAAGCCTGTGGTGCAGATATTATTGTGCTTCGCAAAGAGCTTGAAGAATATGTAGAGCAGCACACTCCTAAGCTGGGCGAAAACAGTGATCAAGCCCCGCATCCAACCGAAAGTTTTGACCGTATCTTACAACGTGCAATTTTCCATGTGCAATCAAGCGGTGGTGATCGGACGGTTGAAGGCGCAGATATTTTAGTGGCGATGTACTCTGAGCGTGACTCTTTTGCAGTCTACCTCTTAAAACGCCATCAAATTAACCGTTTAACACTGACACAATACTTGGCCCACGGCACACGTAAAGACGAAGTGCAAGTGGAAGAAGAAATTGAAGATCTTGATGGTGAATCGACCAGTTCAAGCAACGCAGGCCCTTTAGAGCTGTATACAACCAACTTAAATGTTGAGGCACAAAAGGGTAAAACAGATCCTTTAATTGGTCGTGAAAAAGAAATTGAGCGTGCAGCACAAATTTTGTGCCGTCGTCGTAAAAACAATCCGTTATTAGTGGGTGATCCTGGCGTCGGTAAAACATCGATTGCTGAAGGTTTAGCTTGGCTTATTGTCAATGGTAAAGCGCCGAAACCATTAGCAAATGCTGAAGTGTATAGTTTGGATATTGGTGCTTTGGTGGCAGGAACCAAATACCGTGGTGACTTTGAAAAACGTTTAAAACAGCTTTTGAACGCGTTGAAAAAGAAACCAGAAGCAGTTTTGTTTATTGACGAAATCCACATGATTATTGGTGCAGGCTCAAGTATGGGTAGCACGATGGATGCATCAAACTTGATTAAACCCGCTTTGGCTAATGGTTCATTGCGCTGCATTGGTTCAACCACGTTCCAGGAATACCGCCAAGTTTTTGAAAAAGATCATGCATTGTCACGCCGTTTCCAAAAAATTGATGTCAATGAGCCATCTATTTCAGAAACGATTGATATTCTACGTGGTTTGAAGAGCAAGTTTGAGGATTTCCATCATGTTAAATATGATGACAAAGCTTTAATTTCTGCGGTTGAGCTGTCTGCGAAGTTCATTAATGATCGTTTCTTGCCGGATAAAGCCATTGATGTGATTGATGAAGCAGGGGCACAACGTCGTCTGAAAGCTGAACAAGATGACACCTTGATTACCGTGGAAAATATTGAAGATATCGTGTCGAAAATTGCACGTATTCCACCAAAAACCGTATCTAAAGATGACAAGACCGTTCTTGAAAATCTTGAACGTGATTTAAAACGTGTGGTCTTTGGTCAAGATGAAGCCATCGAAGCTTTAGGCTCAGCAATTAAACTGTCGCGTGCAGGTTTAAAATCACCAGATAAACCTGTAGGTAGTTTTGTTTTTGCAGGCCCAACTGGGGTAGGTAAAACAGAAGTCACCAAGCAGCTTGCGAAATTACTGGGTGTAGAGCTGGTTCGTTTCGATATGTCTGAGTACATGGAGCGCCATGCGGTTTCACGTTTGATCGGTGCGCCTCCGGGTTATGTCGGCTTTGACCAAGGTGGTCTGTTGACCGATGCGATTCATAAAAATCCGCACTGTGTATTATTGCTAGATGAGATTGAAAAAGCGCATCCAGACGTGTTCAACTTATTGCTACAAATCATGGATCATGGTTCATTGACTGATAACAATGGTCGTAAATCAGACTTCCGTAATGTGGTGTTGGTCTTGACCACAAATATTGGCGCGGAAAGTATTTCTCGCGTGAGTATTGGCTTCATGGATCAAGACAATAGCAATGATAACCAAGATGCAATGAAGAAAGCATTTTCTCCAGAGTTCCGTAACCGTTTAGACAGCGTGATTCAGTTTAAAGCTTTACCTACGACAGTAATTGAAAATGTAGTGGATAAGTTCTTAACTGAATTGCAAGCACAACTCGATGATAAAAAAGTCATTCTTGAAGTGGATCAGAGTGCGCGTGAGTGGATGGCTGAAAATGGTTATGATCGTTTAATGGGCGCTCGCCCAATGCAACGACTCATCCAAGAGCATTTGAAAAAGCCACTGGCTGAAATGATTCTATTTGGTGAGCTTGCAGAACATGGTGGCAATGTTGCGGTCTCTGTGAAGAATGAAAATGGTAAAGCGGTTGGTTTAAAACTTGAAGTTTTTGAAGACCAAACGGCTGAGCCTGCTTAAAGATCGTTACATAATTTAAAACCCGTGTTCGCACGGGTTTTTTATTGAAGAAAGTATTTAACAGTTAGAAGTAATAAAAGTAGGTTGCATGGATATTCAATTGACGAAAGTTTTAAGCACATTTGTACTGTTTTTGGTAACTGCTGTGATGGAAATATTAGGCTGTTATTTCCCTTATTTGATTTTAAATCAGGGGAAAACTCATTGGTTATGGGTTCCCACTGCTTTAGCACTTGGTGCTTTTGTGTGGTTGTTGACATTACATCCGGCTGCGTCAGGACGTATTTATGCCGCTTATGGTGGAATTTATATTTTTACCGCATTGCTATGGTTACGTTATGTTGATCAAGTTTATTTATCCCGTTGGGATGTAATGGGCGGGGCAGTGGTATTGATTGGTGCGGCCATGATTATCTTACAGCCGCAAGGATTGGTTCGCTAAAGTAGAGAACCAATCGCTAAAAAGGTGCTATTTGATACCACAGTCTTTTTGCTTTAGTTCTAAATCGTAGCTATTTTTCTCAGAGCTGAGCTGTAATTTGATAATGTAGGGGTTATGGCGTTGATATTGATGCTCGAAGAAAATATTGCAGTTTTGTACAACATTCTTTTTAATTACTTTTTGAACTTCTTTCGCACCCAAATCCTGTTCAAACTGCGCGAAATCAGGGGTGATAATCAAACCCTTAAGCTCGGTACGGTCTGCATATAGGTTAAATTGTTCAATGATGGTGTTGTTATCAATTTCAATTGGGAGGGTTCGAGAGTCTTCTGCAGTTAATACCGTTAAGATCTCGTTCAACGTTTCTGGTTGTTGAATTTTAAAATTTTGATCAATAATTTGTTTGGACTGTAAGTAGTCATCAAATTCTGAGGCTTGAACCTGAAAAAAAGTAGAGCTTAGAATTGTAGCAAGGCACAGGCCAGTTTTTTTGAAATGCATGGAAAGTGTCGCTTATAAAAATTATGTTCCGATTATAGCTTTGGCGGTATAAAAAAAGCACCCTTAGGTGCTTTTCGTTGGAAAAATTAATTAATCTTTCTTGGTGTTTTCATTGATTAAAAACTCAACCAATGCTTTTTGTGCATGTAAGCGGTTTTCAGCTTCATCCCAAACCACGGCATTTTTATGGTCGAGCATCTTTTCAGAAATTTCTTCGCCACGATGCGCAGGTAAACAATGCATAAATAAACAGTCAGGATGAGCAAGATCCATAAGACGTTCATTTACTTTATAGTCTGCAAAAGCCGCTTCACGAATTTTTTGCTCTTCTTCTTGGCCCATGCTTGCCCATACATCGGTCACGATGAGGTCTGCATTTACAGCTGCATCTTCAGCTGAGTTAACCAGTTCTGCACAATGTGCAAATTCACTTAAAAATTCTGCTTTGGGTTCATAACCTTTAGGCGCAGCAATTTTTAACTTGAAGCCCCACATATGCGCAGCTTCAATATATGAATTACACATATTGTTGCCATCACCAATCCACGCTACAGTTTTGCCTGCAATGGGACCACGGTGTTCAACAAAAGTTTGAACATCTGCAAGCAATTGGCAAGGGTGGTGATCATCAGTTAAAGCATTAATCACAGGAACTTTTGAATAAGAGGCAAAACGTTCAACAATGTCATGTCCAAAAGTACGGATCATCACAATATCCAACATGCTTGAAATTACGCGTGCTGAATCTTCAATCGGTTCACCACGACCCAATTGGGTGTCTCGTGGAGAGAGGAAAATTGCACTGCCACCAAATTGGCTCATGCCTGCTTCGAACGATACACGGGTACGGGTGCTCGATTTTTCAAAAATCATACCCATGACTTTACCAACAAACGGTTGGAATACTTCGCTGTTGTGCTGTTTACGCTTTAGTTCGATACCGCGTTGCACAACTTGGTTCAGTTCTAAAGTAGATAAATCGCGTAAGGTAAGAAAGTGACGTAGAGCCATTGTTACTCCACAATAATTGCTGAAAACCAAAATAGGTACAGAACAACAATTAGTTGTTGGTTGGTGGAAAGAAAAAAGAGAGTCGATTAATATACTATATGCAAAGGAAATTGCAAAAAAACTAGACTTTTTGATGACCTGCTAAGAAACGATCTACGCAATAATGAACATATTCTAGATTTTCTTGTTCATTTTCTTCAACATAGATGTTCATCAACACTCGCCACTCTAATTCACGCACAATACCAAAAAAAAGCTGTGCAGAATAATTCGGATGTTCACATCGAATAATGCCTATTTCATCTGCTTTGGTTAAAACACAAGCCACGGCATCTTCAATATGTTTAGGCCCTTGTTTGTGAATATGAAAAGCCAACTGTGGATTACGTTGTACTTGTTCCATAATGAGTCTTAAAAAAGAAGCATTTTCTGGAAGCACAAGATGCGTTTGAATATTTAAAATGGTTTGTATTAAATAAACGCGCAAATTGTCCTTAGTAAAGTCAAAAGGCATACAAATATCTTTAAAAAACAGCTCACGACGATAGTCACAAATTGCTGTAAAAAGACCATCTTTATTGCCAAAATATTTGTAAATCGATGCTTTTGAACCACCCGCATGATTGACAATATCATCAAGTGAAACCGCATCGTAGCCATGTTGCAAAAACAACTCGTTTGCACTTAATAAAAATGCAAGACAGCGCTCATGACCTCGTTTTGTGTGAGGTATGTCACGTGTAAGGGGTTCTAGTTGAACTGAGTCGTGCATATAACTAAAAACAGCCTAATAAATGTGGATCTCTAGTTGCTATCATAGCAAAAATATGCACACATTGTTGTTTTGGGGCTTATCTGTTTACCACTAAAGCCCAACGCATGGAAGAAAATTACACAATAAAAACGTGAACCATGGGACTAAAGTTTTAGAGTGATCATTCTAAAATGTCATAGCCAATTCAGTCATTATGGCTATACTCAAAACTCGAAAATTAAAGTAAATGCCGTGGAAAGGACGATGACAGAACAAAAATCTGCAGGCTTAAGATTTAGACAAGCACTAGAAGTGGAAAAACCATTACAAA